>JBDTUT010000057.1:0-2629 GCA_040007515.1 Acidobacteriota bacterium | reverse complement strand
CTCATCCGTTCTTTATGTGGTACTGGGGCGAGAACGGCCGTCAGCACGTCGGCAAAGTGATCGTCGCCGGTGCCGAGAATGCCCACGTTCCGGAAATGCTCGGCTGGGAACGAGCCGACAACCTGACCGAAGCCATCGCGATGGGCCGCAGCTACATGGGCCGCAACGCCGAGATCACGATGCTTCACCAACCGATCATCGGGCTGTGTAATGTGACCGATTAAATGGACCGCGGACGTCTTGTCCGCAAAACCCGGAGGTAACAGTTATGCAAAGCACTCAACTGAGTCCAGAAATGGAGACTCTGAAAAATAAGCTGCGAGCCACATGGATCGCCGGTGACTTTGGCCAGATCGCGAGGTCGATCGAAAAAGGTGCGGAAGAATTTATCGATCGCCTCGACCTGAAACCCGGAATGAAGGTTCTCGACGTCGCGACCGGCACAGGCAATCTTGCGATACCGGCGGCAAAAACGGGCGCGGACGTGATGGGTATCGACATTGCTCCGAATCTGATAGAACAGGCGAATGAACGTGCTGTGGCGGAAGGAGTGACAGCGAAGTTTGAGGTCGGCGACGCCGAGGCTCTGCCGTATGAGGACAACACATTTGATGTCGTGATGACGATGTTCGGCGCGATGTTCGCGCCGCGACCCGATGTCACCGCCGCCGAACTTGTCCGCGTCACCAAGCCCGGCGGCCTGATCACGATGGCCAATTGGACGCCAGACGCATTCGTCGGACAGATGTTCAAGGTCGGCTCAACGCACGTCCCGCCGCCGCCCGAAATGCCGCCGCCGGTTCTGTGGGGAAAGGACGACGTAGTCAGAGCGAGATTTGCCGACGGTATCGCTGACATCGAGACGACGCCGATCAAAATAGTTTTCAATTTCCCGTTCGGGCCGACAGAGGTCGTCGAGCATTTCAAAACGTACTTCGGCCCGACGAACAAAGCCTTCGGCAGCCTGGACGAAGCCGGCCAGGCGGCATTGAGAAAAGACCTCGAAGATCTCTGGACGAAAAACAACAGAGCGACCGACGGCACGACCGAGGTCTTAGCCGAGTATTTGGAAGTGCGGGCGACCAAAGCGTAAGGCAGACTGTTAGTCTGCCCATTGCAGCATCGCCGAATTTCGCCCTGGATTTACGTCGCGTAGCGACATTCGAATTTAGCCGTGGGTTTCAACCCACGGTCGTTCGTCAACACGAATTTTGTCGCGTAGCGACAATTGAAAAAACGCGAGGCCGTATCACGCGTCGCTAACGCGACGCGATGCCGGACCGCAGACGCCCGTGGGTTGAAACCCACGGCTAAATTCACAGCGTCGCTACGCGACAGAAAGAACATGAAGCTGCTTAACAATCGAAACGTTGCAATCGCTTTTCTCTTCGTGCTTGGTTTATCCGGCTATTCTGCTATGGCGCAGAAACGAAACGGGCCGCCGCTTCCGTTCATCGACAAAGGTGCTTGCCCGTTCGAGTGCTGCACCTACCGGCAGTGGAGCGTCGATAAACCGACCGCAGTCCGATCGGTGATGAAAGATGGTGCCCCGACCAGTTTTCGGCTCAAGCGGGGAGAAAAAGTGCTGGGCATGACCGGCGTTGTTATCACGACTCAGCCGGGCATCGTTCGCGTTTTGAAGAACACAAAGCTGCAGAACACGTCGCTGAAGCGCGGCGACGAATTGTTTCTGCTGACCAATCTCGGCGAGGGCTTCAGCAAGATCTGGTACAAAGGCCGCATCTTCGAAGGCGACCCGTACGACGAAGCGATCTACAAAACGATCCGCGAACGCAGCTCGATCTGGTGGGTGAAAGTGAAGAACCGAAAGGGTCAGATAGGTTGGAGCCGCCAGCCGGAGAACTTCGGCAATGTTGACCAGTGCGGGTGAACAAGGCGGGATTCGTCGCTTCCCGATCGGAGCCTTAAAGCTTGAAGGTCGATGATAAAAGCTACTGAAAAAAATCGTCGGGAATTGGATTTTGTCGGATGGGCAAGTGGTTGGTGATAACGCATGCGTTAGGATCGATGCTTTGATTAGCAGTTATCTCAAGAAACTCGGCTACAGTCCTGAGAGCGGAGCTTGGGAAACGCTGTTCCTCGACCCGGATGACGGTCGTTATTGGGAGCTGACATACCCGCATGGTGAATGGCACGGCGGCGGACCACCTGCTTTGTTCAATCTGTCGGAGACGGATGCCTTGGCGAAGTACCCCCAATTGTTTGGGTAAATGCAGGAGAAAAAGTCACCGGTAGACATGCAAGATAGTCAAACTATAGGTCCTGATTCCTCGGCCGTAAGAGTTGCATTGTGGAGAGCCTTGCATATCGAGGTCGATGCTCCGCCACACGTGCTAGACGACAAGATCGGCGCGCATTTGGCCGCTCCGGAGAAAGGATGGCGGAGCCGTCCGGATATGCACCCGGAAGGGACAAAATTGTTCCGAGCCTCGATCGTTGCACGTGCACGGTTTATAGAAGACCTGGTTGCGAAACAGGTCGAGCGTGGTGTCGACCAGTATGTGATTCTCGGGGCTGGACTGGACACTTTCGCTCAGCGCCGACCGGAGATCTCGTCACGAATTCGCGTTTTCGAGATCGACCGGCCGGGTCCGCAAGCATGGAAGCG
>JBDTUT010000056.1:0-3022 GCA_040007515.1 Acidobacteriota bacterium | reverse complement strand
TACATGCACATAGGCGAAACCCACAACCGATTGCGGAATGTGACCTCGCGGATCTTGTACGCGTCGAAAAGCTTAGTATTGGATTCTGATCGTTTGATCGATGTGCTCATCTATTTTACGCTCCGGCGGCGATCGCCTTTTGTGCTTCCGCACCACTAAATTCCTTGTTGTACAATGGTCCGTTCGGCTGCATCATCAGCCCGCCCTCACTCAAAAAGCCCGCGTCCCCGGCCGCAAATCCGATGTCCTCGATCAGCTGAGCGACAATGGCTTTCGCCTCCGAATCGTCACCGGCGACAAAGATGACTTGGCGAGCTTCGAGAGGCAGGCTCGTATCGCCCTTCGATCGCAGGTGCTCGAACCAGATCGTGTTAAAGGCCTTTACGATCCGTGCTCCCGGTAAATGCTGTGCGAGCAGTTCGCTCGATGTAGTTTTCCCGGCGTCTAACGCCGCGATCTGACCGTCACGATCAGGATAATAATTGTCCGAATCGATTACGACCTTTTCGTCCCATCCTTCAGTCGGAAGTTCTGTGTATCTGAATAGCGGTACCGAGATAAAGACGATGTCGCCGAAGTCGCGGGCCGTTTCGACCGTGCCCGCCGAAGCGTTGTCGCCCAGTTCGTCGACCAATTCGTCGAGCGTTTCGGGCCCACGTGAATTGCTGATCACGACCTCATGGCCGGCTTTAACAAAAAGCCTTGCAGCGTTTCCGCCTATATGTCCGGCGCCGATGATTCCGATCTTTAATTTGCTGTCATCCATAAATTTAGCCTCCCACAAAGAAAACGTTTTGAACTCCTCCTGGTAATTACGTCTGGCCGATCCAATCGCTTTTCGCGACATCGTTCCAGCATTCGCGGATCGCCGCAAATTCTCCAGGATCCAAACTTCCCTGACGAACATACCTTGCGTTTTGCTCCCAGCGGTTCGGTTTGGTCGTACCGACGATCGCCGCAGCAACGCCGGGAATCGAAAGCGTGAATCGAAGAGCCGTCGCGATCGATTCCTCAAGGGGAAGTTCGAGGAACCGAAATTTCAATTTTTGAATTCGATCCCAGTATTCGTGATGATATGAACTCGGCGGTTTTTCCGAACTTCGCCAGACTGCGTTGGCGATCGGCCGTTTAGCGATAACACCGAGGCCCGCGGCTGCGGCCTCTTTGATGTTGCCGTCGATCGGAGTTTGATCGGCGACCGAAACGGACGTCTGCAGCGAGTCGAAGACGCCGAGCTCGATCGCCGTCCGCGCGTCTTCGTTATCGCCGGAGTATCCGATATACCGCGTGTAACCGCGTTCGCGAGCCCGCTCAAGACCCTCGATCGCATCTCCGCGTCGAAGCGTTTCAGAGTCGCAGCTGTGAAGCTGTGCGATGTCGAGGTGATCTGTTTTAAGGTTTCGCAGACTTGCTTCGATCGTTTCGAGTGTTCCCTTTTTCGACCAGTCGTACCGCGTAAAGCCGTCCAACGCTCCGCATTTCGTTAACAGAAAATATTCGCCGCGTCGCCCGCCGACCGCTTCGCCGATCATACTTTCCGATGATTTGTACGCGGCGGCTGTGTCGATCACATTAAGGCCCGCATCGAGCGCGGAGTTCAGCAGCAGGTTCACGTCCTCCTGCGTTTGCGAGTCGTTGTAACCGATCTCGGCCCCGCCAAAACCGAGTACCGAAAATTCCATATCCGTCCGTCCGAATTTCCGCTTTTCCATATTCCCTTGTTACTGAATTCGAACCACTATCTTCCCGAAATGCGAGCCGCTTTGCATATAATTCAGAGCTTCGGGTGCCTGCTCAAAATCAAAGACTCTGTCGATCACGGGACGGACCTTGCCGACCGCAAGTGCGAGGTTGAGATCCTCAAACATCTTCCGCGAGCCGACAAAGATCCCTTGCAGGCGAACCGACCTCATAAAGACCGAGACCGGATCGATCTTTCCAGGACCGCTCAGAGCTCCGATCAACGCAACATGTCCGCCGAGCCGGACAGCGTTAACAGAACGCGGCAGCGTTCCGGCGCCGCCGACCTCGATAACGTGATCGACACCTCGCTTTTCCGTTAGTTCGAAAACGGCTGCATCCCAATCTTCGCGAGACCGATAGTTAATGACATCATCCGCGCCAAGTTCCTTCAGCTTTGCCGCCTTTGAATCGCTGCTCGTCGTCGCTATAACACGCGCTCCGGCGAGCTTTGCGAGCTGTAGTGCGAAGACCGAAACGCCACCGCTGCCAAGCGTCAAGACCGTTTCGCCGGCCTTTAATTTGCCCGACACGTTTAGTGAATTCCAAGCCGTAACGGCCGCACACGGAAGCGTTGATGCCTCTTCGAAAGACAGATGATCCGGAATTCGAACGAGCGAGTGTTCGGAAAACGTTCCCAACTCCCGCAAAACGCCGTCCCATTGAGCGCCAGCTCCGAGCGCAGTCCGTGACTTTTCCAAACTCGTTTCGCCGTCAAGCCAGCCCTGTGCAAATATCGGACTGACGCGGTCGCCGACCTGCCATCGTGTCACGCCTTCGCCGACCGCTGCGACTTCCCCGGCACCGTCCGAAAACGGCACGGCGGGCAGTTTCATTCGCGGGTTATAAGTTCCCGTGACGACCATAACGTCGCGATAATTGAGCGACGCCGCCTTTAATCGAACGAGGACTTCACCTCGTTGCGGTTCCGGTGTCCGACGGTCGGTCATAACGAGTTCGTCAATGCCGAATTGTCTAAGTTCGTAAGCTCTCATACTTCCAAAAACCGTCTATCATAGGCGAAACATTTCGGCCTCCAAAAGCCGAGCCAAAACGGCTACAAACTTTAAGTCCGAAGACGGCAGAATCGTTTTAGGTTACGCGACGGCCTTAGCGATGATCGTGCTTCCCCATTGTCTGATCAGCCCCGCAAATTCGGACTGTATAGCATGATTCTTGTCCGCGTTGTACCACCGCTGAAGACTTTCCATAATTAACGGCTTTTCCGCGCCACCGGACTTTAGTTCATCAAAATAAACCTGTGCGGCTGCCGGCCTCGCTC
>JBDTUT010000055.1:0-3994 GCA_040007515.1 Acidobacteriota bacterium | reverse complement strand
AGCCACTAGACCCGGCGATGAAACCATCGCGAACATGAAAAAAAGAAGCCGCAGCAATGCGGCTTCTTTTTTATTGTATTCGGCTGCGGATCACATTGCCCGTATCTTACGCGACACAGGATCAACATCCTCCGCGGAAACGAATCGCCAACACGGAGATTTTTCGCTCCGTCTAAGAGTTGCCGTTTTCGACGTACTTGCCGACGACCTTCGCGATCGCTTCACGCGAGACAGCCCCGACGATGCGTTCCTGTTCCTGGCCGCCCTTGAACAAGATAAGCGTCGGTATGCCGCGAATGCCGTAACGCTGCGGCACGCCCGCGTTCTCGTCAACATTCATCTTATAAAAGCTGGCCTTTCCGGTGTATTCCTCAGCGACCGCTTCGACAGCCGGGGCGATCATCCTGCACGGCCCACACCATTCTGCCCAAAAATCGACCAAAACCGGTTGTTCCGACCCAAGTACGTCGTTTTCAAAATTTGTATCTGTTACTTCTTTAGCAAAGTTTGCCATATCTTATTATTTCTCCAATGGTTTAATTTCGTATTCCGCCTGTTTCGTGCCACGCAGTATTACTGTCTTGAAGGACTGCTCCGGCTCGAGGTCGGTCAATATTTTATGCGGCCGGTCGATCCCGGCGACGTCGATCAGAAGCCCTGAATATACCCGGAGGCTACGACGGAGCCCGAATAAGCGTCGAGCAATTCGTCGTCCGGCGGAGATGGCGGCCGTTCGGCGATGTCCTTTCCGATTAAATGTTCACCTTCCTTCATTTTATCTTCAATTCGATCTTGGTGCCAGCGAGCGCTTTGCTCACGGGACAATTCGTTTTGGCGTCCTGAGCAAAGCGTTCGAACTCTTCCCGCGAAAGCCCGGGTACTTCACCGTCGAGTTCAAGAAGTATGTTGGTGATCTCAAATCCCGCGTCGACTTTATCCAAACGAACGCTTGCGGTCGTATGCAGCCTCGTTGGGTTATGACCGGCTTTGGTCAACGCCGCGTCGACGGCCATTGTGAAGCATCCGGCGTGCGCGGCCGCGATCAACTCTTCGGGGTTGGTCGCCTTTTCTCCTTCCCCAAAACGCGACGCAAAAGAATAGCTTCCTTCGAACGCGCCGCTTCCGAGCTTCAGATTCCCGCTGCCTTCCGTAAGGTTTCCCTTCCATTCTGCTTCTGCTTTTCTAAGTGGCATATGTATCTCCCTTTCTTGAGTTTCTTGAGTTTCTAAATTACCTATTAACGCCCGACATCGCTGCTTCCGGATATCTCGTCCCCGCGGCCGCGTTGCGCGGAAACACCTCTTCGATCTGCTGCATCTCAGCGTCTGTCAGGTTGACGTCGACCGCGGCAGCATTCTGTTCGAGGTATTTACGGCGCTTTGTTCCGGGTATCGGGACGATGTCCTCGCCGCGCGACATCACCCACGCGAGGGCGAGCTGAGAGGTCGTAACACCTTTATGTTTGGCGATCTCTTCGACCTTTTTTACGAGTTCGATATTCTTGTCGAAATTCTCGCCCTGAAAACGCGGACTGTTGCGGCGGTAATCGTCCTCGGCAAGGTCTTCAAATTTCCTGATCTCACCCGAGAGAAAACCGCGGCCGAGCGGCGAATACGCTACGAAACCGATGTTAAGCTCGCGACATGCGTCGAGCACACCGTTCGTTTCCACGTCGCGTGTCCAAAGCGAATACTCCGACTGCAACGCCGTGATCGGGTGAACCGCGGAAGCCTTTCTCAAAGTCTCGGCGGACGCCTCCGACAGGCCTATATGCTTAATCTTCCCTTCCTCGACTAGTCGCGACATCTCCCCGACCGTATCCTCGATCGGCGTTTCAGGATCGACTCGATGCTGATAATAGAGATCGATCATTTCTATCCCTAACCTTTTCAGGCTTGCTTCGACGGCCTTTCGGACATAATCGGGCTTACCGTTTATCCCGCGGATCGACGGATCGTTCGCGTCGCGAACGATCCCGAATTTTGTCGCGACGACAAACTCGTTACGCTTGCCCGCGATCGCCTTTCCGATTAGTTCTTCGTTTATGAGCGGCCCGTACATGTCGGCGGTGTCGAGAAAATTTACACCCAATTCGAGTGCCCGGTGGATCGTCGCGATCGATTCAGTATCGTCGCGTCCCGAATAAAAGTCCGACATTCCCATGCAGCCGAGTCCGACCGCCGATACTTCCAGATCTTTTCCCAACTTTCGTTTTTTCATTCACTCACCCCATTTGTTGACTGATTCACACGTTAAGCTAAATTAACTACCCGCCGAAGCGCTAGCGTTTTGCTTCATCACTTCAGCCACGATCTCGTATGAACGCAGCCGCGCGATATGGTCATAGGTCATGGCGTTGATGATCAGTTCGTCGGCCGCCGTTTGTTCGATTATTGATTCCAAGCCGGCTCTCACTTTCTCGGCGTCGCCGATCACAGACCCGCCCAAGCGTGACTGGACCATCGCCTTCTCTTCGGGCGTCCATATCGCGTCCATATTATAAACAGGCGGCGGAATCTGGCCCGGCACGCCCCTGACTATACTTAGAAATGACTGGTGCTGCGACGTCGCGATCCGCTCGGCTTCCTCGGTCGTGTCGGCGGCAAATACGTTCAACGCAACCATTGCGTAAGGTTTGTCTATCACACCCAACGGTTTGAAGTTCCTCCGGTAAAGTTCCAATGCCGGCAGCGTATTTTCCGGCGAAAAATGTGCCGCAAAGCTGAACGGAAGTCCCAACTGCCCAGCCAATTGCGCGCTGAACCCGCTCGACCCCAAAAGCCAGATAGGGATGTGCGAACCCGCACCGGGAACTGCGACGACCTTTTGGTCCGGCGCGGGAGATTTCAAAAAGAACCGCAATTCCGCAAGCAATTCGGGAAAGTCGTCGCCGCTGTCCAGTCTTCGCCGAAGTGCGTGAGCGGTTGCACGGCCGCTTCCAGGAGCTCGGCCGAGCCCGAGGTCGATCCGCTCGCCGTACAGCGCTTCCAATGTACCGAACTGTTCGGCGATGACGAACGGAGCGTGGTTCGGCAGCATAATGCCGCCTGAACCGACCCTTATTTTCGAAGTACCGCCGGCAATATGCCCGATGACGATCGATGTCGCCGCGCTCGCGATGCCCGGCATCGAGTGATGCTCGGCAACCCAAAATCGATTGTATCCGAGCCGTTCGGCCGCACGAGCGAGGTCAAGCGAATTCCGCAATGCGTCCGCCGCCGTGGATCCGGTTCCGATCGGCGAAAGATCCAAAACGGAAAATGGTATTTGTCCCAACTCAGCCATATACACTACCCCAAATCGATCGCGCGTCCGTATTGTCGCGGCACGCCTACTTCGCCGCCCAGGTCCCGAGCCGCCGTGAAAGCCAAATATGGATCGCGCAAGAATTCTCTCGCGGCCATGACAGCATCCGCCTGTCCTAGGCGCAATATTTCCTCAGCTTGTTCCGGTTCGGTTATCATACCGACCGCCACGGTTGCAATTCCCGCTTCCCGCCTGATCGCCTCGGCGAATGGCACCTGATAGCCCGGCCCGACCTCGATACGAGCATCCGCAACCAATCCGCCGCTTGAGCAATCGATAAGATCGATACCGAGATCCCTCAGACGTTTCGCGAAATCGATGGACTGCTCGAGGTCCCAGCCGCCGTCAGCCCAGTCGGTCGCGGAAATGCGAACGAAAACCGGCAGATTCGCCGGCACGGCGTTGCGTACGATTTCTGCCGCTGCGAGCGGAAATCTCATGCGGTTTTCAAGGCTGCCGCCATATTCATCCGTCCGCTTGTTCGAAAGCGGCGAAAGAAATTCGTGCAGCAAGTAGCCGTGGGCGGCGTGCACCTCGATCACTTCGAACCCCGCGTCGACCGACCTGCGAGCCGCTTGTTCAAAATCACTGATCACTTTCTGAATGTCGTCGACCGTCATCTCACGCGGCATAGGGTAATCAGGTAAGAAAGCGATCGGACTCGGAGCGACTACTTCCCAGCCGCCGT
>JBDTUT010000054.1:0-4092 GCA_040007515.1 Acidobacteriota bacterium | reverse complement strand
TGAATTGAAATGAATACTTAGTAAACAGCGCACGGGAAATCTAACACAAAAAATCGCCGCTCGTCTACGATAAATTCGCGCTAAGATCGCATTCGGAAACCGGTGATGCGTTCGGGCCGGTAAATGTGGTTAAATTTCACTGATGCCCGAGTTTCCCGAATTCGACCACGAAAGCGAAGTAACCACCGCGACCAAGCCCAAGCTCGAAAAACCGAAGCTGTTCAAGGTCGTGCTGCACAACGACGATTTCACGACGATGGATTTCGTCGTCTTCGTCCTCGAATACGTCTTCAACCGCACGGACGCCGAGGCGTTCACCATCATGCTCAAAGTCCACACCGAAGGCATCGGCATCGCCGGCATCTACCCCTACGAAATAGCCAACATGAAAGCCCAAAAAGCCATGAACCTGGCGAAGGCACGCGAATTCCCGTTTTTGTGTACAGTTGAAGAGGAATAGCTCCGACGTATCTCGCCGCTCCGCCGATCATTAGCAGCATCAAATTCGTTTGAGAAAGCATTATGAATTTCACGAATATAGAACTGTTCAAGAATCTTTCCGAGTGGGATTTCGGAGGAAGCTATCATGACCTTCATAACGACTTCGATTGCATAGCCCTACGACTTGAAAGCCGCATTTTGAAACTAATTTTCAAAGAACGATCCGAAAAGCCCACTATGTTTTCCTTGGATTGTGAGAACACTGAGTTGACTCGCTTAGACATCGAAGTAGCGGGCCTATGCGGAACGCTGACGCTAGACAATTTTCATCGCGGCCGTTTTGAGGCGGAGGGCCAACTCATAACGGAGAATTGTGGCCGCGGCTATTTTTATTTGGAATTCTATGAGGGGCCGTTCATGGAGTTTTGGTGCGAGCAAGTGTCATTGAATATCATACATAACACTAGTCTAGAGATTGCTTGACGCTTCTGATATATTTATATCGAAGTTTATGAAACACACACATTCGCGAGCAATTAGCATTATTAACATCGGGACTCTTGCTCTATGAGCTAGGCGAAAGGCGAAATTTTGCTTAAACGAAGTCCCAGGCCGAAAACAAGGCTTGGGGCTTTTTTGATTGCGGAATTATGAATGCGGAATGCGGAATTTCGCCCGTGAATGTTAAAATTCTAGTTTTTAGTGCGATCTGTCGGCTTTTTCCGTAACTGACCACCGACAACCGACCACTGACCACCGACTTATGACCGAACCTTTGGACCTAAAGAAAACAGTTAATTTACCAAGGACCGATTTCTCGCAAAAGGCGAATCTCGGGCAGGCTGAACCGGCTCGTTTGAAAAAGTGGAACGAGATGAAGCTTTACGAGCAGATCACCGAGGCTCGCAAAGGCCGCGAAAAGTTCATCCTTCACGACGGCCCGCCTTACGCGAACGCGGACATCCACATCGGCACGGCCCTTAATAAAATTCTAAAAGACTTCGTCGTCAAAACGCGTTCGATGATGGGTTACGACGCGCCGTACGTTCCCGGTTACGACTGTCACGGGCTGCCGATCGAGACGATCGTTGAGAAAAAGCTCGCCGAAAAAGGCAAGAACAAGAACGATCTGCCGGTCGCGACGTTCCGCCGGATTTGCCGTGAACACGCCTCGACGGCGATGAACAACCAGACCCGCGACTTTCAGCGGCTCGGAATCCTGGGCGAATGGCAGACGCCGTACCTGACGATGTCGCCCGAGTACGAGTCGTCGACGGCGCGCCTGTTCGGGAAGTTCCTCGAACGCGGCTACGTCTACAAAGGCCTGCGTCCCGTCTACTGGTGCATCCACGATCAGACCGCGCTCGCCGAGGCCGAGGTCGAGTACAAGGAACACACTTCGCCGAGCGTTTATGTAAAATTTCCGCTCAAGTCCGCACCCGAAATGATCGATCCGGCGCTGGCGGGCAAGGATGTCTTCGTCGTCATCTGGACGACCACGCCGTGGACCTTGCCGGCGAACCTCGGCATCGCGGTCAATCCCGATTTTGATTACTCAGCGATCCAAAGTAAGAGTAACGGCTTTAGCCGTGAAAGCGATGGCGAGGGCTCACCGTCGGGCTCGGCTGATAATGTGAAAACGCCTAAAGGCGTCACTCGTACGGGTGAGATTTACATCGTCGCGACCGAGTTGGCGAAGTCGTTTACGGAATTGTGCGGTCTCGGCGAATTCGAAGAACTTGCTAGATTTAAAGGCTCAAAACTCGACCGGCTCGAGGCGAAACACGCCTGGCTCGACCGCACTTCACTGATAATGAACGGCGACCACGTCACGCTCGGCGAGGCGGATGCTGAAACAGAGCTTGATGTCCGTTTTGAAAATAAAGCCGCCGGCAAGTCCGGCACCGGCTGCGTCCACACCGCTCCCGGCCACGGCGCGGACGACTTTAGGATAGGCAAGGAATACGGCCTCGAGATCTATTGCCCGGTCGACAACGCGGGCCGCTTTACGTCCGAGGTCGAACACTGGGCGGGCGAACAGATCTTCGACGCGAACCCGAAGATCGTCGAATTCTTGCGCGAGTCCGGCGCTCTTCTATATACGGAAAAGTACGCCCACCGCTACCCGCACTGCTGGCGATGCAAAAACCCCGTCGTTTTCCGCGCCACGCCGCAATGGTTCATCTCGATGGACGCTGATTCCTGGCCCGATACGCGATCATTGCGAAACAAGGCGATCGGACAGATCGCTAATAATGTAAAGTGGCATCCGTCTTGGGGCCGCGATCGAATGCACAACATGTTCAAAGGCCGGCCCGACTGGTGCGTCTCCCGGCAGCGTTTCTGGGGCGTGCCGATCCCGGTCTTCTACTGCCAGGCGTGCGACGAGGCGGTCGCCGATCCGAAGATAATCGACCACGTCGCCGACATCTTTGCCAAAGAGACGTCCGACGCCTGGTACGCGCGGCCGGAAAGCGAACTGCTGCCGGAAGGCTTTAAATGCGGCAAATGCGACAGCACCGATTTTAGAAAAGAGACCGACATCCTCGACGTCTGGTTCGACTCCGGTTCGAGCTGCGTCGCTGTTTTGGAAACCCGCGGCGACACGCTGCGGTTCCCGGCGGACGTTTATCTCGAAGGCGGTGACCAATACCGAGGCTGGTTCAACTCGAGCTTAATGTGTGGGCTCGCGGCACACGACACGGCACCTTACAAACAGGTCATAACCCACGGCTGGGTCGTCGACGGCGAGGGCCGCAAGCAGAGTAAATCGATCGGTAACGTGACCGCCCCGCAGGAGATCATCGACAAATCGGGCGCCGAGATACTGCGTCTGTGGGCCGCGGCGGTCGATTACACCGAAGACGTCCGCTGCTCCGACGAGATTCTTTCGCGTGTGGTCGATGCGTACCGAAAATTTCGAAATACGCTGCGTTACGCGCTCGGCAACCTCGACGGATTCGATCCAAAAACCGATTCGGTCGCGACAGGTGAAATGCTGGAGATCGACCGCTGGGCGATTTCGAACCTCGACGCCGTCACCGCAAAGGTGATCGCAGGTTACGAGTCGTTCGACTTTCAGGCCGCGTACAACGCGATCTACAACTTCTGCACGGTCACGCTGTCGGCACGATATTTCGACATCATCAAGGACCGGCTTTACATCCGCGCACCGCGATCGTTCGAACGCCGCTCGGCCCAGACCGCACTTTACCAGATCGCCGATACGCTTTGCCGTCTGATGAGCCCGATCCTCGCATTCACTTCGGATGAAGCGTGGGAAAATCTGCCGGGGCAAACGCTTGCGTCGGTGCACATCGCGGAATTTCCGAAAGCGTCGGGCGTCAACAATACAGAACTCGACGCCGCGTGGGAACGCCTGTTCTCGATCCGCGACGAGGTGTTGAGATCGCTCGAAGAGGCGCGGACGGCGAAGACGATCGGCTCGTCGCTCGAGGCAAAAGTTGTCCTCGAGGCGGACCACGACACTACGCTGTTTTTGATGAACTACTTCGACGATCTGCGTTACCTCTTCATCGTATCGCGGGTCGAGGTGCAAGAGGCGGACAAGCTGAACGTCCGCATCGAAAAGGCCGCCGGCGAAAAGTGCGAACGCTGCTGGAACTATTCGACCCGCGTCGGCGAATTCGA
>JBDTUT010000053.1:0-4350 GCA_040007515.1 Acidobacteriota bacterium | reverse complement strand
TCGCTTGGGGTGCGAGAGGTCGCAAGTTCAAATCTTGTCGTCCCGACCAAAATAGAAAGCCTCGTTGATCTTTACGGTCAACGAGGCTTTCTATTTTGTTATCGAAACGCTACTGCGGGCGAACGGTGACGAAGATGGTCGTTCCGCGTCGCGATATGAGAAGAAGCACCGGTCGATCGCCGCTCTTTTCGAGTGCTGACTGAACGGCGTCGACGGACGTAACGGCCTGACGGTTCACCTCGAGAAGAACGTCACCTTTTGCGACGCCGGCTTCCGCGGTGGCCCCGTTAGGGTCGACATCGGTCACCACGAGGCCTTCGGTTCCGGCCTCGATACCGAGCTGCTTTGCGATCTGCGGCGTCACCGGCTGCAGCGTCAGGCCAAGCTTGCCGTTCTGGCCGCGCTTGTCGGTCTCGCCTTCCGCGTCGGGACGAGCGTCCTTGTTTTCGGCGGTGTCATTGTTGAACTCGTCGAGCGTCGCGGACAGTTCTTCCTGCTTTCCGCCGCGCATAATGGTGAGCCTGATCTCGCTGCCCGGCGGCGTTCCGGCGACTTTGTTCCTGAGCACATTGCTGTCCTCGGTCTTTTCGCCGTTGATCGCCGTGATGATGTCGCCGCGCTGCACGCCTGCCCGATCGGCGGAGCTGCCTTTTTTGACGTTGCTGACTAGCACGCCGGCGGTGTCATTCAACTCGAGGGCTTTGGCGGTGTCCTCGGTCAGGTTCTGAATGTTGATGCCGAGCATGCCGCGGTGCACCTTGCCGTCTCTGAGCAGCTGCTCCATGACGGATTTGGCCATGTTGGACGGGATCGAAAACCCGATGCCGATGTTGCCGCCGCTCGGGCCGCCGGAAAGTATCTGCGAGTTAATGCCGATCAGTTCGGCATTCAGGTTAACGAGCGCTCCGCCGGAGTTTCCGCGGTTGATCGGAGCGTCGGTCTGGAGGAAATCTTCGTAGCTCGAACCGTCGCTAAGTCCTGTACGGCGGCCCTTGGCCGAGATGATTCCCGCGGTCACCGACTGGCCGATGCCGAGCGGGTTGCCGATCGCCAGCACTATGTCGCCAACGCGAACATTGTCGGAGTTGCCGAGCGTCAAAAATGCGAGATTCTGCGCCTCGATCTTGAGGACCGCGAGGTCGCTGGGTTTGTCGGATCCGACGACTTTTGCTTCGAAAGTCTTGTCGTCGCTGAGTTGGACGGTTATCTTGTCCGCCCCTTCGACAACGTGGTTGTTTGTGAGGATCGTGCCGTCGGCACTGACGATGACGCCGGAACCGAGGCCGCGTTCGAGCCGCGGGCCGCTGGGCGCCTGCCGCGGGATATTGAACTGGCGGAACAGATCGTCAGTTCCTTCGTCGCCGCCTTGCGGGGCCCGGCTTTTTTTGTCGGCTTCGATCCGCACAACGGCGGCGGAGGTTCTCTCGACCACATCCGCGTACGACGTGCGAACGCCGTCAACCACGACCGGTGCCGGCGGAGCGGCCGGTTGTGCCGGCTCCGAAACTTCAGACGGCCCGAGCAAGCCGGTCTTGCAACCAGCGAAAAAAGCGACCGAGCCGATCAAAACCAGCGCAAAATACTTCTTTATCAACATCGAAAATTCTCCCTTAAACGTCGGAAAGATCTGTCGTAGATTAAATTTATACCAAAGCAACAAGTCTAATACGAGAGCTAAGCGAGCCAAGTTCGTACAATTTTGCAAAAATCGGGGTGAGATCAGGCGCCGCCGATGACTTTTGGCGTGTCGCTGCGGAAGATATAGGCGAGCGATTTGTAGACGAGCTTGGCGCAGAGGAAGGCGGGCGAGGCATAGTTCTCGAAATACGAGTATTCCACGAGGTCCATGCCGACGATCCGTTTTCGCTCGGCGAGTTTCCGGATAAGTGTCAGCGTTTCGTACCAGCCGAGGCCGCCGGGTTCAGGCGTGCCGGTCGTCGGGACGATGCTCGGGTCGAGGCCGTCGATGTCTATTGTGAGATAAACATTCTCGGTCAGGGAATCGATGGCGGAGTCGATCCAGTCGGTTTTCCCAGCGATGTCCTTTGCCCAGAATATCTTGGTCGGTATGCCGGTACCGATGAGGCGGGCTTCGTCCGCGGAGATCGACCTGATGCCGACCTGTACGGCCGGTATCCGCATGTCTTTGACAACGCGTGCCATGATCGATGCGTGGGAGTGCGGCGTGCCGTCGTACGTGTCGCGGAGATCGGCGTGTGCGTCGATCTGCAGGACGCTCATGTCGTGATACTTTTCGGCGTGTGCCTTGATAACCGGAGCCGACACGGAGTGCTCGCCGCCGAGCATACATACAAATTTGTCGGATCTGAGCAGGCCCTTTGTGTAATCGTAAAGGTCGCTCATCATCGACTCGGGCGTCTCGCGTGGTTTGAACTCTTCGAGCGTGTGGATGCCGAGTTTGTAGACCTCCGCGTCCGTTTCCTCTTCATACAACTCCATGTTGCGCGACGCTTCGACGATCGCCATCGCACCCGCACCGGTTCCTGTGCCGTACGATACAGTGCCTTCATACGATACCGGCCAGACGACGATGCGCGACTTATCGAGGTCGCTGAACTCAGGTTCGTCGATGCCGCCGAAATTAAAGGGAAGACTTGAGCTTTCTGACATAAATTCAGTTTAAAATTTCAAATTCCAGATTCCAAATTCCAAATCGAAGAAATCTGGAATCTGAAATCTGGAATTAGAAATTTTCCTGATCCCTAGGGGACTTCGACCGTCAGGTCCTTTCCGGCGAAGCTGAAGTTCGGGCGTTTACGGCCCTTCATGAACTTTGCGGCGGTTTGCGACAGTGCCGTGATGATCATCGGCAGTGCTATCGACGGATCGGCCGGCACATATGCGGTCGTCGCCCCGCGATGGAGCTTGCCGAAAACGCCTGTGTGATTGCCGCCGAACGAAGGCGTACGGATCTCGAGCGGGACCGAGTCGGTCGTGATCGAGATAGCGTATTTATGCCCGCGAGGCGTCGTCTTTGTGATGTACGACGAGATCTCGGCCATATTGACCATATTCTGGCTGCATGTGCTGCCGAGCGTGATGATGCCGGAGTTACGCGTTTTGTGCGCGATCTGCATCATCTCCATCGTGTCCTGGGTCGTGTCGAAGGTGAAATTATGTTTCTTTTCGAACCTTGCCCGGGCGATACCAACTGACAATTCGGTGCTCAAAAGGTCCGGGCAAAAGATCGGGATGCGCGATTTGAACGCCGCCGTCATAATGCCGTCCTCGTGCGCGATCTCGGCGAGCTCGCGGCCCATCAGGTGCAGGAACTCGCGCATCGAATAGGCACGGCTCTGCTCGAGCTGGTTGATGACACTCCCGACCCACTCGTCGGCTTCCTGATATTCCTCGCGGTTGGCGAGCATATCGCCGACGCGCATGACGTCGGACGATTCGAGCTCGTCATCGACCATGCTCGGGTGCGCCTGGTAATGGTTGCGGCCGAGCGTTTCGTGGATGTCATGGAACAGAACGGTTCCGGACATGACGATGACGTCGACGAAGCGGTTCTTGATGACGTACGCGAGCAAACGTCTCATTCCCGCCGGAATAAGATTGCCCGAACCGCACAGATATATAGTTGAATTGTCATCCAGCATATCGAGCCAGATGCGATGAGCTTCCGCAAGCTGTTTTGCGCCGAAACCAGCTCCTTCCATTTTCTCCAACAATCCTGCGACTGAACGATCCCGATCGATGGGAACCGGCCGTGTCGGGACCGTCAGGAATTTCGAAGCCTTTGATTTCTTTTGAGCGACCATTAATTTCTCCAGATATGAATATTTACACTAAAACTTTGGATCTAACTGCGGCGACCTAAGCGGTCGCACCGTTCGGCGTCAGGTATGTGTAGCTGTCCGCCTGATTTTCGTAAAACTCGATAAGCTGATTTCCTTCTTTCGTCGACAACTGGCCGTCTTTGATCCGCTTCAGCACGGCTCGACGAAACTGGTCGTGGAGCTGAACGGTGTCGAATCTGACCGTCGCGAGCGAGTCGCTCAGCGTGGCGCCGTAGATAACCTGCTTAATTATGTGCCCGTCCTCGCCGATGAAGATGTGAGCCTCGTGCGGGACGCCAAAGAGGTTATGGTTATTGCCCATAACTTCCTGATAGGCGCCGACGAGCATCATTGCAAGATAATACGGTTCGTTCGGGACGAGCTTGTGCAGCTCCAGCACAGGTTTGACATCGTGCAGGTCCACGAACTTATCGACAATACCGTCGGAATCGCAAGTTATATCACATAGCGTAGCATATTCCGTGGGCTTTTTGTTGAGTTTATGTATTGGAATGATTGGAAATAGCTGTTCGAGCGCCCAGTTGTC
>JBDTUT010000052.1:0-4613 GCA_040007515.1 Acidobacteriota bacterium | reverse complement strand
CACGCCGAGTGGAACGGCCTGACGCCTACCGATTGGATATTCCCGTTCTTTCTCTTTATCGTCGGCGTGGCCATCCCGATCGCTCTCGGCAAGCGCATTGACGAAGGCATTACTCGAAAAGTCTATACAAAGATCGTCTCGCGTGCGGCGATGATCTTCGGGCTCGGCCTCGCCATTTCGGTGCTGCCGTTCTTCCAATTCACATCCACAAACGCGCCGGACTGGCTGAAGATGTCCGCTTGGCTCGCCCTCGCCGCGTCGCTGCTTTTCCTGCTGCTGCGTTATTTCAAGATCGCCGGCATCCTCGCCGCGGTCGGCTTGGCCGTGATCGCCGCGATGAACCTCGCCGGCTATAACGTCGTGCCCTACGACTTCGGCACGATGCGGATTTTCGGCGTGCTGCAGCGCATTGCGGTCTGTTATCTCGTAACCTCGCTCATCTTCCTGCACACTAACTGGAAACAGCAGGTCTACCTCGCCATCGCGTTGCTGCTCGGCTACTGGTTCGTGATGACGAATATCTCGGTGCCCGGCTGCGAGGTCACGACCATCGACGACAAAGCCTGTAACCTCGCCGCGTATATCGACCGGATGATCCTGACTGAAAGCCACATCTGGCGATTCGGTAAGGTCTATGATCCGGAAGGAATTCTCTCCACAATCCCCGCGATCGTCACGACGATTTCGGGAGTTTTAGCCGGAACTTGGCTGGTGAAAAGGGACGAGGGACCGGCGATGAAGGACGAGGGCGTTTCCGGCTCCCCTCCTTTCAGAGGAGGGGTGGCAGCCGCTTCGGCTGACGGGGTGGTGGAAGGTGCCGACAGGAATTCGTCACACTCGTCGCTCTCAAAGGTTTCCGGGATATTCTTCTTCGGTGTCGTTCTCTTCGCGCTTGGCTACGTCTGGAACAGCTTTTTCCCGTTCAACAAAGCTCTCTGGACGAGCTCGTACGTCCTCGTTACGTCGGGCCTGGCATTGCTTGTTCTTGGTTCTTGCTATTGGCTCATCGACATCAAAGGCTATCGCCGATGGGCGACGCCGTTTATGATCTTCGGTGCGAACGCTCTTGCGCTGTTCGTGTTTTCCGGCATCTTCGCCCGCATGATCTCTGCCTACAAGATCACCGGGCCCGAAGGCACGCCGTGGTCGCTCCAAAAATGGGCGGTCCAAAACGTCTTCCTCGCGCTCTTCCAGCCGATCAACGCATCGCTCTTGTTCGCGATAACTTTTATTCTGTTTTGGCTTTTCCTGATGTGGCTGCTCTACCGCAAAAATATCTACATCAAGGTCTAGCCATCCGTGCAGAAGCCCGCGAGAGGTAAGGGCGAGACACTCGTTTATACAAGCGAAAAAAGCCGCCCGTGTACAAACGCGGGCGGCTTTTTAATTTCACGAACGATGATGTCTACTTCTCTTGTTCTTTAAGATCGTTCACTTTCACGCCGTGCGTTTCGAATTCGGCGGCGATCTGGCGAAAGTTGTTGTCGCCGAGTTTGATCACCGCAAATTCGCTGCCCGACTGCACCGTCATCCAGTGCTTTTTCTTTTTGATGAAGAGAAACGGCAGTGCAAAGATGAATCCGACGAGCAGGGCAATCGCGATCGCACCGCCGCCCGAGAGCATCGGCTTTTTCGAGTACGATTGGTCCGCCTGCTTGATGTCCTTATAGTTGAATGTCTTAGCCGCCGACTTAAAGTTCGCTTTGTCGGGCATGACAGTAAAGCTCGTTTCGTTAAAGGTGATATCGGCGTCGGTCTCGATAGTCTTTTTGCCTTCGGAAATAGCGAGTTCGACGTCGTAGACCTTACCGGCGGTCTGGGCGAACGCGGACGTCACGGCAAAGATCGAAATAGCGAGAAACATGGCGATAATACGCCGAAAATTGATTCCGGATATGAGAGTCGTGGTCATTCTAAATTTTCCTCCGATAGTGTGGGTGAAGTGGTTTTTTGCGCAAGGCAAATGGGAGTGTACGCGCAACGCCATTTTCAGTCAAAGCGAAATCGCTATTCTGTTTTCGCGTCGTCCGTGCTACATTCCATGCTCAGACCAAGCGAGCACGAAACACCCGGGCGGATCAACCTAAAAATTCAGAACATTGAGAGGATCAAAACGATGACGATAATCAAAAATATCCTTGCGTTTCTAATCGGGTCCGTCGTCGGCGGAGCCGTCAACATGGCGATCATAACGGCCGGTATGGCATTGATCCCGCCACCGGGTGGCAACTCGACGGACGCCAACGCGATCGCTGCCGCGATACCGCTTTACGAGCCGAAGCACTTCGTCACACCGTTTCTCGCTCACGCCGTCGGCACGCTCGTTGGAGCTCTCGTCGCCTATCTCATCGCTGCCAGCTACAAATCGACGTTCGCGTACGCTATCGGCGTGCTGACGTTGATCGGCGGCATCGCGGCGTGCTTCATGATACCGGCACCGGCGTGGTTCATGGCCCTCGACCTCATCGCCGCCTACATTCCGATGGCCTGGCTCGCCGTCCTGATCGGCCGAAAGTTCAACACCGCCTCCTACTAACTCAAACTCCCCTCCTTCCAGAGGAGGGGTGGCACCGGCTTTGCGGTGACGGGGTGGTGGGAGAGTCTAAGGAGAAGGTCGTTTAAGATTTTTAAGAACTACCACCCCGTCCGCGAAACGCGTCCACCCCTAGGCAAGGAGGGGAGTCTGAGAGATCATGATTCTTCATCCTTGTCCGGCGAATAAACCCATTCTGTCGCTGATCAAGTTCAAAATGATGTTTACGACCGAGGTCAGCAGGATCAGTACCGCAAAGAACACGGCGGCGCGGCCGAGAGCGGTCATCCCGGCCTTGAATCCGCGTGATATCGGCAGATAATAAAACAGCGCGAGCGGCCCGAGCAGCAGTGCCATCAGCCTGACACCCGGCCCGAGCTTAAAGTCGCGCTCGGCCGCGTCGATGTAACACCACACAAGCGTCGCCACCGAATTTCCAAGCGCCTGGACGATCGACACGCCGCCATAAACCGGCCCCTCATACATCGCGATCCAACCGGCAGCCGTCCCCACCAAATTCCACACCAAAACGCCCACCAAAACATCCCGCTTCCGCGGACCTTTATGAACCGGCGGCCTGTTGTCGATAACTTCCATTTGTTTGTTAATTATATTCTGCGGAGACACCGAGTTTGTCTCGTTTACGGCCTAACCACAAGACGCGTTGCGAAATTCGAACTGCCGGTCGTGCTGCCGAATCTTGACCGCTCGCACATCTTGCGCATCGGCCTCGGGTATTTCATAATCATTATTTCACAATGAGAAGGTTCGTATCACTCTTGTTAATCTTTTGCGTTCTGATCTTGGTCGCACAGACGTGCGACGAGGTCGCTACGGCGTCCGTCGAGGCGTCCGCAGTTTCTGCTCAATCGAATTATTTTCAGACGTCGGTTCACGACCCGAGCGATACGACTGACAAGTGTTCACCCTTCTGCATTTGTTCCTGCCGGCAGGTACCGTCGCTTCAAGAAAATCACGCCGAGCTGCCTGAACGGGTCGTCGACCCGATCTCAAGTCGTGAGATACAGCCGCACCGTGTAACGCCCCACGGCTCAAGTTTTACCGAGTCTATTTGGCAGCCGCCGAAAGCCTAATCAGTCGAATCACTGAACCACCCGCTGTCGCCTCGCGCTTATCTGAACGCGAGTTCGCGATCGTTTGTCATATTCAGCTTTTAGGTAGACGAGATCATGTTGAGAGCAATAATTATTTTTGCCGCCCTCGCGGCGGCACAGACGGTCTATTCACAATCCGGTAATACGGTCGGGATCGTCGTCAGGAACAACGAAACAAAGGAAGTCGTCGCGGGTGCTAACGTAGCATTACGCGGAACCGAGGTCAGCACATTCACCGGCGCCGACGGCCGGGCGGCCTTGGCGGACATTCCGAACGGCGAACAGACGTTCGAGATCCGGTTCCCGGGCAACGAGCCGGTCGAATTGAAATTAACGTTTCCGCTCGCCGATCCTTCAGACAAAGTCGTATTCCTAATGATCAACAATGAGGTCGGGGAAGTCACGATCAGCTCGACGCGAACGGGTCGCGAGATCGAGGCCGAGCCGACGCGGGTCGAGGCGATCGACGAAGAGGAGATCGACGAGAAGATCAGCATGCGGCCGGCGAACGTCTCGATGGTACTGCACGAAAGCACGGGCATACAGGTGCAGCAGACCTCGGCTACGTCCAACACGCAGAGCATCCGCATCCAGGGACTCGACGGCCGCTATACGCAACTTTTGAAAGACGGCTTTCCCGCGTTCGGGGGATTTTCGGGCAGCCTGAGCGTGCTCGAGATCCCGCCGCTCGACCTCAAACAGGTCGAGGTGATCAAAGGCCCGTCGGCAACCTTGTTCGGTGGTGATGCGATCGCAGGCGTCGTCAATTTCATTACAAAAGACCCTGAAGACAAGCCGGTCACCACACTCGTTTTCAATCAGACGTCGGCGCTCGGAACCGATGTCTCAGCGTTCAACTCGCGAAAGTTCGGCCGGTTCGGTTACACGGTGCTGGGCTCGGCAAATTATCAGAAGGCGTACGATGTCGATGACGACCGTTTCACCGAACTTCCCCGAACGAACTC
>JBDTUT010000051.1:0-6258 GCA_040007515.1 Acidobacteriota bacterium | reverse complement strand
GTCGGCTACACGATCATCGACGACGTCCTCAGCCTGCCCGAACGCATGCCCAACATTTACCGGCGGCTTACAACTTAATGAACAACGACGAGACCGTTTTCCTTTTCGACGTCGACAACACGCTGCTCGACAATGACCGGGTTACCGAAGACCTGAAAAAATTTCTCGCCCGCGAGGTCGGGGCCGAACGTTGCAACCATTACTGGCAGATATTCGAACAACTGCGCACGGAACTCGGTTACGCCGATTATCTCGGCTCGCTGCAGCGGTACCGTATGCAATATCCGTACGACTCGCACCTGCTCGCGATCTCGGAATTTCTCATCGACTACCCGTTCCGCGAACGCCTGTTCCCGCATGCTCTAGACGTCATCGCTCACTGCCAAAGACTCGGCAAGGTCGTCATCCTCACCGACGGCGACGTCGTCTTTCAGCCGCGCAAGATCCACTCGTCCGGCCTGTTCAAAGCCGTCGCGGGCAACATCCTCGTCTACATCCACAAAGAAACCGAACTCCACGACGTCGAGCGCCGCTATCCCGCGAGGAAATACGTGCTTGTCGACGATAAGCTGCGGATTCTGACGGCTATAAAGGAGGCGTGGGGCGAGAGGGTAACGACGGTGTTTCCGCGACAAGGACACTACGCAGTAGATGCCGGGATCCTCGCGAAATACCCAGCCGCGGACGTGAGCATCGATCGTATTAGCGAGATCAGGGACTTGGAGAGGAGCCTTTTCTCGGTCTAATTACTTTGACTTGGAAAGATCTGCATTCGCCGCGCAAGATGTGATCCAGAATGCATGCGAAAAGCACTATGATACGAATGACTACATATCCGGGGCATTGCGTAACGGAAGCATTTAGAAACCGCCCACCTTCAACATGGAATTGATTCCTACACTACTTCTCGCTCTCGGTGTTTCGGCGGATGCTTTTGCCGTGGCTGTGGCTCACGGCGGCGCCGAACACCGGCTTCGGAAACTTGAGGCAGTAAAGCTGGCGCTTCTGTTCGGGATCTTTCAGGCGGTTATGCCGGTGCTCGGCTGGTCGCTGGGAAACAACTTTCGTGATCTGATCAACTCGATCGACCACTGGATCGCTTTCACTTTGCTGGGCGGTATCGGCTTGAAAATGATCTACGACGACCTCAAGGGCGACGACGGTTCATTAGACCCTGTAGATAGTTCAAAGGGAATATGGCACCTTCTCGTCTTGGCCCTCGCCACGAGCATCGACGCTTTCGCCGTTGGATTGGGACTTACATTCCTCGAATCGATCACACGTCCGGTGCTGATCATCGGTTTCGTCACGTTCGCGTTTTCACTCGCGGGCGTTTTTCTGGGCCATCGCTACAAACACCTCGGCCGAAGCAAATCACGAATGATCGGCGGCATGATACTCATCGGGATCGGCACAAAGATCCTTCTCGATCACTTGGGTTTACTTTAATACATTGAACCGCCACAACTTGATTCCGAAATTGCTTGGCTTTAATCGGGAACCGTACTAAAGTCCATTTGCAGCGGTTCGTAAAAAGCCGGAAAAAGAAATTCAGCAGGGTTCGCACTTATGCCGCCGCCCGGACCACGATCAAAACGATCTCGCGGAGCACGGGGATCGAAATGTTCTATGAAACGATGCCCCGAATGCGGCCGTGAGTACGACAGTTCGATGATGTTCTGTCTCGACGACGGAGCCGAATTGCTCTACGGCCCGGCGGCTGTAGGTGAGCCTCCGGCCTCCGGCGAGTCAGCTACAGTTATCTTTTCGGCACCGAAGAGCAGCGACAGAACAACCGCCGACACCGCTATCCTTCAACCGCCCGCTGCCGTAGGCGGTGCCGAACAGTTGTCGTCAAAAAAATTCTATTCCGCAAGTAGAACTGTAACTCCTCTGATCGCTGGTGTTGTTGCTTTCGTGCTTCTGATAGGCGCGCTCCTGGGTTATCGGTATTTCCGTTCAAACGCAAGACAGATCGAGTCAATTGCTGTGATGCCTTTCGTAAACGAAAGCGGCAATGCCGATGTTGAATATCTTTCCGACGGAATGACCGAGATGCTGATCAGCACTTTGTCGCACCTGGCCAATGTGGACGTCAAACCGCGCTCATCGGTCTTTCGTTACAAGGGAAAAGATACGGACCCGCGAACGATTGGTAAAGAGCTGGGCGTTCAGGCCGTTTTGAACGGTCGGGTAACTCAAAGAGGAGAAGATATATCTCTTTATATCGAGTTGATCGATCTCGGGCGGGACAAAACGGTCTGGAGCGAAACGTATAATCGGCAGCAATCCGACATTGTTTCTCTTGAAAAAGAGCTCGCCCGGGATGTAACCCAAAAGCTAAGCGTAAAACTCTCGGGAGCTGACGAGCAAAAGCTTTCTAAAACGTACACCTCGCAGCCCGAAGCCCACCGAGCCTTTCTTAGAGGTCGGCATGAATGGAACAAATTTTCCTTAGCCGGTCTGACGAAGGGTATCTCGTATTTCGAGCAAGCCGTCCGAATTGACCGAAATTAGGCATTGGCATACGCGGGAATGGCGGATTCTTACATCAATCTGGGGGTGGACTACTTATCACCCCAAGAGACTATGCCGAAGGCTAAGATCGCCGCTCTTCAGGCGATAGCGCTCGACGACCAGCTAGCAGAAGCCCATAATTCGCTTGGTTCCTATAAGTTGTTTTTCGAGTGGGATACGGCCGGGGCGGAGCTGGAATACCGGAAGGCCATCGCTCTTGATCCGGGCTACGCGAATGCCCACCATTTTTACAGTCATTGCCTGCAATTCTCGGGCAGAGGGGCCGAAGCCTTGCGAGAAATGAAACAGGCCGTCGAAGTCGAGCCGCTTTCTGCGGTGAACAACGCGGAGCTTGCCTGGGCATACTACCTGGATAGACAATACGACGCATCTATTGATCAGTCTCAAAAGACGCTCGAAATGGAACCGGGGTTCGGGTACGCCTATTGGGTGATGGGCCTGGCTTACAACGCCAAAGGAATGTTCCCGGAAGCGCTCACCGCTCTTGAGAAAGGAAAAACGTTATCACCCGATTGGCTTGAGTTGCAGGCGGAGTTGGCTTATACGCACGCGTCGGGCGGCAGCCCCGAACAAGGGCGTGCTATGTTGGCAACGATACTCAAGACGTCAGCCGGCGGGTATGTAAATGAGGTCGCTATCGCCTCGGTGTATGTTGCCCTTGGAGAAAACGACAAAGCGATGTCATGGCTTGAGCAGGGTTATATCGGACGGTGTTCGTGGATGAAATGGGTCTCGATAAAGCCAAAGTTGGATAAACTCCGCGGCGACCCGCGATTTAAAGACTTGGTCGATCGTATACGAAGTTGATACTTGACGCTTCGCACCCGGTCGTCGATCGACATCTTCTTCTGAGCACCACCGAGTACTCATTGTGCTAGCGATGGTCGAGCGGCCGCTCTATCAAATTCACATTTAAACTAGGCTTTGCCCGAAATTTCAAGCTCTCCACGGTAGTTTCCGAGTAGACAGAAAATAGAGCATCGCACATTTCAGTGCAACGCCCATATCTATCGGTGGCGGGAGTAGACTTGAACTCCCGGAACTGGGTTAGCAATCTTAAACCGCAATTCTTGAGGGTTTATTAGAGTGCCGCAAATTTCGCATTTCTTTAGGCGAACACGCGCGCCGGAAAGCTCTATTTGGTTTAGGCGTGTTCTGCCAACTTCTTAAGGGTTCAGAACAGTTTGGCAGACGATCGGCCCACAGTTAGGTTATGAATCCCTTCTGTCGGCCGATGTTGAATGCTTTGGCGATCCCGGACGTCGAAATTCGTCGCCGGGATTGCGAGTCTGCTATATTGCTCAGGCCTCGGGCCGCTTTAGGATCTCACCCAAAGCGGTCAGCCGGGCCGAATCAGCGGTATTCTTCGACTGACCTGCGCTTTTCGCGACCGAAGAGGCAAAGCTTTTGAGCTTTTTCATTTCGCCGGGTGAGCTTTCCGCTTTGGCGATCGCCGCGCGGAGATTTGCGATCTGCTCCGCGGGCATGCCGCGGGAACGCTCGAGCTGATCGATGTAAGCCTTCGCAACAATCAACTTTCGCGGCCAAACTATTTTCTGCTGATTCTGAACGTTTAGTTCAGCCACCTGCACAGTTTTCGCGGCGTCGATCTCGTTCTGAGTGAGGTTCTCAGTCGGAGTCAGTTCGAGGATGTCGAGCCCGCGGGCGATCTCGGATGAGTAAACGCGGCCGTTGTACCAGTATGCCGACCAGGAGCCGCCCGATACGAGCACCTTTTCATCGACCGGCCCGCGGTCGAAATAAGCGATCTCGACGGGATGATGCGGATCGGTAAAATCCATCACCGAAATTCCGCCCTGATACCAGGCCTGCACCATCACATCTCGGCCGGGTATCGGGATAAGCGAGCCGTTATGCGCAACGCAATTTTCCGTCTCCGTCTGTGCAGCGGGCATCTTGTAGTAGCCGGCGAACTTCAGCTTGTTGGCTTCCAGGTTAAAGATCGAATCGGCGCCCCATACGTTCGGGTCGACTGGCCGGCAGCGTGGTCCGCCTCCGCCGCCCCATTCGTCCGTGAACACGACCTTCTTCCCGTCGTTCGAGAATGAGGCTGAGTGCCAGTATGAGTAGTTCGGGTCGTTGACCGCATCGATGCGCTTCGGGTTCACGGGATATTTAATGTCCAGCAAAATTCCATTTCCCGAACACGCGCCAGCCGCCAGGCCGATGGCCGAAAACACCGTGATGTCATGGCACTGGTTGGTGTCCGATACTTTACCCGTGTCGTGCGAGGTCGCGGATTTCAGAGCATTGATGACGCCGGTGCGCGGATCGATAAAAACACGCGGGCTCGATACGACCTTTGCGTCCTTCGGCGATGCGAGAGGCACTTTTATCACGTCGATTCGGAACAGTGCAGTATTCGGGTCCTTGTCCGGAGCACCGGACGAGCAGCCGCCCAGCTCTTCGTCTTGCCGGACGAAAGAGGTTCCCGAAACATAGATGTAAACGTTGTCCTTATCATTGGGATCGATGACCAGCGTATGCGTGTGCGAACCTCGGCAAGTCTGCACCGCCGCTATCTGCTTGGGATTTGCGATATCGGAGATGTCGAAGATCCTGACGCCGCGGAAACGATCCTTGTTCGCGGCCGGTAAGTTCGGGCCCGTTTGACCCGCGGGGCGTGGCGGGTTCGGCGAAAAGCCCTGCGTACCGCAATCGACCCGGCCGTTCGGCGACTCGACCGACATGAACATCAAATTCTTATAAACCGAAGGATCGCCCTGTCCGCCCGGACAAACCATCGAAGTCACCAGTCGTGCCTTTGCGGGATCGGCAGTATCGTAGATGTTGATGCCGTAATAGTTCCCGACGAATACGTGATTGCCCTGGAACGCGAGGTCCGAGTTGGTGAACGAGCCCTGAGCTATACTAAGTTGAATGGGTTTGGGTATCTTCGAGGTGTCCGCGATGCCAATGCCCGCGAGCATCTTCTGAACCCGCGAATCGTCCGCGTTATCGGTGCCGAGCTGGAATGTGTCCGGCTTTTTAAGAAGTTGCACGTGCCGCATGCCAAGTGCCTTCTCGCCCGCGTCGTAAAGTCCAGGTGACAAATTTGCCCGCGGGTCGCTTGTGTTTGAACCGACCATTCCGGGCGGCAGCGTCGGCGCAGGCTTGGGAGCGGCTTGTCCGAGCGCCGCGATAATGAAACCGGAACACAAGAACAGCGATGCTGTTACTGATCTGAAAGCGATATTACGTATTTGTCTCATAGTTTCTCTTTTACGGTTTTCCGGCGAGCATGGTTTCCATTATCCTGATCTCTGCGCGCTGGCCGCTGTCGACGTCCGTCGCGAAGTTGAACAGTTCCGCGTCCTGACCGGCGCCGGCGGTATTAAACAATTCCTCTACCATCGTGAGAGCGCCTTTGTGGTGCTGGATCATCCCCGCTAAAAAAAGGCGATCGAATTCCTCACCCTTCGACTTCGTCAGAGCATCCATTTGTTCCTGCGTGAGCATCCCGGGCATCATCATTTGGTGCTGATGCTGCGACATATCCATTCCCGGCATGTGCTGCATCGGCGGCATCGGCATCGAAACCGGCTCGCCTCTCAGCCGCAGCCACCGTTCCATATACTTCATCTCGTCAGCCTGCGAGTGGCTGATGCGGGCGCCGAGCAGCCGCAGATCTTTATTCGTCGTCCGCTCGTTGATCAGTGCGGTCATTTCAACCGCTTGCCCGTGGTGCATGATCATCCC
>JBDTUT010000050.1:0-6952 GCA_040007515.1 Acidobacteriota bacterium | reverse complement strand
TCAAACCGAGCACGCCGATCTTGGCGCCGTAGAAAAATGAAAGATAGATGTCCTTGAGGACAGCCTTCTTGTCGTACAACTTACTGACTTTGACCATCGAAAAGATGATCTTGTTTGGTTCCGGATTGCTCATAAAGACTATTCGTAAACGAATACGTTAGCATTTTCGGGCAGAGTCTGAAAACGGGGACGGGCGTGATCGCTGGTTTGCGGCGAATTTGT
Organism: Acidobacteriota bacterium; assembly: GCA_040007515.1. GTDB lineage: Bacteria > Acidobacteriota > Blastocatellia > Pyrinomonadales > Pyrinomonadaceae > OLB17. Next base: position 6,730 of record JBDTUT010000050.1, on the reverse strand, counting down.
TACAAAATCGCCGGCTCATCTTTCAATAGCCCGGGGCGCCGATTACACTAGAATTTTGCCTCGATGGATAACCACCTGATCATCACGTTCGTCATACTGGCCGCGGCGCTCATACTCTTTCTGAGCGAACGGCTGCCGGCGGACCTGGTCGCTCTGCTGGTGGTGGTCGCATTGGGAATTACGGGCGTGCTGACACCGGCGGAGGCGTTTTCGGGATTTAGCCGTTCGGCGGTTATCACGATCATTGCGATATTCGTTATCGCGGAGGCGCTGCAGCGGTCGGGTGTGACCGAGCAAGTCGGCCATATACTGCTGCGCGTCGGCGGCAAGAGCGAACTTTCGCTGGTCGTGATCGTCATGATCGCCGGAGCGTTCCTTTCGCTTTTCATGAACAACATCGCGGCCGCCGCCGTTCTCTTGCCGGCTGTCTCGGGCGCGGCGAAAAAGGCCGGCGTCAATGGTTCGCGAATACTGATGCCGCTCGCGTTCGGGACGATACTCGGCGGGATGGCGACGCTCTTGACGACATCGAATATCGTTCTCAATTCCCTGCTTCTCGACAGCGAGATCGAAGGTTTCAGCCTGACGGATTTTTTCCCGGTCGGGGCGATCCTCGTCGTCACCGGGATCGCCTATATGGCATTTTTCGGACGGCGTTTTTTGCCCGGCGATTCGCCGCTCGAGCGGACGCAGGCGCCCAACACGGCTGACCGTGACGACCTGGTCGCGGCCTACGGTCTCGGCAAGAATCTATTTCGAGCAAAGGTGCCGGACGATTCGTTTTTGATCGGCAAACGGCTTTCCGAATGCACCTTGCGCGAGGATTTTGGCGTGAGCGTCGTGGCGATCGTGCGGAAAGGCCGGAAGATCCTCGATCTTTCGCCCGACTCGAAGATCAGACGTGCCGACACGCTCGTTCTCGAGGGTGACGAAAAGGATTTCCGCGAGCGTGACGTAAAGCCGTACATGGAGTTTTTGCCCGCGGCCGAATGGACCGAGGAAGACCTCGAATCGAACGCCGTCGAAGTCGTCGAGGCGATGCTGGCACCGCGTTCGCGACTTATCGGCAAAACGTTGCGCGAGGCTCACTTTCGCGAAAAGTACGGCATGAGCGTGCTCGCCATCTGGCGCGGCGATCAGGAAAAGATCCTCGATCTGCCGGACGTACGGCTGGTGTTTGGTGATGCTTTGCTGCTGCAGGGTTCGCGGAGTCGCCTGTCGGTTTTGTCCGACGACCCTGACATCATTTTGCTTATGTCCGGCGGCGAAGCGGCGATAACCGTCCCGAACAAAGGCGTCGCCGCGATCCTGATATTCTTCGCGACCATAATTTTGGCTATCGGCTTTCCCAACCTGACCGGCACGATCATGCTCGGCGGTGCACTCGCGATGCTGCTGACCGGTATCATGACGACCGAGCAGGCGTACGCCTCGATCGGCTGGAAAAGCGTCTTTCTCGTCGCCGGAATGCTGCCGATGGGCCTTGCACTTTCAAAGACGAACGCCGCGGGTTTGATGGGCGGAGCGGTCGTCGACATCCTCGGGCAGTACGGTCCGATGTTCCTTCTCGGCGGACTGATCGTGCTGACCGTCCTGCTCACACAGGCGATCAACGGCGCCGTCACCGCCGCCATCGTCGGCCCGATCGCCATCCACGTCGCGCAGCAAGCCGGCATCAACCCGCGCTCAATGGTAATGGCCGTCGCCCTCGCCACATCCATGGCCTTCATAACCCCGCTCAGCCACGCCGTAAACGTCCTCGTAATGAGCCCCGGCGGATATAATTTTAAAGACTTTTTGAAGGTGGGAATCCCGCTGACAGTGATATTGTTCGTCGTCGTGATGATCGTTTTGCCGGTCTTTTGGCCGTTGTGATCGCTCCCGTTCTTTGCCGCGATAGCGGCATCTGATTTTAGCCGTGGGTGAGACCCACGGTTTCATGGATTCACCAATCCGCGTCGCGTAGCGACGCATGAACCGTCAATCCAATAAATACGCCGGATCGTAATTAACCTCGTGCAATTTCATCAACCGCTCGTATTCATCCTCGAACGGTTCTTTCCGATGATGTTCACGCTGGCCTTTGATGTAATCGACAATCGCCGGTACGTTCGACCTGCTCACCGAAAACGCACCATAACCGTCCTGCCACGCGAACGCCCGCATCTGATCAAATTCCTCGTGGATCCATTTCGACGATTCAGCCTTTAACCATTTTGCGATCTCGCTCGGTGAATGGACGGGTTTCGCGAGAACAAGCGCGTGAACGTGGTCTTCGACGTCGGCGATCTGGATCGCAGTCAAATTATGCGTGCGGGCGATCCCACCGATATACGACCAGACGCGATTTTCGATCTCGGGAATTATCCATTTTTTGCGGTTTTTCGTGCTGAAGACAACGTGCAGAAACAATGATGAATATGTGTTTGCCATCAAGGTCATGCGTCGCTACGCGACGCGTTGTTGTTTGGACGTTTACCGTGGGTTGAAACCCACGGCTAAATTCATGCGGCCGCTATGCGGCACAGGTACTTCACTTCAATGTATCGAAATCGCTCTAATCCCCGTAAAACTTTACATAAAAACGAATCTCGTCCTGATATTTTGACAGGAATTCAATTATAGGCCCGAAAAATTCGCGAGCTTCTGGCTCATTGCTCGACGTAACCATATCCTTCAACTCCTCCAACAGTATCGGTTGCTGGAGGCTGTTAAAGGTTGTGTCTCCATAGTCATCGATAAATTGTAGACAGTGAGTTTGTTTGAGTTTTTCTTCTGGCATCCACTTATAGACCGCTCGCTGGAAGTCGCGAATGCTGACATTTGGAGAATCTACAAATTCACCTTGTTCTGTTTCTACGCTAATATCCTGGCTCATCGAATTCATTTGCATTAGGCAATACCGCCGAATTATTCCCCCTCGGAACGGCGGGGTGTCCGAGGCTGATTAGATTAAATGACCGTTTGGCGGACCGTTAATTTCTGAATCATGTCCCGCCTCACTTCAAACCCAATTCCCGGTGCTTCCGGGGCGATGATCGTGCCGTTGTTTGTGATCTCGACGGCCGGTTCGATGACGTCTTCGTGCCAGTAGCGTTTGCTGGCGGAGACGTCGCCGGGGAGGCGATAGCCGGCGAGGGTTGAGATGGCGATGTTGTGGGCGCGACCGATGCCGGATTCGAGCATGCCGCCGCACCAGACGGGCATCTGAGCGTTGCGGCAAATTTCTTCTACGAGTTTCGATTGCGTGTGGCCGCCGACTCGGCCGTTTTTGAGGTTGATGATCTTGCCGGATTTAAGCTCGATGGCTTTGCGGGCGTCGTCGGGAGATTTGATGGGTTCGTCGAGGCAGATCGGTGTTTTGATCTGTGCCTGCAGCTTGGCGTGGTCGATGATGTCGTCGTAGCCGAGCGGCTGTTCGAGCATCATCAGGTCAAATTCATCAAGGCTTTTTAGCAGATCGATGTCGGCGAGCGTGTACGCCGAGTTGGCGTCGCCCATCAGCAGAATGTCGCTGAACTCTTTTCGCACGGCCTTGATCACGTCGTAATCCCAGCGGGGCGAGATCTTTATCTTGATGCGTTTGTATCCGGCATCGAGCTCGGTGCGGATCTTGCTGATGAGCTGCTCGATGCTGTCCTGAATCCCGATCGACACGCCGCATTCGATCTCTCGGTTTACGCCGCCGAGATGCCGCCACAGCGGGACGCCGAGCTTCTTCGCTTCGAGGTCCCAACAGGCCGTCTCGATGCCGGACTTCGCCATCCGGTGGCCGCGTGCCCACTTCATCAGGCCCCAAACGCCGGCGGCGCTTTCGACTTCTTTGTCGACCACCATCGGTGCGAGGATTTTCTCCGCAGTCACCCACGCCGAATCGGTCCATTCGTCCGAGTAACCCGGCCCTTCGCCGCAAGTGATCTCGCCCCAGCCTTCGCCGCCGCCTGCGTCCTCGACCCTGACCAGAATTATCCGGCGTTCGTATGTGCGGCCAAAGCTCGTCTCAAAAAAATGGACTAGCGGAAGGTTGATCTCGATGAGTTCGATCTTTGTAATTTGCATAAAATTTGCTATTTAAGAGTCCGAATCTCAAAATAGATTTTATTCGGTCGAAAGTCTAACCGCTTATGGCTAATGTGATATTTGGCGGACTTTTGCTTTTGCAGGAGTCGGTGCGCGGCGTCTTCAGCGGGCCCGGTGAGACGGTGGTCGAGCCGACGATCGTCAACCTCGTTTCGTGGCTCAAATTGTCGATCGAGCTGACCGGTGCCGTTATCATCTCGATCGGCGTCGTGCTCGCGTTCGTCCAATTCGTCAAAGTACTTATCGCCTCGCGGCCCGAGCACTACACCAAGATCAGGCTGCTGCTCGCCAGATACCTCGCTTTGGCTCTCGAATTTCAGCTCGGCGCAGACATCCTTTCGACGGCGATCTCGCCGAGCTGGGACCAGATCGGCAAGTTGGGCGCGATCGCCGTGATCCGCACCGCACTCAATTATTTCCTGTCGCGTGAAATGCAGGAGGAACGGCGCGTGACAGAGTCCGGGACGGCACCTGCAAACGAAAAGAGCGGCGATCCGGCGTGAACTATTCGACGATCTCGAACTGCACGAACTGCCCCGCCGAGCTGTATTTTTCCTTCGCGAGTTTGTCGGTTACGACGATCTGCATAACGTAATCGCCGGGCAGCATTTCGAGTCCCAGGACCAGAGCGCCGGACGCATTCACGGCCGTTCCGGTTTTCGCGGCGGCCGGGATCGTCTGCGGCTTTCCTTCATAGATCATTTTCCCGTCGCGGTAAAGGCGCACAAGCGAGGTGAGGCTGCCGCCCTCGGCCGAGCCGGGCTTGCTGTTCAATATTGCGTAGCCGTAATTCAAAACCGTTCCGCGTTTGAACTGCCGCAGCGACGTGTCGGTCATCGGGTCGGAGAGGGCGACGGTCGGCTTGCCCCGGTCGCGTAGCGTCCAATCGCTGATCGACAAATTTTCCAAAACGACGCCGGAGAGCACGAGCCGTTCCTTTTTCAGATTCGGGACCTCGACGAACTGATTTGCCGATCCGACCTTGTCGCTTCCGCGGTCGCGAATGGCGACGCGGAGTTGATAAGCTCCCGGTTTTTTAACCGGAATGGTGAAATCGTAGACGAATCCGTTTTTCAAAAGCCGCTCGAACGCCTCTTTTCTCACCGTAAAAGTGTACGTCTTGCCGATCTGTTCGACGACCGTTCCGTTGTCGCCGAACGCGTACGCGAGTATGTCGAAAACGAGCTTTTTGCCGCCGTCCGGCTGGTCCTCAAATTTGAGATTTTGAGCTTTAATATGCACGAGCGAACGGATATAACCGGTCGACGCCGGCGTGCTGCCGAACAGCGTATTGAGCCGGACCGATATCTCGTTGACGGCGAACGGCGAGGTCAGCGCGTCCATCAGACGGCGTTCCGACGGCGGACGCGTTTCGGCCTCGATCTTTTCATCCGCGACGCCGAAAAATCCGCTGCGGTACCTCACCCTGACGCCGGGCCGCGTCACCTTTATTACAAGTTTGTTGAACCGCCGCGTCTTCGGATCGAACGTCTCGTCGTCGGGTTCGTAGCCCAAAAGGTAATAGCTCTGGTCGTCGAGGATCCGCCGAATGCCGCCGCTCAGATCGTTGTTGTTTACGATCGCGAGCCCGCCCGTCTGCTGGGCGAGAAAGCGCAGGCCGTCCTGCGTGTCGAAGAGCTGATCGCGGCGGTCCGACAGTTCCGTTTGGACCTCTTCCACCGTCCGGCCACCGGTACTATCGGCCGCCGTCAATCCGGTTATCGCCAGGCCGCGGGCGTCCATCGTGTAGATGACGACCGAGGCCCGGTTTGCCGCGTCGACCAGACGCCGCAGGGCGAAGAGTATCGGGCTCGATTCGCGTTGGCCCGAAGCGTCGACGTTGTACATCTTAAAGCCGTCGGACAAAAGCATTATCGATTTTCGTCCCGGCAGGTCCTTCATCCCGCGGACGACGAAATTTATCGCGCCCAACGTCCCGGTCGCAAAAACGTTCGATCGAAAGTCGTTGAATTCGCGTTCGGTGCCGGCCTGCGTCCGCTCGCCCGCTTCCGGTTCCGGTGTCGGCTGGCCGGTGTCGAGTTTGGGTTCGAGCGGTGCGAACGCTCCGATATTGCCGCTGCCGACCGGGTTCCAGCGAACGCGTTCGATCGCCGCGTACAACTGACGCTTGTCGGTCGTAAACTGCTGCAGCGCGCCGATACCGGCACCGGTGCGGATGATCGCGACGAGGTCACCGTCCTGCATCTGCTCATCGACGAATTTCTTTAACGCGCGGCGCGTGAAATAGGTGCTTTCGAACGAAAGCGAGAGGTCGTCGACGACGAGAGCGATCGTCCGCCGCACATTTTCGACACGCACGGGAGCGGACGGGATCGCCGGTTGAGGTTTCCCGGCGGTCTTTTCCGGTAAAGGCGTTTCGCGAAGGCTGGATATGAACGAAAAATTTGAGACCGGCTGCCGCTGGCCGTTTTCGTATATCTCAAATTCGTCCGGCCGCAGATCACGAACGACCTTTCCCTTGCTGTCGGTGACGCTGACGTCGACCTGGATCAGATTGGTCGAGATCTTCACAACGTCATCCGCGGCAGCAGCCGGCGGCGGCGTCGCCGAAGGTGCGATCTGGCCGAATGCCTGTGCGGCGGCCAACAATACGAAAGCGAGCGTGGGTGAAAAGCGAAACATCGATGAA
>JBDTUT010000049.1:0-8097 GCA_040007515.1 Acidobacteriota bacterium | reverse complement strand
TTAATCCGACGGGTTTACAGCCCGTTGCCTTTGACCGCTCGACCACCCATGCAAAATTATCAAATCATTGATGCATCAATCGACTTTTCGAGCCAATTAGCAAATTTCCAATTCTAGCGGAGGTCTGTTTAAGATGCAAGTTAACCAAGGCAGGTTTTCCGCCGCTATTTGACTTTCGCCCGCGGGTGGAACTTTTCGTACGATTTTCGCAGGTGAGCGTCGGTCATATGTGTATAGATCTGCGTCGTCGAGATGTCGGCGTGGCCGAGCATCTGCTGGACCGAGCGGATATCCGCACTGTTCTGAACAAGATGAGTCGCGAAAGAATGCCGCAGCGTGTGCGGCGAAACGTCCGGCAGGCCGCATTTGTCGGCGTAGTCGCTGACAAGTTTGTGGATGATCTGCCGGTTCAGCGGCCGTCCGGCGGGCGTGACGAACAGGTGCTCGTGGTCGAGATCGGTCTTTTTCCGCCGCGGCCCGAGATAAGTTTTCACCCACTCGACGGCACTCGAGCCGACGGGGACGCGGCGTGTCTTGCTTCCCTTTCCGGTCGTCGTGAGAATGCCGGAATCGAGGTCGATGTCCTTTAATTGAACATTCACCGCCTCGGAGACACGCAGGCCGCAGGCGTACATCAATTCGAGTATCGCCCGGTCGCGAAGGCCGGTTTCCTGCGAGACGTCCGGAGCGGCGAGCAGCGTCTCGATCTCCGACTGGTTCAAAAACTTTGGCAGGTAAAAGCCTTTCTGCGGCGCGACGAGGTCCTCCGCCGGGTTGTTTTTGATGTGCCCGTCGACCATCAAAAACTTATAAAACCCGCGCATCGCACTGATCAGCCGCCGCTTCGAGTTCTCGGACAACTTCGTCCGTCCAAGATCCATCAGCCATTCGCGCAAATCGCGACGCGACAAGTTCAACAGCTCAAAATTATTCTTCGCCGCCCACGCCTGCAAACGCCCCAGATCGCGCTCATACGCCTCAAGCGAATTTTTCGCCAGGCCTTTTTCGACACGCAGATAAGAAATGTATTCGCGGACAAGATCGCGGGACATGAAATAGAGTTTAGCACCAATGACTGGACCGCAAGCATCCTTGCTTGCAACGCGTCCGCGAGGACGCGAAGCGTGTTAATAAGAAAGGTGCCTATCCGGATAGACGACTTTTCGCGTTTCACGCTCATTGCAAGCAAGGATGCTTGCGTTCCAGTCGCTCGATCAATCCGGAAGTTTCATCCAGTCGGGGCAGCCTTCGCGTTCGTGAAGGAGAGCGTCGTTCTGCCTCAATAATTGAAATGCCGCTCGTCGTGACAGGTTCAGCGATCTGATGTCGCCGTATTTGCCGATTTCCCAATAGATCATGTGGAGTTCGAATTTGGCACGGCATTGGTTCTCGGCGTTCATCGTGGGAATCGCCGCCAGTGTCGGCTCCACGGCGTCCGAGCCAAGCTCCGCAATGTAATTCGCATCGAATTCGCGGCCCTGATGCATAAGCTCCACGTTGGTGCGAGCGATGAACGCATTCGGGTTCATCAGATTCGTCGCGCCGAGGATAGCGATCGCAGACCACAACGCTCCCCACGCAAAATTGTTCCGGGCACCGCGAAAGACGGTCAAGGCAAACCATCCGAACACGACCGCGAGCCAGATCATGAACACCATCGGATAAAAACGCACAGTGGTCATTCCGTATCCCGCTTCGCCGGTGAGCAGCACGAGACGCTGAACGGCGGATGCCATGATCACGAACACCAGCGCGATCTGTATCCCGGCTAAAATCCTAAAAATATTCTCGACACGCTTGGTCTCACGCCGCAAAAGCCAGTGCGAAAGCAGAAGCATCGGCAGGACGAGGGCGGAAACGGCGACGAGTTCTCCGAAACCTCGGCGGGCGTAATCGGCGAGTTTGAAATCGGGCGTGTTTTGAACCAAGTCCATCCCGCCGAAAAGATACGGAACCTGAATGACGACAAAGCTCAGGAAAAGCACATCGATAAGCCCGAGAATTATCACGGTCTCTATAGTTCCCAAAGTGAAAACAGACGGCAACGACGAGCTGTCGATGTGCTGCCAGTCACGCTTTTTAGCGGCAGCTTTGACGGCATCGGCCGGGGCGTTCGGCGGGTCGCTGCGGTTTATGTGCTCGAGGATCGTGGCGTTGTCGGGCAGCGAATTTTCGTCCGTCGCGGGCTCGGCTGCCGCTTTTTCGAAGTAGGAACCGTTCGCGTCAGTGCACTGTTCGGCAGCAGTTGGTACGGATTCAGCCGCAGTTTTCGATTCCGCCGAGGCGAAACCGGGCGTGAAGATCGACGCTCGATAATAACCGGCCGACAGCCACGCGAGTCCCGACGTGATCAGCACATGCGAGATGACCGTTTCGAGATCGAAGTTAATGAACCGATTGGCAAACGCTTCGAATCGGGCGTCCGCCGAGCTGAACAACGCGCCGAATATCAGCAGCAGCGGAATGGCGACCGCGGCCCCGCGCAAGACGGCGGAAACCTGACGGCTGATCTTCGTGCCCGGCATCGCCTTCCAATCGATGTCCGATCCCAAAAGGACGAACGGGGCAAGCAGCGAAACGAGCCCCGACCACACGAATCCGCACGCGTAATGAAAGACGCCGGCAACGCGAGCGTTTATCCCGAGCGTGCCGAGCAGCAGCACGCCCATCAGGATAAGGATCGCGAACGTGTCGTACACGCGCAGCTCGATAGCGTCGCGAAGCACGAACATCGACCCAAAAAACACCATCGCCCCGAGCAACGCGATTCGATTGACGGTGAGCAGTTCCGGCCTTCGCATTCGCGTCAGCACGAACAACCCGACGGCGAACGCCGTGACAAAAAGAAATGCGTTTAAGCCCCACGGCGTCTGCCGCAGCATCAGATTTCCGAAAATGCCCATCACGGCCGCCGCCAGTACGATCTCGAGTCCTGTTTTTGTTCGTTCTGTCATAGCAATGATACCAACCATTTTGTTTTAATTTATTTGCCGCCGGCGACCGCCGTTTGTTCCGAAAGTTTGAAATAATTCCGCTTGTGAAAAATGCTGTCCTCGTCGCCGATCAGAATTGCTTCGATGGCGTGGTCGATGCCGTAGCCTTCGCGAAGATCGAGACGTGGGTTTTGAACGTCGGCGGGCAAGTCAAATACAATCTCTTTTTCGAAGCTTTCCGTTGGCGAGATCTGCTTTTCGAACAGGGGTTGTTCGCCAAGGTTCACTTCCGCCGCGAGGTCACGTTCGTACGAACGCTTTTGATCGTCGAGAACTTTCGCATCGACAGTGATCAGCCCGAGCGTCGCTCGTTTCGCGTCGCTGAATACCTTAACTTTCACGATGTAAAACTCGCCTTTCGCCGTACGGTCGCCGATCGTCTTCGCTCTCTGCACGCCCGTCACCGCGGTGAGCATATGACAGTCGAGATAAAAGCCGCAGTATTCCTTTGCCTCGTTAAAGGAAAGAGTTTTTTCCGTACTCCGCAGCGACGCGCCGAGCAGCATTACCACGTAAAATGTCACCCAGACAGCAACGCCGCCAATAACAAATTTTTTGAGCCAGACACTGTCGATCAGCCACGCAATCGCCAGCAGGATCGCGGCGATTATCAAACCGCCGATCGTCATTGCAAGTAACACCACGCCCATTTTTCCTCCTTTACGAGTTACGCGTTTACTCGTGATTTCCGTTAGTAGTCGGCCGCGTAAAAATCACCACCTGAGTTATCCGTCGCTTTCACGCGTAAACGCGTCACTCTTACGGCAATTCTTACTTTCCTTTCATCGCGTTGATCAGCGCTTCCATGTGGTTCAAATATCTTTCGAGAGCCTTCTTGCCTTCTTTTGTGATGGCGTATTCGGTCAGCGGCATGCGGCCTTTGAATGATTTTTCGCAGGTGACGTAGCCGGCTTCTTCGAGTTTGCGGGCGTGGACGCTGATGTTGCCGTCGGTCGTGTTGAGAAGGTTTTTGAGATCGGTAAAACTGAGCTTTTTGTTCGCTGCGAGCGCACTGATAGTGCCGAGCCGCATGCGTTCGTGTATGACCTTGTCAAGATCGGCGGAAACATCGCCCGCGGCTTTCTCGATCCGCAACGACTGTCGGCCGCCGGGTTCATTTTGTAACGCTAGATTCTTCCTTGCCATATGTTCTCCGACTGGAGCGCAGGCATCCTGCCTGCAATAAGCGTGAAACGCGAAAAGGCGCCTGATCGATCACGCAACTTTGTTATCGGCACGATTCGCGTCCCTGCGGACGCGTTGCAGGCAAGGATGCCTGCGGTCCAGTCACCCGCCGTAACGCTTGGCGATCACCGCGCCGAAAATTATGTGCATCAGGCCAAAGCTTGCGGCCATCATGATGTTCCCGTAACTCGCCGGCAGAGCGAACTGCAATGCTCCGGCGGCGATGAACAGCCAGCCCATCACCGGGACGACGCGGACGGAGAACGCGCCGCCGGTGACGACCGCCGCTCCGTAGAGCAGCATCCAGACGGGCGCCATTAGCTCGTAATGCTCATACCGCCAGAGGCCGAGCGTGATCACGCCGCCGCAGACGAGCGGGGCCGCGAAACCGAACGCGAACTTTTTCGCCGGCACCGAGAAAAGCGACTGCCCGGCGATCTTGGATTTCTGCCACATCGCCAGCAGGCCGATCGCAAACGCGAGCCCGGCCTCGGTCAGCCATACGATCAGCCAATCGCGCAAGTACGGCTGCCCGTGCGCGATGTACGCCGCGACGATCGCGGTCGCGCCCATCAGCATTCCGCCATAACCGGGAACGGCCGTGAAATGCGTCGAACGCTCCATCGTCTCACGGATAAATTTGAGATTATCGACGGCACGTTCGCCGAGACTGACCGGTTCGGCTGTCTCTCGATTTCGATCGGGCATAGGTAAGGTCTTTGCCATAGTGAAAGGAAATATATGCCACGCCATGTGATTTGTCAAGTACTTTACGGTGCAAAGTGGATAAACAAAAAAATACGTCTTATTTCGACTGCAGCCCGCGGCGGAACTGAATGATCTGCGGATCGGTCGAGCTTTGCGAAATTGTCAAAAATCGTTGGAACACGGCCGATGCCTTTTCCTGCTGGCCACTTTCGCGGTAGATCGTCCCCAGCAAAAACAATGCCCGCATGCAGTCGGGCGGTGACGCCGGTGTGACGAGCCCGGCCGCGTCTTCGAGCGTGCTTTGTGCGAGTTCCCTTCGGTTGGTCGTGTAATAGATGACGCCAAGGTTCGCGTTTATCTCGCACCTGGCGGACGGATATTTTTGAGCCGCGTTTTGAAGCAGTTTTTCCGCCTCGGCAATTTGACCTTTTTGCTGCAATGCGACGGCTTCGCGTTGAACGGAGCCGGCTCCCGGTGTTAGCGGCGTCGCGGGGAGATAAGGAAAATCGTCAGGTGCGTACGAGCGCGTTTCTTCTATAAATCGCTGATATTTTTCTATCGGGATGGCCGATCTCACATCGTTTCGGCCGGCGTACGCGGACAATCGAGACGCCGGTGAAAAGTATCGTTCGGCGATCGAATCGCGGCGGATCGCGAGGTCGGTGCCTTTATCCAGGCCCGGCATGATGAGATATATGACCGTCACGAAAACGCCGGCGGCGAGGCCGTACAAAAATCGTTTCGGCCGCCTCACCGTTCGGTACAGGATCGCGAACACGACAGCCATTGACAGCAGCGCGGGAACGATCGTCCAGAACGTGCTCGGGGCCCCGAACACGTTCGCCATGTTCGGAACGTACCAGTTGAATTGGACGAGATAATTGATCCACAAACTGTTGTGCGGAAACACAAACTCCGGCGGAGCGAACGGGAACGTGAGCGCCGGCAAAACGCACAGTATCAGCGACACCGCAAAGAGCAATCCCTGCCAAACATTCGAGCGATCGTAGAGTTCGCCGTCGAAAAACGGATCGAGCAAAAACGGCACGACGAAGACGAGATAACGCGGCCCGAACGCCCATCCGCCATGCGCGGCTCCGTGGCCGCAGAGCAAAATAATCGGGACCACAACCGCCGCGATCCGGACGCGCTGACGCAAGGTGAATGACGCGTTCGAGCGAAACAGCATCACCGCCGCGAGCAGCAGTATCGGCGCCGCAAAGAACAACCCGCGTGACGGCGAGAGCAACAGCAAAAATGCGTTCGACACGGTCGGAAAGCCGATACCGAAAACACCTTGCCCGGCGACCTCTGCCCATTCGGGAAAGCTCTCGTGCGCGTACGACATCGAGAACGGCGATCCGAAAAGTGCGTTGTTGTACAACAGCAGCATTATCGCGAACGGCAAACCGCCCGCAATGAAAAAACCGATGCACCGCAGCCGTTCCTTCTTTTGCGAAAACAGCAGGCCGCCGCCGATCACAGCCACCGCGAACAGCGCCGGAAATTCGCAAACGACCGCGAGACCGGACAGAGCTCCGGCGTACAAGCAGTGACGCGTCGATATCGGCGACTTGTCGTAGATCAGCCGGAACGCGAAATAGAGGATTACGGCGACGAATACGTGCGAGAAAAATAAGAGACTGTAGACGAACAGCGGGTTGGCGAATAGCAGTACTGCGAGAGCGGTTTCGTCGACGCCTTTTCGGTAAAGCCACAGGCCGAGCAGGAACAGCGGCATGCTCGCCAGAGCAAACCGCATGACAAACCAACTGACGCGAATGTTCGACGCGTCGGGCGGGCCTGTGAATACGCGCGAAAGTGCGTAAAACGGAGCCGCGATGACCGCGGTGCCCGGAGCCTTATTCGAATACGTTCGGCCGTCGATCTTCGCCGTGTCGACGTTGGGGCCGACGAGGTCTTCCGTCCACGAGATCTCGAAAGAGTGTCTCTCGACCAGAGACGCCGCGGTCGCCCAACGCGTCAGTTCGTTAGCCGATCCGCCGTGCGGAAACATCGGCAAAATATACACCGCCAGAAACAAATAAATAGCGAGGAGCCAGACGCCCTTATTTCTTGCCACTCTTTTGTTTCTCGACGACCTCCATCATATTTTCGACCGGAGCAGCGGCAGGGTCGGCCGTAAGAAAAGTCAGACGCTTGCCCTGAAGCTGAAAATTCTTTCCGTTCCATTTATAGCGCGAACGGGTGAAATATGTCGGGCAGCACAGCTGTTCTTCGTCGTCGGTGATCTTGGACGTTTCGGTTTCGCCAAGCAGGAATCGGTCCTGGCCGTACAGCTCGATGATGAGTTCGCCGTTCTCGCCGCGTACATCTTTCAAGCCTCCGTCGGCGCGGTCGCCGGTCCGGAACGGCCAGATCAGCTCCGGCTTTTCGTCCTTCCACGTGTAAACGTAAACGATCTGCGGGATGGCCGAGCCGGTCGTTTCGATCTTTACGATCACGAAGGCTTCGTCCTCGCCGTCGCCCGTGACGTCAAAATATTTCGTCGTCACATACGACATCCCGATCCGCCGGCGAGACTTGCGTTCGGCGAGTTCGTCCGGGTCCATGCCGAGGTCGGTGTCGACGGCGACGGGTGCGATACGGCCGTTCGTCAGTGTGATCTCGGCACTATCGGGATTCTGCCAGCCTCGCGGCAGTGGGTATGTGAAATTTTTAAAGTCGAATGTTCCGAGCGGCGAGGTGGTTTGTTTGTTTCGTTCGTCGAGCAGTTCGGTCCGCAAGTTCGGGATCGGCGATGCCGGCGGTACCGCAGGCGACGGTTGCGGAAGCTCGGCCGCGTGGGTGGCGGCCGGCGGCGGCACAGAATTGGCCTGTTCGGCGTTTTGAGTGCACGCCGAAAACAGCATAACGGCAAACAGCACCGCGGCTAGTTTCTCGAATATCATCAGGCTTTAGTTTCCTGCTTTGGGGGATGAAGAGCGACGCGGCCGGGAACCCGACCGCGTCCGTAAACTTTATTACACGCCTATGCCCGCGTAAGGTTGCGGTATTTTATGCGGTGCGGCTGGTCGGCGTCGTGGCCGAGGCGGCGTTTGCGGTCGGCCTCGTATTCGCTGTAATTGCCGTCGAAATACTCAACGTGCGAGTCGCCTTCGAATGCGAGAATGTGCGTCGCGATGCGGTCGAGGAACCAGCGGTCATGGCTGATCACGACGGCGCAGCCGGCAAAGTTTTCTAACGCTTC
>JBDTUT010000048.1:0-8189 GCA_040007515.1 Acidobacteriota bacterium | reverse complement strand
GAGAACAAAAGTGAAGGTAAAACGCGATAACCTATTCACAAGCGTCGGGCCGATAACCCGCGTCCAGTAATGCTCCAAAGGTCTCGATATTATAAAGGAAAAGAAATTTCGTCAGTCGGTGTCGGATTTAATTGATTTGTTTCGTGTGTTTCGTGGATAAATTCTTCTCTTCTATCCGGTACTACGGCAGACGAGCATGATCCGAAGAAAATTTATCCACGAAACACACAAAAAAAGAAGATCAAAAACAAGAACTAAAAGCAGATTCGAACTAACAGAGGGTCCGAGTCTTGGGTCGACGCAACATAACTATTTGAAGAAAACCCGGCAAACAAAAACATCGCTGCTGCAATCACTCTTCGATGTCGAAGAGGTACGCAAACCGCTTTCGGTCTCGGAACTGAACGCTCAGGTGCGCCTGCATCTCGAACGCGAATTCGCGTCGGTTTGGGTCGAGGGCGAGATCGTAAACTTTGCGGCGGCGAGGTCCGGACATTGGTATTTCAATTTGAACGACGGATCGTCGCAGCTGCGTGCCGCGTGTTACAAAGGCTCGAACTACCGCATCCGATTTAAGCCGTTCGACGGACTTCAGGTCCGCGTTCGGGGCCGCCTTACGCTGTACGAGCCGCGCGGTGAATATCAGATCCTTGTCGATTCGCTCGAACCTGTCGGCGAAGGTGCTCTGCGTGTCGCATTTGAGCAAATCAAGGCAAAACTCGAAGCCGAAGGCCTATTTGATGAGGCGGTGAAGCGTCCGATGCCGGCGTTCCCGCGTCGCGTTGGTATCGTGACCTCGCCGACCGGTGCGGCGTTGTTCGATATTCTGCATGTTCTGTCACGGCGTGCTCGGTCCGTCAGCGTGGTACTGATCCCGAGCCGCGTTCAGGGCGAGACGGCCGGTGAAGAGATCGTGAATGCCGTTAGGACCGCGAACGAGATGAACCTGACGCTTTCCCCTGATCAGCGGATCGACGTACTGATCGTCGGCCGCGGCGGCGGCTCATCCGAAGATCTTTGGGCATTCAACGAAGAGATCGTCGCCCGAGCGATCCGGGGTTCAGAGATACCGGTTATCTCAGCCGTGGGCCATGAGATCGATTTCACGATCGCCGATTTTGCCGCCGACCTGCGAGCCGCAACGCCGTCGGCGGCCGCAGAGATCGTGGCACAGCGTGAGGACGACGTTCTCGCGTATCTCGCGAGCCGCGAGTCCGACCTGTTTCAACTGGCGAATTACGCGCTTTTGAAATCCGTCAACAAGTTTCAGACAGCAGCAATGTCACCCGTATTTGCCACATTTCCGGCGTCTGTGACGGATCGTTCAGCGGCGATCTCGGTGCTGGCGGAACGTGGCGAACGCGCGTTCACATCCCGCGTCGAAGCGCTTGACCAAAAACTGCGGTCAATTATTTCGCAACTTTCGCCGCTCAGCCTTGCATCGAAGGTCGGAGCCGCCAACACAAGCTTGGCGGTGCTGCAGCAGCGGAGCGTCGCCGCATCGGAAGCGCTTCTGAATGGTAAGCTGAAAAGCCTCAAGATCTGTATGGCAAAGCTCGATGCGTTGTCGCCGTTGTCGGTTTTGAAACGCGGATTTTCGATCACTGAAACTTCTTACGGCGAGATCGTGCGACGTTCGGAACAGGTCGCTGTGGATGACGAGCTCGACGTACGTCTCGGCGAGGGAAGATTGAAGACAAAGGTTTTATTGGTCGATTGAAAACAAGGATGGCGAGATATATAACGACTTTGCAAGCTAACGACGACGTCGGTGAGATCGGGTTCGGCGGATTTGCCGAAACACAGGCTGCCGGCCGATTCAAAAGGATACTTTTGTCGGTGTCGGCGGTCGCTCTTGTTCTTGTTGCGGCGGTCGGTGTAAGCAGTTATTTTTACTGGCAGAGTTTCAAGGGCACGCCGCAGTACTCGCTCGCACTGATCATCGACGCCGCACGCAGGAATGATCAGGCGTCGATCGACAAACTCGTGGACACCGGCGCTGTTGTCGACGATTTTATGCCGCAGATCACATCGAAAGCCGTCGAGATCTATGGCCGCGGCCTGCCGTCGCAGACGATCGAGCGTGTCGCTCAGGTAGCGGGTCCGATGATGCCGGCCGTCAAAGACCGTGCCCGCAGCGAATTGCCGGGTTTGATCCGCCGCAAGTCTGAAAAGTTCGGAAACATTCCTTTTGCCGCGATGGTGATCGGAGCCGGACGCTATCTTGATATCGAAACGTCCGGAAATGCCGCAACCGTCAAAAGCTTGCTGCCCGACCATTCGTTCGAATTCAAGATGATGCGTGAGGGCGAGCAGTGGAAGATCGTAGGTGTAAAGGATAACGAACTCTCCGAGCGCATCGCGAAGGCGATCGGCCAGGAAGTGATCTTCGCCGCCACGAATAACGGTAAAACGCCGGCCGGTGAACGGCTCGGGATAAAAAATCTCAACGAACTTTTGAAAAATGCGGAAGAAGCCTTAAAGTAAACGTCGGATATGGGAAAAACTTTTGAATCATCTCTCGGCGAGCTCGAAACCGTCGTTCGCAAATTGGAGAACGGCGACCTGCCGCTCGAGGAAAGCCTTAAATTATTTGAAGACGGCGTGCGGCTTTCACGCGAGTGCCGCGAAAGATTGACAAGCGCCGAACGCCGTATCGAAGTTCTTATGAAGGACAGCGACGGCAACATTATGCTGCAGGACCTCGACACGTCGGGAAGTTCACGCGGAGTGCAGCGCGACGGCGTGAAACGCATCGTATTCGGAGAGGACGACGAAGCCTAACTTCAAGTGAACGCAGAAATGAGCGCAAAAAAGGCGGCCCGTCGAGGCCGCCTTTTCAATTAATCAACTACCGACGCGAACTGAATATTCGCAGAATGTACCAGAACAGCAGAGCAACACTGGCGAATAGCGTTAAGGCCGCCGCGACGTGCTGGTTGGTGTTGAAGCGGTGCAGGACGTTTGACGTCTCATAAAGGATCGCCGTGCCCGCGAATGCGACCATCACGAACGCAAATACGTTACCCAGCGAAAAGCCGAACAAAGCACTCGCGACGATGAAGCCAAGAGCAGCAAATCCGCCGATAGCGAGGATCGGGGCCAGGAAACTGAAGTCGCTCCTGGTTATAAACACGGTAGCCGTTATGCCGAGAAACAAACCGAGCGTCACGATTCCGGCCTTCATCAGGACGCCCGCGTCTCCGGAGTAATACGTCGCGATCATTATCATCGGCACAAAGATCACTGCCTCGGCAACAACGAAAATGCCGAGCCCCAGATACTGTGTTACCGTCGAGGTTTCCGACGAAGCCCAACGCTCCGCCAAATAAGTGACGCCCATAAATAGGCCGAGAACCAGAAGCCAGCCGATCGCACCGCCGCTGAAAACGACAGACGCGATCATCGTCGCTGCGCCCGTGGCGAACAAAAATCCTTCGACAACGATGAACGCAAGAATTGCAGCCGCGAGCAGCATGTACGTTTTGCGGATAAACGAAGCACGCTGCGCGGGCAGTGCCGTCGCAGCCGAGTTTCCGAATGTGTTAGTGAAGCTGTCCATATAACTTAATTATACGATAGTTCACTGCGCCTTGTTCCAGCCCGTTCGTTGTTTTTGTCAGAACGGCAGATCTCAGCCGGCCGCGGTTCCGGTCGAGAGGAACTCCTGCGGTTTCGCCGCGATAATTTCGATCTTATCGATCTGCGGCGGCTCGGCCAAAAGTTCACCGGCCTTTGCCATGAGTGCCTTGGCGACTTCGCCGTTAAGATGAGCGTCGCGGCCCTCGTCGTCGTCGAACGTGTCGAAAATGCCGAACGTATTTTCGTTGAATTTAACCGCATACCATGTGACAGTCAGCGGTTCTTCGCCAACGATAGCGAGTCCGTTGTGAAGAAATGCCTCCACATCGGCTTCCTTGCCGGGCTTTGCAACGAGTTTTACAGCTAATCCTTTTTTGATCATCGAAATTCCTCCCATTTGAGCTAAAACGATGGCACCTGAGCGATGGATTCTGATTCATGCACACTTACGCGGAAGCGGCAAATCGTTTCCTATAGGCGCGAGTTTAGTACCCGTTCGCCGTAACAACAAGGAATTTCTGCTTTCTCATTGTCGGCCGGCCAATCGCGGTGTCTGAAATGCCGCTTTCGAATTGGGCTCGCCCGCGGTCATCTGCATCGAAATGATCATTTGGTGCCCTTGATTTTCGACTCCTGACAATTTGAAACTAAATATCGCCGCACCCGCGACGCATGCGATTCCGCCGATCGCGATGGTTTCCGGTGCTCCGACGATGCCGGCGAGCGTTCCCGCCAGCAGAGCTCCGATCGGTGCGACGCCCATGAACATCATCGAATAGAGGCTCATTACGCGACCGCGAAGCTCGTCCGGAATCATCGCCTGTACAAGTGTGTTAGACGAAGACATCTGCGTCATCATTGAAAAACCGACGGGAATTAGCAGTAAGACCGACAGCCAGAAAGAACGAGAGAACGAAAACATCACCAGCGAAACGCCGAGCCCGCCGCACGCGAACAACACCCATCGGACGAGGCCGAAAACATGCCGTCGCGACGCAAGGAGTAATGCTGCGAGCAGAGCTCCGCAGCCGCTCGCACCCATCAAAAAGCCCAGCGTGCTCGCACCGCCGCCGAGATATTGGTCCGCAAAGATCGGCATAAGAACAGCGTACGGGCCGCCCATTAGGCTTACGAGCCCAAGTAGAAGCAAAAGTGCCCGCACCGGCTTGGTCTTCGCGACGTAATCGAAGCCCTCAGCAATATGCGCGATCGCCGAGCCTTCCGAATGTCGAACGACCGGTGTGATCTTCATCACCAAAAGGCTGGCGATCACAGCGATGTAACTCACAGCGTTTAGGAAGAAGCACCAGCCTTCACCGACAAGAGCTACAAGTATTCCGGCGATCGCCGGACCGACAATTCGCGCACCGTTAAACATCGACGAGTTCAGTGCGATGGCGTTGATCAGGTCGTCCTTGCCGACCATATCGACCGCGAAAGCCTGCCGAGCCGGAATGTCGAACGCATTCGCCGTGCCTAATCCAGCGGCGATCACGAAAAGATGCCAGATCTGGATCGTTCCGGTCAGCGTCAGCAGAGCCAGGCTAAACGCCATCAGCATCGCAAAGCTCTGTGTGAAAATGATGATCCTGTGGCGGTTATAGCGGTCCGCGACAGTTCCGCCGAACGGAGCGAGCAAAAAGACCGGTATCTGCGACGCGAAACCGATCATCCCGAGCATCACGACCGAGCCGGTCAGCCGGTAGACCAGCCAGCTCTGCGCGACGGTCTGCATCCACGTTCCCGTGAGCGAGATGAATTGCCCGGCAAAAAATAGTCGAAAGTTGCGATGCCGCAGTGCCCTGAAGGTCATCGACACCCGTGATCGAAAATCGTTTGAATCGCCGCTTGATTCGCCCCGTGCTTGTTCTGAATCCATAATCCTTACCGTAACTTAAGGATAGAACTCCGAAAACATGATGGCAACTTTTATCAGTTTGCAGCGCCGATAGCCCGATCAAAAAAAGAGCCGGAAAACACAGTTTCCGGCTCAAGTAATTTTGACTGAGATCGACCAGCCTATTCCGCCGTGCCCGCCGCTTTCAGAGGTGCAGGTTCCGGCCGCGGAGTTGCCAGTCCGCCCTCGGGCGAACGCCAAAGATTGGAAACAAGAAGCTCACGAATAAACGACATTTCTTTGGGCAGACGGTCGTAGAGCTTAAAGAAAAGCTCGTCGTGCATCGATATCTCCTTGATCCACAAATCGCGGTCGATGTTCATGACGGCGTCAAACTGTTCGCGGGAAAAGTCGAGGCCGCTCCAGTCCATGTCCTCGTAACGCGGCATCCAGCCGAGAGGCGTCTCGACGCCGATCGATTTGCCGCGCGAGCGCTCGACGATCCATTTAAGAACACGCATATTTTCGCCGAAACCCGGCCACATGAACTTGCCGTTTGCGTCCTTTAGAAACCAATTTACGCCGAAGATGCGCGGCGGTTCCGGTATCTGCCGGCCGAAATTGAGCCAATGTGCGAAGTAATCGCCCATATGGTAACCGCAAAAGGGAAGCATCGCGAACGGGTCACGGCGAACCTCGCCGATATTGCCGAACGCGGCCGCCGTCATTTCCGAACCCATTGTCGCCGCCATATAAACGCCGAACGCCCAGTTGAACGATTGCTGCACAAGCGGCACGACGCTGTTGCGGCGTCCGCCAAATAGAAATGCCGTGACAGGCACGCCTGCCGGATTGTCGAAATCTTCGTCGACTACCGGGCACTGCGTGATGGGCGCGGTGAACCGCGCATTCGGGTGCGACGCAGGCTTTTCATTCGCCGGTGTCCAATCATTCCCCTGCCAGTCTATGGCGTGGGCCGGGGCCGGGCCCATTCCTTCCCACCAAACGTCGCCGTCATCGGTCAGGGCCACGTTCGTAAAGATCGTGTTCTCCTTGATCGATTCCATCGCGTTGAAATTGGTTTCGTAGTTCGTTCCCGGAGCTACGCCGAAGAAGCCGGCTTCCGGGTTGATGGCGTGCAGTTTTCCGTCCGCGTTAGGTTTGATCCACGCGATGTCGTCGCCGACGGTCGTAATTTCCCAGCCTTCTTCAAGGAATGGCTTAGGTGGGATAAGCATCGCAAAATTGGTCTTGCCGCATGCCGACGGGAACGCCGCGCAGACATAATCCTTTCGCCCGTCCGGTGACTTAACGCCGACGATCAGCATGTGCTCGGCGAGCCATCCCTGTTCGCGGCCGAGGTTCGAGGCAATACGCAAAGCGAGACATTTCTTGCCGAGCAAAGCGTTGCCGCCGTAGCCGGAACCGTAGCTCCAGATCAGGCGTTCTTCGGGAAAATGAACAATGTATTTGTCCTTCGGGTCCGGTGAGCAGGGCCACGGAACATCCTGCTGCCCTGCCGCGAGCGGCATTCCTACTGAATGCAGACAGTGGACGAACTCACCGTCGCCGAGAGCGTCGAGGGCTTTCGTGCCCATGCGGGTCATGATCTTCATGTTAACCGCCACGTACGGCGAATCTGTCACCTGAACGCCGAACTGCGAAATATCAGAACCGATCGGGCCCATGCAAAACGGCACGACATACATCGTGCGCCCTTTCATACAGCCGTCGAATTTCGCTGTCAGCGTCGTTTTCATCGTCGCCGGGGCCATCCAGTTATTCGTCGGGCCGGCGTCGCCCTTGCTACGCGAACAAATGTACGTCCGATCCTCTACGCGGGCGACGTCCGACGGATGCGAGCGGGCGAGAAAGCTGTTCGGCCGCTTTTCTTCGTTGAGCCGCACGAACGTCCCGCTTGCGACCATTTCTTCGCAAAGGCGATCGTATTCGGTGTCGGAACCGTCGCACCAATAAACGCTGTCCGGCTTGCACAGGTCCGCCATTTCGGCGACCCAGCTCCGCAGTTCGGTGTTCTTAATATTTTCGGGAATAGTTAGATTCGTCATAGTTTATTTCAAATCGTTGGCGATAAATTTGAAGAGATCTTAAAAAGGGTTAACGGATGATCGTTTCCCACGCATGCGTGTATTTGCTTAGGTTATCACACTATAAGCAAAACTGTTAAGAGGCATTCGGGCCTTTGACGGCGATGGAATCGCGGTTTCGGGTGTTGCGAAGCGTGTGCAAAGCCACGGTCAAAACGATCACCGCTCCGCCCACAACGGCGATCGCCGAGGGAGTCTCGCCGAGGAACAAAAACACCCAGAACGGATTGAATAGCGGCTCGATGAACCCGATAATGCTCGCATCCATCGACCTGACACCTGCAGCCATTCCGGTCGTAAAAAGAATATACGACAACCCGATCTGAAAAACACCGAGGAAAAGCAGGGCCGCAAGATCAACGCCCGAAACCGCGGCCGGCGGATTACTCCAGATAAACGGAACCATTATCAGGACCACCAGGATATTGCCGTAAAAGACCGAGACCGCCGGGTTGTGCCGCAAGGATTTCGGGTGGCGTAAAAACAATATGTAAAGCCCGAAAAAGACTCCGGAAATCAGTGCCACGATGTTGCCGGCAAACACGTTCGGCGCCGTCGAAGTATCGCGGCCGTCGACAAAAAAGAGCGTCATTCCGCCGATGCAAAGTACGACGGTGAAAAGGTCTGAAAACCGGAATTTCTCCTTCAATACGAACGGTGCG
>JBDTUT010000047.1:0-8578 GCA_040007515.1 Acidobacteriota bacterium | reverse complement strand
CTCGTTCGACGAGGCACAGCCTAACAGTCCCGCGACGGCGTCACGGGCGGCGTCGACCGCGGCTTTTGCCGCAAGGCCGGCGGAATGGGCCGACGACGGGTTGCCATACTCTGAGAGCAGAAATGGCATCATTGCATCAGTTACCGCCGGAGCGACGCGGGTTGTGGCATTGTTGTCGAAATATATCATCACATTTGTCGAAATAGACCATCACATTTATTGATAATTGTTATCCGTTGTCGGATAATGTCAAACCCGCCGATTAACATCAGGCGGGCGACGAATTACAATAACAATACAGTGAGCGCAACGTTAAAGATAACCGAACCGAACGGCCGGATTTGGGAAGCTGATCTCGCATCCGGGACCGCGTATACGATCGGCCGTGCCAAGGAAAGCGACATCGTTCTGAATGACAGACGGGTCTCGCGCAAGCATGCCCGCGTCATCGGTGACGAGAGCGGTTTCCGGCTCGTCGACGGCTATTTTGAGAACGGCACGCTGATCCGCAGCATCAATCACGTCTTCGTTAACGGTTCGCCGCTGCTCGAGACGGTGCTGAGGAAAGGCGACAAGATATTGATCGGCGAAAGCATCCTCGAATTTGACCAGGCCGAGGCGGCACCGGCACCGACGGCCGTACCCGTATCTCTGCCGGAGCCCGAACCCGCGAAATTCCCGGAAGGCGTTAGCGGCCGTCACACCGCATTTACCGAGGCCGACACCCCGACCGGCGTCAGCTACGACGACAAGCCTCTCGGCCACACGCAGGTCGAGATCTCGGCGAACGAGATCATCGGCCGCCAGTCGCACCTTTCGATGGAATCGGCGGTCGCGACACCCGAGGAGATCAAGGACCTGCGGCGAAAAGCGAAGATGCTCGAACTGCTATACGAGATGAGCAGATCGATCGGCACGATCTTTGACTTGAAAGAGATCTTTGACAAAGCGACCGACCTTATTTTTCGCGGAACGCCGGCCGACCGGGTCGTCGCTCTCATTGCCGATGAGACGCTGGACGGCAAAATTCTCGATTACAGTCTTTATCCGGTCGGCGTTAAAACGCGCGATGAGCGAATTGAAAAATTGACCGAGACGCTGACCATCAGCCGCACCATCACGCAAAAAGTGATGCGCGAAAAGGTCGCGATCCTGTCGCAGGACGCGAAGACCGACGAGCAGTTTCGCGGGTCGGACTCGATCGTTTCGCAGGGCGTCAGGTCGACGATATGCGCGCCGCTGATAACCGAGTCGAACGTTCACGGCGTTCTCTATGCTGACCGTCTCGACCCGTTCGCCGCGTTCTCGCCTGATCATCTCGAATTGATCAGTGCTGTCGCCGCTCAAACCGCGGTCACGGTCGAGACGGTCAAAGCGCACAAACGGCTGGCACGCGAAGAGGTCGCACGGGCGAACTACAGCCGGTTCATGCCCGAGTACGTCGTCAAGCAGTTGCTCGACAATCCGGACTCGTTCCGCCTCGGCGGCGTCAACCAAACGGTGACGGTCTTGTTCGCTGACATTCGCGGGTTTACCGCTTTGTCCGAGCGTGAGAACCCCGAAAAGGTCGTTGGCCTCTTGAACAGATATTTTTCGGTGATGACCGACATCATATTCGCCCACGGCGGGACGCTCGACAAATATATCGGCGACGGCCTGATGGCAATTTTCGGTGCCCCTACAGCTTCGCCCGAGGACGCACTGAACGCGGTCAAGACGGCCGTTACGATGCAGAAGCGTCTGGCAACGCTGAACGCGGAGCTTCGAACGGAAGGCTACACTCAGATATCGGTCGGCATCGGTCTGCATACGGGCGAGGCGACGATCGGATATATAGGCTCTGAAAAGCGTTCTGAGTACACCGCGATCGGCGACACGGTCAACCTCGCCGCTCGGCTCGAATCGAACGCGGCAGGCGGCGAAATTTTGATGAGCGAGGCAACCGCGGCGGCCAGCGGGAATCTAATTCCCGTCACAGCACGCGAACCGCTGACGGTGAAAAATCGCGTCCAACCAGTGAATGTTCTCGAAGTTCGTTGGAGTTAAATGAACCAAGCGAGCGGCCAAGAAAGTTGTTGGCAGCCGCTTGTGAATAAGAATATAATTACTCACCCCCCGATCTTGTATGTTAAAGATTTCGTCATTAAAAAAGCTTGTAACAGATTCGATGGCGATCGACCTCGGAACGTCCAGCACTATCATTGCCGTCAAAGGCCGCGGAATTGTACTGGATGAACCTTCGCTTGTTGCCATCAACGAAATAACCGAAGAGATCGTCGCATTCGGCCAGGAAGCCGCCGACATGACCGGCCGCGAGGGCCGCGACGTCGTCGTGCGCGCACCGCTGACCGGCGGTGTCGTCGGCGATTTTGAACGCACGAAAAAGATGCTCGCCCACTTCGTCAAAAAGGCGAAGACGGGCGGATCTAACATCTCGCTGCACGCGGTGATGAGCATGGTGTCGGATGTCACGCACGTTGAGCAGCGAGCGCTACTTCATGCCGCCGACGAAGCCGGAATCGGAAAAGTTTATATGATGGAAGAAGGCCTCGCCGCCGCGTTCGGCGCCGGTGTTGTTCCGTCCGACAAACGCGCGTCGGCCATCGTCGATATCGGCGCGGGCACGACCAACATCGCCGTTATCGCGAAAGGATCGGTCGTGCATTCGACGTCGGAAAGATTTGGAAGCAACGAGATCAACGCGGTCCTCGCTACGCACCTCCGCCGCCACCGCGGCCTGCAGGTCGGCGAGGAAACCACCGAACATCTGAAGACGACGTTCGCGACGGCTTTTTTGCCGGATGACATTGGGAAGACCACCGAGGTCCGTGGACGCGACGTGCAGACCGGCAGCCCGGCCGCCGTCGAGATCACCACCGGCGAAGTTTACCCGATCGTCGAGTCGATCGTCCGCCGAATCGCGCAAACCGTAAAGGAAACGCTCACTGAACTGCGCCCCGAGGTTGCCGCCGACATCTATGACCGCGGCGTGATTTTGACGGGCGGCGGCGCGCTGCTCGACGGCATCGACCAGTACATGCGTTCCTACATCAACCTCGCCGTTGCCGTCGCGGACGAACCACGCTACGCAACCGTCAACGGCCTCGTCAAGATGTTCGACGATCCGAAACTCCTCGAAAAGGTCAGCCGAAACGACCTCGGAATAATGCAGAACGCGGAAATTCCGTTCGAAGCATAATAAAGCGGACCTCGCCTAAACGAGTGAATATGAAGCCGCCTGCGTTCTGAATTCGCAGGCGGCTATTTATTTGTTTTCAGATAGATTTCTAGTTCCAATTCGAAGAACCCACCCGCTCACGCGAGGTGGTACCGACAGATCGGAGAACCCATCCGCTTACGCGAGGTGGTACTGACCTGTTTGACCTGCGCGAGGTGGTACTGACTTGTTTGTCTCACGCCCTTTGGAGTAGTGCAGGTGGGCCGCCTTCGGCGCGGCCGGCATCGATCTTTAGGATGTTCGCACCGCTGCCGAACTTCTCTACGAAATTCTGTTTCGAGGTTGTTACGAATGTCTGCGTCTTTCCTTTCAGGAATTCGAGTAACTGGCCGATGCGGTGATAGTCGAGTTCGGCGTCGATGTCGTCGAGGAGGAACAGCGGGTATTCGCCACGTTGGGCAAAGTAGATCGCGATGTTTGCGAGCTGGAGCATGAGAAGCGCGCTTCGCTGCTGGCCGGCTGAGCCGTATTTTCGGATGTCGTGGCCGTCGAGCAGTATTTCGAGATCGTCGCGGTGCGTGCCGATTAGGGCGTGGCCGGCGACCGTCTCGGCCTGGACACGGAGATTTAGGCGTTCCGCGATGAGAGCTTCGTAATCGGCGAGGTCGCCTTTGCCCTCGAGCGAAGAAACGTAGCGGATCTCGATCTTCTCGGTGCCGAACAGATCGCGCTCAAGAGCTTCGTTCAGGCGCTCGACAATACGGACGCGTGAACGGTGGATCTTGGTTGCAAGCTGTACGATCTGCTCGTTCCACGGCTGGAGCAGCGCGGTCGTTTTGTCTAAGCCGAATTCGTTGTCGCGTGCCGACTGCAAAAGCGAATTCTTTTGTTTCAGCACGCGGTTGTAATCGGTGATCGTCTGCACGTACGGCGGATGGATAGCGACGATCGCTCCGTCTAGAAACCTACGACGCGAATCCGGCTGGCCGCGGACGATCTCGAGCTCGTCCGAATTGAACACCACTGCGTGCAGCTGCCCGAGATATTCCTGAACGCTCTCACGCTTTCCGTTTACGAGAAATGTTTTTGTGTTGCCCTGCAGTGCCGCCTGCAGCTCGCGGTGGATGTCCTCGCTCTGTCGGACGCGGCCGCGGATGGTTGCGATGTCGTCGCCGAAACGAATCGCTTCCTGCAGCTTGGCGGTCTTGAATGAACGTGTCGTCGCGAGGATGTAGATAGATTCCAGATAGTTGGTCTTGCCTTGTCCGTTATCACCTATTAGAATGTTTAAGTCGGCACCGCAAAAGATATCCCCATCTAAATTGCGAAAGCCGCGTACGTGAAGTTCCTCAAGCAGCATTAGAAAATTTTAACATGTTGAAGCGCGGCCGGCTTTATGCCCTCACCCTCGCTTGCACTTCTCGGATCCACCCATCCGATTGCCGGTGAGTTTGGAACCTCTCCAAATAAACCCCTTCAAAGCTGCAATAAATAAATTCGGGATTTGATCCTTATTACTCATATTGTTTAAATATAGGGTGTTGAACACCCTTGAACAAGATTAAACCCCGACCCACCGTCACAAGAATGCGTCTTTTATCAATAGTATTACTATCCCTGGCTCTTGCCGTGTCGGCATTCGCCCAGCAGAACCTGACGATCGGTTCCGCGGCACCCGACTTTGCGGCGGAAGGGATGGACGGTAAAACATACAATCTAAGCCAACTGCAGGGTAAGGTCGTGCTCATCACTTTCTGGTCGACACGATGTGCGATCTGCCATAGCGAGATACCCAAGCTCAATCAGGTCGTCGAACGCTATCGCGGCAAGGACGTCGTTTTTCTGGCGGTCACGATGGACAACCAGACCAAGGTCGGCCCGTATATACAAAAAACGCCCTTCAATTTCAACATTTTGCCGAATAGCTTCGGAATATTTCTCAAATACGCGGACAAGGACGCTGGCGGGAACATAAATATGGGCTTTCCCGCACATTTTCTGCTCGACCGTCACGGCGCGATAAAGCTTCGCACGGACGGCTGGGACAAGGCGGCGAACATCGATTCGCAGATATCGCGCGTGCTCGCGTCCGAATAAGTTCTCTCTAGGGGTGTTTCTCTCCTCTACTCTCTGTAACCCGGCTGAGTCGTCTCGGCCGGGCTTTTTTTGTCGACGGAGATGCAGTTGTTTATGAGCTATTAATACGATATATTTTTCATTCGGCGAACCGGTGTCTCGGCTCACCGTTCGGAGAGGTAGCCTAATTGGTAAGGCAGTAGTCTTGAAAACTACCGCGAGTGATCGCTTGCAGGTTCGAGTCCTGTCCTCTCCGCCATTCTCGATTCACAAACTTGGGCCCGGCGACATTTGTCGCCGGGCCCACTTTGATTTGCGCCGAGTCGAATCCCCCCATTTTCCCGAAAATACTTGCCTGCTCACGACTTTTGGTATAGTTTAGTTCCAATGAATGAGTATTCATTCAGAGCCGCGAGCACGGTATCGGTGTAATCATCCGCCGATCTGCGTGCTCATCTCCGTCGAACAAAACCAAAAGTATGGTCCGCATTTCACGCTCAGGCACATCAGTTCGAGCACCGGTAGGCGATAAGCGCGAGGCGATCCGGCGCGCCGCGATCAAGGTCTTTGCCGGCAAAGGCTACTTCAATTCGAAGGTCTCGGACATAGCCGGCGAGGCCGGGATCGCCGACGGCACCGTTTATCTTTACTTTAAAAGTAAGGACGAGATACTTCATTCCATATTCGACCGCGCGATGGAGGATTTTATCTCGGAAGGGAAACGCGAGCTCGCCGCGATCGCCGACCCGGCGGACAAACTGAAACGAATCGCCCGTATGCATCTCGAGCGGCTGGGCTCCGACCGCAACCTTGCAATCGTCTTTCAGGTGGAGCTTCGCGGCTCGACCAAGTTCATGCAGGAATTCTCGGCCGCGGGCTTCGCCGAATATCTCGATATCATCCTCCACACGATAGCCGAGGGCCAGAAGAGCGGTGTTTTCACCAAGGAGATCAAGCCAGTCATCTGCGCAAAGATCCTCTACGGCGCTCTCGACGAGATGGTGACGAACTGGATCCTTTCCAAAAAGCAGTACCCGCTCGCACCGATGGCAGACGAGGTGATCAAGCTCTTTTTCGGAGGCATTTTGGTAAAGCAATGAACGAGGTGAGCGAATCGACAATTCGTACGGCGCGCACCACGGCCCGCGGGACGCCGCTGCTCGCGGACGAACCTGCGACGCTCGGCGGACTCTTTCTCCAGGCGGCGGCGAAATACGGCCGGGCTGATGCTCTCAATTTCAAGTCCGGCGGAGAGTGGCGACACATCTCGTCGGCGGAGATGATCGAGCGAGCCGGCAACATTGCTCTCGGTCTTTACGCGATCGGGCTGCGAACGGGCGACAAGGCAGCGATCCTGGCTTCGAACTCACCGCTTTGGACGCTGGCCGACGCCGGCTGCCAACTCGCGGGCGTCGTGGACGTCCCGCTGTACACAACGCTTGCGCCGAAGACGATCAGCTTTATTCTCAACAATTCTGGCACGAAAGCGTTGTTCATTCAGGATCGCGCATCTTACGAACGTATCGCTGAGATCGTGCCCGAATGCCCGGCACTCGAAAAGATCATCTTTTTCGATGATGCAGGTCGCGGCATCGCGAACGCGGTCTCGATCGCGGAGTTTGAGACGTCCGGAGCCGAGCTTCGAAAACAGCGGCCTGAGCTTTTCGACGAGATATCGCGCGCGGCTCAACCTGCGGACATCGCCACGCTGATCTACACCAGCGGCACGACCGGCGAGCCCAAAGGCGTGATGCTCACGCACGCGAACATCGTGTCCAACGTTATCGACTCCGGCGAAAAATATACGTTCTCGTCGGCGGACGTCCCGCTGTCCGTACTGCCGCTGTCGCATATTTTCGAACGCTCGGCGATGTACCTCTACATACTCAACGGCATGGCGGTGCATTATGCCGAATCGGTCGATCGTGCCCCTGACAATCTGCGCGAAGTGCGTCCGACGATATTTGTCGGCGTGCCGCGCATTTTCGAAAAGGTTTACTCAAAAGCGAAGCTGAAAGCTGCGCAAGCCGGCGGCGTGAAAGAGAAAGTATTTGATTGGGCGATAGATACGGCCAGAGAATTTGCACTCCACAATGCAGAAAAACGGCCGATCCCGATGCCGCTCATGCTAAAGCATTTTATTGCCGACCGGCTCGTTTATACGCAGCTTCGCGATTTTTTTGGCGGACGCCTACGTTCATGCATCTGCGGCGGCGCGGCGTTGCCGGACGACATTTACCTTATCTTCACCGGCGCGGGCATTCCGATAATGCAGGGCTACGGGCTGACCGAGACCTCGCCCGTCATTTCGTCTAACAACGCGATAGACGCCAAACTCGGCTCGGTGGGAAAACCGATACGCAATTTCAAGGTGCGGATCGCGAGCGACGGCGAGATCGAGGCACATGGTCCCGGCGTCATGCTGGGCTATTACAATAACGCGGCCGCGACGCACGACGCGTTCACGGACGACGGGTGGTTCAGGACTGGCGACATCGGCCACCTGGATGACGGCTTTCTCGTGATTACGGACCGGAAGAAAGAATTGTTCAAGACGTCGGGCGGTAAGTACATCGCGCCGTCGCCGATCGAACAGATGATCCGATCGTCGCGTTTTGTGAGTCAGGCGGTGCTCGTCGGGAACGGCCGAAAGTTTGCCGCGGCGCTGATTGTGCCGAATTTTGAAATGCTCGAATCGTACGCGAAGCACAAAGGCTTCGCCCATTTGGAGACGCCGGAGCAGTTCTGCCACAGCCCGCAAATACTCGACCTGATCGAACGACAGGTTGCGCATGCGACCGAAGGCCTAGCACGATTTGAAACAGTGAAAAAGATCGCGCTGCTCGAAAACGAGCTAACGGTCGACGGCGGCGAATTGACGCCGACGTTAAAGGTCAAGAGGCGGGTCGTGGATGAAAAGTACCGCGACGTCATCGACAATATGTACCGCGAACGCGAATAAAAAAGCCCGCGAGCTGTTGCGGGCTTTTTTATTTCCTATATTTCTTAGAGAATCGGGATCGGGATCCTGTTCGGCAGGCCGGTCGCGAACTCCAGCAGGTAATCGGTGAATTTTTTCGCCGCCTTATCGACTTCAACTATGTCGAACGGCTCGAGCATTATATCTTTCTCTGTGCCCTTTTTTATCTGGTCGTAGTTCGCCACGATCACTTGCTGTTCGGACGTGCCGATCTTGCGCCGGTAGATCTTAATATTTTTCGTTTTGGCCTCACGGCTGATGCCGCTCGCCATGGCGACGGCCTGCGTCAGCGGCAGGCCGCCCTCGGGTATATTGATCTCGCCGGGCTTGAGTACCTCGCCGGT
>JBDTUT010000046.1:0-10200 GCA_040007515.1 Acidobacteriota bacterium | reverse complement strand
GGTCTCGGCACCGGTCGAACTGTCGCCGTTTACGCTGAGCTTGTAGTAAACGGCGTCGGGATAGGCTTCCCACTTCACCTCGGTGCTGCCCGCCGGAACCTTTGAGCCGGCCTTCGGACTGACGAGTTTTAGATCGTTCTTGAAAAGGTTCGTATCGGGAGCGAAGAATGTTTTGTCCGCATCGATCTGGTATTTGGCGGACCCGATGAAACCGGTCGTAGCAAAGACGTAATAGTCTGTCTTGAAGACCTTCGCGACCAACCCTTCGTATATTCCGGGCGGCACATTTTTGATCAGGTACTCGCCGCTCGCGTCTGTTTTTGCCGTGTACGTATCACCGCCGCACCCGCCGAAATACTGGTTAAAAGTTTCGCAAAGCTTCACATCGATGCCGTCGGCGGGCTGCCCGTTATACAGCACCTTGCCCTGCACATTACTTGTGCCCGCGGCGGGCTTTTCCTTTTCGACACCCGTTCCGGAAGGCACAAAATCACCGGAATCGCCCGAGTTTCCGGAACTGTCGGCAACGTCGCTCGCGGGCGAAGAATTTGCATGCGGAGCCGCCGTGTTCGAGACGGGAGACTGGTTGGCCGTCGCTCCCTGAAAAAATCGGCAGCCTAATGCGGAAAGGGCCAAAAGTAATAGACAGGCAATTGCGTCTTTGTGGATGATCGGCATACGAATTATTCTCCTTTTCTCATTTGGTCGTTTTGCGCATTTCGTTAATCATCTCCGCTATTACGTCGCGGAGATGAGCGGTGACTGCTGCGTACGTATCTTCGCGGTTGGATGCGGCCTGTGACGGTGCGATCGGCGCGGTGAGAGTTTGGACCGATGCTGAGTTTGCGATCGCGACTTTGCCACCCGCTGATGCAGCTGGTTCTGACCTCTTGGGCTCGCGGCCGACCACGTCGCGCGCGTAGAACGGTTTGCCGATCTTTATCTTTACCTTGGCTGCACGGATGCGCCAGGATTTGCGTGCCCATACGTTTTGGAGGCCGTCGAGAGCGACGGGAAGTATCGGAAGATCGAGCTCGGTTGCGAGAATAGCGGCGCCTTTTTTGAAGTCATGCAGGTCGCCGTCGTAGGCGCGTTCGCCTTCGGGGTAGATGTTCAGCACTTGACCGTGCCGCAGGCCGATCGCTCCGGCTTTCATCGCCTTCATCAATTGCGTGTCGGCGTCGATCGGCACAACGCGCAGCATCGACGCGACCCACTGCATAAAGCGGCTCTGGAAAAACTGGCTCGCGCCGACGTGGAATGTGTGGCGGAAAATGTCGAAAGGATAGTTCGATGTCAGGACGAATGGGTCGAGGTAGCTCTGGTGGTTGGGAGCGATGATGAACGGCCGTTTCATCGCCCGGAGATTTTCCAGGCCGTCGACTTCGAGCCTGAAAAACAGGCGGCTGAACAAATTGAAGCCGCGATATACCACGAACGCGAAGCTGAGGAAAAGCGTCCTGTTCTTCAAAACGCCCTGAACTTCCGGAAAGTCCGGCTCGGCCTCGCGGACGATCGTTCCCCAGTTGATCTCTTTCGTAATATCGGCTGATGTTTCCGCTTCGCCGACGCGGCTCTGGACAAGCTTGATCGTGTCGGCAACGCTGAGCGCCTGAGCTGCTTCTTCGGCGTCGAAGTCGGTGGCGAACGCCTGTTCGAGCGAGGCAAAAACCTCCGCACGCGAGAGGGAATCGAGGCCGAGATCGAGCTCGAGATTCATCGACGGATGGACCGTTTCCGTGTCTTTGACGTTCTTTTTTATCGCCGCAACGACCGCCTTGCCGGCGTTCGTTTCCAGCAGTTGGCGGTCGGTATCGGAAAGTTCGAGTGCCTTTCTGGGCACGTCTTCCTGATCGACGAGGCCGTTCGCGAATAACTGTTTTTGCAGCTCGAACCGTTTGACCTTTCGCGTTGCGGTCCGCGGCAGCGGCTCGCTGTGAATGATGTAGTTGCGGACGCGCTGGTATTCGGGCATTGAACGCCCGATGTCGTCGAGCTCGTAACGGATGGCCTCGCGCGAGTTGGCGATGTTGTTCGCTTTGAGATATGCAAAATCAGGCACGACGACCGCGACGAGTTTTTCGGCACCGGCGTGATCACCGGCCTCGTCCTTGACGCCAAGTATCGCCATTTCTTCGACCATCGGCGATTTTAAATATTTGACCTCGAGATCTTCGGGGTGAATGTTCTTGCCGTTGGGCAGAACGATGACATCTTTTGAACGGCCGACGATAAAAAGGTGGCCGTTTTTGTCGAGCTTGCCGAGATCGCCCGATTTGAACCAGCCGTCCTCCGTGAATGCTTCCTTTGTCGCTTCCGGGTTTTTGTAATATCCGCCGAACACCATTTTGCCTTTGATCAAAACCTCGCCGGCGCCTTCGTCGTTGAGCTCGCCGAGTTTGATCTCGGCATAATTGACGGCGACGCCGACCGAGCCGACGACGTTGTCTTCAAACCGCGTCGAGGTGACGGCCCCGCTCGTCTCGGTCAGGCCGTAACCCTGGACGAGCGTGAATCCGAGCGAGTGATAATCGCGGGCGATCTTTTCGTCGAATCGCGAACCGGCCGAGATGGTGATGTGCAGCTTTCCGCCGAAGCCGTCGTGGACCTTTTTGAAGAATTTGCTGCCTAGGTTAACGCCGAAATTGTCACGAAGGAAACCGTTCGTTTTCAGCATTGCGGCGAACAGCCATTGCACAGGTTTCGGCTGAGCGGCGACGCCGTCGAAGATCTTTTTGTGAAACAGGTACCACAGCCGCGGTACACCTGTCAGCAGCGTGATCTGTTTTGTCTCGAACGCCTTGGTCAGCTCGGCCGGCGCAAGTTCCTTGACGTAACAGATCTTGCCGCCGATGCTGGCGATCACCCAGAGGTTTACGACCTGCGCGAACACGTGAAACAGCGGCAGCACGCTGAGAACAACCTCGTTCTCTGAGATGTGCATCACCTCCTGGCAGCCGATCGCCTCGTAAAAAATGTTGCCGTGCGTGAGCGGAACACCTTTTGGCGTGCCCGTC
Source organism: Acidobacteriota bacterium (assembly GCA_040007515.1). Classification (GTDB taxonomy): domain Bacteria; phylum Acidobacteriota; class Blastocatellia; order Pyrinomonadales; family Pyrinomonadaceae; genus OLB17. The sequence continues at coordinate 7,183 of JBDTUT010000046.1, read as the reverse complement.
GTGCCGGATGTGTAGATCAATACAGCGAGATCGTCGGGCTGTGCGGGCGTGGGATTTTGGTCGTAACCATCCGGACGCGGCGTCGATGCCCAGTCGTCGAATGATCCAAAAGTATTTTCACCGCCGAGACGCGAAGACGGGAAGGAATTGAGAATTGAGAGTTGAGAATCGCGGTCCACGGCGCCGCCCGGATTTTCTTTCTCAGTTTTCGATTTTCCCTTTTCAATTGCTTTCTCATCGGCGTCTCCGCGTCTCGGCGGTTCGATCGTTTGCAATAAAACAGCCGGCAGATCGCGGCCGAGTTTAGCGGAGACTTTTGCGAATGTCTCGACGAAGCCATCGCCGATGAAGGCCATTTTGGCTTCGGAGTTTTCGAGAAAATTTACGATCGTGTCGATCTCGCCGTGCGGGTCGATCGGGACGCAAACGGCGCCGCGAAATAATATTCCGAAATAGGCGATCGCCCAACGCGGATGGTTCTCACCGATCAACGCGACGCGGTCGCCGAATGCGATGCCTTCTTTCTCGAGGCGGTAAGCGACGCTGCGGATCGCGCTCAATTCCTCGGCGAACGTATATTCGGTGCCCGGCACGCCGATGATCTCCATCGCGATCTTGTCGGCGTGTGCTTCGGCGGCTTCGACTATTAACTGGCAGAACGAATTGGTCATAAATTGTCCGGGACCGTTCCGGACCGCGTAAGGATGTGTATACCGGTAAATTACCACCGGAACAGACGTTTGGCTAGTTAGGCGACGGCGGGAAACCGTCAGGATGCAAGCAGCTTTTCGGCCAGTGCACGCGCCTGAACGCGGATTTCGGGTATCGCGGTTGATTCCCAAAGCACGCCTTTTAGCGCAGTCCCGAGCGTAAACAATCGATCGGACGGCGAACCGTTTCTGTCGATGATTGTGCCGTCCGGTGCGGCGTCGAGGCCGAGCGAAAGCGAATCGTTGCGGATGTGCCCGCCGGCGAAAAGATTTTTGACAAGCGGGGAATCGAGACGTTCAAAGTTACTTTCCGAGCCGATGCAGTTAATGACCGCGTTGGTCTCCACACCGCCGATCTCGCCGTTCGACGCGAAACCTACGTTAAACTTGCCGCCGTTCCAGTCGATCGTTTTCAGGCGGCCCTTCATTACTGCAAGGCGGCCGGTCGCCTGCATTTCGTCCACTACCGCGGCTGCCTCGGCGGGCATTCGGTGCCGCGACACGTTCCAGTAGCGGCTGAGATGCTGCATGAAATATTTTTTCTCCGCAGTCGGCAGGTTTAGCCAGATCTCCTGCGTGTGCGGACGCAGCGAATCGATGACCGCACGCCAATCGCTGCTGTCGGCGGACGCGGACGCGACGTGACGACGCACCGCTTTGAGAATGTCTGTGATCCGCGTCATCGGGCGGATCTCGTCGATGAACGAGTCGTATGCGTAGCCGAGTTTATGAACCGCGGGAAGCAACCCGCGAGTCGAGATTGCGTAGATCTTTCCGCGGTGTTTCGAACGGTGATAACGCATCAAGAAATCCACCATCGAAAGTCCGGTGCCGATGATGAGGACGGTGTCGTCGGGTGCGATCTCAGTTGCAACCTTCGCGCTCCATGGATCCTGAAAATATTTTGGTGCGGAGACAAAATCGAGGTTCGCAACGCTCGGGTGCGGCGGCAAAAAGTTGCCGAACGCGAGCACGACCTTGTCGGGCGGGATCTCACTGCCGGAAGCGAGTTTTACGTTTGCGGGCTGTGAATCGAGATCGATATCGACGGCCTCGTCGTTGTGCAGTCTAAATGTTGAGCCAGACGGATTCGTATTGACGGCGCTCTCGAATACTTCCGTGAGGTACCGGCCGAAAAGTTTTCGCGGTACAAAATCAGACGGTGCGTATTCGAAATTGTTCTCGCCAAGCCAGCCGTGAAAATGCTCGATGTCGTCGGGAAACGCTCCCATCTTCGCGGCCGGAACGTTCAACAGATGGCATTCGTCGGCGGTCGAAAACGCGACGCCGCGTCCGACGCGTTCACGCTTTTCGATCAGATCGATGGACACGGGCCGATCGCCGCTTTGCTGTAAAAGGTTTACCGCGAGAAGCGTCCCGCTTGCGCCGCCGCCGATTATGGTTATCCGTCTAGTGTCGTTCATTGGTTCATTTGTTACGAACAAACCAAGTTTAGTTTGCCGGCACTCTGATCTTCAACGCGCGGGGAATGACTTCGTAAACGGCCGGCAGTTTCCCGGGAAGTTCGCCGTCGACCTCGATATGGATTTCCGGATGTCCGTCGGCGGGACGAGCTTCGACGCGGCGGGCGAGCGTGCATTTTACTTCCGAAAGATCTAAATGCGTTCCGCGGTAGAGCGTGAACGCGTTGAGCAGGATCTTCGCGGTGCGGATGTCGCCGATGTTGACGACATCGAGCAGGCCATCGGTGAGTTTCGCGTCAGGTGCGATCTTCATTCCGCCGCCGAAGAAACGTGCGTTAGCGATGCAGAAATTTATGGTGCCGAGGGACCTTTCCTCGCCGTTGTCGATGCGTATCTTTACGGCCGACGCATCGAGTCCCGTGACTTGCTGCAGTGTCGAGAGAGCGAAACTCGCCTTGCCGCGAAACGCGTCGACCGGCAGCCATGACAGCGACGTCGAACATTTCACGCGTTCGATGATAGAGGCTGCCAGGCCGAAAGAGGAGACGTTGAGAAAGTAACGCGATTCGGCTTCGCCGTCATGATTCTGATAGGTCACGCGTCCGACGTCGATCGTCTCGGTGCGTCCGGTGCGAAGTGCGCGTGCAGCGTCGCGTGTCGATTGCGGCATCTTGATCGTTCGACGAAAGTCACCGCCCGTGCCCGACGGAAATACTCCGAGTTCAGCTGATCCGCCGGCCTGCAAAATTCCGTTCGCGACCTCGTTGATCGTTCCGTCGCCGCCGCACGCGATGATGAACTCGCGTCCCGACTCGGCGGCTCGGCGAGCGAGATCGATGCCGTCGCCCGCGGATTTTGTGAACGCGACGGCGAACGGGCCGAAATGCGTGCGCAAATCGCTTGCGATGGCCGACCAGTTGGCCCGCGTCGCTCCCGAAGCGGACTTCGGGTTGACGATGACCAGCGGCAGCGAGTTGTCACGTGACGTTTTTTCGGTTGTTTTTGGCAAAATCCGCAGCGTCCTTAACCAACGGCGATTATGAAAGGTGGAGGATAGGCGTGTCAATCAGGCAGCGAGGCAAGGCGGCAGGCCATTTTGAAATGATCTTTTAGTCAGCGCATCGTTCTCTATTATTTCCGTGTCTTTTTCGTGCAGTTCGTGTGTTTCGGGTTAAGTCTTAAAGTCCGAAACCACGAAACACACGAACTGCACGAACTACACGAAATAGATCAAGATGCGATCGGCCTCGCAATTTACGGGCTAACGCGCGGCCGTCGGGGCGGTGATGAAATCTGCGGCCCGTGGCTGCGATAATGCGCGGAAGTCCGATTCCTTTTGGGCACGCGCCATGATGGACTCTATCTCGTCCATGCGTCGCGGCAGATTTTTCGTCATCCATTCGACGCCGCTGTCGGTGACAAGCATGTCGTCTTCGATGCGGACGCCGATGTTTTTGTATTTTTCGAATGCGGGGCGTACCTTTGCCAAAAACTCCTTTGTCTTCGGGGTTGCCGGAAAGTAATCGAGCGCGTCTTCGCGAATGTAGATTCCGGGTTCGTTCGTGAAAACCATTCCGGCTTTCAGCGTCTGGCCGGAGCCGACGTCGTGGACGTTCATCCCGAGCCAATGGCCGAGGCCGTGCATGTAATAGAGGCGATACTGATCGGAGTTTTTGTCGGTGATCAGGCCGAGGCGGAACAGGCCGTCCTTGATGACGGTGCTCGCCACTTCGCTGAGCTGCTGCATCGTCGCGCCCGGTTTTGTGGCCTTTGCGACGGCTTCCTGGGCGTCGTAGACGATCTGGTAGATCTCGGCCTGTTCCTTTGTGAACTTGCCGTTAACGGGAAACGTTCGCGTCACGTCCGCTGTGTAATGCTGATATTCGGCGCCGACGTCCATCAGGATCAGATTGCCCGGCGTGATGGGGCCGGATGCTTCCTCGTAATGCAGAGTCGTCGCGTTCGAGCCGCAGCCGACGATCGACGGATAACCCCAGAAATCAGCGTTACGGCGGCGGAAGGTGTATTCCACTTCGGCCTGAACTTCGTATTCCATCTTCGCCCGCCCGACCATCGCCATCGAACGCATCTGCGCCTCGGTCGTAATGTCGATCGCGTGTTGGAGCATCGCGATCTCGTACGGCGACTTGATATGGCGAAGCTCGTTAAAGATCGGCCGAGCATTTTCGACTTTGTACTGTGGGGCGAGACTTGCGGCCGTCACGTATTGGCCTGCGAACTCGCGAAGGCCGTTCTCGTCTGCTGACGAATACGGCAGCAGCATGTAAACGGTCGCGGGAGCGGACGCGATCGCCATGACACCGTCCTTCGACGCGAAGGAGCGTTTTTCCTTTATCGCTTTTACAAAGTCGTCGCGGTCGGCGGCGTCGACGATCGTCTTTATTCCCGAGATGTTCGACGCCTGTTCGTTCGAATACATCTTGCCGTTCCACGTCTCGTGCTGCGGGTCGCGTTTCGGCAGGAAGATAAACTCGCGGATGCCCGCGCCGTCTTTTGCGATGACGAGCGTTGCTCCGACCTGTGCGAGGCCGGTCAGATAAAACAGGTTGTTCTCTTGCCGGAAAACGTAATCGACGTCATTCGTGTACAGCTTGGGTTCGGCGCTGAACAGGACGAGCGTGCTGTTGTCCGCCATTTTCGCGGCGACAGCGGCGCGGCGGCGGGCGAATTCGGCCTGGCGTTCGGCGTCGGTGAATTTAGGCGCCGGGGGCGTCAGGCGGATGACCGGTTGTGACGCCGCCTCGCCGACGGCAGACGCCGCCACAGGAGACGCAGCGGCCGTAAAAATCAAAAGAGCTGCAAATGCCGTGATCGTTTTCATTTTAAAACCTCGATACCCACCGATTTGGTTGTCGTATTTCCGAAATAGTCGGCGGCAAATACCTCTAGCGTATATTCGCCGCTTTCAAGCGTGGCCGGGTCGACGAAGCCTTCCGCAGCCGTGTCGCCGCTGACCGTGTTCGTCACAATGTAGTTAAAGATCGTCTCGCCGGTCGCGCCGGACTTGCTGCCGGGTGCGTAAACCAATCTTACAGCGTCCTCCGGCGACATTCGGTCGAACTTGATGTTCCATACGATCGGGCCGGTTTCCGGCGATCCGTTTTTGGATAACCTGAAACCGACCTTATAGACGCCCAACCGCCGCCGCTCGGCGTTGCCGTCGACGCGGTCGTAGCCGCGAACCACTACCCGAGCTCTTGCCTTTAATTCTATACGGTGAGACGCAGGTTGTGTTTCGTTTTTGCGCCAATTTTCGTCAAAGATCTCTACGTCTTCGATCACCGGCGAGATCGTGTCGGACACGCCGGGCAGATCGAGTGCGGCGAGCGCGTTTATTTCGGCTCCGCTGCGGCCGGCGACGAGGTGGACGTGGTTCATCGCATTGAGGGTCCCGAGGATTTCGCCGGCGGTGAAAACTGTGCCTCGCGGAACGCGAACGTCGGACAGTTTTCCGTCCTCACCGCGTGTGAATTGGAACCTCGGGTCGTCGAAAACGGCGTCGCCGGCCTTGCGGCCGAGGCGGACGTGAATGTAGCCGAGCGTCGGCAGACGAATAAGTTCGCGGGAAGTGCCGAAATTTTCCGCGGCGATCGGCAGCAGGACTTTTTCGGTGCGGACAATTCGCGTCTGTTCGCCGTAACCGCCGGCGATGTCGAGGCCGTTGTGGAAATGCGATTCGGCTTCGGGCGGGCTGGCGGCGCCGCGTATTTCGCCAAGTGTGCCGGCGATCTCGCGGACAGCGTGCGGCGGATCGAACGGCCACCGGGGCGGCTGCAGTTCGCGAAATTCTTCGGCAGTGTAACGCAGCGCGTGTTTTTCGTCCGACGTTATCACGCGTCCGGCCGAACCGGAGCCGATAAGGCGGACGACCTGATCATCGGAATCGGCGACGAATAAACCTGACGCACTGTCGTAAGCAAGCCCGGACGGACGATTGAATTGCGCCGATCCGATCCGGCCGTCGGCAAAGCCGCGCCGCCCGCCGGCGATCGTTCTCACAAATGGAAACGCTCCGTTCCGAATGACGCGGATCGAATCGCCGTCGGCGACATATACGTCTCCGTCTGTGCCAACCGTGATCGCGGTCGGCTCGCTAAATCTCGCGGCGTCGAGAAACCCGTCGGCGATTCCGCCTTCGCCGGAAGCGGCGAGCGTCGATGTCGAACCGTCGGGCTCGATCAAACGGATCCTCGCGTTTTGCGAATCGCAGACCAAAACAGTGCCGTTCGCGAGTTCGGCCGACGCGGTCGGCGTGTCGAACTTCGCAGACGCTCCGGCTCCGTCGGCAAATCCGCGTGAACTGCCCGAGATCGTCCGGACGTTTCCATTTTCGATCACTCGGACGCGGTCGTTGTAAGTATCGGCGACCAGAATTCTGTCGTCACGGCCTACCGCAACGCCGATCGGGGCATTGAAAGTGGCGGACGCAGCCGGGCCGTCCGCGTTGCCTTGTGTTCCGAGAATTCCCGCGACCAATGTTACCGTTCCGGCGGCGTCGATCCGCTTTATCGCGTGGTCGCCCGTGTCGGCGACGATCAAACTTCCGTCCGACGCGAACGCGATGGCCGACGGTGTTTTCAATCCTTCGGCAAAAACGGCCGTTTCGCCCGCGGCGCGTACCTTTAATATCTTCCCCGCGTCGCCGTCGGAGACATAGAGGCTGCCATCGCGAAAGGCGAGGCCGAACGGCTCGGCAAATTCGCGATGAAACCCGGCGACGGTTGTCACGGAAGTCATAGCCGCAGGCGATTCGCCTTGCCGCAGAGTCCCGCAGCCGCTGACCACGCACAGCAGAACAAAAACGACGCTCTTATAAATGAATCGGGTAACCGGTCTTTCTGTAGAGAAGATCATTATGGGGTCGCGGCCTCGCTGCAGGCGCTCTTTTCGGCCTTTTTGGTGTGTTTCGTTTGTTTCGTGGTCGGATCGCTTTCTGGATCTATTTTAAGAGTATCCACGAAATACACGAAACGCACGAATAAGACACAAACGCGGAAACGGGCCCGCTTCTATCTATCGCTCGACTGT
>JBDTUT010000045.1:0-10234 GCA_040007515.1 Acidobacteriota bacterium | reverse complement strand
TACGACGGTGAAAAGGTCTGAAAACCGGAATTTCTCCTTCAATACGAACGGTGCGAGGATCAGAATATAGATCGGAGCCGTATACTGCAGAAATATCGCGTTCGCCGCCGTCGTATTTTTGGTCGCGTATACAAAGCAAGACAGCGTGCCTGCATATAGAAAGGAAGAAAACAGCGTGAACGCGTCCAGCCGCAGGCCTTTTTTGTATGTAAATACGGCAACGACGATCGCAGCGAAAAGCGAGCGGCCGCAGTTTACCGAAAACGAATCGAGGGTCGTTAATTTGATAAACAGTCCGCCCGTGCTCCATAAAAGAACTGCCAAAAGGACATAGACTGTCGGCGGGAAACGCAGGTGTTTGTGTTCGGACATTCGGTGAAAAATTCGGGCAACGGAGCATTCGGCCGATGCGTCTTATTCTACGAACGCGGCCTTTGACTCCTTCAAGAACTAGTTGTTTTTAGACTGGCCGTGATTTGTCGTAACCTTTGCAATCTCACTCAACCAATAGGCTTTGGCCCAAGTTTAACTCACTTGGACAACAATCGAAGGGAAACAAAATGACAAAAAAGATCTTCCGCAAGTACGCCGCTGTTCTCGTAGCCGTTTTTAGTTTCACAGTCTTCACCCAGGCCCAGACATCGCCCAGGTCGATCGAAAACATAAAGATCGGTAATTTCGGCCAGATGGACGAAAATTACTTTCGCGGAGCCCAGCCGATGCCCGATGATTATGCATCGCTTGCGGCCATCGGCATCAAGACCATCGTCGATCTTCGCAACGACCCCACCGACTACGAGAAATCTGCCGCTGAGGCAGTCGGTATCAAATACATAAACGTGCCGATGAGCGGCTGGAAATCGCCGAAGGACGCCGATGTGATGAAGGTTTACAGCATTCTGACCGACCCGGCATTAGGTAAAGTCTACGTCCATTGCAAAGCGGGAATTCATCGCACGGGAATTACCGGAGCTGTCTACCGCATGCAAAAGTACGGTTGGGATTACGACAAATCGTATGCCGAAATGAAGAATTACAACTTTTCGTCGGGCCTCGTCCATGGCGCTTTGAAAGGTTATGTGAAAGACTATGCAAAGCGTCCACGTAATAACGCGGCGGCACCGGTTGCGGCAGCTCAGACGGCCGGAGCGGCCACATCTCACTAATTGACGATTCGAACTTCCAAAAAAAGGCGGCCTTTTCGGCCGCCTTTTTTTATTGATAAATGTCTGACGAGCCTTTCGACTTGGACCATTGTATCCCTTCGATATTCGCGTCCGCCGCCATTATCCGGTCGCTGACAAGATCGGTCGAAAGCTTGAGCCGCAGATTGAGAAAATAGACGATCGAGCCCAATGCCGTCTTTTCGTCCGGCGGTTCGAACTCCCTGACTTCGGCGTCCAGCTTCATTCCCTTAAATATCTTTTTCAGCACGGTCTGGGTATGTTCCGGATCGCGCGTCTTTATCGTTAATTCCATCGAGCGAAAAACCTGTTCCGACTCGTTATATTCGAGCAACCACAAGAGGGCGAGAGCGAACAGACAGAGCGAGATCCCAAGCAGCCAGTGTCCGACGCCGGCCGCGAGTCCAAGGGCGAGGCTTATCAGCAGGACAGTGATCTCTTTCGGATCACGAATATTAGTTCGAAACCGGACGAGGGAAACGGCTGCGAAAATGGCGAACGCGCGAGCCGTGTTGTCGCCGACGATCAGCATCAACGCCGCCGCAACAACCGCTAATAGTATTTGTGTCTGCGAAACGAATAAAGACCTGCGAAAAAGCGGAACGTCCTTTCTGGGGCGAAACGCGAGAACGCCGGACAGGATCACTGCCAGCAAAAGCCGCGAAAAGGTTGTCAAAGCATTATTGAACCATCGACCTTCCTCGAGGCCGGACCCGCTCGGAAGCGACTTCGCAGTTTCGGCGATAAATGGGTTGTCGCTGCCCACCGCTGAGTCCGGGGCGGATTGCGTCGCGGCGGGCGTCTTTTGATTCACGACTACGGGCTTGTATTCTCGAAGAAGGAACTTACCGACCACCAGGACGATAGCGCCAAATATAAAGCTGATTGCAATTATTCGGGCGGTTTTCATTTATTGTTTAGTGCCAGGTTGCCTTCGCCCACGACGCTTTTTAGATCCTCTATTTTGTTTCGAACCGCACGCCGGTAGATCGCGATCTCAGAGGGCGAATACGCAGCGGCCCGAAATGCATCTTCGATCTGACGATCTTCGAGGTGTCTCAGCTGCGAATAAAGCCAGCGGCCGTCGGCTATCGTAATATTCCTAAAGACACTGCGGCTCTTGCCCTTGTAGGAGAGTTCGATCCTGCCCCTTTTTACGCGGCGGATAAACTTAGTTTTTATATAATCGTTCGGCTTGCCGGTGGAACGGCCCAATCTGAAAAATAATGGCAGATTGTTGTTACCTAATTTCCCAAATGTCGACCCGAGATCGCTAACGATGTAGTGGCGCTCGTTTCCCACCTGAATTACCTTATTTTGCAGATCAAGAACGTCGTAGTTGGTCATGAAGACCATCATCATCTTTAATCCCTGCAAAGGCCGCGTGCCGACGAACGGGTTTTGTTTCCATTTCCATTCGTTAAGGCGTTCGATATTGTCCGGCCTCGCTTCCAGCCGAACGTTGCGGAACGTGCCCTTGCCGGGTATGGTGATGGTCGGAACGAGGTAGTTGATCTCAGTCTTATATCCCAATCCGTAAAGCAGTCGGACCGCCGCCGTTTCCGGGCGTGCCTCAGTACCTAGCTTCGCGACCCACGTCCTGCCCGAACCGTCGACGATGCGATACTTCTTGTTATGGCCGCCCGTTTCCTGTTTTATGAACTTAATGCGGCTCAGGTCGGGCTGCATCGCATCGCCGCCCGGCCCGTAAAACAGGTCCTGACGCTCGACGTTGACGCGCTCCCACAGAACGTTTTTGCCGTGGCCGACTTCTGCGGCGGGCTTTTTTCGTCGTTGGGCGGATATGCCCGGAACGAAGAACAGTAATACGAACAATAATGCCAAAAGCCGTAAGCTGGTGCCCCTAGACATGCGATTTCTCCTTTAATTCCAAAAATGGACGGTTTTCGATGTTGACTTCGTCGACGGTACGCTGAAATTCGTTCTGTGCGTTAAATTCCGGCTCGCCATCGCCGCGTTGGACCCGCGAGTAGCGGCCGTCGGCCTCGAGATTCCACGCCTTGGTATTGTCCTTCAAATACGCGGCGAGGTAGTGTTCAGCAAGATATTTTCTAAAATGCGGGTCACGAACCGGGCTTATTACCTCGACGCGGCGGTCGAGGTTACGCGGCATCCAGTCGGAACTGCCGATATATACCTCGGGCTCGCCGCCGTTTTCGAAATAGTACGTTCTGCTGTGCTCCAGGAGCCGGCCGACGATGCTGCGAACTCGAATATTTTCGGACAATTTCGGAACGCCGGGACGCAGCGTACACACTCCGCGAACGATGAGATCGATCTGAACACCGGCCTGCGAAGCCTCGTACAATGCGGCAACTATCTCGCGGTCCGCCAAGCGGTTGATCTTCGCGATTATTCGGGCGGGCTTGCCGGCGACGGCATTTTCGGCTTCGCGACGGATCATTTCGAGCATCCGCGGTCTTAGCGTTACAGGAGCGATCAAAAGCTGGTTAAATCGTTCCGGCTCGGAATATACAGTTAAATAATTAAAAAGAGCCGTCGCGTCCTCGCCGACTACATCATCAGCGGTCAGGAGCCCCAGGTCCGTGTAGACCGTGGACGTCGCCGGGTTGTAATTGCCGGTCGCAAGATGGACGTAGCGGCGAAGGTCATCGCCCTCGCGTCTGACGATAAGCGTTGTTTTCGCGTGTGTTTTCAAGCCGAGCAAGCCGTAAACGACATGAACGCCCGCCTGCTCGAGCCGTTTGCCCCACTCGATGTTGTTCGCTTCGTCGAAGCGCGCTTTGATCTCGATCAGCGCCGTCACCTGTTTGCCGCGTTCGCTCGCTTCGATGAGCAGCGGGGCGATCGGCGAGTCTTCGCCGATACGGTACAGGCACATCTTGATCGCTAAAACGTCAGGATCTTCCGCCGCGTCGCGAAGAAAATCCGTGATCGTGCTGTACGGCATGTACGGATGGTGCAGCAGTACATCGCGTCGCCGGATGATATCGAATAACGATTCGCCGTTTTCGAGTATCGCGGGCTTTGTAACAGTAAGTGCCGGATATTTCAATTCGGGGCGATCGAGAACCGTGATCGCGAAAGCGTCCGCGATGTTGAGCGGGCCGTCTATGTAATAGATCTCTTCGTCCTGGATCTCGAGCGACTTCGCAAGATAGGCCACCATTTCGCCCGGCATCGAACTGGACACCTCAAGCCTGACCACGTCCCCGAAACGACGCTGTTTGAGGTTCTGTTCCATCATCGTCAGCAGGTCGTCGGCTTCGGCCTCGCGGAGTTCGATGTCGGCGTCGCGTGTGATGCGGAAGTAATAACAGGATTCCGGATCGGCTTCCGGTGCAAAGAGCCGGATATTCGCGGCCAGAAGGTCTTCGATCAGGATATAGCGAGTCTCGGACTCATTCACCGGCACGAACCGCGGTATGAACGGCGGTATTTTTACACGCACGAAAAACTCGTCGCCCGTCGCCTTGTGGGCGCGAGCAACACGTTTGTTCATCTCGGGCCGCACCGTAAGGGCAACGTTGATGCTGCCGCCTGAAATATAAGGAAACGGGTGTGAAGGGTCGACAGCCTGCGGCGTCAGCGTAGGATAAACCTTGTGCCTGAAATAGCGATCCGCAGCCCGTTGCTCGTCCTTCGAAAGCTGCTTGTACTGTGACAGGACAATGCCGTTTTTCTCAAGTTCGGGCAGTAAGTCCTCGCGCAGACAACGCATCTGTACATCGGTCATTTCCGTAACGCGGGCCTTTATCTCGGCCAACAGCTCGTTTCGCGAATAACCGTCGGCCGGCACCTCAACGATTGCGCCGAGCTTTTCCATCAGCCCGGAAACCCGGATCATAAAGAATTCATCGAGGTTCGAGGCGAATATAGCCAAAAATTTGACGCGCTCGAGAATGGGCTGGGTCGCGTCCAACGCCTCATCCAGGACGCGTCTGAAAAACTCCAAAAGACTGAGATCCCGGTTAAGAATCGTCGAGCTGTCCGGGAGGCAGTTAATCGCCGGATATGTTGAAATGCTCCTTTCGTGCCGGGACACGGGAACAACCTGACGTAATGCTGAAGCCATATGTTATTAGGGAGGAGAGTCCGTTCAATTGACCATGGCAAGAAGTGTTCCGTACTTCGAAAATCGAAGATTCCAGCGGATAAATCCAATCGGCACTGCAATAGGAATCAGATCGTACGAAAATATTGCACAAAAAAGCGGCCCGAAGGCCGCCTTTTCGTATAAAAACTACGTAGAGATTTCATTCGTTGTTCGAAACAGCATTTTTCACCGCTTCCCGGAGAGCCTTTGCCGACGTAGTCACGGGCTCGAGCTCGCGGGCCTCGACATTTCCATAAACTTTCTTGCCGAAAACCGCGTTCCACGGCGGAATCACGATCGTCACGTTACCTGATGCTTTCGCCTGGCACGCAAGCCGTATGAACGGCTTGGCTTCGTCCGGCTGATTATAACCAAACATCTTCATCGCACGGCTTTCTCGGGGAGCGACATCCGAAAGTTTCTCCTTTCCGCCGAGAACGCCGACCCAACAGGTGCCGCAGCTTGCCGCAGCACACTCGACCGGAACCGGGCCTTCCCAGCAGCGTTCGTCTTTGGACTGCCAGTCCTGCGAGCGGTCCCGACCTGAAGCCGAAGTGATCTCCTGGTCGTTCATGATCTCGAATTTTCCGCTTTTTGGCTCGTCGTAAATGACCGAATACTTCTTATTGATCGTTTTTAGGAAGCCGAGAAGACCCTGCGAATCGTCGGTTTCGCGGGCGGCGGCGATCGCGTCCGGCGATTTTGTCATCGATCCGGACGGATTGCTGACGTCACCGGAACCGACTTTGAAGCTGCCCAAACCAACTTGGCGAAGCGTCATCAGTCCGACAGCCGTAATTCCGATCAACAGGGAACTGTCGACCTTGGCCTTTTCGGCGATCATGGCCGCGAGCTGTTTGATTTCATCGCTCAGGTTCACATCAGAACCGTCAAATACCTGCGCTTCCGCCTCGATCGCGGCTTTGACCGTATTCCAGTAACGATGGCCGTAAAGGAACGCGTGCGAACTGTCGACGCGGTGATCCAGTCCGAACTCGCCCTGCAGAAGGACGTCTTTCGCGGCCTGTTCCATGTCATCGGCTGATTCAAGATACTGGAACAATCCCAGCGAATTGAATCGGAACCATACTTGCACCGCGTCGCGGTCAACCTTGTGTATAGATGGGGCAAGCGTCTGCAGGGCGTCGAGCCAAGAGGCCTCGTCGAACGCAGCTAAGTACGCTTCCAGCTTAGTTATTATGTTTTCGCTCATATATAAGGATAAAAGTCTGAGGTATCGGGTAAAAGGGAGATTTTACTAGTAATATCGCAAATGTGCAAAAGGCGGCTTGACTTGGATTTGCAAAATTCGTATAGTCTAGAGTTTCGGACTCGAACGGTCTGTCTACAGAGCGGTTTAGCAATAAGTCGCGACGTAGTTGTTTGAAAGAATGAAACAGGAAATGTAGCGTAAAGCGGCCCTCCAGGGTCTTCCGGCAAAATCGATTCACTTCTATATATGCCACGCCACAGCAAAGTCTCTTCTTTCAGGTAGGTTTTTTAATCAACAGAATATCTAACGCAAGTTACCGCTTGTGCTAACTGCTGAATTTATTCGGCAAGAGTCAGGTAAGAGATTGCTTTTGTTTTGAAAACGTAACGCCAGCGTCCCGCTGGCAGTCTTGGCGGCCTCTGGCCGCCGGGTGTTAGAGGCCGGGACGGCCTCGTGACAGCCGCCGAGACGGGCGGCGATACGAAAAATATGCCGACGATCAACCAATTAGTTCGTAAAGGACGCGAAAGAGTTAAATACAAAACGGCCAGCCCGGCTCTGCAGGCCAACCCGCAGAAGCGCGGCGTTTGCACCCGCGTGTACACATCGACACCGAAGAAGCCGAACTCGGCTTTGCGTAAGGTCGCACGTGTCCGCCTGACAAACCAGATCGAAGTCACCACTTACATCCCGGGTATCGGGCACAACTTGCAGGAGCACTCGATCGTCCTTATCCGCGGCGGCCGCGTGAAGGATCTTCCGGGTGTTCGTTACCACATCATCCGCGGAACGCTCGACGCGTCGGGTGTTGCCAATCGTAACCAGTCGCGTTCGAAGTACGGTGCAAAGCGTCCGAAGGGAGCAAAATAAATTTTGAATGCGGAATTCAGAATGCGGATTTGATTCCGCATTCTGCACTCTGCATTCCGCACTAATTATATGGCTAGAAGAAGAGTTGCAGCTAGAAGAGAAGTTTTGCCGGATCCGATCTACAACAGCCAGTTGGTGACCAAGTTCATCAACGGAATGATGTGGGGCGGTAAAAAGACGGTAGCCGAAGAGATCTTTTACGGAGCGATGGAAAAGATCGCCGAAAGAACAGGCGAAGAGCCGCTCAAGATCTTCAAAAAAGCAGTCGACACGGTCGCACCTACACTGGAAGTCAAATCACGCCGTATCGGCGGTGCAACTTACCAGGTGCCGCTCGAAGTAACGAAGGACCGACGCAACACGCTCGCGATCCGCTGGATCGTGACGAACTCGCGCAACCGCAGCGAAAAAACGATGCGTGACCGTTTGGTCGGCGAGCTGCTCGATTCGACATCAGGACGCGGCGGAGCGGTCAAGAAAAAGGACGACGTTCACCGCATGGCGGAAGCGAACAAAGCATTCGCACATTACAGATTCTAATAGGGGCGAGGGAAGAGGCGTGAGGCGAGAGCAAGATCCTGCTCACGACTCAAGACTCATGACTCACCACTAGTTTTATGGCAAACATTAGTTTAGACAAATTTAGAAACATCGGGATCATGGCCCACATCGACGCGGGTAAGACCACGACGACTGAGCGCGTGCTGTTCTATACAGGTGTTTCCCACAAGATCGGCGAGGTTCATGAGGGAACTGCGACGATGGACTGGATGGAGCAGGAACAGGAGCGCGGCATCACGATCACGTCAGCCGCAACTACCTGTTTCTGGACGCGCAACGATATTGAGCACCGTATTAATATCATTGATACACCGGGCCACGTTGACTTCACTATGGAAGTCGAGCGTTCGCTCCGCGTTCTCGACGGTGCCGTCTGTGTGTTTGACGGCGTTGCCGGTGTTGAGCCGCAGTCGGAAACGGTTTGGCGTCAGGCCGACAAGTACGGCGTGCCGCGTGTCTGCTTTATTAATAAGCTTGACCGTGCCGGTGCTTCATTCGAGCGTTCGTTCGATTCGATCCTTGTGAGGCTCGGCGCAAACGCCGTTGCAATGCAGATACCGATCGGCCTGGAAGATCAGTTCAAAGGCGTTATCGATCTTGTAACGATGAAAGCCCTCGTCTGGAACGACGAAGCAAAGGGTGCAAACTACGAGACGTTAGAAATTCCCGCAGATCTTTTAGACGCTGCGAAGGCAGCTCGTGAAAAGCTGGTCGAGGCGGTTTCGGCGATCGACGACGATCTGATGATGAAATACCTCGAAGGCGAGGAAATTTCACAAGACGAGATCCGCGTCGCCCTGCGTAAGGGAACTCTCGCGATGAAGATCGTTCCGGTCTTTACCGGTTCGGCATTCAAGAACAAAGGCGTTCAGACATTACTCGATGCCGTGGTTGACTACCTTCCGAGCCCGCTGGATATTCCCGCTATCGAGGGGGAAAATCCAGATACAAATGAGATCGAGACCCGTCCTCCCGATGCCAAGGCTCCGTTTTCGGGTCTGGTGTTCAAACTTATGGCGGACAAGCACCTAGGCCAACTCGCATTTGTGCGTATCTATTCGGGAACGGTCACAGCAGGCTCATACGTCACGAACACAATAAAAGATTCTAAGGAACGTGTTGGCCGTCTAATGCTTATGCATGCCAACAAACGCGAGGATGTTGAATCTGCAAGCGCCGGCGAGA
The DNA here is from genome assembly GCA_040007515.1 of Acidobacteriota bacterium. Classification (GTDB taxonomy): domain Bacteria; phylum Acidobacteriota; class Blastocatellia; order Pyrinomonadales; family Pyrinomonadaceae; genus OLB17. The sequence goes on along the minus strand of JBDTUT010000045.1, from coordinate 1,143 downwards.
TCGTAGCTATCGGCGGTATGAAAAATACCACCACGGGCGACACGATCTCTGACGAATCAAAGCCGATCATTCTGGAATCGATGGATTTCCCGGAACCGGTCGTGCGTGTCGCGGTCGAGCCGAAAACCCGCCAGGACCAGGACAAAATGGGCATCGCGCTTAACCGCCTCGCCCAGGAAGATCCGAGTTTCCGCGTCAATACGGATCACGAGACCGGCCAGACGATCATCGCGGGAATGGGTGAGCTTCACCTCGAGATCATCGTCGACCGCATGAAGCGTGAGTTCGGTGTCGAGGCGAACGTCGGTAAACCCGAGGTTGCCTACCGTGAAACCATCACGGCGAGCGCACCCGGTAAAGAGATTTACAAGAAACAGTCGGGCGGCCGCGGTAAGTTCGGCCACGTCGAGCTCGAGATCGAGCCGGCTCCGGGCGAAGGTTTTGTCTTCGAGGACAAGATCACGGGTGGTTCGATCCCGCGTCAGTTCATCAAGCCGACAATGGAAGGCGTCCGCGACGCGATGCTTCGCGGCTTCCTCGCCGGATACGAACTGGTCGACATCAGGGTCAAGCTTCTTTTCGGTTCGTACCACGAAGTCGACTCGGACGAAATCTCGTTCAAACTGGCAGGCTCTTTCGCGTTCCAGGACGCCGTTCGCAAGGCCAAGCCCGTACTGCTCGAACCGATCATGCGGATCGAAGTCGTGACGCCCGAGGAATATATGGGCGCCGTCAATGGCGACCTCAATCGCCGCCGCGGACAGATCGACAAGATGGAGCCGCGTCCGGGTAACGTTTCAGTGGTTACGGCATTCGTGCCGCTTTCCGAAATGTTCGGATACACGACGGACCTGAGAAGCTCGACCCAGGGGCGTGCCACATCAAGCATGCACTTCGAGCGTTACAACGAAGCCCCGCGAAATGTCGCGGAAGAAGTCATTGCGAAGATCAAGGGAACCGGAGCAAGCACGTAGTGTAACGCCGCCGTCCCGGCGGTTGTCCCGAGAGCGTCTCGCTCTCGAATTTAGACCAGACGGAAGCGGGACGCTTCCGAAACAGCCGGCGGGACGCCGGCGGTACTGAAGAAAAATATGAGCAAGGAAAAATTCGACCGCAGCAAGCCGCACGTGAACATCGGGACGA
>JBDTUT010000044.1:0-12285 GCA_040007515.1 Acidobacteriota bacterium | reverse complement strand
TTTTTGTAATGATATGAGATACGAGCGTCGGAGAATTCTTGAACTGCCGCCGCCGAATTGTCCGTGCTACCATCGTCGATAACTATGATCTCGAAGTCCTCAAACGACTGCTCAAGCACAGACCTGACAGCTGCGCGTATGAACCCCTCGCGGTTATAAAGCGGTATCACGATGGAGAAAAAACACATATCTAACCGTGGGCAGGTACCCGTAGTGAACGATGAAATCAACCACGCTTAAACCCGAAATTATCAAATATTACCTGCTTACGCACCCATTAGGTACGATTGTATTTGATCGACGATCTTTCCGCCCGCGTTCCCGTCTCCATATAATTTAGTGGAAAAATCCGCGTCAAGGGTTTTCGAGCGCTCAAATGCGGCAATAATTCTATCGCTCTCGCTCCCTGCTATAAAATTAACGGAGTTCTCGACTAGCTCCATCCATTCGGTTGTGTCCCGAAGCGTGATACATATCTTTTTCAGAAAATATGCTTCCTTTTGCAGGCCGCCGCTGTCGGTAAGAACGATAGCAGATCGACCGATCAATTTGAGCATTTCCAGATGTCCGAGCGGATCCGTAAACCTAACGGACGTATTGATACCGTGGCGTTGAACAAGTTCTTTCGTCCGAGGATGTATAGGTAGAACTACTGGCATCTCTTTATGAATGCGGTCTAAAGCCTCAAAGATGCTCCTCAGACGCTTCAGATCGTCTGTATTCTCAGCTCTGTGTATTGTGCACAAGGCGAATGACTCGCGGGCATTTGCGTTTGCACTTTTAGGCTCGAGGCTGATGGCTCGCAAAACCGCATCGTACATCACATCGCCGGTGTTTCTTATCACGCAGTCAAAATTTTCGAAGCCCTCGCGTTTTAGATTTTCGACTGCCAGCGTGGTTGGACAAAAGAGTAGATCGCTCATTCGATCCGTCAAGATCCTGTTTACCTCTTCCGGCATCCGTGTATCGAAACTACGCAATCCAGCCTCGACATGGGCGATCTTTATATGAAGTTTTTTTGCGGCGAGTGCTCCCGCCAATGTGGAATTTGTGTCGCCGTATACGAGCAAAAGGTCAGGTTTTTCCGCAATTAGGATGTCTTCGATCGCCTCCAGCATTCGACCGGTCATGGCCCCGTGAGCGAGATTGCTTATCCCTAAATTATATTTGGGAGCAGGAATTTCGAGCTCGTCGAAAAAAACCTTCGACATATTTTCGTCGAAATGCTGGCCGGTATGAATGAGTACTTCGTCAAAGTTATTAGAAGCCGCTAAGTGCCGGCTTATAACCGCTGCCTTAACGAACTGGGGGCGTGCGCCTACAACAGTGAGGATTTTCCACATAATCAGCCGATTTTAAGGATCTCGGTCGCCAGGATCTTCGCCTGGTTTTCTCGACTGTAAACGTTGATTTTTTCCGAGTCTCCAAAATACTCTAGGAAGCCGTTCGCTTGCCACTCGCAATACCAGCTGTTCATGGTGCTAGCGAATTCCTCAGGTGAGTTAGCTATCTTTCCCGCTCCTGTGGTCGTGACGAGTTGCTCCATAATGTCTTTGTCCCCTGGAGCGATAAGAATGTTTCGGTGAGCACCTAAATATTCAAAAACCTTCCCCGACGCTATTCCGCGGTAATTTCGCCAGCCGGCATGAAACAGGACGTCGGAATGTTTCATGATCTCCAATGCCTCGCCACGGGGAATACGTTCGGTCAACCGCGTACACTCGACCGGAAACGCTTCCAAAAACATGTCTCTGATTTCGGGTATTCCTGCCGTTCCAATTAAGTTGAGTTGAACCGTCGACAAGTCCTTGTCGCTCAAAAACTGCGTCATCCCCAGGATCAAGGTCGAAAGATCATGCTCCGGAAAAAGGGTGCCGATTATCGAAAACGTAAACTTTTGATTTCGATTTTCATTGACGCTCGTGAAGTCCCGGAAGACATCTGTTTCAAAGCCATTGGTGACCATTAGCGTTCGAGTTTTCGGGCTGATTCGTCGCACTTCCTCATTTATCGGCTCGGTTACAGCTGTAACAAAACTCGCACGCTGCAGCCATCGGGCAAGATAGCTTTCGTAGCAAAAATTGATGAATCGTTCGTTTAGCGACGGGCGATAGTCACTACTTAGCAGTTTGTTATTCCAAAGATCGCGAAAATCGATCACGAGCGGTATATTGAACTTCTTGGAAAGCCGGTCGCCTAGCAAGGCGATATTGATCGGGTCACAAGTCGCAAAAATATAGTCGACTGGATTTTCACGTAAATACTCGAACAGAAATGTTTCGTAACTTTCGATGGCGTTATTGTGTATCTGGAATCTTCCAAGCAATGAATACAAGAACGCGAAGCCTTTACGTAAAACTGAGATGTGGCGAATTCGCTTAAATCTACGATATTCGCGTGCCTCGTAAGGTAACTGAATGAGAGTAAATTTATCGTTTTGCGTGACTTTCGGCGGCGTCAGATCGGGTTTCTCATAGTCCAACCATGTCTTTTCGGTTCCGTCCCAATGACGTGTCACGATGACAGGATAAAGCCCGTTTTCCGGAAAATTGTCGGCGAAGGACTTTGGCCGATATGCGGATATAGCGTTTGCCGGTGGATAGCAATACGTGATGATCAAAACTCTTTTCATTTCTGCGGCTTTCAGAACGTGAGGCGCGGCCTTGTCTGATTCGTCCTGCCATTTAACCTCTGAAGCTGCTGATGCTTTTTAACGTTTTCATAACGCGGTTTCGGGCTAAAAACTTTTCTTCGCTATCGAACTCAGTATGTTCAACTCTCGGCGCCTGTATGTATTGCTCAAACGTTTCGGGTGTATAACCGAGTTTTTTGATGACATATTCATAATCGGCTTCGAACTGGTCAGGATTCATGATGGGCCTTTCCAGTTCCTCGAGAGCCTCGGCCTTGGTGACCTGGCCAGAGGCGATCAAGTTGGTCAAATGCACCTTTCGCTTATCGATACCGAACTTCTCGGGAAGAATATAACCTTGATAGAAGCGTGTGAATATCGATTCGTAATGTTTACCGCCGTAATCGCGCCAGCCGAGTTCGTTCGTGATCAGTTCTTTAACTTCTGCTTTAATGTACGGGACAAAATTCAGCGGCGCTGCGTCGATCAACCCCTTTAAACGCGCCCCAAGGCGCTGAAATTTATTGTCGAAGTACGGGAATGTAGCGATCTTTTTCAGCGTTCCGAACTTGTTATGGATGTCGATAATATTGTAGTAATCCTTATAGACCCAGTATGGAACCATTATTCCTTCCGTAACGACGTTGTGACCGCTCAATATGTATTTTAGATTTTTTTCGAGAGCTAGCAGCCGAAGCGTTCCCACAAACCCGAGGTCCGTGATAGCTTCAATGTCGACGACGTTGGCTTTGAAATGTGAGAGTTGGAGGTCCTTGAACTCTTCCCAGTCGAAGACATGGGTGTGCAGATCGAATCCGCACCGCGAGACAATATTTTCGATGTTGTGAACGGCGAGTTCGGAGTTCCAGCCGTTGTCGAAATGAACGCAGAGAACGCGCAATTCCCACTGTTTCGCGAGATACGCGAGATAGGTACTGTCGACGCCGCCGCTCACGCCGAGGATACAATCGTAAGCTCTGCCCTTGCCGTCTTTTTTGATCTGCGACAAGAGTTGTTCGAGTTTTGCCTCGCCCGCCGCACCGTCAAAGACACGGTCTTTTTCCGTGTTCTTGTATTTGGTGTAATAGTTGCACACGCCGTCGGCGTCGAACGTTATATCGGGATCTTGTATATTATCCATCACCGTCAGCGAACACTGGCGGTAGTCTTTCGGGACAAATTTCTCGGGAACTGTGATCATTTAGTAAACAACTCTTTCTTTAAAATCTCGGGTTTCGGATAACTGATCAAAACGGCGTTGTGAGGCCGCTGAAATACGAACATGCTGCCTGCCGCTACCGCCGACGCTCCTGCCTGCTTTGCCTTCCTGAAGTCGTCGACCGACGATGCCCCGCCGCACGCCACGACGGGCACGCCGACAGCCCGCGTCACCTCTTCAATAGTCTTCAGGTCGTACCCGCTGTACGTGCCGTCGCGGTCGATCGAATTCAATATAATCTCACCCACGCCGAGATCGCGCAATTCGACAGCCTTTTGCAGCGGGCTAAGTTTGACAGCGACCTCGCCGTTCAAGGTGTAAACGGACTGCCGGCCAAGCCAGTTTTTTCGATAATCGATACTGCCCATTACGCTCTGCGCGCCGTAGCGGCTGGCGATGTCGCCGATCAGGTCCGTGCGATCGACAGTGGCATGATTTAGGACGATCTTCTCCACGCCGTTATAAAAGAGCCGCTCCGCATCATCCAAACCGGTTACACCGCCCCCATAACTTATCGGCATAAACGCCTCGCTGACGATCTCGGCAATATGCTCAAAATCAGGCGGACGCTTTTGACGTGTGGCGGTTATATCCAGAATACAAATTTCGTCGACTTCTTTTTCGTTAAAGATCCTCACGGCATTGATCGGATCGCCTACGTATTTGTAATTCTTGAATTTGACCGATTTTACCAAACCGCGGTTATGAAGCAGCAGGATCGGTATTACCCTTGTCCTTCTCATAAAGCGGCAAAATTCGCGAGTATCTTCATTCCAAATTTGTGACTCTTCTCGGGGTGAAACTGGGTCCCGAATATGTTTCCCCGAGCGATCGCCGCGGTAAACTCCACACCATAGTCGGCAGAAAGCAACACGTCGGCTGGGTCTTCGCACACGACGTGATAACTGTGGGTAAAATAAAATCGCGGCTCGTCAGGAAGGTCTGATGTCAGAGGGGATTTCTTTTTCGATGTCACATCAGCCCAGCCCATATGCGGAATCGAAAGCGGTTCCTGCATTTTGTCGATGTCGAAACGCTCGCATCGTGCCTTGATCCACCCTAACCCGGTCTCGACCCCCTCCTCACTTCCATTGGTCAGCATCTGCGCCCCAAGGCATATTCCGAGAACAGGTACTTTTTCGCCCAACACCTTTTCATTGAGAATATCGCAGAGTCCCGAATCGCGCAGTTTTTTCATACCGTTATCAAAATGCCCGACGCCGGGCAGTATCAATTTCGCCGCGGCCGCCACACCATCGGGACTGCGTGCGATGGAAACTCCCGAAACGCCGGCCTTTCTCAACATGTTCTCGATCGACTTTAGATTGCCTACGCCAAAATCGAGAATCGCAATGGAATTAACCATTGTCCCTCCTGCCGATCAGCAATTGCGCCAATTCTTCAGCGTTTATATAAGCGTTGCACATCGACTCGTAACGGGCAAAAGCGGCCTCTCTCATGCGAAGTTTTGCGTCGTCCGGAAGTTCAAAAAATCCGAGAAGCTCTCTCGCCAACATTTCCGGACCAATATCAGCCGGCAGCAACTTGCCGACCGAATCATCAACAATTTCGGAGGTACCGCCGACATCTGTAGCGTAAACCGGGATCGACGCCGAGAAGGATTCCATTATCGAAACAGGAACACCCTCAGATTCGCTAACATTAAGGAGCAGATCGAACGTTCCGGTACGATAAAGATCTAGAACGTTTTCCGATGGAATATTGCCCGTCAGCGTTGTACGAACGTTTTTGGGTAGTTCTGTAATTTCGTCCCGAAGCGATTGCATCAACTCACCGTCGCCGATGTGCGTCCATCTGACCTCGATGTTGAGTTTAGCGAGGGCCTTGACGAGAAGTGACAGGCGCTTCACTGCAGAGACGGACGAACAGGTCACTAATTTGAGCGTTCGATCGGGCGAAAACCTTCCGGTGCCATGAGATATCGTGCCCAATCTTGCTGTCTTGATTTTCGCGCCGGCGAACGGGAACTTCGCGTACAGATATTTGTTCCCGAAGTCACTGCACGGTAACACGAGATCAAGTTCTCGGATCAAATCGGCCTGAAATGGAATATAGTTCTCGGCGTGCCGTTCACTGTAAAGGTCCCACCCGTGAAAACGGCATACCTTCAGCGGCTTGAAATCCGACAGCAACGGAATTACATCAACCGAGCCGATCCCCCAAAAATAATAAAAAACCGTGGTCGGAAGGTTTCCCGTTTCGAGAAGATCGCGGTAAACAGGATTGCTCCGCATCAACCCGACTTGATAATAATGATTGAGAAGACGCTTTAGTTTCGTCGTTGATCTCATAGCTCCTGAGGTAACAGCCTCACGCACAAACTTGCGAATAGAGCCTGCCGCCGCAAAGACCGAAAGCTTTTGAATTGTCCCCCTATCCACTTTTTCGTCAAACAACGGCGGTAAGTACTCGACGCCTTCAACGATATTTCTCGCCGTTCTATTCCCAGCGTATGATTTCGGAACCACCACGATCCGGGCAAAATACTTCTTGAATACTTCGATTTCGTTCTTCTTCCATTGTTCGGAAATGCCGTATGGATAAGACTCAGTAAAATACACGAGCGTGCCGAGTTTCTTTTCTGGGCTCATTTACGCTGCAATTTCCATTTCGCTGTTTAAATGGCTCGAAAGTTTGTAGTTGAGAATTAGCATCGCGATGTAATTAAGAACGCAAACACCGGCATAAAGTGCTATTACAGTGGTGGTAGAGAAGTACTGAAACCCAAACCAGAACGCGGCTAGCGACGCAATGTTGAAGGCAATTACCGCGATAATGTCATACTGCTGTTTATTCACAATATAAAGAATATAGGAAAGCGGTGAATTGATGAAACGAAGAAAAAACATCAAAGCAAATATTCGAGAATAAACGCCCGCCATTTCCCATTTCGCCCCGAGAAATGCCGAAAACATCCATGGCCCGAAAAACAAGATCAACGCAAACGGAACGATTCCCGTCGCGGCCAGTGCTTTAAAAGTCTTTATGAAAATAGGACGGCAGGTCCCGGTTTTGAAGAAGTCCTCCGTGGCTCGCTGCTTAAACACTTCGCCGACAGCTCCGCTGATAAAAGTGGACGGCAAAGAAAGCAGACGCTGGCTCATATTGAAATAACCAACCTCTGAACTTCCTGCGAACCTACTCAACATAAAAACCGGGAGCTGATTTGTAAAAACTGTGATCAGATCGGTGGGCAGGGAGTAAAGAGGAAATTTCTTGTGGAATGAAAGCAACGGCACCGTTTTGCTCCAATCGAACGAAACAGCTCGATTATTGTATTTCATGCTCCGAAGGAAGAGATATAAGGCACCGACAAGCTGCGCGATAATCATGCCAACGAGCAGTCCCACAAAGGTCGCAGAATAGAAAATTGCCCACAGCAGATAGACGACCACGGTCACAGCCGAAACCATCACGCGTCCCGTCGACAATGCTCTATATCCCTTAAACCGGTTCAGCCACGTCGTGTAAACCTCGGTCAGGCCTGTGAAAAAAGTCGCGAACGGGAGCAGAAATATATATCTTCCGAGGTCGTCGGCGCTAAGAATTCGAATCACATAGTCATACCCGACGGCGATAACGATTAGAATCAGGCCGGACACCGCGAATACCGAGCGCAAACAAAATTGCATAATGCGCTGCGCGTCCTCATCGGTTTTCGAGACGAGTATGGCCTGCGTGTAGCGGAGCGTGGCGAGCACCGCGACGATAGAGGCGATGCTTAGGAACAGGCCGAAAATGCCGTAATTTTCGGGTGAATATATTCGGGCGATAATCGGGGCTGTTAGAACCGAAATGAGCTGTGACGCGACGCTGCCCGTGAAGACGACCGCTACATTTTTTTTGAATTCGGAGGATCTGAAGGACAGGAGTTCTTTTAGCATTTCAGACAGGTCGATGAGCAGATTGAAATTCCGGCGTACGTCGTGAGAACTTACGCTTTACGAGCCTCCGCGGCGGTGATGCCGTTAGACTGCCTGATATTGTGAACAAGCTCGATGACTTTTTTAGTCGTATCGAGTCCGAAACCATCACCGGCGAGAATGCGTTCGTAGCAGACGGTGTGGAGATCGGTAAAGCCGTCGCTGAATTCGAAAGCGGTCCCGTCGATTATCGTCGAGCGATACGTCCGTTTACCTTGTTCCCTCTGGCTTTGCGGCAGGTCCTTCTCGTCGATGCTCAGCAGCCAGCGGACGTCGGCCTTTTCAAGCCGCAAGGTACCCGATGCCTTGTCTTCCGTGTGTTGATCTACCCTACTCTCGACAACATCGCCGAAAACCCAGGTCAGCATGTCGAAGAAATGGACGCCGATATTCGTCGCGATGCCGCCGGATTTATGCACATCGCCCTTCCAGCTAAAATGGTACCAGCGACCGCGAGACGTAATGTATTTCAGATCAACGTCGAACCGCTTTCCCGGCTCGGACGCAGCCACCATTTCCTTTAAAGCTATAACGCTTGGGTGAAGCCTAAGCTGAAGGATCGTAAACACGCGACGCTGTGTTTCGGCCTCGATCTCGGCGAGAGCATCTACGTTCCAGGGATTCAGCACCAAAGGCTTTTCGCAGATCACGTCGGCGCCGTGGCGCAGCCCAAAACGGATGTGCGAGTCGTGAAGATAGTTGGGCGAGCACACCGTAACGTAATCCAACTTGATCCCCTGCCGTTTCAGTTTTTCGATATGCCGATCAAAACGTTCGAATTCGACGAAAAAATCGGCATTCGGAAAGTAGCTGTCCAGAACCCCGACGGAATCGAACGGATCAAGTGCGGCTATCAAGTTATTTCCAGTATCTTTTATCGCTTTCAAGTGGCGCGGCGCAATGTAGCCCGCGGCGCCGATCAGCGCAAAATTCTTCATATTTAGATTAATGCCTTCGCTACCCGACCCTCTGCAAGTTGATATTTTTCCCTTGACTCCGGACAAACCCCAATGCCGGCCGCATCAAAGTTCAGTCGATGTCCATACTCGCTAATCCAGCCTATCTGCTTCGATGGGTTACCTACAACGAGCGCATACGGTAAAACAGATTTTGTAACAACAGCACCCGCTCCTACAAAAGCATACTCACCGATGTCGTTTCCGCACACGATCGTGGCGTTCGCTCCGATGGATGCTCCCCGTCCGACGCGGGTCCCGAGATACTGGTCCCGGCGGAGAATTGCACTTCGCGGGTTAATGACGTTCGTAAAAACCATCGAGGGACCGAGAAAAACATCGTCCTCGCAAATTACTCCGGTGTAGATCGACACGTTGTTTTGAACTTTTACGTTGCGGCCCAGGATCACATCGGGCGAAACGACGACGTTTTGACCTATATTACAGTCGTCACCGATGACGCAATTCGGCATGATGTGACTAAAATGCCATATCTTGACGCCTCTCCCGATCGAACAGCCCTCGTCGATAACGGCCGTTTCATGTGCAAAGAATTCCGTTTCAGACATAAGTTCAGATCACGCCGAAAACCGCTTGACAGCGTCGATGATATAACCCTGAGTAGCGTCGTCCATTTCGGTATGGATTGGCAGCGACAAAACCTTCGAGCACAATTCTTCAGTCACCGGCAGCGAGAACCCCGGTGCTGCAAAGCCGCTGAACGCTTTCTGCTTGTACAGAGGAAGCGGGTAATAGATCATAGACGGCACACCGTTGATCTCGAGATGTCGTTTCAGATCGTCGCGGCGGCCGCTGACCTTCAAAGTATATTGGTGGAAGACGTGACTCGAACGAGATTCGCGAATGGGTGTGCCGACATATTCTAGTTCGCCCAATTCCTGGTCGTACCTATCGGCAACCAGATTCCGGGCAGCACAGTATTCGTCGAGATACTTTAATTTCACGTCGAGGATCGCAGCCTGAATTGTATCGAGCCGTGAGTTCACCCCAACCACCGAGTGATAATATTTCCGCTCCTGGCCGTGGTTGGCGATCATTCTTATTTTAGCCGCTAATTCGTCATCGTCTGTAAAGAGCGCCCCGCCATCGCCGAAGCATCCGAGATTTTTTGACGGAAAGAACGATGTGCAGCCGATATCACCGATCGTCCCCGACTTTCTTGTAGTGCCCGCGGTGTCCCGGTAATCGGAGCCTATCGCCTGAGCATTGTCTTCGATCACGGCGATATTCCGGGATCTGGCGAGTTCGACGATAGGCTGCATATCGCACGATTGGCCAAAAAGATGAACCGGCACGATCGCACGCGTTTTCGGCGTAATGGCTCGCTCAATGATCTCAGCTGCGACGTTGAACGTTTCCGGCGACACGTCGACCATAACGGGGTTCAGCCCGAGCAATGCAATAACTTCCGCGGTCGCCACGTATGTGAAGGCAGGCACGATCACTTCGTCGCCGGGCTTTAATTCCAGTGCCATCAATGCGATCTGCAGTGCGTCGGTGCCGTTGGCGCAGCCGATCACGTGACGAACGCCAAGATATCGAGCCAGATTCTCCTCAAACCTTCGAACATCCGGGCCGTTAATGAACGCCGCCGCAGATATACAATCCAGAACGGCAGCATCAATTTCGGGCTTGATTTTAATATATTGGTCACTGAGGTTGACCATTTGAATGGGCTTCATAACTAAACGGAACGTAATTTTTTAGTTTCAACTACCGCGTCGGCAAAATCAAATCGCCAATTTCCATTTCACCTCAAGAACTTTCGATCCTGAGATCGCGTGAGTAAAATCGGGCGAATGAGGCTCATCGTCGTTCACTAGGGGAACTCGATCCGGGCTTCGAGTGATTACTCTTTTCACGATCCTGATCTTAGAGAAATTGCCGTAGATTCCTGATCAATCTTTGGATGTCCACGAGCAGATCGGCAGAGTAGGGGGGCTGGCCGACGCTCTTAGCTGAACAAAATTGGTGATGATATTCGCGGCCTAAAGCCGAGGCCATGTTTAGGAAACACTCAGATCCGGCCGGGTCGTCTTTTCTAAGTTCAAAAACCTTGCCGCCCGCAGGCATGAAGAGCATATTCGACAATCCAGCGCCGTGGATCGAGATCAAATGACTTGTTGATGCGAACAGGCGGACTTGCTCGGCGAACGAGAGGTCCTCGGCGTATATGCTCTCGAATCCGAAGCCGCCGAGAATATTTGCAAGCGCGGCTTCGTTAACGATCTTTCGTCGTTTTGCCTTTGCGCGGCTGATGTAAATACGGCGGTCCGGCACGGCGGCGTGCTGGAAAGGATCCACCAGAATCTTCCCGACCTGTCGTATAACCTGGGTGTCAAAATCGCCTGACTGCGCCGCATGGAACGGTAGAAAAAGCCGAGCCGCTCTGACCGTCTCATTTAGGCCGACGAATTGGAAATTGCGTACGCCGAACAGTTCGAGGGAATCCTTTGCAAGCTGCGAATCTCGAAAACGGCCGGGCAGCAATACGGTCGACGTTTTCAGATGCTCGGCGGCTATAATGAGCTTTGGCAGCACGTCGGCGAGCCAGTGGAAGTAGCCTTTTGACCAGTCGTCGGTTATCCAGAGGACGCTGCCGGCTTCGCGGACGGGGAGCAATTTTACGGATTCCTCGTACCTTTTGAAAACACGCTTGCGCCTGAACCGGCGAAAGTTTTCCGGCCGGGCGAACGATTCGTCCATGATCGTGCCGTTTTTGTAGAGGACACCCTCGGCGGTGATGGTCACGTCGCGGTGTTCGGCGACGTGCGGGACCGCGATGCACTTTGAAAGATCGTCGGCGGAAAGCGGGCGGTCCCGTGCGTTAAAGTTCGCCGGCTCACGCCGCGTCACGGTCTCGTCGCACGGGCCGCCTGGCTTGGCATCGATGTCAATGATGGTCTTTCGCACCGTCGGGGATATTGCCGTGGTAGATCTCGCTGCCGGTCGATTTGAACTCGGCGGCTTTTTCGGTCATGCCGACGGCGAGGGCCTTTTCGGCTTCGATGTTTTGGGCGTTGGCGTAGTCGCGGACGTCCTGGGTTATCTTCATCGAGCAGAAATGCGGGCCGCACATCGAGCAGAAATGCGCGAGCTTTGCGCCTTCCGCGGGCAGAGTTTCGTCGTGAAACTCTTTTGCCTTTTCCGGGTCGAGGCCGAGGTTGAACTGGTCTTCCCAGCGGAATTCGAATCGCGCTTTCGACAGAGCGTTGTCGCGATACTGTGCTCCCGGATGTCCTTTCGCAAGATCGGCCGCATGGGCGGCGAGTTTGTAGGTGATGACGCCTTCTTTGACGTCCTGTTTGTTGGGCAGTCCGAGATGTTCTTTCGGCGTGACGTAGCAGAGCATCGCGGTGCCGAACCAGCCGATCATCGCGGCGCCGATGCCGCTCGTGATGTGGTCGTAGCCGGGAGCGATGTCGGTCGTCAGCGGCCCGAGCGTGTAGAACGGGGCTTCGCCGCAGATCTCGAGCTGCTTGTCCATGTTCTCTTTGATCAGGTGCATCGGCA
>JBDTUT010000043.1:0-13429 GCA_040007515.1 Acidobacteriota bacterium | reverse complement strand
AGAGAAAGAACGGGAATATCCAATCGGTAGGCGTCAGGCCGTTCCACTCGGCGTGATCGAGCGGCCAGTAAACCGGCGACCCGCCCGGATTGTTAACAAGCACCATCCCCGCGATCGTCATGCCGCGAAAAACGTCGAGCGAGATCAGGCGTCGAGACGATTCTATTTTTGCCATATTCCGGTCGGTTCAAATTGCTTTCCGAACAAACTTAAGACTGAAAAGTGAAAACTGCAAGCGCGCCCGTTCTCACTTTTCAGTTTTAAGCTTTCAGTTTCTACGGACAATGCCACAGCATTTATAAGCTACCAGTTTCTCGTGCTCCGAAGCCGCGTGATATGCGCAGTGTGGTGACGCGAGTGCCAGGCGTAGAGCGAGAGAAGTTTGTCGAGCGTCCAGCGGCCCGAATCGGGGTGCTCGAGTTCCCTTTCGTAATCCGCGTTCGTCATCGAATCGAGAATGTTCGCCCAGCGTTCGTGGATGCCTTCGATGAGTTTGAGCGAGACGTTGACCGGTCGTTTGCTGTCGGCGAGATCGGCCCAACGGTCCTCGAAATACGGGCGGATCGTCGGAACGTCTTCGGTGAGCGCGAGTTTGAATCGGATATAAGCATTCATGTGGCTGTCGGCGACGTGGTGGACAGTTTGGCGAAGCGTCCACCCGCCTTCGCGGTATGGCGTGTCAAGTTGTTCGTCAGAAAGTCCGGCGACGGAAGCGGCGATGGCTGTGGGAAGAGTCTCGATCGTTTGAATAAGCTCGGCACGAGGCGTAGAAGCGTCGCGGTCGAAAGTGCCGATCGGAAATCGAGGATCGTTTTGCATAACAGTCAGAACCACCTCGCGTAAGCGGGTGGGTTCTTCGCAGCCGCGGTCAATACTCAATATCGCTCGATAACAGTACCCCGGAACCCACCCGCTTATGCAGGTGGTTCTGACCTGTTTACGGCAGGTACGAGTCTTCGAAACGGGTGAACTGTTTCAGGAACGCGAGTTTTATCGTATCGGTCGGGCCGTTTCTCTGTTTTGCGATTATCAATTCGGCGATGTTCTTTTCTTCTTCGGGAATGTCATCGCCGGCTTTTGCATAATAGTCCTGGCGGAAAATAAACGCCACCACGTCGGCGTCCTGTTCGATACTTCCCGATTCGCGAAGGTCGCTCATCATCGGCCTTGGCGGGTTGCGAGCCTCGGGCGCACGCGAGAGCTGCGAGAGGGCGATGACGGGAGCGTTGAATTCTTTAGCGAGCGATTTGAGGTCACGCGAGATCTGAGAGACTTCCTGCTGCCGGTTCTCGTTGCGGCGCGAACCGCTCATAAGCTGGAGATAGTCGACGACGATCAAGTCGAGCTGTTTCTGCTCGGCCGCGAGGCGTCTCAGTTTGGCTCGCATTTCGAGAACGTTAATGCCGGGCGTGTCGTCGATGTACAACCGCGTGTCGGCGAGCGTGCCGATGCCTTCGGCCAACCGGCTCCAGTCGGCGGTCGAGAGCATTCCCGAACGCAAATTGCGCGCGTCGACCGACGCCTGCGAGCTGAGCATACGCATGACAAGCTGTTCCTTCGACATTTCGAGCGAGAACACGGCGACCACAGCTCGTTCGTTCACGGCGGCTTTCTGCGCGATGTTTAGAACAAGTGCGGTCTTGCCCATCGACGGGCGAGCGGCAATGATGATCAGGTCGGCAGGCTGCAGCCCGGACGTGATCAGATCGAGATCGCGGAAACCGGTCGCGAGCCCGGTAAGCGCATGGGTGTCCCGAGCGGCGAATTCGCGGATCTTGATGAACACCTGCTCGGCGATCGGCTGAATTGCGCTGAATCCCTGCCGTTCCTTCATCTCAGCGAGCTGAAAGATCGCGTGCTCGGCGTGGTCCATCACGATCTCAGCGTCCTCTTCTTCCTCGAGCGCCTCGCTGGTGATCTGGTTGCATGTGCGGATGAGGTTCCGCATCATCGATTTGTCTTTGACGACCTTGATGTAGTCGCTGAGATCGGTGAAATGAGGCAGGCCGTAGGTCAGATTCGTGATAGTCGCGATGCCGCCGATCGATTCGATCGAGCCGTCCTTTTTCAGCTCTTCGCCGATCAGGATCGGGTCAATATTCTTTGACGCCTCGAACAGCGACATCATCGCGTTGTAAATGCGGCGATGCAGCGGGCCGTAAAAATCTTCGGGCTTGAGGTGCTCGACGGCCTGTGAGATGAGCGAATTGTCGAGCAGGATCGCGCCCAAAACGGCACGTTCGCTCTCTTCGCTCGAGGGCAGCGGACGTTCTAAAAATTGTTCTCGTCGGGCGTCGGGAAATGCAAATGCCATGGGTAATTCAACCGCGTGCGGCCAGCTGGAATGACCTATTCTAAGTGGAAACTTTGCCCTTGTCGATTTTTGTAATGAACTATTTTTTTACGGTTTATGTTGGTTGTAAACTAAAGATATTTAAACACTTGCGGTAATTGAGATTGCGGCTTTCCACAGAAGAAGCAAGCGGCTTGTGGAAAAAAACACGGGTCAGTTTTCGTACGAGTTAAGCGTTTACGCGTGTATTCGCGTTGTCAGCACTCCAGTCGATCGTTAACTCGGCCGATGGCCATCACATTCACGCGTAAACGCGTAACTCGTACCGTACACTTTCATGCGTAAACGCGTAACTCGTGCCGTACACTTTCCCGCGTAAATGCCTAACTCGTACCTTCTGCTTACCTAGGCGGCCGGTAACCGGGCGCGAGAAAGCCGCACCACAGACGGTGCGGCCATTCGATGCCCGAAAACTATGCTTCGGTTTCTTCGGTCGTTTCGGTTGCTTCGGCAACAGGTGCTTCTTCCAGTGTGTCGGCCGGCTTCGCTTCCTTTTTGGCCTTTTTATCGGCTTTCGGGTCGGCGACTTCGCCGCCTTCGGCGGTTACCGTCACGGGAACCTGGAGGACGACGTCGCGGTGCAGTTTAACGTTGACGGTATATTCGCCGGTTTCCTTGATCGCGTCCTTCAGGGTCACCTGACGGCGGTCGATCTCGTAGCCCTTGGCCTTGATCGCGTCGGTGATGTCCATCGACGTGACCGATCCGAACAAGGTGCCGCCTTCGCCCGCTTTGCGTTCGAAAGCGAGAGCGATCGTGCTCATCTGGTCACGCTGCGCTTCGGCGGTCGACCGCTCTGCGGCTGCGCGTTTGAGCAGCGCTTCGCGTTCCTTTTCGATCTGCTTGACGTTGCCTTTCGTCGCGAGTGTCGCGAGGCCGCGGGGCAGCAGATAGTTGCGGGCGTAGCCGGCTTTAACTTTGACGACTTCGCCTCGTCCGCCGAGGGTATCGATGTCGTTTCTCAATAAAACAGTGGTGTTTGCCATGATTAAAATTTCTCCTGACGGCCGGGCGTCGGCTGTCTTTTGCATAAGCCCGCACGTGAGTGAGGGCGGAACATTCGACGTGAGACGCCCTTACTTACGTGCGGGCTTATGCATTAGTGCGTTTATTCCCAGACGAACGGGAGCAGTGCCATCGAGCGTGCTCGCTTGATCGCGGTGGCGATGCGGCGTTGGTCTTTGGCGGTGATTCCCGAGATGCGGCGCGGCATGATCTTTCCACGTTCCGGGATGAACTGTCGAAGATAATCGACGTCCTTCCAATCGACATAGTCGGGGACGACCTGACGCGGACGTCGACGCTGGTAAGTGCGACGCGGCATTTTGTCGAAACCTTCGTCGCCGGTGACGACTTCGCGCTCTCTTTCTGTTCCTGCTGGTGCTTCTGTATTCTCAGCCATACTAATTCCTCCGGGTTAAACCGATGCCTCCGGGGCTGCTGCCGTTTCAGCCCTTTCTTCCGCTGACTGGCGGAACTTGGAACGCTGGTTGGTGCGTTTCTCGCGCTTGAGGCGCATCTTTTCAGCCTTTTTGCGGTCTTCGTCGACGCGGACCGTTACGTAACGGATGATCATGTCGTTGACGCGCATGCGGCGTTCGAGTTCGAGTATCTCCTGTCCGCTGCCTTCGATCTCGAAAAGCATGTAATAGCCTTCGGTCTTTTTCTTGATCGGGTAGGCCATCGTGCGGCGGCCGCCGTCGTCGAAACGCACTATCGTGCCGCCTTCCTTTTCGATCAGTTTCCCGACCGCTTCATTCAGTTTCGTGACCTTTTCAAGATCCGTGTCCGGATCGATGATGTACATCACTTCGTATGTTCGATTTGCCAATTTCTTTCCTCCTTTTGGCTCTCTAGCTGAGATCTCGATGGATGTCAGCAAGAAGGTTATTGCTAAGTGGGAATCATTTCCCGTTGTTAAAGGTCAGTACCACCTGCGTAAACGGGTGGGTTCCGCGACCGCGACCCGACGATATTGAGTGTTAACAAGCCTTTGAAGAACCCACCCGCTCACGCAGGTGGTTCTGACCTGTTAGCTAAACTCATTGCCCGTTCGATTCCGACTGCTGCCACGGAACGGACTGCGTCTGCGGCCGCTTTCAAAACTTCGTCGAGCGATGCGGCTTCGGTCTTCGTAAAATTCTCGAGAACGAATTTCGCGGTATCGCGTACCGGATGTTCCGGCTGGATGCCGATCCTCAGCCGGATGAAATCCTGCGTTTTCAAACAATCGATGATCGACCGCAAACCGTTCTGCCCGCCGTGCGAGCCTTTTGGCCGCAACCTTATAGTGCCGAAAGGTATCGCGATATCGTCGGAAATGACGATCAGTCGCTCGACCGACCTGTCCGGCTTTTTCAAAAGGCAGCTGACCGCCTCGCCGCTCAAATTCATGAACGTCTGCGGCTTTACCAGCTCGACCGTACGATTTTCAATTTGCGAACGGCCGATCAAGGACCGGCACTCTTCTCGTTTGATCTGCGTTTGCTCTTGCCGGGCGAACAGGTCGACCAGCATAAACCCGAGATTGTGACGGGTTCGCTCGTACGCCGGGCCGGGATTTCCCAGACCGACGACCAGCCATGAACCTTTTTCGCTCTCGTCAACAGGCAAGACTATTCAGCGTCTCCGCCGCCTTCGCCTTCGGCCGGTGTTTCACCGACAACTTCCGGCTCACCGGCTGCTTCGGTCTGCGGCTCGAGATCTTCTTCCTTGACGATCGTGATCGACGCGACGACCGTTTCCGGTGCTTCGTGGATCTCGATCCCCTCGCCGACTTTGAGGTCGGAAACGTGGATCGCGTGCTCGGTGGTCAGTCCCGTCACGTCAACGTCGATCGAGTCGGGCGTTTTCGACGGCTCGCACAAAACCTTGATCTCGCGGAGTGCCTGCGTCATGACCGCACCTTCTTCGAGCGCCGTTTCCGGCTCGCCGATCAGGTGGATCGGGACGGTCATCTCGATCTTTTCGCCCTTTGCAAAGCGGCGAAGATCGGCATGGATCAGACGCCCGTTAACCGGATGGATCTGGCGATCCTGGAAAATAACGTCGTTGATGCCTTCGCCGGCGATGTCGAGCGAGAACACCGAGTTGATACCCGCATCGGTTCGCAGGATCGCCGCCAATTCCTTGAGATCGGCGATCGCCGAGACGCTCTCGCTTCCGCCGCCGTAAACTACGACCGGGATCTTGCCCGCCGCACGCAGTCGACGATTGACGTTCTTGGTGCCCGCACCGTCTCTTTTCTCAGCCTTTACAGTTACTTTATCTGCCATAATTTTTGGACTCCAGATTCCACATTCCAGATTCCACTTTTTCTGATCCCATTAATTTGGAATCTGAAATCTGGAATTTGAAATTCTATATAAACAGTGACGAGACACTCGTCTCGTCGTGGATCGACTTGATAGCCGATGCGAGCAATTTCGCAACGCTCAGGACCTCGATCTTCCCGCCGTCCGCGAGTGGTTTGCCGTCCTCGACGAGCGGGATCGTGTTGGTCACGATAACCTTTTTCAAATGCGACGAGCTGATATTCTCGATCGCCTTCCCCGACAAAACCGCGTGCGTGAAACATGCGAAAATGTCGTTAGCACCTGCCTCGTGCAGCGCCTTTGCCACCTTACAGATCGTGCCGCCGGTGTCGCAAAGGTCGTCGACGATCAGGCAGTTCTTGCCGCGGACATCGCCGACGATATTCATGATGTCGGCTTCGTTCGCGCGTTCGCGGCGTTTATCGCAAAGTGCGAGGCCCGCGTTAAGCCGCTTTGCATAAGCACGTGCACGTTCGGCTCCGCCGGTGTCCGGTGCGACGACGATCAAGTCCTCGATCGGGTTCTTGCTGAAATAGTCGACGACGATCGGTGCCGCGTACAAATGGTCGACCGGAATATCAAAAAACCCTTGTATCTGTGACGCGTGCAGGTCCATCGTCAAAATGCGATCGGCTCCCGCGGTCGTTATCAGATTTGCAACGAGCTTGGCGGCGATCGGCACACGCGGCCGGTCTTTTTTGTCCGACCTGGCGTATCCAAAATACGGCATCACCGCCGTTACGCGTTCGGCGGAAGCCCTCGTGAACGTGTCGATCATTATCAACAGTTCCATCAGATGCTGGTCGACCGGCGGGCAGGTCGGCTGGATGATAAATACATCCGAACCGCGAACATTCTCGCCGATCTGGAAGTTGAACTCGCCGTCGCTGAAACGATCAGTCGTCGTTTTGCCGAGATCGCAGTTGAGTTCGCCGCAAATCTCCTCGGCAAGTGCACGGTGGGCATTGCCCGAAAAGACCTTTACGTTTCCTGTTACGCTCATTTAGTGAGTTACAGCACGAGTTACGCCTTTAGGCGTGAAAACCCTTGATAAGATGACCCTGTCAATTTTAGGCGATCTGTTCGCCAGGTTGCGATCACGCGTAAACGCGTCACTCGTACGAAGACTCTGCAAACAAAAAAGCGGCCGTTTATTAAATTAAACAGTCCGCTCCGATATCAGAAAATGGCTGGGGCGGGAGGACTCGAACCTACGAATGCCGGATCCAAAAACCGGTGCCTTACCACTTGGCTACGCCCCAATGCGTATTTCAGAAACTGATCGGAAGCGAACTAGAACGTTATTCCTAACGCCTCGCGATATTCATCCCGCGAGATAGTCGCTACGGCAAACTTTCGCCAGTTGACCTCATTGTCAAGGGCTTTTTGTGCAGCTTGTCGTGTCTCTTTTGTGTCAAATATGCCGAAAACGCTTGCTCCGCTGCCGCTCATAAAAGCTTTCGACGCTCCTAGTTCGAGCAGCCTTTGCTTCACCTTCCCGATCTCGGGATGGGCGGCGAACACAGTGTTTTCAAAGTCGTTACTTGCAGTTTCAAGATATGAATCGACAGATTCAGCCTCTGAACGGCAAACTCCGAGAATACGATTTGCCTCGTCCGTTGTCAAGCTAGGCGCATTCAATGCATCATACGCTTCGGCCGTGCTGACGGCGATGTCCGGCGCGACGATCAGGACGTTTTCACTGCGGAAATCGTCGATGGGAGTGATATCAGTACCACGGCCCGTTCCGATCGCCGTCCCGCCGGTAAAAAAGAAGGGTACATCCGAGCCGAGTATGGCACCCACCCCGGCGGGTGTCCGAGGCTCCATTTCGATATTCCACAGCCTCGAGAGTCCAATAAAAACGACCGCCGCGTTCGATGAACCGCCGCCAAGACCGCCCGGCGAAGGAATGCGTTTTTCGAGATGCATTTTTGCACCTGGTAGGCTCTGCGGGTCTTCGATTATTTCGCCGTTAAACGGAAGGCGCCGAGCGAAACTGTGTGCACGAAGCTTTTGTGCGGCACGGACGACAATGTTGCGGTAATCGCACGGAAGCGACGGGTCGCTGCATGTCATTTCGATCTTGTTCGATGGCTCGAAAATGATCGTATCTTGCAAAGTCACCGTCTGAAAGATCGTGATAATGTCATGATAATCGTCCGAGCGTTTCCCTATGACCCTGAGGCCGAGATTTATCTTCGCGAACGAAGGGAGGCTGAAAGAGTTTTCGGGCATCGCGCAAGATTAACTCACGTCCGCACCCATCCACAAAGAGTAGTGTCGGAACCGCCTGAGTGAGCGGGTGGCCGGCGGGGCAGTTCATCAGCGTAAGATCGAGCTGCGAACCGGCTCTTCTCCGACCACCGCCGAAGATCTCGCTGGGACAACCTTACGTCGCCTGGCATGCATAATTGAAGCGCGATTTTTATGAAACTCGACGACTTCTAAGAAACCGAGCGGTTTGGATAAGTTCGTCGATTTACGAGGCGGTGAGATCGACGGCGACAACGGGAATGAAACGACAATGAGGAGAACGGGGTTTGATGAGATGAGTGAGGCTCACGGCAACCGCCGCAAACGCGAAACGGCCAGTCGTAAACGCCCCCATGTTGATAGGAGACATGTCCGTTTTGATCGCAATCATGGCGTTTTGATACGAAAAACGCCCGGTTGATCGCACCCGCGAAAATCCGCTTTTTTCCGCGAAGATCCGCGTCCCATTCCGCCGATATCCGCGATTCGACTTGTCGGGAAAACCCGGGTTCGGCCACCCGCTTACGCAGGTGGTTCTGACCTGTCGCGGACGTTAGCGCAGCATGAAGACTTGGGTAAAGTAATACGTCCCGTCGTTCGCGACCGCGATGCCGACGGCGGAGTCGTTCCATCGGCCGCCGAGGATATTCTGTCGGTGACCGGGCGACTGCATCCAAGTTTTGACGGCAATGGCTGCCGGGTCGCTTTGGCCCCGCATCGTGGCGATGTTCTCGCCGATCCCGCGCCAGCCCGTCAGGCCGTAGCTCTCGGCTCGGCCGTCGACGGTCATGCCGTCCATGTCCTTGTGGCTGAAAAATTTGTAGTCGGCCATGCTTTGCGAATGCACACGCGCCAATTCGGCGACCTGGTCGTCCCAAATTAGCGGCGACAAGCCATTTTCGGCACGAACTTCGTTGAGCATGCCAAAAATACGGCGTTCCAGATCGTAGTTCGCACCGTATCTGACCGGAGCGCTGAAAACGCGTGTCTTGCGCTGTTTCGGAAGCACCGACGACTCGACGCTTCCGCTAATGACGTCAACCAAAATGGGCGCAGGTCCGGCCGCACGCTTCTGAGCGTTAACGGACACGGACGCAAATATTATAAATAGTGCGAGTACGGCGAACGGTTTCAAATTTACCTCACTTCGGCGGCCGGACGTTTCCCATTCGGGAAATCCTGGCTTTGCGTCTGCCGGTAAAACATGGCAGTTGCCTTTTCGGTTAAGGTTCGTGCACGGAAGGTGACGGCCGTGCGGGATAAATAATTGAACGATCTGCGCAAAAGTTGCGCATATTGAATTAAATAAACAATCGGATCGGCATTCCAAAAAACCGACAGAACGCGTGATAAAATGAGCTAACCGATATGATGACTGCCTCAGACCTCGCCAAATCAGCCGACGTGCCGGTCTTTACGGTGCGGTATTACACAAAGATCGGCCTGCTCAAACCCGGACGCGACCTGCGAAACGGCTATAAGATATATAAGCGCACGGACAAGGACCGGCTGAAATTCATCACCGCCGCCAAGGAACTCGGTTTCACGCTCGCCGAGATCGAGGAGATCCTCGATCACGCCGCTCACAACAACTCGCCTTGCCCGATGGTCCGCGACGTGGTCGAAAAACGTGTAAAGGAAAATCAGGAAAAGATTCGCGAACTCAAGCGCTTGCAAAAGCGGCTCGAGAACGCGGTTGAGATGTGGAAGACAATGAAAGACTCCCAACCGGACGGCCATTCGGTCTGCCGGCTTATCGAATCGTTCTCCGAGGGCAATTTGACTTGATACCTGCTGTCAGGTTGTAGACTGATTCCGGAGGCTGGTGGATTTATGAAAAACGAACATATCGATCCGATCTGTGGGATGACGGTCGACCCGGAAAAGGCTGCGGGCAGTTTCGAGCACGAGGGCACGACATATTATTTCTGCAGCAAGGGCTGTCTGGAAAAGTTCAAGGCGAAAGTGCAGCAGGAGCCTGCGCCGGTGGCGTTCGCTCCGTCGGGGTCGGTGCAGCTAGGCCGTGTGAAAACCATTAACGACGAAATGCGGATCGACAAGGCCGGGACGCACATTGATCCCGTGTGCAAAATGCTCGTTTCGCCCGAGACGTCCGCCGGCGAATTCGAACACGGCGGCGAGAAATATTACTTCTGCTCGAAAGGCTGCCGCGAGAAGTTCGCCGCCGACCCGCAGAAATATCTCGAACCGGCAGCAGCCGAGGACTTGCCGACCGATGTCGAGTACACGTGCCCGATGCATCCTGAGATCGTGCAGATCGGCCCGGGAAGCTGCCCTGTATGCGGCATGGCGCTCGAGCCGAAAGAGATAACGCTGGACGACGCTCCCGATCCGGAATTCGTCGACATGAAACGTCGGTTTTGGATCTCGGCGGTGCTGACCATTCCCGTTTTTGTACTCGCAATGGGCGAGATGCTGTTGCCGAATTTTCACGAATTTATTCCGGCGAGGGTTTCGCTTTGGCTGCAGTTCGTTCTTGCGACGCCTGTGGTTCTGTGGGGCGGCTGGCCCTTTTTCGTGCGGGCGTGGGCGTCGGTTAAAAACGTGAGCCCGAATATGTTCACGCTGATCGCGATCGGCACGGGTGCGGCGTTTTTGCTCAGCCTCGCGGCATTGATCGCTCCGGGCGTCTTCCCGGCCGCGATGCGGGATGCTCATACGGGCCTGGTTCCCGCGTATTTCGAATCGGCCGCCGTGATCACGACATTGGTCCTGCTCGGCCAGGTTCTGGAATTGAAAGCGCGCTCACAGACGTCGAGTGCGATCAAGGAACTGCTGCGTCTCGCACCTGAAACGGCTACGGTCGTCAACGAAGACGGGAGCGAGGACGTCATCGACCTTCGACACGTTCACGCCGGAGCGACACTGCGTGTAAAGGCGAACGAAAAAATTCCGACCGATGGCTCGGTTCTTGACGGCGAAACGGCGATCGACGAATCGATGGTAACCGGCGAATCGATTCCCGTCGCGAAATCGGCGGGCAGTAAAGTCATCGGCGGCACGATAAACGGCAACCGGCCGTTCGCGATGCGTGCCGAAAAGGTCGGCAGCGAGACGCTGCTCGCACAGATCGTCAAAATGGTCGGCGAGGCGCAGCGAAGCCGTGCCCCGATACAACGGCTTGCAGATGTCGTGTCTGCTTATTTTGTTCCGGCGGTGATTCTCGTCGCCATCGTCGCGTTCGCCGTCTGGATGATATTCGGCAGCCTCGCGTACGCCGTCGTCGCGGCCGTCTCCGTTCTCATTATCGCCTGCCCGTGCGCACTCGGCCTTGCGACGCCGATGTCGATAATGGTCGGCACCGGCCATGGAGCAAAGAACGGCGTTCTGATAAAGAAGGCAGAAGCGCTGGAAACACTTGAAAAGGTGAATTCGATCGTCGTCGATAAGACCGGAACGCTGACCGAAGGCAAGCCAACGGTACGGCGCATCGTCGCCGCATCGGGCGACGGTGACGATGCCGAGGACGAGATCCTGCGTCTCGCGGCATCACTCGAACGGCACAGCGAGCACCCGCTTGCCGCGGCCATCCTGAAGGCCGCTGACGAACGCGGTATCACGCCCGCAGAAGTTGTCGACTTCGAGTCGATGACCGGCCGCGGACTGGTGGGGATGGTCGACGCCAAATTGGTCTCGGTCGGAAGCGGCCGTATTTTATCGGAACCGCACGCGTCGGCCGATAGCTTCTTCGGCGCGGCGGACGAGTTAAAGGCGAATGGCCAAACGGTCGTTTACGTCACCGTCAACGGTCATCCGGCCGGGCTGATCGGCATCGCCGATGCCATAAAGCCATCCGCAAAACAGGCCATCGACGCACTGCACGAACAGAATATCGAAGTGATAATGATGACCGGCGATAATCAGAAAACCGCTGAGGCCGTTGCAAAACAACTCGGCATCGATCACGTCTTCGCCGAAGTGATGCCCGACCAAAAAGCGGCAAAGGTGAAAGAGTTGCAATCACAGGGCAAAACGGTCGCGATGGCCGGTGACGGCGTGAACGACGCTCCTGCCTTGGCACAGGCCGATGTGGGTATCGCGTTCGCGAGCGGAACCGATGTTGCGATCGAGTCGGCGGATATCACGCTGCTGCGGCCCGATCTTTCGGGAATTCTCAAAGCGAGGAATTTGAGCCGGGCGACGATGAGAAACATCCGGCAAAATCTTTTCTTCGCATTCATTTATAATATCGTCGGTGTCCCGATCGCGGCCGGCGTGCTGTTCCCGGTTTTCGGATTATTGCTCTCCCCGATGATCGCCAGTGCGGCAATGACGTTCAGCTCGGTGTCGGTCATCGCGAATGCTCTGCGGCTGCGGAATTTGAAATTGTAATAGTTTTTGAACGCGGATAAAGCGGATTGGGCGGACGAAGTCGGATAGAAATAGGATTTTGTAAGGGATATTTTTGATCTTTTTTATCCGCGTGATCAGCCCGATCCGCGTTCAAAGGAAATCACGATTATGACTCAACAAAAGATAGCACTTGCGATTCACGGCGGAGCAGGGACGATCTTGCGGTCGACGATGACTGCCGAACTTGTAATGGAATACCGCTCCGGTCTGGAAGCGGCGCTGAAAGTCGGTTGGGACATCTTGAAAAAAGGCGGGAGTTCGCTCGACGCCGTTGAGGCCACCGTCTGCGACCTAGAGAACTTTCACCTTTTCAACGCGGGCCGAGGTGCGGTGTTCACCCACGAAGGCAAGAACGAGATGGACGCTTCGATCATGGACGGCAAGACACTGCGTGCGGGTGCCGTTGCGTTCGTCAAGAACGTTAAAAATCCGATAAAGCTTGCTCGGCTTGTGATGGAGCGAACCGAACACGTCCTGCTGGGCGGCGAAGGCGCAAATCTATTCGCCGTCGAAATGGGCATCGAAATGGCGGACGACGCTTATTTCCATACGGAACACCGATACGCCCAACTTCTAAAGGCGCGCGAAGAAGGAGTCGTGCAACTCGACCATACGGTCGACGAAGCGGCTACTGTCAGTACCGCCGCCGTCCCGGCGGCTGTTCGGCCGGCCTCTGGCCGGCACGTCGACTCGGGGGCGGGACGCCCCCGAGTCAGCCAGCGGGACGCTGGCGGTACGTCTAAGAAACCGATCGGAACTGTCGGTGCGGTCGCCTGTGATGTCGGCGGCAACCTGGCGGCGGCGACTTCGACCGGCGGCATGACGAATAAGAAGTTCGGGCGAATCGGCGATACGCCGCTGATCGGATCGGGCACGTACGCCGAGAACGCGACCTGCGCGGTTTCCTGCACCGGCCACGGCGAATTCTTTATGCTAGGCGTAACCGCCTACGACGTCGCGGCACGGATGAAATACAAAAATATCAGCCTCGAACAAGCCGCGCGCGAGACGATCGAAAACCTGACCTCGATCGAAGGTGAGGGCGGACTGATCGCCGTCGACCGACACGGCAATGTCGCTTTGCCGTTCAACTCCGACGGGATGTATCGCGGATTTATAAACGTGGACGGAA
>JBDTUT010000042.1:0-14042 GCA_040007515.1 Acidobacteriota bacterium | reverse complement strand
CCCGATCGCCAAAAAGCCCGTCGGCGGTTACACATTCAAGCTGACCCAATTCGAAAAGGTATCCGACCGCCATATTCTTTCCGTCCAGCGAGATCCGGGTACGAACGTCGTTTACGTCGGTTTCGTGACGTTGTTCCTGACGCTGGTGGCAGTATTTTTCTTTTCACATCAGAGAGTCTGGGTCGCACTCGAACCGGCCGATGACGGCAATATCAAGGTAACGACGGCGGGCGACACCAATCGCAGTCAAAACGCTTTTGACGAGAAACTAGCAAAATTTGTACAGGAACTCCGCATGCAGAATAAGGAGAGCGAGGCACTATGAACCAGGACGTTTTGAAACAACCAATTATTCTCGGCGACCAAGCGAGCGAAGAAAACTCGGCCCCATGGCGCTCAAATCTGCCCGCTGCGTTCGCCATCGGCGGTGCCTTTGCTCTAACGCTCGCACGCCTACAGTTTGGCGGAGCTCACTTTATAACCGACGGCGCGTTGATGATGCTGGCGCTCGCCTGTTATCTGATCGCGGCCGTCTTTTATCTCACCAATTTTTACGCACCGTTTCGTTTTGCGGAACGCCTCGGAATGTGGGCGGCAACGTTCGGAGTATTTTTCAATCTTTCGAGCTGGCTCGTCAGGTGGGTTGCTGCGTATGACCGCGAGCTCGATATTTTTATCAACCAGGGCCGGACTGCGGCGGATATGCCGTGGATGTTCCGCTATGTTCCGTTCGCAAACCTTTACGACCTGAGCCTCGCCTTCGCCTTCGGTGCCGGCATCACGACGCTGCTCGTAATGCGGCGGCCCCAGTTTCGCCTGGTGGCGGCGCTGTCGCTGCCGCTTGCGGCGATCATTCTCGTGCTCGCCCGATTCATCGGCAGCGAGCTGATCGACCTGCCGCCGGTGCTCGATTCGTACTGGCGTCCGATACACGTCGGTATTGCTTCGCTCAGCTACGGCATCGCACTCGTCTGTTTCGCCGTCGCTGTTCTTTATCTGTTGAAGGACGGGCTGAAGGTCGAGAAGATGGCGATATGGACCAGCGCGTTCGCTGTCGCGGTGATGGCGACCGTCAGCAAATTCAGCGTGTTTTCGCCATCGTCGTTCGGAACGTACACGGCGTCGACCTTTGTCGGCACGTCGCGTATGTCGCTGGCATTGCGGGCGGATATTCCGTATGTAGGATGGCTTTTGGTCGCGGCAACGGCGCTGCTCATCGCTGCGTCCGTCGCTTTTTCGATCTACCTTACGAAATCCGACGATAAAGCACGCGGATGGGGAATCCGTTTTCTATGGTCGGCACTTGTCGTTCAAGCGGCAGGCATCGGCATGCTCGTCTTCCAGCTAAAGACGATCCAGAGCGTTCTCTCGCTGATCGACCCGCTGCAGTACGAGCGCTTTGCGGTGTGGATGCTTCAACAGGAAGGCACGTCGCAGGCGCAGATAAACACGATATCGTCGACGGAACTCGTCCAGATGTCGAGTCAGTGGGTACAGCAAAACGGCTCACAGCTTCATCTGAGCCTCAACGCAAATCCGGTCGAGCTGTCGGCTTTGATCACTGCTTTCGCCGCTACGTTCTTCGTCGTGTTGTTCAGCATCCGGACCGAGCGTCTGCGTGCGGCATTGCCTGAGGCAGCCACCCTCGACGGACTGATGTACAAACTCGCCGGCGTCACATTTGCCGGCTTAGCACTGTTGCTGATGACGGGTGCCGTCTGGGCGAACGAGTCGTGGGGCAGATATTGGGGCTGGGACGCCAAAGAGGTCGGAGCACTCGTCGCTTGGCTGACCTACGCCGGATTTCTCCATTCGCGCATCGCTTACGGCTGGAAGGGAAACAGGTCCGCGTATTTTGCGATCGTCGCGTTCCTGTTCGTCATATTCACATATTTGGGCGTGAGCTATCTGCTCCCCGGATTGCATTCTTACGCATAAAAAAATGGTAAACAAAGAAAACACACTCTTCGCGATCGTCGGGCTTCTGCTCGGGCTGATCATCGGATTCTTTTTCGCTAACTCGGTCAATCAGAGAGCGGCGACTCCCGCTGTTGCCAGCATGCCCGCAAGCGCGGCTCTGCCTAGCGGTCATCCGGCCGTCCCGGGCGGCCAGGGCGGATCGATCCCCGAGGTCCAGGCCGCGATCGATGCCGCAAAACAAAACCCAACGGATTTCGACGCACAGATCAAGGCTGCTCAGCTTTATTACCAGATCCAGCGGTTCGAGGGCGCGATCGAATTTCTCAAAAAAGCCAACGAACTGCAGCCCGACAATTACGAAGTGATGGTCCACGTCGGCGACGCCAACTTCGACGCCAATCACTACGAAGAAGCAGAAAAATGGTACATCGACGCTTTAGCCAAAAAGCCTGAGGACGTCGACGTGAGGACCGATCTGGGCCTGACATTCATCTTTCGCGAGAAGCCGAACTATGACCGTGCGATCCAGGAATTTAACAAGGTCCTGGAAACAAACCCGACACACACTCAGGCGATGCAGAATATGACGGTCGCATACACGAAGAAAGGCGATGCCGCCAATGCAAAGGCGATGCTGGCAAAGCTCGAGGGGATCGACCCGACCAACAGCTCTTTGACGAAGCTTCGCGAAGAGCTGCAGAAACTGAAGTAGCTGGCAGCCTGATCAGGGAATGCCGGCAAAGTTGAGAACGGCACGGCCTGCGAAAGTCGAAGAATTACCAAGCTGCCTGACGTCGATTGCGATCGGTGTCAGGCAGTTTTCTTATTGCGAACGATAAGCTGAGCAACTCGGAGAGAAAATCGATAACGGGACCGCGACGAAACAACTTCTGAAAGAAAGCATTAAGTTACCAGACATAGCAGCAACCGTAAGTTTTACTACCGGACGAGCGAGCACTTGAACCTAATTCAGAGTGCAAAAACAGAGCGACGACGGCACGGATGTTCGGAGTAAATTCCGATCCCGACCCGGCGTCGCTCTGGTCAGCGGAAATCGCTGGAGGAAGAAGAGAGATAATTTTCGCGATTGCCGACCTGCGGTGAAACTTGGCGTTTATGCCGATTTCAAAACACCGAAGGCCTCGTTCGGTACCGGCGGATTCGCATTGAGAACCGGTGCAGTAGCGGGTATGACGACCGGTTTCGGCCGCTCAGGGTGCGATACCATCGTCGGAAGTACGCCGATCATCCCCATGAAGACGAGCCCGAACGCTATAAACCCGAACACGGTCGCCATCATCAACGTAAAATTACCGGTCAAAAACACCAACATCGCGGCTATTGCGGTCACTGCCCAAACCATCCAGTACATTTTGACAAGCATATGTGTCGCTCCTGAACTAATTTCTTCGTGAGCATCGATGCTCCTGGCCTGTGTAATTGCAAAGCCTATTCCAATGTTCAAAACGACGGATTTTCGATATTTATTGGTCCCGCGGACGCGAAGTTTTACGCGCCGCATACGGCAAAGTGCGGGAAATCTCACCGGTTTGCGGGCGCCCAAAACAGCGAAATGGCCGCAAGCCGATTTCATCTCAATACTTTGGTCTACGGTACGAATGTTGCGTTTCGGATTGCCTAGACGTCGTGCCGGAAGACACTGAATGACGAACAAGCCGACTCGTGCTGAACACGAACACACGCCCGATGCGATAACGGCCCGCCTTGCACGCGGCAGCAAGATCAACTACCTCCGCGATATCGTTTACGGCGGCATCGACGGCGCAGTGACAACTTTCGCCGTTGTGGCCGGAACGTTGGGAGCCAACCTGTCGGTCCGCGTCGTTCTCATTCTCGGCACGGCCAATCTGGTCGCGGACGGCTTTTCGATGGCGGCGTCGAACTTTCTCGGCACACGCGCCGAGCACGACGATTTTGAGCGGATCAGGCTCATCGAAAACCGGCATATCGAACAATTTCCGGAAGGCGAGCGCGAGGAGGTCCGTCAGATCTATGCCGCGAAAGGATTTTCGGGTATCGAGTTGGATAACGTCGTCGATCTCATCACCGCCGACAAGGAGCGTTGGGTCGAAGCCATGATGGCCGACGAGTATGGCCTGCCGCGTGAAGTACGATCAGCATGGAAGGCTGCCGCTTTTACTTTCGCGGCTTTCGCGATATGCGGCTTGGTGCCGCTAGTGCCTTTCATTGCATCGAGCGATAGAGCTTTCGGCCTATCTACCGCGGCAACAGGCTGTGTGTTTTTTGCGATCGGATCATTCAAGTCTATGTGGTCGACGGCGAACTGGTGGTCGTCCGGTGCACAGACGCTCGCCATCGGCTCGGTGGCGGCCGGGCTTTCGTTTCTGGCAGGTACGTTATTTAACTATTTTTGAGCACGCGGCCACGAAGTCGCGTTTTTTGATCACTTAGCCGCAGTTTTCGGTGCGAAGTTTCCGGGTTTCGCCGCGTCATACCTCACCGGGCCGTAATGCTGACGGATAACCTTTGCCATACCGAAGAAAGCATTTTCGTCATAATCTTCGACCGTTTCGTCCCAGAATCCATAATGAAAAAAGACCGGATCCGTGTATTTCTCGTCGAGCGCCCATTCGATCGTGTGTGTATATTCGGTGTCCGGTTCCTCGCCCTTCAACTGTGCAATGATGTTGCTCGCCGCGACCTTGCCCTGCCTGATCGCCATGTAACCGAAACGCGGCCCCGGCAGCGAAATGATATCGCCTGCCGCGTAGATGTTGTCGTAGCCCTTGACCTGCAGTCCGTCGTTCACTTGGGCGAAACCGGCCGCATCCGTCACCGGTGCGAGGTGCCGCAGCGACGCCTGACCGCGAAATGGCGGAACCAGCATCAGCAGATCGTAGTGAAGCGTTGCGCCCAAGGCTGACCGAACGGAGGTTTCGGTAACACGCTCGACGGCGAAATCGGAGACTAGCCGTATGCCTCGACTGTCAAATTCCTCGTCTATATCGCGAAAGAGCGCCGAGCCGGCGAACGCCTTTTCGAGCGTCGTCGGAAAGACCGCGGTAACCGAAACTTTTCCGTCCGCTATCTCAGTCTTGAATCTCTCGGCGAGCGCAAGAGCCGTCTCGCATACCGGCACCGGCAGGAATGCGTCGGGGCAGAGACCGACAACGATCGCTCCTTTTTGAAACGACGTGACAGCGCTCTTGAACTTTAACGCAGGGCTGACTCCCAGCAAGTGATGAGCGTGCTCGAAAAACCCGGGAACGCGCTCGGTCGCCAGCCGCCGCCCGAGCGCGACGATGAGATAATCGAAGTGTATGGTTCCCTCGACATCCTCGCCCGTTAACGTTACGGTCCGGCCTTCGGCGTCGATCGAGAGCACTTCACCCTTGATAAAGCGGATGCCGCGTTCCGCCAGCTTTGGCCGGAGATCGAAATGTATCTCGTCCGGCTCAAAATCGCCGAACACAAGCGGCACAAGGGCCGGATAAAACGTGAAATGGTCGTCGATCGACACGATCGTTATCTCGTGCCCATCCCCGAGATTTGCGGACAGTTTTTCCGCGGCCGCGATCGCCGCAAATCCGCCGCCTAAAATTAGAATGCTGGCCATACTGCTTCTCCGCTCGAGTGCGTCTGACTCGAGATCGACTACTTCTTCGATTCCTTGTTACGTACGATGAGGACCGAGCACGGTGCATGGTGAAGCACAGCGTCCGAAACCGACCCGAGCGCCAGGCGGCCCCAAAAGTTGCGGCCGTGCGACCCGACGACAATGAGGTCCGGATGCCATTTTTCAGCTGCTTCGAGAATCATCTCCGCCGGACGTCCAAGTTCGACTACGGTACTCACGTCTACTTTGTCTCCGGGAAAACGGCCTTTAATTATCGCAACCGCGGCATCCGCGGAAGCATGTGCCGATCTATCGGCGAATGCGTCGAGCTGCTGATAATACTCAGCCGATATTGCGAACGGCTCCGCGGCTATCGGAACTTGCGCTTCGTGGGCGGAAATGATCTTTATCCACGTTTTCACGTCGTCACGAATGAGATCGCAACACGCTTCGACAGCAGCCGTACTGAACTTCGATCCGTCTGTCGCAATGATTATCTTCATGTTATTTCTCCCTAAGAAGGATCTTATGCTTCATTTTACCGCAAACATTGTTCCCGACTGCCGGAGCCATTATGGGTCAGGCATAAATCAAGTGGATAAAGCCCGCCCGGTTATTTTAAAAGGCTGGCGCTCTTGCTGACCGCGAAATATCTCGCGCACCGCCGCAAATTTTCACTCTCAGCATTGATCGGACATTTGACCGGCGATACGGAACCTAATTAAACGGTATATCCGGAACTTCCGGGGGGAAACCAATTCGCCGGGCACGTATATTGCCGTTATATAAGCCCGAGAGGCGATCGTTCATGGACGTCGTCGCCTCAGGAGGTTTTTTATGAACGCAATTTACGATCCTGATGATACAAACATACCGGTTGCTCCTGTTAAAAAGACACCGGCATCTCTGCAGAAGAAATCCGACGCCGGCAATATCCGGACTAAGGCAGCACCCATTTTCGTCGAGGCCGAAAAAATGCTCGACAAGATGGCTGATATCACAATGGAAACCGCCGCAAAGGCGTTTGATTTTTTCCGCGAGCGGGGCGGCGAATGGGGAAAGGAACTTGAGGACTGGTTCAACGCAGAACGCGATGTCCTGCGACCGGTCCCGATCGAGATCAGAGAAACGGACAAAACAATTTACGTCACGGCGGCGGTCCCCGGTTTTAAGGCGGACGAGATCGAGATCAGTGTAAAAGACAACTTCCTGATCCTGAGCGGCAACGCCGAAGCCCGTAACTCAAAGAACGACGGAAACGTCGTTGTGAGTGAATGGAACAGCAACCGTTTTTTCCGTCAGCTCTATTTACCAACGATTATCACGGCGGACAAGGTCGAGGCCCGGCTTGCAGACGGTATGCTCGAGCTCACTCTGCCAAAGGCTGCCGTGCAGGAAGCCACAAAGATCGCGGTGGCTGCCGGCTAGGATAATAGGCTGCATTCTTGAAAATGATAATTAGGCACAGCAAACGGCAGGTATTCAAGTCAATGCCTGCCGCTTATTTTTACCTGTATGTCTATGAAAGCCATCA
This sequence comes from Acidobacteriota bacterium, assembly GCA_040007515.1. Classification (GTDB taxonomy): domain Bacteria; phylum Acidobacteriota; class Blastocatellia; order Pyrinomonadales; family Pyrinomonadaceae; genus OLB17. The sequence continues at coordinate 6,990 of JBDTUT010000042.1, read as the reverse complement.
GCAGGCAAATCATCCTGTTAACAGCGGCGGCCGTTTGCGTAGTTTCTTTCAACTCGCTGCTCTTGGCCGCCCGTCAGTCGAAAATGGCAACGGTACAAAGTACTCTCGAAGCGGATATCGATAGAATCAGGTTTGAGCGGCAAAGACAGGGTTGCTAGCCGTGGGCGTTGCGGACGAGTTCTACGTACGTGCGAGCCTTTTGGGTGATGGACGCGGCATCACCTTCGCGAAGCGCCTGCAGGTTGACGAGGTCTGCCCCGACGCCGACCGCACTTGCTCCGGCTCTTATAAAATCGGCGGCAGTAGTTTGAGAAACACCGCCGGTCGGGATCAGTTTAATATGCGGGAACGGAGCCTTAAGAGATTTGAGGTAGGTCGCACCGCCCATCGCACCGGCGGGGAAGACTTTTACAAAATCCGCACCCGCGTCCCATGCAGTAACGACCTCGGTCGGCGTCAATGCACCAGGCATGACGACAATATCGGCATCATTGCAGTATAGAATTGTATCCAAGTTGAGTGCCGGGCTGATAATAAATTTCGCACCCGCGGCGATGCAGTCCCGGGCCGTTTCCGGATTCATCACGGTACCGGCTCCGATCAAGATCTCATCTTCATATTGAGAGGTAAGTTCGGCGATCAGATCGACCGCACCGGGTACCGACATCGTCACCTCGATGGTCGTTACGCCGCCGGCGATGATCGCCGTGATCACCGCTTTCGCCTCATCCGCGGACGCGGCCCTGACCACCGGCATCACACCGCAGTCAACGATCTTCTTCATTACATCTGCCTTATTCATAATCTATTTTCGCCGGCCAGAGGCGCCGTGCGGGTTAGCTGAATTATAAGCAATGCGACCGGATAAGCCGAAGCCGCGATCACACAAACCGGAACGAACCTGTCCGGGATCTGCAATATGCTGCCGTCGCCCGGCGCGGCAGACTCTGAGATGACAAGTAGGAATCGAGAGTTGAAACTTGGGAATCGAAAATGCAAAATGCAGAAAATGATTATTCGCGGCGACGCACAAATATCACACTTTTCTGACCACGGGATGTTAAACCTTAGGCCTTCGCAACAATGTAAATGGGACATCGTTTCGCTGGGCGAGGTGATGCTTCGGTTCGATCCGGGCGATGATCGCATTCACACGGCCCGCTCCTTCCGCGTGTGGGAAGGCGGCGGCGAATACAACGTCGCGCGTAATCTGAGCAAATGCTTTCGGCTGAACGCGGCCGTCGTGACCTCGCTCGCCGACAACCAGATCGGCCGGCTTGTCGAAGACCTCATCTTGCAGGGCGGCGTCGACATTTCGAAAATTCTCTGGCGCGAAGCCGACGGCATCTCAAGCAAAACGCGCAACGGAATGTACTTTATGGAACGCGGCTTCGGCGTGCGGCCGCCCACTGGCTGCTCCGACCGCGGTAACACGGCCGTGTCGCAGTTAAAGCCCGGCGAGATCGACTGGTCAGAGATCTTTAGCAAGAACGGCGCGCGTTGGTTTCATACCGGCGGAATTTTCGCCGGCCTTTCCGATAGTTCGGCCGAAACCGCGCTAGAGGCGATGAAGGCGGCAAAGGCATCGGGCACGGCCGTCTCATACGACCTGAATTACCGCGATTCGCTGTGGGCACACCGCGGCGGCCGCGAGGCGGCAAATCAGGTGAATCGTGAATTGCTTGAGTTTGCGGACGTTGTTTTCGGCGTCGAGGACTTTAATGCGGGCTTTTCCGAATATTCCGCGGAAGAATTTCGTAGATGCGCGGACGCGATGCTCGATCGACACCCAAACCTGAGCGTGATCGCCACCACGCTCCGCGACGTAAAGTCTGCATCTCGGCACGACCTAGGCGGCGTATGTTTCGCAGACGGTGAGGTGGTCATGGCAAAAGAGTATAGAGATGTCGACGTCCTCGACCGTGTCGGCAGCGGCGATGCGTTCGCCGCCGGTTTGATCTACGGATTTCTCACAGGAAAACAGCCGCAGCACTCCATCGACCTCGCCGCGGCAAGCGCCGTCCTCTCGCTCGCTAGCCTCGGTGACGGCTCATCGGCAACCTCGGCGGAGATCGAACGCGTCGCCGCATCCGGCGATCCAACAGCTATGCGCTGACACCGATCAACTTTCCGGCAATTATCAAAACCGGGGATCTTCTTTCGCTTATTTCCCGATGCAGAAAGTCGAAAATATGCGAGTGAGCATGTCTTCCGTGGTGGTTTCGCCGGTGATCTGGCCGAGATAGCGGAGCGCGTTGTGGAGGCCGATGAGAACGATCTCTTCGCTCATCTTCTTGTCGAGCAGATCGACGGACTGCCGTATTTCGCTTTCGGCTCGAACTAACAGGTCGTGGTGACGCGCGTCGGTAACGAGGAAACCGGCCGTATAACCATCGGACGCCGCGAACGGTTCGATGAGAGCCGACTTCAATTCGGAGATACCTTCGCCGGTTTTGGCCGACAACTGAACGACGGTGCTGCTGTCCGGAAGAAGTTCTTTGAAGTCGGCGAGGAGCTTTTCGCTCGCATCGGCGGGTAATTTGTCGATCTTATTTATCGCGAACAGATGCCGCAGTTCTCCAACGCTTTCGACGACGACGCGGTCTTCGCGGGTGATCGACTCCGAAGCATCGAGAATGACGATCACTTGGTCGACATCAGCCATCGTCCGCCACGAACGCTCGACGCCGATACTTTCGACCGTGTCGGACGTCTTGCGAAGCCCTGCCGTATCGATCAGCGAAATCGGAATATCGCCGACAGTAAATTTTTCATGGATCTGATCGCGCGTCGTGCCGGCTATATCGGTAACGATCGCGCGTTCGCTCCCGACGAGAGCGTTGAAAAGGCTCGATTTTCCGACGTTCGGTCGACCGACGAGTGCGATTCTTAGCCCCTCGCGAATGAGTTGGCCTGCTTTGAATGTCGAGGCAAGTCGGCCAACTGCATCAGCGACGCCTGAGATGCGCGACCTGACAGCTGCTGACTGAATTTCGGGAAGGTCGTCCTCGACAAACTCGAGCGCCGACTCAAGAACGACGATCGAATCCAACAATTCGTCTTTTATCGGCTGAAGCCGGTGCGAAAACTCTCCGCGAAGTTGGCGCACGGCCTGCCTTGCCGACGCGGTCGTCTGCGCATCTATCAGGTCGCGTATCGCTTCGGCTTCCGACAGGTCCATCCGCCCGTTCGCCAGCGCCCGAAGGCTGAACTCGCCCGCCTCGGCCATGCGTGCGCCGAAACGCAGACAGATGTCGACGACTTGTCGTAAAACAACGGGCGAACCGTGGCACGCGATCTCGACAACATCTTCCCCGGTAAAGGAATGAGGTGATTTGAAATAGGTTACAAGCGCCTCGTCGATGGCCTCGCCAGATATCGGATTCCGCAGCTGGATGAGCCGTGACGTTCGGGGAGCCACGGTTGAACCGTCGTTACTCGACAGCCTTTCGGCGAAAGCCAGCGAGTCATCGCCGCTGAGGCGTATCACACCAATACTGCTCCTGCCTGCGGGTGTCGCCAATGCAACTATCGTGTCGGACATAAGAGTCGAAAAGTAAAAATGTGAAAAAGTAACAGCTATACTTTTTCACATTTTCACCTTTGGATCGTTCCTATTTAAGCTTCACCTGCAACCGGCGTTCGCGTCCATCGCCGACCGATTCGGTGATCAGGTCCTCTTCCTTTTGCAGTGCAAGATGGATGATCCGTCGCTCGGTCGAATTCAGGACGCCAAACGTGAATGGCAGCGAATCTTTGCGAACATGGTCGCCCGCGAATCGTGCCATTGCGTGCAGCTCGGCCTTCCGTGTCTGGCGAAAGCCTTCGGCGTCACAAACGAACCGGTGCTCGCGGTCGAGCTGCCGGCCGTAGATCTGGAACAGCAGAACTTCGAATGCGTCCAGCATCTCGGCGTTCTCGGCGAGAGCAAGGCCCGAATCGTTTCCGGTTAGATTTAAAAGACAGCCCTCGTCCGTCCACCGGCCAGAAACCTCGAGGTCCAGTCCGAGGTCGCTAACTAGTCCTGCCAGAAATTCTTCAGCACTCTTGCAAATTTCGTTCATATCTCTCTATGCGAGTTACGTGTTCACGCGTGGAGCAATGTCTATCAATTTCTACGTCGCGACATATTGGCGAGCAGCTCAATGTGACTTTAACGCCGAAAGGCGTAACTCTTACAATAACCTCTACGACGTGCTTAGCTTTGCCTTTACCTTCTTCGCATTTTTGGGCACTGAATTCACGACTTCCACTTCCGGCGGCACCGTCGGCCTATTCATTTTATTGATCACCATCTGCTGGCCAAAGCTCACGATGTTGCCGATAAACCAGTAGAGCAGCAGTCCCGCCGGTGCCGCCCACATTACCCATAACATCATCACGGGCATAAAATAAGTCATCATTTTTTGCTGCATTTGCTGTTCCGGCGAAACAGCTGCCGTGGTCGGGGTGAATTTCATCGACAATATCATCGAAAACGCGAACGCGAATTCGAGGATGTGCCAAGGGTCGGCGGCAGAAAGGTCGGGCAGCCACATGAACGACGCCTGGCGCACCTCAAGCGAGACGGTGACCGCGGTATAGAATGCGATCAGCAGCGGGAATTGCAGCAGCATCGGCAGGCAGCCGCCGATCGGCAGCGCGTCCTTTGTCATCTTTAGCTGCTGCATTTGCAGCTCGCGCATGCGCGGGTCGTCGGCCGGGATGCCCTTCTTTTGCAGGTCCTTTATCTTGTCCTGAATGTCCTTCATTTTGGGGGCGTTGCCCGACGCCTTTTTGAAGGAACGGCTCTGCGACCACCTCAGCGGGAACAGCAGCGAGTAGAAAAGGAACGTAAAGACGATGATCGCGACGCCGTAGTTGTGCGTCAACGCGTTAAAGAAATTCAGCGCGTACAGGATCGGGATCGCGAGCCGCGACGTGATAGGGCGGATCCAGCTGTAATTGCTGAAATTGATGATCGGAACGATATCGATCGGCCGGCCCACGGCCGCGGTCAGTCCGGCGTTGTACTCGTTGAGCGTGAAATAATCCTTCGTGCCCGTATAAACGCGGGTAACCGAACCGTCCGCCGATATCGGCAAATACGCGGTCACCAAATGGCGCGTCTCGCCTGTTTTCGGGCTGCGGATGACCCAGCGGAAAATATTTTCGTAAAACGGCTCAGTCTGTACGTCGTATTTCGACGCGCGGTACTCGACGCCCTGTGACGGCGTTGCCGGGATGGCCGCCATCGCAAAATACGCGTCGCCGACGCCTGCCCAATCCACCGCGCCCTGATCGGCCAAAGTCGATTGCCCGCTCGCGTCGAACGTAAAGGCGTAGCTTCCCTGATGGCGCTTGATGTCGCCGCCGACGGCCGAGATGGCTTCCGATTCGATGTGGTAAAAATTGTGATGCCCGATCGCCTGATCGCCGATGCTGGCGCCGATCGCGAGTTTGGTGTTCGGCACGACCTGCCCGTTTTGTTTGACCGTTACGGCGAGGTCGGCGACATAGCTGTTGCCCCGGAACACAAAGCTCTTTTTGACCTCGCTGCCGCTTGCGTCGGTCAGCGTGAAATCGACCTGACGCTCGTCGCCCTCGCCAAGGACAACAGTGTCGTCCGCGCCCGAGACCTGGTAATTACGGTCGTTTATCAGGTTCGTCAGATTCGCGTCGTCGGTCGTGAGGCGGAACGGAATATCACGCGGCGTGCGCTTGAGAGCCTCGTCCGAAATTAACTGTAGCGGCTTTTCGTTCGAAGCGTTCGAACCGTCGCCGTAAACCGGAAAGTCACCCTTCGGGCCTTTGTTCTTGAGAATTATCCAGCTTGTCGCGACCGCACCGCGCGTGTCGAGCTTGACCTCGTAAAGCGGCGATTTGATCGTGATCGTACGGTTCGGCGTCGTGTCCGGCGTCGCTGCCGCCAAGTCCGCCGCCGGCTGAGGTGCCGCGGGTGCTGCCGTGGGCTGCGGCTGTGCGGGCTGTTCGGCCGTCGCGGCCGTGTTTGTATTATTTACAGGCTTTGTCGGGGCGAAAAAATACGACCACCCAAAAAGCACGACCATCGAAAGAACGGCCGCTATCAGAAAACGCGATTGACTACTTTGATTATTGCTGTTGTCCACAATTGATATTTTAGATTTTTGATTTTGGATTTTGGATTGGCGGAAATCGCCTGAGAGATCTGACAAAGGCCGGTGCCTTTCGATCCAAAATCCAAAATCTAAAATCCAAAATCACTTCACCGGGTCGTGCCCGCCTTCGCAAAAGGGCTGGCATCGTAAGATACGTTTTATCGCCATCCATGTTCCGCGGGCGGCGCCGTATTTCTCGACGGCTTGCTTCGCGTACTCGGAACAGGTCGGCTCAAATCTGCACGCGGGGGGCAAAAAAGGCGACACCAACACCTTATATACGCCCAACAGATCTACGATCAAAAACTTCATCGGATCAAAGCCATTTTGCCACACAAAAGTCAGAACCGGGAGCGAGAGCGACTGGGTTCCCCGTCCGATCGCAGCGGACCGTTAATCACCGGGCTACCCGGTCGCTATCGCTCCCGGTTCTGACTTGTACCTTTTCGACGATCGTCTTGAATTCGGCAAGCGTGGCATCGAGCTTTACTTTTAAGATGCTCCGCCGTGCGTTCAGGACCCAATCGTATTTTTCGCCGACGGCATCCAGCTCCGCGCGGCTCAGGCGAAACGATTCGCGCAGCAACCGTTTCGCACGGTTGCGGTCGTGGGCCTTGTTGCCGATGCCCTTTTTCGTCGCCGTTATCCCGGCACGATCGATGCCCAGTTCGTTCGGCAAAATGAAAACCGTCATATAACGGCCCTCAAAACGCTTTCCCTGATCGTAAACGCGCAAAAACTCGGCGCGTTTAAGCAGCCGAGCTTCCTTCGGAAAACTAAAGCTTAATAATGATGGACCGTCAGGCGTTTGCGGCCCTTCGCACGGCGGCGTTTGATCACCGCTCGTCCGTTCTTGGTCGCCATTCTCGCC
>JBDTUT010000041.1:0-16227 GCA_040007515.1 Acidobacteriota bacterium | reverse complement strand
GAATTTATGTCGAGCGGCCCGTGCGTCGTGATGGCACTGGAGAAAGAGAACGCCGTAAAGTCGTGGCGCGACCTGATGGGAGCGACCAACCCGGCCGATGCCGTCGAAGGCACGCTGCGTAAAGACTTTGCCGCCTCGATCGGCGAAAACGCGGTCCACGGCTCCGACTCCGATGAAAACGCGGCGATAGAGATCAGCTACTTCTTTAGCAAACTTGAATTAGTATAGGTCTAAAGGTATAAAGGTTCAGAGTTTTACATATAAATGCACAAGCCTGCGCGCAGCAAAGGTGTTCAGATGCACAAGCCCGCACGCAGTAAGGGCGCTCAGATGCATAATCCCGCACGCAGTAAAGGCATAACGCTCAACTTGACAGATTTCGCCCTTACTTCGTGCGGGCTTGTGCAATAGGCCGCAACTTTAACAAATATGAAACGATGCCCGACTTGCGATAGGACCTTTGAGGATTCGATGCGTTTTTGCCAGTCTGACGGGACGTCCCTCGTCGACGATGCTCCGCCGTTAGACCCTTATAAAACAATGGTCGCAAGGCCCGGGGACTTCGTCGCTTCGATACCGAAGGCGGACGTGCCGATACCGTCGCCCGCCAGCGATGAGGTCCTCGAGATCCCGGCCGAAGCCGATCCGAACAAGACGATGCTGGCGTCCGAGGACGAGATCCGCCGCGAGATGAACGCCCGGGACGAACAGGTCGTCGAGCTCCCGCCGTTGGTGGATACACCGAAATTTGAACCGATGCCGGCCCCGCCGTCGCCTTTCGACGCGGTGAAAGAGGAGTCTTCGTCACCGTTCGGCAGCTCGACGCCGCCGATCCCGTCGCCGTTCGATTCGCCGAAACCGGCCGCATTCGATCCGCCGCCGGCAGTGGAGAACCCGGCGTTCAAGGAGCCGGAACCGATCCACAACGTGCCGTCGTCGAATCCGTTCGACACGCCGCAAAATCAGCAAATGGCCCAGGCCGAATGGACCCCGCCGCCCGCACCCGACGCGAGCTGGCAAAACCAGCAGATCGGCCAGGACACGCCCTTCCAACCGCCAATGGGCGGTTCGGGCAGCGTCAATCAAACATTGCCGATAATATCGCTCGTGTTGGGAATCGTGTCGCTGTGCTGCTACATTTCGCCGCTCACCGGCATCGGGGCGTTGGTGACCGGGTACCTCGCGCTGAAAAATATCAAGAATGATCCCGCGAACTACGGCGGCAAAGGCCTCGCCATCGCCGGCATGATAACCGGCGGCATCTTCCTGGCGATCGGCTTGATTTACTGGATCATGATCATCTTCTTCGGTGGCCTAAGCCTGTTGATGAATGCCGTCAACTGATTTGAGAGGCAGTCCACTGACGTTTTTTAATTACTGTTACGTATGTCTTTAATCTCTGATGTTATAATGTCAACGGTCGCCGTGATCAAGGGTATGACCCGCACGCTCTCGGAAATCCCGCGAGAAAAGTGGACAGTTCAATACCCCGACGTCCCCATAACCGTCCAGCCGCGATATCGCGGGCAGCACCTTTTGCACGTTGATGAGTTGGGGAAAGAGAAATGTGTAGCCTGTTATCTATGTGCTGCCGCCTGTCCGTCGGATTGCATTTATATCGAGGCCGAAACCGACCCCCGTCCGTACGAAGAACGCATAGGGCGTGACGAGCGCTACGCCAAGGTTTACAACATCGACTATGGCCGTTGCATTTTTTGCGGCTTTTGCGTCGAAGCATGCCCGAAGGACGCGATCACGCACGGATATAATTTCGAACTGTCGGTCTACAACCGTGCCGACTTGCTGAAGACAAAGGACGACCTGCTAATTACCACCCAAAAGCAATCCAAGAATTACCGCGTCGCGCTCTCGAGCGAAGATGTTGATTCGGAATATAAGGAAGTTTAGGGGCGGGTTTAACCGCGGGGAACGCTTATAGACCAAGGGAAATAGACAGCCCACCCATTAAATCAGGCCTCCGTTCGGATACCAAATGGACACTTCCGATCTGCCGCCAACGCAAAAGGGAAGACACCACGAGCTTCGTGCTCAGGGACTTCGCGAATTTGCGCGGCTTCGGCGTGATGACCATCGTCTCGACCCGTTCCGACTCGCCCGGTATGCGAATCTTCTCGTAATTCCGGTTGACCAAGTCGATGGTTTGTCGGCCAAAACATTGGACGAACTGCTTGGGACAGGAAAAAATAAATGGTCCGGCGGCGCGGCATCCCATAAACTACCGAGTGGCCAAAAACTGATTATCTTAAATCCCACACACGGCAAAAATCGGCATAACGCGACCTTGATGGAAGAGATCTGCCACGTATTTCTTGGTCACAAGCCAAGCCGTCTCGCGATCGAAGGCCACGATAAGCATGGCAATGTTATCGCGCGCGATTACAATGCCGATATAGAGGAAGAAGCGTATTCCACAGGGGCGGCAGCTCTCGTACCTTATAGTTCGCTGAAGCGGTTCGTCGAGCAGGGCAAGTCAGCGACGCAGATAGCCCGACATTTCAACGTCAGCCGCGCATTGGTGGAATACCGTATAAAGATCTCGCGCCTCTGGGAAACGTACAAGGACAACCTCTTTCGGGCCGGATAGAATGAGCCAAGTTAAAGAAAACCTTTCGAAGCCTCACATGCACTTATCTGTCGAAGATAAGCTGCGGCTGTTGCTCGACATAACCAAAAAAATCAGCCGCTCGCTCGATCTCGACGAGGTGCTAAACCTTGTAATGGACACGCTCGGCTCACTCATTCCGTATGACGCGGCCGGGATCTATATGCTTCAGGAGAGCGACGACGCGCGTCCGGCAGCATTTAGGTCACAGGTGATCCGCGGCTACGACATCAGTTCCGAATTGATCGAGCCCCGTCTCAAATTGGGCGAAGGATTTTTGGGACGTGTTGTTCAGAGCGGAAAACCGATCATATCGGCGGACGTCAGTACCGATCAGAGATACTTCGCTGCCAGGAAACGCACACGATCAGAAATGCTCGCCCCGATAATCTCGAACGATCACGTCATCGGAGCATTCGATCTGGAAAGTGACGAGGTCGCCGCTTATACTGAGGACGATCTGGTTATTTTGCAAATGCTGACGTCGCACGTGGCGATAATAATTGAAAAAGTTAAGCTACAGGAGCAGGCGGTTGAGAAAAAGCGGATCGAGGCCCAACTCGAGATCGCTCGACAGGTTCAGCTCGAGCTACTTCCGGACGCTGACCCACAGGTCGAGAATTTTGACGTCAGCGCTTACGTTTTCCCGACGGAAGAGGTTTCCGGCGACTATTATGATTGGGTAAGAATATTCGACGATCAGATCGGCCTAGTCGTGGCCGATGCGGTCGGAAAGGGAATTCCGGCGGCATTGCTGATGTCGTTCCTTCGAGCCTCGCTTCGAGCAGGCGTTCAGGTTGGCTACGCACCGCATATCGCGCTTTCAAAGGTAAGCAACCTGCTTTGGGACTCGGTCGAGGACCACCAGTTTATTACGGCGATCTACGGAATTCTCGATTCAACCAATCGCACTTTCGTGTTTTCGAACGCCGGGCACAATCCCCCACTTTTGATAAAGCCGGACGGTGAATACCGTTTTGTTGAATACGGCGACCTGCCGCTCGGAATGTTTTACGACGCACGATATCACCAGCATTTTATCCGGTTTGAGCGGGGTCAGGTGATGGTGGTCTACACGGACGGCATAACAGAAGCTGCAAATGCCGCTGGGGAAGAGTATGGGACCGAGCGATTTGCCAAACGCGTGCTCGAGGGCATCGGGCTTCCGGCAAAGGAACTAATAGACTTCATTCGAAAAGGCGTGGCCGACTTTACCGACCGCAAATTTCTCGACGACGACGGAACCCTTTTCATCGTAAAGGCAATCTAATAAACAAAGAAAAAACGCGAATTGCGATCGTTTCCGGATCACTTTCCGCGTTCCTTCAGTTGTAGGGGAACTTTGAGTTCTTCGTTCGATCAATGTGCCTTGATCGAACAGTGCATAAAATCGCCGCCCGGGACGACCGGCGTCCGGTAATCGCCATAATTTATCTTCACGTTTCTAGTGGAAAAGGCGTATATATCGAAACCGTATGCGTCGAGGAAATCGGTCAATTCTTCCGACCGCATCAAATAAAGATTCTCGGTAAACCCAAGGTCCGCACGTATCTCGAGCAGTCGCTCGATAACTTCGAGCGGTGCGAAACATTGTGCAGGATCTTTGAATGTTGCCATAATATTTGCCGTTGCCGGTCGTCCGTCCGCAAATATGATTACGAAACCGCTTCAAAAGTTGTTCGAATATTTATCAAACTTGCCGGGACGGGCATAGGCGCACACTATATGATGAAAATAATTGTATTTTTTGCTTAAAAACAATAAGCTCAAGGAAATTATTCTCTGGGGAGAAAACAATGAAAAAGATCAATTCGGTAATCTTCGGGGCAATCGTCTTCGCTGTGAGTACGGTAGTTCTGTATGCGCAGGATCCGACAATTACATCTGCGGCCGGCGGTAAATACCTGATCTCGGCGAAAGCCGGCGGCGTGAATTTTGTAGAGGGAAATGTCGGCATAGTACGCAAAAGCGGCCCGAGCGGACGGCTTCTCAGAGGAGACATGATCGAGATCGGCGACCGCGTCTCGACCGCGGCCGACGGTCGTGCTGAGATATTGCTTAATCCTGGATCATACGTTCGCATAGGCGGGAATGCAGCGTTCGAATTCAAGACGACTTCACTCGATGATTTGCAGATCAAACTCGACCGCGGCAGCGCGATCCTTGAGGTCTATGCCGGGAACGATTTTTTAGTAACCATCTCGTCGCCGAAGGCAAAATTCAAATTGATCAACTCCGGCGTGTTTCGCCTCGACGTGACCGACGGCGGGGCGGGCACTTTGTCCGTCTGGAAAGGGCGTGCACAAGTAGGCAACACAGACGCCGGAATCATTAAGGCGGGCCGCTCAATGACCGTATTCGGATCGAACGTCTCGATCGCAAAATTCGAGCGGGACAAGGGCGACGAGCTCGATCAGTGGAGCAAGGGGCGAGGTAAACAACTCGCGAAGCTCACAAACAGCCTGCAGAAACGCGATCTGCGACAAGCATTGATGAGTTCGTATAACGGCCGCCAGTGGAACGTTTACAATTCGTTCGGCCTTTGGGTTTTTGACCGGTTCAGCGGCTCATACTGCTTTCTGCCCTTCGGATACGGTTGGTATTCACCATATGGCTATGGATATGATCGTTATATGGGATGGTACGATCTTCCGTGGACAGTTTATAATCCGCCGACCATGGGCGGTGGAACGCCGCCCCCCGGAACGACCAATCCGTCGCCGGTTCCCGTAAATACACCGATAGTGTCGGCTGGTGACCGATCAGGGGTTCCACCTTTCGTAAGAATGCAGGGCGGTTTCGGCAGCGGCCGCGATGGCGGAGATTCGCGAGGTTCGGGAAATGATGCCGGTTCGCCGGTATATTCTCCGCCCGTATATTCCCCTCCTCCGCCATCGGCTCCGGTTTCACTTCCGGGTAAAGTGGATTCGCCAGCACCGCCAACCACTGGAAAGGACGGTGAATAACAGCAACGTGTAACCAAAAGGAGTCGGAAATACCGGCTCCTTTTTATTTGATGAAAGAAAAGAGAAATGCGGCGGTCGTAACATGCGAAGGATCGATCGCGGGGGTAGAAAAATATGGTTCCGCGATCAGTGCCACCGATTGAAGGCCGTTAAAAACGGTATGTAGGATTATGCAAGGTAGGAGGTTCCCCGTTCGCACTCGAACCATTGTGAGAATCAGACTTAAAAGAGTCAGAAGGAACAAGGTCGAATAACTTGGCCAGTATTGAGGAAAGTGTACGAGCGCGAACAGTGCCGTAACCACTCCAACTGCTATAACAACACCGAAAGCGCGCTGAAATGCTGAATACAAGATTCCGCGATAGACGACTTCCTCAACCAATGGGGCCGTAAACGTGGCTAGTGCAGCGATAACAAAGACCGCGGCTCGCGAACTTCGAACAATTCGCAGAAGGTCATTATCAGCTTCGGGATAATATCCCATCACGACGGCTGAAAGTGCGAAAATGCCGACGAGGATCAATACGTAGTGCCACCAACGCATTCCACCAGAATTCCATCCGAGCGTGGAGCGGAAAGGATAAGTCCTCATCCTCGTAACCACGGCCCAGGCAAGCAAGATCGTCAACAGATGCACCGGTATAATGGCTACGACCTGCAGCACCACGGCAGTCGGATCGCTCTTCACAAATTCGATCAATGCTTCCTGTCCGCTGAACTGATTTCGCAAAGGCGCGACGTAAGCGAGAACGACTACGCTCGGAACGACGACGACTAGCAGAACGCTCATCAACCAGACGAGCAGTGCGATCCATCCATTCCAGGGTGGATCGTTGGGTGTAGGCTGAGCTTTCAGGGATTCCATCGCGTAGGCGTCGAGCTCTAAAGGTATCTGTTCAGTTATTTCCACAAAACCGAGTGTATCTGAGAGGCTGTTTTGTGCCAAGTTAACTGCGTCGTCTTGAATTTCGGCGCAAACCGATATAGGCTAAAAGCCCGTGGTACATCACGGGGAAATCCCCAAACGAAATATAGTTGCGATCGTTCCGGCGAGGTACGCTGCCACGCGTTTACCCGGCAAGTTATTGCAGGACGTCGGTGGCGAACCCCTGATCCTGCATACTTTACGGCGTGCGTCCGCGGCGCGAACGATTTCAAGGGTGATCGCGGCAACGGATGACGAGCGAATATTCGATGTTGTTTTGACCTACGGCTTCGAGGCCGTAATGACCTCGCCGACACATCGGTCCGGTAGTGACCGCATTGCCGAGGTCGCGGAAAGCCTACCTTTGCGCTCGATCATCGTGAATGTCCAGGGAGACGAACCAGCGATCTCGCCGGACACTATTGATAAGGCGGTCAATGCGATGCTCGCAGATTCAGCGGCGGACATTGTGACCACTTCGGAGCCGATCGAATTTGCGGCCGATGTCTTGAATCCGAATATCGTAAAAGTTGTTACCGCTACGTCGGGTTACGCTCTTTATTTTTCCCGCTCGCCGATCCCGTTTCCCCGCACCGCGATCATAGACTCCGGCGACTGGGAGCGTGCTTTTGTTGCAGAAAAACATCTTGTGCAGCAATATAGAAAGCACACGGGCCTGTATGTTTATAGACGCGAGTTCCTTTTAGAATTCGCAAAGATGTTAGCGACACCGCTGGAGCAAATCGAGGTGCTCGAGCAACTTCGAGCACTGGAAAACGGTGCGAAAATACGCGTCGTCGACGCTTGCAGCTCCTCGATCGGCGTTGACACACCGGAAGATCTCGAGCGTGTCAGACAGATTTTAAGGCAGTCTGACAGCACGACCGGCCAAGTGTGAGTGGGAACTTTTTCAAATGCGGACAGATTATTGGCCCGCCACATATCTTGAGATTATGCAGGACTGGATCGGACTCATTTTCTTCATATTGTTAGCGGCCGGTCTGGTGATTGGATTGAAGGTATTGTCGAAACCACGCACCAGGACATCTGAGGAATTTGAACGAAGGGCCGCAGAAGGGACGACGATGCTCGGCGGAAGCATGAAGGCTTTACAGGAACTAATGAACCCTTCCGCAGCAAAGGCGAAGGAAGTCGAGACTCAAATGAAGGAAGGTCGCTTTCAAAAGAAGAAACGAGAAGGCAAGGCGGGCGGCGAATTATAGTACCGTCGAGTATGATGCCCGTGCGCGAGTAATTTGAGTGTGATTGGTTCGCACAGGAACGGAGTAACCGTTCGCTCAACATTGGATTATGACCAAATATATATTTGTAACGGGCGGCGTTGTGTCAAGCCTCGGAAAGGGCTTGGCCGCGAGTTCTATCGGATGCCTTCTCGAGTCACGGGGTATGAGCGTTCAAATGATGAAACTCGACCCGTACATAAACGTTGATCCGGGCACGATGTCGCCGTTCCAGCACGGAGAAGTTTTCGTCACCGACGACGGTGCTGAAACCGACCTTGATCTCGGGCATTACGAGCGGTTTACCCACGCAAAACTTACTCAAGCCAATAACTGGACGAGCGGCCGTATTTACCTGTCCGTGATCGAAAAGGAACGGCGAGGAGACTATCTCGGCAAAACGATCCAGGTCATTCCGCATATCACGGACGAGATCAAAAAGGCAGTTCGGACCGTTGCGGATAACGATAATCCCGAAGTTCTGATCGTCGAAATAGGCGGAACTGTTGGCGACATCGAATCACTTCCGTTCACCGAGGCTATCCGCCAAATGGGCAACGAAGAGGGACGGGGTAACGCGATCTTTATACATGTAACACTCGTCCCATATATTGCAGCGGCTGGTGAATTAAAAACCAAACCGACCCAGCACAGTGTTCGCGAACTTCGCGAGATCGGTATCGCACCTGACGTTTTACTTTGCCGATCGGAACGAGTTCTGCCTATGGATCTGCGGCGCAAGATCGCGTTGTTCTGTAACGTTCAGGAAAATGCGGTGATTTCGGCACTCGACGTTGGCACCATCTACGAAGTGCCTCTCGCGTTTCACGAACAGGCACTGGACGAGCTGATCGTGAAGGACCTGCAGCTCGATGAACAGTTTCCGACCGTCGATCTTAGGCGATGGCGGGAATTGGTTTCGACTATCAAGGATCCGACCGGCGGCACCGTCAAGATCGCTATCGTCGGAAAGTACGTGGAACTTGAAGATTCCTATAAGTCGCTCCGTGAGGCGCTGACACACGCAGGCGTTGCAAACAATCTTCGCGTGAACGTGGCGTGGCTGGAATCCGAGAATTTGCTGAATGATGGTTATGAGGCAGAACTTCAAGATTACGACGCGATCCTCGTCCCCGGCGGATTCGGTAAGAGAGGCATTTCCGGCATGCTGCGGGCGATCAAATACGCGCGAAAGTCCGGCACTCCCTATTTTGGGATCTGCCTTGGCATGCAGACCGCATGTATCGAATTTGCACGCAGCGTTTGCGGACTGCGTGACGCCGATTCGACGGAATTCAACGAAGAGACGCCATTCCCGATCATTTTCAAGCTTCGCGACCTGGTTAATGTCGAGGAACTCGGCGGCACTATGCGGCTGGGCAACTGGCAGTGCAAATTAAAAGAAGGCTCGATCGCGCGAGACATTTATGACAACGCGGAGGAGATCGGGGAACGTCACCGACATCGATATGAATTTAATCCGGAATTTCGGTCGGTACTCGAAAAAGAAGGAATGGTTTTTAGCGGAGTTTCACCGGATGGCAAGTTCATCGAGATGATCGAACTTCCTCGAGAGCAGCATCCTTATTTCATAGCGTGCCAGTTCCATCCGGAATACAAATCGAAACCACTCGACGCTCATCCGCTATTTACGGCGTTCGTTAAGGCCGCATGGGAAAATCGTATCAACAGCGAAAACCTCAAACACGACGTTAGCCGTGACCGTCAGGTCGAAATGCCCGAACGACTCGAGGTTTCGAGTGACGAATAAGAGTTTACCGGCGAAATTTGACAATGAGTGACATGAAGCGATTTTCGGTTGGGGATACGTCGTTCGGAGCTGGCGATCTTTCGTTCATCCTGGGGCCTTGTGTTGTTGAGTCCGGCCAGCATGCCAGGTTCATGGCGCAAGAAATAAAAGACATTTGTAAACATGTCGGCGTCGGTTTTGTCTACAAGTCTTCATTTGATAAGGCTAATCGCAGCTCAATCGATAGTTTCCGCGGGCAGGGAATGGAATTTGGGCTCGACGTACTCGCCGAGGTAAAGGCCGAGATCGGCGTTCCAGTTGTTACGGATATCCACGAAGTCTGGCAAGTAGAAAAAGTCGCGGAAGTTGCCGACATCCTGCAGATCCCTGCCTTTTTGTGTCGGCAAACCGATCTCCTAGTCGAGGCCGCAAAATCGGGGAAGGCCGTGAACGTAAAGAAGGGACAGTTCCTTGCACCATGCGACGCTAAGAATATTGTCGATAAGCTGGTCGAGTCGGGTTGTGAGCAGATCCTCCTGACCGAACGCGGTGCAAGTTTCGGTTACAATAATTTGGTCGTCGACCTTCGTTCATTCCCGATCATGCGCAGTTTTGGCGTGCCGGTCGTTTTCGATGTCACTCACTCCCTGCAGCTTCCCGGTGGCCTAGGAAAGGCAACGGGCGGCCAATCGCAGTACATCGAAGACTTTGCCCGCGCAGGCGTTGCTTGTGGCGTGGATGCTGTCTTTATGGAGGTTCATGATAATCCGGCGGTTGCGCCGAGCGACGGCCCGAACCAATTGCCGCTGGCACGGCTCGAAAAACTTCTCCAAAAACTAAAGGACATTCACGAGCTGGTAAGTACCGACTGAAACTCCCGTCAAATAGATGATAAAACGTGCTTTGTTAATTTGTTCTCTAATGCTGTTCTGCGTCGTCGCGCCTGCCGTCGCTCAGACCGATATAAAGGTAGCGGCGACCTGGCAAGTGCAGAAATATGACATCGCCGTCACACTGCCGACGTCTGATACGGACCGTATGGTTGCGGTGCGAGCAAAGCTCAGTCTTAAAAATGTTTCGGGATCGCCGGCGTCGACGCTCACGTTACGGATTAGCCCAACTGCCGAGATTTTATCGGTAAAGCTGAACGACGCTGCTATTGATTTTACGAAGGGCGAGGAGAAGGCTGGAGCGGCGACGCTGCAAAAGATCGCTCTGCGTGTGCCATCGATGCCATCGGCCGGGACGTTTTCCGTTGTCGTCGATTACAAGCTGAACGTCAAGGAGAACTCGGGACTGGCGTCCGTTTCCACTGGCTCCGCTCAATTTCTGCCGCTTTCATTTTGGTATCCGACACCTAATAGTTGGTTTTTCGCCCGTGGTGCGGATTATGCACCCGTGCATCTCTCTGTCAATGCGCCCGGAATCACGGTGATCTCGTCGGGCGTTTCGTCGGCCTCTGGCAATTTTGATCAAAATTTCGACTCGCAACCATTCTTTGCTGCAGGGAATTGGGAAATGACGAACGCGGCGGGAATCGTAGTCGCTTTGCCAAAAGGCTCCGGAGCTTTGGAGCAAAAGCGGGCGACTGATCTGGCCTCGTTGGTTTCTGAGGCCCGAACATTTCTTAGCTCGATCTTGGGCGCGGCTCCGGATGAGCCGGTACGGATAATCGCCGCGCGGCGTGGCGCCGGGTTTGCAAGCGGCGGTACGGTTTTTGTCGATTCGAGCGTCTTTCGTCGATCTAAGATCGACTCGCAAACTGCCATGTCGATCGCTGACGGCATGGCAAAATTGTGGCTTGGCGGATCGGTCAATATCACGGGCGACGGTAATGGAGCGATTCGCGAAGGACTCGCCAAATATCTAGCGACTCAGTTCATCGAAAATAAGTACGGAAAGGATGTGGCGGATGTCGAGCGTACAAGGCAGCGCAGCGCTTATGCCGGCGTCGTTTCCCGCGACGCTCCCATTACGGTGGTTTCGCCGCTGGACGACTATTATTACTCCGTCGTCGCTAATAAGGGCGCTATGGTCTGGAGGCTGTTGGCAAAAAGGGCCGGCGAGGCTGCGTTCTTTTCTGCTCTCCGTTCTTCGACGGACGATGGCACTGTCAGCCTTGCCGAAATTCGCGGAGCGTTTCCTACGCAGAGAGAATTTCTTGATTACGGTTTTGACCAGGTAACGGATACAAATCTCCAGGCTGGTCTGCCCTTGCTGGCGGGTGGCGAATGGAAAGCCGCCTTGCGCAATACGGGTTCGATCGATGCGACAGTCATTGTGACCGCTACTCTCGCGAGCGGCGAGCGTATGACGGCTCAAAGCACCGTGCGAGCGAAGAGTTTTGGCGAGGTATCTTTCAAGACGCCCGCCAAAGTCGACCGGCTCGAGATCGATTCCGAAAACCTATACCCGCAAACAGACTATTCAGACGACGCCGCGCCTCGGGAGCTTACGGAAGGGGATCCGCACCTGGCGGTAAAGCGCTTGTTCGACAAACAAGAATTCGCCAAGGCCGTGACGGCCGCATCCTCTGTTCTGCGCGACTTGCCAAGATTTGATGACGTTCGTGTTTTGTTAGGTCGCTCCTTGATTGCTCTAGGAAAGCCTGCAGATGCAGAACGGGAGTTACGGGCGGTTCTCGATGAAAAGCTGCCTTCGGCCCGCAGCATCGCATGGGCGAATGTGGGCCTTGCCGATATTTCTTCAACAGCTGGAAAGAACGCCGACGCCCTAAAATCCGCGGGCGACGCCATTAGTGCCGATGCTGAATATGGTGCAAGCCTCGCCGCACGTGCGATCAGGAACAAATTGACCGCAACGTCTCGGCCCGACGAACAGGTTAACGCGTTTTTTACCCAGTTTGATCGTTCTGCCACGGCCAATAAGAAAGCCGAACTTCAGGCGTTAATACTGTCGGGCGAGGTGAGTAAATTTGCCGCTGGCATCGCAGGCCAGACGGAGCAATGGAAAACGAAAGTGATCTCCGTTGATAATCTCGACGCCGAAACCGCTCTAGTAGAAACGCAGCTCGCGATAAAATTGCTTAACAGGGACGTATCTACCGGCACAGCGGTTTTTCGGCTGACGCGAACACCGAGCGGCCTGAAGCTAAGCGGTGTGGATATTTTTGAGGTCAGGTAAAAATGTGTAGGCGAACAAGATTCTCGCTTCTTATTTTGTCCGTTTTATTCGGCTTGTTAGCTGGGGCTGCAACTTTTGCTCAGACTTCGGCTGCTGATGATTCGGATAAGTTCGTCGGCAGATGGGTTTCTGAAACGCAAGGGACGGGTTCCGATGAAACGCGTCCGCTTCCTCGGCGTCGTGTCGAACTGCAGATCACCAAGAACGCATCCGGTTTCACCGTCGAGCGTTCAGATCGCGTGAGAAACGCAAGCGATAGCGATCCTATCGTCGAAGAGTCGTTATTCAAATATGCAGACGGCCGACTCGAACGCGACAGTTCTTCCGCAAAGACCTGGGAGCCGACCGAATTTTCGAAACGAATTGTAGAAAAAATAATAGTTTTACCGAAAGGTAAAAGGCTAATTTATACGACAGCCCTACAAAGCGCGGCGAATGCGGACATTCCCGGCGCAAATCGTAAACCATTGACGTTTTCCGAAACCTTCTCGAAGGCTAAAAATTAATGTCCGACGATCTGATACCCCAGGCCGTTGGGGCGAATATAAGACTATTATTGATGGACTGCGACGGCGTTCTTACAGACGGTCGTCTTTATTTTTCGGAACGCGGCGAGGAACTGAAAGTTTTCCATGTTCGAGACGGGCAAGGGCTCGCGGATTGGCACAAAGCCGGTTTTGAATCGGGGATAATCTCAGGACGAGACGCCGGTGCGATCATTACGAAACGTGCGGAAGAATTAGGAATTCGATTTGTAAAGGTCAAATCTTCTGATAAACGCGCCGATTTTAAGTCGATAATTGAAGAAGCTGGCGTGACCGCGGACCAAGTTGCGTTCATTGGTGACGATGTCGGCGACGCCGACTTAATGAAACTTGTCGGCCTACCGGTGGCGGTCGCCGATGCTGCTGACGTCGCAAAAAAGGAAGCCGCGTACATTACCAACAAAGACGGCGGCCATGGCGCCGTACGCGAAGTGATCGATCTGCTGCTCGATTCAAGAAATTGATCACTTTACCAGTAATCCCCACTCGGCCATTTTCCGAAGATTGTCGTCGATCATTTTCGGGGAATACTTAAGGAAATTGTCGCGTTCGCTGAACGGTACGGCGACACGTCTATACAATTCGTCCGCTAGTTGCTGGACGCTTCTTGAGCCGTCCGACAAGCAAATCATTTCTCGAACAACTTCGAGTTCGACATCTATATTGACACCTGCCATCGTAGCAACGGATCTCGATCCACGTTCGACCTGCCATCGCGCGAATGCACTCGCCTCTGGACGCTCGCTGACCGACGCGGAGAAATTGAATCGGTGTACGTGCAGCCTGATAAACCCGTTTCTAAAAAGCTCGTACAGAAACTCCTGCGTCCTCGAAATGTCCCGCAAGCCCATTGGGCCGTCGGAACCCAGCAGGGAGCGACTTCCTCGCAGTATCTCGTCGAAGCTCGCGGATCGCGGCCAGACGGATCGTAAGAAGGCCAGGGTTGCTTTCGTTAACGGGTGATTCAACTCGAATGCTCCGCCTTTCGAGCCTTCGAAAGATTCGGGCGTTTCGTCGGCGAGCATTGGATGGGACTTCAATGGCTTGACCGGCGACGCAACTGCGAGTTTCGGAATCGAACTTACTGCAGCATTTTTGTCGAATTGTGCGTCCGGACCGCAAACCAGGCTACTTCTGAAACGGGCAAGTTCCATGAAGTCCCGGTAAACCTCACGGCGCTTGAAGTCGTTTTTCACGATTTCCATGAGTTGCGATTCACCGGGAGAAAGAGTTCCATCGCCCAAAAAGAGGGGATCAGCTTCACAAAGGTATTGAAGGCCGTACGACTCGATCAATTCAGCGAATTCGTTGAAGTAGAAGGGCTGGTTCATTTTTGAAAGATCGTCGTGAAGAATATTCTCTGGATCGCGTTTAAGGACGCTTTCGAGCTCGTGCTCCATCACCTTTTTATAGATGTTTTCTTCAGGTAGCGAGTCGGTGAGAAGTCTCACTATTTTGCGGCCCATCACGATCTTTTTGCCAGGTTCGGGTTCGTCCATTGTGTGAAAGCGCATGAGGTCCCATACAATTCTGCGCAAATGGCAGCCTGGAAATGCGTTGTAACTAATATAGCCAACCCCTTGCTCTGCGAGAGCTCCTATGTAGATCTCTAAAAGCTTCGCCCGAACCTCAGACGGCACCCACGAGAACACACCGTGAGTGACGATGTAATCGAATTTCCCAAAGTAGTCCTGATCGAAATCAAGGATATTTATCTGTTCGAAACGAGTATTCGTTAGGCCAAGGTGCTTTGCCGAATCCTTCGCGTCCGCGATCTGGACCGACGAAAGGTCTATGCCAACGAATTCGCTTTCGGGTAGCAAGAACGCGTGCGAAAGGAGGTTTGTGCCATCGCCACATCCGATTTCGAGAACTCGGCAGCGATTCGGCGGAGCCGGCTGCATGCCGAAAAGCGTCGCCATCGTCGCCAGCCGGTCCGGACTCGTCTGCGGAAACGCGTAACTCGGATAAGGGACGTCGTCGTAACTGAATTCGCTCATAAATTCCTAAATGCTGCGGTCGTTTTAAAGAGATCGTACATCTGTCAGCACCATAGGTGAGAACAAACATTTGATAAGTATTGCGGCGTGGAACCGCTCGAGCAATCAATTATGCGTACATATATCCGTACATACTTGCACGAGTAATCCGAAATATCTCAAAGGTCGAAGGTGCACTTTAGTTGGTGAAAATCGTTAACTCCAAAATCGTCGGACTCTTCCGAGGAGGGCACCGCATTGCCGACATAAGGGGGCAACTCATTTACCGGGATGCTCATCATATTCCTCCGAACGGGAAGCGCTGAACCTTTTTGGGTTTTGAAAACAGTCGAATAGTAAGAGCATTCTGCTGAAACTGCAAAATCGCCTCTCGGAGCTTGGCAACCCGTCGGAAATGTCTTATCATCCTAAATCGCTCAACCGTTCGGGACAGCAAATTTTTGAAAAACGGAAAGCTCGAAATAATAGTAGCAACTCGGTGTGATTCGTTTACATCTTAGTTAGCTCGATTGAAAACGAGCAGAGTTTTGGCGAGAAACCAAGTTCTCTTGAAATGGTAAATTTTAAGAGGATTTTATTTTCGGCAAAAATCACCGAATCAGGATCTTTGAAGTAAGTTTTGTCTACATGTGAATGCGGCTGACGCCGCTCGTTTGCAGGCCTTTTCTAGCCGCTGCGGGAACTTTTAGTATTCCTGCTTATGCGGCTTGACAGATTAGGTTCAATTGTAGAGAATACTTACTTGCCTCCGGAGTCGCTAACTTTCTTGAAAAGAGAAATAGTTAAAAAGTTTCTCCGGTGTGCTTGACAAACGAATTTGCTTCTGTATAATCAGTAGTTTCGCCCCACGGAGGACGAAGCTGAAAAGCAAGGTTGATATTTGAAAACTAGATATGCGAGTCCATGTGTTAATTCGTAATAAGAACAACAAAAAGTCCAGTTGACTTCGGTCGATTGGCAACGATGAACTAGGAAAATAAACTAACGAGAGTTTGATCCTGGCTCAGAATCAACGCTGGCGGCGTGCCTCAGA
>JBDTUT010000040.1:0-16578 GCA_040007515.1 Acidobacteriota bacterium | reverse complement strand
AGGCCGCCGACCAGTACGGCGAGTGCGAGCTGGAAGATCACGGTAAGGCCGGGCGGCAGTTCCACGGTTTTGCGTTCGATCAGCGGCGTGACGATATTGGACTCGATCAGCTGCACTAAAATATAAAGGCCGGCGGTGTAGACCGCGGTGATAGGGCTGTCGATGAATGCCAGCAAGACGGCCGGGACCGCGGACAAGATCGGCCCGAAATTCGGAATGAACGAGAGCAGCCCCGCGATCAATCCCAGCGTTAATGCAAGCGGGACTCCGATTATCGACAACCCGATCCACGTCAGCAAACCGATGAACAGCATCGAACCGGCTTTGCCGACCAACCACCAGCTCAGCGTATCGCCGACCGTGGCCAAAACTTCGCTTACGCGCCGGCGATGATCGAGCGGGAAAAGCTTAGTGAATCCGCGGGCGTAAAAACGCGGCTCAGACGCGAAATAAATTGCGAGCAGGATCGTGATGAAAAAGTTGCCGAGTGCTCCGAGCGTCGAAGTGAAAAGCCCGCCGCCGACCGTTAGCAGAGTCGAGGCGTTCACGTTCTGCATGATATCGTCGATACTCGGCAGCTGCTCAATGATCGAGCGTCCCCACCCGAACCGTGA
This sequence comes from Acidobacteriota bacterium, assembly GCA_040007515.1. Classification (GTDB taxonomy): domain Bacteria; phylum Acidobacteriota; class Blastocatellia; order Pyrinomonadales; family Pyrinomonadaceae; genus OLB17. Next base: position 15,964 of record JBDTUT010000040.1, on the reverse strand, counting down.
GATGTATTCGCCGGCGGCCTGGGCCGATCTCGGCAGCTCGACGCGCAGGTGCTGCATCTGTTCGGCGACGCTTGGTGCCAGCAGTGTAACGGCGACGGCAAGAACGGCGATCAACAGCGCGGCAACGATAATTACCCGGAGGCCTTCGCCGAGATTCACGACGCGGCCGAGCACCGAAGCCAACCCGTGCAAAAAGATCGCGAGCAGGATCGCCGCAAAGACCAAAAGGATTACGTTAAATGTGTAATAAACGAGCAGGAGAATGAGCAGCGCCAAAAATACAATGCCGACCGTAACCAAAACACGACCGGCAAAATTTTTATCATTCCTCGATTCAAGTTCCATCTAGATCAAACCCTTGTCGATAAGAAGTTCCGCGTTCAGCACCGCCGAACCGGCCGCCCCGCGAACGGTGTTATGGCTCAATGCTACGAATCGGTAATCGAACACATTGTCGGGAAAAATACGCCCGACCGTGATGGTCATTCCGTTGCCGTTGTCGCGGTCGAGCCGCGGCTGCGGGCGTGACGGCTCGTCGCTCACCTCGATGAACGTCTTCGGCGACGAATGCAGGTTGAGAACAGGAAAGCTCCGCATCGCGTCGACAACGTCTTCGAGCGTTGCCGATCGTCGCAAATTCACACGGACCGATGCGGTGTGCCCGTCGATGACATTGACGCGAAAGCATTGTGCCGAAACCGCAAAGTCAGCATAGGTGACCGAGCCGTCCGCGAAAGTGCCGAGAATCTTTTGGGCCTCGGTCTCGACCTTCGGCTCTTCGCCGGCGATGTACGGCAGGACGTTTTCCGTAATATCCATCGACGAAACGCCCGGGTAGCCGGCGCCCGAGATCGCCTGCATCGTCGTGACGACTGCCGCCTTGACGCCGAACCTTTTGTGAAGTGCCGCGAGCGGCGGAGCGAAGGCGGTGACCGCACAATTAGGGTTCGTGACGATAAATCCTTTGCCGAACCCGCGGCGCTTTCGCTGCGTTTCGATCAGACCGACATGGTCGTGATTTATCTCGGCGATCAGCAGCGGCACGTCCTCGTCCATACGGTAGCTCGACGAATTGCTGATGACCGGATAACCGGCACGGGCGAACGCCTCTTCGGTCTCGCGTGCTACCGACGACGGCAGGCTCGAAAAGACGATGTCGCAATCGAGCGGCGGTTCGATCGGCGTGACGACGATATCTTTTACCGAGTCAGGAATGTTTCCCGCAAGCTTCCATGCACAGGCCTCGCCATACTGCTTCCCTGCCGAGCGGTCGGAGGCCGCAAGCGCGGTTATTTTAAACTGCGGATGTCCCTCCAGCAGCTGCACGAACCGCTGTCCGACAGTGCCTGTGGCACCTAATATTCCTACTCTGTAAGTTTTAGCCATGGAATTACGCAGTTAGTTTAAGTTACTCAAAAGAAAAAGAAAAGTTAGCCGGCCGGGCGGCTTATGCGACCGCGCTATTGCAAGTTTTCTATTTTCGGTTATTATTTATTCGTCGATTAGACACGTTTACCACCCGTCTTTCCCCATAAAAAGAAGAAATTTGGAGACGTCATTGTTTTATCAGTCCCACATGAAACGCGCTCTGACCCGCGTTCTACTCACTTCAGCGGCGCTCGGCGCGTTTTCTGCCGTTTCGATCGGGCAGCAGTTTGATCGAATAAGAAAGGATCAGTTCACCCAGATCCTGTCGAATATCAAAGGCGTCATTCAAAAGAATTATTACGATCCCGCATTTCATGGCGTGAATTTGGATGAGCGTTTCAAACTGGCTGAAGCGAAGATCAAAGAGGCGAGCAGCCTTAGCGCCGCAGACGCGGCAATAGCCCAGACTCTGATAGATTTTAACGATTCGCATTTGTTTTACCTTCCGCCGCCGCGTGCCGTCAAGATCGAGTACGGCTGGCAGGTCGGCATCGTAGGTGACAATGCGTACATTTTCGCGGTCAAACCGAAGAGCGATGCCGCAGCCAAAGGTTTGAAGGTCGGCGACATGGTACTTTCCATGAATGGATTCAAACCGTCGAGATCTGAAATGTGGAAGATGAACTACTACTACTACCAGATCAGCCCACGCGCCGCGATCAAAATGGTTGTCCAGAGTCCCGACAGCGAACCGCGTGAGCTCGAGATCGTGACAAAAGTAACCCAGCTCAAGCAGACGGTGGACCTCACCAGCGACATCGACCTCAACGAGTATATCCGCGATTCGGAAAAGGAATCACGAAGCAGTTTTCACCGCTTCCAGAAGGTCGGCAACACCGTTATTTGGCAGATGCCCCGTTTTCCGTCCGATCCGGCATTCATCGATAAGGTAATGAAGGAAAGAGTTCTCGGGAATCCGAATCTTGTGCTCGACCTTCGCGGCAACCCGGGCGGTGCCGTCAAATCGCTCGAACGGTTGGCCGGATATTTCTTCGACAAAGACGTCAAGATCGCGGATATGAAGCGTCGCAAGGCAACCGAGGTATCGACGGCGGCGACGCGCGGCACGAACACCTTCGCGGGTCATGTAGTTGTTCTTCTCGACAGCAGTTCCGCATCGTGTTCCGAGATACTTGCACGCATGCTGCAGATCGAAAAGCGCGGTTATGTTATCGGCGACCGTTCGGCCGGGGCGGTTATGCAGTCGCGGTCTTATTCGATGAAAATGGGGACCGACAGCCTGATCCTTTACGGCTTGAGCGTGACGGACGCCGAAGTGATAATGACGGACGGCAAGAGCCTGGAACACGTCGGCGTGACGCCAGACGAATTGCTCATCCCGACCGCGGCGGAAATGTCGATGTTCAGTGATGTTGCTCTGGCACGGGCGATCGAGAAAGCCGGCGGCACCAAGATCGATCCGCTGGCGGCAGGAAAGTTTTTCCCGATCGAGTGGGACGACTAAAGAAGTCGGGAAATCGAAAAGCATGCCGTGTGCGGTTTTAATTTAAAACCGCACACGGCATTTTTAGATCAGGGCTTCTTTCATCCGACGGACGCCTTCCGCCATTTTTTCTTCGCTGTTGCAGAACGAAATTCGCAGAAAGCCTTTTGCCTCGCTGCCGAACGCCACGCCAGGGACGGTAATTACACGATTCTGCAGGCATTTTTCGGCGATCTCGATGTCGTCGCCGAGACTGCGGACGTCGAGCATCGTGTAGAACGCGCCTTCGGGTGCGGTTCCGCGTAGGCCGAGTTCTTTTTGAAAAAGCTCGATCAGGAACTCGCCGCGTTTCTTATAAACGTCGCGGGCGTGCTGTTTTGCGGCTTCGGCTTCGTCGGTCCAGCCCAGCAGAGCGGCTTTTTGCGTGATCGCCGACGTGCAGACGGTAAGAAATCCATGCAGCACCTGTATCGCCTGCATAACTTCTTTCTGCGAGCTCGCCGCCCAGCCGAGGCGCCAGCCGGTCATGCTCAGCGACTTTGAAAGGCCGCTGACGATCACGGTCTTATCGTAAAACTCCGACGCCGAATGCGGGCGCTCGGTAAAATACAGATCGCTGTAAATCTCGTCGGAAATCAGATAGATCCCGGTGTCTTTCAAAGCGTCGGCGATCTGTTTGAGATCGTTTTCCGTGAAAATCTTCCCAGTCGGATTCGACGGGCTGATCACGACCGCGGCCTTCGTTTTCGGCGTTATAGCACGTTTGAATTCCTCGATATCGAACGCGAAATCCTTGTCCGCCGGCAGCCGGTAATAGACCGGATTTCCCTGCGATATCTTGACGCACGCGTCGTACGCAGGAAAGCTCGGGTTCGGCAAGAGCACGTCGTCACCGGCGTCGACCAGACAAAGAAATGCGGCGGTCATCGCCTCTTGCGAGCCCACGGTCACGACGACGTCCGTCATGCCGAGGCCAAGGTGCGGATACTGTTCGGCGATCTTGGTGCGGAGTGCAGGAATTCCGGGATGCGACGTGTACCCGTTCTGTTCCTCAAGAGTGATCCGGGCGGCCTCTTTGCGCAAAAATTCCGGCGTAGGCAGGTCCGGCTCGCCCAACCCGAAATTGATGCTGTCCGGCAACGCCCGTTCAAAAAACTGCCTGATCAGCGTCGGCTGCAGGCCGCGCATGCGTGCGGGAAGCTGAAATCCGGTGTCTTCTTGCGTTCCTGATGTAGCAGTCATCGGTTAATCTTCTTCGGGCCTCTCAGTGTCGTCGGAATCCTCGAGGTTGTGTTCCGCTTGTTCGCGAACGCTGCCGACCTCGACGTTAAACTCGCCTTCGGCCTGTGTCATCGGGTCACCGGTAAGCACGCCGCCGATCGTCTCGATCTCGCCGAGTATTACCTGTCCCGCACCGGATATCCGTTCCCGAAACGTTGGTTCGTCCTTCTCTTCGGGTTCCATTTCGATCTGATTGTTCATACGTCTATCTTAAGAGATTTCAACAGATAATAAAAAGACGCTCACTCCGAACGTTCCCAACCTGCGGCCGTCTGGCGGAACGCCTGGACATCCGCCGTTTGAAAACCTGCGGTCGGCGACGAACATTCCAGCCGGTGAACCGTCAACCGCGGACTGTCGAACTCGATCAAATTGAACGAATTAGCTTCGCCGCGGCCGCGAACCGAGGTCGCCGTGCCGGCCTGAATAACCAGCGCGCTGCGGCCGTTCTCGAGCTTGTAGCGTTTCGCGGTGTCGCCGATGTGGCTGACGTGCAGATGGCCCGCGAGAAATACATCCGCACCGCAACCCGACATGAGCGGCATCGCCATTTTTGCGCGGCCGACGATGTCACTTTCGTCAAATCCCACAGGCAGATCGAACGGGTGATGCGTGACCACGACCTTCAGCACGCCCTCGTCGACCCCGCACATTACATCCCGGACCTGCTGTATCTGCGTTTCGTTGATGCGCCCGCCTTTTATCGTCAGCGACCGCGCCGTGTTTACGCCGACGACGGCGATCTCGGCGTCGATGTACGAAGGTGTCAGATCTTCGGTGATGTATCTGCGGAATTTTTCGAGCGGCGAGCCGAAGCGGGCGAAAACGTTATAGAGCGGCACATCGTGATTGCCAGGAACGACGATCTGCGGTTTTGGCAGCAGGTCGAGAAATCGCTTGGCTTCGATAAACTGGGCCGACCTTGCGCGTTGTGTCAGGTCGCCGGATACGACTACGACGTCGGGTCCGAGCTCCACGATCTTTTCGACGACGCGTTCAGCAATCGCGAGGTCGACGCTGCCGAAATGAATGTCGGAAAGATGAACAATGCGTCGCATATCAACTCTTCGCTGCCGGCACGATCACCCGCAAGGCAGCCGGCAAAATACGGTATGTGAGGGGCGAATCAAGAGTTTCCACCTCGCCATCGAGGGCGACCAGCACGCGGCTCTTTTTGGTCGTGACCTCGATCTCGGAAGTCGTCAGTTCCTCAAAATCCTTTGCTTGTCGCAGCCTTCCGAAGAGCGTACGAATAACAAGCATCACCAACGCCGCACGGCCGCCGCGGCGGAGCAGGTGAACGCTCAGCTTGCCGTCGCTGAGGCTTTGCCGACGGCCGATATTGTAAATGTCCATCTCGTAAGCGTTGTTCCCGACGAACACGAACGGCGTTTTGCGAAACAGCTCATGATCGCCGAGCGCAAGCTTTACTTTTAGGAACGGCGAGCGTTTGAAAACCTTCAAGGCCGCCCACAAAGCCGACCGCCATTTGCCGCGGCCGATCCGCTGTTGTGCCTCGCGGTGGCGGACGATGCGGGGATAAAGTCCGAGGCTCGAATTGTTGATGAAAATGCGGCCGTTAACCTCGCCGACATCGATCGCGGTCGTCGACCCGTCGGCAATCACCGCGACCGCATCAGCGAGTTCCTGCGGTACTTCAAGGTCCTTCGAAAAGTTATTTAAAGTGCCTAACGGCAGGACGCCGAGAACTTTGCCCGACCTCACTACTTCCGCCGCGACCGCACTAATGGTCCCGTCGCCGCCGCCCGCAACGATAGTTTCGACTCCGCTTTCTACCGCGTCGCGTGCCAGTTGCGATATGTCGTCGCCCTCGCCGGCAACGCGGATATCGGCGTCTATTCCGTGTTCGTTAAAAAGCCGCGCCAGCTGGTCTCGAGTGTCTTCGGTCTGCGAACCCGATCCACGGTTGAGGATCACTGCAATTGACTTCGCCATTGGGAGTATTGATGAAAATTTCAGCGCCCGTGTTCGACCGAAAAATCGATGAACCCGTTTTTCGGATTGGCCCCGATCAGCCGCACGCGCACCTTGTCGCCAACTTGCGTTTCGCGTTCGCCGCGTACGATGCGCCCGTCGACTGGCGGCCGCAGGATGCGTGCGAACGTTCCCTTATCCGTGGCGCCGGTCACGATCGCGTCGAACGACTCGCCGACGCGGCTCTGCATGACGCTGGCGGCGACGATCTTGCGCATTTTGCGTTCGACCTTGCGTGCCGCCTTTTCGCGGTCATTGCAGTCGGCCGCGACCTGTTCCAACTCCGCAACCGTATACGGCACGGGCAGTTCTTCGAGCTTCGCCTTCACGAGCCGCTGAACGACCAGATCGGGATATCGTCGATTGGGCGCGGTCGAGTGTGCGTAATCGCGAATGCCGAGCCCGAAATGTCCCGAGACCTCGACGCCTGGCTGCTTCACCACATATTCGCCGGAACCCATAAGCTTCACGATCGCCAATGACAGATCGGGAAAATGGTCAGGGTCGGCGGCTCGCCGTTCCGCCAGAAAGTCGGACAGCGACCGATTGTCGGGCGTGTCGGGAAGATGCGTGCCGTAATCGGCGGCCAGGTCGCGAATTCGCGACCAGCGTTCCGGGGTTTTGACGATGCGGCGGATCGACGGCGAACCGTTCAACTCGAGAAACTCCGCCATTTCGACATTCGCGGCGATCATGAAATTTTCGATGATCTTGCGTGCCGAGTTCGGACGGATGGATTCAATATCGCGTATTTGGCCATCGACGACCACCGGCGATGACTCGATCGACTCGAATTCGAGCGCGCCTTTTTCCATGCGAAATTTGTGCAGGCGATGTGCGGCCTCGAGCTGTATCTCGACTTGTTCTATCAAGCCTGCAACTTCGGCGAACTTTGCCGGTTCACCCGCGTTTTCGTCGATCCAATCGCCTACGTCTTCGTAAGAAAGCTTGGCATTGTTTCTCACCATCGCGCGGAAAACCCTGTTGCCGGGCACATCGCCGTTCGCGTCGATGACGAGTTCGACGACGATCGCGAGGCGGTCCACATGTTCGTTCAAGGACGTGCGGTCGGTCGAGAGTTCCTCGGGCAGCATCGGAAATATCTCGCTCTCGGTGTAAACGGTGACCGTGTTGGTCGCGGCGTGTTCGTCGATCGGAGTGTTCTTATCTACGAGCGAGTCGACGTCCGCGATGCCGACGAGCAATTTTATCTCGCCGTTCGGCAGTCGTTCGGCGTACTCGACCTGGTCGAGGTCGCGCGACGTCCGGTTGTCGATCGATGACCAGAGCAGATCGCGCAGGTCCGCGACGCCGTCGGCAATCTTCGGCTGTCCGTCGGTTTCGATCTGTTTTACCTGTTCGAGAACGGCCGGTTCAAAGTCGGGCTCAAAGCCGTTTTCGATCATCGCCCGCCGCGCTCGTTCGTCGAGATCGACGCTTACAATTCGGTTTCTGATTGGCATTTATCTGAGATAGTCTTCTAGTTTAGTGGACGTATCGGTTTTTTCGTCGCGGTATTTGACGATGATCGGCGCGTAGATCGACAGGCCTGATTCTTTGCCGAAACCGGACGTGATCGCACGCGAGCCCTGGACGACGACCGCACCGGCCGGGACCTCGAGCGGATTTTCGCGGTCGGCTTTGATGATGGTCTGATTCGGAAGATCGAACAGCGGCGTCGATCGTGTGAGAATCACGCCCGACGCTAGCACGGCACGTTCGCGAACGATCGTGCCTTCGTAAACGCCCGTATTGCCGCCGACGAGAACGTCGTCCTCGATGATCACCGGCAAGGCTCCGACCGGTTCGAGCACGCCGCCGATCTGCGCCGCCGCCGACAGATGCACCCGTTTCCCGATCTGTGCGCACGAGCCGACCAACGCGTGCGAATCGACCATTGTCCCTTCGTCAACGAACGCTCCGACATTGATGTAAGCCGGCGGCACCACCACGACACTCGGGGCCACGTACGATCCGTCTCGGATAGCCGATCCGCCCATGACGATCCGGACGCCGTCGTCGAGCGTCATCGGCCGCAGCGGGAACGTGTCCTTGTCAAAAAACCTGAGCGTTTCGGTCGGCTTCGACATCTCGACCATTCTGCCCATCCGAAATCCAAGCAGAATTCCCTGCTTCACCCAAGTGTTCGCGTGCCAATTCCCATCCGCATTTTTTTCGGCCGAACGGATCGCACCGGTCCGAAGGGCGGATTTGAATTCCTCATACGTTTCGCGATCTTGGGGAGTGAACTCGGATCGAGTGAACAACCGTTCAATTTTTTCTTGAAGTTCCATATGGTTGCGGCGACGGAATTTCGCCATCGCACTAAGACTCGCCGGCGACAATTACGGCTGAGGATATCCTTTCAAAACTTCGCGAAGTGCGCGGCGGGAGCTTTCGGTCACGGGCACGAGCGGGAGCCGCAGATTTTCTTCGAGCAAGCCCATTTCCTTCATTACGAATTTGCACGGTGCAGGCGACGATTCGATAAAGTTCGCTTCCATCAGAGGCAGTAGTTGGAAATGTATTTTGCGTGCCGCAGTGTGTGCTCCGTCGAGGGCTTTTTCGACCATTCGCGATGTCTCTTTCGGCAGTTCGTTGGATATCACCGAGACGAGGCCGTCGGCGCCGAGAGCTATCAGCGGAAGCGCCGACGCGTCGTCGCCGGAGAAGACCTTAAAATTCCGCGGCCGATTTTTGAGGATATGCATTATCTGCGAATAGTCTCCGGACGCCTCCTTCGTAGCGACGATGTTTTCGTGTTCGGCGGCGAGTTTTAGCGTCGTTTCGGCTGAGATGTTTGACGCCGTTCGCGAAGGAACGTTGTAGAGCATGATCGGAAATTTCTTGACCGATATCGCGATCTCGGAAAAATGCGCGAACATTCCCGCCTGCGTCGGTTTGTTGTAATACGGTGCGACTATCAGCGCGGCATCGGCGCCTGCCTCGCGTGCCTTTCGGGTAAAATCGATGGCCGCGGCGGTGTTGTTGCTGCCGGTGCCGGCGATAACGCGTGCGTCTTTTCCGTTTGCGGCTTCGGCGGTCATGCGGATAACGTGCAGCCGCTCGGCCTCGTCCATCGTCGCACTCTCACCAGTCGTCCCGCACGGCACGAGCAGCTTTACGCCGTTCTTTACCTGCCTCTCGACGAGCCGCCCGAAACACTCATCGTCGATCGATCCGTCCTTCCTGAACGGCGTCACGAGTGCCGTCGCACAGCCCTGCATCCAATCAATTCGCATTGTCATGATCGTCTAATCCTGATGCACAGAGATTAGCATAAAAGGTCCACCCCGGCTGACATAACGGCCGGTCGAGCTGTTAGCGATTTTGAATTATCTCGTCGATGACTTCGCCGAATTCGAAAACTCCTTTCTTCCCGGTGATCCATTCTGCCGCCGTTATCGCTCCGGCGGCAAAGCCTTCGCGGGAGCGGGCGGTGTGTTCGAGCAGGACCTGATCGGCGGTTCCGTCAAAGCCGACGCGGTGCGTGCCAGGGATGTTACCCGCACGCGTCGAGGCGACGCTAAGCTCGCCGTTCGTGTGTGACGCGACAATGTCTTTGAGTTTGAGGGCGGTTCCGCTCGGAGCATCTTTTTTGCGCGAATGGTGCTGCTCTTCGATAAAGGCCTCGTACTCCGGAAACTTAGCAAACAACGCGGCCGAATGATCGGCGATGCGATAAAACAAATTAACTCCGATGGAGAAATTAGCTCCGTAAATGAACGAGCCTTCGCCCTCGCGGACGATTCGTTCGATCTCGGGCCGTTCCGCGTTCCAACCGGTCGTTCCCTCGACGAGCGGAATACGCGCCGAGACACACGCCTCGACATTTCGACGAACGGCGGACGCGACGGAAAAATCGATCGCGACATTACAAGCCGCAAGGCTTTCCGCCAGCTGAGCCGCGGTCGGATCTCGACGGCTTTCGTCAATGATCGCGTCGACGGAATGACCTCGCTCCGCAGCCAGTCGCTCGATAAGCTTGCCCATCGCTCCATGACCGATAAGTGCGATCTTCATATGAGAACAATTTACTTTATAGACCAGAGACTTGCGAGGCGTGACCGGCGGATTTCCGACCTGTTCGACGAGTTTCTGAAACCGAGCGTCGCCGCGGATCGGGTCGCAGCATCGGTTTTTCGCTACGCCATCGCTTCAACAGAAAGCCGGCCAGATCACTGAAAGTTTAACTGACGCATTATTTCGACATAACCTTCGTCCGAACGCAGGTTTTCCCATTTCGGATCGACTTTGAGCAGAATCAGCCGTACATCGTGCTTTCGGACTGCACTCTGCAGCGCTGCGATTGCTTCCGCCGTCCTGCCGAGGCCGTTGAGGACCATCGCTTTGTTGTACTGGATGACCGATCCGTTCGAGCTCATCGATTCTAAATGTGCCAACGCTTCCTCTGCTTTTTTCGAATCGTTTCTCTTCGCGTGGGCGTAACCGGCAAGCGAGATCGATTCGCTGTTACCGCCTGAGAATTGCCGTGCCGTCTCGGCTTCCGCGATAGCGGCCGCGAGATCGTTTTGCTGAATGCGGATTCGCGCCATCTGGATGTGGGCGACCCAGAAATTCGGGTCAAGTTCGAACGCCTTGTTCAGGCTGTCTATCGCCTGATCGTAGCGTCCGGCGTAAAGCAACGTCTGCCCCTCGAGAGCGGCGGTGATAACAGATAGCGGGTCGAGTTTGCGAGCATGCGCCATCTCGGCGACGGCTTCGTCATGCCGGCCGAGGCAAGTGAGCAGGATCGAAAGACCGCGATGAGCGTCGGCGTTGTTCGGGCTCGATCCCAACGCGGTCCTGAATTCTGTTTCCGCGTCGGCCCAATTGTGGTCGTACCAAAAATCGACGTAACCGAGGGCGATGTGAGCGTCCGCCAGCTGCGGATCGATCTCGAGGGCCTTTGCTGCCGCCGCACGCGCTTTCGGCATCACGTCGTCCGACGGGATGTCGCCGTTGATCGGCAGAGATCGGTAGGCATCAGCCATCCCGGCGTAAGCCAAAGCGTATGTAGGATCGGCGTCGGTCGCCTGCTGGAAATACGCGATGCCGCGTCTGACCTCGGTCGGCGTGATCTTTTGCGACAGGTAACGGCCCTGCAGGTAAAGCCTATACGCCTCAGCGTTTTCGGTCCGGCCGGTAGACTCACCACGCGATTCATTCAATCGAATTCTCAGCGAATCGGCCACTCGGCCCGCGATCCTGTCCTGCACAGCGAAAATGTTTGTGAACTGTTCGTCGTACGTACCGTTCCAAGTCGAGGCGCCGGTTGCGACATCGAGCAACCGGACGATCACCCTGACACCGTCGCCCGAACGTTGAATACTGCCGTCGAGAACAGCGTCGACACCGAGCGCCCGGCCGGCCGCCTGCGCGTCCTGATCGATGCCGCCGAATTTGCGGACCGAGCCGAGCGGCCTGACCTGGACGTCCCCGCTGGTGCCGAGGCGCGCGATCAGCGTCTCGGCAATCCCCAACTCCAGAGCCTCGTCACGGTTCTCGGGCACGAGCGGTTTGAACGGGAGAATCGCCAATTTCTTAACGTGTGCCCCGGCGGTCGATGCTCGTGATCGGAAAAGGTACAGGCCGGCAATTCCCAGCGATAATAAGATAAGGGCCGCGACGCCCCACGCGGCGGGCGTGTGGAGGGTGGGTTTCGAGATTTGTTTATCGTCCTTTGTACCGAAAGCGTCGATCGGCTCGCTGCCGTCCGCACGTTCAAACGATTCAGCGCTTCCTGACTCCGAGGTCACAGTTGCGACAAATTTATAACCTTTTCCCGAAACTGTGACGATAAACTTGTGCTCGCCAGGCTTTTCGCCGAGCACCTGCCGTAGTTTCGAGATATTTTTATTTAGATTATTTTCTTCGACGATGGTATCGGACCAGATCTCACGCATGAGCTCGTCTTTATCGACCACGCGTCCGTGGTTGACGACGAGATATAGCAGCGTATCGAAAACCTTCGCCGTAAGATTCACGGGCTCGCCGCCGGCCGAGAGCGTGCGGGAAGCAGGATCAATGCGGAAACCGCCGAATTCGATTATTTGATTTTCGTTGAGGTTATCCACGAATTCAGGATTTTTCAGAACTTTTCAGGCCGAATCGAAAGATTTTCACGACGCTACGCTGCAATTATGACACGCATCGACAGGGATTTTCCCTGATCGAAATAAAAACTGAGAGGAAATAACATGAAAAGCCAACTTTTTAGCACAGTCGTGACGAGCGTGTTCGCGGCAATTTTGATCGGGATCGGGTCCTCCGCGGTGGCGGCACAGGAATGGAAGGGCGGAAGGACACTTGTCGGCACGTGGCAGACAGTCGTCACTCCTCGAATATGTGCAACCGGAGCCCCGCTGCCCGTCACGTTTCCCGGCATCCTTACATTCGAGCAAGGCGGAACAATGACTGGAACCTCGACCGCAGTATCGTCGGTTTACGGCGTTTGGGAGCGGCTTCGGGGTTACAGCGAATATTCGTTCGCCAGCATTTCGCAGCGATACTCGGCCGCAGGTGTATTCCTCGGCAACCGGCGAATCGACCAAAACGTAACGATCGACGAAACAGGCGACACTTTTACCAGCGAAGGTACGTTCGTTGACACAGACCAGGCCGGTACCCCGACCGCCTCCGGCTGCTCCAGTTCCACGGGCGTGAGGTTCCGCTGACGCGGAGAAAATAGTTCTTGGAACCTTTCTTTTTATGGATTTGGCGGTGCGTACTCGGCTACGCACCGTTTCTATTTGCGAACAGCCTTTTTGCAAGCTCGGTGTAGAGTTCGACCGCTTTTTCGAGATCCGATCTCAGTACGAACTCGTCCTTCGTATGGGCGACGAGAATGGAACCGGGGCCGAGGAGGAGCGGTTGGCCCCAGTTGCCGAGGTGCGGGATGTCGGTGGTGAAGCGGACGACTTTTTGATTGAAACCGTCGAGGGCCAGCATTTTCACCGGTAGGCTGTAGGACAAAATGTCGAGTTCACCGCGTCCGCGGATCAGGCTTTCGAGGGCGTCGCGGATCGGTTCCATCGGCGTTGTCAGACGAATGAGCAGCCCGGCCTCGGCCTTTGGCGGAATCACGTTGAGTGCAACGCCGCCGTCCAGAGTGGCTAGGTTGACGGTCGTTTCGCCGAAGAATTCGTCATCGGGAAACTTCGTGTGGCGGACGTCTTCGAGAATATCGAGCAGCTTTTCGATTGCCGAGTCGCCCTGTTCCGGATAAGCGGAATGTGCCGCTTTTCCGCTCGTGCGGATTATCGCACGAAACGCTCCTTTCGACCCGATCGCGAGGTCGTTGTCGGTCGGCTCGCCGTTGATCAGATATTCGCATTTGGCGGAGAGCGGATGTTCGTTGGCGATCTTCGCTCCGGTCGAGGCACGTTCTTCTTCGACGGTATAGAGGAGTCCGATGTCTTCGATTCCCTCTTTCCTTAACTGCTCGGCAGCGGTTATCTGCGCGGCGATGATCCCTTTCGCATCGCACGAGCCGCGGCCGTAGATCTTTTCGTCGTCTTCACTCGGCGCAATGAAAGGCGGCACCGTGTCCATATGCGTCGAAAACCACACTCGCGGCGTGTCGTTCAGGTAAGCGATAACATTATTCTGCCCCTCCGCCACCGCCTGCAGCTCGACCGTCCACCCGAGCGATTCGAGATAAACTTTCAAATAAAACCCGACCGCTTCCTCATCGCCGGAAACGGACGGGATGTTCATTAGCGATCTTGTAAGTCCGAAAAGGTTCATGGTTTGTTTTGCTGCGACGCCAGCCATTCGAAAAGCCGCGGGTCTCCGAATGCCGCGTTCAATGAAACGTGTCCGGTGTTTTCGAGTTCGGTATATCTCGCATCTGGATTGCCCACGGATTTAAGAGCTCGAGCCATTTGCCGGGAATTGTCCACCGGAACGATATTGTCATTCGCTCCATGAAATATCCAGACGGGTGTTGTACGAAGCCTTTCCGCGAATGCTTTATACGGGTCGTCTGCATCGGCCAATTGGAGAATCGCCGGTGCAACATGTGCACGTTCGGCAGGTCGCGGCAAAAGCCTTCCCGACATGGGAATGATCGCAGCAAACTTGTCCGGGTACATCGACGCCGCAGCCCATGTACCGTAACCGCCCAGGGAAAATCCGGCAAGATACAGACGCGATTCGTCAGCATCGAATTCTTCTACGGTCTTATCCAGTTCGGCGATGGCGAGATCGATCATCTCGCTATCCCAAAATCGTCCCTTTGGACACTGTGGGAAAACAATGATGAACTGAAAATTACCCGGATTCGCAAGGATCGTCGGTGCGGGCCCCGAGAGTTGACGTTCGTTGTCACTTCCGCGCTCATCGGATCCGTGTAGATAAAGCATTACAGGCAACTTTTCGGTTAGCGGATGATTGCGTGGAATATAAACTCGATACGAAAGCTGGTTGGAACCGATTACGACTTGTCTGACCGGAAAAAGGTCCCGCGGAAACGCGGTGACCTCCGATTGCGGAGCTTGGGAACAACCGCTCATTACCAGGAAGATCATCCCCAATACATTCATTAATCTCATCGATTTGGACTAGGGTGCGGTAGAGTTTGTTTTTGAAGCCATTCGAAGAGACCCGGCTCGTTAAATGCGTTTCCTATCGAATCGTGACCGACATTCTCGAATTCGGTGTACCGTACGTTCGGGTTGCCGTTTGCCTTCAAAGTAGCGACCATCTGTCGCGAGCCTTCCGGTTTAACTACGTCATCGGTGCCACCGTGAAAGACCCAGACCGGCGTGTTACCGATCGCGTCTGCGAATCCCTTATACGGGTCGTCGGAGTCGGCGGCTTTCCGCACTGCATCGGACAACATCGCTTTCTGTTCGGCGGGGAGCGGCCCTTGCGGCTTTATGCCGCCGGCGATCGGAACGAGGGCGGCGAATTTATTCGGGTAGGTCACGGCCGTCTGCCAAACACCGAAACCACCCATCGAGTAACCGGCCAAATAAAGTCGATCGGGGTCGGCGTTGAATTCCTTTACCGTCTGATCGAGCGCCGCGATCGCCTGGTCCATCATTTCGCCTGCCCAAAACAATTCGGGCCGGCATTGCGGCAGCACTATTACGAACGGAAAACGTTCTGGATGCTCCCTGACGAAATCACGAAGACCGTCCACCTGCGACTGATTGTCCTCGCCTCTTGCTCCGCTGCCGTGCAGGTAGAGCATTACAGGAATCGGTTTACTCGTATCGTGATTCGCCGGCACGAAGATCCGAAATTTGTACTCGTGACCGTTGACCGAAACCGTTCGCGAAGGAAATTCTGACTCTGGGACTGAACGGTTCGAACACCCGGACATCGAGATCGCGATCGCAGCAAAGATAACGAATATTTTCATGCGGCAGCTTTTCCAAAAAAAGAGGAGTGCAGACGTTTGATGACGTTCGGAACGTCTGTTTCCTTCACAACGAAAGTCAGATTGACGCTCGATGCTCCGTGCGAAACGAGAGCGACGTTCACGTCTTCGAGTGTGGAAAATATTTTTGATGCGAGACCGGTGCTCGCTCTCAGGCCTTCGCCGACGACACAGACGACGGCGTAGCCCGATTCGACCTCGACGTCGCCGAGGCGTTTCAGATCGGCGACGACCGCTTCGAGCGAGTCCGTGCTGTCGAGCGTCAAGGCGACGGAAACTTCGGAAGTCGAGATGACGTCGATCACGGTTCGGTGCCGGTCGAATACCTGAAACACGGCGCTCATAAAACCGTAAGCGCCAAGCATTCTCGCCGATGTTATACGCACGACCGTGATGTTCTTTTTATGAGCGATCGATTTGATCTTGTT
>JBDTUT010000039.1:0-19489 GCA_040007515.1 Acidobacteriota bacterium | reverse complement strand
GAACGCCAGCCTGTCACGTTGGAGGTCGCGGGTTCGAGTCCCGTCGGCTCCGCCACAAATTAAAAAAGCCTCGCACTTAATATTAAGTGCGAGGCTTTTTAATGTCGGTGCGAGACAGGCTGTCAGCCTGTCGTACTAGCTTTTTCGCAGCTCGGTCAGAACCTGTTTCGCTACCGCTTTGAGCGTGTCGAAAACGCCGGTTCCGGTGGATGCGACGGCTTCAAATACCGGTTCGCCTTTTCTCGCGAGTTCGGCGGAGAGGTCTTCAACAGGCGTGACGTTGGGCAAATCTCGTTTGTTGAGCTGCAAAACGTACGGAAGCTGAGAAAGCTCATACCCTTGGGTCTGCAGATTTTCCTCGAGATTGTAGAGCGATTCGATATTGGCGTCCATACGCTCTTCCTGGCTGTCGGCAACGAAAACGACGCCGTCGACGCCTTTTAGGATGAGCTTTCTGGACGCGTCGTAATAGACCTGGCCGGGAACCGTGTACAAATGAAAACGCGTTTTGAAGCCGCGGACGGTGCCAAGCTCGAGCGGCATAAAGTCGAAGAAAAGTGTGCGGTCGGTCTCGGTCGCAAGGCTGATGAGCTTTCCTTTGGCCTGTGGCGCAGTTGAATCGTAGATGTACTGCAGGTTCGTGGTCTTACCGCACAAACCCGGCCCGTAATATACGATCTTGCAGTTGATTTCGCGCGACGCGTAATTGATAAAGGTCATAAAATCGATGGTGAGTCGTCAGTGGCCGCGTGTCAGTATACTTGAAGATCTACGGACCTCCGACCACCGCACGTTAATTGAAAAGGCTGTCGATGTCGTCGTCTGTGATCTCGGCGAAGACGGAGTGGTGGTCGGTGCTGTAAGTTGCTGAGTTGGCGACTGCTTCGTCGAGGACGGCCGCAACTTCGAAGCTCATACGTTTGGTCCGCAGCTTTACCAGTCCGACGGTCGAACGCTCGTCGAACACGACGACAAGCAAGCTTCTGCCGATCACGCTAATGTAGATGCTCTCGCGTTCGCCCTCGTGGACGACGCCCGGGAACACATCTTCGCCGATAAGCTTGGCCATGCTGTTCGTGGCCGCGACATTGCCGGCCGCGAGCGACGAAAAGCTTGTCGTGTCCATGCCCGCAATATCGCCGTGGAAAGCGATCGTCTGACCGTCGCGATCAACGAGAAAAACAACGCGGGCCGCGCACTCGGCGCAAAGCCGCGCAAGGATGTTCTTCAATCGTTGGAATTGATGTTCTTGTATTATAAAAGGCGATTGTGCCATTTGGTATTCTCGTATGAGGCGTCAGGACGCGAATGGAAAGATTACTTGCGGCGAATCTCGTGACAAAGCGGAGGCGGGATAAAGTACAGAGTACCGCACCTCTGAATCTAACACATCGGCAACAGTGCCTTCAAGTGTTTTTTATTGTTGAACGACCCGCTTCCCGCATAATGAGGTCATCGGGTTCGATTGCGATTGCAACACTCCGCTTAATTGGATAAGTTTCGGAACAGTATGGACGAAAAGGACCAGCGGAATTCGGATTCCGGATTGAGATGCGTCACGATCGGCGGCGGCAACGGACTCTCGACGCTGCTGTCGGGCCTGAAGACGTTCGTCGATGCCAGCGACCGTGAACGGCTTTGGATCCGGGAACTGGGCGCAATGGTCGCGGTGTCGGATGACGGCGGAAGTTCCGGCCGGCTGCGCGACGAGCTTCAGATGCCTCCGCCCGGCGATATCCGAAACTGCATGGTCGCGCTGTCCGAGGACTCGCATCTGCTTTCGAAGCTATTCCGCCATCGCTTTACCGGGGAAGGCCAGTTGGGCGGGCACTCGTTCGGCAATTTATTTCTCGCCGCGTTGTCCGAGATCACCGGTGATTTCGCCGAGGCCGTGAAGCTCTCGTCGGAGATACTTGCGAGCAAGGGCCGCATTTATCCCGCGACGATCTCGGATGTCCGCATCGCCGCATTGCTTCGCGACGGAACGACCGTCCGGGGCGAAACGAATATCGGTAAGGTCGGGCCCGAGATCGCACGCCTTTATCTTGAACCGGAAAACTGTGCTCCGATGCCCGATGCGATAGATGCAATTGGCAATGCCGATGTGATCACCGTCGGCCCGGGTTCGCTGTATACGAGCCTGCTCCCGCCGCTGCTCGTAAACGGCGTGAGCGACGCGATCTCCGGGTCAGCCGCCGTTAAGATAATGATCTGCAACCTGATGACCGAGCCCGGTGAAACGGATGGGATGACATCGCGTCGCCACGTTGAGATCATTCGCGAATATTCGCCTCAGTTAGAATTTGACTACATTCTGGTCAACAGCCAGCCGATCACGCCCGAGCAGGCGGACGCGTACATTCACGAAGGTGCCGAGCAGATCGGCGTTCACGGATCGATCGACGACGCAACGGTCGCGGGCGCCGAGATCATCTACCACGACCTCCTGGACAGCGGCCGAAAGGTTCGCCACGACCCGGTACGGCTCGCCCGTCTGGTGCTGGAATGTTCCGCGCATGTTGAGCGATAAGAAATAGTTATACCTACGTTCGGCCAAATGGAACGAACTATGGCAAAATCTTGTTTATGACCGAGACGCCGACAGAACAAAAGCCGCTCGATGTGCTGATCCTTGCCGCGGGCCTGGGGACGCGGATGCGTTCGGACCTTGCAAAGGTGCTGCATCGACTCGACGGACGTCCGCTGATCAATCACGTCTGCCACACCGCGGCCGGACTCGCACCCGAAAAGATCTACGTCGTCATCGGCCATCAGGGCGAGGACGTAAAAAGGGCGGTCGGGACTGAACTGCCGTCGGACGAAACTGTTTTTGTAGTGCAGCAGGAGCAATTGGGAACCGGCGACGCGGTCAACGCGGCACGCGAGTATTTCGAAGATCGCGAATCGACTCTCATCGTGCTGTCCGGCGATGTCCCGATGATCAAAGCCGAGACGCTTGCCGGCCTGATCCAGCAGCACCGCAGCCACCGCGGCAAAGGTGCCGCCTGCACGCTTTTGTCGGTGAAGCTAAAGGATCCGACCGGTTACGGCCGCGTGATCCGCGATCAGGAAGGACGCTTCGAACGGATAGTCGAACAAAAGGACGCGAGCGTCGAGGAACTCGAGATACGGGAAATAAATGCGGGCATTTATTGCTTCGATACGGCGCGGTTATTCGCCGCACTTAAGCAGGTGCAGAACAACAACGCACAGGGCGAGTATTATCTGACCGACGTTCCGGGATTGCTCCGCGACGCGGGCGAAGACGTGTCGATATATCTGCATAACGACCCGCACGAGATCGAGGGCGTCAATAACAAGACTCAATTGGCCGACCTGGAAATGCTGCTCAACCGCCGGACGATCGCTCGTCTGATGCTCGACCAGGGCGTGAGTTTCATCGATCCGCGGAGCACATATATAAGCGAACGCACGGCCATCGGCCGCGACACCGTTATATATCCGAACGTGATCATCGAAGGCGAAACGTCGATCGGCGACGGCTGCACGATACGTTCGGGGACACGTCTGACGAACGCGAAGATCGGCCATGGCGTCGCGGTGCTCGATCATTGCGTGATCGTCGATTCATCCGTCGGCAACAATGCGGCGGTCGGGCCGTTCGCTCACCTTCGCGGGCACGCGGAATTGGCTGAGAATACAAAGGTCGGAAACTTCGTCGAGATAAAGAAAACGAAGCTCGGCCGCGGGTCGAAGGCGAGCCACTTGACGTATCTGGGCGACGCGACTATTGGCGAAAACACCAATATCGGAGCCGGGACCGTTACGTGCAACTACGACGGAAAGACCAAGAACGAGACGCATATCGGAAACAACGTTCGGATCGGTTCGGACACAATGCTTGTCGCACCGGTCACGGTCGGCGACGGCGTCGTGACGGCGGCGGGTTCGGTGGTTATCGAGGACGTACCGGAATATTCGCTCGTCGCGGGCGTTCCGGCGAAAATCAAAAAGAATTTGAAAAACGATGAGATCAAAACCGGAGAATCAAAAACAGCACAGTAAGGCGAGTGCGGAAAAAGCCGAGACTTCGACAGCCGAACAGGTTTCGGCCGATGAGTCGCTGCGGCGGATGAAGGCCTTTATCGAACGCAAGGAGAAGTTCATTGCCGCTGTCAAAAAGAGCTAGGATCGAGATCTATCTTCCGAACCGCGACGACGCACGATATCGCCGGCTGCAAAGGGCGATCGAGAACGAATTCCTGCATACTTTAGGCGGCTGTACGGTTATCAAAGACACGAAAGGTTTATACAAAGGCTCGGACGAAAAAGCCGACGTCGACCGTATAAGTCTAATCTCGTCGGATGCGCCGTTCGATTTCGACGAGAATTTCGCGGCATTGTCGGAATACACCGACAGCCTGCGCGAAGCGGCCCTCGCGGCAACTGAGGAAGAATCCATTTTAATAGTAGTTCACGAGATATATCATTCGTTATAAGCAATATTATGTGCGGAATCGTTGGTTACGTTGGAAATAAGCAGGTAGTGCCGTTGATCGTCGACGGCCTCAGGAAGCTCGAATATCGCGGGTATGACTCGGCCGGGATCGCGGTGGTCGATGACGATCATCATCTTGAACTGCGCCGTGCGGAAGGCAAGCTTCGAAATCTCGAAGAATGCATTAGGCTGCATCCGCTCGACGGCAACTACGGCATCGGGCACACGCGTTGGGCGACGCACGGACGTCCGACCGAGGAGAACGCTCACCCGCACCGCGACCAATCGGGAAACGTTGTCGTCGTGCATAACGGCATCGTCGAGAACTATCTTGCTCTCAAGGAACGCCTCGCGGCGAACGGCAGCGTGTTCAAAACGGAGACCGACACCGAGGTCGTCGCACACCTGATCGGTTATTACAAGGAGCACGACAAGCTCTCACTCGAACTCGCCGTGCGAAAAGCGGTAAAAGAGCTGAAGGGAATTTTTGCCCTCGCGATAATTTCCGTCGACGAACCCGACACGATCATAGCCGTCCGCGAAGGCCCGCCCGTCGTCATCGGTTTGGGTGACGGCGAGTTTTTTGTCGCATCCGACATTCCGCCCATCCTGCAGCACACGCGTGACGTTTTCTTTCTCGGCGACCGCGAGATCGCGGTGCTGACTAGAGAATCGGTTCGCGTTACGGATTTTGACGGCGACGTCATCGAGCCGAAGCAACAGCGGATCACGTGGGACCCGATCATGGCGGAGAAGGGCGGTTTCAAGCACTTCATGCTCAAGGAGATCTATGAGCAGCCGCGTGCCGTCCGCGACACCGTTCAGGGCCGCGTGTCGCTCGACACCGGCAAGGTCTATCTCGACCAGATGGACATTTCCGAAGAAGACTTCCGTACGCTGACGTCGATCAAGATCGCGGCCTGCGGAACGAGCTGGCATGCCGGCCTCGCGGGCAAATACATGATCGAGCAGCTCGCACGCGTGCCGGTCGAGGTGGAATACGCTTCAGAGTTCCGTTACCGCGATCCGGTCCTGCGAGACACCGACCTGCTCATCGTCATTTCCCAATCGGGCGAAACTGCCGACACGATCGCCGCGATGCGCGAGGCACGCAAATCCGGGTGTAAGGTCTTGGCGATCTGCAACGTTTTCGGCTCGATGATCACCCGCGAAGCCGACGGTACGATTTTGACGCACGCCGGGCCCGAGATCGGCGTTGCATCGACCAAGGCGTTCACTGCGCAAATGGTCGCACTTTATTTGTTCGCTATCTATCTCGCGGACCTTCGCGGCAAGCTGACCACGGACGAAAGCAAAAAGCTCGTTCAGGACCTCGCCGAACTGCCGCTAAAGATCGAGCAGTTGTTGAACGATGCCGATTCGATCGAGGAGCTTTCAAAGGAATATTTCCGCGTTCAGGACTTTCTGTATCTCGGCCGCGGCATAAACTTTCCTGTCGCCCTCGAAGGCGCGCTGAAGCTCAAGGAGATCAGCTACATCCACGCCGAAGGCTATCCCGCCGGCGAAATGAAACACGGGCCGAACGCCTTGATCGACGAAAAACTGCCGGTCGTCGTGGTGAATACGAAAGAGGAAGGTAACGCCGCGAGCGAGCTGCGATACGAGAAAACGCATTCGAACATCGTCGAGGTAAAAGCGCGTGACGGCATCGTTATCTCGATCCTGACCGAGGGCGACTCGATGAGCTCGAAGGTTTCGAATCAGGTAATCGAGATACCTGAAACGTCCGATCTGCTCGGCCCGATCCTCTCGATCGTGCCGCTGCAACTGCTCTCGTACCACATCGCGGTCCGCCGCGGCTGCGACGTCGACCAGCCAAGAAATTTGGCAAAATCGGTTACGGTGGAATAATATTGCCCTATGAAATGGCGTGTGATCTTAGAAATGGACGAGGAATCGGGAGAGTGGGCTGTTTGGTGTCCGGAATTGCCCGGTTGCACAAGCGCCGGCGCTACGGAAAGTGAGGCTCTCGAGAACATTCGAGAAGCAATTGAATTATACCTTCAGCCCGATAACTACCCGCTTGCGCCGAAGGCCCTAACTCGCGAGGTCTTCGTTTAATGGGTGATAAAATTCGCCAGTTCACTGCCAAGGAACTGGAGCGCCTGTTAATGCGATTCGGATTCGAACTTGTATCCCAAAAAGGAAGTCATCGAAAGTAGAGAAACCAAACCTCCGGCCGGCAAGTGATCGTGCCGTACCATAGTGGAAAGTCGCTGCCATTGGGGACAGTACGGAACATCCTTCTGAATTCGGAGATTCCCGAATCAGAATGGAGGAGCTAATAACTTGAAGGCGATCCTTGTACACGAATATGGCGGGCCGGAGGTGATGAGGCTCGAAGAAATGCCGACGCCGGAACCGACGGGTACTCAGGTGCTTGTTCGCGTAATGGCGGCGGGCGTCAATCCGGTCGACACTTATCTGCGTTCGGGCAATCATGCTCACGCGCCGAAACTGCCGTACACGCCGGGCAAAGACGCTGCCGGTGTAGTCGAGTCGGTCGGAGATAGTGTCAGCCGATTTCAAGTGGGCGATCGCGTTTATACCGCGGACTCACTCACCGGCGCATATGCCGAATATTCGCTGTGTGAAGAATCGCAACTCGGGCTGCTGCCGGAAAAGACGAGCTTTGAAGAAGGTGCCGGCGTGTGGACTCCGTATGCAACCTCGTGGAGAGCGCTTTTCGAAAAAGCGCAGGTGAAAACCGGCGAAACGGTTTTGATACACGGAGCGTCGGGCGGCGTCGGCATTGCCGCGATCCAGTGGGCAAAGAACGCCGGGCTTAATGTGATCGGCACCGCCGGCTCCGACGAAGGTAAACGGCTTGTATCGGAACAAGGCGCTGATCTCGTCGTCGACCATCTTTCGGCCAGTCCGGAACTGGCGGCTGAATCCAAGCGATCGATACGCGATTTTACCGGCGGAAAGGGTGTTAATGTAGTCGTCGAAATGCTCGCAAATGCTAACCTTTTGCTTGATTTTGACGTACTCGCGATGTTCGGGCGGATAGCGGTTGTCGGCAACCGCGGGACGCTCGAATTCAACCCGCGTGCGGCGATGACGAAAGACGCCTCGATACTTGGCTTGTCGCTGTTCAATGCACCTCAGCCGGTTCGGGACGAGATCCACGCGGCAATATACAAAGGCCTTAGCGATGGGTATTTATGCCCTGTCGTTTCAAGAACTTTCGAGCTTGCGGACGCGCCGAAAGCGCATCGGGAAGTGATCGAAAGCCGCGCCCAGGGCAAGATCGTGCTCGTTCCATAATGCTTACTCAACGTCGCTTGTTCTAATTTAGGACGCTCGCGCAGCCTTCCTCTCCGCAATATCAAATAAATAAACGGTTCTGCCGCATGGCACGTCGTTTGCATTTCCGATTGCAACAAACTTACTCCGGAGGGGAATTTATGAACGCACTTGAATTATTAAAAGAAGACCACGACCGTGTCGATAAACTATTTCAGAAAGTGAAAGCTACTGAAGACGGCGAACACGGAAAGTTATTCGAAAAGATCAAAGAAGAACTGGATATTCACACGCATATCGAAGAGACGATCTTTTATCCGGTCCTCATAAAAGAAGGTTACGAGGAGCTAAAAGACATCACGCTCGAGGGCATCGAGGAGCATCGCCAAGCGAAGATGTTTTTGCGCGAGCTCGCAAACCTCAAAGAGGACAGCGAGAAGTTTGAGCCAAAACTGAAGGTTCTGATGGAAGACATCGAACACCACGTCCAGGAAGAAGAAGGCGAAATGTTCCCACTCATCAAGGAACAGTTCGACGCTGAAAGGCTCGAAGAACTCGGGACCGAGATGGAAGACGAAAAGGGAAATTTCGCAAAGTCGTCATCCGCGAAAGCCTAAGATCGGGTAATTGTGCTTGAAGAAAATTGGCGGCCGCAGTTAGCTCAAAAGCTGCGGCCGCTTTTACTTGACTAAAATTAAGTTTATGACTGGATCGCGGCAGTCACGGGCTGCGTTTTGAAAGAGTCGAGTGCCGAAAATACCTGTAATGCGTATTTCACGTTCCCGAACGGCGCCGACACCTGTACGCCGGCGATAACGTCCAATACATCGAGAAGCGATTCGCGGGCTATCGCGATCCCTTCCTCGCGGGCGTCTTCCTTTCCTTTGTCTGACGCGATCCGCATGCGTTCGAGGATCGCGGGCGTGACGTTCACACCGGGAACTTCGTTATGCAGAAACTCGGCGTTTCGGAAACTGACGAGCGGCCAGATCCCCGCGATGATCGGTATCTTAACGTGAGCGATGCGATCGAGAAACGCTCTGAGCTGGTCGGTGTCGAACACCGGCTGGGTGATCGCGTATTCCGCCCCGGCTTCGACTTTCCACTCGAAACGACGAACCTCTTCGTCAAGGTTGACAGCGCCGGGGTTGACACCGACGCCGATCGAGAAGGCCGTCGGACATCCGATGGGGTTGTTGCCTAGATCTAGCCCGTGGTTGAGCTTGTTGACCATGTTGGTCAGTCCGATCGCGTCGATATCAAACACGGCCGTCGCGTCCGGGTAAGGCCCCATCTTTGGCGGGTCGCCGGTGATGATCAGCAGATTGTGCAGATCGAGAGCGGCAGCACCAAGAAGATCAGACATCATACCCAGCAAATTTCGGTCGCGGCAGCAATAATGCAGGACCGCCTCGATGCCGATCTCGCGTTCGACCAGGACGGCCGTCGCCTGTGCGGACATGCGAGTCTGCGCACGTGGGCCGTCGGGAATATTTACCGCATCGACACCGGCATCTTTTAGAAGGCCTATCGATTCGAGTGTCGTTTTGGCGTCGCATCCCTTTGGCGGAAGGACTTCGACCGAGGTGACGAATTCGCCGCGGGCGACCTTGCGCGACCAGTTAGACCGATCTTCCGCCGGCACGACCGTGATGTCGGGCGGCGTTAGTTCGGAAACGCGTGCGGCACCGGTCTTCGCAAATATCTTTGCCTGTCGCGGACTTATCGATCTTATCGCGTCGGCAATTAGTTTGATGTGCGTCGGCGTCGTGCCGCAGCAGCCGCCGACAAATTTGGCACCCGCCTGCACGAAACGCTTTGCAAACGTCGCCATATATTCGGGCGAACCCATATAAAACTGACGTCCCTGAACGTCTCGGGGCAAGCCCGCGTTCGGCTGCGCGGAGAGATTTTTGGTCGTCACCTCACGCATCTTTTCGAGGGCCGTCAGCACGTGGTTCGGGCCCATTCCGCAGTTGAGGCCGATAACATCCGCTCCAAGTTCATCGAGTGCGACGGTGAACGCCTCCGGTGTCGTGCCGAAAGTAGTTTTGCCGTCCATCTGGATCGTCATTTGCGCTACGATCGGCAAGTCGGAAACCTCGCGCACGGCGCGTATCGCCTGTTCGATCACGGACAGCTCAGAAAATGTCTCGAGAATGAACAGATCGACGCCGCCCTCGGCAAGAGCCTCAGCCTGTTCCTTGAACAGTTCTTTTGCTTCGTCGAACGAAGTCGGCCCGAACGGCTCGATACGCAGTCCGAGCGGCCCGATCGCACCTGCGACGTATGCCTTGTCGCCGGCCGATTCTCGTGCAATGCGGGCGGCGGCGATGTTGATGTCGCGAAGTTTGCCTTCGAGCCCGTAAGGCTGCAGTTTGTGACGCGTCGCTCCGAACGAATTGGTCTCGATGATGTCCGCACCTGCTTTTACATATTCGTCATGAACTTCGCGGACGAGGTCGGGCGCGGTGAGATTGAGCTCGTCGTAGCTGCGGTTGATATAAACGCCTTTGTCGTAAAGGCGAGTGCCGACCGCACCGTCAAAAACAAAGACGCCGTCAGAGTCGAGAAGTTCCCGGAAGTTTTTCATAAATACGATAAGCAGTCAGCGATCAGCGGCCAGAGCAATACCTAAAAACTGAATGCTGCCGGCTGTTTGCCGAAAAACAAAAAGTCTCGCCGTACAGCGAGACTCCTTAGTTCCATTTTGTCGTTCGCTGTTTAGCAGTTTATTTAACGTGGTCGCAAGTCGCATTAACTCACCACTGAAAGTACTTACGATATTGCGACACTAACTCATGAGTGTCAAGCGGCAGTGCGTCGCGGCTGTCCTGTCATTTTCGCTGACACCGCGGACAAAAGTATGAAGAGCGGCCTGCCTGTTTCAGCCTGACTATCGGGCTTTGGCAGTTCGGGCACGGCCGGTTTTCGCGGCCGTAGACGCGCCAGTAGTCCTCGTAACGGCCGCCGTAATATCCGATCTCGGGATTTTGCGGGTCGGTGTTGAGGGTTGAACCGGCTTCGATCGCCTCTGCAAGTACATAGCGGATCGTTGCATAGAGTGCCTCGGTCCGCTTTCGCGAGAGTCTCGCGGCGATCTTCGCCGGATGTACGCCGGCGAGGAACATTGCCTCCGCCGCGTAGATATTGCCGAGACCGCACACCTTTGTTTGGTCGAGCAAAAACTCCTTGAGGCTGCGGTTTGATCTGCGGAGCGATGTGTACAAATAGTCAGCCGAAAACTCCTCAGAAAACGGCTCGGGAGCGAGTTTTGCGATCTCTTTCGCGGTTAAAAGCTCGTGGGTCGGCGTGATCTTCATCAGGCCAAAATGCCGCTGATCTTCGAAGACGAGACGGTCGCCATCGCCCAGATCAAATATCGCGTGTGTGAATTTCGGGTTTTCGTGATCACCGCCGAGCAACAGAAAACGCCCGCTCATACGAAGGTGAACGATCAGGGTCTCACCGTTATCGAAATCGAAAAGCACGTGCTTCCCGCGACGGTGCACCAACCTGATCCCGGCGCCCGAGAGCCGTTCGGCGAATTCGTTGGGGAGCGTGTGTGGCGCGAGTCGGGGACGGATCAGTGCGGCTTCAGCGATCCGGCGGCCACAAACGAGCTCATTCAGCGATCTCGCTACCAGTTCGACTTCCGGAAGTTCAGGCATAGTATCTGACCATTAAGAATGCTAAACCCGCGAGTAGTCCGGCAGCAAGGCCTTATCTCCAAGGACGGAACCGGGTCCGACAACGACGCTTTTACCGATATGGCAGTTCCTTCCGATCACCGCGTCGCGAATTTCGGCCAAGCCCGAAATACGTGTGTGCGGCCAAATCACCGAATTTTCGATAAGAGCTTTTTCGTCTACATGGACGCCCGGGCCGAGCACGGAATTTACGATCCGAGCACCAGGTTTGATAACGCACCCGGCGCCTATCATGGACACTTTGTCGATCTGGGCCGCGGTAGCAATTTCCGATTCGTCCGCGGCGTCCCGGCTAAAATCCTTGATGCGACCCTGTAGAAAGTCCTTGTGAGCCGCGAGATAACTTGCGGGATTCCCAATATCGCGCCAGTAATTGGACGTTAGGACATACGAGAAAAAACGACGCTTGTTTTCAAGCAACGCGGGAAAAATATCGTACTCGAAAGACGTGTTCTCGCCCTCGGGGATAAGATCGAGGATCGCCGGTTCGAGTACGTAAATGCCGGCATTTATTGTATTAAACTTCAGCTCCGCCAATTGCTCCGGTTTCGGCTTTTCGAGGAATCGAACCACCGAGCCATCGTTCGCGGTTTCAACCAAACCGTAGGCTGACGGGTCCTCGACAGGCGTCAGCACGATCGTTGCTTCAGCCTTTTTCGCGGTATGAGCGGCGATAAGTGCCGAAATGTCGATATCGGTCAGTATATCGCCGTTCAGAACGATGGTTGTTTCGCGAATGTTGTCGGCAGCATACCGATATGCACCGGCGGTCCCGAGCGGCGACGGCTCCGTAACGTACGTTAGCCTCACGCCGAAATCCGAGCCGTCACCGAGCATGTCTTCGATCTTGTTCGGCTGATAATTGAGCGAAAGCGTTATATCGGTAACGCCCGCCTTGGCGAGAATCTCGAGTTGGTACAACAGAAACGGACGGTTCATGAGTGGAACGATCGGCTTCGGTGTGTACACCGTCAATGGCCGAAGCCTTGTTCCTTTCCCGCCTGCGAGTATTAGCGCTTGCATAAGATGATGAGTTTACAGGTAGTTGTCGACTATACAGACTAAGTAATTCACCGGGAAAAATCAAAGCAGCCCCTTCGGTCAGGGCTGTTTAACAAACAGTCAAAATGACAAAACGTGTTGACACATTTTGACCGTATGTGGTAATTTTTTGATTGCAGGTTTGTCGCGTATTCAGCCTGTCATATCACGCTTTCATTCGCAAAGCTGTCCGATCCACTCTTACTGCGACGTACTTTTACTGATAGATCAAGATGAAATTCGACAAAACCAAGGCCATGCGTGATGCCGAGCGGTACCTGGCACAGGGGAAGATTCGCTCGGCAATCGGCGAGTATGAGCAGGTGATCCAGAACGATCCTCGCGATTTCGGCACGCTCAATATACTCGGCGATCTTTATATAAGGACCTCGTCGAAGGCTCAGGCGGTGAGCTGCTACAACTCCGTCGCGGAACATTACAGCGATCTCGGCTTTGCCCAAAAGGCGATCGCGGTTTACAACAAGATCTCGAAGCTCGAACCCAACTCCGTCGAGGTTTCCGCCAAGCTCGCCGAACTTTACAAAGAAAAAGGATCTGTCCGAGAGGCTCGTTCGCATTACGTAACGCTGGCCGAACATTATCAGAAGACTGGCAAAAAGGTTGAAGCTCTGGCTATCTGGAAGCAGATCGCACTGCTCGACCAAGCTAACACCGAAGTATTTTCGAACATCGCGAAGACACATCTGGAAGAAGGCCAGGCCGACGAGGCGATCGAAGCATACATCGAGTGCGGCAATCGCTACTCCACTCAGAAAAAACACGACCTGGCGCTCGGATGTTTTGAAAAGGCGCTCGAAATAAAAGCCGATGATGCGAAAGCTCTCGGCGCTTTCGTTTCGGCAAAATTCGCTGTTGGGCGCCCGGACGAGGCTGTCGAGAAACTGACCGGACTGCTCGCCGCTCAGCCGTTCAACCGCGAGATCCTGAATTTGCTGATCGACTGTTTCGTCGCGTCCGGCAACTTAGGCGAAGCCGAAAAAACGGTGATAAAGCTGGTCGAGCAGGAGCCCGCCAACTATCCCAAGTTTCTCGAACTCGCCGCACTTTATCTCGAAAATGACGATCTGGTATCGACGTCGCGCATACTGTCGATGTCGTCGGAGCATCTGTTGGTCGGCGGACAGGCCAGCGAGTTCAACTCGCTCGTACGCAATATCCTCGAGCGCGATGCGGACCATCTCGAAGCTCTACGCTTGCTGGTCCGTTACTGTGCGTGGGAGAAGGACGAGGGCGGATTTAGGGACGCGCTTGTCCGGCTCGCCGGAATTGCGAAGGCCTCTGGCTGCGCCGACGACGAGCGTTACGCTCTATCGCAACTGACCATGATCTTCCCGCACGAAACTGAATATGCGGAGCGGTTGAGACAGATAAACGAAGAGTTCGGATTCGCGGCCGAAGAGGTTGGAGAAAGCCTTTTCGACAAGCAGTTCGTGGGTCGCGAGCCTGCCGCCAACGATCTCGTTACTGACGAAGTCGACGTCCCGGTCGTGTTCGAGACTAACGGTGCGGATTTCGAAATAGTTGAGACCGAGACCGAATTCTTCGCCGAAGCCGACGAGATCTTTGCACCGGAACTCGAAACGTTTCACGGCGATGTTGTCGACGAGGTAGATGCGATCGCGGAACCTGCCGAGGCCGAGGCCGATCTCGAACCGTCAGGCGAACAAAAACTCCAAAAGGAAGTCGAGAGTATTCGCTTCTACATCGAAAGCGGATATCTCGAGCTTGCAGATAAGGCGATACATGAGCTGCGAGGCGAGTTCGGGGAACGAGATGAGATCACCGGGCTTCGCGAGCATTATGAGCGTGAAACGGGCCAAACTACCTCGGTTGCGGCAGAAGCAGAAGTAGAAGTAGAAGCCGATCCCGAAGTAGAACACGCCGCCATCACGACAGGCAGTTTCGAACTCGGCGAACTGCGAAGCGAACTCGGGCTTGAAGAACCTGAGGCTGCCGACGAATCCGATTACGAAACGCACTATCACACGGCGGTCGCATATCAGGAAATGGGTCTTATCGAGCAGGCGATCCGCGAATTCCAAGATGCGGTCGGCATTGTCTCGCCGAGCGACGGAACACGCAGATTCTTTCAGTGTGCGAATCTGCTTGGCCACTGCTTTATGGAACAGGGGATGCCGAAACTCGCGTTGAAATGGTTTAACCGCACACTCGAGAGCGAAGGCCTGATGGAAGAAGAAAAGCAGGCGCTTTGGTACGAGGTCGCCGCCGCTCACGAACTCGACGGAGATATCGAGAACGCAGCAAAGTTCTTCGAACTGGTATATGCCGAAAACGTTGACTTCCGCGACGTACGCGACAGGGTCAAAACAGTAATGGCCCACCACTGAACGAGGCTGTTGTTTCGGCCGCAAAAATAAAGATATAATCGGGCGGTATGGTTGAAAAACTGACCGTCCTTTTCTTTATTATCCTCTGCCTGCTGCTCGGGATTTACCTCATTCTGTCGCCGTGGGACGTGATGTTCGGAAACTGGAGCGAAAATTATCTGCTGGTCGTGGTATCGGATAAAGCGGGTTTTCCTTTTCTGCAAAAAACGATTGCCTCTAATTGGTTTCGCGGTGCCGTGACCGGACTCGGGGTCATTAACCTCATCATCGCTTTTTGGGAGGCGGCGCATTTTCAGCAAAGTGTCGCGATGCTTAACAGTATCGACGCGAAAGACCCGAAGTGAAATCCATCCGCGAACGTCCCTTAACCTGCCTAATAACCAAGGGCGATGCGACGCCTTTGACGTTTTACCAAAAAAAACGCGAAATTATTGAAGCGGTCGTTGAGGCGGTCAGATCATCCGTTGCGATGGTCCAGATACGCGAAAAGCAGCTTACTGCCAAGCAGGTTTTCGAGTTAACCTCTGGGGCGGTCGCGGCCGCTGCCGGAAGCGTGACGTTGGTACTCGTCAACGAGCGTTTTGATATCGCAATGGCGGCCGGAGCCGACGGCGTACACCTCCGTTCCAACTCGATGAGTCCGGCGGATATTCGCTCGGTGACGCCGCGCGGATTTATCATCGGCGTGTCGACGCATTCGACTAATGACGCGATCACCGCACGCGACAGAAGCGCCGACTTTGCGGTGCTCGGTCCCGTGTTCGCAACACCTGGAAAGCCGGCACCGATCGGCCTCGAAGAACTGCGAAAAACGTGCGAACTCGCAGGATCGTTCCCGATCCTGGCGCTTGGCGGGATCGACGCTTCGAACGTCCGATCCGTAATCCAGGCGGG
This sequence comes from Acidobacteriota bacterium, assembly GCA_040007515.1. GTDB lineage: Bacteria > Acidobacteriota > Blastocatellia > Pyrinomonadales > Pyrinomonadaceae > OLB17. The sequence goes on along the minus strand of JBDTUT010000039.1, from coordinate 3,746 downwards.
CGCCGCGGGTTTTGCGGCCATTCGGTTTATGAACAGCGGTGCGGGATCAGAATTTGTGAGGGAAGTAAAAAATGTCAGCAAGTGATCGGCCGGTTTGCCTTACGATCGCGGGCCTTGATCCATCGGGCGGTGCCGGCATCGTCGCGGATATCAAGACATTCACCGCGTTCGGATGTTTCGCCACGGCGGGTATTTCGTCGGTAACATTTCAGAACACTACAGGTGTGTTCGGTGCGGTTCATCAGACCGCCGAGTCGGTCAGACGACAGGTCGAGCCGGTGCTTGATGACTTTGAAGTTGCAGCTATAAAAACGGGAATGCTGCCGACCAGAGAGATCATCGAGGAGACATCGCGGTTGATAAGATCGCGCAACCTGGCAAACATCGTCGTCGACCCCGTCGTTCGGTCGACTTCGGGTTTCGATCTAATCGACGACGAAGCACTTCGATCGCTAATAGACGTTCTGTTCCCGGCGGCGACTGTTGTTACACCAAATCTCCCGGAGGCGGAACGCATCTGCCGATTCAAGATCGAAAGCGAGAAAGACATCGCCGAAGCAGCCGAGGCGATGTTGGCAATGGGCGCAGCCAGCGTACTGATAAAGGGCGGCCACGCCGCGGACGGAGCCCGAACGGCGGTCGATCATCTCTTCACCGAAGGGAGACATGTCCGTTTCGAGGCGGAGTTTATTCAAACTACTTCCACGCACGGAACGGGCTGCACGCTGTCGGCGGCGATCGCGGCGAATCTTGCTTTGGGAAAAAATCTCGAGGAAGCTGTCGGAACCGCAAAGGAGTTTGTTTTCGAGGGAATACGAACCGCAAAGCAGTTTGGAAAAGGCCACTCGCCGGTAAACATTCCGGCTATTTGGCCAGTGGAATGAATGTCGGGGAAATGTACGTCACGCCGAATGTCACGCCGGAACGCGGACTAAATCGCGTGAGACCGAAAACGGCCGCGGTATCGAAACGCAGCCCGGAAGCTTTTATCTGTGTTCCAACGCGGAAATTACCAACACTTTCCGTTCCGAGCGGGACGATGCCGCTGCGTGTATTCATTCGGCCATTGACTTCCGAAACGATATTGATGCGGTCGTTGAGCCTGAAAATTCCCGCGAGTCCGTAAAGAAGGACGTCGTTCTGCGTAAAGCTTGCAAGCGGGGCGGTCATTATCGCCAATCCGAGATTTCCGTAAATATTCGCGAGCGGGGCTTTCCCTTGCTTGCGTCCGAAGCGTTTCTGAACGATCAGTTTTGAAAAGATATTGATCTGGTTGGTACCGATGCCGCGTGCCTGATCGCTGTTCGGCATCTGGAAACCGAACTTCATACCGAGGGCCGGCAGATTTTTGGTTTCGTTCCGAAGCTTGATCTTTGCCGATACCGTAAAGTCGTCAAAGTCGTTGGTCGAATTTCCTGTAATGCTTAGAGGGATCGGCGCGGGAACGGCCTGCGAATTGATCGCCAAAAAGTTTTGCAGCGTGCCTTCGATCTGAATTTCGACGTTCGGAGCAAATCCGGTCCTGATGCGAAAGTCGCCGACACGCGTGAGATCGCCCCTCAATCCGGAGAGCGGCAGTTTTACATTTTGCAAAAAGTCGATTCCGGCTCCGATCTCGATCGCACCCGCCGGCGTAATGTCGACATCGTCGGTTATCAGCGGACGCTGTTGGGCCGCCGCGACGGCAGCACAGACGATAAACAAAATTGTAACGACACACGCTCGCTTCATGACAGCAATTTTTGCACGTAACGCCCATATTGTAAATGCGATTTTCGGTAATTAAAAATACTACGCGCGGCCGGATGCCCAGGCTTTTGCGCCCATTTTAAGGCGCGCGTTGATGGACGGCCGAAAGCCCTATTTCCTTTTTGTCGGCACGGAACCGAGCAGAACTGAAACCACCTTTGGCGGAGACCTAAGCCGTCTTCGCGTTTTGGACATCAACCGCAAAACTTGGCACAATAAGTCGGGTCGCCGGTTTGATAGGTTTTGCCTGTCAAAAGCGGCATTTGCAACCAACCTGCTTCCATGGAAATCGTGAACTTTCAGAAAGACGGAGTTGAACAGTCCGGGCTTCGGCTGGTCGCCGAACCAAAGAACGATGCCGTTCTTCCGGCGATCGAGAAGCAGTTCGTCAACTTTACCTTCCTGCGTGTAAATCCCGAGTGGCGCAAGCTCGACCGAGATACGAAGACTAAGTTCAAAACAGAGTTCACAGCGGTTTTCGATCGTTTTCGAAGCGGGTTCCTTTTATACACCTACTCGCTCGTTGGGTTCGATTCAAAGGCCGACCTGATGTTTTGGCGCATCGGCGATTCGCTCGACCTGATACAGGAAATGACCGCGAGTTTGTACCGGACGCAACTCGGCAGCTTTATCGAAACTGTCGACAATTACCTTTCGGTCACGAAAGGGATGATGTTCGTCGACGGCGGGACCGAAGATCGTCGCTATGTCGAAGCAGGTGCGAAAAAATATCACTTCCTCTACCCATGCGCCAAACACAAGGTTTGGTACGAGATGTCCGATGAAGAACGCGACGGGCTGATGGAAGAGGGTTTCATGGTCGGCAAGCGGTTTCCGAACATCCGGATCCATATGACACACGCGTTCGGTGTCGGGGATCAGGAATATATCATCTCGTTCGAAACCGATGAGCCGAAGGATTTTCTGGCGCTGGCGGAAGAGTTGGGACAGACGCCGGCGAGCAAATTCAGGCTTCGCGGCATGCCGATCTATACGTGCCGGCAGCGGCCTTTGATGGAGTGCCTCGACGCTCTCGGGTGAATGGCTACGTGGTTTTCGCCGATAATGATCGCAAGAAAGTTTTTTATAAGGGGTGCGGTCCAGGGTGTAGGTTTTCGCTACTTTACCCAGCGGTCCGCGGCTCGGCATCAGGTCAGCGGCTATGTAAAGAATCTGCCCGACGGCCGCGTCGAGACGTTTGCGCAAGGCCCGGAAAAATCGGTCGAGGCATTCAAGCATGATCTTTCCGCGGGCCCGACATATTCGAGAGTTGAAGAGTTAGAGGAGATAGTGACGGAGCCGGATCGAATGTATTCGACATTCAGGATCGAACGCTGAGAGCTCTGAGTTTGAAATAATGGAACATCTAAGAGAACTGATTCGCGAGGTGCCCGATTTTCCGAAACCGGGCATCAATTTTTACGACATAACAACGCTGCTCAAGGATCCGGCGGGCCTCCGGCAGACGATCGACGCGATGGGTGAGATGTTCGGCGACGCGCCGGTCGACACCGTTATCGGGGTCGAGTCGCGCGGGTTCATTTTTGCCACGCCGCTCGCATATCGGCTTAATGCAGGATTTGTTCCGGTCCGCAAGCCGAAGAAACTGCCGGCGGAAAAAGTGTCGGTCTCGTACGACCTCGAATACGGCCAGGACACGCTGGAAATGCACAAAGACGCCGTCGGCCCCGGCCACCGCGTCCTGATCGTCGACGACCTGCTCGCGACCGGCGGCACAGCCAAAGCCGTAGTCGATCTCGTCGAAGGCCTCGGCGGAGAAGTGGTCGGCCTGTTGTTCCTCGTCGAATTGAATTTCCTAAACGGCCGCGAGAAGTTCAACGGCTATAACGTCCAATCGCTGCTCCGATATGATTCATAGAAAGGTTGGGTCATCGATTCCTTGACAATCCGCAACCCAAATTCCAAAATCCAAATTCACCAGGCTCCCGTAGCTCAGTTGGATAGAGCGTTCGCCTCCTAAGTGAAAGGCCAGTGGT
>JBDTUT010000038.1:0-22233 GCA_040007515.1 Acidobacteriota bacterium | reverse complement strand
CCGTGGTTCGGGCCGCTGAAAAGCGGTTATCAGGAATTTTTCGGCCATCGCGGCGGAGCCGTCGATTTTTTCAGTCACGAGGGCTTCGCAGGCGGGCATGACCTTTGGGACGGTGACGAAGAATCTTTCGTCGAGGGATATACCACCGATCTTTTCGCTGATCGAGCCGTCGATTTTATCCGGCGATCGTCAGATAAGCCATTCCTGCTGTCGCTGCATTTTAACGCGCCGCACTGGCCGTGGGAAACACGCGACGACAAGGCCGAATCGGACCGCATCGAGAACATCGCTCATTTAGACGGCGGGTCCGTGCCGATCTACGAGGAAATGATCCACCAAATGGACGAAGGGATCGGACGGGTGCTCGCGGCCGTCGATGAGATCGGTGCGCGTGACAACACTCTCGTCGTTTTCACCAGCGACAACGGCGGCGAGAGGTTCTCGAACATGTGGCCTCTTGTCGGGAAAAAGATGGACCTGCTCGAGGGCGGAATTCGCGTGCCGTACATTGTGCGTTGGCCCGCCCGCGTCGAGGCGGGCAGCACGAATGATCGGCTCACGATCGGGATGGACTGGATGGCCACGTTTCTTGCGGCCGCGGGCGTATCGCCCGACCCGGACTACCCGCTCGACGGCGTCGACTTGTTCGGCCCCGAAGATCAGGACCGAAAGCTGCTGTGGCGCATGCTCTTTCGCAATCAAAAGGCGATCCGCACCGGTAACTGGAAATGGCTGTCGATCGACGGCAACGAATTTCTCTATGATATATCTATCGACCAGCGGGAAAGGGCGAATCTGAGGTTTCGGTACCCGGAGAAGTTCGTTGAAATGCGGGACGCGTACTTCGAATGGGACAGAAGCATGCCGCTGTTTCCTGAAACGGCGAGTATCGCCCTCGAATACGACGAACACTCGATGGCGAAGTCGGACGGTTAGCGTAATATGCCCGCGCCAATGTGCGCGAAAATATAATAAAAGGGGGAAGTATGAATATAGACGGAAAAGTGGTGGTGATCACGGGCGGAGCCGGCAGCATCGGCAAGGCAACGGCGAAACTCTTTTTGGACGGCGGTGCGAAGGTCTTGCTCGTTGATCTGAAGGAAGACTCGCTGCAAAAAGCGGTCGACGAATTGGGCGGCGGCGATAACCTGGGCCTTTGCGCCGCGGACGTGACGAGATCGGAGGACGTGAAAAATTACGTCGCGAAAAGCGTCGAGAAATTCGGAAAGATCGACGCGTTCTTTAACAACGCGGGCATCGAAGGCATCGTAAAACCGATCGCCGATTATCCGGAAGAAGATTTCGACAAGGTGATGGCCGTCAACGTGCGCGGTGTCTGGCTCGGCTGCAAATACGTACTTCCCGAAATGAACGACGGCGGCAGCATTATTATCACGTCTTCAGTATCCGGGCTCGCGGGCACGCCGAACATAAGCGGCTATATAACGAGCAAGCACGCGGTCGTCGGCATAATGCGCGCCCTTGCCATCGAAGCCGCCCCGCGCGGGATTCGGGTAAACACGGTCCACCCGTCGCCGGTCGATAACCGTATGATGCGGTCGCTCGAAGAGGGTTTTTCACCCGGCCAGACAGAATCTGCGAAGAAAGAACTGGAGAAGTTGATCCCACTCGGGCGTTACGCCAAACCCGAGGAAATCGGCCAACTGGTCGTTTTCCTTGCGAGTGACGCGAGCCGCTTCATAACCGGCACCAGGCAGGTGGTCGACGGCGGACAGACAGCGCAATAAACGTTGTAAATGAGGCGTCAGGGGGCGCACCTTTAGAATAATCGAGGCCCAGACGATATATTGTTCGACGATCCGGGAGAGCAAGTGGCGAAAACCCAAACAGCAGACGCGGAGCCGGAAGTCGACCAGCCCGGGCTGCGCGAGCTGCGCGAAGCGGTTGCGAACAAAACCGCCAGCCCGAAGTCGACAGCGGGCTCCATACGCGAAGACGCATTAGCCGGGCTCAACAGCGCGGTCAGCAGCGTGCCGGACGGGATGGCGAGCGGCATTCTGGTGGGTGTCAACCCGATCTACGGCTTATATGCCTGCATGGTCGGGCCGATCGCGGGCGGCATTTTCTCCAGTACAAGCCTGATGATCATCGCCACGACAAGCGCTGCATCGCTGTCGGCCGGTCAAGCAATCGCCGGCCTGAGTGGGAATGCCCGTGACAGTGCGCTTTTCCTGATGGTCGTCCTGATCGGCGCGTTTCAGGTCCTTCTCGGATTGGCGGGTGCGGGCCGTTTGACGCGTTTCGTCTCTTACTCGGTAATGACCGGCTTCATCATCGGCATCGCGGTATTGACGATACTCAGTCAGTTTCCGACCATCTCGGGGTTTGAGCCGACCGCGGGCGCTAATAAGGTCACACAGGCCATAAATGTGCTTGCTAACTTCAACCGCCTTGACCCGTGGTCGCTCGCTACGGCAGCCCTTGCGGTCGTCCTCGCTATCGTGCTCCCGCGAACGATACTCGGCAATTACGGCCGGCTTGCGGCGATCATCATCCCTTCTCTGCTTGCTCTGATCTTTCATCTTGACAGCGTGCAGGTCGTCCGTGACGTAGGCGAAATTCCCGGCGGAATACCGATGCCGCATCTTCCCGCTTTTTCGGCTATCGCTTTCGACGTGGTAACGGGTGCGCTGGCGGTCGCGGTGGTCATACTGGTACAGGGAGCGGGCGTCAGCCAAAGCGTACCGAACCCTGACGGTTCTCGGCGCAGCCTGTCACGCGACTTTATCGCGCAGGGTGCGGCCAACGCCGCCTCCGGATTGTTCCGCGGCCTGCCTGTCGGCGGATCGCTGAGCACGACCGCGCTGACGGTCATCTCGGGTGCCCGCTCACGCTGGGCGGCCATTTTCGCCGGTTTGTGGATGGCTCTTCTCGTTGTGGTCTTCCCCGGACTGGTTTCGTACGTGGCGATGCCGGCGCTCGGGACACTTTTGATAATCGCCAGCTTCAGCACCATACGGCCGTCCGAGGCGCTTTCGATCTGGAACACCGGCTGGCCGTCGCGTCTGGCCGGCGTCACCACATTCCTCTCGACGCTCTTTCTCCCGATCCAGGCCGCCGTCGGCTTCGGCGTTGTGCTCTCTGCCCTGCTCTACGTGAACCAGTCCTCGACCGATGTTTCGGTGGTCGAACTTGTTAAGCGGCCCGACGGGCTTCTCGAAGAGCATAAGGCCCCGAAACAACTGCAGTCGAAGAAGGCGACGGTATTGGATATTTATGGACACCTGTTTTTCGCGGGTGCTCACACATTGCAGCGCCTGTTGCCCGATCCGGCCGGGGCGGAAAATCCGGTGGTGATCCTTCGGCTGCGCGGCCGTACTAACCTTGGCGCGACGTTGGTCGAGGTGCTCGCCGACTACGCTGACAAGCTGAAAGATGTTCACGGGCGGCTATACCTTACCGGGATCGGCCAGGGCGCGTACGATCAGATAGTTCGCACCGGCAAGCTCCAGCTGACCGGACCGGTGCGGGTCTATGAGGCAACTTCGGTCCGCGGTGAGTCGACCGAGGAGGCCCACGCGGACGCACAGACCTGGCTGGTCGGCAGGAATGCCGACGCCCCATCGCCCGACGATACACCGGCGAGCGGCCCGTCCGATCGGTCGGGCGAACGCGGTGAAATGTAGAATCGTAGGAGCAGAATGATCGAATCAGTGTGGGAACAATTTGGCGCCCCGTTGGGAATCGGACGGGACAGCGGAGATATGACCGCGGTCCAGATAGTGCTGCGCACGGTCGTCGTCTACTCATTTACGCTGATGATCGTGAGGCTCGGCAGCAAGCGATTTTTGAGCCAGGCGACGGCGTTCGACACTGTCATCGGCATAATGCTCGGGTCGGTAATGAGCCGCGCGATCGACGGCTCGACCTCGCTTTTCCTGACGATGCTTTCGGGAACGGCGCTTGTGGCCCTGCACTGGGTGATCGCGGCGCTCGCCCTCCGCTTCGACTGGTTCGGCACGGTCGTAAAGGGAAACCCGATCATGCTGATCGACGACGGTACGGTTAACGAGCAAGGAATGCAAAGCGCCCGCTTGACCGAGAACGATCTGACACAGGCGCTCAGGATGCAGAACAACCACACTGACCCTGCGATTATCAAAACAGCCTATCTTGAGCGGAGCGGACAGATCAGTGTCATACCCAAAACTCGGGAGCCGCGGGTCGTCGATGTGTCTGTTAAGGACGGCGTTCAGACCGTACGTGTCGAGATCGAATGAAAGGGACGCGTGCATGGCAGTATGGTTTCCCGCGAACGGACGGGTTGATCGGGCGAAAACACTGCGGTTCCGCCAACGAGTCGAATAGGTTGCGCCGAAAATTGTGTTGTAACACGGCACGCTTTTGATAACATTACGAACACTGTCTGAACGACTACGAACGATGCGTCGGCCGAATTATTATCGTCCGGCCGAAATAATTACGTCGGAATTGTGTGAACGTTATTTTTGAAGGAAAGGAGTGAGTAAATGGACAAAACTATTCGCATTTTGGGTATCGCCGGCAGCCTTCGGCAAGGGTCATACAACCGCGGCACGTTGCGGGCGTCGGCAGAACTCGTGCCTGAAGGCGCGACGATCGAGATATTTGAGCTGGAGGGCATTCCCGGCTTCAATCAGGACGACGAGCGGAACCCGCCCGCGAGAGTCGCCGAATTCAAACGGAAGATCCGCGAGGCTGACGCCATTCTGTTCGTCACGCCTGAGTACAATTATTCGATTCCAGGAGTTTTGAAGAACGCTATCGACTGGGCCTCACGCCCGTACGGCGAAAGCGCGTGGAACGGCAAGCCGGCGGCGATCATGGGCGCGTCGATCGGCTCGATCGCGACCGCTCGGGCCCAGTATCACCTGCGGCAGATGATGGTCTTTCTGAATATGTTCCCAGTCAACCAGCCGGAAGTAATGATCGGTAACGCAGGCGAAAAATTTGACAGCGAGGGTAATTTGACGGACGAAGCGACGAGAGAGTTTATCCGCCAACTACTTCAGAACCTCGTCGACTGGACCTTCCGCATCAGGGAGCCCGAAGCATCAGAGCACGCACAATAACGTTTGTACCGAGCCCGCTTGCATACGATAACCGATCGACTACCGGAGCCCGAGGGAGACAGTGTCGACGTTTTCTGAGAGGAGTGAGAATATGTCGGAAGTTTCAGACAGGCGGGCCGCATCATCATCGATCGCAGAAGTTCTGGCCGGTTTGACGGCAACATCCGAATGGCAGGAGAAAGTTTATAAGGACCTGCACGAGCATCCGGAGCTCAGTTTTCAGGAAACGAAAACGGCCGCGTTCGCCGCGTCGAAACTGAAGGAGTTCGGCTACGAAGTGTTGGAAGGCATCGGCCGCACCGGTGTGGTCGGCATCCTGCGCAACGGCCACGGCAAGACCGCTCTCGCGCGTGCCGATATGGACGCGCTTCCCATACGTGAAAATACGGGATTGCCGTACGCGTCGACGGTCACCGCGGACGACGGGACCGGGAACACTGTGAGCGTCGCGCACGCCTGCGGCCACGATGTTCACGTGACATGCCTTCTGGGTGCGGCGGAATTGCTCGCCCGTTCGCGGCAGTCGTGGAGCGGGAACTTCGTCGCCCTGTTCCAGCCGGCGGAAGAGGTCGCGGGCGGCGCGAACGCGATGGTGGACAGCGTTCTCGCCGGCCGCATCCCGAAACCGGACGTGGCGTTCGCTCAGCACGTACTGGCTTACCCGGCGGGGAAGATCGGCACACAGCCGGGCCCGGTGCTTTCCGCCGGCGACAGCATCCGAATCACTCTCTACGGCAAAGGCGCTCACGGGTCGATGCCGCAAAACAGCGTCGACCCGGTCGTGCTGGCGGCGATGGTGGTGCTGCGTCTGCAAACGATAGTTTCGCGCGAGACGAAGCCCGGCGAGTTTGCCGTTCTTACCGTGGGCAGCAGCACAGCGGGCACCAAGAGCAACATAATCGCGGACCATGCGGTTCTGCTGGCCAACCTGCGAACGTATGACATGAAAGTGCGGCAGCGGATCATCGACAGTTTAGAGCGCATGGTCAAAGCCGAGTGCGAAGCGTCCGGCTCGCCAAAGCCGCCCGAGTTCGAGTATTACGACCAGTACCCGCTTACCAAAAATGATCCGGCCGTGACGGAAGTTGTCACCGCCGCGTTCCGGGGCCAATTCGGATCGGAAGCCGTCTTCGACTTGGGACATCAGACCGCGAGCGAAGATTTCAGCCGCATCCCGGACGCCTTTGGGACGCCCTACACTTACTGGGGGCTAGGCGGCACGGACCCCGAGCAATATCAAAAAGCTCTCGACGCGGGCCGCGTGGAGCAGGACATCCCGGTCAATCACTCGGAGTTTTACGCTCCCGTGATCGAACCGACACTGTCCATCGGTACACAGGCGCTTGTGGTGGCGGCTTTAGCATATCTGTCTAAATGAGGGAGGGCTTCAAAATTGATCGAGGCGGCGGTTAAAGAAGAGGCCTTAAACGCACTGGCTCAGTTCAAGGCGTATGCTGGGGGCACGCTGCTCGTGCTCGATCTCGTCGGCACGTTCGTGTTCGCACTGAGCGGCGCGGCGGCCGGGGTGAGAGACCGGCTCGATCTGTTCGGGGTGCTTGTACTGTCCTTTGCGGCATCATGCGCCGGCGGCATCATGCGCGATCTGCTGATCGGCGCCGTGCCGCCCGCGGCGATCAGCGACTGGCGCTACCTCGCAGCGGCCGTTCTCGCCGGCCTCGTCGTGTTCTTCTGGTATCCGATCAGTAAGCGGCTGCCAAATCTGAATAACCGGATAATGATCTTCGACGCGGCTGGCCTTGCGCTCTTCGCCGTCGTCGGTACGCAAAAGGCGCTCGGCTTTCGGCTGAACCCGCTAATGGCCGTGCTGCTCGGCACTCTGTCCGGTATCGGCGGCGGCATGCTGCGTGACGTTCTTCTCGCTCAAGTTCCGACCGTGCTGCGCGCCGAACTATATGCCGTCGCCGCGCTGGTCGGCTCCGCGGTCGTCGTTCTTGGTTCAATGCTGGATTTCCCGCCTGCCGGTACGGCCGCCGCGGGCGCGGTACTCTGCTTTGGGCTGCGCCTCATTGCCATTTGGCGCGGCTGGCAGCTTCCCATCGCCGGCCCACCGCGACCGGTTGCGTCGGGGACCGCCGCATCACCAGGACGAGACCGTTTGCAAGACTAAGAAAGGCGCAAAAACAAACATCAACGCTTTACCATTCGGTGATGACCCGCAGGAATTTCGCGACGGTGATTAGATACAGCCCGTAGGCGATCAGGCCGGCGGAAATGACAAAAAGCAGTATCATGCCGACAGTCTCGAACTCCGTATTCTGGAGTAGGTTGAGAAACCCGCCCATCTGGCGGCGCCCCATCCAGCCCGTATAGAAAAGCATCCCGCCCGCTAAAACAAACGCTAGCCCGCGGGCCGCGTAACCGATCGTGCCGGCGACGAGAGCGGTTCGCCGCCAAGCCTTGCTCATCCGATCACGTTCGAGGTCAACCTGGAAGCCGGCCGTGGCCGCCATATAAAAATTGAAACCGCCGAGCCCCAAAACGATCAGACTGATCGGCATGACAAACCAGGCACCGACTGGACCGGCCCCGAGCAGCAGTGCCAGCATTGTTGTCGTCCCGCTTGCAGGATCCGCGTTCAACCCAAGAGCCAATTGCATCGCGGCCAGGCCGACACCGATGTGCCCGAGCCCGCTCAACATGTAACCTATCGGCCGCAGGACTCGCATGATCCGCCGCTTCGGCCGGCCCGCTGGCGGCACAACAGATTGCACGAACCGCCGCAGTATAAAGCCCACCAATCCGGCAGCGACGAGCGCGACTGCGAGCCGGCCCGCCGGTGCCCCAGCCAGTAACGCGAGCGCGCCGCGCACGCCCACCGGCCTTCCGCTGACAGATAGCGAGGCTAGGATACCTGTCCCACCCGCGGTCACGTAGAGAAACCCCTTGGCGGCGAACCCGAGTTTTGCCAGTCGCGCCATCCACGGACGCTCTGCGAGCCGCTCGGTCCGAACCTTCAGTTCGTCGTAAATTGGCCTGATCCTTATCTCGTTCACTCCTCGCTCACAGTCTGCTCTTCCATAATACGATTTCCGATTGTTTCCTCGATGTAAAACATATTCGCCATCGCGACTACTGCGGAAAGTCGAGGGACCGGCAGAGAGTGTCGGGATCGTCTACGGTCTCGGCCGAATTCACTTTCGCCCCGTTAACTTCTAACCTCCGGCAATTCCCCTTTAATTCTTCGGTGACTAATGAGTTGAACTATCGAGCACCATGACAATGTCGGGAATGGGAAATGCGGAAAATATAGAGGTTTTCTAGTGCGGATAAAAACAAAAAATGAGCCCGTTTTGCTCGCGGGGCTGACTTCAATGCGAACTGCCAATATTGATCAGATCGAGTTGTAGCAAATCACCGCCCCGAGGCAGGCTATGACGAAAGCGCTAACGACAGGAACCACGCGGAAAATGGGATTCTGTTTTAACCCGCTGCCGTCGAAAAGTTTGCCGCCGTATAGAAACAGCAACCCTACGCAGGTGAGAGTCGCGGCGAGTCCGAAACTGAAGGCGAGCGTGAGCACGAGTCCGTAGCCGACGCGGTTGAGATTTACGGCCGACAACATTAGAACCAACGCCGACGGACACGGCAGCAATCCGCCCGAAACGCCGAGAGCGAGGAGACTCTTCCATGTGATGTTTTCCGGAGGCACATGCGTGTGCGTGGTGCCGCCGTGCGTGTGCGAATGTCCGTCATGGGAGTGCGGGACATGATCATGCAGATCGTGTTCATGATCCGGGGCGATATGCGAACGGTGATGATGTTCCGCCGCGCCCAGCAAGGCGAGCAGCCTCGTCTTGAACATGGTGAGGCCGATGTACAGCACGATCAGTCCGGAGAAGAAACTTAGGAACGGCATCAGCGTTTCGGGCAGGATGTAGTTCGATGCCAGCAGCGTGATGATCCCCAAAGCAAACACGCCAAGCGTATGCGTGACGGTTACTGTCAAGCCAAGAAATATTGCGTGAGCGGGCGTGCCCTTTGAGCCGACCAGATATGCTCCGACCACGGTCTTGCCGTGTCCCGGCGACATCGCGTGTGCGGCACCGAGGCCGAAAGCAAACAGCAGTCCGAACAAAGCGATCAGCGGCGTGATCTTCGGTACGGAGATCAAAGCGGCGAGGCGGTCCTGCTGCACCGCCGGCGCGGCGTGCCCGTCGCGGTTTCGCAGCAGTTTCGCGCCGACAGGCAGCGAGCCAAGAGCAAAGGAGAACTCCGCGGCCCTCTCGTCGAGTGGGGACGACAACGATTCCTGCGGATAGGCGTTCAGCTCGTCGGTGACGCCGCTGCCGAAAGCCGAGCTGTTGAACACTTCGACGCCCGCAACACGGTTGACGACGATTTCCCGCCAGCCGATCCGTTCCGGGTAATTGTCGTTTCGAAAATTAATTTTGTTCTCCGGATCTCGCGGCTCGACATCCGCCGCGAGGTCCCATTCGATCCGCAGCGTCTGCAGTCCCCCGGCACCGACGTTTATAAGGATCGCATCCTTCACAACGCGTATCGGCCGTTCCGCACCGTTCATCCAGAGCTTTAGATTTGCGAGATACGCAGGCGAGATGCGGGCCAGGTAGGCCCGCAGTTCGCCGTCGGAAAGTGTTCCGTCCTTGTCGGCATCGATCGACGGCGTTTCCTGGAACGTAGGGATCTCGGCGAGGTCGAGGACTTGACGGATCGCGATCCCGGTTTTGCCGGCCTCTAGCTTCGAGTACTGGTTGACGCTGAAATTCCCGAGCGGGTGGGCGAACACTCCGGCCGCCGCAAAAAGTATTATCGCGTTCGTGATGACGATCAGGTTGAATTTCATGGCGTGCGCCTTTGCCTGTTTCCTATTCGCTTTTTGCGGGGCCATCGAGCGCCATCCTCGCTTTCGACGCCTGAATCAGGTCGAAGGCGGGGTTGAGTTTGATTGCCGCCGTTAGGTGGTCCCGCGAGCTTTTATTATTGCCCAAAGCCTTGTCGATCATGCCGGCGTGGTACATGATCCGGGCGTCCCGGGTCTTCAACCGCAATGCCTCGTCGATAACTTTTTTCGCTTCTTCCACTCGCCCGTTTTTGAAAAGGCACCACGCATAAACGTCGGCGGTGTAGATGTCCTTGCGGAGGATGTACTCCTGCTCGGCGATCGCGAGCGCTTCTGGAAGCTTCAAGTCGTTGTCCGCCCTGAATAGTGCAAGCGCCTTCTGGTCCCCGATGACGCTGAGCTTCTCCTCGATAGCTTCGAACAGTTTTACTTGTTCGTTTGCTTTCAGGTCATTCCCGAGCAGCTTGTACACTTGCGCAAGGAGGAGGATCGCGTCCGGATTCGGCACGCGGAGCTGAACGTCCGAGAGATATTTCTCGGCGCCTGCGAGGTCTCCTTGAGCGGCTCTCACTCTGCCTTTTCCGGCGAGAGCCAGATAGAAATTAGGAAGATTATCAAGAGCTTCGTCGTAGACTTTTTCCGCGTCCGCGTAGTTACCGCCTTTCCAAAGTTCATCGCCGAGCTGAACGAGGCACCAGCTTTGTGCTTCCTTGTCGAGGGGGTCTGCTGCTCTTGCCGCTGTTTTGAACATTTCGACCGCTCCGTTATGGTCGCCGTACAATGAGCGTAAATGGGCGACGCGAGCGTATGAGGCGGTACTTGGTTTTAGGTCGACCATTTTCTGGGCGGCTTCGACGGCCTGGTCGTAGTTTCCCAGTTCCGCGTTGGCATCTGTCAGAACACCGTAAACGAAAGGATCGTTCGGGAAATCTTTCTGGAGTTTCGTGCCAAGTTCGAGGCCTTTCGAAAATCGATGAAAAGTAAGGCTGAGCGAGGCTTGGAGTTTTCGGGCGGTAATGTCCGCGGGATCTAATTCGAGTGCCCGCCCGACCGCCGTTTCCGCTTTCGAGTTCAGGTCGAAATCGCCGGTTTCCCGAGCTCTCTTCGCGAACAGGGCTGCAAGCTGCGTGTACCCGATTGGCAGATCAGGCGATTTTTCTATTAACGATTGAGCTTTCTGCATCAACGGGTCGGTGTCTGCGGCCGCGATATTGTCGCTAGGTGATGCCCGGACCATTTCCGAACGAGTGCCGCACCCGAAGCCCAGTGCCGCGATGCAAAGTAACAAAATTATTAAGAAGGTTCGAACTTTCATATCTTCGTATTTCCGACCCGGAGCAGCGTGTGCGACGCTGCTCCGGGCCCGGGTTTTCCGCTATGGGCTGTTGCGGATCCTAACGACGTCTGACGAGCTTTCCTTGCAAATCGACGATCGGCAAAGATCCCTTTTCATCATCGGTCAGCTGAGCGGGGAAATTGGACGGCCGCGGTGTGTTACCCGGATTTGGCGGTGCAAGATACGGGAAGCGCGTTAAATACGGCTGCTCGTTCGTGCTCACGCCGTCACCGAGCGTATTATTCGGTGCAACGTTGAAGGTCGGAGTGAACGGAGTGCCTCCAACGACCGCACGAAGCGCAATGTCCACAACGTCGTCGAAGACCCTGCGGCCATTCGGAAACCCTGCGACATCACCGCCCAATAGACCCAATCGGCTTGGCGAAGCGGTCGGTGCGATCCCAAGGTTCAGCCGCAAATATTCGTGCGGCCCGTTGGTGCCCTCGATGACCGTGGTATATGTCGGACCGGTAACCGCGTTTACGGGGATACCTAACGCGAAGATCTGTGCCAGATCGTTTCTAGGCGCCGGCGGGATCTCGATGTTCACCCTGTTTCCGTTGAAATCGCCGTACGCTCCAAAAATGAACTTGATGAGCTTAGGCAGTTCCGGGTCGAGCACGGCCGGAACCGCAACTGCGTCGCCGGTCGGTTCGAGCATGTTGAACGCATCTTTGAGACCTAGCGGGATCACAACCTCGTTGACGAGGGGATTGCCAAGTCGGGAAACCTGGCGCCACGGGCCTTCAGTGTTGACCTGCGATGGATTGATTACGCGTGTTGCGCGCCGGCTGGCTGTTGAGTAGATACCCACAACGGCATCCGGCGAGGTCGAACTGGCAGGAACAGCCCGCGATCGAGTCAGGTCCTGGATCGGAACTTCGATTGCGATCGTGTTCACATTCAATCCGCGCAGCGTGTCTACACCGCCACTCGCCGCTATCGACCTGAACGCGAGGCCGTCAAAAACCGCCCCGACATCGATGAAGAACCCTTCGTCGCGCTGGCCGCAAAACACCCGGCCGCCGTTGGGCAAATTATAAATAGCGGGTTGACCCAGGTTTGTTTCGTAATTGGGCGTTACTCTCGGCCCAACATTCGACGGCGGCATTTTCAACCCAGCGGCTACTAATTGACCGCGCCGTCCGGACTGCCGATCGACACGCCTGACCGAATACGTCTGCGGCATGTTGTAATCCAAGTCGCTCAAATTGCTGATAACGCCGTTCTCGTTGACAGCGTTTTGGCCCAACACCGTGGTTGGATTCACTATCTGTGTTGTGAACTGAAATTGATAAGTTATATCCGGCACGCCGTCGCCGGTGTTGTCGATCTTGATCTCGTACAAGACGCTGTCATCGAAACGGTAAAACTGCGGCCCGCCGGACGGATCCTGAAATGGAATGAAATTCGATATTATCGTTACGAATCCGGATCGTCCTGCCTCCGTACTGCGAAACGCATAGACGTCCGTGTTATCGGCGTACCTGTCCATGCTGGTCATCGGAGCCTCAGCATGGCTCGACGCCAAAACCGGGACACCCGATAAGGTCAGAATCATCGACACGGCCGTCAGGCCGCCCGCAATGTTTCTAAGTGTGTTCTTGATCTTCTTCATATTGCTCCTAAGTGTTTACTGAGCATCTCGTTGGGTGACGTATCATCTTCCAAATCGAGACTGTTGAGGTGACTAGTGCGTGTCATAGTTTGCAACCGGGAAGTCGCCATTTTGCCCAAAATGATATTGTGATGTGCTGCCGCTCGCACTGCGGAGGACAAAAAAGTTCCCACCGATCGGGTCCCAGACCGCCACGTCCGTTCGCCCGTCGCCGTCGTAATCGCCCTGTGCCGTGTAGTGAGGTTTTGTGCCGAATTGCACCGCCGAGAAGCCGCCGTCCGAACTTCGCAGAATGTACCAGGTGTATGGGGCCCCGAGCCGTACTACCGCGTAGTCCGTCTTGCCGTCCCCATCGTAATCGCCCGGTACGACAAGATCGCTCCCCAGTCCAAACTGAACCGCAGCAAAACCCGCTGTGCTGCGCATTACGTAGAAAGTTCCTTTCTCATCTGCCCCGGGGCGGAACACGCCAAGATCGAAACGGTTGTCTCCGTCATAGTCGCCCGGCGCGACAATATCCCCGGACAAACCAAACTGTTGGCCCCTGAAAGTGCCGTTCGAACTGTTGTTTATGTACCAGAACATCTGGCCGCCCGTTCGCCGCACGACGGCAAAGTCGGTACGGTTGTCGCCGTCGTAATCGCGGGCGACGGGTTCGTCGCCGTTTTGACCGAATTGAAAGGATTGAATTTGATTGTCAGAACTTCGGAGCACATAGAACACGCCATTTGACGAGCGCCAAACGGCAATATCCGTCTTGCCGTCACCGTCGTAATCGCCCGGCGTTTGAATGTCGGTTGCCAGGCCGAACGTCGCGGCGATAATGCCATTGTCCGAGCTCCGAGCAATATAATATGTGGTGTTGCCCGGGCGAAATATACTGTAGTCCGTTCGACCGTCGCCGTCGTAGTCCAGCACCCGAGAAGGCGCGGTGATCGCGACTCCGACGGAACTGAACGCGAGAAGAAATAAAAAAGACACAGTCCATCTGCCGTGTCTAGCGTGAGACGTCTTCATATATACCCTCCTAGAAAGTTGGCTTTGCAGCCAATAACACAAATGCGATACCGGTTGACCCATATATCGCGAAAAGATGATGGCACGGGCTCCATAGATCGCCCATCTGTTTGAATCCCGGCAGCCGCAAAATAAAATCGATGCTCGGAACCTCATTTACGAGGTGTAGCAACCTCGGGAAGCGTTAACTTCGGTTATATCGATTGTTGCGGAAAAACAGTTTTGTGCATATAAGGGAAAACAGAACCAAGCTAAAGGTTTTCCCTTTAACCTACCTGCACGACCAATAGCTCAATACGGCGTAGATCGGGCGCTGCGAATTCAAACATTGGTCAACCAGCCCTGCAGGATCGCATAGTCCACGATCTCGTTTCGTCCCTTGATGTCCAGTTTGCGAAGAGCACTGGCCTTCTGGGTTTCTATCGTTTTCACGTTCGTTTCGAGTTGGTCCGCGATCTCTTTGTTGCTATACCCGCGTGCGACCCGGCGTAGAACGTCCGCCTCTCGTTCACTTAGGTGCTTCCCGTAAAGGTCGAAGTTTAAATTAGCGGAACTGGTCGACAAGAGGTTGAAAACGCTGCTGGTGATCGCCGGATCCAAATACCGGCCGCCATTTGCGATTATGCGGATCGCCCGGATCATTTCGCCCGAATCGCTCTGCTTCAAAACATATCCGGAAATGCCGGCCTGCAGCATTTCTTGAAAATATGCTTTGTCGGTATGACGGGTTAACGTCAGGATCCTGACCTCCGGACGTATTCGCTTGATCGTCGCCGCCGCAACAAGGCCGCTCACATCCGGCATCGAAACATCGGTGATCAGCAAGTCCGGACTCAGTTCACGGGTAAGCTCTACAGCTTCGTGACCGTTACTCGCCTCGCCGATGACTTTCATGTCCGGCTCCGAATCTATGATCATCCGCAAACCGGTCCGTACGGTTTTGTGGTCTTCCGCGAGTACGATACTAATGTTCGCCATCCTGGTCCTCCGCTCTGGTCAAAGGCCCTGGCACCTTTACATATATAGTCGTACCGAAACCCGCGCTGGATTCAATCTCCATTAAACCGCCAACAAGAACGGCTCGCTCACTCATCCCCATCAATCCCATTCCGCGACTTTCCCTTTTGCTTTCGGCCGGGTCGAACCCCGCTCCATTATCCTCTATTATCAGCACCGCGCCGCCGTCGCGGGGTTCGAGAAGGACATTGACCTTTGTCGCTCCCGCATGCTTACTAATATTATTGAGAGCTTCCTGCGTTATCCGGTAGCAATTTGTTTCAACTTCCGGATCAAGACGCGAATTCCTAAATCGTCTTGCGTCAAACTCGGCCTTTATCCCAAAGTGGACAGACCACCGTTGCACGTATTCATCGAGAGCGGCGACGATGCCGATGTCGTCTAGAACGGCAGGCCGAAACTTCCATGCCAGGAAATCGACGCTGGCGTTCAACTCGCGTGTGATCTCGCGGATCTCTTCCAATCTATCTGCGGGATCGCTTCCGTCGGCAAGCGTCCTCGCGACATTTTCGAGTTTGAGTCGCAATACCGTCAGCTGCTGTCCGAGCTGGTCGTGGAGTTCGCGCGCCATGCGGCGGCGTTCGTCTTCCTGAGCGGTTACGAGTTCCTGCAGGACGCGGATTCGCTCTTTTACTGCGGCCTTTAGTTCGAATGTCCGTTCGACCACGCGTTCTTCCAGTTCCGAACGCGATCTTTCCATAGCTAGGTCAGCGGCTTTCCGTGCGGAAATGTCCCACACGAACGAATGAAAACCGACCACCTCGCCGGTGTCGGAGTCCCGCTGGGGAATATAATTCACGTGCACGAACCGCTCGCCTGTGTGATAGGGAATAGTTCGTTCGAACGTCACTTCCTCACCCGAGAGAGCCGTCCGGATCTCCGCCTGAAGTTCGAGGAATGCTGAGGTCCCGAGCAGATCCGACATCTGTTCGCCGACAATTTCCTGGTGCGGTCGCTCAAACCATTCCGAATACGCACGGTTGACGATGCGGTAACGCAGCCCGGCATCTACGAAGGAAACTAAAAGGGGAATCGCGTCGGTTACCAGACGCAGTTGAGCTTCGCTGTCCCGGACGGCCTTTTCAGCGAGTTTTCGCTCGGTGACATCGCGAAGGATCGTCGTCGTGTACCTCAGTCCGCCCGAGATCGACGAAGAAACAGAAACCTCGACATCCACTAACGTTCCGTCTTTTCGCTTGCCTTTGAATTCGTAATGAGCGGGAGCCGTTTCGCCCCGGTCGCGCAGCCGGCCAAATTCTCGGAGGCGGTCCGTGTCGTCAGAAGAGATCACGATCGATATATCGCGGCCGATGACCTCGTCGGGACCGGAGTAACCGAAAATCCGCAGATATGAGTTGTTGACGTACACGACCGTTTCCGCCTGTTCGACGATGATCCCGTCCTGGAAGGACTCGAAAATCGATCGCAATCGCTCTTGGTCCTGCCGCCGCTGCTCGTCGGCCTCCTTCCGTTCGATCGCAAGAGCTGCCGTGCGGGACAGCAACTCGACCACTTGGAGCTCGAACGCGGTCGGCTCGCGCAGTTCGCGGAAGTAGGTTCCGAACGTACCCAAAACGGACCCGTCCTTTGCCAGAATGGGCATCGTCCACGCTGCCTGAAGATCCAGTTGCAGCGGCAGGTGAGCCAATCCGACCCATCGCGCGTCCGATGCTATGTCGGGTGTGATCACCGTCTTGCCCGTAGCAGCAGCGGAACTGCAAGTACCCACGTTCGCGTCCGCGGCAATGCCGTCGATCGCTTTGAGATAATGGTCCGGAAGTCCCGGCGATGCACCATTGCGAAGGCGATTGTCCTCATCCAACAAAAGTATCGAGGAAACGCTTCTGCCATTGCCGAGTTCGTCCACAATGTTGACGAGATAACTCAAGATCGCATCGAGCGGAGCATCCGTGACCACCATCTCCAATGCCTGTTTTTGTGCATCGAGGAGGGAGTGAGCTTTTCTCCGTTCGGACACGTCGCGGATACTTGCCTGAAGCACTCCCGGCTGGATCATTTTACCGCTGATCTCAGCAATGAAAGATGTCCCGTTCTTTCGCCGAAGCCGCCGTTCTCTCAAAATCGTGCGTCCCGCCAGCAGATCGTCAAAACGGATCGGCTCTATTGCGAGATCCTCGGCAGGCACAAGATCTTGCACCTTGAGTTCGGTCAACTCCTCACGGGTGTAGCCGAGCATTTCGCAGAATTTGGAGTTCGTGTCGATGAAGCGGCCTTCCGCATCGTATGTGTGTATGCCATCCGAGGCCTGTTCAACGAGAAACCTATATTTGCTTTCGTTTCGGATGAGCTGCTCGTCAGCTCGCTTTCGTTCCGTAATGTCTTGAGAAATGCTGACGATAGCGGTCAATTCATTTTCGGAGCTGTAAATGGGTGAGTTCGTGACCGAGACCGGAAATATAACGCCGTCCTTTCGCTTGACGGTAAAATCACCCGTCCAGCTTTTCCCGGTGCGCAGTTGTTTTATGAACTGATCTGCTTCTTCCTCGAACGCGGGGGACGGTATGACCATCTCCATTATGTTCCGTCCGATCGCTTCGTCGGACTTCCATATGTAAAGGGATTCCGCTGCTCTGCTCCAATAAGTCACGGTGCCGTCCGGGGTCGTGACGATCACTGCCAACTCAGAGGCTTCAAGGATCGCGCGAAAATCCTGTTGAATGTCTG
The DNA here is from genome assembly GCA_040007515.1 of Acidobacteriota bacterium. GTDB lineage: Bacteria > Acidobacteriota > Blastocatellia > Pyrinomonadales > Pyrinomonadaceae > OLB17. The sequence goes on along the minus strand of JBDTUT010000038.1, from coordinate 4,666 downwards.
AATCAATCTTGATATCCATATCTCGGTCGGTGAAACCACTGCTGAATCTTCACGGCTCGTTCACGCATGAAGACGACTTACTAAACTGTTTAGAGTTAACGACTAATCTTGAGACGCCGCGCTGGGGTTAGTCAAACATTTTCGAGAGCTAAGCGGTTCAGGCCGCCAAAATCGAACGTTTTTGTCGTGAGAATTGAATCGCTAATGCTACAGATATCATTTCGGCAGAACCCGTAACAGAATCAAAATGACAAAGCTGCCAAGCGCATGCGTTGTCTACAATTTGTACCACTGTAGTTTGAGCCGGCGAAGAAGCATAGTTTTCCATGATCAACAAACGTTTCGGCTTATAAATGAAGAGTGGCACCTATGGATCTGCAAGTACTGAAGTTCCCGAATATCCTCACACCCGCTTCAGGGCGCGAGCCGTGAATAGCGGCGGCCTTGTTCATCCGGATGTGGACACGGGAAGACGAGCAGATCTCGTGCTGTTGCTGATCCAAACGCAAATCAGGAACAAGCCAGGTTATTGCAGTGTAAAGATGTTTTCCTTCGGTTTCTGGTTTATACTCCGCGAGAACTTAAATAAATCTTAATATGCCGGACGACGTTTCGCATCAGATCACGCTTCTCCTGGTTGATTGGAGCAATGGTGACAACAACGCCCTTGAGGAGTTGATGCCGCTTGTCTACGAAGAATTGCGCCGAATGGCGCGGGACTACCTGCGGCGACAGCCGTCCAACCACACGTTTCAGACCACCGAACTGATCCATGAGGCCTACCTCAAACTGGCAAAGGCCAGCGATCAGAATTGGCAGAATCGGGCTCATTTCTTCGGCGTGGCTTCCAAGGCGATGAGGCATATTCTGGTCGACTACGCGCGGTCGAAACACAGCAAAAAACGCGACTGGCAAAATCGGGCCTCGCTTTCGGACGACACGGCGGTTTCGAACGGCCGGTCGGCCGAATTGATCGCTTTGGACGATGCATTGAGAGCCCTGGAATTGCTTGACGATCGAAAGAGCCGAATAGTCGAGCTGCGATTTTTCGGGGGAATGACTAACGAGGAAATGGCGGACGTGTTGAAAGTATCGACCGAGACGGTCAAACGCGATTGGCGATTTGCCCGCTCGTGGCTTTTACGCGAATTGGCGACTACGCCGTAAGATAAAACGTAAATGATTTTCGACAGGTTGTTCCTTTTTCCGTCCTTATTACGTTTTATTCATTGAGAGCAGTATTTTTAGAGAATTATTTCCCATTCGGTCCTCGAAAAGGTAAATGAATTTGCAGAGACTAAAACAGATCGAAGAGGTCTATCATGCGGTGGCGGAACTGCCGGCGGCGGGCCGGCGGGCCTTTTACGCCGTCGATGGCGTGATCGATGAAGAACTGCGTAACGACGTGGAATCTTTGCTCTCTTTCGAAGAAACGTCTGACAGTTTCATTGACACGCCTCCGGACGATATAGCGGCTGAAATGTTTTCCGCGCAGTCCGACTCATCGCGGCTGGTCGGCCGGACGATCGGTCATTACAAGATCAGGCGGCTTCTCGAAGTGGGAGGAATGGGGGAAGTTTACCTCGCCGATGACGACCGCCTCAACCGCAAAGTCGCGTTAAAACTTGTGTGGCCCGGTCTGGTAATGCAAGGCGATCAGATCAAGCGCTTCAAACGTGAAGCTCAGGCGTCGTCGGCGCTTAATCATCCGAACATTCTCACGATCCACGAGTTCGGGACAGAAGACGGCACAAATTATATAGTTAGCGAATTCGTCGACGGCATCACGCTCCGGAAACGAATGAATGACGGCCGCATTTCTCTGGAAGAATCGCTCGAGATAGCGGCACAGGTCGCTTCGGCTTTGAGTGCCGCCCACGTCGCCGGTATTGTTCACCGGGATATCAAGCCGGAGAACATAATGATCAGGCACGACGGGATCGTGAAGCTCCTCGACTTCGGCATAGCGAAGCTCGCCCTACAGTCGTCCGAAGATCCGGAACTTGGCAACGAGGCCCAGACCCTTTTCAAAACAGCGCCCGGAATCGTGATGGGCACTCCCAACTATATGTCCCCGGAGCAGGCCCGCGGCAAGTCGGTCGACGGCCGAACGGATATCTGGAGCCTGGGCGTTGTTATTTACGAGATGGTCGCCGGCCAGGTACCGTTCGGCGGCGACACACAGACCGATGTCCTGGTTTCGATCCTCAGTAGACCCGTCCCCAATCTCGAGGAGTTATCGACAACCGTACCGGCCGCTCTCGTTAAGGTGATCGACAAAGCGCTCGCCAAGAACGTCGACGAGCGTTATGCGACGGCCGAAGCGTTGTATTCAGATCTGAAAACCTTCAAGAACCGTCTGGAATTCGAAGCCGAATTGGAACGTTCACAAACCGGCGACGGAGCCGATATTCAGGAGCCCGATGCCAAAGGCCTTTCGAAGAGCACCCCCACTGCCGCACGAATTGCCTCTACGCAGCCGCAGTTAATTCATGAAACAAATCCCGCTCCTCGCGAACCTGCCAGCAAAAGCTGGACGTTTCTTTATGTCATTCTCGCGTCGTTCGCGGCGTTAATAGCCGTGGGCGCATTCGTCTGGCGGTCTGGTAATTCCGAAACCGTGGTTGGTCCGCCCCCGACGGTTGCTTCGGGAACCGCCGAAACGAAACCTTTGAGGACGCTGGAGTACTCGCTTACCGTTCAAAGCTATTCCGACGGCCGTTACAAGAGCCCTTTCGTGCTTTCGGGCGAGATGCTTTTCCGGAACAGAGACCGCATCCGACTGAATTTGAAGAGTCCGCAAACCGGCTATCTTTACATACTTAATCAGGGCCCGAACGGCGAAAACGGACGTCCGGCCTACAACATATTATTTCCTTCGCCGACGGCGAACGGCGGTTCAGCGTTTCTTTCTGCTGAACAGGAAGTCCAAATTCCGCAGCAGAGTTGGTTCGAGCTCGACACAATAGAGGGAACCGAGACCGTCTGGCTCGTTTGGTCCGCAAAAGCATTGCCGGAGCTCGAGGCGGCCAAAAAGTACGCTAATGCTGAGGACCGCGGCCGAATTAAAGATCCGCAGTTGAGCGATTCGATCAATTCGCTGCTGCGGACAACCGAGCCGGATCAGACAAATGTTGAGCGGGACGATAATAAAAAAGAGTCGCGTGTCTCCGCGAACACTGATATAGTCACGCACACGATCAAATTGGAACACCATTGAATAGAGCCGAACGACTTCAACTTCTGCCCTTTTCTCGCTGCTGCCTAGGTATAGGACCGGCGACGTACGGGAGCGACGAAATATGTTTAAGTATTTCCTGATTGGCATCGCCATTATCTTGTTTCCTTTAGCCGCTCAGGCGCAGCGGACCGACGACGGGACGCGCGATCTGTGGGATACAGCGTTCGTACAGAAACGTCCAGCCGGTAAAAAAACGATGAGGAGAACGCTGCCTGTACGTTACAAGGTAGTTGGAAGCAGACCGCTGCCGACATCAGATAATGATTCGAACGGATCGGCTGTTGTTGGTGTGACGGTCTGGCGGCTGCGTCCTTCGAAAAAAACGGATGACGCCGAGGTTCGACAGCTGATCCACGAACAGGGCGAATGGACGCCCGAGCGAGTGACCGCCGGCGTTCCTTTGACGGAAGGCTCACGCGTGCAGCTTACGATCGAATCTCCGCGTGCCGGCTATCTCTATGTCTTCGACCGCGAAGTTTACGCCGACAAGACCTACGGCGAACCTTATCTGATTTTCCCGACGCTGAATCTCAACGCCGGGGACAACAAGGTCAGCGCCGGGCGAGTCATCGAGATCCCTTCTTCGGAAGATAAGCCGGCCTATTACACGCTGAAGCGAAGCCGCGCCGACCATAGCGGCGAGGCATTGACCGTAATCGTTTCGGACAAGCCGCTTGCCGAAATAACTATCGGCCGCAGTGCGTTGAAAATCGCAGCCGCACAATTCGAGACATACCAAACCCGCTGGGGCACCATGACCCAACAGCTCGAATTGGATAAAGGCGCCGGCACGGCAATGAGCAAGGCCGAAAAGGCCGCGGCTTCGGGCAATGAAAATTTAACGCAGGATGATTCGCTCCCTCAGACGATTTACCGGGTCGTAGCAAAACCCGATCAACCGTTGCTTGTCACAATTCCTTTGCCGATCGGCGCAAAGCCCGACAAAGTTAAACCCAACCCAGGTTCTTGACGAATATTGAGAAGCGTTCCTGGCAGTTTTAGACTAAAGAACCACGAAGGAGACGATATGACAAACTACAACACACACTCAGGATTCGGTGATCTTAACGGAACTATGTCCGTGACAGACGACAACGTCGACACCTATACCAGCACCACGTTGGGGGCGGCAACCGTTCATAATTTAGGCGGTACGGGCCTCAGCTTTAATCTCAGTTTCAGCACTCCGCCAAAGAACTACCACATTAATGCCACTCCGAATAACGGCGGTTTCAGCGGAAGCGCTAACAATAACGGACCTGACGCAGGTCAGGACTCATGGACTGCGACCGCGTCCACAGGCGACACGGCGACCAAGAAGGCTTCGTATTAAATTGCGCGGTCAGAAAACTTTGCCGCGGTCGTAAACAGCCTCGCTCGCACGTGCGCGCTCAAGCTCCTGTAGCCTTCCGACCTGAACCGCGT
>JBDTUT010000037.1:0-23762 GCA_040007515.1 Acidobacteriota bacterium | reverse complement strand
GAATAGGTGCCGCCCTTGGGTGCGTACTCGATGCGCATCGCGTCGTTCCCCTGCAGGCTGCCCGCGATGTTGACGCGATAGCCGGCGGAAACGGTCGTCTTGATCTCAGGCGCCACTTCCGCGATCGGTTTGGGCGTGATCTCGCTGCCGATAATCCCGAGGTCCTCGCCGATCGCGGTCGTGTACTTCGGAGCAGTGACGATCCGGTCACGCAAAGCGAAGAACTGCGTCACCGTCCCGAGAGTCGGCGTCGCGACCGTCACGCCGGGGAACCCCGGAGCCGGCGGAGCGACGCCGCCGACCGGCTCGCCGTAAAAAAGCTCGTCCCGCCACTGCGTCAAAGCCATCATCGTCGCCCGCGATTGGTCGACGCCGTTGCAAGCCGCCACGAACGTCTCGCACAGGTCCGTCGCCAGCGTTACATCCGCCGGCAGCATCCCAAGCGTCGTCGCATAATTCCCGAACTTCGCCGCAAAATTCTCAACCAACATTACCTGAGCCGAGATAGTTCCCGGCCACCAAAATCGTCTAGCCATATAGTTATGGTCTCCTGTGTTTTTATTTGGGTGGAACGAATCTGAAGGAGGGTAACCCGGAGGTTTGTCAGCAGTGGTCCGCCGAGCAAGATTGGGTAGCTCTCGCAGACTCAAATAGAGTATAAATAATTTCAATTAATAATTACAAGCATTATTTATTCGAGATTTCCGCCCAAAAATAAACAAATCCGGCCTCGAACAAAAATTCTCGGAAAGCGATTTCCCAATTTCACAAACTAAAAAACCATTCTCACAAGCTGAGAAATGATTTTCACAAACTGAGAAATGGTTTTCACAAACTGAGAAATGGTTTTCACAAGCTGAAAAACCATTTCCACAAGCTGAGAAACCATTTTCACAAGCTAAGAAATGATTTTCACAAGCTACAAAATGATTCTCACAAACTCAAAAACCATTTTCTCAAGCTACAAAATGATTCTCACAAGCTAGAAAATGATTTTCACAAACAGAAATCTCATTCGCCCGGAAAAAATATAAAGAGAGCAGCGTCAGGGCATGGTTTTGCGATACCCTTCCCCTCAATATACAATCCCCACGACGATCGGCGGGAACGCCGCGGGCATTCCATCACCCGAGCAAACCGCCCGCCGCAAAAACTTATCTTGCTAGAACCGCAGACGTGACACCGATTTTATAAAAAAGCAAATACAAGGATAGGGGACTAACGCGTGAAGAAATTAGAAAGCATAACTCTCGTCGCCGTACTTCTTGTGTTCGACCTCGGATGCTTCGCTCAATCGCGCAGCGATACGAGATTGTCCAAGTTGGATTTGAATTTAGAATGTGGAACTGCGAAACATCTTAAATTCCGTATATCTAATCGAACCCCCTACGTTATTTCGATTCCGACCGGCCAGAATTATTTCGCGTGGGAGAATGCCGGAGGCATAAGAAAACCAAGGACTGCGAAGCTGGACACCGGGGGATCAGTGTTTGTGTTGCCGGACGACGTTCCGATCAACTCCATTTTGTATTTTTTGGAAAGGAGGCACAGGAATCCGAGTCGTTTCATCGTGGAGACAACTATGGTAGGGTCAGATTCTAATAGCACTTCTTGGATCGATAAGAACTCTTCAATCTTCTTTCTGGTGAACAGAGCAAATCTTTCGACTGCGGAACGAATATCTGTTAAGTTCAACTACGAATGGGAGTTAAACAGTAACGGAGTTTTTCTAGGAGGTTTGAATGAGCACCTCGCTGAGTTCGCTCTCGGCTCTTCTGTCACTAAAGTAGATAAGTGCAAGTGATGTCCATTGCGCGCAAATACTTAGTCCCGTAAAGTCGGGGTCACATAAAGTCGGCGTCAGGCCTGCGATTCTGCGATATTCTTCGCCCCAATGCGGGAGCACTGCAACGATCGGCGGGAAGGCCGCGAACATTCCCTCGCCCGAGCAAACCGCCCGCCGCAAGAGATCATCATGCCGGAATCGCAAAATCGCATGCCAGACCGCATAATTCTTAAATTTGAAACGGGTCATTCAGTTAATAGGCGATGAAGAAAAACACAGTCGTGCGCAGCGGCGTAATTTTAATTATTTGCTTGTTGCCGATTGCCTTTATGCTTGCCCGTTTGAAGTGGAAGCTGTTTTCTTCTCCTATGTCGGAGGAGAATCTGGCAACAACAGAAGCAAATTGTGCGCAGTTGGTTCTACCACGAAGTTTCACCAAGATCAGCGAAGGGCAATCCATAAAAACAGATGCGGCTGTGTTCTCAAACACCTATAGGTCAGGAATGTCGCGAGAGGCGGTAGCCAGCTATTTCCGCGAGAATCTGGGTAGTCAAGATTGGCGATACACCGAGGAAGCGCCGCGAGGCGAACTATATTTAGTTTTTCAGCGAAACGGATATTCGATCGTTATTGAGTCCCAGGGACTGCTCTTCTCGTCAGATGTCAATTACAGTGTGAGCTGTTCTTTCGGGCTCCGCTAAGCGCAAGCCGGGGTGCGGTTCGGCGATATCCTTCCCCTCGATGCGGAATCGCCGTGGCGATCGGCGGGAAGGCTGCGGGCAAGATTTTTCTTCCAAACATTTCTGCGAAGCGATTCGACTTCGTCTTAGTCCCGATCACAAAGAATTGATGGGTGTAGAAGTCGGGGTCAGGCTTGCGGTTCTGCCTTGGTTTCAATGAGCGATTGCGGGTGAGTTGAACAACCGGAGGCGATTTGACAATACAGGGTTCGGTTCGTAAATTAGAAGCACGCTGGGAGATCGTCTAATGGTAGGACTGCAGTCTCTGGATCTGCCTATCGGGGTTCGAATCCCTGTCTCCCAGCCAAAAAATTTGTGGTCGGTGGTCAGTGGCCGGTGGTCAGTAAGAAGTCAGGAAACTGGCCGCCGGCCGCCGGCCAAATTTCAACTCGGATTGCCGACCGCTTTTCGCTGACCACTGACCACTGACAACTGACCACTGCTCTATGGACGGCTGGCATGAGACAGAGATCCGCGTGCGGTATGCGGAGACTGACAAGATGGGCATCGTCCATCATGCCAACTATCTCGTTTGGTTCGAGGCGGGACGCAGCGAGCTTTGCCGCGACCGCGGTTTTTCTTACAAGGCGATGGAGGAGGAAGACAATGCTCTTCTGGTCGTTGCCGAATCTTACTGCCGATATAAATCACCCGCCTTTTACGATGACCTCTTGATCGTCCGCACACAGGTCGCCGAGATCCGCAGCCGGTCCATCCGATTTGTTTACGAGATCGTTCGCCCGTCGGACGGCACGCTGATCGCCGAGGGCGAAACGCTGCATCTCGTCACCGACGAAGACAAACGCGTGCGGGTAATTCCGGAGATCTACAAACAACTTTTGCTCGCCAACACGGAAGAAGCAGTAAACGCCTTTCCCGCCAACCAGGCCCCGCACTGATCCGACCCGAGTTGTCCTTTTTCTTTTTCGTGCCTTTCGTGTGTTTCGTGGCTGCGGATTTAAGACTTTAACCACGAAACACACGAAAGGCACGAAATGAAGAATCTCGAACTTCCGGGAAGCGCCGAAGTATTCGGGTGACCCATCTTTACCGGCCCACCGCAATCAACTAAAATCTAAGTATGCCCGGAACTGAGCGTGCCGAAATTTACTTCATCACAGCGATGATGATCCTGATCCTCGTCCTATGCGTCGGGGCGGTTTATATCTTTTTCAGGCAGTACAAAAAAGAGATGCGGGCCAGGGAAGAAGCGAAAAGGATCAAGGCCGAGAAGGCAGAGGCCGCGAAGTCGGAACAATAAAGTTTATGGCCCATCGCAATATTCTGGACAGCGCAAAAACGGCGCTGGTCGTTGTGGACGTTCAAGAGGCGTTTCGAAGTGCGATCGGCGATTTTGCACTGGCGGCTTCGAATATCTCGCGGGCGGTCAGCGGGTTTTCGATACTTGGGATTCCCGTCGTGATCACGGAACAATATCCGAAAGGTTTGGGCAAGACGGCGGAAGAAATAATGCTCGCCGTTCCGGAGAATGTTGAGATATTCGAGAAGACGGCGTTCAGCGCTTTTGGGTCGGACGAGTTTGTTGAGAGTTTGCGGTCGAAGGGCGTCAGCCAGATCGCTTTGTGCGGATTTGAGGCCCACGTTTGCGTCAATCAAACCGCTCACGACCTGATCGAGAACGGCTACGAAGTGCACCTTCTCACTGATTGCGTTGCTTCGCGGTTCGATCACGACAAACTTGCGGGCGTCGAGAAAATGTTCGCCGCCGGAGTGATTCCTTCGAGCGTCGAGACGGCCCTTTTCGACCTGATGCGCGATTCGAAACATCCGTCGTTCAAAGAGATTCAGAATCTCATTAAGTGAACTTCCGGTCGGGCTGAAAGAGGGACGCGTTTTCTTCTTGATCTGTTTCGTGTGTTTCGTGGTTAATACTCCTTAGATCTAAGAATGTAACCACGAAATACACGAAACACACGAAAAAAAAGAAAAAGAATAAGAAATGGATCCGAATCGGGACGTAAGTATTTTCAAACCGAATTCGACGCATCAGACAGTTAGCTTTAGGCATTAGAATTAAATGGACATCCTCTCATCCTTAAATCCCCAGCAGGTCGAAGCGGTAAAAATGACCGAGGGGCCGCTGCTTATTCTCGCGGGGGCCGGCTCGGGGAAAACGCGCGTTATTACGGTCCGGATCGCTTATCTCATCAAGGAGAAAAATGTCGCACCGCACAGCATTCTCGCGGTCACGTTCACGAATAAGGCGGCGGGCGAAATGCGTTCGCGTGTTCAGGAACTGCTCAAGGACGAGCGGCTGAATTCGTTTCCGCTGCTGTCGACGTTTCACAGTTTGTGCGTCCGGATGCTGAGGCAGGACATCGACAAACTTGGCGAAGGCTACACAAAATCGTTTACGATCTACGACACTGACGACTCGCAGAAAGTCGTTAAGGCGTGCCTCAAAGATCTCGGGCTCGACGAGAAACAGATCGTGCCGCGGGTCGTTCGGTCGGCGATAAGCGCGGCCAAGAACCGCGGCGAAGATGCGGACCTTTTCGGTTCGCGTGTCGAATACACCGACGACAAACGAGCCGCGATGGCGAAGGTTTTCCGGATGTACGACGAGCGTTTGAATCGTGCGAACGCACTCGACTTTGACGATCTGCTGATCAAGACCGTAAAGCTGCTGCGGCTTTCGCCGGAGACGCGTGAGAAATATAACGAACGCTACAAATATATTCTCGTCGACGAATATCAGGACACGAACGCGTTGCAGTTCGCCTTGATCAATTACCTGACCGAAAAGCAGCAGAACATCTGCGTCGTGGGCGACGACGCACAGAGCATTTACGGATTCAGACAGGCCGACATCAAGAACATCCTCGATTTTGAGCTGCATTTTCCGGAAGCCAAAACGATCCTGCTCGAACAAAACTACCGGTCGACTCAAACGATCCTCGATGTCGCTCACGCGATCATCGAGAATAACGTCAATCAGAAAAAGAAAAAGCTGTGGACGTCGAACGCGGGCGGCGAGCGTATCTTTTATTACCAAGCCTCGGACGCCGACGGCGAAGGACGTTTTGTCGCGGCCAAGATCGAGGAACATCGACGCCGTAACCAATCCGATCGGGTAGCGATCCTTTATCGCACGAACGCGCAGTCTCGTGTTTTTGAGGAAGCTCTCCGGCGTCAGCGTATCGACTACAACATCGTCGGCGGCTTCTCGTTCTACGAACGCGCCGAGGTGAAGGACATAATCGCGTATCTGAAACTCGCAATGAATCCCTTCGACGATATAGCACTGCTTCGCGTCGTAAACACGCCGACGCGCGGCCTCGGGAAGACGTCGCTGGACGAAGTGTTGTTTCGATCGAAAGATCTCGGTGTTTCTCTGTGGGAGACGATAGCGATCATCACCGATCGTGCGAGCGCGGTGAAGGTCAATCTAACGCCGCGGGCGAAAGAGGCGCTGCGGAATTTCAAAGCGACCGTTGAGCTGCTGCAAACTAAAACCGGGGAAGCTTCGCAGACCGACCGACCTGTGTCCGATGTCGTCGTTGCGGCGATCGAAGATTCGGGTTATGCGGCGATGCTGCGTACTGAGGCGACGGACGAGTCGGAAGCACGGCTCGCCAACCTCGAAGAATTGGTGAACGCCGCTGTCGACTACGATCGCGAGGAAGAGACGGGAATCCGGGATTTTATCGACCACGCCGCGTTGACGTCGGACACCGACAAATACGACCGAAACTCGGGCGTTACAATGATGACCGTGCATTCGGCGAAAGGGTTGGAATTTCCGGTGGTTTTTCTCGTCGGTCTCGAGGACGGGATCTTCCCGCATTCGCGCAGCATCGGCGACGAAAAGGAACTCGAGGAGGAACGGCGGCTCGCCTACGTCGCGATCACGAGGGCCGAAAAGATCCTGTACGTCACACACGCTATGCGTCGCCGCGTTTACGGTGAGGAGATGGCGGCCGAGCCTTCTCAATTTCTCAATGAAATGCCGCTCGAGCTGATCGAAGATCTTTCATACGGATCTTCGTGGCTCTCGTTCGCACGAGGCGGAACGGCCAAGTCGAACAAGCACGCGGTCGAAGCTCTGCGAGGCGAAGTGCGGGTCGAGAAACCGAAAAATCTCTACACAGGAAAAACGTACAACAGCAAAGACGCGGTTGCCGAGTTTTTCAAACACCGCGAGGCAAGCCGCCCTGTCGGTAGCGTTGAGTCAAACATCAATTCCAGCCCGGATGCACCGAAAGGTTTCGACAAATTGAAGCGACTTGCATCAGATCCGTCAAAGACATCGGAAGCGAGATCGGATTCGGGGAAGTTCGTCGCGGGTTCGCACGTAAAGCACGCAAAATACGGCAAAGGCCTCGTTTTGCGGCGGGAAGGTTCCGGCGATAACGCAAAGCTGACCGTCAGTTTCCCGGGGTTCGGGCAGAAGAAGCTTATTGAAAAATTCGCCAATCTTGAAAAGGCATAAGTATTGCAGATACCGACCTCTAGAAGTAACACTGTATTGATTTAATTCATAGGGTTTCTGGAGGGGTCAAATATGCAAAGATCGCGTCTGCAAGTTATCGGTTTAACAACTCTCGTATTTACAGCATTTATTTTCGCCGCCGCGTGCGGAGCGCCGACGGGCAATACAAATCTTACCGCTGTTAACGTCAACGCAAATATCAGCAACTCGCTGGCGAATTCCAATTTAAATACCTCGACAACGGTGACCGGCGCAACCGTCGACACACGCGAACCGGACCAATATCAGGCGACGGTGAAACTGTCGCTCGAGACGACCGCCCAGGGAAATCAAAAGGCAGCAGCCATTCCGACGATCGCCGCGAACGTTGCACGCTCCGGCAACGACCGGATGATGGAGTTCAATCTGCCGACGAATGAGAAGGTGATCTTTCTCGATAAAGGCGGAATGAGTTACCTTATCTTCCCGAATCGCAAGCAGTACGCTGAGCTGACGAAAGAAGCTCTCGGATTCGAAATGCGTCGGCTGATGATGCCCGAGCAAATCGTGAATCAGGCAAAGGCACTTTCCGGCATGCGCCTCGTCGGCGAGGAGAGCATGAATGGCCGGCAGGTGACGAAATATGCCTACCAATCCGCGACCAACACTCAGACAGCGGCGGGAACTGTCGCGGCCGAGTCATTTCTGATCGTGGACAAAGAGACCGGTTTGCCTCTTCGGACCGAGACGGTCGCGAAATCGCAGAACGGTAATGTGCAGGGTGTTAACGGAGCTCGGGTCGTCACGGAGATGACGGATATTAAAACCACGCCGGACCCAAGCTTATTCAATCTACCGACGGACTTTGCCAAGATCGATCCGGAGACCGTGAAGGCTCAGGTGAATGCGGTCTTTCAGATAGTCGCGAGCGTCGTCGGCCAGATGATCCAGCAGGCACAGCAGCCGGCGGCTGGTAATACTAATACCAACTCGATGGCGGCTCCGACGGCAACGCCGGCAGGTTAGGAGAATTTTATGGGCCGTCTGATCGGAGGTTTGGTGATCGGATTTTTGATCGGTGGGGTGCTGACATACATTTTGTTTGTCGGCGCTCCGCGGGCGTCCAACTTACCGGGCCAGTTGATAAAGGCCCCGGATGCCAGCGGCCTGCCTCCGGGAACGGCCGAGATCGTTTTGAGGCAGGAGTTTTTCAATCAGGTCCTTGGCACTCTGTTTCGCGACATGAATCCTCCGTCGTTTCCGCTTGGCGGCGGTGACCAGCAAGCCGCCGCTCTCACTGATGGCGGTTGTGCAAGTAAGATCACGGTACTGCCCGAGGGCAGCGGTGTTCAGACGGGCGTTCGGTTCGAAAATAACAAGCTGGGTGCACCGCTCGCATTCACTGGCAGTTATCAGTCACCCGTCGGGTGCCTGCAGTTTTCTGGTTGGGCCAAGTCGACTTTCGAGCTGCGGTACGACGCGGCGACCCAATCGGTATTCGGGCGGGTGAATGTCGAAACGGTGAACCTCGACGGGATCAATCCGGTATTCAGCGCACTGGTGACGCCTATTGTTCAATCGACATTGAACACTCGGGTAAACCCGATTCGCATCCTCGACGGCCGGCAGATCGCGGTGAACTTGCCGATCGCTGCCACGGGCGGAATTCTTCAGGCGAAGGTGATGGACGTCAGGTCCGAGGTCAAAGACAACGCACTGAACCTGTACGCGATCTACGAATTTGGCGGGGTGAAGAACGCTGAGCAAGCGCCGGCGGCCAACGTCACGCCTTGACTGTCGGGCGGATTCATCTATGATTGCGTCAGTCTCACACGTTCTGAGTACCTATGCGTAATTCAACTTCTCTAGTGCTCGCTTTAACCTTGCTCGCGGCCGTGATGGGTTGCAGCATTTTCGATCGTGCTCAAAAGGATGCGGGATTGTCGAACGTCGCCAATACCAACGTGGGCGCGAACACGAACAAGAGCATCACCGACCGCGCGATCGAAACTGCTGTGGGCGAAGACAAAGTCGGAATCCCGGAATGCGACGAGGTAATCGACATTCTTGCAGCACAGGCGAATAACCCGGATGACAACTTTGTGATCAAGGCGACAAAAGCGACCTTTCTTTCGCAGTTTCGTGGGCAGGTGAGGAAGATGATATCGAACAACAACTCGAACCACACTGATATTGCGAAGTTCTGTCGTGACTTTCACGCCAATTTGGATAAGTCTGCGAAAGAGTCCGAAGCGAACAAGAAGTAATTGTCGCAACGCTCGGTTTCAAGCGGCGCTTTCCCGTCGAAATCAAAAGCCCCAGAGTTCTTTAATCTGGGGCTTTCGTTTATCTATTTTTCGGACTCTTACACCGTCATGATCTCGGCTTCTTTATTTTTGGCGAGCTCGTCGATCTTTCCGATGAAGGTATTGGTGAGCTTTTGCACGTCGTCCAGACCGCCGCGTTCTTCGTCCTCGGAGACGAGCTTGTCTTTCTGCATCTTCTTCAATGCGTCATTTGCCGCGTGTCTGATGTTTCGCACGGCGACACGGTGTTCTTCGGCCATCTCGTGGGCCTGTTTCCCAAGCTGCTTACGTCGCTCTTCGTTCAGAGCGGGAACCGGGAGCCGTATAATTTTTCCGTCATTGGACGGGTTCATCCCGAGATTCGCGGCGATGATCGCCTTTTCGACCGCGCCGAGTTGCGTCGCGTCCCAGGGCTGAACCGTCAAAAGCTGCGGCTCCGGAACGGCGATCGACGCCATCTGACTCAGCGGAGTGGGCGTGCCGTAATAGTCGACCATAACTGTATCGAGCAGGCCGACAGTCGCACGTCCCACGCGGATGTTCGACAGTTTTCGCTTGAAATCCTCGACGACCGCGTCCATTTTGGGTCTGGTTTCGTTTGTAACGTTTTCAATGCTCATGAGTGTCTTTTTATGAAGCGGTCGTCGCCGTTCCGCCAAGCGTGACGAGCGTGCCGATGCTGAGATCACCGCTTATTGCCTTGATGATATTGCCCGTTTCGAGCATGTTGAAGACCATGATCGGCAGGGCGTTGTCCATGCACAGGGAAATAGCCGAGGTGTCCATCACCTTGAGCTGTTTCTCCAGCACTTCCTGATAAGAGATCTTTTGGAAACGCGTCGCGGTCGCGTCAATGACCGGATCGGCCGAATAAATGCCGTCGACCTTTGTCGCCTTAAAGATCACCTCGGCTTCGATCTCCAGTGCCCGCAGAGCAGCCGCGGAATCGGTCGTGAAATACGGATTTCCGGTACCGGCGGCGAATATGACCACACGCTTTTTCTCGAGATGACGGACGGCCCGCCGGCGGATGAACGGCTCGGCGAGCTGCGGTATATCGATAGCCGACATCACGCGCGTCTGAATGTCGATCTGTTCGAGGGCGTCCTGGAGGACCACGGCGTTCATCACGGTCGCGAGCATTCCGATGTAATCGGCGGCCGCACGGTCCATGTTGCCGGCCGATTTGGACACGCCCCGGAATATGTTGCCGCCACCGACGACAACCGCGATCTCGACACCCAGCGCGTGCACGGCGCCTATCTCACGCGCCACAGATTCGGCGACGAGCGTGTCGATGCCGTAGTTCTGGCTGCCCATCAGGGCCTCGCCGGAGAGTTTTAGGAGAATGCGTCGGAATACTGGATCCATAAGAGTCCAATGTCCAATGTCCAAGGTCCAATGTCGTAAAACGATTGCCGCGGGTCCCAAGTTCGAGTCAGACGCCAAAAGCTGACTTTGGACTTTGGACCTGGGACCTTGGACTAATTTACCCAACCATCGAGGCGACCTCGGCCGCGAAGTCGTCGGTCTTTTTCTCGATGCCTTCGCCCATTTTATAACGGGTAAAGCGGCGGATCGAAATATTCTCTTTGATCGAGCCGATCTTTTCCGCGACGAGTTCGCCGACGGTTTTGCTCGGATCCTTTACGAACGGCTGATCTACCAGGACGTTGTCCTCATAGTATTTATTCAAGCGGCCTTCGATGATCTTGTTCAGAACGTCTTCCGGCTTGCTGGCGTTCTTCGGATCGTTCTTTAGCTGGCCGAGTAGTATTTCGCGTTCTTTTTCGAGATCGGCGGCCGGCACTTCGTCACGATTGACGTAACGCGGGTCGGACGCGGCGATGTGCATTGCAACGTCTTTGACGAGCTGCTGGAACTCCTCGCCGCGTGAGACGAAATCGCTCTCACAGTTGATCTCGACCATTACGCCGACCTTTCCGCCCATATGAATGTACGAACCGACGACGCCCTCGGCCGTGACGCGGCCTGCTTTCTTGCCTGCGGACGCCATGCCCTTTTTGCGAAGGATCTGGGTTGCGGCGGCTTCGTCGCCACCGGCTTCGACGAGTGCATTCTTGCAATCGATCATGCCGGCGCCTGTTTTCTCTCTTAACGATTTAACTGAACTTGCTGTAATTTCTGCCATTGTCTAACTCCAATCGATAACTATTATTATATCGGTTTATAGAAAAGCGTAGCCCGATCGCCTGTGACCGAAAAAGAGCTACGCGTTCTCAAAAATAAAGATGTAACTAGCTTGCCGCCGATTCTTTGCTCTCTGTCGGTGCGATCTCGGCCGCTTCCTGGGTGCCCTTGTCAACATTCTGGTCGATCTCGGTTCGTATCGGAGTCGATTCCGTGCCGGCTCCCGGTTCCGCTTGCGAACCGCCCGCGGCGTCGGTATGGGTAGCTTCCGCAGTCTCCCAGGTTTGGTCGGCCACCTGGACGTCGGCGTCGACGGTTGAGCTTTCGCCGTCGGGGTCGGCGACACCGGCTTTGGCCATTGCGGCCGCGATGTCGATACCGCTGTCGGCCGCAATTTCGTCCGTTTCGCCCATTGCTTCGTCGCTTACCGGCGTCCTGCCTTCGGTTCCGACCTGGCGGCCTTCCATGATCGCATCCGCGATACGCGACGCGAACAGGCGGATCGCACGAAGAGCGTCGTCGTTGCCCGGGATCACAAGATCGATGCCCTCGGGCGAGCAGTTGGTGTCGACGACGGCAACGATCGGGATGCCGAGACGGTTTGCTTCCTTGACCGCGATATCTTCTTTACGAACGTCGATGATGAACATCATGTCCGGCATGCCGTTCATGTCCTTGATGCCGGCAAGGTTCTTCATCAGGCTTTCGTGCTCGCGGTCGAGTTTGAGACGCTCTTTTTTGGTGAGCATCTCGAAACGGCCGTCTTCACGCATCGTCTCGATGTCCTTGAGCTTTTGGATCGATTTCTTGACCGTTTCGAAGTTGGTCAAGAGGCCGCCGAGCCAGCGGTTGTTGATGTAAAACTGTCCGCAGCGTTCCGCTTCTTCCTTAATTGCGTCCTGCGCCTGGCGTTTGGTGCCGACGAAGAGGACCTTTTGGTTGGGACGCTCGGTGAGCGATTCCTGAACGTAATTGAGTGCGTCGCGGAAAAGCTTTTGCGTTTTCTGAAGGTCAATAATATAAATGCCGTTGCGTTCGCCAAAGATGTATTCCTTCATCTTGGGATTCCAACGGCGAACCTGGTGACCAAAGTGAACTCCTGCTTCGAGAAGTTCTTTCATCGTAACTGTAGCCAAAATTTACTCTCCTTTTGCTGCTGGTTTGATGTACTCACCGGGAACTTATTGATAAACCAAGGTATCCCGGCAATGGATTTAGTACGAGTTACGCGTTCACGCGTGAAAGTCGCTATCCGCGAGCTGCGTCGAGATCAATCGTCAATTTAATTAACGTTGAAATCACGTTAATTAACGTTGAAATCACGCGTAAACGCGTAACTCGTACCTGCTAACTATCTCTTCGAGAACTGGAACCGTTTACGGGCACCTTTCTGTCCGTATTTCTTACGTTCTTTCTGACGCGGGTCGCGGGTGACCAGGCCGGCCTTTTTGAGGCTCGGGCGGAGGTCAGCGTTGAATTCCATCAAAGCACGCGTGATGCCGTGACGGACCGCACCGGCCTGGCCAGCTTGTCCGCCGCCGTCGACGTTCACGAGAATGTCGAATTTGGCTGCGGTCTCAGTCAGGCGAAGCGGCTGGCGAATGATCATCCGCAAGGCTTCGTTAGGGAAGTAAGAATCGAACGGACGGCGGTTGACGACGATCTCGCCGCTTCCGGGCCGAAGATAAACGCGTGCCGTCGAGGTCTTTCTGCGGCCGGTTCCGTAATATTGAATGTCTGCCATAGGTCAGTTGTCAGTAGTCAGTTGTCGGTGGTCAGTTGTTTTCGACCGCCAAATTTCAGCCTAATTTCGTTTCGATCGTGATGGGCTGCGGGTTTTGGGCGGTGTGGCGGTGTTCCGCTTCGCCGTAAACCTTCAATTTCTTGCCCATCGCTTTGCCGAGTTTCGTCTTCGGAAGCATGCCGCGGACGGCGAGTTCGATCACCTTTTCAGGTTTCTTTTCGAACATTTCCTTGACGCTCGTTTCGCGAAGTCCGCCCGGGTAAAGGGTGTGACGGCGATACAGCTTCTGGTCGTCCTTTGCTCCCGTAAATACTGCGTGGCGGGCGTTTATGACGACGCAGTGATCGCCCATATCCATATACGGCGTCCACGCAGGGTTGTTTTTGCCGGACAAGATCCGTGCAACTTCAGTTGCGAGACGGCCGACCGTTTTGCCACGGGCGTCAACGACAAACCACTTACGGTTTTCGGCTAAACCCTTCCCACTCGGAAAATAAGTACTCATAATTGCCTACACTGATAGGTATTTCCGCAAAAATGCGAACTGACAGATTATCGAAATCGCCAACAAACGTCAAGTAGGATCGAAGAATGTTAGGATTGTACCCGCGAAACACGCGAAAAGACGCGAAAAAAAGAAAGATTGGGATTTCGTCTCACAGGCGCAACAATTGGCTTCCACCCGATCCCATTTCGCGTCTTTTCGCGTGTTTCGCGGGCCGTATTCCTATTTTTTCATCCCGGCGACCATCGTGATGCCGATGATGGTTTTGGCGTCTTCGATCTGGCCGGTGCGGGTCATTTCGAGGGCTTGAGGTAGAGAATATCTTTCGACTGTGAGGATCTCGTCGGGCTCGAGCATTTGGCGGGTTTCGGTCAGTTCGGTGGCGAGGTAGAGATGCATCTTTTCGGTCAGGAAGCCGGGCGAGACGTAAAACTCGCACAGTTTCTCGATCTTCCCGGCCGTTACGCCGATCTCTTCTTCCAACTCGCGTCTTGCCCCGATTTCCGGGTTCTCGCCCGCGTTCAGCGTCCCCGCACAGATTTCAAGCAAATATTTCCCCGCCGCATGCCGATACTGCCGAACCAAAGCCACCGTCCCGTCGTCAAATACCGGAATAACCACACAGCTCCCCTTATGAACGACGATCTCACGCTTGTACTCCACATCGCCCTCGCGTATCGAGTCGACGTTGATGTCAAAGATCTTTCCTTTATATATGGTCTCGGTTGAGAGAACTTCCATTAGCAACCTGCAGTACTGAATGATGCAACAAGTTTAACTAAATGTCCCTTTTCTGCGCCTTTGGAAAGATATAAATTAGAACTGAAACCGCCTTTTTCGTATCCGAAACCCTCTATATACAAATCCAGTCTGCCGTCACCGTCGAGATCACCGATCCATAACGGATCACCAACGGTGTCATAGTTTGTCGTTGCGTCTTTAAAGTAAGTGTTATAACTGACAACTTGCTTCGATTCTCCCGATTCGAGAACTAGGACATTTACATCTGTTCCGTTACGGGTAACGCCCGAAGTAACACGAAGTGTATAGGCGTTCCCGCCGATCCGAAATTCCTTCTCATACCCTCGCGTTAGCGATGCAGGCTCCTCTTGACGGTTGGCTATTTGTTCGGTAGCGGGGCGCCTGTAGAGTGTTTCGACAAGGCCTGGTCTAAGAGAATCGATTTTTCTTACTAAGAATAACGGTTCCGATGCTCGGCCGAATTTGAAATGCACCCAGTCTCCGTTGTCGGGGTCATGTGACGTATGGTCCAACATTAAGGTTACTTTTTGGCGCCGAAGTTCGAAATTTCCGTTACTCTCAAAAAGCCCCAGCCAATTTTCGCCAGTTTTCGCAACCGACTCTTCCTTTCGGTATTCGTTACCGTAATGTAGAACGTCTACCAATTTGTTGCGAATCGGATCGGTATTGTCTATATCTGAATTGAAGGAGTCGATGTCCGGAAGTTCACGAAATTCTGGCGTGGGAACTGCCGCGGGTTCGGGTCGAGAATCGGTTGAAACTCCGTCGATATGCAACGCAGCGGTTGGAGAAGCTGGCGCTACGTAAAAGAAGGGCAGCCGAGCAATGCTGTAACCCAAACCCAGCGCCGCGACGAATGCTAAAAAGCCCTTTAACCAACGTTTCATTTGACCTCTCGTAAACCGAATTCTGTCGACCAAGTCTAACATAGCCATACGTACTTTATCCTTTTTGCCTACTCAGGCCGGTTCTGACCGGTTGGCGACTTTATATGACCGAAAAGCGGCGGCGTATGACCCTTTTCGCGTAATTCCTGACCGCAAATTTTCGAGGTTCGTCATTTTCGGCCATTTCGGTACATGCCCGTCATTTCCACCGATTAATTTAAAATATTTGTTGCATTCAGCGAAACGGCTGTGCTATGATTGAAACATTGTGCCGGGTGTGCGACGGGCGCGGACGTAATCAAATGACACTCGAAAGAAAATGGGAAAAATTCACCGGCGGTGCTTCGGGGAAGCCGGGCGGCGAGATCCGCGTGACGATCAACCGCAAGGGCGACATCTATCTTAACGCCAAGGCGTATCAGGCGTTTGGGCGGCCCAAGGCGGTGGCGCTTTATTACAGCCGCGACGACGACTCGATCGCGGTCGAGCCGGCCTACCCGCGTTTCGCGGAAAATTTCCAGGTGGTCGGCAAGCAGATGGGCTGGGCCATCCACGCGTCGAGTTTCTGCCGTCATTACAAGATCGCCATCCCGACCACGGAACGTTTCATCCGCCCCGACATCACAAACGAAGGGCAGTTGATCCTCGACCTCCGCCAGACCGTCACTGTCGGCGGCATCACGAAAAAACGCGTATGAGCACATCAACCCAGCCGAAAACGGCAGCGAGCAGGCGCGAAAAGTGGCAGATATGTGCTCGGCGAAAGCGTCGGGACACGGCTCCGGTGAGGGTTTATGTATCGATCAACCCGCGGGGCGAGATCGCGATGAACGCGGCGGCGTTCAGGGAAATAGATGAGCCGGCGAGCGTGACGCTGATGTACGAGCCGACGAAACGGCGGATCGGGGTGAAGTTTCCGGTGACGGCGGACAAGAATTTCTTTCGAGTCAGGCGGTACGGGCGGGGCCGGCGGATGCGGATCGTGAGGGCCGCGCGACTGCTGAAGCAGTTCGGTATTGAGATCGAGCGGACGCTCATCTTCACCAACGCCGAGACCGTGACGTTTCGCGGGTCGCCGATGCTCGTCCTTCCGCTCGACGAGGGAATCGTCAGCGATCGCGTTTCCGGAAAAACGCGATAGAATATGGGATCGACGAGATTTTGCATCGCGTAGAAGCGAGGAGAAACAAATATGGAAATCGGAATAATCGGTTCGGGGAATATTGGGGGAGCTTTGGCTCGGCACTTTGCGAAGTTGGGGCGTGATGTGAAGATCGCTAATTCGCGAGGGCCGGAAACGCTGCGGGATTTGGCGTCGGAGATCGGGGCGACTGCGGTGACGGCGGAGGAAGCGGCCGGAGCAAGAGACCTGGTGGTTATCTCGATACCGCAGAAGGCCGTGCCCGACCTGCCGATCGATGTCTTGAAAGCGTCGACGGCGGTTATCGTCGACACTGGTAATTATTACCCGGCACGTGACGGACGCATTACGGAGATCGACGGCGGGATGATGGAGAGCGAGTGGGTGGAGCGGGCGATCGGGCGGCCGGTGGTCAAGGCGTTCAACCACATCTATGCTGCGAGTTTGGCCGACAAGGGCGTGCCCGCCGGCTCGCCGGGACGCATCAGCCTTTCGATCGCAGGTGACGATCCGGCTGCCAAAAAAGTGGTGCTCGATCTGATAAACGAGATCGGATTCGACGGTGTCGACGCCGGAACCATCGCCGAGTCGTGGCGGCAGCAGCCGGGCACGCCGGCGTACGGTAACGAGTTCGACGTCGAAGGCCGCAAAGCCGCTCTCGCACAGGCCGACCGGGGAAAAATAGAAGAATATCGAAACGAGGCGAACGAAGCCGCACGGGCTTGGTTTGTATAATATTATGTACCGTTAGTTGCGGATCGAATTACCGACTCTCCTTTCGTGTGGTTTCGTGTTGATTCGTGGTTCCAGTCTTAAAACCTTTAACCACGAAAACACACGAACTAACACGAAAGAACAAAAAAGACGTTGTTAATTCCGAAGTAACCTGCTGAGATACTTGGGATTCCGAGATGTTCGCGGACACTTCTTGGTATTTTTGGTTCATTCTAAAAATATGAAATCGATTTTCGAGACAGGCACGCGTGCGGAGCTGTTTGAGCGGTTGGGGCGACTTCACGCCGGTTCCGAGCGGCAGTGGGGGAAGATGACGGCTTCGCAGATGATGGAGCACACGGCGCGGACGATGGAGATGGCGACCGGGCAGGTGCCGATGAAACAGAAATTTATCGGCAAGGCGATCGGCTGGGTCTTTAAGGGCAAGTTTTTGGGCGAGCAGCCGTTCCCGCAAAACGCACCGACCGGGCCGACGCTGATCATCAAAGACGAACCGGATTTTGAGGCGACACGCGAAAGGCTAAGCGGCCTGATCACGCACCTGCACACGCTCGGCGAAAGCGGGACGCACGGAAACGTTCACGGTTTTTTCGGGCGGCTGACCGGCAAGCAGTGGGGCGAGACGCAGTACAAGCACGTCGATCATCATCTGAGGCAGTTTGGGTTGTAGAGCGGCGGCTGGGAGTTCAGTTGAGTGCGGACTAAGTGGCCCTTACTTACGTGCGGGCTTCAGACACAGCTACGGACACGGCTGCGGACTGGGATTTTATGGCGAAATATCGTGTGGGTTTGGGGGTTTGCGGCGGGATCGCGGCTTATAAGGCTGTGGAGGTTATGCGTCTGCTGCAGAAGTCGGGGTGCGAGGTGAGCGTGGCGATGACGCGGCACGCGACGGAGTTTGTGCGGCCGCTGACGTTCAAGGCTTTGACGGACAAGTTTGTGATCGTCGACGATTACGACCCGCAGAATCCGGACCCGATCGCGCATATCAATTTCTCGCAAAACATCGATCTGCTGCTCGTCGTCCCGGCGACGGCGAATATTATCGCTAAGTTCGCGAACGGCGTGGCGGACGATTTTTTGTCTTCGACTTATCTCGCTTCGACGGCGCCGGTGCTGATCGCTCCGGCGATGAACACGACGATGTGGGAACAACCGGCGACGCAGCGGAATATCGAGCAATTGAGAGCCGACGGCGTGCATTTTGTCGAACCGGTCGCGGGCGAGCTGGCGTGCAAGACGGTCGGGACGGGGAAGCTGGAAGATGTGGAGAACATCGTCGCACAAGCACTCTTGTTATTGCGGAATGCGGAATGCGGATTGCGGAATGGAGAAACAAAAGCCGCTTCGAACCGTGAGAACGGTGTTCAAAACCGAAGAACTGCAACCACGGAACAACACGAAACGACACGAAGCAACGGCGAAAGCGAAAATCCGCAATCCGCAATCCGCAATCCGCAATCGAAAGATTTAGAGGGAGAGCGTTTGCTCATCACCGTCGGCGGGACGCGTGAGGCGATCGATCCGGTGCGGTTTATTTCGAATCATTCGTCGGGGAAAATGGGTTTTGCGGTGGCCGAGGCGGCGGCGAGGCGCGGCGCCGAGGTGACCGTTGTATCCGGTATTACAAACGTCGGCCCGCCGGACGGCATAAAATTGATCAAAGCGATCTCGGCGGACGAGATGCATGCGGCCGTCATGGCTGAGCTTCCGAACGCCACCGTTTTTGTCGGAGCGGCGGCCGTCGCCGATTACCGTCCGGCGAATGTCGCGGGCGCGAAGATAAAGAAAGACGGCCGCGAAGAGATGACGCTCGAATTGGTAAAGACGCCGGACATTCTCGCGGACGTCGCGAAAAATCGTTCGAACGGCTTGCTAGTCGTCGGTTTCGCCGCCGAGACGAACGACGTCGTCGGTTATGCCCGTTCGAAGATGGAAAAGAAAGATCTCGACATGGTCGTTGCAAACGACATTACGGCCGAAGGTGCCGGATTCAACACCGACACGAACATCGCGACGATAATTAAAAGAAACGGCGAGCTGGACGTCGAACTGCCATTAATGTCCAAACGCGAGATGGCCGATCGTATATTAGATGAGTTGATAAAACTGCGATAGCGGATCGCTCCTGATTTTCTTATTTGATCTGTTTCGTGGAACAACTCCTGCGGCTTGACGATTTGTTTGATTAAGCGGAAAGGAATTTATCCACGAAATACACGAAAGAAGAAATACGAAATACACGAAATAAGAAAAAAGGATAAACCGGAAATGACCCAACAATCGCACATTGCGGAATTATTCGCTGATATTAAAGAACACGTTTTGTATTTGCAGGAGATCGGCGTGGAGAACCTGAATGTCGATCTGCCGGAATTTGCGAAGGTTGAATCGTCTGATTTGAAAATTGTTTCCGCGCGACCCGCACCGATAGCCGACGTTGTAAGGAAGGTTGCCGAACCGCCCCCGGTCGTGCCGGAAATTCCGAAAATGCCGACACCTGTTTCGAGATCGCGGCCCGGTTCGCGGATAAATGCTTTGCCGTCGCTGAGGGAACGGCCGAATCCGGTTGTTTTGAAAAACGCTACGTCGACGGAGCCTCCGGCTTCTGTGATCGGCGGCGGAGCGAATGAAAATCAGGTAACGAAACACGCAGCAAGTCCGCTGCTTGGGGACAGCGATCCGACGCTTCCGGACAGCAGCGAAACGATCGAAGAGATCAGGCACGACATCGGAAACTGCACGCGGTGCCCGCTGCACGAGGGCAGGACGAAGATCGTGCATACGACCGGGAATTTTGAAGCGGAACTGATGTTCGTCGGCGAGGCTCCGGGTGCGGACGAGGACGCCAAGGGCGAGCCGTTCGTCGGGCGTGCGGGAAAGCTTTTGACGCAGATAATCGAGGCGATCGGGTACAAACGCGAAGACGTTGTGATCGGCAACATCAACCGCTGCCGCCCGCCGGGCAATCGCCAGCCGACGCTGCCCGAGGCACACACGTGCCGGCCGTTTCTGCTGCGCGAGATCGCGGTGATCAAGCCAAAGGTCATCGTCGTGCTCGGCAACACGGCGATGCACAATCTGCTCGACACCAAAGTCGGAATTTCGAAAATGCGGGGGCAATTTCACGACTACTTCAATGTAAAGGTGATGCCGACATTTCACCCGGCGTACCTGCTTCGCGACCCGTCGAAAAAGCGCGAGGTATGGGAAGACATGAAGATGGTCCGCGAGTATCTCGCTCAACAAAAATGAGTACGCAGGCATCGCTTTTTGAGAGTAATAACGGACCGGCCGAAGATCTCGACTCGGTAAATCGTGAAATTCTCGAAAAGGGCGAGGCTGCGTTTCCCGAGAAGACATTTGTGTTGGGCGCAGGGCCAGCCGATGCCGAGGTCGCCGTCGTCGGCGAGTCGCCGGGGCCGCCGGACGTGCTTTCGGGAATTCCTTTCAACGGCCCGGCGGGTGAACTGCTTCGTAAAATTCTTGCCTCGATAAACATCGACTTCGATAAAACCTATAAGACGAACGCGGTCAAATTCGTCTCGCAGGGCGACGAGTTAACGCCGCAGGTGCTGGCGTTTTTCGCCCCGTTTTTGCGGCGCGAGATACTCGCCGTAAATCCGCGCATCGTCATCGCGCTCGGCAACACCCCGACCAAAGCTCTCCTCGACACAAAACAGCCCATCTCGAAGGTTCGCGGCGAACTCGCCGCATTTGACGGCGTCACCGTTATGCCGACCTTCAATCCCGCCTACCTGCTCCGCGACCCGACAAAAAAGAGGGAAGTTTGGCAGGACATGAAAAAAGTTGTAGAGTTTCTGAAAAACACGCCCCGCTCGAATTAATTCCTTGAATCCGTTCGACTTCGGCTGTCGAAACTGAATTCGGACCTTCCAAACGACATCTCGGTGACGGACGGCTAACGTCTGGATTTTGGAAAATGTCCTTAGGAGTAATTCGAATATGGGGAAGGAAACGGACAGACTCGCCTCGGGCTTTGCGAAATGCAAGGCGATCACAAAACGTTACGGCACAAGCTTTTATTTCGCCACACAGTTTTTTCCCGCGGAAACGCGGCTCGGGATATACGCCGTTTATGCGTTCGCGCGGATCCCGGACGAGATCGTCGACGACACGCACGTGAGCGACAAGGTCGCGGCCCTGGCCCGGCTGCGGCGGTGGCGGACCGACTGGCTGGCGGCGATGGAACGTGGCGCGAGCGACGACGACGTGATGAATGCGATCGTTTGGGCGTTCAAAAAATACGGCATTCCGGTTTCGGACGGCGAAGCGTTTCTCAAATCGATGTTTATGGACGAGGACAAACGCGACTACGCCGACCGTGCGGAGCTGGACGAATATATGTACGGCTCGGCCGGCGTGATCGGTTTGATGGTGACGCGTATCGTCGGTTACTCGTCCGAGGCCGCGTTCCCGTACGCCGTGAAGCTCGGATATGCTTTCCAATTAACCAATTTCTTACGCGATATCCGCGAGGACTGTGACGAACTCGGCCGCGTTTATATGCCCAAGGACGAGCTCGCGAAGTTCGGCCTCGACGAACTCGACATCAGACGGCACGTTCAGGACGAGCGGTTTGTTGCGTTCATGAAGTACGAGATCGAGCAGACGCGGCAGATGTACCGCGAGGCTCTGCCCGGGATCAAGATGCTGAATTGGCGCGGGCGGCTGGCCGTTCGCGTTTCTTTCGTATTGTACAAGGCGATATTGGGCGAGATCGAGCGGGCGAATTACAATGTATACGCCGGCCGCGTTCGCACTAAAGTTAATCAGAAAGTCGCACTCTCGTTAAAGGCACTCGCCGGCGTCTATGAATAAAAAAGTAGTCGTCATCGGTGCCGGCATCGGCGGACTCGGCGCGGCCGGTCTATTCGCAAAAAAAGGTTACGACGTCACGGTGCTCGAAAAGAACGAGCGTCTGGGCGGGCGTGCGAACATTTTCGAAAAGGACGGCTTTCGCTTCGACATGGGCCCGTCGTGGTATCTTGCGCCCGATCTTTTCGAACATTATTTCGATCTCGTCGGCGAGAAGGTTTCCGACCACCTGACGCTGGAAAGGCTTTCGCCGTCTTACCGTATTTTCTTTCGTGCGGGCGGCGAGCCGCTTGATATTCATTCGGATATCGAGCGGGACGGAGCCGCGTTCGAGGCGATCGAGCCGGGAGCCGCCGAGCAGTTAAAAGCTTACCTCAAACAATCAAAATACCAGTACGAAGTGGCGACGCAGCACTTCATGTACAAGAATTACGACACGATCTTCGACTTTCTCAACCGACGCGTCGCGACCGAAGGGCAGAAACTTGCGGTCTTTTCGAAGATGCACGCGTTCGTGTCGAAGTTTTTCAAATCGCAAAAGCTGCGGCAGGTGATGGAGTACACGATGGTGTTTCTCGGGACGTCGCCGTACGAGGCGCCGGCATTGTACAACCTGATGTCGCACATGGATTTTAATCAGGGCGTGTTTTACCCGAAAGGCGGGTTTTACGAGCTGATAAACGCGTTAACGCGGATCGCGGTGAAAAACGGTGCGAAGCTGCACGCTCGATGCGAGGTCGCAGAGATCTTGGTCGAGAAGGGCGTGACGAAAGGTGTGCGGCTCGCGAGCGGCGAAGTCGTCGAAGCGGACATCGTCATTTCGAACGCGGACATGTGGTTCACCGAAACGCGGATGCTGGATAAAAAATGGCAGACGCATCCGCAAAAATATTGGGACAAAAAAGTGATGGCTCCGTCGGCGTTCATCATTTATCTCGGGGTTAACGAAAAGCTGCCCGATCTCGCTCATCACAACTTATTGTTTTCGGAGGACTGGCGAAAGAATTTCGACGATATTTATAAGGACCCGCAGCTTCCGGCGGAGCCGTCGCTTTATGTGTGTGCGCCGAGCGTGACGGACGACAGCGTTGCCCCGGCGGGAAAAGAGAATTTGTTCGTGCTCGTGCCGATCGCTTCCGATCTGGAAATCAGCGAGAAGTTGAAGGCCGAATACACCGAAAAGGTGCTCGAGATAATCGAGCGGGAAATGAATCTGCCTGGCCTGCGGGAAAAGATCGAGTACAAACGCGTGTACACGGTCGAGGATTTTGCGGCGGATTACAATAGTTTTAAGGGCACGGCGCTTGGCCTCGCACATACGATCTGGCAGACGGCCATTTTTCGGCCGAAGAATTATTCGAAAAAGGTTAAGAACTTGTTTTACGTCGGCGCCGGGACAAATCCGGGAATCGGGACGCAGATCTGTTTGATAAGCGCCGAGCTGGCGTACAAACGCGTTCACGGGATAAAGAGTGCCGGGCCGTTGGAAAAGCTATAGGTATCGGGCGCATCTATCTTCCGCATCAAGTCCGTCGGCTTCAGCCGACGGACTTGATGCGGCCAAAGCTGAAGGCCAAAGGTCCATAGATAGATTGCCGTCGGCTTTAGCAGACGGACGTGGGTCTATAAAGCTCACGGCTTTAGCCGCAATTCTGCGCGTTCGGCTAAAGCCGGAGGTCAGAGATGCAACGGGTCCGTCGGCTAAAGCCGACGGCAATGTGACGGCTAAGGCCG
>JBDTUT010000036.1:0-25378 GCA_040007515.1 Acidobacteriota bacterium | reverse complement strand
CGCACGCAGTCGGTCGAGATGATGATCGAAGAACTGCGAATGGCGATCGAGCCGTCGGCGTTTGGAATTCACACGACCTCGGGCGGCGGCAGTTCCTTCGCGGCTTCGTCGCTGAACATTCTTACCGAACCGCCGCAGTCAGCCGTTTACCTAGATAACGTCGCGGTCGGCCAGAGCCGCGAGGACGGCTGGCTGATGCTCGAAGGCATGCAGAGCGGTACCCATCATCTGCGTATCAGCCACAACGGCTTTCAGGACTGGAACGGAAGCGTGACATGTGACGGGCGTCCGTTACGCGTTGTGGCACAACTCCAGGCTGGCGGTCAGCCAGCATCCGCGACCGTTGCGTACACCGGCGGTGCAGGCGGTGGCAACACGCCGCATAATTTCGCGTCGACACACGGCGATCAGGAATTGCAGCGGACCGCGTTCCAAAATTGGGACACCGGCCGCCAAAATATCGGTGTCAAATCGCAGCCGCCGGCAAAAAAGAGTTTCTTTTCCCCGCTCGTTATCGGAGCTGCCGCGCTGATGGGTCTGTTCGTTCTCGGTGTTCTCGGTGTTGGCGGTGCGTTTATGGCCGGGTTGATCGGTCCGAAAAGAGCTGAGCCTCCGAACGTTGCTAATAACGCGTCGCCGACGCCGTCGGCCTCCCCGAAAACGTCGTTGAGGGCTGACCTTGTTGCGATCCCTGGCGGCTCTTTTGTGATGGGACGCAGCGATGGTGCCGAGATCGAACGGCCTGAACACGAGGTTACGGTCGCCGATTTCAACATGGACAAGACCGAAGTGACGAACGCCGAATACAGCCAATTCGTTCAGGATACGAATTACAAAGATTTACCCGCTCACTGGGTTAACGGCAAGCCGATCGCGGGACAGGAAACGATGCCGGTGCGTTTTGTGAGTGCTGCCGACGCCGATGCGTTTGCTCAATGGCGCTCAAAACGAGACGGCGTTACATACCGCCTTCCGACCGAGCAGGAGTGGGAATACGCGGCACGCAACGGAGCCAAGCGAAACCTTTATCCGTGGGGCGATAAGTTCGAAGCGCACTGTGCAATGATCGACCAGGCGAACAACGAGCCCGCGTCGGTGGGATCGAAAAGCTGCCCTGACTCGTGGGGCGTGTTCGATCTTATCGGAAATGTTTTCGAATGGACCGGAACCGAGGCGTCGCTATATCCCGGCAGCAGCGGTGCGATGAAGAATCTCAACGAAAAGCACCTTATGGTCCGCGGCGGATCTTCATTCCAGAAGTCCTCCGGGCCGAACGCCATTACATCTACGTTTCGAATCGCAATTCCCGCGAGCCGCCGCAGTGCCGAGCTCGGCTTTCGCCTCGTCCGGACCGAATAATCCACGATCCATTCTTGTAAGACCTCAAGGCTGAGTTTGCCGCTGTCGGTCTCTTTCCGCTGACTCTGATTCGAAAGCTCTGGGCTGAGTTAAGATGACGCTGCACCGTGTAAAAAGAATCCGTCAATGAATATCATCCTTGCCGAAATCGGTACCGTCGGTGAGCAAAGGCCGGAAAGATCGTTCGACCAGAGTGCGATCCTCATCGGCCGTGACGCATCGGAATGCGATATTGCGTTCGATAACGAACGCTTCCCGATGGTCTCGCGAAAACATGCCGAATTTAGGTGGCAGGATGGACATTGGTTCGTCATAGATTTGAATTCGAGTTATGGGACTTTCCTCAACGGCAGTCAGGTCACGGAACCTGTGCCGATCGCGGCCGGAGCGTCGATTCAGTTTGGCGTCGACGGGCCGATAGTGCGAGTCGTCTGGTTCGAAGCCGAGACCGAAACATTTGAACACGCGCCGGAGCCCGTCGCCAGCCTGCCGACACCGGACGGTTCAACGACCGGTGTCGTCAACATACACCCGACTCCGCCGATTTCTTCGGCGCCCGCGGCCGTGGGCACATCGCTTGCTACTCTCGAATTTGCTGATTCATCTCGCCCCGTTTTCACGATAACCAAGGACCAGATTTGGCTCGGCCGCGAGTCCGATTGCGATATTATTTTCGACGCTTCGTCGGGGACGGTGTCGCGTAAACACGCTTCGATCAGGATCGAGAACGGCGAATTTGTCTTGACGGACAACCATAGTTTTAACGGCACGCTTGTCAATGAAGAGCGGATCGCCTCGCCCGTTTCACTCAACAACGGAGATAAGATCCGGCTCGGGAAGGGTGGGCCCGTTGTCCGTTTCAATTCAACAGCGACTGCAGCGAAACGATCGACAACCAGTGCGGACCCAGTCGTCGGCCTGTCGAAGACAATTGCTTTGAAACTTGATCGAACGGCCGACCGAAAGCTCGCCGGCGATAACGCCCCGCAGCTTTTGATGTCGGTGTCCTTTGCCGGCAAATCCGAGTTAATGGTCGGCAGGGACGAGACGTGCGATATTCAACTCGACGGACTGCAGATCTCAAAACATCATGCTCGGCTGCTCTCGTCGTCGGCCGGCTTGGCTGTCGAAGATTTGAACTCGACCAACGGAGTCTTCGTTACCGGCGAACGAATCTCGCGCAGATCTCTCGTCGGCGGCGATGCTGTGCAGATCGGTTCGTTCCTGCTGCGGATCGACGGAGCGGGAAACGTTGGTGTTTTCGACACTCGCTCGAAGACGCGCATCGACGTCGTGAACGTGACGATTAAAGCAAAAGATCGTGCTGCCGGCGGCACGGTGAAATTGCTTGGCGACGTGTCGTTTTCGATCCGGCCAAATGAATTCGTCGGTATTCTGGGGCCATCGGGAGCGGGGAAGTCAACTTTGATCAAAGCAATGAACGGCATTCTCCCGCCCGCGAGCGGCAATGTGCTGGTTAATAATCTTGATCTCTATAGAAATTTCGATTCGGTAAAGCAGCAGATCGGTTACGTTCCGCAGGACGACATCATCCATCGCGAACTTTCCGTTTACCGCACGCTGTACTACATTGCAAGACTCAGGCTTTCGCGGGATGCCTCGGCCGCAGAGATCGCTCAGATAATCGACGAGGTCCTGGATGTTACAGGCCTTTCAGTTCGAAAGAACGTTCAAGTCCGCCAGCTGTCCGGTGGGCAGCGGAAACGAGTATCGATGGCGGTCGAGCTGCTGACCAAGCCCGCGGCCATCTTTTTGGACGAGCCGACATCCGGCCTCGACCCGTCGACCGAGGAAACGATAATGCGGCTTTTCCGCGAGATCGCCGAATCTGGCCGGACGGTTGTGATGACCACCCATGTACTGGAAAACGTGCGGCTCTTCGACAAGATCGTCCTTTTGGTTGCGGGCAAGCTCGTTTTCTTCGGTTCGCCCGGCGACGCGCTTTCACATTTCGGTGTGTCGAACTTTAAGGAGCTTTATGAAGCGTTGGAACGACCTCTGACCGCAAACAGTGGGGAATCGAAAGCGGAGGAGTTGTGGCGGAAATTCGCCGCTTCGGTTTACTACAAAAAAAACGTGCGCGAGCCGTTGGACGAATTAGGGACGCTGCAACAATCGCCTCGGGGCAAAAAGCGGAGACTTGGCATTGTCGGGTCGGTCAGCCAATTGATCACGCTCTCGCGGCGATATCTCGCAGTACTTTTCAAAGACAAGCTGAATTTACTGATCCTGTTCGCACAAGCGCCGCTTATCGCTCTGCTTACGTACCTCGTAATGGACAGCAACCGTCCGAGGGACTTTGTCTATTTCGTTGTGGCGCTGGTGGCATTCTGGTTTGGCATATCGGTCGCGGCGCGCGAAATTATCCGCGAACGCGCAGTATATAAGCGCGAACGGATGTTTAACCTCGGCATCGTCCCGTACCTTTTTTCAAAACTTTTCGTCCTAGGAATCATCGTAACGGTGCAGTGCCTGATGCT
Source organism: Acidobacteriota bacterium (assembly GCA_040007515.1). Taxonomy (GTDB): domain Bacteria; phylum Acidobacteriota; class Blastocatellia; order Pyrinomonadales; family Pyrinomonadaceae; genus OLB17. The sequence goes on along the minus strand of JBDTUT010000036.1, from coordinate 21,518 downwards.
CTTCGCTCCGCTTAAGCTTTTTGATCTCACGGGCATGATGTCGATGCCTGGCGAGATGCTCGGCGTCCCGCAATTCTGGGCTATGCTGCTCACGGCGGGCGTCGGCATCGCGTGCGGACTCTTGGTTTCGACGCTGGTTAGAACGTCCGAGATGGCGGCGAGTCTCGTACCGCTTGTCCTGATCCCGCAGATCTTATTTTCGGGCCTGGTTGGCGTACCTCACGGAGTAAATAAGGTGATCGGATTGACAATGCCGTCGGCGTGGTCGTTCGATACGATGAAACGGTTTTCAACGCTCGACACGCTTGAGCCTGATGGCGCCGACCCGAAAGGTGCGACGAGAGGACTTGGTCTTTACAAGTCTATCGAGGCCGAAAATGAAAAAGCGGCTGATAAGGCGAAACGAGACCTTCAGGACCTGAAAAAGATCGGCGGGGCGTTTATGGACAGCGATGTTCCGGCGAGCGCCATGCCCGAAATGCCCGAGTTGAAAAAGGTGCCTAACGACCTAAGCGGCTACGTTTCGTTCCTGCACCCGTGGATGAGCGAGGTTTTAAATCAAGTTGTATTAATGATAATGTTGGGATTACTTGTGTTCGCAACGCTTATTGCATTGCGGTTCAGGGATCACGTTCACTGAGGGTTTAATGAAAGAGCTTTTTTTTAATTTGGCATTATTTGCAGTGTTGAGCGTCATGTTTTCGACGCTTTCGGGATGCGGCGGTAGTTCGAATACCCAGATCGGCGAGGACCCGACTCATCCCGGGACGATCGCAGCAAACACGGCGCCTAGGAAACCATCCGACTACCCGCCGATCGCTACCGCGATCGCACAGTCCGACATTAAAAACCTCGACGGCTCGACATTCAAGATCGCCGATAAAAAAGGAAAAGTCGTACTTCTGAACATGTGGGCGACCTGGTGCGGGCCGTGCCGTGCGGAGATGCCGGCGCTTGTGAAGATGCAGGACGCCTTCCGCGAACAGGGCCTCGAGATCATTGGTTTGAACAGTGACGACGAGTCGGTCGAAGATATAAACAACTTCGCAAAGGCGATGAATCTCAACTACACGCTCGTCTGGCCCGACACCAAACTCCAGACCGACCTGCTCAAGATCAGCCAGTTCGGTGGAATACCGCAGAGCTTTTTGATCGACCGCGACGGAAATCTGCGGGGCGTGTTTCGCGGGGCGAATCCCGCGGACGTCCGGAAGATGGAAACGCTGGTGGCGAAAGTCGTTAACGGCGACGACAGTCCGATTCCTGAGACACCGCGGCCCGACGGCCAGCCCGCGAGTTCAAAGCCGGATGACTCTGTGTCGATTGAAAAACCCTCCGCCGTACGTTCCGTAGAGTCCGACACGGACGCGCAGCCAACATCCAAATAATTCTTATTGATCGGCACGGGTGAGATCAGGAACGCGCGGCTCGACGAGTATCGTTTTGAAGCTGGCAAGACTGACCAATCCCGGAGCCGCACCGCGCGGTTTGTTAACGAATTTCTTTTGCGTATAATGCACGGCCGCTTTCGTTTGAGCACGCCCCTGGCTGTAAAATGCGGCGAGCTGCGCGGCTTCGAGAAGTGTCTTGGGCGGTATTTCCAGCCGGTTCGGATTTCGAACCACGACGTGCGAGCCGGGATAATCGGCGGCGTGCATCCATAGGTCGAGCGATTTGGCGACCTTGAACGATAGTTGGTCGTTGTCCTTCGCCTTTTTGCCGACCAAGATCTCAAATCCGTCCGAAGAGATAAAGCTGCGGGCGAACGCGTTTGTTTCTACCGCCGTGCCGGAACGAGCCTTCTGGGCGATCTCGGGTCTTTTATCACCAGCAAGATCTGCGATCGCGGCTTCGTCGCCTTCGACTATAGCATGCTCGAGGCGTTCAGCGGCGGCCTGCAGCTTCTGCAATTCGCTTTCGACTTCCGTACGCCGCTTCGCTATTTCTTCGATCGAGTTTCTCGCTTTTGTGTAACGTTTGAAATATGCTTCGGCAGCTTCGGTGATCGATGCGTTCACATTGGCCTCGACCTCGATCTCGGGCATCGATTCATCAAAGTAGTCAACGACGACGAAGTTTGGGCCGTTACGTTTCGCCGTTCCTACGTTCGCGAGCAGTAGATCGCCGAATCGTTTCCATTTTGCCGCGTCTCCGTGCCCGGCCGCGTCGGAGTCCAGTTTACCTGTGAGGCGTTCGAGTTTTGTTATCTGTCGGCGAAGTTTTGTGAGTGCCGCGTCACCCAGGGTTCGTAATCGTGCTTCGTGTTCGGCCACGAGATGAGCCTCATCCAGCCGCTGTGACAGCGTCTCGCCGCTGCGTGCCTTGATCGTGGAATTTTCTTGATCCCGACGTTCCGGCGTCTTTCTTGAAGGCGGCGAATAGGTGTCGCCCGAAGTTTGTCCATTTCCTTTTGTGTCCCGCAAAGATTCGAGTACCCGCCCGTTCTCGTCAAGCAAAAAGAGATTAGCGGAGCGCCCCGTGAGCTGCACTACCAGCGAAAACTTGCGGTCGGAGCCCATCTCATCCCGACCGGCGAGTTCGAATTGCAGAACGCGCTCATCATCGATCTGTTTTACCGATCTGACGCTGGTGCTTGCAAGGCGCTTTTGTATGAATACAGCGAACGCGTTTGGATTTGAAGCTTGTTTCTCAAGGTCACGGAGCCGCCGCGTGATCATATAGATCCGAGGCGACGACGGTTCTACGCTGAAGAATAGATATTGTGATCCGGGCAGGCGAAAATCTACCGCAAACTGAAACCGGGAAAGCGTGAACAATCTTCCGAAACGCTGGCCGACCAGCGCGGATTCAATTTCATTTCGGATCGTTTTCAGCGTTGCAAGGTTCACCGTCGTAGTCTACGCAGTCAAAACAAAAAGTCCAAAGCCGCGGCTCTGGACTTTCAGAAAATAAAATAATTAGATCGGTTACATTTCGCGGATCAATATCGTGCCCGACAGGATGTCGTGTGCCGCTCGTTTTTCCTCGTTAAAAAATATCGGCAGAAAACCAATTCCGCCGAGAGCGATCGAAAGCAAATAAACGGAGGAACTCACGGCCGCTTGATGCAGCGTAGGATATGCGTTCTCTTCGGCATCGATCATTTCGAGCGAAAAGAGTCGCATCCCGAATGTCCGGCCGGTAAACCCGACCGTCAACGTCAGATAGGTGAACAAGACGATCGCAAGGGCCGCGGCAAACGCCAGTCCACCCGAAAGGCTTATCCAACTTCCGCCGGAAAGCATAAGCGGCGACAACAGGATGGCGGTAGCGAAACCGCCGATGATCACGTCAAATAGTCCGGCGCCAAAACGCATCGAGAACGGCGCGAGGTCGTCGGCCTCACTGAGCTCAAACTCAGCAAATTCGTCTGTTTCTTCGATTTCAACTATCTTCGTCGAAGTTTCCGACGTGAATTCCGAACTTCGATGTTCATCTCTAGCAGCTTCGAAAGCCGGATCCTGAAATTGGAGTAAGTCGTCCGCCTCGGGTGTCAAAATCGGGTTACCGGCAGCCGGAAGCGGCGGAAGCTTGTTTGTATCTAGGCCGCGCTTTTCTATCTTAAGAGATGAGACAAGGCGGGGCTTCGCGGGAGTCGCCGAAGGAGCCGGAGCTGGAATGGGTGCTTCCGTAGTCGACCCCGGAAATCGCGACACGACGTTGAACGGATATGCACGCGCTGGTGCGGCCGGTTTGGCGACAATGGTTTGCGAATCGTTTTCGGAAAAGGCCTTTCGGGATTCTTCAATACGTTTCAACGCATTCGCGACGCGCGGGTTAGCGTGGACCGGAGGTGCCGGTTCAGGCGCGGACTCTATCTTTAAAGCGTTCGCTCCATTCGTCGTTTGTTTGTGCGCGGTCGGAATCGATTTCGCGTCCGCCAAAATGGGCTGCGGCACCCCGCTCGAACGTTGGCGGATCGAGTTTTGAAGCTGCAGGCGCCAATCAGGCATCGTCGGATTCTTGCTCTGAAAGCCGACAAGTGTCGGGCTTGTCTTTTTCACGCCCAGGTCCGAGGTAACGGTCTTTACCGGAGCCGGGTTGGGAACAGCGGCCTTTTGAACCGCCGGCGGCGCCGATTTCGTCACTATATTTTTAATTACCGGTTCCTGGTGTTTCGCTGCCGGCGACGGAGCCTGCGGAAGCGGGCGTGCGATCGTTCGCGTTGCCGCGAGCCTGCCGGAATCGCCGGCCGGTGCGAGCTTTGTCTGGAGCTCTTCGCGAACGGTGTCGTTCATCATTGCTCCGCAAGTTAGGCAGATAGAGAGTGTCGGTGCTAGGTCGCGTTTGCAGACAGGGCAGATCATAGCGTTATTGAAAACTTAACTGGCTTGGATTTTGGGGTGACCCGGGCGAATCTCCGAAAGATTATCAGAAACTACTTTAAGTAGTCAAGATTAAAGCGCAGAAAAAAATCGACTTCGCGGTTTCGCGACAAGTCGATTTCATAATCTGTGTGAATAGGAAATTTACGCGAATACGGTCAGTTTGACCTGATACCTAGAGCGGTTTGCGGTCGGCAAATCCTGCCTCGATCTCGTGCCACCACTCAATCTGCTCCGCCTCGCCGAGCTGCCAACAGAGCAGAACGACTCGACCTTCCCGCATGCACGGAAAGTCGATCAGGCCGCGTGAATAGTCTTTTAGTTGGATTCCGCTCTCGTTCAGCTCGGTGGTGAGCTTACCGACCTCATACAATGCCTTAACGTATTCAGCGCCACCCTGCATGCCGCCGCCTAATTCGGACGCAGCTGCCGCGTTCCGTGCCGCTTCGCGAAAGCGGCCCAGCGCCGAATACATGCTTTGAATCTTCTCGAGCATGGATCTTACGCCCGCGAGCAGCTCGTTCGCCTCTTCGATCGTGAACAGCTTCATTGTTCGTCGCTCACCCGGACGAACGGCCTGACGTCGTTTTTGGGTTCTCCGTCTTCGTTAGGATTCTGCGAGTTTCGGCTGTTTCGGCCATTCTCGCGCGACATGCCACGCGGTTCGTCCGACATCGGCAGCTCTCCCGGCGGTACGAATGACGGAATCTCGTATCCCTCGTTTTGGCCGGAATCTTTTCGGATCAGTTCGGCGATGTCGCCGAGGTCAATGAAAAAATCGGCAACGTCGATCAGCCGTGGCGCGGTGTTCGACCGAAACCCGGCGACTTCGACACGGCAGCCTTTGTATGCGACCGCGTTGACGGCATAGACGAAATCCTCGTCACCCGAGACGAGAACAGCAGTATCATAACGTCCCGCGAGGCTGAGCATGTCGACGGCGATCTCGACGTCAAGGTTGGCCTTGCGCGTTCCGTCGTAAAACGTTTTTAATTCCTTTTGCACCACGCGGAAACCATTTCGCCGCATCCACAACAGAAATCCCTGTTGACGTTCGGCACCGGCGTCGACACCAGTGTAAAAGAACGCCCGTAAAAGTCGCCCGTCGCCTAACAATATGCGAAGAAGTTTGTTGTAATCAATGTCGATCGTGTGGAAGCGCGCGGCGTGAAACAGATTATTTCCGTCAATGAAAACCGCAACGCGGCCACGATGTCCGAATTTCCAGGACGAGCTCGTAGACGTGTCAAATTGCATTGCCTTGACCCCTGTATTATATTGGCGGATTCGGACCGAGGCGAGCGGTTATCGGATAGAGAGGTTTGGCGCTTGTACTAAAAAATGATTGATCTACTAATCTAAATCGATCGTCGGTCAAAATTATCAAATGTTCTCAAAAATTGATGATAAAAGTTCGGTCGCCCACCGTAAATCGCGTTCCCTAGTCTGAATTTGCCTGATATTAGTTTGCATCGACATTAACATTCGGTCAAGCAATTTCGATTCGCGGGTGATAAAATCGCTTTTGAGAAAAATCGAAATGTCCCGAACGGATAACGAAAATACACCAGCCGCCCTGCCGATAACGTCTGAAGAGATCGGGTTCAAGCCGGACGAGATGACCGCGTGCGCTGCGTGTGGTCGGGCGAATCCGCCGAACCGCCTAAATTGTTTTTACTGCGCCGTGACGTTCGATGCGGAAACGGTCGATAGGTCGAGAGTAAAACTTGCGCAGACGCGCCTTGAGAGTTGGGAACGCGGCCTGAATATGGTTGCGGTGTCCGCTACGGGAGAGATCTCGGACGACGCCGCCGCGGACGTCGCGAGGAATATCGGCGGCGAATGGGACTTGATCCGTGCGGCGGTGGACGGCAACCTGCCGCTACCGCTGGTACGGATCGAAAGCGAGGCCGAAGCGGAAATCATCGCTGCCAACCTTTTGCGGATCGGTATTTTGACAACGATGGTGCCTGATACGGCATTCGCCGCCGACAACCTTCCGATCAGATGCCGTTCGATCGATCTGTGCGAAACGACGATCACGCTAACGCCGTTCAATGCCGGTCCGCCCGCGCAACTGAACCTTGAAGAGATTCGTTTGATCGTCTCGGGAACTCTCTGTGAATCCAAGGTGGAAGCGACAGAGAACCGAAAAAGCCGTAAAAGTACTGTCGAGATCGAATCCGAGTCAACTGCTGAATATTTCGTCATCGACATTTATCACAGCGACGACCATTTCGGTTACAGACTGTCGACCAAAGGCTTTGATTTTTCATGCCTCGGCAACGACATGGGTTACGTCGCGGCTGCGAACATGCAGGAATTGCTGGAACGGATCGTCAAATCCGCGCCTGAGGCGAAATTCGTTTCGAATTACAATTACCTCCGACGCATGCTCGGATCTGTCTGGGAGGTTGACGAGCGGAACGACTCGCTCGGTATCAAACGTTCAGGTTTTGGCAAAACTACGATCGCGAATGTAAGGACGAGCAGCAACCTTTCGCAATTTACTAAGTACTCGCGGCTGCACCGGCAACTTTTATAATGAACAAAAAACGCCTTTCTCAAACGGGCAAGCCGAGACTGCCGGACAAGCCGCGACGTGGGCCAGCGAGCAGCGACGAGCGCCAGTCCGCACACAGAGCCGCGCCGGAAACCTCGTCACCTTCGGTGATATTCGGCGTGTTACCTGTTCTCGAAGCCCTTCGTTCAAACTCCCGACGAATAGACAAGATCGCGATCGCCGACGGTGCAGGCGAACACCGTTTGAGCGAGATCGTCAGGCTGGCGCGTGAGAACGGTGTAACCGTCAATCGCACACCGCGCGCGAATTTTTCGAAATACGTCGACCCGTCCCTTAACACTCAGGGAGTGATCGCGTTCACGTCACCGGTCGATTATGCCGACGCAAGTGGTTTGATCGACACTGCTCCGGACAATGCTTTGATGCTAATACTAGACGGCGTCGAGGACCCGCGAAACCTCGGGGCGGTGTTGCGAAGCGCGGAATGCGCGGGCGTCGACGGCGTGTTCATCCCGGAACGCCGAGCCGTCGGCCTAACGGACACAGTCGCGAAATCTTCCGCCGGTGCGATCGAATACGTGAAGGTCGCCAAGGTCGCCAATCTCAATCGTCTGATCGAAAAGATGAAGGAGCGGAACATTTGGGTGATCGGGACGAGCGGCGACGCGGAAACAAGCTATACGGACTGGGACTGGACGCGGCCGTCCGCGATCGTTCTCGGGGCCGAAGGAAGCGGCCTCCATCGTTTGGTTGCGGAAAATTGCGATATGCTCGTAAAAATTCCGATGTACGGAAAGATAGACTCATTGAACGTTTCGGTCGCTGCAGGCGTTATAATGTTTGAAGTGCGGCGCCAACGTTCGTCGAAAAAGGAATAAACATATGTTTTGTCCAAAATGCGGTACCCAAAATCCTGAGACCGGCAAATTTTGTCGAAGCTGCGGCACAGACCTTGGAAATGTGACCGAGGCACTGACCGGAAAGCTTCAGCGGCGCAATATCGTCGATCGAAAAGGAAAGCCTGTCAGCTACGAAGGCGCTATCGTGAAGATGTTTACCGGGCTGGCTTTTCTCGTTGTGACGATCGCCCTTGCATTTTCGCGGACCGGGAACGGATGGTGGTTTTGGATGCTGATCCCGGCGTTCACAAGCCTCGGTGCCGGCATCGCACAGTTCGTGCAGCTCAGAAACGCGAGCGGTGCAGGCACAAGTAGTTTTTCACCGGAGGAGCGGCCCGCCATCGCCGAGGCGCCGCAGAACGCCGGGCTGCCGCCATCGCAAACGCAGTACGTCTCGCCACTTGCCGAATCGCGTTACAAAACCGGCGACCTCGTTCCGCCGAGTGTAACGGACGGCACGACCCGCCATTTGGAAATGGACAAAGAAGGCGAAACGATGACGCTGCCGAAGATCTAACCTAACTTTTTCCTCAAACTCATTTTGTGTCCGCTGAGGCGTTCGAGAACGGCGAGATACTTGCGGGGGAACAGGCGCGAAATCGTGCTGATCGCGTGTGCATCCTTGCCGATCAGTATTCGCGGATCCCGTGCCTTTATTCCTCGAATTATGATTTCCGCAGCTTCATCAGCCGATGTCTTTGCAACCTTGTCGAAGAATTTTGCTCCCTGTACTTTCCATTCTTCGGGCGCGTCCTTTCCGAGGCGCGAATTTCTTGCAATGTTCGTTTTGATCCCGCCCGGATGCACGCACGAAACGGAAATATTCGTGCCCGCCATCTCGTGCCGCAGGCTTTCGGTAAACCCCCGAACCGCGAACTTTGACGAACAGTATGCCGACTGCTCCTCAGGTGCGATGAGTCCGAACACGCTCGACACATTTATGATGTGGGCCGATTCCTGTTGACGTAGTATTGGGAGGAAAGTTTTGCAGCCGTAAACGACACCCCAAAAATTGATCTTCATCAGCCATTCAAAATCCTCGATCGAGATCTGTTCGAACGTGCCGATCAGCCCGACGCCCGCGTTATTGATCAGATGCGAAACTCGCCCGTGTTCGCTTATTACGGAGTCGGCAAAGCTCTTTACCTGATCGTAATCTGAAACGTCGACGACGTGCGACGAGACTTTTACGCCCATAGCATTAACCGCAGCCGCCGTCTCGCGAAGGCCCGCCTCGTTCACGTCAGAAATAGCAATGCCGGCTATCCGTTCGCGGCCGAGCCGTAATGCGAGCGATTTGCCGATACCCGAACCGGCACCGGTGATGACGGCAACGCTGGATGAATCAATGCCCATAAAAAGGTGACTAGCGTTTGAATACTATTCGTGCGTTCCCCGCATTTCCGTTCGAATCGAATGCTCGAAGCGTTACGGCGATCTCACCCTTTACTGAGTCCGGAACTCTTACGGTGAATCGTTCATTGGGCGAATCGGCGATGCCGTCGTCCGCATAGATCGTCAGCCAATCTCCGCCGTTGATGCTGTATTGAGCGTTGTTGATATAACTCGATGCATCAGTGGCGGCGAAAATGGCGGCACCGGTGTTACCGGAAACTGCGGCAACGACCGGCGGCGTGTTGTCGATATCGAACGGTTCGCTTACGCGCTCGCCTGTTAGAAACTGCCCGGCGGGATTTTCGCGGGAATCTTTTGCCACGACACGAACTGTGTACCTGCCGTCGGCGAGCGACTGCCCGTCTATCGTCACGAAATTCGCGATAATATTCTCGCGTAATAATTTATAAGCGGTATCACCCATCTCTTTGAAATAGACGTCGTAGATGAGTTTGTCGCCATTGCGGTCTTCCGCGGTCCACTGCAATGCCTTTGCTCCGCGAACGTACGCCCGACGCGGTACGACCTGCACGGCCGGTATTCCGAATATGGCGGAATCCAGGCCGGAGAGTTCGATGTTAGGGTCTATCTGGATCGGCGGATTCGGTAGCAGGCCGACGTTGGTCGGCAAGATCTGGATACTGAGAACCTCGGGTGCGATGTTTAAGGGCAAATACGAAACCGATGTCTCGTTCAATACCGCGGGCGTTGTTCCCGCTCGTAGTACGGCTCGCCACTGTAGGTAGCGCGCCTTCGGGCTGGCGATCTGGCCGCTTCGGCCGTCGGTTCCAGCGGTGGCCCACTGGCTCCATGTCTCGTCCGCTTTTTCGGTATTGCCGCTTCGCGTTTGTATCCGAACATTCCCCGACGAATTCCACCAAATCCGGCCCCAAGCGGCGGATGATCTCGCGTCGAGAACAGAAGATTCATACGTGCCTTCGGCGACGGTTTCCGCGGCTACCCTGAAAAGGCGGCCCTGGTTACTCGAAGTGGCGTACAGATCGGTGCCGGCTCCTCGCAGGGTCGAGATCTGGTTGGCGTCGGATTGCAGGACGAGCGTTTCGCGGCCGTCATTAGTTAAATTGTAGATCCGCCCTTTGTCGGACGTGCCGAGCATTACGCCGCCGTTCTTATGCGCGTAAAGCGAAAATGCAGTAACGGTCGACGACGACCAGATGATATCGGTGCCGCCGTCCGGCAAGATGCGATAGACTGCCGATTTTGCCCCGGCAAGCTCGTAGCGGCTTTTCTGTGGCGGGTCGGAAACAGATACAGCGACAGCCGAAGCGGTTTTGCTTTCTGCCGCCGCGGGCGAGGCCGACGGGCTAGGCGACGCGACAGATGCGGATTCGCCCAGGGCAAGAGCGTAGACCGAGCCATCGGGACCGAGGGCCAACTCATGTATCTCGCGAAGCGGCGAGTCGAGCAGACCGAACGGCTTTCCATCCGCTCCGAATTTCATGACAAGTCCATTTGAATCGGTGCCTGCGTAGAGATTGCCTTGTTGGTCCGTCGCCAACGAGATGATGTGCGTCTCGCTCGTGTCGAAAAGCAGTGAAGCTTCGGGTGTCGCATTTGCCGCCCGAACGCGAAATATCTTCCCGCCTTCGCCGGTACCGACCGCGAGGCTGCCGTCGGCCATTACGGCGAGCGACCAGATGTATTTTTCCTTCGGGTCGAAATAAATTGTCGCTTTTCCCGCGGCGTCTATGCGATAGACCTTGCCGTCGGGTGAGGACGCTGCAAAAAGTTCGCCGCCGCCTCCGATCGCGAGGGCGGTAATATTGAGCTCGGCCAGATCCGAAAACAAAGTTCCCGTTCCGCCTGCAGCTACCTTGAATATCCGCCCGTCGCCGCCAGTGCCGAGATAGATGGTGCCGCGCGCGTCGATCGCGGACGACCAGATGTACGGCTGTTCAGTCTTAAAGATCTCGGTTAATGTTGGCGCAAGTGTGATCGCGCCGTTAGCGTCGATGGAAACGCCGCGTGCGTCGCCCCTGACAACTTCACTACGCGTGTTTACGGTCCAAACGGACGGCTCGCCGGCTAAAGCGGCAACTGACAGCCATGTCAAAAGCAAAACTGCGGCGAAAGATCTGTTCATTTTTAAATGGAAATAGGTCGCTGAATTGACTAAATATAAGCACAATTCGGCGCAAAAAGACACCGGAGCGGGTTTCCCGGTGTCTTTGTTTCAAACGTGTAAAAATCTAGTTCGCAGGTGACGCTCTTGACGCCTTCTTTTTGGCGATCTTATCAATTATAGCGTTGGCTGACTCGCCCTCCATAAACGTGACGGCGTCCCGTAATTCTTCGGCGTCGCCGGTTATCAGTCGGGCACTTCGCTCCCGGGTCATGTACGCCCAGAACCACTCGATCAAAACGCCCAAACGATTGCGGAATCCGATCAGAAAGAAAACGTGCAGGAAAAGCCACATCATCCATGCGATAAAGCCGGAGAAATGCCAACCGCGAAGGTCGGCGATCGCTTTGCTGCGGCCGATCGTTGCCATCGTGCCTTTGTCTACATAATGGAAATTCACCCGCGGCTCACCCTTTATGTCGCGGAGAATGTTGCTTGCAGCGCTCTTGCCCATTTGCATCGCCGCCGGGCTGACTCCGGGCACCGGTTGGCCGTTCTCCTGCTTTATTGAAGCCATGTCGCCGATCACGAAAACCTTTTCGCATCCGGGAACCGTCAGGTCAGGCTCGACAAAAACCCGACCGGCCTTGTCGATCTCGGTATTCAGCGCCTTTCCGAGCGGCGATGCGGCCACACCGGTCGCCCACAGCACAACGTCACAATCTATCCAGTTGTCGCCGACCTTTACTCGTCCTGATTCGATATCGGTTACGAAACTGTTGAGATGGACTTCTACGCCCAGGTCCTCAAGCTGACATTTGGCGCTTTCGGAAAGATCTTTTGGAAAGGTGCCCAGAACGCGGTCGGAGCCTTCGAACAATAGAACGCGTGCCTTGGTCGTGTCGATGGCTTTGAAGTCCTGAGCGAGTGCCTGCCGTGCAATGTCTGCGATCGCTCCGGCAAGCTCGACGCCGGTCGGGCCGCCGCCGACAACCACGAAATTGATATCCTTTTGTACGCCGGTGAGGTACGCCTCACGTTCGGCGAGCTCGAACGAGAGCAGGATCCGCCTCCGCATCTCGACCGCATCCTCGAGTGTTTTGAGTCCGGGTGCGGCTCGTTCCCAGTCGTCATGACCGAAGTATGCGTGCCGAGCTCCACCCGAAACGATCAGATAGTCGTACTTGATCTCTGATCCGCTCTCGAGAATCACAAAGCCGGCTTTCGTGTCGAAGTCAACGACCTCGCCCAATATCACCTCGATATTCCTCGCATTGTGCAGGATACGCCTGATCGGCGACGCGATCTCGCCGGGGCTCAGCACGGCCGTGGCAACCTGATAAAGCAACGGCTGAAACGTGTGATGATTTTTACGATCGATCAACGCAACGTCGACGGGTTTGCCAGCAAGTGCTTTTGCCGCCCATAGTCCGCCAAAGCCGCCGCCAATGATCACAACCTTCGGTATTTCTGTCATCAGTCTGCACCTCTATAGTTAAACGCGGAATGTCCGAATGTTTTCTATCGACAGATTAGCACTCAAAGTGCCCGCCGCCCGTGTTCAAACTCCGACAAACCTTGCATACAGCGAGCGGGCCGCGGCAATATCGTCTGTACCGCGAATGATGGCACGGGCGTCGGCGAACACCGTCATTTCGTAATCGCCCGAATTAAACCTTACGAGATATTCGTTCTGTTTGACGTTATTGGTGTGTGCGATTTTGTCCGCAAAATGTTTGAGGTCCAACGCGACTGGTTTCGGCGGTGCGATCTGCACGGCATTGCGGCCGCAAAGCACGGCGGAGAATTCGAGCGTGTCGGCGTCGAGGAAGTCGTAAACGTGCTGCCCGCATGTCCTGCATTCCGGATTCGGTGACGCAAGTTTTATCTTTCGCCAGTCATTTTGCCAAACATCGATCTGTATGAGCGATCCGTGAAGCGCATTGATGCTGCCGGTTAGAATCTTGATCGCTTCGGTCACTTGTATCGCCGAAATACTGCTGATGATCGGCATAATAACGCCGGCCGTATCACAGGTCGGCGAACTTCCCGCGTCCGGCATTTCTTCAAAAATGCACCGCAGACACGGCGTCGATCCCGGAAATACGGTCATCGTCGTGCCGTAACTCGAAACGGCGGCGCCGTATATCCACGTTTTTGCGTGTTTGACGCAGGCGTCGTTCAAAAGATAACGGACCTGAAAGTTGTCCGTGCCATCGATGACAAGATCGCACCCTGCCAAAAGCTCTTCGATATTTGAGTTGTTGACGTCCGCGATCACCGCCTCGACTTCGACATCGGAATTGATCTCCGCGATCCGTGATCTCGCTGCAGCGGCTTTGGGCAGCCTTTCGGCGGCATCACTTTCTTTGAACAAAGTCTGACGCTGCAGGTTGGTAAATTCGACAAAGTCGCGGTCGACGATCCGCAGTCTGCCGACACCGGCACGCGCCAGTGTTTCGGCGTGCGACGCGCCAAGAGCTCCGCAGCCGACGAGCAGCACTCGCGAGTCCGAAAGCTTTTGCTGGCCCGCCGCTCCGATCTGTTGGAAAAGAACTTGGCGGCTGTAACGTTCGTTCATACCGATCATTTTACCGCATCAATAACATTTAAATGCCGAGACGCCGACGGACGGCTGAGCGCATGACGTCGATCGGTGCGTCATTGCCGGTCCATATCTCGAATTGTTTGACGCCCTGGTTGATCAACATTTCGAGTCCGCCGATAAACGCGGCACCGGCAATTTTCGCCTCGACGGCGAGCCTGGTTTCGACCGGGTTGTATATCAGGTCATAAACCAACTTCGTACCTGTTAATTGTTCGGCCGTCGCAATAGTTTTATTCTCGTTCGGCCCTAATGTCCCGAGCGGCGTCGCGTTCACGACGATGTCATATTCGCGGAAATCCGTCGCGGGTAAGAAAGCTTTAGCGGCACCTAATTCCGCAGCCAAGCCGTGGGCCCTTTCCTGGTCTCGTCCGAAAACGATGACTTTCGAACCGTGCTTCGTCAACATGTAGACGCAAGCGCGTGCCGCGCCGCCGGTACCGACGACGGCGGAACGTGAATTCTTCAGATCGCCGAAGACGTCGATCAGCGGCTTTACGAAACCCTCGGCGTCTGTGTTGTAACCGTGCAGCTTTCCGTCAACGACTTTTACAGTGTTGACGGCTCCGATGGCAGCGGCATCAGGATCGATCCAGGAGAGTTGCTTGATGACTGATTGCTTATGCGGGTTCGTGACGGAAAATCCTTTGAAATTCAGCTCCACTTCGCGCGCTCGTGGGTCGACCATCCGCTGCATGAATGCGTCAAGATCGCTAATTTGAAGCGGAACAAACACCGCGTTGATGTCGAGTGCTCTGAATGCCGGATTGTGGATATACGGCGACATCGAGTAGGTCGTATCGCCCGCGATGATGCCGTAAACGCCGGTGTCGGCGTCCAGGTCTTTTACGCGATAAAGATCGCGAAGGTCGAAAGCCGAGATCTGGCCAGGAGCTGTTTCGCTGCCGGTTTCGAGCGACGCATAGGTCAAGTATGAGCCGTGCGCAAGCCCGAGAATTCGCGTCCACTTTCCGGCTTCGCCCATCGCGATCGGAATCACCTTTTTATTTGAAGTTGCCGCTTTGTCGAGGATCGACCAAACCGAAATCGCATCGGTAATTTGATCGGCTTGCTGCGCGATCTTTATAATTCCTGCCGCCGAATTGGAAAGATTTTCGAATACGCCGAGAGCGTCGATCGCGTCGGACCTGAAATCGTGGCTCGAACGAATAATGCGTTCGGGATCGACGTCTGCCGGCATTTCGAGATCTTCCTCGAGATCGATCATGTAATCGAAATCTCGAAGCTTGGAATGGATCTTCACCCAGAAAGCCTTTCGTTCGTCCAGGCTGATCTCAAGCGGCCCGCCTTGCGATCTCGGGCGGTAGGTGAACAGATAACGCTTCTCGATCTGCGGGATCGAGCCGAGGAATTTGTCGATCTCGGAAGGGTCGAGGTGGTCAATGCGCAACTCGATCACGTCGGCGAGCGGTTCCGCCCGGCCGATCTGTTCGCATAACGCATCCGCCGTTGAAGCGAAGACCGAGACGCAGATTTTACCGTTGTTCACTGGTCGAACTGCTGAGAGTAAGGACAAACGAGATGCTCGCTATCAAACACGCAATGACGCCGATCGCTGCGGCGGTTACCGCGAGAGTGTGTCCGCTTTGCTGAACCGCGATCGCGGTCAACGCCCAGGCGATGGCAAGCGGATAAAAGTAGTTACAGTAACGCACCCGCATAAATACGCCAAGCGCCGCCGCCAGAAGAATCAACGCGACTGCCACGCCCGTGTTTGCCGAATCCGAAAGTCCGACCTTCAGATATACGAGCATCACTGCAAAATTCACCAGCGTCGCCGCTGTCACCCATCCGAAATAAATGCCAAACGTGCCCTTTACGATAAAATTTGCGATGGCCGAATCGGACGATCGTGGTTGATAATTGATAAAGAACAGCGTCACCGCAAGTGCCGCAATTATCGCGAGACATATCGCGATCTGGTCGTTGTGCCAGAAATAGATCCACGCACAGTTAAGTGCGCAGCTGAGAATGTAAAGCGACCGCACGTTTCTGTAACGCTCGATATTGGATGGAAGTAATTGGTAAATGCTGAAAGCAACCAACCCGATATAGATAAGACTCCAGATGGCGAATGCGTATCCCGCTGGGGTGATCGGCGTCGGATAAGCGTCCGAGATCATCTCAGGCGTCACGCCGTTTATCCTGCCGACAGCGGCAAGCCAGTTAAAGGCGATCGTTCCTAGCGTTGCAAGTAAAACAAGAAACGAACGCAAACGCTCGATACCGCTTATATTTTCCACCATATGTGTTGATTCTAGTTACAGTTAGATAACGCGTCAACACGTGCTGCTGTGAACGCTGATTTTTACGATATCAGTTGTCTAATTCACGATTTCGTATGACAATAACGGAAAACGTAAAGTTTTGTAAATTGCGTTTTGGCAGAGGGATTTACGTTAACAACCATATTTGCTGATATATCGTCTTAAATAAGTCTTTGGCACCTGGATTGCACTAAACACAGCGACGCATCTTTCCCTTCCTCCCCAAAGCGTTAAAGGAATAAGGAAAGAGGAAGTTCAAGCGATGAAGATTTTGAAGCAAATTTTATTTATTATGGTGGCCGTTGCAGGGCTTACTTTTTCTGCGTCGGCGCAAAAGGACGATCAGCGACGTCCGCCAAAAAATCCGCCGGTTATCGATCCCGGGAAAAAGCCGCGCGATAATCCGCCGCCTCCGCCACGAGGCGGCGATAAGCCGAAAAAGCCGGGAATGGCTGTACTCGCCGCTCCAGGGCAACTGAGGTCAGACGAGTTAATTTAGAAGAACGAGAGCGAGTCGTCAGGATTCGCTCTTGTTAGTTTTAAACGAGCAGATCTGCCGTTCCGAAAATTATCGTGCCTTAACGAAAAATGGGAGCGGTGTGCTGACACCGCTCCCGGAGCACTCGAGACCGCGACTGTCGCGGTTCAGATTATTCCGATTCCGCCCGCGCGCCAGATGCAAGTCTTTCTTCTCCATTGAATTGCCGGCTATTTAACCGGCGTCTTGTATATAGTTGGAATCCCTCGACGATTCCTGCAAAAAAGACGTTGGGCGTTTAGAATCGATCCATTTCGGCACCGCGTCGAGCGACATAAACTGTTTCCGACTCAAAGCCTGTCGATTACAGTACCTAACTCACTACTCCCGACCGCTCAAGAGGTTCCCGAATATTGGGGCGATGTAGCTGTATTCTCCGATCACGGCCCGCCTGCGGATGTGAAACTACGCGCCCGAGTATTTTTATATCCTTCAGCTCGCCGACGAAATCGATCGATAAAAAGGACCGGTCGGACCCGAAACAACAATTAAAGCCTGCCAGATGGTGAAAGATCCACATTACATCCTGCGAATCCCGGCACTCCCGCTTTGCTCCGCCCGGGAGGCGGTACCGCCGTGCGATGCCGATAGTCGAATCCGATATTAAGCCGCTTGCGCGCACGCGTTCGGCCAAATCGAGAGCTACGCCGACAAACTCCAATCGAACCGGAGCACGGCCGTTGCCGTGTATGTGCTCGATGGCATCGACGCCACGAGTAAGAACGCCGATTCTATTAAGCGACGCCGCAAAATTTGGCCAGCGTCCGGGCAAAGCTCCGCCGCTCCTGTGCCCCGTTCCCGTGATAAACACGTTGTTGACGAAGCACCCCTCCGCAGGACTGAGTGTTTCCATGCACGGTATATAGTTGTAATCGGCGGAACTTCCATAATTAAAAGCGGCCTTTACGACCGCTTTTCCGATGCTGATCACATTGGCAACTGTATGACGTGGTTTACTTGGGCCCTTTCGCCGACGCGGATACCTTAGCCATGGCCTTAGGCCGCACCAGAGCTTGGCCGGGATCGTCGAGCTGGTTCCATTCGGTGACCTTGCCGTAGAGTGTCATTGCCTTTTTGGTGTCGCCAGAGCCTTCGTACGCTGCGGCCTGGTGATACCAAACGTACGGGCTGGTCTGGTCCGCTTTCGCGAACCGCTCGATCGCTTTTGGATAGTTTTTCTGCTTAAGCTCGAGAATGCCGTATGTCTCGTTCAAAGACCTTTCCAAATTCTGGTTCTTCAGCGTCGAAACCATTTGTCCCGCCTCGTCCAATTGCTTTCGGGCCGCGTCGAAATCTCCCTTGGCGATCATAAGCCGTGCGCTGTTTAGCATACTGTTTACTTTCCTGTTCGTGCTCAGTGCGGCCGGGAGCGACGGGTCTGCCCTGAGCTTGTCGGCCATTGCGAATTGCATAGCCGCGTCGTCAGTCTTTCCGTTTTCGAGCAGGACGAAACCGGCGAGGGTATCGATGCCGATCTGCGTCTGGATGTCGCCGGCTTTGTCGGCCATTGCGCGGCGGCGGTCGTTTGCCTCGATCGCCTTGTCCATGTTGCCTTCGGATATGTACGAGTCGACGATCGCGACGAGTGCGAGGTCTCGGCCCGCGTCATCCGGAGCCTTGTCGTACATCTTCTGATAGTGCTCGCGAGCCTTTGTATAGTCGCCCTTGTACACATAGTTGTTGCCGACGCCTCTGTATGAGTTGAAGAAGGTCGGGTCGATCGCGAGTGCCTTATTGTACTGGACGATCGAGTCGTCATATTTGCCCATTCTCATTAGCAGCTCGGCGTACGAATCGTATGGATTCGCGTTCTTCGGGATGAGCGTGATGTATGTCTTGAACGCCGCTTCGGCATCGGGGAATTTGCCCATGGCTATATATGAGTAACCTATATCGTTATAAGCGGGAGCGTAATTCTTATCGATCTTGACTGCGTCCTGAAAGTGCTGCAGCCCGGCAGCATCATCGCCGATCGAGCGGTAATAAGCCGCCAGGAGCGTGTGGGCCCGTTTGTCGCCCGGATAAAGTTTGACCAGTTGTTCCAAATGGGCGGTGCGGCCGGCCGTGTTGCCATCCAATTGGTCTCTAACAGAGAGAATCCATTCCTTTTCGCCAGGCGACACTTTGTCCGCTAGGGCGACGGCTTTTTCAACATTTTTACGGAATTCCTGATTGCTTCTGCCGGCAAATAGATAGGCGACCGCGAAGTTCGGGTCCTTTTGTATTGCCTGTTCGAAAAGCGTTCCTGGGTCTTCGAGATTTTCGGTCTTTTCTCTGCCCTGCATAAAGAGTGCGACCGCTTCCTTTGAACCGGTGAGAGGCATCTCCTTATTTTGGGCGAAGGCGGCCGGCGCAAAAGCGTAGGTGAGGAATAAGACTGCCAGGGACGCAAACATAACCCTGGTTCCGGTATTCTTTGTGGACATTCTCTGCTCCTTAAATTGAGTCAACGACTTCAGACGGGCCGGGCCGATTCCCGAAGACCTGAGAAGTTGGAAAACTCAATATGCTTTTTGCGCCGAACTTTATCACGAATCAGGATGAAGTCAACAAAAAAAATTCGTACAAAAAACAGGAGCGTTTGATTGCCGCCCGCTGTAAATACCGGCTCTCCGCAACAAAACGAGCGGCGAACCAAGCGGCCCAACCGGCCGGCCATCAGCCAAGTTGTCCCATGTCCCGTGTCCCATTGTCCCGCCCGTGTCCCGAGGCTGTCCCGACGGTCGACGGGACAGAGAAGTCACTGATTTTGCACAACTTACGCCATCTTGCGTGAGCGTTTTACCACTTTTCCGAAAAAAACTTTTCACCAACCACATTTTCAAAGATCGAACCCGCCGGAATTATATCATTCCGTGCTATCCATAGCCATATGTTTTATTTCTGCAACAGAATTAGTCACGACAGCCCGCCTTGCGTTTTACTTGCCCAAAAAGCTCACCCCACCTGCGGAGTGGCGGTCAGATGCTGTGAATCTTAGCGAGAATAGAAAAGAGCCGCGATGGCCGCGGCTCTTTTCTATTGTGAACATTGGTGCCGTCTACAAGATTTGAACTTGTGACCTATCGCGTGTGAAGCGAGTGCTCTACCACTGAGCTAAGACGGCAAAGTTGATGTTGTGATCGAAATAATACGCTTTTAGTTGGGCTCTTCGCTTTTTCGTGCCTCCCAAAAGCCGAAACCGACTATTTCGGCACACCGACAATGAAAAGCATTTTAGCATTTTTCGAGCCGCGAAATTGAGCCGCGTCGCAATTTCATCGATCGAGCCTTCAGATCGACCGAAGTACCGCGAAAGGTTTTGTGCGGAGCCCTCGATCGGTGATATCGGCGATCGTCGCGAATCTTAGATTCGTCATTGGCGCCTCACGGGCCCGAGCGTCCGGTCAAAGAATTTGTTCATTGCCGGGATGAGCACTTCCATCGGCGGTGCGTGAGGACCGTCGTATAACTGGAGTTCCTTGGGTTCAGGAAACAGATTCATCATCGGTTCCACAGTTGACTTGATAGGAAAATTCTCGTCGAACCGTCCGTTGAGAACGTACTTGGGCTGCCGTACGTGCGGTGCGAAATTGATCGGATTCGCGGCCGGCTGGTTGGTCTTAAAGAAACTCGGCAGTCCGGCAGAGATGAGGAATACGCTGCGATATCGGCCCTCGATCGCCGGCAGGATGATTCCCTGGGCCGCTCCCGCACTGATGCCGACGTACGCCATACGGCTGAGGTCGATATCATCGCGTGTTTCAAGGTAATCAATTCCCCGACGGTGGTCGGTGAAGCGGGCGACGACCAGGTCCCGCCATTCTACCGAGTCGTAGGGCGGCTTTTTAAAGTCTGCCGGCCACGGCCTCTCAGAGTTGCCTTCGGTAACTACGGCGAGCAAGGCACGACCCGACCTTACAACTGATCCCAGCCACCCTTCGGCTGAAACCGGTACAGCCGTGATGCCGCTCTCAACGTCGGAGCCAGCCATCATCTGGACCACCTGCAGCGGCCGCGAAGCGTTGTGCGGCAGGTAAAGATAAGCAATGACCCGTTTGCCGCCCGCGCCGTTGAACGTGATCTTCTCGCGGCGCCAATCGGCTGTTTCGACCGCTTCGACCACCTCGGCGTCGAGCGGTGTTTTGACGTAATCGTACGGGCGTGCGATCTCGCGAAATTGGGCGTCGGTCGTCCGCACGTAGGCCGGAACGCTCTGACCGATCTGCAGGGGCGCTCCGCCTTGATCGCCTGACGCTCGATCGGCGGCCACCAGGCTGACGCAGCGGAAACCGCGCTTGGACGATTCGAACAATCCCGGGTACTCGCCGGAATATGAAAAAGTGTAAGGAGGCTCGCCCCACGCCCCGCCCGTGGCGTAATACCCGTCGGGCCCTTTATTCAGGACCCACTCGGAGACGTTGCCGGCCATGTTGAACGCACCGAACTCGCTGATGCCGAACTCTTCGCTGTCGACCGGAACCGTACCGGTATTCTCGAAATTGGCCCGATTCGCGAACGAGTCGCCGGGGTATTGGTCGCCCCAAGGCATTTTGTAGCTAGCGTCCTGGTGAGAGCCGTTACGGGCGGCCTTTTCCCATTGGAACACGGTGGGGAGCTTCTTCCCTCTGAACTCCGCATACGCAGCCGCCTCATACCACGTGATGCCGGTTACAGGGTGCTCGACCTTGCCGTCCGGGAAGGTCTGGCTGGACCAGTCGCGCGGCCCCGGCAGACTCGTCCGGTCACGGAAAAGCGACATTGCGTCCTGCCACGAGACGGTGTGGCCGTCTTTAACGACGGGAAACTTCCAGTACTCTTGTCTTGCGTAGCCGCCCGCGCTGACGAATTCCTTATAGTCCTTATTACTTACCTCGTATTT
>JBDTUT010000035.1:0-26152 GCA_040007515.1 Acidobacteriota bacterium | reverse complement strand
GCTCCCGTAGCTCAGTTGGATAGAGCGTTCGCCTCCTAAGTGAAAGGCCAGTGGTTCGAATCCACTCGGGAGCACCATAATTTATCAGCGCGCAAGGAAGCGGCCGGAGAATTCTCTTCAAGAAACCAGCCGCTCCCTTTTTATCCACTGGCCGAAGCCGGTGGAATCTTTTTCGCTTGAATTCAATTAAAGTTTCAATCTCACGACGTTTCCGATTTAGCCCGGCAAAAGTTTGAAAGGCGACGGCGTAAAATAAAAATCGAATTGATCTCGGCTTTTTTTGGAAACGAGCGGCGAATGAAACTTTGTAATAAATGAACGGAAAAAAAACGGTGATCAAGTACAGTGGCAGGCAATAAGTTTACCTGATGGGCGTCGAAGTCTGTTCATAGTCTCCAATCTAAAGTCTGAAGAACCGCGTTTCGAAAGGAATGCGGTTTTTTGGTTTGTCCGGCTGCGGCGCACGACCCAAACACCTTTTGCCTTTTTATTTGTCGCCGGTTGTGGCAAGTTAATGTTATATGCAAAAGGTTTTGACGGCAGACGAAATGCGCGAGGTTGACCGGCTGACGACGGAAAAATACGGTATTCCATCGATCCTGCTTATGGAGAACGCGGCGAACGCGGCGGCCCGCGTTATCTGCGAAAAGCTCGGCGGCTCGGTCCGCGACAAGAGCATTTTGATAATGTGCGGGCGCGGCAACAACGGTGGCGACGGGGCCGCACTTGGCCGCATTTTGTGGTCGCAGGGAGCCGACGTCGAGGTTTGCCTGTTCGGACAGGTCGAGAACACCGGCGGCGACGCACGGACGAATTTTGAGACGCTCCGAAAGATCGCGGACGCGGAGAATTTTGAGGTCGAGCAGTCCGACCTCGCTTTCGAAGAATTCTCAAGCCTCGAGGACTGGCTCGATTACGATTCGCTGAACTTTCAGGGCGACGACCCCGACGTGATCGTCGACGCGCTTTTCGGCACGGGCCTGACGCGACCGCTCGAGGGCGTTTTCGAACAGGCCGCCGAATTCATTTCCGCTTTTTGCGCGAGATGCGAAGACGGCGAAACGCTTGTGGTCTCGCTCGACGTGCCGTCCGGCCTGCTCGCCGACTGCTCCGATTGCAACGGGAGCGTCGCGAGGGCGGACGTGACCGTTACGTTTACCGCTCCGAAACTCGCCAACGTGCTGCCGCCGGCAGCAAACTGCGGTGGGGAATTGCGGATCGAAAAGATCGGTTCGCCCTGCGACCTTGTTCAGGCCTCGCCGTCACAGGTGTTTCTGAGCGAGGCCGAAGACGCGAGCGAGTGGCTTTCGCTGACCGAGTACACGTCCAATTCTTATAAGAATAAACGCGGACACGTTTTGCTCGTCGCCGGGTCGGCAAATTATTCGGGTGCCGCGGTGCTTTGCGGGAACGCGGCGATCCGCAGCGGTGCCGGCCTTGCAACGATCGCAACGCCAAGATCAGGATTAACATCGATCGCATCGCGGGTCGCCCCGGAAGTGATGGTCCGCGGGATCGCGGAAACGCCCGCCGGAGCAGCCTCAGCGGCCGCCTATGACGATGTCGCCGCCTTTTGGTCGAATGTCGATTGTGTCGCCATCGGCAGTGGCTTGTCCTCGAGCGACGAGGAAACCAGAGAACTTGTACGAAAGATCGTTGAACACCGCAGAACGCCGGTGGTGATCGATGCTGACGGCCTGAACGCTTTATCGCCGTTCGATATTGCCGGCTCGGCCGAACTTCCGCTGATCCTGACGCCGCACGACGGCGAGTTTTTGCGCCTGCTTGGAACCGAGGACCGCGAACGCATAAAGGACCGCGTCGCCGCCGCACGCGATTTTGCGACACTGCACAAAGTTTTCCTCGTGCTGAAAGGCGAGCGGCCGATGGTCGCTGATCCCGACGGCCGCGTAGTGATAAGCCCTACGGGCAACTCCGGCCTTGGGAAAGCGGGTAACGGCGACACATTGTGCGGAGTAATTGCGGGCTTTGTCGCACAGGCGGTGCAATTCAAAATCGGGATCTTTGAAACGCTGGTTGCCGCTGTCTATTTTGCCGGCTTGGCGGGCGACATTGCGGAACGCCAATACGGTAAACGCACGATGACGGCCTCGGACGTCCGCGAGGCGTTCGCCGATGCCTTTGAGCTGTTGTCATGACGACGACAACAGACGCCGGGACGGCGGAAACCTACATTTGCACTACGCCGGACCAAACATTCGAAATCGGAAGGTCGATCGGCTCGCGTCTTCGGCACGGCGATGCAATTTTGCTCACCGGCGGCCTCGGCGGCGGCAAGACTCTTTTGACGAAGGGAATTGTGGACGCTCTCGGCTTTGATATCGACGAAGTGACGAGCCCGAGCTTTACCCTGGTAAATTTGTACAAGACCGACAAAGCGGACGTTTATCACATCGACCTCTGGCGTATCGACCAGTCCGCTGATCCGATCTTCGCCGTCGGCCTCGACGAATTAACCCAGCAGGAAGACACGATTGTTATCATCGAATGGGCCGAGCAACTCGGTGCATACAAGTTTCCGGCCACTGTTTATCGCGCGACGATAAAAGGCGACGGCGACGATGCGCGAACCGTGACTGTCGAAATAGAAACACCTGTTCGAGCGATATAAAATATTGTGCG
The DNA here is from genome assembly GCA_040007515.1 of Acidobacteriota bacterium. Taxonomy (GTDB): domain Bacteria; phylum Acidobacteriota; class Blastocatellia; order Pyrinomonadales; family Pyrinomonadaceae; genus OLB17. Next base: position 23,509 of record JBDTUT010000035.1, on the reverse strand, counting down.
TTGCGGCGCTGTTTATCCTTGCCGCTTGCGGCGGTGGCGGCGAGACGGCCAACGTTTCCGTGCCTGCGAGGGATTCGCGTGCGGCAGAACTGGCGACGCTCAAAGACGCGATCGTTCCATTTTTTCGGCCAATGCATGTCGAGCGCGGGGATTGGCTCGAGGGACATCCTGAAGATGGCCAGACGTTCGCGGAATACACGGCTGGGAATCCGACGCTGCCGACCGGCGAGCGAAAGACGATCTACATTCAACCGATCGGGACCTTCACGCCTGAGCAAAAGAAAGTGCTCAGGCTAACCGCCGATTATATGTCGGCATTTTACGGCCTGCCCGTGAGGCTGGAACGCGAAAAGCCGATCGGTACAGTCCCGAAGGAAATGACCCGGACGATCTTTCCGAACAACCGCCAGATAAAGACGACGTATTTTATCGAGGATGTTTTGCCAAAAATGCTCCCGAACGATGCAACCGCTTTTCTGTGTTTCACAAATTTCGATCTGTTTCCCGACCCGCAATGGTCGTTCGTGTTCGGGCAGGCAAGTCTCGAGGGCCGCGTCGGCGTTTACTCTCTCTACCGGTTGAGCGATAAAACCAAAACGAATGCGTCATACGATAGATTTCTAGACCGAACGCTGAAGGTCGCGATGCACGAGACCGGGCATATGTTCTCGATGCTGCATTGCACTAAATACGAATGCCTTATGTCGGGAACGAACCACCTGGCCGAAACCGACCGGCGGCCGCTGGACGTTTGCCCGGAGTGCATGGCGAAGATCGCGTGGGGGCTGAAATACGATCCGGCCGAACGCTACAAAAAGCTCGCGGCGTTTTGGGGAAAAAACGGCCGGCCCCAGGAGCGGAAAAGAACGCTGGCAATGGCCGCTGCGATCGAAACCGCGAAAGCGAAGCCAGGGCAAAATTAGACCTGGAATGGAATGCTGAACGATCCGAAGATAATCATCACAAAGTCGCTTCGCCGTCTTGAGCTATTTGACGGCGGCAAACTCGTAAAGACGCATATCGTTGTTCTCGGAACCGATCCGCACGGCAGCAAAGCCGTCGAGGGCGACGACCGGACGCCCGAAGGTACGTTTTACATTTTCGCAAAAAATCCGGAAAGCAAATTTCACCTGTCGCTCGGCATTAGTTACCCGGACGACTGTGCCGCGGCTCGCGGTCTTGAGGCCGGACTCATCGCCCGCGATGAGCACGATGCTATCGTCCATGCGATTCGCGACGGCAAAAAGCCGCCGCAAAAAACAGCCGTCGGCGGTGAGATATACATTCACGGCGGCGGCATCAACGGTGACTGGACCGAAGGCTGTGTCGCGCTAGAAAACGCCGAGATAGAGGAACTTTTCGCTGCCGTTCCGATCGGCTGCCCGGTGACGATCGTTGCCTGAAAGAGCAAAACATGTTGCCTGCCGGCATTACAAAGACGTAACATTAAGTTAACATTCGCGGTCCGTTCGCATGTTTTATAATTGACCGTGCCGCTATGAGTCCTAACGATCTAAATATCGCAAATACGTCAACCGAACCAGTCATCGAAAGTTCTTCATCCGCCGGATCGTTCGAGGGCCCGACGCTCTTTAACCGCGAACTGAGCTGGCTCGAATTCAACCGACGCGTTCTCGACGAAGCGATGGACGAAAATCTGCCGATACTCGAACGGCTGAAGTTTCTGTCGATTTTTTCGACGAATCTCGACGAGTTTTTCATGATCCGCGTTTCGGGACTTAAGGAACAGATCGAAGAAGGCGTGACCGAACTCTCATACGACGGCCTGACGCCGGCAGAGCAGCTTCGCGAAGTTGGGAAACGGCTACGGCCGATGTTAAAGCGGCAGGTCGGTTATTTGAACGAGACCGTGAAGCCCGAACTTGCCGCCGCCGGTATCCGTGTTGAGTCGTACAGATCGCTCAATGCCAAAGACCGCAAGAAGCTTGATCATTATTTCCGCGACAATCTTTTTCCGATACTGACGCCGCAGTCGGTCGACTCGAGCCATCCGTTCCCTTATATCTCGAACCTCAGCCTGAACCTCGGGCTGTTTATCGAGCCGAACCGGTCGTTCACGCAGAAAAATCTCAAACACCTTTTCCGTCAAAAACGTTTCACACGCATCAAGCTGCCGGCGACCGTGCCGCGGTTGGTGCCGATCAACGAAAAGAAGGGCCGCTTTACGCTTCTGGAAGAAGTAATTGCCGCGAACGCTCAGCAATTGTTTCCGCACATGAAAACGAGCGAGGGATTTTTGTTTCGCGTCACCCGCGACGCGGATATCGAGCTCCGCGAGGACGAGGCCGGCGACCTGATGCGTACGCTCGAACGCGAGTTACAGCGTCGCCGTTTTCGCTTTCCTGTGCGGCTCGAAGTTTCCGCCGAAATGCCGGAAAAAATGCTGCGGCTGCTTACGACCGGTATCGGGCTGGATGAGAACGACGTGTACCCGATAGAAGGTTTTGTCGGCATCCCCGATCTGATGCAGCTCTATTCGCTCGACCGGCCTGAGTTAAAGGACCGGCCGATCTCGGTCTCGGTTCCGCACATGCTGATCGAAAAAAAGAGCGTTTTCGACGCGATCCGGCGCGGCGACATCTTGCTCCATCATCCATACACGTCGTTCTCGGTCGTCACGGATTTTATCGCCGAAGCGGCTGAAGACCCCGACGTTCAGGCGATAAAGATCTGTCTCTACCGGACCGGAAAAGACTCGCCCGTCGTCGATTCACTCATCCGTGCCAGCCAGCTCGGCAAACAGGTGACCGCTCTTGTCGAACTAAAGGCGCGTTTCGACGAAGAGAACAACATCGAGTGGGCACGGCGGCTTGAAAATGAAGGCGTGCACGTCGTATACGGCATTCACACACTGAAGACGCACTCCAAAGTTCTGCTAGTCGTCCGCCGCGAACGCGAAAAGCTCGTCCGCTATGTCCACCTGGCCACAGGGAATTACAACCCGACGACTTCGCGGCAATATACCGATTTGGGGATACTTACGTCCAACGAGGAGATCGGTGCCGACGCGACGAGCCTTTTTAATTTTCTCACCGGCTATTCGCAGCCGGACAGCTACAATCACCTGATCGTAGCGCCGCTCAGCCTGCGTGAGGAACTTGTCGGTTTGATCCGGCGAGAGGCGAAAAACAAGCGCGACGGCAAAGACGCGAGGATCATCCTCAAAATGAACAGCCTGACCGATCTGCAGTTGATCGAGGAACTGTACGCCGCATCGCTGGACGGCGTCGATATTGACCTGATCGTTCGCGGCATTTGTACATTGAGGCCCGGCGTCAAGGGACTATCGTCGACGATAACTGTCCGATCGGTCGTCGGGCGGTTCCTCGAGCACAGCCGGATATTCTATTTTGCGAACGGCGGCGGCGAGAACGAAGTGATCTTTATCGGAAGTGCGGACTGGATGTCGAGAAATCTCGATCGGCGCGTCGAGGTAATTTTGCCGATCATGGATGCGGAGATCGCAAATTATCTGCGATATACAGTTCTCGACGCATACCTCCGGGACATCGCGAACACAAGGCAATTGAGAAGCGACGGGACGTACCGTAAGGTCTCAGGTGCGGCAACGAATTCGTTCGACTCACAACTCTTTTTTGTGGGACAGCGTCCGGGCGTTTAGGCGCTGGCGGTCCGCTCAAAACGGGCCTCGGCGACGTCGCCTTTGATCTTGCCGTACTTTGCGGTCAAGCGCGGGTAACCGCGCGTTTCGAGCTCAAGGTCCTGAATCTCGAGCAGTTTTTCCGTCTTCGCGATGTCTTCTATTGTTCCCTCGATCTCCATATACAAGCCGAACGGAAGTTCGTCCATCATCACTTCGACGTTTTTGAAGTGCCAGATCTTACGTCGCTTTTCGTAAATGACCGAGAGTTTGTATCCGAGTCTGCCAATAATATTTTCCATCGCGTCAACGTCGGCGACGACCGTTTCGTATTCGGTCTTGTGTTTGAAGTCCGAATCGTTTCGAAGCTTTTCCTTGTAGGTCAAAACGGTGAAGTCGCCGATCTTCCGTAAACGGAGAACAGCACCGCGTTCGTCGAGTAAACCACCGCGATGCAGATAATTCTCTTCGAACACCTCTTTGGTGAACTTGCCGCCGAGTTTTTCCAGCTTCGTAATTACTTCGTCGTGACGCTTTTTGTCGACGCGATACTTTTTCTCGATCTCAATTGCCATTTGTGGGGCGAAATGCGGGGTCGAACCTTTTTACCTAGATTATCACCTAATATTAGAGAATTCGGGTTTGGTCGGCAAACAGGCGTGCGAATTCGAGTACAAACTTGACTGTGATGGCCTTGTCACCGATACTTGAAAAAAAGGTCAGGTTTTATTGCCGGGCCGAAAGATTCATATTAGATATAATATCAGAGGAGATCTTATGCCATATCCTGAGATGATGATCCAAGGAATGCGGGCCGAGCTCGCACAACTCGGGATCGAAGAAACAAAAACGTCCGAAGCCGTAAAGGAAGCGGTCGAAAACACAGACGGCACCGTTATGGTCGTCGTAAACTCTGTCTGCGGCTGCGCGGCCGGCGGCGTTCGCCCGGGCATTGCGATGGCGCTTCAGAATTCGGAAGCCAGACCGGACAAGGCGATCACGGTTTTTGCCGGAGCCGACATCGACGCGACCGACACGGCCCGCGAGCTGTTCACCGGATACGCACCTTCGTCGCCGTCGATCGGCATTTTAAAAAATGGCGAGCTGGTTCAGATGTTTGAACGCCGCGATCTCGAAGGGCGTCCGCCGCAGGTCATTGCCCAAACGCTCGCCGATGCGTTTGCCGCACACTGCGCAAAAACCGGAGCCGCGAACAACTAACGAAATATACATTTCGAACGCAAAACGCCGCTGAATTTCAGCGGCGTTTTGCGTTAACGGCCGTGCGAAATATTTGTTGCCTTAGTAGTATTCAAATCGGTAAAATATACGAGCGGCCTTTTCTCACAACTACGCCGAACCTCACCGACGCAATGTCACTATCTCAACGCAATCACACACGATTTTCCCTGGATATTCCGGCATGGCTGATCACGAAATTCGGCGAGAGGCAGGAGACCTATTTACAGCAGATCAGCATCGGCGGCTGTTTTACCGGCTGGGAAGAGAATATCTATGTCGGCGACGAATTTCGGCTCGAGATCGAGCTGCCGAATAAAAATCGTCTGCCGCTGCGCTGCAAAGCCGTCTATCGTTTTGAAGACACCGGCGTGGGCGTGAAGTTCGTCGACGTTACGCAGTTCGAACAAGAGCTCATCTCAAAGATCATTTCACATCGGCTCGAACTCGAGGGCCTGCCGATCGAGATCGACGTATTCCAGCAGCCTTCATCGTCCTCGGCTGCTGCCGCACGTGCGCACCCGACCGACGCGAGGTCCGAAAGGGAATTCCTGCTCGAAGAAGTAATGTCGGGCGACGATCCGGCCTAAACCTTTTCGACAAGGTCCGCAAAACTGAGTAGCGTTATGTCGTCAGATGTCAGGCCGGTCGCGGATCTCACTTCTTCATAGGTCAAGGCCCTGCATTCAACTGCACGGCGGAAAAAGTTCAAAACGCCTTGAGCGGACGCAGCGTCGTCAAAGGTCGTGCCTGACATGCTCGCCTGCGTCGCCTTTTCGATAAACCCTTTCAGCCGGCGGGCCTGTGCATCGCAATTGTAGAGAAAAAATGCATACACGGCCGCGTATCTGGCCGGAAGCTGATTGGGATGAACATCCCAGCTCTGATAAAATCCCGCCGACATCGAACGCGTCACGTTCTCGAAATGAACTCGCCAGCCGTGATGGACGGCTCGGCGGTTCTCGCTTTTTTGGCCTTCCGAAAGTTGATCGCCGCGATGCACCGCGACGGGAAGCTCGGTAGTTACTGAATCGGACAAACGCACGCCGAGAGACGCGAGACTCGCTTGCATCATGTTCCGGGCAAAGTCGCACGAGGCGTGCCGAATGTCCTGAAACGGGGCCGCGATCGACAGCGCGGATGTGTAATCGTACGCACCGAAATGAACGGACACGCGGCGTTTGCCCGCGGCCTTCACAAAAGAGCGAAGCGGGACACGGCCTTTATTGTCCACGATCGCTTCCGGCGTTTCGATCAAAATCTCGACATCGATCGTATCTTTCCCGATACCTGCCTGTTTTTCGTGGTGGGCGAGCTGTTTGCAGAGCTGCTTCACTTGCTTTTTATCCAACACCTTCGGCAGCGTGACAGCGAAGTTTTCCGGCAGGCGTCCACCGGTAGCCTTGATCAGTTCCGCTAAGCAAATATCCAACGTGCGGGCCGCTCGTGCGCGGGTCGCCGTGCCGAACGATTTGACGCGAAAGCCGCAAAATGGCGTTACGGTTTTCTTCAAAAATGCCTCTGCCAACTCTCGAGCAGACGCGGCGGCGTGTCCGTCCTCTTCGTCATCCGGACGGAAACCGTAGCCGTCCTCGAAATCGATCCTGAAATCTTCGACCGGCTCGGTCTGTAGTTTCTGGATCGTGCGGGCATGAACGCTCCAGGCGAACCACGCGGCAAAATTCTGTTCGCGTGCCTTTTCCGGAGCTTTCGATATTTGCGAGTGAAGCTTTGCGACGGCGTTCGGCATTCGCGGAAGGCTGGCGGTTTCGGGCAGCGTCATCGCCTGGGCGAATTCAACAAAATTTGGCGCGTATTCGTCCAGCGATGCGATCGCACGCTTGCCGAGTTTCGCCGCCGTGTCGGCCTTGTACAGATGGGCTCCGCCGTAGACGACGTGAACTGGCGAGCGGCCGACGGTCTGCTCCCGTGCCGTGATCTTGGTGTCCTTTACTATCATGACGACGCCTTCGTCGCCGTCGGTATGGATCGTTTTGCTCATCGCTGTTGATTATTTGCCCTGCGATTTCGGCGGAGCGGGACGAATGCCGGTGTATTGCACCGACGCGATCTTCCACGCTCCGTTTTCCTTTCTAAAAACCGCCATCGCACGCATGTTCCGCGGCGGAACCTGTTGGCCGTCGGCGGTTACGTTGAACGTGAGCTTCGTGATCACGATCGCCGTCTTTTCGTAATTTCGTATCGAAAAATCCGACGCGTCGACCGAAACATTCACTTTGGCCGGATCGGGTTTAAGTTCCGGTTTGTAAAAACCAAGTACTTTTTCACGCGGGTCGAATTCGCCGGCCGGCGAGATCTCGATAAAATCGGCCGTGTAGATCTTGTCGAGAGCCGCGGCGTCAAAGTCCGTCTGTGCGTCGAGCATTTGTTTTACGATCGACCTAAAAGCCGCGTCATCGGATTTTTGTGCGAATGCCTGGCAGCAAACTGCCACAATAAAGACTGCGATAAAAACTGATCTTTTCAGCATTAAAATCTCCAGGGAAATAATATAGAAGGCAGTTTTAGTACGCCCCGAGCGACGCAAGAGTTCTGACTATAATATTTACCGCGATCTCAGCCAAAAAGTTCATCGAGTGCTTCCTCGAGATTTCGGACGCCGATGACGCGAATTCCGAGCAGCTTTTCGAGCCCTGATCTGTTCGACGCGGGCAGGATCAGTTTTTTGAACCCGAGCGTTTGCGCTTCGCGGGCACGTGCCTGTGCCTGCAAAACGCCTCGGACCTCGCCGGTCAGGCCGACCTCGCCGAACACTGCCGTTTCGGGCGGTATCTGCAAATTCCGAAAGCTCGATGCGATCGCGGCAACCACACCGAGATCAACGGCCGGTTCGTCGACTTCCAATCCACCGGCGATATTGATAAAAACGTCATCGCCCGCGAGTTGAAACCCGAGCCGCTTTTCGAGGACCGCGATCAAAAGGGAAGTGCGGTTGTAATCGAAACCCTGCGCCATTCGCCGTCCCGAGGCCGATTTGGTGCCGCTCACAAGTGCCTGCACCTCGACGAGCATCGGCCGCGTGCCTTCCATCGAAACGGTGACCACTGAACCGCTCGCTCCCTCGGGGCGTTCCTGCAGAAACAGCTCCGATGGGTTACCGACAGGAATCAATCCGGCGTTCGTCATCTCAAACACGCCGATCTCATTCGCCGCTCCGAAACGGTTTTTGGTCGCGCGAATGATGCGGTGGTTGTGATGGCGGTCGCCTTCGAAATATAAAACGGTGTCGACGATATGCTCGAGCGTTTTCGGCCCGGCGATCGATCCTTCTTTGGTAACGTGACCGGTCAAAAATACGGGCGTCGCGGTCTGCTTTGCGTACATCATCAACTGCGCCGCGACTTCACGAACCTGCGAAACGCTGCCCGGCGCCGACTCAATGCGTTCGCTGAAAATCGTCTGGATCGAATCGACGATGACGAACTGCGGCTGCAGCTTTTCGATCTGCGCCATGATCGACTGCAGATTCGTTTCGGGCAGCAGAAACAGATTATCGGCGTTCAGCCCGAGCCGTTCGCCGCGCATCTTTATCTGCCGTTCAGATTCCTCGCCCGACACGTACAGGACCTTTGCGCCGATACGGCTCAGCTTTTCGGCCATCTGGATAACGATCGTCGATTTGCCGATGCCAGGAGCTCCGCCGATGAGGACGAGCGAACCCGCGACGATGCCGCCGCCGAGAACGCGGTCGAATTCCTCGATGCCGGACGATACACGAGCGTCGTCCTGCGTTTCTATTTCGGAAAATACGATAGGCGACGATTCGCGATAGCGGGACATAAGGCCGGAACCGCCAGCGGCCGCGGCCGGCTGCGCGGTCGGGCGGAAACGTTCCTCAACGAGCGTGTTCCACTCGCCGCAGTCGCTACATTGGCCCATCCATTTTCGCGACTGATGGCCGCAATTCTGGCAGACGTAAATCGTGGCAGGTTGTTTTGCCATATCAAAAAAGACCGTTTCAGACTGAGATTTATAGTTCTAAGATGATACATCGGAAGCGCGTCAAAACGTTAATTAGAGCTCTTCGCAGCATCAAAGCGTATCAACGCCGCAACTAACGCCCTCGGCACGATATTTGTAAGCAAAATTTTATCCGCAGGAGCGGCGAATCCGAACACGAGGGGTAAATTCAATGACAAGTGATCAAAACAGACAGAAGAACAGTAAAGAAGCACTGACGAACGATCTTACCGGTCACGAGCGTGGCGAGAGCGAAAAAGCGATCGGCGTCGGATATGGCAAAGACACCGGCTCGCAAAGCGGTGACAGCACAACGGCGGGCGGCCGCGAAGGGAAGTTTTCGGAGCAGGAAAACCGCGACGAAGAAGGCCTCGACACCGACTGGAGCCCGGGAGCAAATCAGCCGCGGAGCTAATACAATGGATCGCCAATGCCGGGCATGCCGAAACGATCGTTTCGGCGTGCCTTTTTCTTTTTCGTCGGGATGTCGCAAAATCGTTTATATGTCCGTTCAATCGATCCATGCGTTCGCCGAAAAGGTCGCGCTTGTCACCGACGGCGCAAGTCCGATCGGGCGCGCGGTTTCTCTACAGCTTGCCCTTCAGGGAAGCTTTGTGATCGTCGCCTTCAGCGACGCCGCTGACGAATATAAAGGAGCTCTCGCTGAAATGCAGTCGCTGGGCACGCTGGCGAAGGCTGTCGAAGCGGACATCACAACACCCGACGGCATAGCAAAGCTCATATCCGAGGTCGGATCGTCGTTCGGAAGACTCGATCTTTTAGTGAATTGTCTGAAATACTTGCCCCAATCGTCATTTGAAGATAGCGGGGAGCTCGATTTCGACACGGTTGTCGGTTCGAATTTCAAAGCGGCATATCTAGTGACGAACGCGTGCCTGCCGTTGATGGCGGACCGTCCCAAGCCGCGGATCGTGAACGTTTTTACTCGAGAAACGTCGGAAAATGCTCCGCTGTACGAAGCGATGCAGTCGGCGGTCGAGGGTTTCACGAAGTCGCTTGCAAGAACTTTGCCCGCAAAATTTCGTGTGAACGCCGTCGCTTCAACAGCGGCGAAGAGTGTCCGCGAGGGATTTGATCCGGAGCTTTTGCCGATGGCGGGCACGGCAGCAGCCGACGATACGGCAAGAGCGGTGCTTTATCTGCTTTCGCCTGAGGCGGTCGGGATAAACGGGCAGGTGCTCGAAGTTGCGGGATGAACGGCCGCAGACCGCCGGTTTTTTGGTTACTGGCAAAATCGAAATCGTGGTAAAATTTTAAGTGATGAAGCTTGATGTAACGATAATCAGAGTGTCATTTGTTGCGTTGCTGGCGATGGTTGGGTACCTTCTCAACCCGCTTGCTCAGACGCGGCATATCGAGGCTCCGATCGGCACGCGTCAGCTTCTTTCGGCTCTCACCGGTGCACTTATCGCCGGAGTCATAATAGCGATCGAAATGCGTGCTCGCCGTGCGAGCCTGCGGACGCTGATCGGCGCGGCTGTCGGCTCAATTCTCGGCATTGTCGGAGCGTATCTGATCGGAATGCTGATCAGTGCTCAGGACATCAACACCGTTTCCGGCGAGATGAAAGTTTTTCTCATCATCGCGCTCGGCTTCTTTATGGGCTACATCGGCCTTATGGTCGGTGCGGCGAAAGGCGATTATCTCGATCTTTCGGCACTCGGCGGTATATTCAGCGACAAAAGCATCAAGATCGATTACAAGATACTCGATACGTCCGTGATCATCGATGGCCGCATCGCGGATGTTGCGGAAACCGGCTTTCTCGGCGGCACGCTGATCATCCCTAATTTCATCCTTGCAGAGCTCCAACAGGTCGCCGACTCCGCCGATTCGTCGAAACGCCAACGTGGCCGCCGCGGGCTCGATATGCTGCAGCGGCTGCGCAACAACAGCAAGCTCGATATCCAGATCGTCGAAACCGATTTTCCGGCCGTCAAGGAAGTTGATCTTAAACTCATCGAACTCGGCAAAGAGCTCGATGCCGTTATCGTCACCAACGATTTCAACCTCAACAAAGTCTCGCAGCTCCGCGGCGTACAGGTTCTGAACATCAACGAGCTCGCAAATGCTCTGAAACCCGTCGTTTTGCCGGGTGAAGCGATGCGTGTCTTTGTTCTCAAGGAAGGTAAGGAATATAACCAGGGCGTCGCATATCTCGATGACGGAACAATGGTCGTCGTCGACAATGCCCGACGCCTGATCGGAAAGACGGCCGATATCGCGGTCACAAGCGTGCTTCAGACTACCGCGGGCAAGATGATCTTTGGCCGTCTATGGGAAGACAAGGACGACCACGGCGAATCGGAAAAGACGATGGGCGTTCACGACTCGCGCTCCCTCGGCTTCAGAAAAGCCACTCGCGATCTTCGCCAATCCACCATTCTCGAAGAACTCGACTAACCGCCGTCTCAGCCGATGAATACAGCGATAATTGTCGCAGCCGGCAACGGCAGCAGATTCGGTTCGGAACGGCCGAAACAATTCCTCGAGATTCTTGGAAAACCAATAATTCAATATTCACTCGAGCGCTTTGACGCTGCTCCGTCGATAGATTCGATCGTCGTCGTCGTCTCGGCGGACGAGGTCGAAAAATTTGCGCAATTGTCGCGCGATTTCGGTGTCGGTAAGCTTAAGTTTGTCGTCGCCGGCGGAGCAACCAGGGCTTCGTCGGTCTCCAACGGACTAAGATCGGTCGATGACGCCTGCGAGATAGTTGCGGTCCATGACGCGGCCCGGCCGCTCGTCACGGTCGACGAGATCGAGCGGGCGATCGCTGCTGCCGCTAAGTCAGGTGCGGCCTGCCTGACGGCACCGGTCAATGATACGATCAAACTCGTCGACGGCGGCGAAATCACGGGCACCGTCGACAGGACGCGTCTCAGACGTGCGCTTACGCCGCAGGCATTTCGGTTTTCGCTATTGCGGCAGGCGTTCGAAGCCGTCGGCACCGGCGAAAATATTACGGATGAATGCTCGCTGGTCGAACGCCTCGGGCATCCGATCATTGCGGTCGCGGGAAACTCGGTCAACATCAAGGTCACTCACCCCGAGGACCTCGTAATTGTCGAAGCATTTATACGAAACGGTTATCTGGATCAGGTATGAACAGGATCGGGTTTGGTACGGACATTCACCGCCTCAAAGCGGGCCTGCCGCTTTTTCTCGGCGGCATTGAGATCGAATCTGAACACGGAGCCGTCGGGCACTCCGATGCCGACGCTCTCGCACACGCGGTCACCGACGCCATTCTTGGGGCGCTTGCACTAGGCGATATCGGAACACATTTTCCCAATAGCGACGACCGGTGGCGCAATGCGGAAAGCTTTGTCTTTCTGAAGTACGCCGTCGGCCTGATCAAGGAACACGGTTACACGATCTCGAACGTCGACTCGGTCGTTACGCTCGAGGCGCCGAAGCTCCGGCCCTACGTAGAACGCATCCGCGAAAGCCTTGCAAACGTGTTGGAGGTCGGTACGGATTATGTTAGTGTGAAAGCCAAAACGAACGAGGGCCTCGGCGAGATCGGCCGGCTCGAGGCAGTCAAGGCGGAAGCGATTGTAATGCTCCAGCGAGCGGTCAGCTAACCGCAGCCGTCGTCAGATCCGATTTTCGTTTACCAGACTGTTATTGTTCAAAACGACGACAGTCTTTTTTATTCTTAAAGCGTGAGACCACAGGAAATAATCGAAAAGAAACGTGACGGGCACGGGCTGTCGCGTGAAGAGATCGGGGCGTTTATCGACGGCGTGTGCGACGAATCGTGGGCCGATTACCAGATCTCGGCGCTCGTGATGGCGATGTTCATTCGCGGCCTTTCGCCGGCCGAGGGCAGTGATTTGACGCGTGCGATGCTGTACTCGGGCGAGGTGCTCGATTTTTCCGATATTGATCTGCCGAAGGCCGACAAGCACTCGACCGGCGGCGTCGGCGACAAAACGTCGTTGATCATCGCTCCGCTGGCGGCGGCGTGCGGCCTCGCTGTGCCGATGATCTCCGGCCGCGGACTCGGGCACACGGGCGGCACGCTCGATAAGCTCGAGTCTATCTCGGGTTACAATGTGAATTTGACGACGGACGAATTTCGCTCGACGCTGCATAAATGCGGCTTTGCGATGGCCGGGCAGACGGGCGAGATCGCACCCGCCGACAAGAAATTGTACGCTCTACGCGATGCCACGGCGACCGTGCCGTACATTCCGCTCATCGTCGCGTCGATAATGTCCAAAAAGCTGGCCGAAGGCTTAGATGCACTTGTCCTTGACGTCAAAACGGGAGCCGGTGCGTTCATGCAAAAGCTCGACGATTCTCGTGAGCTTGCGTCACGGCTTGTATCCACCGGCCGCGATTTCGGCGTTAAGGTCGAGGCGGTCATTTCCGACATGGGCGGCCCGTTGGGCACGTATGTCGGCAACGCTCTCGAGGTTTACGAATGCATCGAGATCCTGCACGGCAACATCATGGGCTCGGCCAAAAATACATATCTGTTATCGCTCGAACTTACAGCACGCATGCTGGTGCTTGCCGGCACATCGCCCGATATCGAGTCGGCACGTGCGCTGGCCGACGCGAAACTTTCGTCCGGCGAGGCGCTTGAAAAACTGAGCCAAAATATCGAAATACAGGGCGGCGACGCTTCCGTATGCGACGAACCTGTTAAGCTGTTGACGAGCGAACTGATGAAGTTTGAGGTCACCGCCGACCGGGATGGTTTCATCTCATCGATCGATTCTCTTGCGATCGGGAACGCGATGGTCGTTTTGGGAGGAGGCCGCACGCGGGCCGAAGACACTATCGATTTCGCCGTCGGTTTCTCATCGGACACATGCGTCGGCGACGAGGTACGCCGCGGCGACCCGCTCGGCGTCGTTCACTGCCGCACACAGGATCAATTCGACTCGATCTGCGCATTTGCGAACTCTTTCTACCGCGTTGAGCACGACAAACCGCTCGAAACGACGACTCTGATCCGTGAGATCGTAAGTTAATCAAAAAAGCCTGCAAGAAATCTCCGACAGCACCGTTCGAACCGTAACTGCCAAAGCACTTACATTTTTCGGATAAAGGAGATTTCGTATGAGAACAAATGCACAAAAGATCTTTGCCGCATTACTGATCACGTTTTTCGCCGCAACGTCCGGTTTCAGCCAGAACCGGAAACGGCCGCTTCCGCCCGCGAAACAGATCGTAAATCAAACAACATCCACGGCTGCCGCTTCGCGAGATACTCTCGAAATGGTGTTCGTCCTCGATACAACCGGTTCGATGGGCGGCCTTATCGACGGCGCGAAGCAGCGGATCTGGGGCATCATCAACGACGTGATGCAAAAACCGTCTAAGCCACGGGTAAAAGTAGGCCTTGTCGCATATCGCGACATCGGGGACACGTACGTTACCAAGATCCTTCCTGTCACCGAAGACCTCGACAAAGTCTACACGACGTTGATGGACTATCGCGCCGACGGCGGCGGGGACGAGCCGGAAAATGTGAGAAAGGCTCTTGCCGACGGCGTTCGTAACGTCGGTTGGTCCAAGCCTACGGAAAAGCTTGCACAGATACTCTTTCTCGTCGGCGACGCGCCGCCGCAAAGTTACACTCAGGAGCCCGACGTCCTTGCGACCACCGCGGAGGCCGTCAAAAAGAAGATGATCGTCAATACGATACAGTGCGGCAGCTCAGACGGCACGCGGCAAGTTTGGCAGACGATCGCTGTTCGAGGCGAAGGCAAATACTTCGCGATAGCTCAAGACGGCGGTGTGGCAACGATCGAGACGCCGTTCGATACGAAGCTGGCCGAGCTGGCGACAAAAGTCGGTAAAACATACACCACATACGGAAGCGAGAAGCAGCGAAAGGACAATATCACATCGCAACAGACGGCGGACCTCGCGATCGTCGCTCGTGCTCCGATGGGAGCACAGGCGGAACGTGCATTGAACAAAGCGGTCAATACTTTCCAATACGACGGCGACCTGGTTCAGGACGTTGAGAACGACGCTGTAAAGATCGAAGACATAAAGAAAGAGGACCTGCCAGAAGAGCTCCAAAAACTCACGCCGACGCAACGGAAATCGGAGATCGGCCGCCGCATCGCCGAACGAAAGCAGATCCGTGCGGAGATTCTGGAATTGTCTAAAAAACGCGACCTGTACATCGCCGGGGCCCGCAAAAAGCAGGGCAGGCAAAACGGATTTGATGTCGCGGTCGCACAGGCTCTGCGAGAGCAGCTTTTGAAGCGGGGAATCAAGTAAAGCGGGCCGCCGGCGTTCTGCCTTGCCCAAATTTTTCAATGCCTGTAAGCTAGAGCGGCATCTAACTTACGGGCTTTTTTATTATGCGAATCACAAATTTGTCGTTAGTTCTGCTGCTCACCGCCGTGCTCGTGTTTTGCGGTTCCTGTACCGCTCCGACCGCCGCCCATAAGGCAGGATGCAGCACAAAGGTGGGCATCGTTTTTGATATCGGCGGTAAGAATGACCGTTCGTTCAACGCGGCCGCCTGGGAAGGCGTAAAGCGTGCCGAAAACGACCTCAACATCTGCCTTTCGGATGTCGAGCCCGGCAATCCGACGTCGATCGAACCGGCGATGCGTGCCTTTGCCGAAAAGGATTTTGACCTGATTATCGGCGTCGGCTTTGCTCAGAGCCCGATCATGCAGAAGGTCGCGACCGATTACCCGAACATCAAATTCGCCATCGTCGACGGAGTGATTTTCGAGGCCGACGGAAAAACGCCGAAATCGAACGTCGCGTCGCTCGTCTTCCGCGAGCACGAAGGCTCGTATCTGGTCGGAATGATCGCCGCGTCGAAATCGAAAACCGGCGTCCTCGGCTTCCTCGGCGGCATGGACATTCCGCTGATCCATAAATTCGCAACCGGTTACGAAGAAGGTGCGAGGGCCGTCAATCCGAATATCAAGGTCTTGGCGAACTACGTCGGTGTGACGGACGGCGCTTGGAACAATCCCGGGAAAGGCAAGGAACTCGCACTCGCACAGATCGACAAGGGTGCGGACGTTATCTTTACCGCGGCCGGCAACTCGGGCCTCGGTGCGTTCGACGCGGTCGAACAGTACGGCAAAAACGCCAACGGCGAAGCCAATAAATTCGTCATCGGCGTCGACTCGAACCAGAACGGCGTCAAGCCCGGATTCGTGCTCACCTCGATGGTCAAGCGCGTCGACAACGTGGTTTACGACGTCGTCAAAGAGGTCCGCGACGGCAACTTTAATGGCGGCTTTCACGTCTTCGGCCTCGATAAAGACGGCGTTGCGTACGCGTTAGACGACAACAACAAAGCGCTCATTCCGCAGGACGTGATACTGAAAGTAGAACAAGCGAAGTCCGATATCGTCGCTGGCAAGATCACGGTCACGGATGCGATGGCGAAATAAATTGAATGCTGGAACTACGAAATATTACTAAAACCTTCGGTAACGTCGTCGCTAATGACGACGTTTCTATAAAGGTCGAGAAGGGAACGATCCACGCGATCGTCGGCGAGAATGGCGCCGGGAAATCGACGGTGATGCGGATCGCTTATGGGTTTTACAAGGCGGACAGCGGCGAGATCCTCGTTGACGGCCAGCCGGCGAATATTCGCAATCCGCACGACGCGATCGCTTTAGGAATCGGCATGGTGCATCAGCATTTTATGCTGGTCGATAACATGACGGTCGCCGAGAACATTGTGCTCGGTGCCGAAACCGGAACCGCCGCAAACCTCGACCTCGACGCGGCAAAACGGCAGATAGCCAAACTGTCGACGGACCTGCGGCTCGGCGTCGATCCGGACGCCGTGATCGAGAACCTCTCGGTCGGCCAGCAGCAGCGTGTCGAACTGTTGAAGGCTCTATATCGCAATGCTCGTTTGCTGATCCTTGACGAGCCGACAGCCGTCCTTTCGCCTCAGGAAGTGCAGGAATTCTTCGAGATCCTTCGGCGAATGAACGAACAGGGCACGACGATAATCATCATCACGCACAAGCTCGAAGAGGTTTTGGCGATCTCGGATAACGTAACCGTGATGCGCGACGGCAAAACCGTTGGCAGCGTAAAAACGAGCGAGACCAACACAAAGGAACTCGCGAGAATGATCGTCGGACGCGACGTGCTGCTGCGTGTCGAGAAAACCGACGCCGTCCCGGGCGAGGTAATGCTCGAGGTCGACGGGCTGAATGTGCGCGGCAGCCACGGTATTAACGTCAACGACGTAAGCTTCAACGTTCGTGCCGGCGAGATAGTCGGCATTGCCGGAATCGAGGGCAACGGACAGACCGAGCTCATCGAGGCTCTCGCCGGCCTCTCGCCCGCCGCGTCAGGACATGTTCGATTTTCCGGCCGTGATATCACAAACCTGAGCGCCCGCAAGATAAAAGAACTTGGCATCGCGCATATTCCCGAGGACCGCCATAGACGCGGACTTTTGCTCGACTCCGACCTCGCCGAAAACTCGATCCTCGGCGTGCATTATCGCCCGCCGGTCGCGTCGTCGGGCTTTCTGGTCGGCTCGGCGATCACCAAGCGTGTGAACGAAATCATCGAGAATTTCGACGTCAGGCCGCCCGTCGTCGAACTTCCTGCACGTGCGCTTTCAGGCGGCAATCAGCAAAAACTTATTATCGGCAGGGAATTCGAGCTCAATCCAAAGCTTCTGCTCGTCTCGCAGCCGACCCGCGGCGTCGATATCGGGGCGATCGAGTTCATCCATCGAAAATTGATCGAACTGCGGGACTCGGGAGCGGCTGTGCTGCTCGTGTCGGCGGAACTTGAAGAAGTAACCGCTCTGGCCGATCGGCTGCTCGTGATCAGAGACGGCCGGATCGTCGGTGAACTTGATCCGAAAACCGCGTCCGTCGAAGAGATCGGCGAACTGATGACCTCGGGCAGCTAGGTTTTACCGCTCCGATAAGAAAAATGTGTTTGAATTAAGATTCGAAAACGAGTAAAGAAATCGCAGGGTTTATTGGGACGACTGCGAAGCGGAGCGGGGTTTCTTTTTGAAATAGAAATAGAGGATAATTCCGGCGATATTATTTATCGTCAGCAGGCCGTTCGTTACGGTAAACACCCAATTTCCTACCAGATAGCTGTAAACCGTAAACCCGATCGACGCGAAAAGCTGTCCGACGAAGAGCCATTTCGAGACGCCCTCCGCCGTCCCTTCCTTCCACTGTTTATAAACCTGCTTGACGAGTGTCATAAGCAGGATGATCGAACTGGCCCAACCGATAACCTCAGTTAAATTAGTCATTCTTCGCAGCGGTCATCGGAACGCCGGAGTTGAAATGTCGTTTTAGATTTTCGACGGCAGTGTGAAGATTTTCCATCGATGTCGCGTAAGAAAAACGCAAAAAGCCTTCGGCCCCGAACGGAGCTCCGTCGGTTACGACCGTGTGTGCCTGCAGCATCATTTCGTCGGCGACTTCGGCGGAGGTCGAAAAGCGGCTGCCCATCATTTCCCGCACATCGACGAATGCGTAAAAGGCACCGTCCGGCATCGGGCATAAAAATCCGTTAACTTCGTTTAGTGCAGGAATGAGCCAGTCGCGGCGGCGTTCGTATTCGGCGAGCATCGATTTGACGGCCGCCATCGTCTCTTTCGGATTTTGCAACGCCTGCGCGCAGGCATATTGAACGAACGACGTCGGGTGCGTTGCGGAGTGGCTCTGCAGTTTGACGATCGCCTTTGTCCATTCGGGATTTGCGACCGTAAACCCTATACGCCAACCGGTCATCGCGAAGGTCTTTGAAAAACTTCCGGCAATGCAGACGTAATCGCGCAGCTCGTCCGGCAGGGACGTTGACGTGAAAACCTCGCCCGGCGGGTAAGCAAAATATAAGTAACATTCGTCGGTCAGAACGTAGACGTCGCGTTCAGCGCAGACTTCGATGATCTTTCTCATCTCGGCGGGCGGGATGACACGGCCGGTCGGATTGTTGGGCGAATTGACGATCAACAGTCGAGTCTTATCAGTGATCGCCGCACGAACGGCATCGGCCGACAAAACGAAAGCGTTGTCCTCGGTCTCGATGAAAATACTATTCGCGCCGCAAAACGTCACGATCTCGGGGAATGTGACCCAGTAAGGTTTTGGGATGAGCACGTCGTCGCCGGGATTGAGCAGCGTACAAGCGGCATTGAACAATCCCTGTTTGCCGCCGCACGACGCAACGACCTGCGACGCAGGGAAGGTCGCACCAAACTCACCTGCGTAAAATTCGGCGACGGCCTCGGTAAACGACCGCATACCGGGTGTCGGCGTGTACTTCGTCAGGCCCTTCTGCAGGCCTTCCCAGGCATACTGTTTGATGAAATCAGGTGTGTCGAAGTCGGGCTCGCCGACCGTCATGTCGATCACGTCTATCCCGCGATCGCGAAGCCCGGCGGCTGTCTGTGCCGCCGCGAGCGTCGACGACATATGCATGCGCGAAACGTTTTCCGAAACCCTAAACGGCTTTGCCATAAGTCAATAAAAGCTCTGGGCAGGGCATCTCGAAAGGCTGCCCGCTGTCGCAGATCAATGAGGCCATTTCCTAAACGCGTTCAACAAATTCTACACGATTGCCGAAAGGGTCGCGAAACTCGAATCGGCGAAAGTGCGGGATCTGAATGCCCTCGGCGATCTCGACACCGATGTTTTCCAGCGTCCGCCGCCATTCGTCCAGCTGCACGACGCGATATGCGACGTGGGCCTTTGTCGCTCCGCGGTCCACATTCTCCTCGGTCCCGACGTGCACTTGAAATTCGCCGACCTCTAGCCAAAAACCGCCGCGACTTTGCAGCACTTCGGGTTTGGGTAACTCGGCGAATCCAAGAATGCCGCAATAGAACGCGCGGGCCGCGTCTTCCGCGCCTTTCGGGATCGTGATTTGGGCGTGGTCAACTCCGGTTACTTTCATCGCCGTGCAGTTTCTCGCGCATTTTCGCTTCGACAAATTCCGGAATCAAGCCCTCGACACGGCCGCCGAGTTCGAAGACCTGTTTCATCAGATTGGACGAGACGTAAGAATACTCTTCGGCCGCCATCAGGAAAACCGTTTCGATCGTCGGTTCCAGGCGGCGGTTCATCAGAGCCATTCGCAGTTCATATTCGTAATCGCTGACGGCGCGAATGCCGCGGACGATCGCCGTCGCGTTTTGCTCACGGGCAAAATCGGCCGTCAGGCCCGAAAAACTGTCAACGATCAACTTGCAATCGCCGTTCTTGATCTGCGGCAAAACCTTACTGATCATCGAACAGCGTTCGTCGACGGTGAACATCGGTTTTTTGTCGGCGTTGTTGAGCACGGCGATTATCAGCTCGTCAAAAAGCGGCAGGCTGCGTTTGATGATGTCCAGATGTCCGTTTGTCAGCGGATCGAACGACCCGGGAAAGATGGCACGACGCATAATTGTATGCATTGTAAGCCTGAATGCGCCCGTGCGTAAAAAGCGGAAGTTGAATTGCCTTGTGCGTGCCGGTCAAAACTTTGTGGCAAGGAGTTTCTTGGCGGCCTCGACTGCGTCGCGGTGCTCGGGCAGATAGTCGGGATTGGGCGTCATTTTGAGCACGTGTTCGAGTTGAGCCCGTGCGTCCTTGTCCCTGCTTACCGCGAGGTAAGCCTCGGCGAGATGCAGGTGCAGATTAGAATTGTCGTCCTAGATCGCGACGCCTTTTTCAAGATACTGCACGGCGTTCTCGGCTTTTCCGCCATTGATGCGCGTGGCCAGTTCGACCTGGGCGAGTGCGTCGTAGGCGCTGCCGCCCTGAAAGTTCGGCTGCATTTCGATGACCTTGTTCATCGCTTCTTTAATGTCGTCGACCGAGCGGAGGCCGACCGTGATCGGGCTCTTTCGCGACAGCTCGCCGAGGTTCGCCGCGAACCAAAAGTAGCCGTCCGGCTTTTCGGGCTCCAGCTTCGACACGATCTTTCCCGCCTCGCGTCCCTTGTCGAATGCGGCTTCGGCTTCCTTTTCGTCGTCAGTGTGAATGCCGAGGAAGTAGTTGAATTCGGCGAACCGTCGCTCGACTTCGAAATTGCGGTTGTCCGGATCACGAACGGTCGCGAGCTGTGCGATCGCATCGCGAAGTTTTAAGAGATCTTCGCGTTCGCGAAAGGCCGCGTCGGACTTGATTAATACGTCTGGGATGGCGGCGGGATCGACCGAAGGCGGCAGGTTTTCGATCGCCCGCGACTTTGAGCACGAGCAAAGTATGCACGAAGTAATTACAATTGTAATTAAAATGTAAACCGGTCTCGATTTCATATAGATATTTTGCTTTTGCGTGCTAATATCTTCACTTATTCTTTTTGATGCGCGTTGCGTCGATAAAGTAACACAAAGCCGGTATGAAAAAAAACGGGACCGCCGCGGCGTTCTACGACCTCGAGGGCACACTTGTCAGCACCAACCTCGTCCACACGCTCGCTTTTTACGCGCGGCGGCAACAGGGATTGTGGCAGACCGCCAAGAAAAGCGTCGGGACGCTGGCGAAGCTTCCTTTCTTCGGGATCACTGACCTTTATTCCCGAAACGTTTTTAACGAAGTCTTTTTCCGCAGCTACGAAGGCTTTTCTCAGGACCGGCTGCGATACTTCTCCGACGAACTTTTCGAGGAAGTGTTAAAGCCCGCGATCTTCGACGGCACACAGGAACTGATCGCCCAGGGCAAAAAGATCGGCCAACGGCAGATCGTTCTTACCGGAGCTCTCGATTTCACGATCGACCGACTAGTCGACTATCTCGGCATAGACGATTACACCGCTAACCGACTCGAATTCGTCAACGGCTACGCCACCGGCCGCGTCCTCCCGCCCGTAATGGCGTCCGCCACAAAAGCAAAATGGATCCGCGAATACGCCGAACGCGAGAATATCAATCTATCGGATTCATATGCTTACTCGGACAGCATCTCTGACCTGCCGATGCTCTCGATCGTCGGGCATCCGGTTGCTGTTAATCCGGATTTCAGATTGAAGCAAACGGCTTTGCAGCATGACTGGGCGGTTTTGGATTTGAAATGAACACGAGAATTCCACATGAGTTATCTCGCGATGAAGCAGGGGGAATGACGGTCAATGAACGTCTATGGGTGTCTGGTTTGATGACGTCGTTCTATGAAGCGGTAGAGAAAAGGGATTTTGAAGCTTTAACCAAGATTCTTAAGAGAGTTCATCTGGGTCCTCAGAATATTGAGGCGATAATTGCTTCGGTAATTACCAATAAATAATGGCACTACAACTAAGACGCAAAACACACGAATCGATCATTTATATCGACAAGGATTCCGCACCGCGGATCATGCCTTACGGTGAGGATTTTATTCTTGAGGACCTTCCGGTCGGGACGCGGGTTATTTATCCAAATCCGCCGATCAAGGGTTTGCCGAACCGCGAGGCGGCGATCCGTTACGCGTTGAATCATCCGATCGACATGGAACCGCTTTACGCGCTGCTCGAACCGGGAATGCGCGTGACGATAGCGATGGACGATATCTCGCTGCCGCTGCCGCCGATGGCGACGCCGGACATGCGGCAGACGATGCTCGAAATCGTGCTGGATCTGTGCGGGGCTAACGGTGTCGACGACATACATCTGATAATCGCGAATTCGCTCCACCGCAAAATGACGGCGTGGGAAATGAAGCGGATGGTGGGTGCCGATATTTACAACGAATATTACCCCGATCGCTACTACAACCATGACGCCGAGGATGACGACGGCCTCGTCACGCTTGGCCACACGCGGCACAACGAGCCGCTGCGTGTGAACAAGCGTGCGATCGAGAGTGACCTGCTCATTTATCTAAACATCAATCTTGTCCCGATGGACGGCGGGCACAAGTCGGTCGCAGTTGGGCTTTGCGATTACGAAAGTCTGCGTGCCCACCACGAGCCGCAGACCATCCGCGACTCGCACTCGTACATGGACCCGCCGGCGTCGGAATTGAACCATAAGGTCATTCGCCTTGGAAAGCTCGTCGACGAGAACTGCAAGGTCTTTCACATCGAGACCGCATTGAACAACAAAATGTTCGCCGACGGCTACGACATTCTTACCCGCAACGAGGACGACTTCACATTCATGGACCGCGTGAAGTGGGAAGGCATGAAACGCACGTTCTCAAAAATGCCGCGCGGTGCCAGGCGGAAGATGCTGCACGCGATCCCCGCTCAGTATGAGTTGATCGGCTGCTTCGCCGGGAAGACCGAGCCGGTGCATGAGAAGATTCTTGAACTGAATTACCGGCAGTACGAGATTCCGGTCAAAGGCCAGTGCGACATCATGATCACCGGCATCCCGGACATCTCGCCGTACAACGTCTACTCGACGCTGAATCCGCTGCTCGTTCAGGTGATGGCGCTTGGTTACCACTTCAACATGTACCGAAACAAGCCGCTGCTGAGAAAGGGCGGCGTGATGATCATTACTCATCCGTGTTTCGACGAGTTCGATCATAATTTCCATCCGTCGTATATCGAATTTTTCCACCGGCTGCTGCCGGAGTCTCGCGACGCGTTTTATCTGAGAGAAAAATACGAGCGTGAATTCGCTTCGAATCCGGCATACGTCGAGATGTACCGCCGCGGAAACGCTTATCACGGAGCTCATCCGTTCTTTATGTGGTACTGGGGCGAGAACGGCCGTCAGCACGTCGGCAA
>JBDTUT010000034.1:0-29418 GCA_040007515.1 Acidobacteriota bacterium | reverse complement strand
CGCGGCATTGATGATATCGCGGCGGCTCGCGTAGAATTGGTACATATACCGCCGGATAAATTCACCGATGGTCCAGTTCAAGAACCTCATGCGAGACGCTTTAACAATTTACTCCATAGGCCACGGGCGGCATCCGTTCGCTTATTTTTTGGAGCTGCTGCGGACCTACGACATACAATTTTTGTGCGATGTACGGAGCGTCGCGAGGTCGCGGTGGCCGCAGTTCAACGGGTTGGTTTTGGCCGAGCTGTTGAACGACAACGGCATCGGTTATGAGCACCTGCCCGAAACCGGCGGGAAAACGAAACCGAAACCCGACGAGCTCGCCCGCGGCGTCGACCGGATCATCGAGATCGCGTCCGAACTACGGACCGTGATAATGTGCTCGGAATCGAAACCGCTGTCAAACCACAAAGTGCCGCGTGCGAACTGTCACCGCGTCGGCATGCTCGCCCCGATGCTCAAGGCCAAAGGCGCCCGAATTATTCACATCCTGCCCAACGGTGAGTCGATGGAAATCGACGAGAGCGTTGCCCCGTCGATCTGGTAAGCGGCCAGAGCCCGACTGGACCGCCGGCATCCTTGCCGGCAACGCGTCCGCGAGGACGCGAAGTGATGTAGTCACCGCAAAAGTCTATAGATAACGCGCCGCTGTCGCGTTTCACGCTCATCGCAGGCAGGATGCCTGCGGTCCAGTCTCAACAAAAGAAACCGATGTTAAAATTGGATTCGCGAAAACTCGTCGTCGCATGCAGCTCGCTGGGCGTGATCGAACCGAAGTTTCGCTCGATTCAGGAAAAGTACGGAACGCCACCGCTTTGGGACCGCCCGGCGGGTTTTGCGACGCTGCTTCACATCATCCTGGAACAGCAAGTCTCGCTTGCCTCAGCGAAGGCTTGTTTCGATAAGCTGGCCGGGAGACTTGGCAGCGTTACACCGGAACTGCTGCTTGAGCTGGGTGATGACGATCTGCGATCGGTAGGCTTTAGCCGGCAGAAGGCGGCCTACGCCCGGCATCTCGCAGAGGCAGTACTCGATGGCCGCATAGACCTCGACGCTCTCGAGGATAGGCACGACGAAGAAGTTAAGTCGGAGTTGTTACGATTGAAAGGTGTCGGGCATTGGACGGCGGATATTTATCTGCTGATGGCGATGCTGCGGCCGGACGTGATGCCGAAAGGCGATCTGGCATTGCATGTCGCGTATCAGAAATTAACGAACTCCGACGTACGACCGCAAGCGGATGAATTCATCGAGATCGCCGAAAAGTGGCGGCCGTACAGATCGACGGCGGCCCGGCTGTTGTGGCATTTTTATCTGAGCGAAAAAGGAAAACAGTGAAAATGTGAAACGGTGAAAAAGTTAATTAAGGTGTGCTGAGCCTTTTCACTTTTGCACTTTCTGGCTTTTTCACTTAGCGTTGATTTCGATGACAAAGATCCTTGATGTCGGGTGCGGCTCTAATAAATATGAAGGCTCGATCGGGCTTGATAATAATCCGAAGACGGCTGCCGATGTTATTCACGACCTCGGCGAAATTCCCTACCCATTTCCCGACAGCGAATTCGACCTGATCGTCACGCGGCACGTCGCCGAGCACGTCCCCGACCTGATGGCGTTCGTCAGCGAGCTCTACCGCATCACGAAAAACGGCGGCCGCATCAGGCTCGTCACTCCGCATTATACCAACCCCGACTGGGCGACCGACCCGACGCATCGCAATCATATAAATTCATACACCTTCAATACGTTCATGGCCGACCGACAGGTGTTCGATTTCTACACGGACGTCCGGCTGCGGCCGATGAAAACGTATGTGTCTTTACTGGGATTGTGGAAGGCTCTCGGGTTCGAATTTGTCGTGAACCTCGACCAAAAGAACTACAAACTGAGATTTTTGCGAAAGTTTTGGGAACACTATCTTAGCTACATCTTCCGCGGCAAGGAATTGCATTTCGAGTTTGAGGTTGTGAAGAATAGTAGTCAGTAGTCAGAAGTCGGAAGTCGGAAGTCGGAAGTCGGAAGTCGGAAGTCGGAAGTCGGAAGTCGGCAATGCGACACCGGCATACATCAACGAACAACCAAGCTGAAACAAATAACATCTTTTACCGTAAGGATATTTTCGTGCCTGTAATCTGAGAGGTATTTATGAAGAACATTGTTTTTGCGGCATTTACGTTATTTGCGTTGGCGCTCAATTTTGCCGCCCCGTCGCTCGCGGACACTAAACGCGGAACGGCGCCTTTGGGACGCTCGGCTGAGCTCATTTCATTGCTCCCGGCTTCGGATGCGGTCGCGACCGTCGACGCCAAACGCTTTATCGGCGAGGCTTTACCGGGGTTGCTCTCGGCCAATCCGACGCTGCTCGGAAAGATCACCTCTTCGATCGATGAACTGCAGTCAAAGACCGGCGTCGATATGAGGCAATTCGACACTGTTGTTGCCGGTTTTGCGATCAAGAAAATATCGGCGAAGAATTTCGATTTCGATCCCGTGGTTGTCGCCCGCGGGCAGATCAATTCCGGAGCGTTGATCGCCGAGGCGAAACTAGCGGCAAACGGAAAATATCGCGAAGAAAAGGCCGGCACTCGAACGATCTACATTTTTGCCCCTAAAGAGATCGCAAAACAAAAAGCGGCCGGCGACGCGAAAAAGCTGGAAATGATCGACAAAGCCGGCGGTCCGCTCGCACGCGAGATGGCGTTGACGGCCTACGACGCAAACACGATCGTCGGCGGCTCGCTCGTCCGCGTTCGCGAATTGCTCGCTGCTAAAACTAAGGTTTCGACGGAGCTTGCCGGATATCTCGGAAGAACTGATGGTGCCCTGATCGATTTCGCTGCGAAGGCTCCGAACGGGATGAGCGGAATGCTGCCTCTCGACAACGACGAGCTCGGAAAGAATATCGATTCGATCCGCGTGCTTTACGGCAATATGTCGGTGTCGGGCGAGACGACAACGCTCAATGCCACCGCCAAGACGCTGCAGCCAGAACAGGCGAAAAGTTTAAAGGAAACGCTCGACGGCCTGCAAATGATCGGCAAAGCGTTTCTCGGTTCGTCCAAGTCAGCCGACAAACAAGTTTACGCGCGAATGATCGACAACGCGAGATTTACACAGACAGGCAACGAGGTCAGTTTGGTTCTGAGCGTGCCGCAGAGTGATATCAACGTGTTGGTCGCGTCGATAAAATAGGCAAAGCGCTTTTAAAAAAGTAAAAGCCGTCCGGTCGGACGGCTTTTTTTATTTGTCGTTTTAACGCCTGCGATAATTGGAACGATCTCGCTGCGGGGAAAATCTGGCGATGTCTGGGTTAAGCCGTCCCTCTTCGTTAAATAACGGGAAAAGCTGTAGTCCGCTGGAAAGATAGGCGGCCCGCAACTCGACCGGGCGTGTGCCGGCGCGGTTGATGACCCGGACGCTGGTGCCGCGGACATTTTCGATCCATTTCGCGAATTCCTCCGCACGGCCGACCGTGGCTGACAGCAGCAGCATTCTGATCCGCGACGGCGTAAGAATGATCGATTCTTCCCAAACGTGCCCACGTTCCTCGTCGGCGAGATAGTGCGCTTCGTCCAGAATTACAAAGTCGGTCCGCATCTGCTCGCCGCCGCGCAGTGCGTCGAAGATCTGGTTGCGGTAGATCTCGGTCGTGCCGACGATCAGCGGAGCGTCCGTGTTCTCTTTGCGGTCGCCGGTCAGGATGCCGACGTTTGCGGCACCAAATTCGAGCGAAAATTCGGTGTATTTCGAGTTCGTGAGAGCTTTTAGCGGCGTCGTGTACCAGGTTCGCTTGCCTGCCGCGAGCAGCCGGCGGATCTCTTCGCGGGCGATCCATGTCTTGCCGCTGCCGGTCGGCGCGGTGACAAGAACGTCCTGAGTTTCGATGGCGGCGAGTGCCTCAAGCTGGAAGTCGTCGGGTTTGAACGGTGTCGCCGCCGGCACGCCGATGCCGCTGAGCAGCTCTTCTACCGCCCTGACCTGCTGCGGCGTTTGTGCCCGTTCGGAATATTCCGAACCATCCCGCGCAAGATCTCGTTTATCTCTTCGTTCCTTATTCGGACCGGAACGTCGCGGGCGGTAACCGCCTTTGTCGCTCTTTTTACCGTTTCGCTGACGCCGCATATTAGGGCGATTGTAGGGATTTAGTTAACTGATGTCCAAAATGAATGTGAGCTAACTCAAGATATATCGTGCTTTTTCGAGTAAATTCGTGGGCCACGGCTTTCAGCGTTTAATTCGTGCTGTTTCATATAACTTTGTGGTTCCGGCTTTGAAGCGTTTACCACGAAACACACGAAATGCACGAAAAAGAGCACGAAGTAATGATCATAGGATTCAAGGAATTCAACCTGAAACGCTATGAAACCGGTCATGGTAAATGGTAAAATTACCATTTGTACCGCAACTCTGGGGCGTGACAAAGCGTCTAAACGTGACGGCAAGTGGTTAGGGCTGATCAATTTTTACGCCGATATTTATACGTTTTATGTTTGAGCAGCAATTATACGAACGCGAGGCCGCGGATATTAAGACGCAGGAAGGCGACCTTTTTAATCATTACGAAATAAAAGGCTGGGAGCCGTCCAAACGGCTTTATCAAATACTCGCGCTTTCGGCGATCTTGAACGTGTCACTTCTTGCATTCGTCGGCGGCACAAATCTGCTGACCCGCCGCGGCTGCGAAAGCCCGTTCGTCGGCCGCGTTTGCGAGGTGCTCGACATGGCGTATGTCGGCTCGATCCTCCTCGGCACCGAACGTGCATACGTCGACGAGGCGTACGACAAGATCGACCTCGCCGACTCCGACATCACATTCATTTCCCGCGACGGCGACAACGCTCCGCTTTCGTATCCGGAAGGCTATTTTAAGCTTGCGAATCCGGAACAGTTCGCGGCCGCGCAAAACGTGACCGACCCGATGGCGGGATTTCCGAATTCGGGCTTTACGCCCGGGCCGATACCGGGAATTCCGTACACGCCGATGCCGCAGAACGATCTGCTGAATACGAAACCGATAACGCCGAAATATAATCCGAACCCCATCAAAGGCAGCGAACCGGACTCGCCGTTTGAAGTCAGCGGGGATAACCCGACGATCGCGAAAGGCGGGCGAAAAGGAAAGGGCGGCATAGCGACGGACGCGAATGCCAACGCCGCGACGCCAGACGAAACGGCAGCAGCGAACGCTCAGCCCCAGCCCACGCCGCTCAGCAGCGAGGCCGTAACAACGCTCGAGGTAAATAAGAAACCGCTCACCGATTTTGCGGATATGGTGGCGACACAGTGGTCGGCGAAGCAGATCGACCTGAACCAGCCGTTTACCGTCTCGCTCGACGGTGTGCTGACGAACGAGGGCAAGCTCGATCCGAAAAAGTCGAAGTTCGATACGACGAAGGAAAAAGGCGACCCGAAAATGATCAACGTCGCTAAAGAGGCGTTGGAGGCCATCGGGCAGAGCGGATTTCTCACATATCTGCGGTCCCTCGGCGTCGATAAAGTGAACATCTACATCGTTCAGGATGAGAACCAGATCTCCGCGGTGATCACTTCGAGCCAGAAAACGCCGGAACGTGCGAGAACGATCTCGAGCGGCCTGAACAACTATATTTCCTTTGGAAAGGCCGCCGCCAACGACCCGAGCGACGAATTAACGTTGTTGAACGGAGCATCGGTTACCGCCGACGGCAGCAATTTTGTGCTAAACTTTGCGGTGCCAAAGCCGATCGCACAGGAAATGATCGATCGGAAGCTGAAAGAAGCCCAGGCGAAAAAAGCGGCCCAGCCGCAGCCGAACGGAAACGCCGCCGTAAAGTCGAACGAGAACACTGCCAAAAAATAGTTTTTAATGAGCAGCCGCAAAAGCCAAAATTCGATACTTTTCCTCGCCACACTCGGCGTGTACCTCGGCCTCGTGCTCACGGGTGCAACGCCGGTGCTCGGCCACGCGGCGACATCGCGGCAGTTCGATATCCGCGACGAGATCGAGTTTTCGGACGAGTTTGATAACAAGCCTGACGAGGAAACTGCTCTCGAAGTTTACGCGTCTGCGTTGGAGTCGGTATTTCAGGTTGCGGGTGAGATCGCGATCTCTCATCCCGATTACACCGGCGGTCGGCCGTACGACTTTGACGGCATTTTACGCGCAACACCGTCGCACAGCTTTCAGGTAACTCTCAAGAATAAAAGCGTCGTGTCGAGGAGATACACGCACCCGTTCGAGGACATTTACTCCGCCTTTCCGCACCGAGACGCCCAAATTAATGGCCGCATCGGTGTCGCGTTCAACTTAACTCTCGAGAATTTTGAATTCACGGTAGCTTTTACACCTGATTCCGGAATTCTTCCGTCCGCGGCGGCGGCATCGATGTCATCGGTTCTCCCGACGCTGAAGCAACGCCAGGCGTCCGCGGCGCGGGCACTCATTTACGAAAACACTCAGATCTCGGCGAAAGACGACCAGGTCTTTATCGTAACCCGCCTGCCGCGAGCAGGTCTCGCCGCTTTGCTTGCAAACGACGCAAAGTAGCGGCGGGCCGGAGCGATATTTTCAACACCACTCTTTTCTTCTGCCTCGCCAAATTCGAAACAGTTTATTACGGACCGACCGTGTCCGCGGCCCGCACATCCGCAAGGGCTCAGCCGGCGAAGCTCCGAGTTGAGATCTCAATGCGTTGAGCACTTTAGGTGCGAACTCCAGTGCGTGTGGGACAGCGTGGGACAGTGGGACATGGGACAGTCAAAGAGGATATATGGCAGTTAATAGTTTTGCAGATAAATTAGTTAAAAAGGTATTCGGGACGAGCTCGGATGTATTTCTTAAAAAGACCAAGCCAATGGTTCAGCAGATCAACGATCTCGAACCGACTATTTCGAAACTCTCCGACGATGAGCTGAAGGCACAGACGCCGAAGCTGAAGGAACGGATCGTGCAAGCCCTCGAGGGAATCACCGATAAAGACGTCCGCCGCAAGGCCGAACAGGACATTCTGCACGAGATCCTGCCGGAAGCGTTCGCGACTGTCCGTGAAGCTTCGAAACGCGTTACCGGAATGCGTCACTTCGACGTGCAGATGATCGGCGGTATCGCTTTGCATCAGGGCCGCATCGCCGAGATGCGAACAGGTGAGGGCAAAACGCTCGTCGCGACGCTTCCTTCTTACCTCAACGGTCTGACTGGCCGCGGCGTCAACATCGTAACGGTCAACGATTATCTTGCTTCGCGCGATGCGGAATGGATGGGCCAGATCCATAAGTTTCTCGGGCTCTCGGTCGGCTGTATCCAGAACGACATGGACGACTACGAGCGAAAGGAAGCGTACGCGGCCGACGTCACATATGGTACGAACAACGAATTCGGTTTCGATTATCTTCGCGACAACATGAAGTTCGACGTCGAATCGCTGGTACAGCGTGACCACTACTTCGCCGTCATCGACGAGGTCGACTCGATTCTCATCGACGAAGCGAGAACGCCGCTTATCATCTCGGGTGCAACCGACGAAGCGACGGACAAATACTTCGCGGCAAACGAGATAATCCCGAAGCTCGAACGCGGGAACAAGGACGAAGAGACCAAGGTCACGACCGGCGATTACCTTTTGGACGAAAAGAACCACTCGGCCGTTCTGACCGAGCTCGGCGTCACAAAGGCTGAGCGCCTGCTGGGCGTTTCGAACCTTTACGACCCGGCGAACATGGACATATTGCACTGCGTCGAGCAGGCGCTCAAGGCACATACGCTGTACAAACGCGACCACCACTATGTCGTTCAGGAAGGCGAAGTGATCATCGTCGACGACTTTACGGGACGCTTGATGTCCGGACGCCGCTGGTCGGACGGCCTGCATCAAGCTGTCGAAGCGAAGGAAGGCGTCAAGATCGAGAAGGAGAATCAGACGCTCGCCACGATCACCCTGCAGAATTACTTCCGCATGTACGAAAAGCTGTCCGGCATGACCGGTACGGCCGAGACGGAAGCCGAGGAATTTGGCGAAACGTACAACATCGACGTCGTGATCATCCCGACCAACCGCTCGATGGTCCGCAAAGATCACTCGGACATGATCTATCGTACGCTCGAGGAAAAATGGGATGCCGTGGTCGACGAGATCAAGGAACTGCACAGCCGCGATCAACCCGTTCTGGTCGGTACCGTTTCGGTCGAAAACTCTGAGCTGGTCGCCGATCGTTTGAAGAAGCAGGGCATTCCGCATAATGTCCTTAACGCTAAATATCACGAGCGTGAGGCCGAGATCATCGCGCAGGCGGGCCGGAAAGGTGCCGTCACGATCGCAACGAACATGGCCGGCCGCGGTACCGATATTCTACTCGGCGGCAACCCGGAATATCTCGCTCACGATTACCTTCGCAGAATGGAGATCAACCCGGACGAGGCTACACCCGAGCAGCTTGAAGAACAGCTGAAAAAGGCAAAAGCGGTAGTTGCGAAGGAGCACGAAGATGTAAAGGCCGCAGGTGGCCTTCACATTCTGGGAACCGAGCGTCACGAATCACGGCGTATCGACAACCAGCTTCGCGGACGTGCGGGACGTCAGGGTGACCCCGGCTCGTCGAGATTCGTACTGTCACTGGAAGACGACCTGATGCGTATCTTCGCCGGCGACAAGGTCCGGTCGATGATGGAATGGCTCGGTATGGAGAAAGGCGTCGCGATCGAGTCGCGGACAGTTTCCAAACAGATCGAGCGTGCGCAAAAGGCCGTCGAGGCCCGCAACTTCGAGACACGCAAACACGTTCTCAAATACGACGACGTGATGAACAAACAGCGTGAGACTATCTACGGCCTGCGTCGCCAATTGATGTTCGAGCCGGAGCATCGTGAATATCTGCTCGGCGAAAACGGCGTGGCGAAGGACCTTTTGAGGGACCTCACGTCGAGCTTTCTCAACTCGCAGGTGAGTTCCGACAAATGGGACGTCGACACGTATGCCGCCGAGATCGAGAGCATTTACGCGGTCGACCCCGCACGCGACGCCGATGCAAATTTTAGAACGAT
The DNA here is from genome assembly GCA_040007515.1 of Acidobacteriota bacterium. Lineage (GTDB taxonomy): Bacteria > Acidobacteriota > Blastocatellia > Pyrinomonadales > Pyrinomonadaceae > OLB17. The sequence continues at coordinate 20,399 of JBDTUT010000034.1, read as the reverse complement.
GAATGCGGACCAGATCGAGGATGCGATCTGGAAGGTCGCCTCGGCCCGTTACGCCGCGAAAGAGAAAATGGCGGGCGAAGAATCGCTTCGTGCATACGAGCGGTACATTATGCTCAACATCATCGACTCGCAGTGGAAGGACCATCTGCTTTCGATCGACCAGGTCAAACAAGGCATCGGCCTTGTCGGCTACGGACAGAAAGATCCGCTGGTCGAATATAAAAAGCAGTCGTTCGACATGTTCCAGGACATGCTGGACCGCATCGACACCAACACGACCAAGGCGTTGTTCCACCTCGAGATCGTCCAGCAGGACGACCAGGCCGAGATCGAACGGCTCGAGCGTCTCGAGATGCAGCGTGCCCGCCGCCAGGCGGCAGGCATGGCGTTCACCGGAGCAATGGCAAGCGCAACCGCCGGCGGCGACACCGAAGCCGTGCGGCACACGCCGTTCGTTCGCGACCAACCCAAAGTCAAACCGAACGAACCGTGCTATTGCGGCTCAGGCAAAAAATTCAAAAAATGCCACGGTGCCGGAATGTAGGACAGACTGTTAGTCTGTCCGCGTGCGATTCGGGTGCATGTCTATTGGCAATATAAAAGGCAGGACAACCTGCCTTTTATATTGCCTATTCGACATCAATTCAGCTAAAGTCATCACGACCGTTTTCCACTCTCAAACTAATGATCGCAAAATCCTTTACCTTTTTACTGCCTATAATCGTGATCGTAGTCCTTACCGCGCATGCGTTCCCGCAGCAAAACGGAACGGAATTAGGGATTTCACTCTATCGAGAAGGGAGATTCGAACAAAGTACGGAGGCGTTGCGCGATAGCGTGATGAAAGACTCGAACGACAAACTCGCCTGGCTCTATCTCGGTGCAGCTCTCGCCAGATCCGGGAATTCAAAGGAAGCAACGAAGGCGTTCCGCAAGTCTAATTACACGTTCAATGACGCCGCGGGCGACATCGATACGCCTGCGAAAATGACGATCAAACCGCGTGCTTCGTATACCGAGCAGGCAAGGATGAATGGACAAACCGGAACAGTTAAGATCGCGGTTGGCCTGGATGCGGACGGCACGGTGGGATTCATTTTACCGTTCCAAACTTTACCGTGGGGACTGACGGAAAACGCGATAGCTGCTGCGAAGGCGATGCGGTTCAAGCCGGCGGTGAAGGACGGAAAGTCGGTGTCAACGGTGACTGTACTGAGCTACTCATTCGACATTTATTAATAAGACCGGTGATTGCTCGTTAATTAGAAAAGGCAGGCTAACAGCCTGCCCTACTTTTTTACCTGTCGTTTTCGCTTAATAGTTCGCCGGAAAACTATTATTTTGTATTGGCGTTGCGGTTGCTATTCGTTCCGCCTAACGGAGTCGGAAGGCCTTTTTCTGACGGCGGCGGCGGAGTCGGGAGGCCGTGCTCCGGTTCCGACATCATCTTGGCGTTCGCATTACTATTTGCACTGGTTGTGTTCTTCGTGCCGGTGTTGTTTACAGCGTTCGAATTTACCAATATGGCTGTATTGGCGTTACCCGCGGCCTTGTTAGCCGAATTGTTCGCGGCCTGATCGCCGCAAGCCGTCATGGTCACTGAAACCGCGACGACGAGCGTCGAAAAAGTTAGAGCTTTCTTCATAAAGGTTCTCCTGTTCGTGAAGTCCGATGCTCGCCTGCGAGAAGATCGCACAGCTGCCGCATCAACTAGCAGCCGTGTCTCACGATTCAGATTTACGAATAAAGTATGTGAACGCAAATAGATATACGCTTAACGGTGCCCACCGTCAACCGTATTTTCTAAAGCACGAATAACTCAGAGCTGAAGAACCCGGTCGCTCACACTCCCGGTACTGACAAGTTGAACCCGGTCGCTCACACTCCCGACACTCACAAGGGGAACCCGGCCGCGGTGCTCACGGTTTCAGAGCGATGCGCTTCAGGCTTCCCTGTCCGCTTATCTGGCGGTTGCCGGCGACTTTTTCTGCTTGGGCGAAAGCTCGCAGAAAGTTCTCGCCAAGGACTTTCTTGATGTCGGTTTCGCTGTAGCCGCGTTTGAGCATCTCGTATGTGACAAGGGCGAGGTCCTCCATGCCGTTCATCCCGGCGGGCAAAAACGGGACGCCGTCGTAGTCGGAACCGATGCCGATGTTGTCGATGCCGGCGACCTGTTTGATGTGGTCGATGTGGTCGACGATGCGTTTGTAATCCGCGATGTAGATCGGATTTTCGGCGAACAGCTTACGTTCCGCTTTGTTATATCCTTCGCGGTTTCCCTTGAATTGTTCGCGGAGAGCGTCGATCTGCGGCTTTAATTTTTCGGCTCGCTCGTTCTCTTCCTTATTCGTGCGTGCGTCGAGAAACGACGGGTAAAAGTTGACCATAATAACGCCGCCGTTCTTCGCGACGCGTTTAAGAACGTCGTCCGACACGTTCCGCGTATGGTCGTTGACGCCCCGGGCTCCGGAGTGCGAAGCGATTATGGGTGCGGTGGTTACGTCGAGCACGTCGTTCATTACCTTTTCGGAAACGTGCGAGATATCGACGAGCATGCCGAGACGATTCATTTCGCGGACGACGTCTTTTCCGAATTCGGAAAGGCCGTTGTTTTTGACCTCGCCGCGGTGGGCATCGGCCCATTCGTGCGAAACGTTGTGCGTCAGCGTCATGTAGCGTATGCCGAGCCGGTAAAAATCACGCAGTGCGTACAGCGAATTTTCGATCGCGTAACCGCCTTCGATGCCCATTAACACACAAACCCTGCCCCGTTTTTTCGCCTGGCGGATCTCGGCCGCGGTCGTGCACATAGACAATTGTGCAGGATGTTTCTCGGCCTCGCGGTACGTCGCGTCGATCATGTCCATCGCCCGCCGCATCGCCCCGCCGGTCTTCAACGTTGTGCCCGAAACGTAAATCGAAAAAAATTCCCCGGTGATCCCGCTCGCCTTAAATCTGGCAAGGTCCGTGTGGTACGGGTCTCCGTCGTTATGAAATTTTCCTACCGAATTAGTTGCGAGATCAAAATCGTCGTCGACCATCGGCGAAGGAATGTCGTTGTGCCCGTCGACGATTATCGCTTTTCGATGGATCTTCAACGCCTGCGACCACAGAGCGGGATCGCCGTCCTTCGGCATCGTTTGGGCAAAATTTGTTAGTGAGAATACAGCGATCAGAAACAACGCGGATAGATTGTTCATAGATTTGATATACGGTAAGTTTTTCGAATGTAGTTTAGCCTAAACCCGCAAAAGAAACTAAGCCGCTCGGCCCGCCGCCGTTTTCGAGACAAAAAAATGGAACAACTTATCGAAGTTGTTCCAAAGGCGTTTGAGGAGAGGAGGAAAGTCGTTACCAGTTACGAACGCGATACTGACGACGTCCGTTGTCACGGTTGTTATACCGCTGTGCGAGCCGGCGCCGCTCCCACCAGGACAGGCGGCGGTTGTAATAGTCATTGTTATTGTTCCGATAGCGCCAGTATCTGCGCTGCTGCATTCGGCGATACTGCCACGGCGAAATCCGGTTGCTGCGATAGTTCCGCCCCCGCCATTGCCGGTTGTACTGCGGCTGTGTGTAGACCGTTCCCGCGTATGTCCGCGATCTGGTCCTATATTGGGCGTTCGAGGTGGCTGCAAACAGGCCGATCGTAAAGGCCAAGGCCGCCACCGAAACGCCCATCTTTCTCAGTAGATACATGTTCTCCTCCCTTTTTTGCGTATTGATCTATAGCGTCTGCTATGTGTTTGCGATGGCAATTATCGGTGTGAGGTTGTCGAAAGAATGCGCTCGGGCAGTCGCCGGCTGGTTGGTACGTTAATTGCAACTGCCTGCGCGAGGCCGCCTGCTCACAGGCGAGCCAACACCTTTAGTTTCAAGAGTTTCGCATACTCAGCCTCACGCACCCACAAGGCTTTTTCGTCCTGCGTTCGCAATTTTCGTCACTTGAATTGTGGCAATTTTCGGCACGCCGGGCGTCCGTCTACACTATATGACACGACGAGCCAAACCCGTTACGGACCGCAAAACCTCGCAGCGTTCCGACAAAAACTGCAAAGAAGCGGTTTCCCCGAGAATTCCGAACGACCTAGAATTCCGGAGCTTCATCGAAAATCTTCCGGTCCTTTTTTACGCTGTTCACCCTGAACCGCCGTTTTCGCCGCTGTATGTAAGTCCGGCGTTCGTAAGGTTCGGTTACCCGATCGAGGATTGGCTGAACGATCCTGAGATCTGGATCCGCGTGATCCATGAGGATGACCGCGAGTGGGTTTTCTCCCGGACGAAAACATCGACTGCCAGCGGGAAGGAAGTAGATTACGAATACCGGATCATCGCGCGTGATGGAACGGTCCACTGGGTCCGCGACCGCGGCTGCTTGATCCGGACAGGCGACGGCATGGTCGCGTGTCGTGAGGGTGTCATTCTCGACATTACCGAGCAAAAACGGGCCGAGGCCGAACTGATCGAGGGCGAAGAACGGTTCAGGAATCTCGTCGAAAACGCGAGCGATATTATTTATGTCCACGACCTGAAAGGCAATTATATCTCGATCAATAAAGCAGCCGAGCGCATTTTCGGCTATACGCGCGAAGAGGCCTTGGCGATGAACATGGCCGAGATCACCGCGCCTGAGCACCACAATCTTATTCGCCGCCAGCTGACGAAGAAGCTCGACGGCATCGCCAAGCAGACATCGTATGAGATCGACTGCTACAAAAAAGACGGATCGCGGATCACGCTCGAAGTAAACAGCAGCCCGATCATGGCGGACGGAAAGGCCGTCGCCGTTCAGGGTATCGCCCGGGACATAACTGAACGAAAGCAGGGCGAAGAGGCACTGCGATTGAGCGAAGAGCAGTACCGCGACCTTTTCGAGAACGCCAACGATCTGATCTATACGCACGACCTGGCGGGTAATTTCACCTCGCTGAACCGCGCGGGCGAATTGATCACCGGGTATACGCGTGAAGAAGCGATGTCGATGAATATCGCTCAGGTCGTAGCGCCCGAAAACCTCGAAGCGGCGCGTGCGATGACACTCCAAAAGATGAACGGTTCTGCTCCCACGTCGTACGAGTTGGAAATAATGACCAAATCGGGCAGCCGCGTGTCCCTTGAGTTGAGCACGAGGATCATAATGCAGAACGGAGTAGCGGTCGGCGTCCAGGGAGTCGCCCGCGACATAACCGAGCGCAAACGTGCCGAAGAAACGATACGCGCAAGCGAGCTGCGCTACCGGCAACTCGGTGAGGGCATCTTGCAGCAGATCTGGACGGCGGATGCGGACGGGCGACTCAACTATGTCAACGGGCGCACGGTCGAGTATTTCAGCTCTTCGATGGAGGCCGTCATCGGTGAGGGTTGGAAGGAAAACATTCACCCCGACGACCTCGGGGAAAGCACACGGCGCTGGGAGCGGTCTTTGTGCACCGGCGCTCACTTCGAAGCCGAGTTTCGTCTGCGGCGCTATGACGGCGAATATCGCTGGCACGTCGCGAAAGCCACACCCGGCCGCGACGAGAACGGCATTATAAATATCTGGTTCGGTTCGAATACCGACATTCACGATCAAAAGACCAGCGAGGAAAAATTACATTACCACGCACGTCACGACTCGCTCACCGACCTGCCCAACCGCGTCGAATTCATGCATAACCTCAAGGCCGCCGTCGAACGGTCGAAGGTGTCGCCCGGCTCTGCCTTTGCCGTCCTATTTCTCGACCTTGACCGGTTCAAGGTCGTCAACGACAGTCTCGGTCACGCGGTCGGCGACAAACTGCTGATCGCGATCGCGGGGCGGCTACAAGCGTGCGTGCGGCCTGGCGACATCGTCGCCCGGCTCGGCGGAGACGAGTTTACGATCCTACTAAATCGCACGGGCGGTATAGCCGACGTTACCGGCGTCGCCGAACGGCTGCAGACGAGACTTGCCGCACCTTTCAAACTTGGTAATTACGAGGTATTCACTACGGCGAGTATCGGCATAATCATGTCGGACGAAACTGCTCGTCAGCCGGAGGATTTTCTACGTGATGCGGACTCGGCAATGTACCGCGCTAAGGACGCTGGCAAAGCTCGTTACGAGGTTTTTGACCGGCAGATGCACGTGAGAAATCTCAACCTGCTGCAGATCGAGACTGATCTGCGGCACGCCGTCGAGCGGTCGGAGTTTGAAGTACATTACCAGCCCATAGTCGAGTTGCGGAGCGGCTGTATCCGCGAGTTTGAAGCTTTGATCCGATGGAACCACCCGACGAACGGACTGATCTCTCCGAACGAGTTTATCGGGGTTGCTGAGGAAACCGGTCTGATCATCCCGATCGGAAAATGGATACTTCAGGAAGCCTGCCGACAGATAGCCGAGTGGCAAAGCAGGTTCGCGTTCCCGCTTTCGGTCAGCGTAAACCTTTCAGCAAAGCAGTTGATGCATCCCAGTTTGATCGATCAGGTCAACGAGATACTCGCCGAAACGGGCATGGATCCGCGTCAGCTCAAACTCGAGGTTACCGAGAGTACTGTTATGGAGCACGGCGACCGATCACAGAGCGTCCTGGCGACGCTCGATGAGCTGGGAATCTCGCTGTCGACGGATGACTTCGGCACAGGATATTCGTCATTGAGCTACCTGCAGCGGTTTCCGTTCGACCGGCTGAAGATCGACCGATCGTTCATCGACAAGATGGACAAAGACGAAAAAAGCCGTGCGATCGTGAAAACGATCCTGATGCTTGGGGAAAATTTGAACATGGACGTCGTTGCCGAAGGCATCGAGACCGAACGGCAACTTAAGCTGTTGATGTCGCTCGGCTGCCGCCATGGGCAGGGATTTTTGTTCTCACATCCGCTCGAGGCGCGACGCGCCGAAAAGCTGCTCCAGCCATCGATCAAGCGACGCGACGCCGCCGCGGCCGAGTTTCAACACCAGCCGGAGATCTTCCAGATCCCGGCAGTTCAGTAGGTCGCGTTCGCGAACGATAAAACGGAGCAGGAATCGTCGATTCCTGTTCCGTTTTATCGTTCGATCTGCCGCCTTTATGGATTCGCCGCCACTTGTTTCGGGCCGCGCGGCTTGGCATTTTTCACGTACTTGTCGAACCAGTTGATCATCTCGTAAAGCACATGCTGGGTCGATTCCTGCGCGGCGTAGCCGTGCGCCTCTAGCGGCAGCATGACGAGCCGAGCGGTTCCGCCCGTTCCGCTGATCGCTGCGAAAAGGCGTTCCGACTGCATAGGGTACGTTCCTTGGTTGTTGTCCGCTTCGCCGTGGATGAGCAGTATTGGTTCGTTGATCTTGTTCGCATAAAAGAACGGCGAAACTTTCGCATAAAGGTCCGGAGCCTCCCAAAACGTGCGGCGTTCGGACTGGAACCCGAACGGCGTCAGCGTGCGGTTGTAAGCCCCACTGCGGGCTATCCCGGCACGGAATAAATCGGAATGGGCAAGCAGGTTCGCGGTCATGAAAGCACCGTAACTGTGCCCGCCGACGCCCACGCGTTCCGGGTCGACGACGCCCATTTCGACTCCCTTATCGATAGCGGCTCTTGCCGAATCGACGATTTGTTTGACGAACGTATCGTTGACCGTCTCGGGATCGCCGACGATCGGCATCGTTGTCTCATCTAGCACCGCGTAACCCTGCAGCAAAAAGAACAAATGCGAAATGCCGCCGATCTGCGTGAAACGGTTCGTCGAACCCGAAACCTGTCCGGCTGTCGAGCTGTCAGTAAACTCGAGCGGGTACGCCCAAACGACCGTCGGGAGTCGGGTTCCCTCTTTGTAATTCGGCGGCAGGTACATCGTGAATGACAGATCGACGCCGTCGGCTCGTTTGTATTTCACAAGCTGTTTCTTGATTCCGCGAAGCACCGGAACCGGGTCTTTGAAATCCGTCAATTGCTTATCGTAAACCGCCAGGCAGTTCGTGTTTGGCGGGCACCGCATGTGCATGTAAAGATTCGGCGGTTCCGAGATCGATTCGCGGCGTGTGATGAATTGCGAACCGTCGTCGTTGACCACGGCGGCGACCGTCTCATACTTGTCGGCCCCGGAGCGAAATATCTCTTCGCTCTTGAGCGACTTGAGGTTCATCCGCCGCAGGAACGGGCGATCGCCGTCGGGCGACGCACCATTGCCGGTCATAAAAATGTCGTCGCCCGACTGGCGGATGACGCTTGTGCCGGTGGGCAGGAGTTTCATGACCGGCTGGCCAATATCGGCGTACCGATCATTGACGTTTGTGTCGGAAACGAGCTTCACATTCGCCGTATTTCGATAATCGGTCATGAAGATCCGCCGCCGCTGCGTATCACGGTTGTAGTCGAAGAACCACATCAACCCGTCGCGTTCGCCGAAGATTCTGCCTTGATAACGTTGCTCCGTTTTCAAAAGTTCGGACGCTTTGCTGCTGAACGGTGCGGCAAGTTTTACCAAACGGTCTCGGGGCGTGACCTTCTTTCGCGGGTCGCCGCCATCGAGGGCTTCGGCCCACACGAGTGTCGCGGGCTCGGTCGGTATCCATCCCACGCTTCGCGGGCCAACAGGTACGCCCTGGACAGGCAGGTTGTCCTGCAGCGGAACGTCCGCGATGAGTTTGACGATATTTCCGCCCATGTCCCAAACCTCGACCGTTTTCGGAAAACGGTTGTATGGATAAAGGTAAGAGAACGGTCGCTTTATCCGCGTAACGAGGATGTATTTTCCGTCAGGCGAAAAGTCCGCGCTATCGTATATCGCGGGCGTTCCTATGTAGCGAACCTTGCCGCCGATATCGATCAGGGCGATCTGCGAGGTTGCGTAGTATTCGAAAAGATTTTCATCGTTCGGGCTTTTCAAAAGGTCCTGAAATGTCTGGACGGCTCCCGTGCGTCCGGCAGTTTCCTGGATGTTCGGTTCGGTCGGCGTCAGGTTCTGATAGGCCGGCGGAGCAGCACGTTTCGTCGGAACGAGAGTCGCCGAGATCGTCCGCGAGTCTTCCCACGAAAACCCGCCGAACGCCGTATTCACCAAAACGCCTCTGATCTTCGAAGCTTTGCCTGTCGCCGTGTCGACCACCCAAAGCTCGATGCCGGTCGGCGTCATATTTCCGGCTGCGATGTATTTGCCGTCGGGCGACCAGACCGGCGAGATCAGCTTTGTTCCCGGCGGCAACACGACGGCCTTTTCCTTACCGTCGCTAACGTTTCGCAGGCTCAGGCTGACGAAATACGGCTGGCGATGCTGGCCGTTGTTGTTCGGGTTGATTCGCAGTCCCGCAACGCGCAGCATCGGTTGAGCGAGCTCGGAGATCGGCGGATAGCGAAGCGGCGTGAGGAGGGCGATGCGGTCGCGTGTCGGCGCGATCGATGTCGCGGGAACGGCCGGAGCGTTCAGGACATCCAGTATTTCCTTCGGCGGCTGTTTGTACGAACCTTGTCCGGCAGCGATCGCCGGTACTAGAATCAAAGCAATTGCGAACAGCTTGATACTTTTCATAGATTTTCCACCATCGAATAACGCCCTTTTTACTTTCTACCTTTCTCGAACGCATCAATGACCTTGCCGACGATCGTCGGGATCACATTCTGTTCGTTCGCGTGATTCTCCGTAAACACCACAATGACGAACTTCAGGCCTTCGGGTGTCTCGATATACGCGGCATCGTGGCGTGCCTTGCTCGTCCAGCCCGCCTTCGACCACAATTTCGCCTCGGTCATCTTGCGGTCGAGCAGCAATTTGCCCGAGAATCCGCGTGCCTGGCTGTCGGGATCAGCATTTTCGGCGAACGGGTCGCGCTTCATCAGATCCATCATCCGCTTTGTGTGAACGGCATCGGCAACGCGGCCGGTGACGATCTCGGCGAGCAGGCGAGCGGTCGCGTTCGTCGTCAGCATGTTGCGGTTCTCGCCCTTGTATTTCCGTGTCTGCTGTTCGACGCCGTATGCGTCCTCGCAAAATGTTTTCTGATTAACGTTGATGTTCTGATAGCCGAGCGACGAGTAAAAACGGTTGACGCGGTTACGCTGGAACTGCCATTTTTCAAAATCCTTTTCAGGCATTTCCGCACCGCTCGACGTGTCGGTCAACACGTCGAGAATGTACTGCGTAGCCTCGTTCGATGACACGACGATCATGTCGGTCAGTCCTCGTTCGAGTTCCGCCGACGACACGATCTTGCCGTCCTGCATCTGGCGTTCCAGTGCCGCCATGTAAAACATCTTCACGACGCTCGCCGGATAGATGCGTTTTTCGCCGTTAACATTCGCCCAGGCGAACGCACCGGGCGTTCGCAGATCGATGAGAGTCGCGGCGACCTCTTCGTTCTTGATGCCCGGATCCGCAGCCAGCGTTTCGCGGACCGCGGAAGCAAGTATAGATTCGAGTTGTGGCGACATCGACAGCAACGGAGCACTGTAATTCGCCGGCTTTTCGATCTCGATCTTTTGCCGCGATCTCTGAGCAAACAGCGAACTCGCTGCCAAACAAAGTACGACAAGTAAGACAAAACTCTTAGTCAATGATCGCATTAGGTTTTTCTCCGGGACGTCTTTACGGAATGAGAATGGATAGAGTATAAACGAAAGGCACATTCAAAAAAAGCCTCTTTCAATACTTGTATAATGACTGAAAAGTTAGTTCGCGGTCTCGGCCGCTGGGACCTCGCCGCGATCGCCGTAAATACCGTCATCGGGACGGGCATTTTCATCCTCCCGGCCCGTGTTACTGGACTGATCGGCAGCTATAGCCTTTTTGCGTTTATCGCGTGCGCGGTGATCGTCGGGCTTATCGTTGTTTGTTTCGCAGAGGTGTCGAGCCGTTTTGAGTCGACCGGCGGAATGTACCTTTACGCAAAAGAGGCGTTCGGTTCGGTCGTCGGTTTTGAGGTCGGCTGGCTTTACTGGATCGTCCGCGTCGCAACCTACGCCGCCAACTGCAACGCTCTGCTGATCTATCTGGGGTTCTTTTTTCCGCGAGCTACAAACGGTGCACCGCGGGTCGCGATAATTTGCGCAACTGTTGCGGGGATGACCGCAGTCAATATCCTCGGCATTCGGGAGTCGGCATGGGTGACGAACATCTTCACCGTCGGCAAGATCGTGCCGCTGCTGATATTCGCCGCCGTCGGATTGTTTTTTATCTCGCCGCAGAATTTCACCTTTGGCGAGATCCCGGCGTACGGTAAATTTTCCGAAGCGGTGCTGCTGCTCATTTACGCGTACGTCGGATTTGAGGCCGCCGTCATTCCCGCGGGCGAGACCAAAGATCCAACGCGAAACCTGCCTTTCGCACTCTTTGTAGCGCTCGGATTCTGCACTGTTTTGTTCTTGATAATTCAGATCGTTGCGATCGGCACTCTGCCGGAACTCGCGACCTCAGAGCGTCCGCTTGCCGACGCGGCGGGCAAATTCATGGGCAGCTTCGGCGGGGCGTTCATTGCAGTGGGTGCGTTGATATCTATCCTCGGAAACCTGAACGGCGGATTTTTATCGGCGTCTCGCCTGCCGTATGCGATGGCGGAAGAAAACTCGCTGCCGCAGGCGTTCGCAAAGACGCATCCGCGATTCAGGACACCGTATATCTCGATCCTTGCCACAGCCGCCGTCACGCTTGTCCTTACGGTCCAAAGCTCGTTCTTTTCGGCGGTAACGATCGCGACGACTACGCGGCTGCTGATATACGCAACGACCTGCATCGCACTTCCCGTCTTTCGCCGCCGAAACGATATCCCAGCCGCCAGATTCGTAGCTCCGTTCGGCGTCGCCGCTGCGGTGCTCTCGATCGCACTAATCGTTTGGCTGCTGGCGAATGTGAAATACAACGTCGAGGGGCTGCCGATCGTCATTGCGGCGGCGATCGGACTGATAATTTATTTTGCCTATAAGTTTTTGGGCACAAGCCGGCCGCAAACTGAGTCGTAGTTCGGGAGACCAACATGATCAAATATGTTATTTCGGCTTTCGCAATTTTCGTTATCGCGTCCGTTACCGTGCCGGCACAGACCGTTGTTCCGATCGTAGAAATGAAATTTCGCGGCCTAATGGGCGGGGTTCAAAACGGCAAGTGGGTACCCGCGGGCAAGATCGGCCCGCGAATGAAAAAACAAGCTGAATTTGTCTTGGTAGGCGCGAACGGAGTCGAAGAAGGCGGCGTCACGTACGGGAAAAAAGGAGAGACCGAAGACGTCTGCCAGGATTTTTTCCGGTTCGAATTCGACCTAAAGATGGACGCCGGCGTCGCGATCGGGACGGCCGCAAAGTGGAACCTCGCACCCCGTTTACCACGTAAGATCGATGCCTCGAACGCGACGTATAAAACAGTCGTGTCGGACTTTTTGAAAAAGCACGGCATCGTCCGACCGATCGTGAAGATCAAACAAGCGTTACGCGTAGACCTCGAAGGCGACGGCGTCGACGAAGTTTTGCTGGCCGCGACGTATTACAAGAACGGCCTGTCATCGAGCGCAGCCGCGGGCGATTATTCGTTCGTGCTTTTGCGAAAGGCCGCGGGCAAGAAGGTGAACGACTATTTATTGAAGGGTGATTTTGTAACGAAAAAGGTAGATTTCGGCGCTCCGACGCAAAATGAGATATCAGCGATCGCCGACCTGAATGGCGACGGAAAAATGGAGATCGTCCTGTTTGGATTTTATTACGAAGGCGATTTCGCTTCCGCGTTCGAGATGAGAAACGGGCGTCCGGTCGAGATCAAGGAATTCGCCATCGGCTGCGGCGTTTGATCCTAATGCACAAGCCCGCACAAAGTAAGGGCGTTTTCCTTGCACAAGCCCGCACGAAGTAAGGGCGTGATAAGTCCACGCAAATGTCTACGCCCTTACTTCGTGCGGGCTTGTGCATTAGAAGACGCCTTCGCCGAGAAAATTTCGACGCAGATAACTGACGGTGTCATTCAGCGTTTCCTGCGGTTCACGCGGGTCGAACCCGAGTTCCTCTTTCGCTTTTGATGAATCGAAATACCAGAAATACTCGGCCTGTTCGACCTCGTTCGGGACGATCGGCGATGACCGGCCCCAGTTCTTAAATACCGAATCGATCAAACCAGCCCCGCTGACCGCAAGTTTTTTCGGCAGCTTCAGCATCGGAGCGGAAACACCCGAGAGCCGAGCCAATTTGCCAAAAAACTCAGGAAACGTCATGTTTTCGGCGCCAAGCAAATATTTTTCCTGATGCTTTCCTTTTTCCAACGCTGTGATGAACGATGCGGCAGCGTCGCGTGCGTCGACAAAATTCAGGCCACCGCTCGGCGTGTACGGGATTTTCTTAGCGAGGAAGTCGAGCACCGGTTTTGTCGAGCTGAGGCGTTCATCGTCCGGGCCGAGCAGCAGTGACGGGTTCATTATCACAAGCCGCCGGCCGTCGCCGTCAAAGCTCTCGAGTGCAGTCCGCTCCTGATAATATTTCGAAGCGTAATACGCCCACCGCGAAAATATCTCGACCGGCTGCGGAAATGTCTCGTCCAAGATCTGCTCGTCCTCGCTGACGGCGACGGTGCCGCTCGACGATGCGAGGATCATCGTCGAAACGCCGGCTTCTTTCGCCGCTTCGCACATTATGCGCGTGCCTTCGACATGAATTTTATTCATCGCCGCCGCATCGCTGTTGTCACGAGAGACCTTGCCGGCGAGATGAAAGATCGTCGAAACGTTTTTCACGACGTTTGCTGCGTCTTGCCGGTTCGCAACCGAACCTTCGGCGGCCTCAACACTCGCGTCCTTCATCCATTCAGGCACACGCGAAGCCATCACGCGAAGGTTCTTTTCACCCGCTTCAAGAAACTGCCTCACAATATGCGTCCCCAAGAATCCGGTACCGCCGGTGATGAGAATCTTCTTTTCCGTCTTAGCTAATGCTTTAGTCTTTGCCATGATTTATCAGGTCAGAACCGCGAGCGGTAGCGACCGGGTTCCACGTTTGAAATAGACGATTCTGAAAGTCGCCGGGCGACCCGGTCGCTACCGCTCGCGGTTCTGACTCACTCGCCTGATCGGGTGGGCCTCGGTGTTGAAGACGACGCTTTTGAGATCCAATGCCTTTTCGTCCGCAAACAGCAGGTAGAAATACTTGAACGTCTCAGCGAAGACGAAGCTGTGCATGTAATCGGCTTTCTCTTTCGTTACCACGCTTTTCAGCCCCGCGTATGCGACGTCGGTGCGGCAGTGTTTTACAAAATCGTCAAACATCTGCTTGCCCATCGCAAGATATTTTGGATCCTTTGTATAGTGATAGAGATAGTACGTCGACTCGACGATCTCGGGACGCAGCGGATAGCCGGCTGAGGTGACTTTGCCCGCCTTGTAATCATATTCCTCGGGCTCGATGCCGTTTGCCCGCCACATTTTGAACATCGAACCCTGCAGCGCACGGGCCCGATTCAGGTCACCGTCTAGTGCAAGCAGGCTCGGGAAAAACGCGTCGAGAGCACCGGTCGTTGTCGCGGTTCGTTTACCGGTATTCATGTCGGCGTGGCCGTACCACAGATCGCCGACGACCATCGGTGCGTTGACGTTCTTTTTGCTCATATTCTCGCCCTCGTCGGCGAGATATGTGTGTACCTTGCTGATCGACGCCTCCCACATTTCGCGGCAGTCCTTGTCGTCAAAAAGGATCGCGCATTTTAGCAGGTATTCGTAATACGAATCGATCTCGGCGCTGACGTGGCTGTCGGTGTTGGTCCATTTACCGGTCTCGACGTTGATGTTTGTTCCAACAAGTCCTATCGGCGAACGGTGGTTGTAGGTTTCGACCAAGGCACGCTTCGCCTTGTCGTAATAGACCGGCTTTCCCGTAAGTTTGCTGAGCGTGCCGAACTCGATCAGCAGCGTGCCGGTTTCCGCCGGATTGGTGTTCGCCTCGCGGACCTTTCCGGTCTTTAGGTTTACGAACTTGTACGGCAACCCGGTAGGCGAATCGAACACCGGCAGCAAGCGCGTGCCGAGGTCGTCCGCTAAATTCAAAAGCCGCTTATCGCCGGTGATCTGATAGCTCGAAAGAAGCCCGCCTAAAATTCGAATCGTGATCTCGAAATTTTGAACGTCGATATCTTTATCGAACGAAAGATTCGTAACAATGTATTCCCTCGTTGCGTCCGCCTCTTTCTTGAACCCCAAGATATACAGCGAATCAAGTGAGTCGACCGGCGTCATCAGGATCGGCGACCCGTACCAATCACGGCAAGTTTTGCTCAGCGGTTTTAGGTCGTCGTGTCCCCAGCAGTATTTCTTGTAGCCTTCCCAAGCGTGGAGAAACTCCGCCTTCACGCTCGCCGATGCCGCCTTGCGGTCCACCGTCTGAGCGATTAGCGTCAGCGTGAAAGAAACGCACACCAGAGCCGATAGGCCAGCGATTCTTATGATCTTTCCTGCGCGACTCTGCATCTCTGCGTTAAATATCCTACTCATCGATGACCGGCTCCTGTTTACGCGACTTGCGACGCTCGGCGCGCCATTTCTTTCTCACCGCGGCGACATCGAATTGGTCTCGTTTGCCGTCGCGCATGTTTTCAATCTCGTGCTGGACGCGGGCGGCGACTAGACGATAGGCTTCCGTGTTCGGCACGCCCTCGGTCATCGCTTTGAGCTCGTCGTATTCCAGAAACGTCCCGACTTTTGCACCCACTTTTGCTCCGAGGCTGCCGGTCCTGGGAATGATGGTGCCTTTCGGAAAAGCTTCGTACGTGCCCCAGATATAGATCGGCAAAATTCCGATCTTTTGATTCAGTGCCAAATAACCGATGATCGGTTTGAATTCGGCGATCTCGCCGCTCTCCTGACGGCCGCCTTCAGGAAATATGAGAGCGTTGTAGCCCTCATTCAAAATCCGAGTGACGTGACGAAGCGATTGCCGCAAGCTTCCAGTCCGTTCGATCGGGACGAGCGTCGTGAAGTTGTTCATGTACGCACGCTTGTACTTCGTGTCGAACCAGTAATCGGCAGCCGCCACGGCGACCGTCTGTTCCGCCACGTCCTTGCCGAGCGCTTTTTTGACGAGGCCGGTATCGATGTGCGACGTATGGTTCGGAGCGACGATAAAGTTGACGTGCTGGGGCACGTTCGCTTCACCTTCGATGCGTGTGTTAAGCACCCCTTCGTACAAGGTGTCTTGTGCGAAATCGACGATCGAGTTTCCGACGCGCCTGACCAGTCCGGGGATGACGATGTCCTCGTCCTCTTTTTTCTCCTCGACACGCGGTTCGTCGGCGAGCTTTTTCGATTTATCGAGCCGCTGGACCGCCGTAAGCAGCTCGCGAACAGATTGAATTTCGTTCAGCGTGTCGGGCGAAATCACGCGGCCGCCGGCGTCTTCGACCGCAGCCTGCAACTCGACGAACATCAGCGAATCGAATCCGAGGTCGGCAAGCTTATCTTCGATCGCGATGTCGGAAAGTGGTCGGTTCGAAACCGTCGCGACGATTTTTCTGATCCACAGAGAGTTGTCGTCGCCGCGCGATTCGATCACGGCTTTCGATTTCGACCTGGCTCGGTCCTCGAGCGTCTGCAGCATCGCGACGACCTCGGGCCGTTTTACCTTTCGCGTAGCGGTACGCGGCAGTTCAAAAGGCGTGATGTGCAAAATCTTGACGCGTTTGAAAAATGGTATCGACGCCGACACTTCGCGGAAATGCCCCTCGACCTTTTTATTCACCTCCGCACGAGCGAGGGCGATGTCGTGCTCGTAATCAGGCACAACAAGTGCGGAAATCTTCTCGCCGCCATCATCGTCCGAGAGTCCGACGACGCTCATTTCCTTGATGAATGGAGACTTACCGTAGAGATCCTCGATCTCGTCCGGATAAATGTTCTTGCCGTTCGAGTCGATGATGACGTCTTTCGACCGTCCGACGATGAACAAATTACCATCCTCGTCGAGCCGCCCGAGATCTCCGGTCCGCAGCCATCGGTCCTGCAAAACGCTTTCGGTCGCCTCTTCGTTGTTGTAGTACCCGATCATCACATTCTGACCGCGTGCGACGACTTCGCCGACACCGTTCTCGTCCGGATTGTCGATCCGGACCTCGACACCGGGAAGCGGTTTGCCGACGCTGCCGCGAAGAAGTTTGTTGCCGGGGCGTGCAACGGTTAGCACCGGCGAAGATTCGGTCAAACCGTAACCCTCAAGAACGGTAAAGCCGAGGCCGTGCAGATCTTTCTGTACCTTTTCGCTCAACGCCGAGCCGCCTGAAATAAGGTAACGCATCTTTCCGCCCATTCCCTGATGGATCGGGAAAAACACGATCGGCCCGAAATTGAACGGCGTATTGTCGCGTATCCAGGCGTTAAACTCGATAACGTTGTCGGCGAGATCAGCGATCCAATCTCCCTTTTCGCGAAGCCGCGTTTTTATCCGCCGGTGCAGCATTTCCCACAGAGCGGGAACGCCGACCATTCCCGTGACGTGGCCGTTTTCGATCGTTCGCGTCAGGTCCTCGGCGGTCAGATCGTTTAGATATGTGATCTGCGTTCCGTTTGAGAAAGGCGTCAAAAAGCCCGCCGAGAACTCGAACGTGTGATGCATCGGCAGCACCGACAAAACGCCGTCGGTGATGTCCATGTCGAGCACGCTCGAGAGCATCGAGATCATGTTGGTGAAATTTTTGTGCGAAAGCATCACCGCCTTCGGCGTGCCGGTCGTTCCGGAAGTGAATATCAGCGACGCGACCGAATTCGACAAGATCTTCGCCGGCAAAAGCGCGTTGCGTTTTGCTTCTTCGATCTCGTCCTGTATCTCGAAAACCTTGTCGAAATCCCAAACCTTAACGTCAACTCCGCCTTCGGCAAGTTTGTCGGCCAGATCTGGGTTTTCGCCCGCAAGTTTCGGGCTGATCGCAATTGCCGATGCCTCGCCGGCCTTTGCGAAATTGACGATCTCGGCGACCGAGCTTGCCGGGTCGATCGGTATCGCCGTCGCACCTGCTTTCAGAATTCCGAAGTACGTCATTCCCCACTCGGGCATGTTGTTCGAAAACAGGATGACGCGATCGCCGTGTTTGATACCGCTTTTAGCGAGGAAACCGGCGGCCCGCAAGGTGAGCTCATTAACGTCCTCGAACGTGTACTGCTCCTTTCGTCCGTTCCGCTCGATCCGCATCGAGACACGCGTCGGGAACCGCTTGACCGAGGTGTCGAACAAATCGAGCAGGTCCTTATAAGTGTACGAGCGGCGTTCCTGAATTTTCAGGTCCTCCTCTAACTGCGGCAGCACCCACTTTCGCATTCCGGGAAAATGAACATTCAGCCAGTAGTCGTACCAGTCGAGCTTTTCCGGGTACCACGGCAGCAGATCCTTTTCGCGGTCCTTTATTAAGGCGTGCAGCGCCCTTAAATTGTCCGAACGATATAAATATTCGTTATCGATCGTGAAGGGTTTGAACATCGCGAATGCGTCCATCGTTTCCTGCGTCGTGCGCTCGAAATCGTCAACTGATTTGCGGATGTCGGAGACAATATTCCCGATACGCCCCCCGCCCCAACGCGGGCTCGCCTTATCGAGTAACTTGTCGGCGCGTTTCGCCAGTTTGTTCAGCATCGGCGCGGACGCGAGCTCGTAGGTCCGTTGCTTTACAGGGATCGCCTCGACCATTCCGGCCAGCTTGTTCGCTACCTTGTTTCCGGTTTCCTTCTCGTCGAAGTGCTGACGTTTGTACAGCCCTACCAAGCCCACGATACGCTTCATATCGTTTGGGTTGGAATCGCCCGAAGAAGCTTGAAGCACGAGTGGAGGATTATCATCCACGAGGGCGTTCATCGTCGCCGCCAGTATCGCTCCGGCGACCATATCCACGGGGATGACGTCCAACACGAGCTTTTCGTTTACCGGAAAGATCGGCTGTCCGCGAAGTGCGATCAGGATAAGCGGCGCGGTCGTTGTAAACCCTTCGTTCCACCCGGGAAACGGATATTGATTTGATGACTCGACGATCGACGGACGGACGAGTATTTTTACGATGTCGTCCTGCTGGGCGATGATCTGCTCGGCGAGCGATTTCGAGTAAGTGTAGATGTTCGTCCAGCCCCAATATTCCGCACGCTCGGCACCGAGCTCCGTCGTGCGCTCGCGGATCCACATTTTGCGTTCGCGGAAAATAGCCGATTTCAGTTCCGACTCGTCGTCCGGGTCGCGGCCTTCTTCGATAAAACGCGAACGTGCGCCTTCGCGGAATTTGGCGATCTGCACGGCATCGTCCGCCTCTTGGCGAGCCTGTTCGCTAAGGCGTGCACAGTCGCTCACCTCTTGGTTTACATCAAATTTTGTACCGACGAGCTCGTTCTTTCGCGGAAAATACCCGACGACAGGCTCGTTCTCCCAGATCGGTCCGTTGCGTTTGCCCGCGACAAAACAAGTCGAGACATGCACGAGTCGCGGCTTTTTCATCAGCCGTGCCATTTTGAGAATGTTGTTCGAACCGACGACATTCGTACGCAATGCGGTCTCGAGCGGCGGGTTGAACGTCACGTTTCCGGCACCATTGATTATGATGTCGGTATCACGCATTATCTTTTTGCCTTCTTTTTCGTCGAGTCCGAGATATTCGTTACCGACGTCGCCGTTCACCGGCACGACTTTCGATTTAATGAAATCCTCAAACCCGTCGCCGTACTTTTCGCGCAGCGGATCGAACGTTGGGCTGGTCACAATGCTCGTCCAAAACCTGATCTTGGACTCCGCCGCATCACGAGCGCGAACGGTCGCGTAAACTTTCCCGATATCCGGAAAATTATGCAGCAGCATCGACAGCGTCACCTTGCCCACAAAGCCCGTCCCGCCGATAAAGAAGATCTTTTTACCTTTAAATATTTCTGTCGGTGATAATTTCATTACAAACTGTCGCCCCTCGACGATCGCACGAAGATTTTCGGAGCCGAAACTATGTTGTCGCGACCAAAAGCTCTTCAGAATTAAACGGCGGCCTCAGCCCGTCGGGCCTGCCGGTAAAATACATCTCGGAAAGATCGGCTGCAGACACGTGCCGGACTTCTCGAAAACCTGCGGAACGCGCCATCGCCATCATTTCGTCCGGCGTGAAAAAACTAACGAACGGCGTCCCGCTTGCCTTTGCCCCTTTCTCTGCCTGTTCCATACCGAGCCGCACGGCCGGTTCGGTGAGTTCCCGCGGGAGCAAAAACGACATAACGAACGTGGTACCGGAAGCGAGTTTTGCGATCTCCCCCAGCGTCGCCGCGTTTGCGTCTTTCGTCAGATACATACTGACTCCGGTCGATGCTACGACCGCAGGCTTAGAGGCGTCGAAACCGGCGTCCGCTAACCGCTCCCGCCAAGGTTCGTTTGACTCGAAGTCGACCGGAACGAGACGCAGCCATTCCGGTATGCCGTAACTGAGTTCTATCAAACGCTGCCGCTTCCATGCTTGCGGACCCGGCCGGTCGATCTCGAAAACGCGAATTCGTGACG
>JBDTUT010000033.1:0-30431 GCA_040007515.1 Acidobacteriota bacterium | reverse complement strand
AACACACTTCCTTGCTTTCGTTTTCAAACTATTTCGTGTTCTCGTTCGTGCTCTTTTCGTGTTGTTTCGTGGTTACTCTTAAAAACGCTTAGGCTGAAACCACGAATTTACACAAAACAACACGAAAAAAGCACAAGCGATGATCTTATGATCGACGATATAGACCGGAACATTCTCGCGATACTCCAGCAATACGCGCGGACGAGCTACGCCGAACTCGGCCGGCAGGTCGGCCTCACTACGCCCGCCGTTATCGAGCGGATCAGGAAACTCGAGGACGCCGGCGTTATCACTGGCTATCGCGTTGACATCGACACCGCCAAGGTCGGGCTGCCGATCACGGCGTTCGTCCGAATGAGCATCACCGGCGTCGATTACAGCCACATCATTGAGGTCGCCCAAAGCTCGAACGAGGTCCTCGAGTGCCACCGCGGCACCGGCGGCGATTCATTCATAATGAAAGTCGCCGTCGCGTCGGTCGAGCATTTGCAGGAACTCATCGACAGGCTAACGCCTTACGGTATAACCACGACGACGATCGTGCTGTCCTCACCCGTAAAGCGAAGAGTAATAAACGTGTAAGAGTGACGCGTTTACGCGTTCCGCCCGCAAACAGAAAAACCCATGAACCGAAGTGCGACTTGTTTCGCTCTGCGGTTTCGGCTTTTAGTGATCGGTTATTACTCGCTATCGCCCGACTGGCGATATGCCGCGTCGAGTGTGCGTGTCGTGTGTTCGGTGACACTCGGAATTCCTTCGAACGTCGAAGCATTCAAACCCTTCATCACGACGGGTTCGATCTCGCCGACGGCTTTCGGCGCAATGGCTGCAGGTTCCGTGGACGATTTTACCTTCGGCTTTTTTGTCCTGCTGATCATCATCCAAAGCGTTCCGATCTCCGCGATAAACAGCAGCAGAAACGTCATGAAGATCACGACAAAGATCATATCGTCGCGAAAGCCGAGGCCGTTCTTCATAACTGCCATCAACGCGATTATGATGCCGAGCCCGATGACCGGAATTCCGATAACAACGCCGACCAAAAAGTTGAACGACGACGCGGCGAGAGCGTTGGGATCGTCCACGGGAGCGCTCAAACGCACACCGCAAAAGTTGCAGAAACTCAGGCCGGAATTAATTTCTTTACCGCACGATGGACAATACATATGCTGCACCATAGCAGACTACGCTTGTATCAAAAAGAAAGTTCAAACTCCATTGCATAAGCCCGCACGTAAGTAAGGGCGGAACAACCGACTCCCTTGCACAAGCCCGCACGTAAGTAAGGGCGGTACATCCAAGTCGATACCGCTCAAACAAAGTCTATTCACCCTTCCAAATCATCCTGCACAAAAGCCTCATCGCCCTGACTGTAAAGTGTGTACGAAACAGCCGCATCGACGTGCCCCGGTTTCCACAGATATCGACGGCTGCGCCCGCGCGACCACACCTTCGTTTCCGTCGAGATCGGCACTGTTTCTCGAAGTCTTCGCGTCGAATAAGCTTTGAAAGTATCGGCTATTCTCTCGGGCTTAAGTGCCGCGCTTACGACAGCGTGCACATGATTACTTCGAGCGTTGATCGCGTGGAGATGATAGCTGCGATGCTTGCAGACCTCGGTCACGGCTTGCACAACGACGCTGCGTTGTTCATCTTCTAATACGACGGGCGGCTGATCCATCTCATCTCTCGTTAAATCTTTGAACGGCAGGTTTGGAGGATATTCCTTTGGCCCGAGAGCATTGCGTCTCACCGACCATCGTTCATCGCCGTGCAGCCAGGTGCCATATGTGCGAAACGTTATTAAGTAAGCGAGCGGGAATTCGTTCTCTTCGTAAGTCTCGAATCCGTGATCGTCAAGCATTTGGAGGTTTTTGTTGAGTGAACAGCCCCTACTTACGTGCGGGCTTGTGCATCGTTTAGTTGAGTGTTCCGCCCTTACTTACGTGCGGGCTTGTGCATGGCTAGTTCCACGCTATCTGGCTTTTGAGTCGAAGTATCGACTTCTCTTTTCCTATCGTCTCGAAAACCGACAGCATCGACGGGCCGACGGCGACGCCGGTTAACAGTGTTCGAGCGCCGTTCATGATGACGCCCAGTTTGGTGCCCTTTTCTTCGGTGAAGGCTTTCACGACAGCCTCGATCGCCGGTTCTGTGAAATTATCGATGCCTTCGAATGTGCCCGCAAGTTCCGGCAGCCACTCCCGAAGGTCGGGAAATTTCTTCAGGTTCTTTTCGACTGCGGCTGAGTCAAAGTCGAAGTCTTCGCTGAAATAGGCGCGGCCTTGGGTCGAGAAATCTTTAAGCGTGAAAAAGCGCTGGCGAATGAGGTCGACGGTGCGCTCATACCATTCGCTCGAACCGTGCTCCGGGAGCGAAGAACCCACCCGCTCACGCAGGTGGTTCTGACCTGCGTTGTCGTACTCGTCGCGCCAGAGTTTGGCGGATTTGAGCTCGGCTTTGACGTAGGGCAAAAGCTCGTCGAGCGGCATTGTGCGGATGTATTCGGCGTTCATCCATAGAGCTTTGTCGTCAGTCCAATGACGGGGGTCGTTTTCCTTGAAATTGAAAACGGCATTGGAGCGATGAATGTCTTCGAGTGCGAACAGGCCGATCATTTCGTCGAGGCTGAGGATCTCGCTGCCCTCGCGAGCGGTGCTTTCGTCGGCGAGCAGCACGCCTTCGACCTCGGTGTCGCCGACGATCAATTCCGCCGGCGGCGTTCGCGGCGTCCAACCGAGCAGGGCAAGAAAATTGCGGAACGCGGGCGCCAGAAAACCGGCGTCGCGGTACGTCGTCATCGAAACGATCTCGCCGTGCTTACGTTTTGAGAGCTTTCCTTTATTCGGCGCAAGTATCAGCGGCAAATGAGCGAACCGCGGCGGCGTAACGCCCATCGCTTCGTAAATAAGGATCTGTTTGTGCGTGTTGGTCAGGTGGTCCTGGCCGCGGATGACGTCGGTTATCGCCATTTCGATGTCGTCACAGACGACCGCGAGGTTATAGAGCGGATGGCCGTCGGACCGCAGCAGCACGAGGTCTTCGGTTTCGGCATAATCGCGTTCCTGTAGGCCGTAAACCGCGTCTTCGAACGAGGTCTTGCCAATTTCTGCGACCTTCAACCTGATCGCGAACGGCTCGCCGGCCGCCGCACGTGAATCAGATTCTTCCGCCGAAAGTTCGCGGTACGGATTGCCCCGCATGTTCTTTTCGCCTTGGCCCGCACGTGCCCGGTCCTTGATCGCGTCCTTGATGTTGGCGTCCGACGGCACTTCCTTAGGCGTGAAATCCCGATACGCCTTTCCCTCGCTGAGCAGGCGTTTGGCGACCTCGCGATGTTTATCTGCGTTGTCGGACTGGAAAACGATCTCTTCGTCGTGGTCAAGGCCGAGCCATTCCAGGCCCTCGAGGATCGATCGCGCCGATTCTTCGGTCGAACGCGCGATATCGGTGTCCTCGATGCGTAGCAGGAACTTTCCGCCCATCTTTCGGGCGTATAAATAATTGAACAACGCCGAACGCGCGGAACCAATGTGAAGATAGCCCGTCGGGCTCGGTGCAAATCTAACTCGTACAGTCATAAGAAAACAGTTTAACCGAAAATCAAGTCGGTACCACCTCACCTCAGCGTGTGGGTTCGTCAGTACCACCTCGCGTAAGCGAGCGGGTGTGTCAGTACCACCTCGCGTGAGCGGGTGGGTTCTTCAAAAGCCTACAGGGGAGCGTGGTGAGTCGTGAGCGCAATGGCAACCTCTCGCTCACGACTCGTCCGGAACCCACCCGCTCACGCGTGGTGGTACTGACCTTATGGAAACGAAATAGGCCTTCGACATGTCGTGCCGAAGGCCTATTATAGAACTTATGGCGGAGACGACAGGATTCGAACCTGTGGTAGTCTTTTGGACTACAACGATTTAGCAAACCGCCGCTTTCAGCCGCTCAGCCACGTCTCCGCAAGGTGCCCCGAAAAGCAAGGTCTATTCTAGCCGACAGGCAAACTTTGTCAAGTATGAGGCATCTGAGAAGCTAACGATTGTTATCTGTAAAGGCTTGACACGCGGTTAAATTGTCCGGAAAATACAGAGTCGCTCGGAGCACCGTATTTTTCGCTACCTGATACGATATTTTATTGTTCACCCACGGACCGGTTTGGAAGGATTCCAAGGTCTTTCGATGACTTTTTCAGAAGCTCAAAAATCGATTTTTCAAAAAGGGTTCATCTTAATGATGATCGCTCCGCTGCTTGTCGGCGTTTCTCCGGCGGCAGTGACGCCTGAGCAGCCTGAACAGCGCATGGCAGGCCTCGGGATCATCAAAGGTATCGTCCGCGATGACGTCGGCAGCCCGATCGCCGATGCAACGGTCGCGATCTTCAGGCTCGGCACGTCGAAACTGCTCAAGCAGGTCAAATCGGCATCGGACGGCAGTTTTGTCGCAAAGGTTTTGCCCGGGACATACACGGTTCTCGCGGTCGCCCAAGGATTTAATCCGGTCACGCTCTCCGAGGTCGAGATCAGCGGACAGGCGGCGATGACCTACCGGTTTAAGCTCGAGCGTGCCGGCGGCGGCAACACGCTTCCCGAAAAGCGGCTCGACCGCAACAACCCCAAATGGGTGATCCGCTCGGCACAAACCAGCCGATCGATCTATCAAAACACGGAAGGTGGCGCCCCTGACGTAACCGAGACCGCCGCGAAAACCGACGACGCAGCAGTCGATGAGCACGGGGCAGACCGTCCCGGCCAGACCGTCGTTGAAAGTTATTTCGCGGGCTCGAAGGCCGGCAATTACTCCGGCGTTAATTTCGCAACACTTATCCCGCTCAGCGATGACTCCGAAGTCGTTCTCGTCGGCCAGATCGGTACCGGAGCGGCTCCGCAGCGTCTCGAGACGCAATTCAAATTTCGTCCTTCAGACGATCATCAGATCCGGCTGAGCGGCTCGGTGGGCAGGCTGGGGTTTGTTTCGGGCGAAGGAACGCACAAAGCTTTGGGCCAGGTTTCCCTTCAGGGAACCGATGAATGGAAGGTTCGCGAGGGCGTGATACTTGTTCTCGGTGTCGACTACGCACGCTTTATCGGGGCCGGCAGTGACTATTCTTTGAGTCCGCGTATTGGTTTTCAGTTCGACGTCGATTCGAAAACCCGACTGAGGTCGTCATTCACCACGCAGACCGAGTCGCGTACATGGTCGCGCGCGATCGAACTGGAAGACTCGCAGATATTGTTCCGCGATCCCGTCGCGGTCGAAGATCTCGTCGTCGAGGGCAATGCTCCGAAAATGAACAGGAGCAGCCGGCTTGAGTTCGGTATCGAGCGTGTACTTGATAACCGTTCGAGTGTCGATGCTAAGTTTTTCCTCGATACTACGTACGCACGCGGTATCGGCATGTCGGTCACGCCGTTCGATTCGATAGGCGATCTAACGGAATTTACGGCAAACCAACGCGGGGCGGCGCAGGGAGTGACCCTGGTTTATTCGCGGCGACTGAGTAGTAAATTCAGTGCCGCGGCGGGTTACAGCTTTGGCCGCGGACAGAGCCTCTCGGGCGAAGCGTTATCGGATCCGTCGGCGTTGTTTCACGTCGATCTGTTCCAGTCTCTGTTCGGCCAGTTCGAAGCTGATCTGAAGACCGGAACGACCGTGAAGACGATCTTTCGTCTTTCGCCTGCGGCGACGGTGTTCGCTATCGACCCGTTCCAGGGACGCCTCGCGATCTACGATCCGGGTTTGAGCGTGCTCGTAACGCAGAACGTGCCGACGTTCGGGTTGCCGTTCCGGGCGGAAGCGATCGTCGATGCACGCAACCTTTTCGATTTCCAGAGCGGTGTTAATGGCGAAGACGGGTCGCTGCGATTAAATTCACAACGACGCATGCTTCGCGGCAGCATTCTTGTTCGCTTCTAGTTCTTACGGATAGAAAAAGACGGAGTCCGCGCGAGTTGATTTGAAACTAACGCGGACTCTTTTTTTGCGTTTTCGCTCCAAATTCTCGGATACTGAGCAAAATATTGAAGATAACGTGATCGGCCTCACAGATTTTTCTTCCATTTTTGCTCTATTTAGTAGGAAAATAGGAAGTTAGCAGAACGCATTTCCGAAATGGCAACTGGAACAAATTTTGCCTTTATTTAATCTTCGGAAAGGTATGCCTGGTTTCAATGAAAGGTAAGTTCCTCACAAGTTGGAGTTTGACGTGGCTGGTGGTGGCGGTTTTGCTCGTCGCCGGCGGAGCGCTCAACCTCTCTCAGCGTGCGTTTCACCAACTTCCGCCAACGGACGGCGTTTTGTGGGCTCAAAAGGCGGACGGCATTTACGCCGAGAAGGTCTTGCCCGGACTTGCGGCGTCGCGGGCCGGTATCTCGCCGGGCGATAAGCTTTTGACGGTCAGCCTCGACGGGCAGACGTATGACGAAGTAATTTCGACCGCCGACATTCCGATGTATCTCGAGGCGGCAGGTGTGGGTGGCAGCCTTACATACTTTTACCAGAAAACCTCGTACACATTCGCCGACAACTTCTATTACGCCGACCTCAAGAATATCGACACGCTGCCGCGATGGACGCCGTCCATCGTATTTCTCTCGATCGTCGGGCTGATCTGGCTGGGCGTCGGTATTTTTGTTTTATTCAAACAAGGAAGCCAGTCGCCTTTCGTCATTCATTTCGCAACGGTCTGTCTCACTGCATTCGTTTTTCACGTTTACCGGACGCTGAACCTCGGCCAGGATTTTGACCTCGCCGTCAGCCTGCTGGACGATATAGCGTTTGCCGCATTCCCGCCGCTATTTCTGCATTTTTGTCTTCGATATCCGGTCCATAGCGAGATATTTGATAACCCGCGTTGGAAGACCTACGCACTGTACGTCCCGGCGGTGCTGCTGGTCGCGACGAGCTTTTCGTTTTCGCTCGGCCTTATATTTTTGCCCGAGACGATAGCGTCGGCACTGCGGAATTTTATTACGTCGACCAAGGCGATCCCGATCCTCAACCAGGCGCTCACGATTCACTTCGTTGCCGGTGTTTCGCTCGGGGCGACCGTGCTTTTATGGCGTTTTCTCACCAGCAAACAGACACTTGTCCGGCAGCGTTTAAAATGGGCGATGTGGGGGACGATCGCGTCGATCGTGCCGATCCTCGCTGTCCAGATCGCACGTCGTTTTGTCTATCTTCCCGACGACACGTTCACTACCGCGATAACGACGCTGCCGCTTGCCTTGATCCCGCTCAGCTTCGGCCATTCGGTCGTGCGCTATCGTTTGATGGACGTCGACGTCGTCGTCCGCCGAGCGTTGGTTTACGCCATGACGACCGTCGCGATCGCGATGATGATCGGTGCGGTCGCTTTGGGATTGGTATTTCTCGCGGTCGGGAACAATCTTTCGACGACCGAGATCACGCTGCGTGCCCTGATCGCGATCATCGCGATGGCGGCGATCGTGATGCTGAGTGAACCGCTGAAGAATTATCTTCAGGAGCGGGCGGACCGATTTTTCTACGGCAATCGTTATGATCTGCGACAGGGACTTAACGACTTTGGCCGCACGCTTTCGGCGACGACCGCGATGGAACCGCTGCTCGACGCATTGACCGACCGCCTGAAACAGGTGCTCGACGTCGAGAAGGTCGCGGTCTTTGTCGAAGACGAAACCAATTTGGACCGTTATAAACTCGCCAAATCATCCGGCCTCAGCGAGTCGTTTCGAATACCGGCGGAGTTCCGCCAACTGATACGGCAGAAATCGGCTGATAATGGCATTGTCCGTGCGGATGAGCTCGAGCAGGGCGAACCCGAATTTGACAGCTCGAACGGCAACGGCAAGATCCCAAAACGCAAAGAGCTTCACTATTTTGTACCGTGCGTCGTCCGCGGCAAGATGGTCGCGGTCGTCGGCCTCGGTCGTGCCAGCGACGGGTCCTTGCTCTCGTCCGAAGATCTCGAAATTCTGCGAACCGTTTCCGGGTACATCGCCGTCGCCATCGAAAACAGCCGGCTGTATCAGGAGCAGCAGAACCAGACGGAAGAGCTCGCACTGCTGAAAGAATTTAACGAGTCCATCGTCGAATCGGTCAACGTCGGCCTGCTGGCTGTTGACGAAGACGGACGCGTTACACGCTGCAACACGACGTTCGAGGAAATGCTTGCTCTCGGCCGCGAACAGGTCGTCGGCAGGCTGGTCGACGATATATTTGACGAAAGCTTTGCCCTCAATCTCGCCGGCGTTCTCGGCAAATCGCGTTGGCACCTGACCGAGATCCGCAACGCTTACAAACTTCACACTTTCGACGCACTTGGCAGATCGCTTATTTTGAACGTCGCGGTCGCTCCGCTCCGTTCGATCTCGAACGCGCAGACCGGCGCGATCATCGTTCTCGAAAACGTCTCGTCCCGCGTCAAGTTAGAAGAGACGCTCCAGCAATCCGAAAAACTGTCGAGCATCGGACTGCTTGCCGCCGGCGTTGCCCACGAGGTGAACACGCCGCTGACCGGTGTGTCGAGCTACACACAGATGCTGCTCGGAATGGTGCCGGAAACCGATCCGAAACATGCGCTGCTGCAAAAGATGCAGCGGCAGACCGACCGGGCGACCAACATCGTCGGCAACCTGCTTAATTTTTCCCGCAGCGGAAACGCGCTCGAACTGGCCGAAGTGAACGTTAACAAGCTGTTAGACGACACGCTCCAGCTGCTTGAGCCTCAGCTTCGCAATTCACAGATCGTCATCACAAAGGATTACACGACGATCGAACCGCTGATATACGGCAGCGGAGCCAAACTCCAGCAGGTTTTCACCAACCTGGTTTTGAATGCCCGCGACGCGATGTTCGGCGGCGGAACGATCATTCTGAAGACGACCGTCTCCGATGATGGCGAGGTGACGATCGAAGTGACGGATGACGGCGACGGCATCTTGCCGGAAAATATTTCGAAGATATTTGACCCATTCTTTACCACGAAAGGCGTCGGAAACGGGACCGGCCTCGGCCTTGCCGTTTCGTACGGCATCGTTCAGGAACATGCTGGAACCATCGAGGCGCATAGCGAGCCCGGCGTCGGCACGACATTCCGCGTTGCCTTCCCGGCCGCGGCAAAGCAGCGTCAGCGGGCCGTAAGCTAATACTCAGACCGCCATCTCGTCGTGGTGAGTTCGCAGATAATAGATCCCGATAACAAACGCCAAACTCATTATTCCCGCCGCCGCCCAGAAAGTGCGGAAGAGCGAACCCGAATCCACTTCGCCCAGTGCATTATTGAGCAGGACGCCACATAACAGCGGGCCGAACACGCGTGCGAGGCTCGCTGCCGACTGCAGTATTCCGAGCGTTTTCCCCTGATTCATCTCGTCCGCCGATTTTGACGCGAGGCTTGTCAGAGCGGGCGAGGCGAGCGAATTCCCGATCGAAAATAGAGCCGTGCCGAACAGCAAGGCAGGAATTCCGCCCGAGTTGCTGCCGATGAACGGCACGGCCACCAGGCTCAAAGCGAGCAAAAGGCTGCCGGTCACCGCCAGCTTCGCCTCGCCGAATCTCTTCGCGAGCGGCCCAAAAAGCACTCCCTGCGAAATTGCGGCGAGCAGACCCACGTACGCCAGCAGGTAGCCGGTCTTTTCAGCGTCAAAGCCGAAGTTCACCATCGTGAAGAACGCGAACGCGGTCGTCATTATCGAAAACGCGGTGACGAGCAGAAAATACTCGGTCGTGATCGTCGAGAACCTCGGGTCCTTCAGCGTTTGTAAAAGCTCCGATATTCGCCCGGCACGCTGAGCCTCCGGTTCGTCGGCGTCGCGATGTCTCGATTCCGGCAAGATGAGATAAAGCATTATCGCGTTCGCAAAGCTCAAGCCCGCGGCAAACAGAAACGGAACGTAAATTCCGAATTTGCTCAGCACGCCCGCGATCGCCGGACCGAGGATAAATCCCAGACCGAACGCCATGCCGAAAAGGCCCATACCTTTTGCACGATTCTTCCGGCTCGTCACGTCGGCGATGTACGCCTGAGCGGTCGAAAGATTTCCGGCCATAACGCCCGCCAGGATACGGCCGGCATAGAGCATCCAGAGGCCGCCGGCAAACCCGACGATCAGGTTGCCGATGCCCGCTCCTGTTATTGTCAGGAACAATATCGGCCGCCGGCCGTACCTGTCGGAAAGGCTTCCCCAGATCGGCGAGAACACGAACTGCATCAACGAATATGAGGACATCAGCAGTCCAAAATCGAGCGGCGTCGCCTGATACTCGATCGCGTAAAACGGCAGCAGCGGAATGACGATGCCGAACCCGACCAGGTCGATAAATATCGTCAGGAAAATTATCAGCAGCGGTTTGGTGAAAAACTTATCGTCGTCCTCTGCGGTGGTGTCCAAAATTTCTTTATCGCTCATTAATATCTATGCAGGCGGCCGACCAAGTGCCCTCGGCATACGTTTCGTTGTAAACTAGGAAACAATAAAAACTATCATTTCAACGGAGTTTACAAAAGGAATGTCGAAATCGCTCAACTCAAAAGCCGTGCTCTTCGTGCTTTTGGCCATATTTTTTTCTATGTACCAGGATTCACCCGCGCAAGCAAAACGTAACGCGGCCGGCCAGCAGTCGGGCGCAGTTTCCGACATAAATTACACGATCTCTATGCCAAAGCCGTACACGCACCTGCTCGAGGTCGAGATGCGTATCAAGTCAGCGTCCCTGCTGCCGCAAACCGAGCTGAAAATGCCGGTGTGGACGCCGGGAAGTTATCTCGTTCGCGAATACGCACGGCACGTTCAGGATTTTGCTGTGAAGAGTACGGACGGGAAAGATCTCGCCTGGCGGAAGATCAATAAGAACACCTGGCAGATCGACACGAACGGCGCAAAAGAGATCGTCGCGACCTATCGCGTCTACTCGAACGAGCTGACAGTTCGCACGAACGAGCTCAACGACGACCACGCATTCTGGAACAACGCAGCTCTTTTGATGTTTCCGAAGGACCAGTTGAACGCGCCGTCGACCGTGAAGATCAACCCGTTCGGTACGTGGAAGATCGCCACGGGCCTGCCGTCGTCCGGAAGTTCGGCCGACACGTTTCGCGCGCCGAACTACGACATTCTTTACGATTCGCCGTTCGAGGTGAGCAATTTCAAACAGGTCGATTTCACCGTCCACGGCAAGCCGCATCGCGTCGTCTTTTCCGGCGACGGAAATTACGACATGCAGCGCGTCGCCCAGGACATTCCGAAGATCGTCGACGAAGGCTTTAAGATCTTCGGCGAGCTGCCGTACGACAACTATACGTTCATAGTTAACCTTCGCGGCGGCGGCGGCCTCGAGCATCTCAATTCGACGGCGCTGCAGTTCAACCGTTTCGGCTTTAAGCCCGAGGCAAGATATCAGGACTTTCTCGGGCTCGTCGCTCACGAGTATTTCCATCTGTGGAACGTAAAAAGAATTCGCCCCGACGCACTCGGGCCGTTCGATTACGAGAACGAGAACTATACAAAACTGCTATGGGTCGCCGAGGGCGGAACGGCCTATTACGAGGGCATTTTGCTTCGGCGTGCCGGTCTGATCAGCGAGAAAAAGTTTCTCGACGACAAGGCCAATACCATTCAGCAGCTGCAGACGCGGCCGGGCCGTTTTGAGGCGAGCCTTGAGGAAGCAAGTTTTGATGCCTGGATCAAATATTACCGCCCTGACGAAAATGCGGTAAACAATCAGATCTCGTATTACGACAAGGGCGACATCGTCAACATGATGCTCGACATCACGATCAGAACGTCTTCGGACGGAAAGAAGTCGCTCGACGACGTGCTGCGTTATCTGTACGACGAGTTCTACAAAAAGGGCCGCAACTACACGCCGGCCGATTACCAGAAGATCGCCGAAACGATGGCCGGCCGCAGCCTCGACGAATTCTTTGCGAAATACGTCCGCGGCACCGCCGACATCGACTATAACCAGATCGTTAACGGGATCGGGTTGCGGGCGATCGCCTCAGAGACGAACGCCGGCAAGGCATACATCGGCGCCGATCTTTCCGAAGATGCGGGACGCCTGACCGTACGAACAGTGGCGGCCGGAACGCCGGCCTACGATCAGGGCCTCAACACCGGCGACCAGATCGTCGCGGTCGACGGCTACCGCGCCAGCCAGAACTTTCTTCAGTCCTATATCAGCGAACGCAAGCCCGGCGATAAGGTGAGGTTTACGCTGTTTCGATTCGACAAGCTGCGCGACGTCGACTTTACGCTTGGCACCAACACGCGTCGCGAGTACCGGTTCGCTCCGGTCGAATCGCCGACCGATGTGCAGAAACGCCTGTACGCCGATTACCTGCGGGCGGAATTGAAATGACGGCGAAACCTTTCGTACAAAATACGGTGAAAAGGTTCGGGCTGCCGCTGCTGGTCGTGATCGTTATCGTCGGCTGCAACCGCGGCCCGACTACGACAACGACGGGCACGCTGCCGTCGTCGATGAAGGAGATTCCGGCGGCCCGCCTGAATTATCGCTACGAGGCGGACGTACCGCCGCCGCCAGCCGCCGCTACGGCCAATTCGCAGGAGCGCAACGCCGCCGTACAGGCTGATTTCGATCAAAACCGTCCGCAGGAACTGCTCGACAAGACGATCGCATCGCCCGACGGAAAGCGGGTTTTGGCGGTCTATCACCGCGTCGCCGATGTGCCGGCGGAGTTTCGACTGGATATGTACACGGCCGAAGGGAAGATACTCCGAAAGGTAACGGCCGACACGATGGCCGTTCATTTCCCGGATACGATAGTTTGGTCGCCCAATTCCGAAAATGTCGCGTTCGTCGCCATGCTGCGTTCCCCGCAAGTGAGTGCGGAAGGCGACGCGGTGCCGGCCGCCGGTGTGAACGCCAACATCAACTCCGTCCCCAGCACCGAGCCGGTCGATGCAAACATCGCCGACACAAATTCAGCTCCGCCCGCCGAGGCGAACGTGCAACCACCTCAGGCGACGCCCGCGCCGCCGTCGGGCGTTTTGACGTTCAGGACCGAGCAGATATATTTGGCGAGCGGCGACGGTGACAGCGTAAAGCCGATCACCCAAAATGAGGGCCTGATCTATTTCTATTACGTATGGTCGCCCGACAGCTCGATGCTGGCCGCGATGGCCGCGACGACGCGTGAGTGGCAGCTCTTGCAGGCCGGGGCCGACAGTCGCGGCGAACAATTTGTTCCCGTCGGGCGGCCGCGCATAGTCGAAAAGAACGGACGCGAACGGCGTCTGGACGACAATCTGACGCCGGTCCAGCCGGTCTGGTCACCCGACTCGTCAAAGGTTGCGGTCGGTTACGACAAACAGGTAAGAGTTTACGACGCGGTCGGCAACGCTCCGACGCAGGCGGCGATCCCGCTGCGGAACAACCTGCTCATCTCGTCGGCCGCCTACGACCGCGAGCAATCGAAAAAGCTTCAGGAAACCAATGTGCCGGCCGACGCTAACGTTCAGCCGACGCCTGCGGCCGCTGCGCCCGAGGCACCGACAACTTTGCCTGACGAGAACACTCTCGTCTCCTTTAACCCGATCGTCGCGCTTGCGTGGCCGTCGGACGACCTGCTCTACTTTCAGACCGCGTTCATCAAGCGGATGAAGAACGAAGCGGACAGTGCGATGAGCTTTCAAAGATGGCACCGTCTCGTATTCACTCCGCAACCCGCGACGGGAGTCAGATAATGAAAATTGAAACAGTCAGCGCCGCATTCGACGCAAATGAAAAGGCGCATCAAAAATTCGAGACGGTCGTACGCTCGCTGAATGACGATCTCGCGGAACGCCAGTTCGAGGGCGAAAAATGGTCGATCGCACTTATCGTCGAACACCTCGCACTCGTCGAGGACGCGATGTCACGAATTTGTGCGAAGCTGCTCTCGAAAGCCGAAGCGGGCGGCAAGGCGTCCGACGGCGGCATCGAGATATCGCCCGAGTTCTATTCGAAAGGTGAAGA
This sequence comes from Acidobacteriota bacterium, assembly GCA_040007515.1. Lineage (GTDB taxonomy): Bacteria > Acidobacteriota > Blastocatellia > Pyrinomonadales > Pyrinomonadaceae > OLB17. The sequence continues at coordinate 16,478 of JBDTUT010000033.1, read as the reverse complement.
GATAACGCAGATCAAGCTCGAGGCTCCGGAACGCGTTCACCCGGCGGGCGGCAAGTCGATCAGCGAGTCGCTTGCGATGATGGACGAAAGCCGCGAGCGGTTTGAGCAGATGCGTCCCGCCTTCGAAGAATACGACTGCCGAGAGCACAAATTTCCGCATCCGTTTTTCGGCGATCTTTCGGCGGCAGAGTGGCTCGTGCTCACCGGCGGGCACAAGGTGCGGCACTTGCGCCAGATCCAAAAGCTGGTCGAAAAAAGTGAGAGCCCGGGCCAGCTGGAGGGCTAACGGCCGGAGCTCTCGTTAATAATGCCTCGTCACTATTTCGACGTTAGTTCTGAAGCTGACGTTTGGATGAAGCCAGAGCCGCCACGGGTTGTAAAAAAGGAGCAGTTCTCAAAGGCTCTTTTTTATATACATCGTTCCCTGATTTATATTCGGTAGATCTGTTGTGATAAGATTTTGTGTTCGGACCTATAAGGATCGCTTACGGCTCGGGCCGGAGCGATCTCACAACACAAATGGATAAATTTTTGATTCGAGGCGGGCGGCCGCTGTCCGGGAAGATCGAGATCAGCGGCGCCAAAAACTCTGCGCTGCCGTGTTTGGCGGCGACCTTGCTTTCGGCGGAAACGGTGACGCTTCACAACGTGCCGTACGTAAAAGACCTTATCACGCAGCGGCGTCTGCTCGAGGACCTCGGCGCGACCGTCCTCACGCCGGAGCTGCGGACGCACAAAGTTACGGCCAAGAACATAACCGTTTTCGAGGCCCCGTATCATTTGGTCAAAACTATGCGTGCGAGCGTCCTGGCGCTCGGTCCGCTGCTCGCTCGGTTTGGCCAGGCGAGAGTCAGTCTTCCCGGCGGCTGCGCGATAGGGACGCGGCCGATCGACCTGCACCTCAAAGCCTTTCAACAGCTCGGTGCAACGGTCTCGCTCGAATCGGGTGACGTCGTCGCCCGTGCGCCGAAAGGCAGGCTTGTCGGAGCCGACGTGACTTTCGAAAAGGTAACGGTCACCGGCACTGAGAACGTCATGATGGCCGCCGCGCTCGCCGACGGTAAGACGACGATCCACAACGCCGCACGCGAACCCGAGATCGACGACCTCGCCGAGCTTTTGAACAAAATGGGAGCGCGTATCAAAGGCGCGGGTACGTCGACGCTGGAGATCGACGGTGTCGAAGCTCTCGGCGGAGCACAGCACACGATCATTCCCGACCGCATCGAGACGGGCACGTTCCTCGTCGCCGCGGCGATCACAGGCGGCGAACTCGAAATAAAAGGCTGTAACCCGCAGCACCTTCAGGCAGTTATTAAACAACTTCGCGAAGCGGGAGTCGAGATCGACGAGGTCAATCAGAGCACTCTTGCCGCGAGACGCAGTTCCGGCGGCCTCCGTGCCGCCGATGTAATGACCGAGCCGCATCCGCTTTTCCCGACCGATATGCAGGCGCAGTACATGGCCCTGATGACGCAGGCCGAAGGCGAATCGAACGTGACGGAAACGATCTTCGAAAACCGTTTCATGCACGTGCCGGAGCTGATGCGAATGGGCGCAAATATTCACATATCGGGCAACAGGGCGACGGTGCTCGGCCGGACGCCGCTGACCGGGGCTCAGGTTCAGGCGTCGGACCTTCGTGCTTCCGCGTCACTTGTTCTCGCCGGCCTCTGTGCGTCCGGTGAAACAACGGTAGACCGCGTTTACCACATCGACCGCGGGTACGAGACGATCGTGCGAAAACTGCTCTCGGTCGGTGCCGACATCGAGAGAATTTCCGACAACGCCGGAGTCGAGACCGCGGCGGCGGAAATACATGCCCGATAGCGCTCCATCAACGGCCATTCGACAATTTATCAAACAACGCCGCTCTGTGGTTTAATATACAAAACCGTTATGAGCACGAACGATTGCATCTTTTGTAAGATCGCCGGCGGCGAATTGCCGTCGGAAATGCTGTTTCAGGATGAGCAGTGTGTTGCGTTCAACGACCTGAGCCCGCACGCTCCGGTGCACGTGCTTGTAGTTCCGCGCTTACATATTGAGTCGCTCGATAAAGCCGCGGAAAATAATAAAGAGCTTCTCGGCCATCTTTTGCTGACCGCGGCCGAGATCGCCCGCAAACGCGGGATCGCCGAAAACGGCTATCGTGTTGTGATAAATACGAACTCAGACGGCGGACAAACCGTGTTTCATCTTCACGTGCATCTGCTGGGTGGGCGGCCTTTCGAGTTTCCGCCCGGATGATCACGCTGCGGCCTGTATCAATAATGCGTAAGATTGCGATTTCATTAGTATTTTTCGGTTTGCTGGTTGCAGCCGAGACGGGCTGCACGAGTTCCGAGACCGGTGCCAATAACAGTGTACCGGCTGCCGCCGACTCTCCGGCCGCGCCTCAAAACGGCGGATTTGCCGATGCTCGAACCGCGCTGAACGAGGGGATCAGGCTGCTGGAAACCGGTGAAACGGACCGGGCCATCGATGTACTGCAGGCGGCGGTCGCATTGGATCCTGATCTTGCAGAAGCATATTTCCAGCTTGGCATCGCGTACGCGTTGGTAGAAAAACGGGACGCCGCGAAGGTGGAAACGGAAGTAACGCCGACACCGGACCCGAAACAAAAAAAGCCTCGCGAATACAAGACCAACAGCGAAAAAGCTTTTGAGAAGGCCGTAACCGCATATAAGAAAATGCTCGTCGCAAATCCGGACGACGATTCGGCGCATTTTAATCTCGGCCGTGCTTACAACAAACTCAACGAGGACGAGGACGCCGCCAAGTCTCTGAAACAGGCAGTCAAGCTCAAACCCGACGACACCGAATACGAGACCGAACTGGGCGCCATTCTCATCAAACTCGCTCAGTACCACGAAGCGATCGCTCCGCTCAAAAAGGCGATCGAGCTGGACGCCGACAACATCCGGGCGCAGGAACTTCTCGACGATGCCGAAGCGGGCCGCAAGCGCGTCGACTATGCGGCGCCGAAAAAGGACGAGAAGAAGAGCGATAAAGGCGGAGTTTCAAACACCAAAGCCTCTGACGATGAGGGCGTTGACAGCGAAGCTCCGGCGAACGCGAAACCACAGCCCAAGAAGACCGCAAAACCCGCATTTCCTTCAAATTCAGTAAATTAGCCGCATTTCGTGATGAGTCTAAAAAACACACCTTACGGTGAGGTGTGTCAACTTGACATCGCTTCGAGGAAATCGCAACCTTGTTTATATCCGAATAAAGTTTGCGAATATGAAGATCGAACTCGAAAACTCACAGGCCTTATCGCTCGAAAGAAAGGTCCAAATGCACGAGGCACGCGAGGCGATAATCGACCGTCTCGCCCGCGACCTTCCGACAAATATCGATCTTTCACGCTTCTTGAACGTTGTCGTGTCCGAGATCGGCCGCATGCTGCAGGCGGACCGGTGCGACCTTTTGCAGATCGTCGGCGGAAAAGAGCTGAGCATCAGCCATGAATGGCGAAAGGACGACAAAGTTCCGTCGAGCCAGGGCACGAATATTCCCGTCGATGCCGCAAAACTCGGCGAGCGCTTTGATATCACAAAGCCGATACGCATCAACGACACTTCGAAGTCGAAGGACGCGACCCTCAAATTCTTCACGAAGGCCTTAGAGACGCGTTCGCTTCTGATCATTCCCATTATTCTGAACGGCAACGTGCTCGGCCTTCTCGGCCTGCACGACACACGAAAGCCGCGCGTCTGGCTCGACGAGGAAGTGTCGTTTCTCGAGTCGATCGCACGGCAGCTTGCCATCGGCTACCAATACACGAGCCTCTACGTCGCGCAGGAACAGGAATCCCGCCGCACGAACGCCCTTCTCGAGATCGCCAACACGCTCAATTCGCATTCGGATTTTAGCGAAGTTTCGGCCCGCGTTTTGGAACGCGCAATTGAGTTGGTCGGCGCTGATTACGGCGCGTTGGGAGTTCTGGACCAGGCGGGCAAAAAGATCACGCTCGCGTCGTTCAAATCCGCCGAAGGAATAAAACCGAGCCGCGTTCTCAAGCTCGTCGAGTCGCACGGCCGATCTTTGAACGTCGATACGTTCCCCGCCGTCGGCGAGCTTATCCGCGAAGGCAAGACGATGTCGGTGAGTGAAAAGCAATTGCCGTTCGCGATCAGGCTTCTTTTCAATACGCAGCTCGGCGGCAAGGCGGCGCTGCTCACGCCGGTCCGCGTCGCCGGACAGACTTTCGGCCTGCTCGGATATGTCTGGAGCAAGGAAAGCGTGTTCGCCGATCACGACATCGCACTCGTCGAGGGCATCGCCGACCAGATCGGCACCGCACTCGAACGCGATCAGTTATCGGCCGAGGTGATGCGTCTCAAAAGCGAGCTGTACCAACGTCACAGCGAGATAATCGGCCAGGCCCCGTCGATACGGCGGTCGATCGAACTTGCGCTGAACGTCGCGGACACGAACACGACGGTCTTGATCCTGGGCGAATCCGGCACCGGCAAGGAGCTGCTCGCCAATCTGATCCATTTCAACTCCGGCCGCGAAAACAAGCCGTACGTAAAGATCAACTGCGGAGCAATTCCGGAAACGCTTCTGGAATCGGAGCTGTTCGGCCACGAAAAAGGCTCGTTCACCGACGCACGTTCGCAGCGTCAGGGTCGATTCGAGGAGGCCGACGGCGGAACGCTTTTTCTCGATGAGATCGGCGAGATGTCTATGCAGGCTCAGGTTCGGCTGCTGCGTGTGCTGCAGGACGGCGAGTTCACGCGCATCGGCGGCAAAGAGGTAATCAAATCGGACGTGCGCGTCATCGCGGCCAGCAACGTCGATCTTGCCGCCGCCGTCGACGACGGAAAGTTTCGCAAAGACCTCTACTATCGTTTGTCCGTCTTTCCCGTAACGTTGCCGCCGCTTCGCGAGCGTGTCGAAGACATCCACCCGCTCGTTTTTCATTTTCTCGAACGGTACAAGGAAAAAAGCGGACGCTTTGTTTCCGGCATTTCGAAGGAAGCACTGCGTGCGCTCGTAAATTACGAATGGTCGGGCAACGTCCGCGAGCTCGAGAACGCGATCGAACGCGCCGTCATTATCGCCTCGGGCCGGCAGATCGATCTCGAAGATTTGCCCGAAGCGATCAGTAAAAAGGCGTTCGAGGCGAGCGCTCTCGCCCGTCACGAACGCGCTCGCGCCGCCGGCGAGGGCCGCGATATCGCCATCGAGATCTCACTGCCCGCCTCAATGGACGAGATCGAAAAACACGTCATCCAGGCGACGCTCGATTACGCCGACGGCGACAAATCGCGAGCCTCGCGTCTTCTCAACATCGGCCGCAAAACGCTCTACCGAAAGTTGGAGCAGTACGAAAGCGGCGAATAATTTAGCGCCATTTCGATCCGCGGCCGCGGCACTATCGTTATGAACCTCATCATCGGCACGGCCGGCCACATCGATCACGGCAAGACAGCTCTCGTGCGGGCGTTGACCGGCATCGACGCCGACCGGCTGCCCGAGGAAAAACAGCGCGGCATCACGATCGATCTCGGTTTTGCGGAGCTGCGTCTGGGCGATCTTGAGATCGGGTTTGTCGACGTTCCCGGCCACGAACGGTTTGTCCGTAATATGCTTGCGGGGGCGGGCGGGATCGATGTTGTCTTAATGGTCGTCGCCGCGGACGAAGGCGTGATGCCGCAGACTCGCGAGCATTTTGAGATCTGCCGCCTGTTGGGAACAAAAGCGGGCATTGTCGTGCTCACCAAACGCGACCTCGTCGATGACGAAATGCTCGAACTCGTCAAGCTCGATGTCGCCGAATTGACGGAACATTCCTTTCTCGAAAATGCCCCAGTGATCGCGGTCAGCTCGAAAAGCGGCGAAGGCATCGGCGAGCTCAAGGACGCTATTCGCAACATCAGCTCTCAGATACCGAAACGTACGGATCTTTTTGTCGCGCGATTGCCGGTCGACCGCAGTTTTACAATGAAAGGATTCGGCTCGGTCGTCACCGGCACTTTGCTGGCCGGCGAGATCACCGAAGGCTCTGAGCTAGAGCTTCTGCCCGCGGGCAGCCGCGTCCGTGTCCGCGGCGTCCAAACTCAAGGGCGTTCCGTAAAAGCGGCTGCGGCGGGACAACGCACGGCGCTTAATCTCGGCGGAATCGATCACTCGGACGTCGAGCGCGGTATGGTGCTGGCGGAGGCCGGTGTGATCGAGCCGACGCAGATCATCGACACGCGGCTCGAAGTCGTGCCGGGCGCCGCACGGCCGGTCCGTTCGCGGCAGCGGGTGCGATTCCACATCGGTGCCGCCGAGGTGCTCGGCCGTGTCCACGTTTTGAACGAGACCGGCGAGCTCGAGCCGGGAGCAAAAGAGCATGTACAGTTCCGGCTCGAACATCCGGTAATTGCCTTACCGGGCGACACATTCATTATTCGCAGCTACTCGCCACAGGCGACGATCGCCGGCGGCATCGTACTCAACGCACTGGCCCAACGGCACAGAAAACGAGACCTCGCGGCAACCAACTCTTTCCTCAAACGTCTGTTTGAAGCGGGACAGGACGCGGCGGAATTGTGTCGCCTCTTTGTCGACGCGGCAGGAGCACACGGTCTCGGTGTTGAAAAGCTGCGTGCGAAAACAGGTTTCGCGGCCCGCGTCGCGGCGGATGCAATTAACGGACTCGCCGAAAGCGGCCGGATCGTCCCGGTCGGCGGCCATTTGATCGCCGCCGCCGAGTTTGCCGAGCTTAAAAGAAAAACGCTTGATCTGATCAAGGCCGCACAGACGTCCGACCCGCTCGCCGGCGGCGTATCGCGGGAAACCGTTCGCGATCGGGTATTCGCATTCATCGAGCCCTCAATATTCAACAAAGTTATCGCCGATCTGCAGACTAGCGGAGCGGTCGTCGCCGAAAACGATGTCTTAAAACTCGCCGGACAGACTAGCCAACTCTCTGAACGGCAAATACAGGTACTGGAAAACTTTCGGGAAATATTCCGTCCCGACAACCTCGAGGTCCCGAAGCTGGACGAGGTGATCAACAATGCATCAGCGAAATTCGGGATCGGCGCGGCGGAAAGCCGGAAGATCTTTCAAACGCTTATCAACTCGAACGAGGTTTTGAAGATAAACAGCGACTTTTATTTTGCTCGCGAAGCTGTCGATGATCTGATCGCAAAACTTCGCAAACATGCCGAGACCGCTCCCGATCGGCTCATCGACGTTCCGTCATTCAAAGAACTCGCGGGCATATCGCGAAAGTACGCGATCCCGATACTCGAATATTTTGACAGCAGCCGGATCACCATACGGCAAGGCGACAAACGCCGCGTGATCTAGCTCGCGGAAACCGAAATGCGCAAATTTCTTACGGCACGTTGGGAAGACCTGATACTCGTAAACTACGAGGTCGAGCAGGCGCTCTTGGCCGATCGCGTTCCGCAGGGCACGTCGCTTGATCTGGCCGACGGCCGGTGCTTCATCAGCCTCGTCGCGTTCATGTTCCGCGAAACGCGCGTCCTCGGCGTGCCCGTCCCGTTTCATATAAATTTTGAAGAGGTAAATCTCCGCTTTTACGTAAAGCGTGAAGCGGCCGAAGGGATACGTCGCGGTGTGGTCTTTATAAAAGAGATCGTGCCGAGGTTTGCGATCGCGACGGTCGCCCTCGTTTTCTACGGCGAACCGTATCAGGCGTGGCGGATGCATCACGATATTTCCGAAGCGCAGGTAGCGTACGAATGGCGAAAAGGCCCGTCCAATAATCATCTCGGGGTCGAACGCGGCGAAAGCGTCGGCGTCCCGGGCGATGGATCGCACGGCGAATTCATCATCGAACACTACTGGGGTTACACGAAACGCGGAACGCGGCGCACCGACGAATACAAGGTCGAGCACCCGAAATGGGAATTATTCTCCGCCGAAAACCCTCAGATCGAAGTCGATTTTGCCGGAACCTACGGGCACGAGTTTGATTTTCTGTCCCGCCAAAAGCCATACTCTGTCTTGCTCGCAAAAGGCTCGAAAATATCGGTTTACAAGGGCGCAAAACTCGCATGATAATCGGCATCGTCGCAATCGCTCAAAACTATGCTATCGGCAAGGACGGCAAACTGCCGTGGCACTATTCGTCCGACCTGAAGTTTTTCAAGCGGACCACGATCGGCAATGCCATCGTGATGGGCTCGACAACCTGGCGCGGCCTGGGCAAACCGCTGCCGAGCCGCCTGAATATAGTCGTGAGCCGTTCGGCCGATATTCAAGCCGCAGCCGCCACCGTCGTTCTACGGAGCCGCGAGGACGTAACGGCGATCGCCGATTACCTGCGGTGCGACACGTTCATTATCGGCGGCGCGAAAACATTCGCGAGTTTTGCGGACGTAATCGAAAAATGGATCGTGACCGAGATACCTCTGACCGTCGATGACGCCGACGTCTTTATGCCGAGCTATTTTCTCGACGGTTTCGCTTGCACTGATGAAGAAAACCTCGGCGACGGCCTGAAGGTGCGGACGTTTCTACGCAGCTGATTTTTGTTATAGAATCGACCGGAAATCGGAGGACAGCCATATGATGGGTGGAAGATCTTGGGATGATTGGATCGAGGAATACGCCGACGGCCACCGTCATCCGATGAACCGCCTGACGCACAGCATCGGCATCCCGCTGATCGCCGTCTCGATATTGTTGGTACCGCTCGGTTTCTTCGTCCGCGGCATCTGGTCGATCGCGCTCACGCTGTTCATCGTCGGCTGGATACTCCAATTCGTCGGCCACTATTACGAAGGCAAGCCGCCCGAGTTTTTCAAAGACTACCGCTTTCTGTTTGTCGGTCTTCGCTGGTGGTTCAAAAAAGTACTAGGCGTAAAAGACCACCCGGCGAAATAATTTTCAGCTTTCACTTTTCAATTTCTTCGAATAAACCATTCTACCTCCGTTGCAAGAACCTTTAATTCTCGCCCTCGACATCGGCACATCTAGTATTCGCGCGGCGCTGTACGACGCCGACGGCAATGTTGTGCCTTCGACAATGGTCAAGAACGAGCGAAAGCTGGACTCGACCGAAGACGGCGGGGCTGAGATCGACGCGGACAAAGCCTTCAGGCAAGTCGTCGCGGCGATCGACGTCGTGGTCGAAAAAGCAAAAGGTATTGACGGTGTTATTACGCACGCTGCCGCTTCGTCGTTCTGGCACAGCTTGATGGGCGTCGATGCCGACGGAAAGCCGACGACGAAGGTCTTCGGCTGGGCCGACACCCGAAGCCGCAAATATGTTGCGAAGCTGCGGACGATGTTCGACGAAGGCGACGTGCATAACCGCACGGGCGCAAGATTTCATCCCAGCTTTTGGCCGGCGAAACTGATGTGGCTCCGCAAAGAGCATCCGGAAGTTTTCAAACGCACCGCAAAATGGATCTCGTTCAGCGATTATGTCGCTATGAAGCTGTCCACGAATGCACAGCCGGTGACGAGCGTTTCGATGGCGTCGGCGACGGGAATTTTCGATATTCGCAAGTGTGACTGGGACGAAGAACTGCTAAAACGACTCGGTATCGGACGGACGAAACTTCCCGAGATTGCCGCTTCGAACACGGCAGGCTTTGGCCTCAACTCGCGATTCAAACGCCGCTGGCAAAAACTAGCACAAACGCAATTTTACCCCGCGATCGGCGACGGTGCGGCGAACAATATCGGAGCCGGCTGCGTGAAAAAAACACGAGCCGCATTGATGGTCGGCACTTCGGGCGCGATGCGCGTCGCATACAAAGGCGAGCCGCCGGCAACGATCCCGCCCGGGCTCTGGTGTTACCGAATCGACCGCGAACGCGTCATCATCGGCGGCGCCTTGAGCGACGGCGGCGGCCTTTACCAATGGCTGAAAGATAATCTGCAGCTCGACACAGCCGTCGAGACCGAGATCGCAAACCGTTCACCCGACGGCCACGGCCTGACGTTCCTGCCATTCCTCGCCGGCGAACGCAGCACCGGCTATCACGAGTATGCGACCGGCGGTATTTTGGGTTTGAAAAGCTCGACCGACGCGACCGATATTGTGCACGCGGCACTCGAGTCGGTTGCTTACCGCTTCGCCGTAATATTCGGACAGTTGAGCAGTGTCGCCAAGATTCGTGAGATCACAGCGTCCGGCGGAGCCCTTCGTGAGTCGCCCGTTTGGACCCAGATCCTCGCCGACGTCCTCGGCCGTGAACTCTCGCTTCCCGACACGCACGAAGCATCTTCTCGCGGCGCAGTTTTGCTTGCACTCGAAAGTATTGGCAGAATAGACAATATAGAAAACGAAAAACCGCCGTCCGGAACGTCGTTTGTGCCCGACCGGAGCAAGCAAACGGTTTACCGAACGGCACGACGCCGGCACCAACAATTTTACGATCTCATTCTAAAAGCGAACCAATAACGATCAAATGGCCACAGCAACTCAACCCAAAAAATCGACCGATCTCGACCAGCTTTGCATCAACACGATCCGCACGCTTTCGCTCGACGCGATAGAGAAGGCGAATTCCGGTCATCCCGGTTTGCCGCTCGGGATGGCACCGGCGGCTTACGTTTTGTGGACGAAATTTTTGCGGCACAATCCGAAAAACCCGAAGTGGTTCAACCGCGATCGCTTTTTGCTTTCGGCCGGGCACGGGTCGATGCTGCTGTACAGTTTGCTGCATTTGACGGGTTACGACCTGCCGCTTGACGAGCTGAAACGCTTTCGCCAGCTGCATTCAAAAACACCCGGGCATCCGGAGAATATTCTGACGCCCGGCGTCGAGATCACGACCGGCCCGCTCGGCCAGGGCTTCGCGAACGGTGTTGGAATGGGCATTGCGCAAAAGCATCTCGAAGCGATGTTCAACCGCAAAGGCTTCCCCGTCATCGACCATTTCATATACTGCATCTGCTCGGACGGCGACCTGATGGAAGGCGTCAGCTACGAGTCGGCGTCGCTCGCCGGCCACCTCAAGCTCGACAATCTGATCTACCTCTACGACGACAACAGCATAACCATCGACGGCTCGACCGACCTCGCGTTCACCGAAGACGTGACGAAACGTTTCGAGGCCGCCGAGTGGCACGTGTCTGAGGTGGCTGACGGCAACGATATCAAAGCCATCGAACGCGCCATAAGGGACGTACAAAAGATCAAGGGCAAGCCAAAGCTCATCCGTATCAAGACGATAATCGGTTTCGGAATGCCGAAACAGGGCACGAACAAAGCTCACTCCGACGCTCCGGGTGAGGAAGCCGTGCGCGAGACAAAACGCAATCTCGGCTGGCCCGAGGACAAACAGTTTTTCATTCCGAAAGAAGCGCTCAACCATTTTCGCGAAGCGGTCAAAAACGGTGCACGCCTCGAAAAAGAGTGGGAAACTCTCGCCAAAAAATACGAAAAGGAATTTCCGGAGGACGGTAAGGCGTTCGCCGACACGCGACGTGCCGAGCTGCCCGACGGTTGGGAAAAGTCGCTGCCGAATTTCAAATATATCGAGTCGAAAGCGACGCGTGCGTACAGCGGCGACGTGATCAACGCGATCGCCGACGCGGTCCCGCAACTGATCGGCGGCTCGGGCGATTTGACCCCGTCGAACAATACGTACATCAAATCGTCTGCCGATTTTCAGCCGGGCCAATACCAGAACCGCAATCTGCATTTCGGCATTCGCGAACACGCGATGGGTTCGTCGATGAACGGCATGGCGTTGTACGGCAGCGTTATCCCGTTCGGCGGGACGTTCCAGACCTTCAGCGATTATATGCGTCCGGCGATCCGCCTCGCTGCTCTGTCGCACATTCGCGTGCTGTTCGTCTTCACACACGACTCGATCGGCCTCGGCGAAGACGGCCCGACGCACCAGTCCGTCGAGCACCTCGCGGCCATGCGTGCCATCCCGAATCTCGCCGTCATCCGCCCCTGCGACGCGCACGAAACACGCGAAGCCTGGCGTGCCGCTCTTCTTAGAGACAACGGCCCGACCGCCTTCGCCCTTTCCCGTCAAAAGGTGATGGTCATCGACCGCAAGAAATTCGCCGACGCAAAAGGCCTGCACAAAGGCGCGTATGTTCTCGCCGAAGCCGAAGACAAAAAAGGCGGCGCCGCTGACCCGCGGCTCATCATCATCGCCACCGGCTCCGAGGTCGGTCTAGCAATGGAAGCCCGCGAAAATCTGAACAAGTCAGGAATCCCAACCCGCGTCGTCTCGATGCCGTGCTGGGAATTCTTCGATGAGCAATCGCCCAAATACAAAGAATCCGTCTTGCCTAAAAATGTGACCGCCCGCCTTGCTATAGAGGCAGGAGTTTCCCTCGGCTGGTCAAAATACATCGGCGACGCCGGCGACACGCTGACCGTCGACAAATTCGGAGCGTCCGCCCCAGCCGAAGATGTGTTCCGCGATTACGGATTCACCGTCGAGAACGTGATCCGGAAATCGAAAAAACTAGTATCTTGATCGCGAACGTAACTGCAAATTCGGAAGCCCGCTCCGGGAACGGAAGCGGGCTTTCGTAGATTTATAGCAGCTGCGGCCGATGTCCGTTCCACTACTTCTTCGCCTTCACCGCTTCGAGGTGCAGGTCGATCTTTACATCGTTCGCCACATCCAACGCGCCGCTGGGCAGCAGGTTGCCGTAGTTTATGCCAAAATCGCGGCGGTTGATGACGGTTGACGCCTCGATGCCGAAGCGGGTACCGCCCCACGGGTCAGCGACGGCCCCGGTCATGGTGAACGGCAGAGACACTTGTTTGGTCACGCCTTTGATCGTGAGATCGCCGGTCAAAAGATATTGTTTACCTTTCTTTTCGACCTTGGTGCTCTTGAATTTCATCTCGGGGAACTTCTCGGCATCAAAGAAGTCCGCCGTCCTCAGATGCGCGTTACGCGGCTCTACACCCGTATCGATACTCGCGATCTTTGCGGTAAATTCAACGGTCGATCTTGTAATGTCCTTTTCGTCAAAGTTTACGGTGCCGGTAAAATCCTTGAACCGCCCCTCGACGAGCGCAATGCCGAGATGCCGGACGCCAAAACCGATGATCCCGTGTGCAGGGTCAAAATCGTACCGGCCCGATGTGACCGGCGAGTACTTGATATCGGAAACCGGCAGTTCCGTTGCGGATGTCGTGCCGCTTACAGCAAGCCCGAATATCGCAAACAAGGCCACTACCAAAAGAGTCATCGTGATCGAATTTCTAAAATATTTCATCGTTTTATAATCTCCAAATTTGAATGTTTTCGTTCAGGCTCCTTTCACGTTCGCCTTCGGCTCGAGGGCGTCGCGGACCGCTGCGGATAACTTTGTCGTCGGACGGCCGATCAGTTTTTTCAGATCGTCGCTCGTCGTAAACAGTTCGCCGCGTGCTATGCCGAGGTCCGAATCGGCGAGAACTTCGGCGTAGGCTCGCGGAAGTCCGGAGGTTTCCAAAACCTTCGCGTACTCGTCCGCCGGAAGATCTTTGTACGCGATCTCGCGTCCGGCACTTCGGCCCACCTCGGACGCGAGTTCGGCGAGCGTGAATGCGTCGCCCCCGAGTTCGTAGGTCTTGCCGTCGTGCCCGGTTGATGTCAACACTTCCGCGGCCGCGGCTGCGTAGTCGGCGCGTGTTGCCGCACTGACCTTCCCTTCTCCGGCACTGCCCAACACAGCATTGTGTTCGAGGACCGGTCCGAGACTCTCGGTGTAGTTTTCGATATACCAGCCGTTGCGCAAGATCGTATTCGGGATGCCGGAGGTTTTTAACATCTCTTCCGTTGCCTTGTGTTCTGCGGCAAGCATCATCTTCGCGGTCTCGGCCTTGAGAACGCTCGTATAAACGATGCGCGAAACGCCGACGTTTTTCGCCGCATCGATGACGTTCTTGTGTTGCGCAAATCTCTGCCCGACCTCGCTGGACGAAACCAGCATCAGCGTTTCGACGCCGTCGAGCGCGGCTTTTAGCGTTTCCGGTTTTGAATAGTCCGCATTACGCAGTTCGACGCCGAGTTCCGCAAGGTCAGCCGCCCTGTCGAGGTCGCGGGCAAATGCGACGATGTTGTCCGGGCGGACTCCGCGGTCGATCAATTTCTCGATAATAAGCCGGCCGAGATGACCGGTCGCTCCGGTTACCGCGATCTTTCCGTTGTTATTTTCTGTCGTTTCCATTTTTATGTTCTCCTTGCTTGGTATCACGCTAGTCGTTGTAACAACTATTGGTAAAAAATTTATTTTGCTCGCTTTCTCGCCTTTTCGAGGAGCTGAATCAGGTGGTCGAGCTCGGTTTCGGTCAGGCTGTCAAGTTGATTTCGATGAAGTTCGTCCACCGGTCGGTCAAGCGTCTTCAATAGTTCCGCACCCTTGTCTGTAAGGAACGTAAGCACGACGCGGCGGTCAACTTTTTGCCGCTCGCGGCGGATCAGCTCACGGCGTTCCAGCCGGTCCAACATTCTGGTAATGTCGGGCTCACGCGTTATCATACGCTCCGCGATCTGGCCGCACGCGTGGCCCTGCTGACCCGCGCCGCGGAGGATCCGAAGCACGTTGTATTGCGCCAGCGTCAGATCGCACGGCTTGAAAAGCTCGTTAAACTCGGTATGCAGCTCTTGAGCAAGCAGCAGTACCGCCAAAAACGCCGACTCCTGTTTAGTGGCGAACGGCCTTTCCTGCTTTAATCTTTTCTTCAATCCCTCGTCCATGATCAAATAATAGTTGTTATCACGACTATTGTCAAGAGGAATTTATCGGCCTCGAAAAACGGGTGCCGGTAAGGTTCTTGCGTTCGCTCAGCGTAGTGTTATTCTTGAAACTTTCACTGCTCATGAATACTGGAATAGGTTCATTACGGACGCCATCGCTACTTCTCGACGTCGCACGCGTTCGCCTTAATGGTGAGCGGATGAGCGAGATGGCGATGCGCAATGCCGTAAGTTTGCGGCCGCATATAAAGACGCATAAGTGCGTCGAGGTGGCACAAATTCAGACCGCGGGACACGCCAGTTTGGTAACGGTTTCGACGCTCGCGGAGGCGAAGGCGTTTGCGAAACATGGGTTTTCGGATATCACATATGCTGTCCCGGTCGAGCGTGGGAAGTTTGAAGAGGCGATCGTAATATTGCGGAGCGGAGTTAAGTTGAATTTGCTGACGGACGACGCCGAAACTTCGCGGCTGCTCGATGAGGCGGCGGGAGCGGCGGGCGTTAAGTTCGACGTATTTGTAAAGATCGATTGCGGAACGCACCGCGTTGGCGTCGAGCCGCATACGGCGGAGGCAATCGAGATTCCGCGGCAGCTTTCGGACGCGAAAAACCTGAATTTTGCGGGCATTCTCACCCACGCGGGACATTCGTACGACGCGCGTTCGAGGGACGAAATTTTCGCGGTGGCACGGCACGAACGCGATTCGATGGTGGAGTTGGCGGAACGCCTTCGCGGGCAAGGTATCAAGGTGCCGACCGTTAGTATCGGATCGACGCCGACGATGAGCGTTGTCGATCACCTTGACGGCGTCGACGAGATCAGGCCGGGAAATTACATCTTCTTCGACGCGTCGCAGGCGGCACTCGGCAGCTGCTCGTTCAGCGACACGGCGCTGACGGTGCTCACGGCGGTCATCCACAAAGATAATTCGCGGCGAAAACTCGTCGTCGATGCCGGAGCGGTAGCTTTATCCAAAGACCGTGGCCCTGTCGGGATCGATCCCGCGTGTGGCTATGGACATGTACTCGACATCGAGGGCGTCGAGACCGGCATGCGCGTCACGTCGCTGTCCCAGGAGCACGGCGAGATCGTGGGGGGCGACAGCATGGTTTTTGATCAATTAAAGGTCGGCGACCGGCTGCGTATTTTGGCTAATCATTCGTGTCTCACGGCCGCTCAGCATTCGCATTACAATGTGGTCGAGGACGGCCGAATAGTAGATAAATGGGAGATACACGGAGGCTGGTAACGATGGACAAGGACATTCTGCTCAAACAATACGACCGTTGTTACAACGAGAACGGCTGGTTCGTCGCCATCCGCAACGCGCTCGAAGGCGTGACGGCACTGCAGGCGATCTGGAAGCCGGACGGCGCCGGCAATTCCATTTGGGAATCGCTCGCCCACGTCAATTATTACAACAACGCCTACCTGCAGCGATTTAAGGGCGTCGACTACAAGTACGACATCGCCGACAACGACGAGACCTTCCGCAGCGGTGATCTGTCGGAAGCGGCGTGGCGGGCCGAAGTGGCGAAGTTCGATGAGATCATGACGGCGTGGCGCGGCCTGATCGAGGCGGCCGAGGACGACAAACTCTCGTCCGCGGTGTCCGAGACGAACCCGGCGACATGGGCCGACCTGATCGCCAACGTGAACGCCCACAACGCCTACCACGGCGGCCAGATCCTGCTTTTGCGGAGACTTCAGGGAAGCTGGGACCCCGAAAACGGCGTGAGCTGAACGCCGCCGCACGCCGAAATTTAAGGCGCCCGGCCCGTGCCGTTTGTGGTACACTGTTGCGTCATTGGTTCTTTGAAAGCATC
>JBDTUT010000032.1:0-32735 GCA_040007515.1 Acidobacteriota bacterium | reverse complement strand
TTTTGCAAAACTTTCCCCGGGATTCGTTCTATTAACCAAGGTGGGCGAATCACATTGAAATAAATGTGAGGAGAAGAAGTAATGCAGTTAACTCTTGAACAGAACAGAATCGCGGCTTCGCTGATAAACCGCACAGAAGGATCTTTTGGAAAGCCTATCGGCATCATCGGCAAACTTTTCGGCTGTTGGCACAAAAATCTCACCAAGCCGATCACAAGCCGCCGGAGTACCTATCGTGCTTGCATCGAGTGCGGAGCACGCAGGCAATTCGACACCAGCGAATTCAGATCGACTGGTCCCTTCTGTTTCCCGCCGGCGGTCAAATCATCGAATCTCTAGCAATCATTCGCAGCAATTGTAAAATGCGGTCCGACGGTGGCCGCATTTTTAATTAACAACTTCGACTCATTTACCGACTTATTCATTTTCGTCCGCGTCCGGTTCGAAAGCTCCGTAGGAGCGGACTGTTTGTAGAAGCATTGAATTCACCGCTTATCAGCTCCGTAGGAGCGTCCTAATTCGAGGACGCTCCTACGGAGCTCAACACTTTGCCGCGTTAACTGTTACAAACATGCCGCTCCGATGGAGCTGTCGACAAATCACAACTACTCTACCGCTTTCAAGATCAACGCCGAGTTTTTCGAGCCGAAACCGATGCAGTTGCAGAGCGCCGCATTTACTTTAGCCTCGCGGGCGATGTTTGGGACGTAGTCGAGATCGCAATCCGGATCGGGGACTTCCAGGTTGATCGTAGGCGGAATGATGCCCTCGTAAAGTGCGAGCAGTGACGCACCGATTCCAGCCGAACCGGTCGCGCCCTGCGGGTGGCCGATCTGCGATTTTGTGCCCGACATCGGAATGCTTGCCGCACTTTCGCCGAACGCAAGTTTGACCGCCTGTGTCTCGATGCGGTCGTTGAGCTGCGTCGATGTTCCGTGCAAATTTACGTAACCGATGTCTTCGGGCCGCATGCCGGCATCATGCATCGCGAGCGTCATCGCACGCGCCGGCTCGACACCATTTTCCTCCAGACGCACTCGATGATACGCGTCGCAGGTGACACCGTAGCCAGCGATCTCGGCGTAGATCCTGGCTCCGCGCGCGACTGCCGCTTCGTATTCCTCGAGAACGTAGATCCACGAACCTTCACCGATAACGATGCCGGAACGGTCTTTTGAGAATGGCCGGCAGGCGCGTGCCGGGTCGTCGTTCCATTCCTTTGTGCAGACGGTCATCACCTCAAAGCCTTTCAAGATTCCCGGCGAGATCGGCGAATCGACGCCGCCGGCGAGCATCACGTCCTGCCTGCCGAGAGCGATGTGCTGTGCCGCGTAAAATATCGCGTCCGTCGAGCTCGTGCAGCCGGTCGAGATGACGTGCGACAGCCCATGAAGCCCGAATACCATCGACAGTTCTGACGACAAACCGCCGTGCGTCGACGCCGGTATCGTGTAAATGCTGCCCTTGCCCGCGTTCCCCGAAAACCAGTAACCGAACTGCTTTTCGGTGAACGCCAATCCGCCGCCGCCCGTGCCGAGCACCACGCCGAATCTGCCTTTTTCTTCGTCGGAAAGTTCCTTTGGGTCTATCTTCGAGTCGGCCACCGCTTCGCGCGCAGCGGCGAGTGCGAGCGGGACGGTGCGCGGGACGTGCTGGCGATCTTTTGGATTGAGCTCCGCTTCCCAGTCGAACTCCGGAATCTCGCCGGCGATCTGAACGCTAAAAGCCGACGGATTGAAACTCTCGATACGCCGGACACCGCTCTTTCCCGTTTTCAGCGATTCCCAAAAAGCTTCGCGCCCGATACCGATCGGAGTGACACAGCCAAAACCGCTGATAACAACCCGCCGCGGACGCGTAAAACCGTGAAACATAATATTGTTAGGAGCCGCGCCTTCAGTACGAGTTACGCCTTTACGCGTGAAATGTACGAGTTACGCGTTTACGCGTGAGAGTGATGGTCATGCGGCCTGTCTAAAGCCAACTCGAGTGCTGAAAACGCGGCTTCACGCGTAAACGCGTAACTCTTACTATGCCGACGACGAGGCTTCGCGCGTGAACGCGTAACTCTTACGTTGCCCGGATGGTTTGCATCGCCCTGGTCCACACTACGAGCTGGTCAAGCATCGTGTTGACCGAGTCGGCGTGACGCGCGTGCGGTTTGAAAACGCTGTAATTTTCAAAGTCTTCGGACAGCGACAGCATCACCTGCAGACGAATATCGGCAACCATAAGTTCGCCCATCACCAGCCTCAGACTCTCGACCGCACGCGTGCCGCCCGCGCTGCCATAGCCAACGAAACCGGCGGCCTTGTTGTTCCATTCCGCAAACAGAAAATCGATCGCATTCTTTAATGCGGCAGACGTGCCGTGGTTGTATTCCGGCGTGACGAATACAAATCCGTCGAACGACGCGATCTTTGCCGCCCAACGCTTTGTGTGTTCCTTTGAATACTGTCCCATCGACGGCGGCACCGGCTCGTCCAGCAGCGGCAGATCATATTCGGCGATATCGACCAATTCATACTCGGCGTCCGTTCGCTTCGACGCGATCTCATACGTCCATTTTGCGACTGCTTCGCCGTTCCTGCCGGGCCGTGTGCTGCCCAGAATGATGCCGATCCTCATTTGTATCTCCTTATGATCAATGTATTTAATACAGCATAAACGTTAAGTCTCGATAGTAGCAACAAAATTTTTGACGCACGGCGCACCCATCGGAAAACCGGCTTAGGTGCATTGTGCACTTAGCCGGTTCATGGTACGTCTCGATCTGAGGCTCCAATATTTAGGTGCCGTTGTGGGATGTATTGGCCGACTGAGCGTCGAGCGGTTCGGCCGCTTTTCCCGATACGTTTTCGAAGCTCGCGACCGCGTCCGCTTCAGTGTCGAATATTTCGAATACCGTGAAGAGTTTTGTTATCGTCATCAGCTCGGTCACGCGCGGCGAGAGATTGAACAGCTTGAGCGTGCCGTCGTTTTTCTCGAGCGTGGCGTACCCGGCGATGAGCGAACCCAATCCGCTAGAATCGATCGACGTAACCTTGGCAAGGTTGATCAGAACGTTGCGTTTTCCCTCGTCGACCTGGGTCTTCAGAGTTTGGTGCAGATAAGAACTGCTTGTTCCGAGTTGGATGCTGCCGTCGAGATCGAGAATTGTTACTTCGCCGTTCGAGCGCGTCGTGATATTTAGATCACCCATGATTTTTACTTTTCCTCCGTATCGCTGTGAATTGCAGGCAGAACGGCGGATTCCGCAATGACTGAAACGAGAGCAAGCTCAACTCTGAATGCCTCGTAGAATACGCCCGATCAGCTAATTTTACAAGACCTTTTAGTTTTCGTAGGGCCGCAAGAAAATCACTTGACAGCCGCAACGCGTCGTGCTACTTTACCGTTAAGTTAATTAACCGATTAGTAAGATGCAAACCCAGACCGATCACCTCAGCGCCACTTTCGCCGCACTCGCCGACCCGACCCGGCGGGCCATTCTCTCTCGGCTTTCCGGCGGCCAGATGTCTGTTTCGGAACTGGCAAAGCCTTTCGCAATGACGCCGCCGGCAGTGACCAAACATCTCAAGGTTCTGCAGCGTGCCGGGCTTATTACTCAAAGCCGCGAGGCGCAGTGGCGGCCGTGCAAGCTGAAGGCCGCGCCGCTGAAAGAGGCGGCCGACTGGGTCGAGCAGTATCGAAAATTTTGGGAAGAAAGTTTTGACCGCCTCGATGAGTATCTTGCCGAGATACAGGCAAAGGCGAAGGTAGATAGCAAACCGAAGAGCACGAAGCGGGGAACGAAGAAATGAACGAATTAATCGTCTGCTCGTCTTCGGGCGGACGCAACTCAGACCCGTTCTTTTTGATTTGTTTCGTGTGTTTCGTGGATAAATTTCCGATGTCTTCATTCTTTTTAGGAAATGAGATGCGGAAAAGAATTTATCCACGGAAAACACGAAACGAGAAAACCGGAAAAAAGCGGCGATTCTACTTCGTCTGATAAATTCGAGTACGCGGCGGCCGCTATTTCAGAACAACATCCAGGAGATAATATGGCAAACAAAACAGAAGTAAAGGCAGAACCCGGCAAGCAGGAACTTTTTATTATTCGCGAGTTTGACGCTCCGCGTGAGCTGGTTTTTAATGCACATATCGACCCGGACATTTATGTGAAATGGGTCGGCCCGCGCGACCTGACGATGACGATCGAAAAGTGGGAGCCGCACGCCGGCGGATCGTACCATTTCACGCATGAGCGCGGCGGGCACACGTACGCATTCTTTGGCGTAACGCACGAGGTGCTGGAGCCGGAACGCATCATCGGCACGTTCGAATTCGACGGCCTGCCGGAGCGCGGCCACGTTATTTTGGGCACGACCAGGTTTGAAGAACTGCCTGGCGGCCGCTCGCGGCTCGTTCATCAATCCGTCTTTCAGTCCGTCGCCGACCGCGACGGGATGATCCAGTCCGGAATGGAGCGTGGCGTCACCGAGGGTTACGAAAAGCTCGACGAGATCCTCGCAAATTCGACTTCGGCAGCGGGTGCCAACTAAACAGGAGATCACATACAATGCAAAAGATTATGACGTTCTTCATGTTCAGCGACGGCGCGGGCGAAGCGATGGATTTCTACACGTCGGTGTTCAAAAACTCAAAGATATTGAGCACGATGCCGGGCCCGAACGGAACGGTCATGGGCGGCACTTTCGAGCTCGAGGGACAGCGGTTCAGTGCCTTCAACGGCGGTCCGCATTTTACGTTCTCGCAAGGCATTTCGCAGTTCGTTAGCTGCGAGACGCAAGACGAGATCGACTATTATTACGACACGCTTTCCGAGGGCGGCGAAAAGGACCGGTGCGGCTGGGTCAAAGATAAATTCGGCGTATCGTGGCAGATCGTCCCGCCCGTTCTCGGCGAGCTTCTTTCCAGCACGGACCGTGCAAAGGCCGAACGCGTGATGCAGGCGATGCTGAAAATGCACAAGCTCGACATCAAGGTGCTGAACGACGCGGCCGCCGGCGAATAAATATGTTTCTAAGGATCGAAGAGATCGACGAGCGCAAGCTCGTCGGCATAAAGATACGCACATCGATAGCCGAAAACCCGAACCGCGAGCTGTGGCAGAGGTTCAAGCCGCTGGCGCGGAACATCCGCGGACGCGAGTCGACCGATTTTTATTCCGTCGAGGTATTCGACGCCGCGACAAGCTTTGAAAACTTCACGCCCGAAACTCAATTTGAGAAATGGGCTGCGGTCGATGTTTCGGGTTTGGACGACGTACCTGACGAGATGGAAGCGCTAACGCTTTCGGGCACGTACGCCGTCTTTCTTCACACCGGCCTTCCGTCCGATTTTCCGGCAACGTCCGAGTACATTTTCGGCGAATGGATCCCGGCGTCCGCTTACGTGGTCGATCAACGACCGCATTTCGAAATAATGGCAGCCGATTACCTGCCCGATGACGCGGAAGCGACGGAAGAGATCTATGTGCCGATAAAACCGAAGGC
The DNA here is from genome assembly GCA_040007515.1 of Acidobacteriota bacterium. GTDB lineage: Bacteria > Acidobacteriota > Blastocatellia > Pyrinomonadales > Pyrinomonadaceae > OLB17. The sequence goes on along the minus strand of JBDTUT010000032.1, from coordinate 27,234 downwards.
CGCAATTTGAACGCCGGCGAAATTTTACGAAAACAGGAAAATTGATGATGCCAAACGACGAAAATAACGACTCGAAGGAAATCGTGATCCGCCGCGAATTCGACGCGCCGCGCTCACTTTTGTGGGACGTGTGGACCAGGCCCGAACACATCGAAAAATGGTGGGGCCCGCGCGGCTTCAGCACAAAGGTGACGGAGATGGACTTCCGTGCCGGCGGCAAATGGAAATACGTAATGACCGGCCCGGACGGTATGGAATACCCGGTGAATGGTGTGTTTTCCGAAGTGACGCCGCCGGAACGCATCATTACGACCGACGAGTTCGGCGACGATTATGATGAGCGCATGCCGGGCGTCGATCTGCCGAAAGGCCTCATCGCGACCGCCGTCTTTGACGACCTCGGCTCGCGCAGCCGTTTGACGCTGACCACGTCGCACGCTACGGTCGAGGACCGCAAAAAGCACGAAGCGATGGGCGTCGTCGCCGGATGGAACTCAAGCTTCGACAAGATGGACGAGTACCTGGCAGAGATCCAGTGATTTTTGCACAAGCCCGCACGACAGTGGCGGCCTTCAGTGTGCACAAGCCCGCACAAAGTAAGGGCGTAAACGGTAAACTCGGCGTTCTACGCCCTTACTATCGTGCGGGCTTGTGCAACGCGAACAACTATGACCGAAAACAACAAACGCCCATGGGCCGGCTACGTCGTCACCTCCGTTCCGATACTTTTTCTTTTGATGGACGCCGTCGGCAAATTCGTTAAACCGGACGCGGTTGTCACCGGCACCGTCGAGCTCGGATATCAGGAAAGCGTTATCGTCCCGCTCGGCATCGTTTTGCTGCTGTCGCTAATCATATATGTCGTACCAAAAACGTCGGTGTTGGGAGCGATCCTGCTGACCGGCTATCTTGGCGGGGCGGTCGCCACGCATGTGCGTATCGGAAATCCGTTAGCGACACATATCCTTTTTCCGGTTTATATTGGTATATTCGTTTGGCTCGGCCTATATCTTCGTGACCCGCGGGTGAGAGAACTCCTTCCGCTTCGGGTAACAAACCGCTCGGACGTTTGATCAGTAATTTATCCGTTGATCCTGAAGGAGAACTTTAAAATATGAATATCCTGTTGTGGGTGCTGCAAGGGCTTTTGGGACTGTTATTTCTATTCGCGGGCGTGACCAAGTTCCTCATCCCGTATGACGACATGATGAAGGATGCGCCCGTCATCATGCCGTACTGGTTCATATTATTCATTGGCGCTTGCGAGGTGCTTGGCGGACTCGGGCTAATCCTGCCATGGCTGCTGAAGGTCAAACCCGGACTTACGCCGCTGGCGGCCGGTCTGCTCATTGTCATTATGATCGGTGCAACCGCCACGTCAGCAGTCGCCTCGCCGGCAATGGCGATTTTTCCACTGATCATCGGTCTGCTGTTGGCGTTCGTCGCGTACAAGCGACGCGGTGAGCTGGCATTAAAATAACGATCGCGATCGCTAAGATCGATCGACGAACCCGAGGATCAATTCTTTGAAACTCGGGTTCGTCGATCTTTTTAGGAGGTTTTTCGACAAGAGCTCCGACTGCGGAAATTTCTGTCGGTATCGCGTATCATTTAGAAAAGGAGAAATGCCAATGTTCAGAGAATCGAATGCATTCAGTAGTTTTTCCGTGAACGACCTAGCCGCGGCGAAAGATTTCTACGGCGGCACACTGGGCCTCGACGTCACCGACGTAGCGAACATGCACGTCTTGAGCGTCAGCCTCGCCGCCGGCGGAACGGTGATCATTTACCCAAAGCCTGACCACACGCCTGCGACATTTACCGTTCTCAATTTTAAGGTTCCGAACATCGACGAAGCCGTCGGAAAATTAAAGGAAAAAGACGTTCAGTTCGAGTCCTACGACGGATCGATCCGAACGGATGAAAACAACATCTCCCGCGGCGCAGAAAGCGGACGCGGACCCAACATCGCATGGTTCCGCGACCCGGCCGGAAACATCCTCTCTGTGATCGAAGACGACGAGACGTAACCCAAAATAAAAAGGCGTCCGTTCAATTTGAACGGACGCCCGGGCCCACAAATTTACTCCAGGATCAGAGGCTTACTGCGAAAGCTGCAGAATGCCGTTCAGGATCGTCCCGAGAATATTGTACGAGTTGCCGTTGCGGTAACCGTACGTGTTGCGGCTGTTGTAGCCGTCCTCATAGCCTCGCTGAAATCCCTGCTGGAAATAATACTGGTACTGGCTGCGATCGACATACGACTGATAGCCGTACGTGCCATTGCGGTAAATGTTATTGCCGTAATAGCTGCCGCCTCGGCCATAGCTTCTGTCCGCCTGGCCCTGACGATAACCCTGCTGATAACCGTTGTTTACGGCCTGCCTTAAAAGCTCGGCACCACGCTGGTTGGTTTCGTAGTACGAACCATTACGGTATACGCGGTATGAGTTCGTTCGGGTACCGTAACCATTGTTGTTGTAATACCCATTGTTGCCGTAACGGTTGTTGTAATTCCCTCTACGTGCCTGCTGGTACTCGAGTTGTTCCTGCTGCGCTCGCCGCTGGGCTTCCTGCCACTGGCGGTAGTCGCTGCGGCTACCCGAACGCTGATAGTCGTAGTATTCCCGCTGTGCACGTTGCTGTGCACGCTGATATTCGCGATATTCTTCGTTCACGTTCTGGGCTGCTGCACTGCCAACAATCCCGAACATTCCGATCGCCGAAGCAATAGCTGCATTTTTTAGGCTAAAAAATCTCATAACATTCTCCCCGTGTTTACGCGGCGAAGCTAAAAAATAGATTTAGGAGAGTTCTTCGTCGCCAGTTTCAAAGTGATCTGAATCAGTTCACGATCACCATGCCCTGTATAAAAGCAAGCACCGTGCCAATTAGTTACGTGTTGAGAACGCTGAATTTAAGGTTGCAAGTGTCCCGCCGACAATTGCGAAAAGGCACCGTATACGCCGGAAAAATGGCGTTATGGTGCACTTCGGTTTGCGGGGAAAGGAGTCCTACCGGCGTTCGCCTCTTTCGCTGGCGGCGATCAGCTTTTCGAGTCGGTCGACGCGGGTCTTTTCCTGTTTTGCGGACATGACGCGGTGGACGCTCACCCGGCGGTACCACGGCGCCTGCGACGAGAAAAATTCCCACGCTTTTCTATTCGATTTGAACTTATGTTCGAATTCAGCGCTGAATTCCGTAGAGTTTTCGTACGCGTAAACGCCGGAGCGAGCCTCTTCCCGCTTTTCGTAAGCGGCGATCCCGGCCGGCTGCATCAAGCCGTTCTGCGTCAGTGCGGCGACTTTTGCTATGTTCACCGTACTCCAGATGCTGCGCGGCCGCCGCGGCGTGAAGCGGTTCGTATACGAGTCTTCACCGTGCTTTCGCCGTACACCGTCGATCCACCCGAAACAAAGAGCCTGGTCGACCGCCTCGCTCCAGTTCATCGACTTTTTCCCCGAGTCTACCTTATAAAACCCGACGACGATCTCGTCTTTTTCCAAATGGTTGGCCTCGAGCCACTTTCGAAAGTCTTCCTGAGTGGTGAAAAAGTTCGGTTCCATCTACTTCTTCGCTGTTTTGTCCAGCCACGCGTCGAAAACCCATCCGGCCTTTCCGTCATAACTCGTCATGCACCAGTGCCCGCTGCGGCCGCTGACCTTGGAGGTTTCCTCCTGGCAAAAGCCGAGTGCGATCGTCGTGCCGTGCGGAATCTTGGCGAGCGGTTGGCCCGCCTTTGCGTCCGGCAGCACGCGCAGTGCGAGAAAGCCGTCGCCGGGGGAATTTACCTTCGCCGATCCTTCATCGAACAGGCCGTCGAAAATTTTGTCGATCGAGTCGGGTGCGTTCTTTTGCTCGTCCAGCTTTTTCTGCGCATCCGCCAGCTCGCGTTGCAGCCGTTCTTTTTCCGCATCGGGCGTGACATTCTGCGAAGCCGCGGGCGGCGAGGCGGGAGCGGCTGGCGGCTGCCGAACTCTATTTTTATTGAAATAGATGAGAGCCGCGACGACCACAAAAGAACCCGCGATTGCGAGAAGCGCGATCACGCCCAAAAATATCTTGAACGACCGCGGAGCCTTCGCCGGAGCCTCGTAGGCCTCGGTCGGTCGGGCCGGCGTCTCCATCCTCACGGTCGCCGGTTCATCCGCCCGCGTGTTCCGTTCATTTGCCGGAACAAGCGACGTCCCATCCGCCAAACAAAACCGCAGCGTCTCGTCCGTATAAGTATTCCCGCACCGTGGGCATCTGAGCATAGATCCTCAGGATAACCTTTTTCTGAGAAAGATTCGGCTATGGCCCGCCGGAAAGTCTTCCAGCTCGCCGAATACTTCGTAACCTAGCTTCCTATAAAACTCCGGGGCCTGAAAGCTGAAAGTGTCGAGGTAGACGTTTGTGCAGTTGTGTTTTATGGCTTCGTTTTCGATCGCGGTGAGGAGGCGGGCTCCGTAACCGCGGCCGCGGAGTTCGTCTGTGACCCAGAGCGTGTCGACGTACAGCCATTTGAAGATACCGTAGCTGCCATAGACGCCGCCGACCAGCTTGCCGTCCGAATCGCGAAGATAGAACGCTATCGACTGAGCGTGGGTCGGGCCAAAGATCGACTCATTAAACCGGCGCAGCCCTTGCGAGAGAACGCCCACGTCCTCGGCAGTCGGCCTTTCGCTGAAGGTTATTTCGTAATTTCCAGTGTCGTCTTTCATCCAGGCACGAACTCCGGCTTTTTTTTCTTTTTTGATTTGTTTCGTGTATTTCGTGGTTACTCTTCTTAAAAAGTTAAGAATTTATCCACGAAAAACACGAAACAAGAACATACGACACGAAAATGGATCGCGGGCTATTTTCGCTCGCTCAGCAGCTTTTCCAGCAACTCGATCTGTCGCTGCTGAATGTGAACCAGATCGGCCCATTTTGCTTCGCGGAGGTCGTCGAGTTTTTCGTGGAGGCTGACGATCTCGAGCTCCGCTTTCAGGTTCACTTCGTAATCGTGTGCCGCGTCGATACGGTCTTTTTCCGAGTGGCGGTTCTGTGACATCATGATCACCGGTGCCTGCAGCGACGCGATCATCGACAAAAATAAATTGAGCAGAATGTAGGGGTAAGGGTCGAAGGCGTCGCCGCGGCGGGCGAGCAGGTAACTGTTGAGAATGACCCACGCAAGAAGCGTGGCGAGGAACAATCCGATGAACGTCCACGAGCCGCCGAACTCCGCGATGCGGTCCGCGACACGCTCGCCGAACGTGCGTTCATCCTCAAGCTGCTTGTAAGTGTTGCGGCTGATCGTCGAGCGTTCGAGAACGCGGTCGACCACGTTGCGCTCGCGTTCGCTGAGATTTTCCCATCCCTTTTTGAGGTAACGTTTTGCGAGGCCCTCGCGGTCGATCATATGCGGAGCGGCATGACGATGTATTTGTAGTCGTATGACGTGTCGCCGGCGATCGACATTTGGGTGGCGGCATTGGCGTCTTTGAATTCGAATTTTATGCGTGTCGGGCCGGCGGTGTCCTTCGCGCGTGCAGCGGCCGAACCCGTTGATGCGTCGTCTTTGCCGGCTTCCGCATCTGACTGCTGATCGCTGACCGCTGACTGCTCGCCGCCGCCCGTCTCGATCGCTCCGACGTTGTTCAAAAATTCCTGCAGATACTGCCAATTAAAACCGAGCAGCATTTCCTCGCCTTTGTAGTCGGCTGGCACAACCTCGCTGCCTTCGCCTTCTTCGCTGGATTGGGCGGTGAGTTCGACCTCGCCTTCGCGGACCGTCATGCGGATCGAGCGGGCTCGTTCGTCGGCCATCAGCGAGATGCGCCGAACGGCCGATTTCATTTCCGCCAGGTCGAACGTGACCTCGCGATCGTTGTCCTTGGGCATGACCATTTCGTAATTGGGGAAATTCCCCGTCAGTTTACGCGTGATCAGAAGGCGTCCCTCGGTCTCAAAATAGATGTGATTCTGGTCCTCGCCGAACGAAACGTCGCCGTCGAAGCCGCGTGAGAGTTTTACGAGTTCAAGCAAAGCCTTTTTCGGAACTAGCGTGTCGATCTTGGCATCGCCGGTGCCGTCGACCGTTTTCTCGATGAACGCCAGCCGGTGGCCATCGGTCGTCACCATCCGTGCCTTGCCGTCGGCGAGCATGAACTTTGCACCCGATAGCGTAAAGCGGCTCTGCTCGTTCGTGATCGCGAACGCCGTGTTCTGGATGAAGTAGTTAAAAACCTCGGCCGACAATTTGAGCGGTGCCGATTTGAACATCGGGATCTCGGGGAACGTTTCGCGACTGACGCCGGCGAGGCGGAACTTTGCACGGCCGGCGGTTAGCCGCACCCATTCGTTATCTTCTTTTTTGAAATGGACGTCGCCTTCGCCAAGGTTGCGCACGATGTCGAAAAGCTTTCGCGCCTGAATGCACATCGCACCGGGCGATTTGATATCGGCAACGGCGTCGCAGCGGATCGTCACGTCGAGGTCGGTGCCCACGATGCGGATCGAGCCTTCACCAAGCGATTCGATCAGAATATTCGAAAGTACCGGAATGGTCGATTTCCGCTCGACCACGCCCTGTATAAAACCCAATTCTTCCTTAAGGACACTTTGCTTGATGCTGAATTCCATTTGTGTGATTTAACTCCTGAATGACTTAATGCTCTGACGCTCGACGCTTCGCTTCTTTTGTTTTTTCGTGTTCTTTTTCGTGCCTTTTCGTGTTGTTTCGTGGTTAAGGATTTGAGGCTGCAACTGCGAATCAACACGAACGAAATACTAAAAGGTGATCTGAAATATTATAGCTCACTTGTTTCCGACCGGTCAGCGAAATCCGGGGATCGACTTGAATAATAACAACACATCGTTTGCGACTTTTTCTGGACTCTTCGTTTTCTTTTTTCGTGTGTTTCGTGGCTAAAGTCTTAAAACCTTATCCACGAAACACACGAAAAAAGAAAAACAAGAACACGAAGAAGAGCAAGATTTACTTTCAGTGCGGCCTATCATCTTAGGCCAAGCCACTCGCCGTTACTTCGTGCGGGCGTCTACTCTGCTCCGTCATTTTCAATTCTCAATTCACCCGTCTCCCGGCTTTTCTTCTAATACAGATCTAAAACAATGTATTTAGATCTAGTAGTAGTAATAGGGCCTGTGGATATGTGTAAAAGGGCAAAAACGTCTTATAAAATATGGCTTTCGGCGTCCACAGTTATTGTGGATAACTTGTGGAAATAGTCGCCCGCTTGCGGATAACTATTTGCCCGATCGGTTTTCCACTGCCGTCCACAACCTTGTAACAGGCGTCGTTGTGGAAATGTGGAAAACTATTTTCAAACATTGCAATTAATAGGTTTACGTCGATATGTCGGGTATCGGTGTTTCGGATATCTTTTTTGTCGGCTCGCATACAAACCACGTTTAACTAGCTGCAAAGATTATCGATTAGGTCGCTCACCGTCTTGTGGAAATTGCGATCTTCCTTGGTCATCGTGTCGATCTTGTCGAACGAGTGCATGACGGTGGTGTGATGCTTGCCGCCGAACTCGCGTCCGACCTCCGGATAGCTCGCTTTTGTCAGGCGCTTGCACAAATACATCGCCACCTGACGCGGCTGCGAGATCGCACGGGCGTTGTTTTTCGATTTGAGCTCCTCAACAGTCAGTTTGTAGTGCGACGCGACTGTGCGGGCGATACGCTCCATTGTGAGGCCCTCGGGACGCTCGCTGTCGATGATGTTCTTCATCGCGTCCTGGGCGAGCATCTTCGAGATCGGAATGCCGCGCATCGACGAGATCGCGACCAGCCGGACGAGCGAGCCCTCGAGCTCGCGGACGTTCGAACGGACCTTGCTGGCGATAAAGATCGCTATCTCGTCCGATAGAAAGATACCGTCGAGATCGGCTTTTCTTTTCAGAATGGCGACCTTGGTTTCGAGATCGGGCGGCTCGATATCGGCGATCAATCCCCACTCGAAACGCGAGTGCAGGCGTTCCTGCAAAGTAGGAATGTCGCGCGGCGGGCAGTCGCTCGTGATGACGATCTGTTTCTGATCGTTGTGCAGCGTGTTAAAGGTATGGAAAAACTCCTCCTGTGTGCGTTCCTTGCCGGCCATGAACTGGACGTCGTCCATCAGCAGGACGTCGATCGAACGGTAACGCTCGCGAAATGCCTGCGTCTTGTCGTAGCGGATCGCGTTGATCAGGTCGTTCATGAATTTTTCGCTCGTTATATAAGAAACGCGCAGGTGTTTGTTGCGTTCCTTTATCGAATGCCCGATCGCGTGCATCAGATGCGTCTTGCCCAAACCGACGCCGCCGTATATAAAGAGCGGGTTGTAGGTCTTGCCCGGCGACTCGGCCGCGGCAAGGCTGGCAGCGTGTGCGAACTGGTTGCTCGAACCGACGACGAATTTGTCGAAGGTGTATTTCGGGTTGAGCGAGTTATCGACCGGATCGATGTCGACGAAATTGGTCGACGTGCTTTTCAGAATTCCGGGCGAGCGGCGAGGGGCAAGATCGGCACCGCCCGGCGCGGCCTGCACGTCGTCTATTTGAAAGCCGACCGGACTTTCCGCCGCTTCTGAACGCTCGTCCGGTGTTTCGCTTTTTTCGATCATCCAGTTCAATTTGTAATTTTCGATCCCGAGCGAGGTCAGTCCTTCGTCGAGCAAGTCGGTGTAATAACGCGTGACCCAGTCCTTGGTCATCTCGCCCGCACGCAGGTTGATCGTCCCATCCGTCTGGTCGAAACTCTCGAACCGTATCGGCCTAAACCACGATTCAACGATGTGCCGGTTGAGACGTTTTTCGATAAAAGAAAGTATGTTGTTCCAAACGTCGGTATTTACTAGAACGGTATCCACTGTGAGGCCTCCGAAAATTGCTGTTTAAGCTAAAAACTTTTTCGTTAAGCAGTAGCATAGCCAGGCGTGTCGTTAAGCAATGAGTACAGAACTCCGAATCTCTTTACGAGGTATGAGGTTCTCCGTCGGCGAGGACGGTGGGACGCGCTTAAGCGACACAATATCCACAGACTTTTCCACAGACCTGTGGAAAGCTGCTTAAACCTTAAGGTGTCACATTAACACCTTTGTTTTCAATGGTTTACAAGGGTTACTAATCCAAAACGGCCCACAGGTTAGCATAGGAATTTGGGCTTTGCAAGGAGAAATCCACAGAATGAGCAGGTTTAAAATTTTTAAATTTTTGGCGAATACACGGCCTCAAAATTTATCTGCTAAACTCTAATTTCGGTAGACGAAGGCGTGTCAAAACGACAGAAAAGATGACCGATCCACATGATCCGAAAGCCCTCGCGGCGGCGATCGGCGTAGCCTGTAAAGGCCTCGTTTACATGAGCGAGACTGACGCTCCGATCGAGCCGTTTTTCGTGCAAAATGTCGGCGATGAACCGATTGCGGACATACTGAAAAAGCACTTTTCGGGCGAGTGTTCCGAGGCCGATCCGGATGAATTTTTCGCCCGGCTCACCGCGGACCAGGACTGGCACACACCGCTGCAAAAGCGCACGGTGAAAAAGTTTCGGGCACTGCGAAATGTGCTCAGATCCAACCTCGCCGACCTTCGCATTTATCGATTCGGCCGGATCCGCATCGACATCCTGGTCGTCGGCCGTGAGGTGACGGGAGATCTGGCCGGTATACAGACACGGGCCGTCGAGACGTGAAACGGCTATTCAGCAACAAAACTCACCCGCACGGTTTTTTCCGTGTCGGCGCCGGGCGCGTCGCGGTTGCTGACGACAATATAATAAACGCCGGGTTCGAGCACTCTGATAACTTTTCCGCCGGGAACGTAATTGGTCGCCGCGATACGCTCGTTCGCCGATCCCGACTTCCACAGCTCAAAGTTTTCGGCATCCAGCACCAGGCACTCGACCCGGACCTTTTTGCTGCCGGTCTGGAACTCGCCTTTCAGGTTGGTCTGCCGGTTGAACTCGGCCCTGTACGAGACGAACTCGCGCGGCGGCACAACGATCGGAGCATCCACTATCGTGCCAGTCGTATATTTCGGAGCGGCAGGTATCTCGGCGGCGGGCCGCGGACGATTTGCGCGGAAAAACTGCAGCACGGCGAGCACCGCGATCACGACCGCCGCCGTCCGCTGCCAGTTCCAATACAACTTTGGCTTTTCGCTGTTGAACATCGTTTCCGCTGACATTCTAAACGCTTTTATCGCCCAATGAAAAAAGGTGCGGCCCCGATGAGGCACGCACCTTTTGCTCATGTATAGGGACTGTCTATTTTTGATTGATGCTGCTCGCACCCGAAACGTCCTTCTGAACATTCTTCGGGTTGCCCGTGTATGTGATGCGGCTTGCGCCTGAGGCTTCGGACCGCAGCGTTTCGGTTGCGTTCACCGCGACGTGGCTGGCACCGCTTGCGTCGACGTTCGCGGATTCGGCCTTCAGATTCTCAGCGTCGATCTTGCTTGCACCGCTGACACCGATGGTCAGCTTCATCGTCTCGCCGGCGAGCGAGATTTTTGACGCACCGCTTGTGTCGAGGTCGATCGACTCGTTCTTAAGATCCGCAACGGTCACTTTCGACGCGCCGGTCGCCTCTACCCGTTCGATGTTCGGCGCCGAAATACGAATGCGGATGGGCGAATTCGACTTGATCCGCTCATCGCTCTCGATCTTGAGCACATCGCCGTCGACCTCGGTCTTTATGTACTGCAGAAGGTTATCGTCCGCCTCGACCTGTACGCTGAAATCTTTTTGAGCGACGATCTCGACCTGAAAAATACCGCCGACCTCGACCGACTTGAAGTCACGTGCGTCACGCGTCTCGGTCGAGATATTTCCCGAGCCCTGAACGCCGTGATTGAATGTGAGATTGAGGACCCGCCCGGTCAGCCGGCCGAACGAAAACAGGCTCGAGAAGGCGACACCGATTAAAATAGCTATTGCAAATACGATAATTCCGATCTTTTTCATAAATTCCTCCGGGCGAAATACTGCTGTTGAGTGCAAACGAATCCGGCCGGAAAAAAGTTCAAAAGAAAATCGAATCTCGCAGCTCTCGGGCGTCTTCCATGCTTTGTTCGTGCCTTTCGTGTATTTCGTGGTTCCAGTTCTTAAATCCTAAGAATTTGACCACGAAACACACCAAAGGCACGAAATAAGAAGCAATTACTCGAATTGCCGCGCTGATATCCAAAAGAGACGCCCGTGGGACCGCTTGCGATCGCGACCGGTCCCACGGGCGTCTGTTTTATCGACCAGGCTACTGCTTTTTGCAGAAGCCTTCGCTGCCTTTTGTTACCACGACGCAGTTCGTCTCCTTTTCAAAGCCTTTCATTCCGGTTTCGGCACCAGTTGCGGTTTTGACGGATTCCGTCTTGCCCTTGCGGGTAAATTCGATCACGTCGCCCTTGGCCGTTCCTTCGAACGTTTCGGCTTTGTCGAGGTTTTTGATCTCGACCGAGAACGCCTTCGGAACGTCTTTGCCGGCAGCTGTGCTGGATTTCTCGGTGATCGCGAGGTACGTGCCTTCGGGCCCGGTCCATCGGCCGACGAGCTTTTCGGCACCTGTTTTTGTGCCGTCAGCTACCGGTGTCGCGGGTGTTGCCGGACTCGAAGCGGGCGAAACGGACGGCAGCGGGGCCGGTTTATTCGGCGTGACTTCGGCTTTCGGGCCGCACGCGGCTCCGACGGCCAGTGCCGCAAAAACTGTCAACAGAGCAGATCTTCTCAATAAATTGGTCTTCATTTTCGTTATTCCTTGTCAGAGCCGCGTATTTCGCGGTTGACGCGTCGCTTGAGCGGTTCTTTCAGCCGGTGAGCGACATATCGCACCGACACCGCGGGTTTATTAGTCAAAAACGAGGTCAGGCACAATTTGCGGGTTCGTCCGAATTTTCGAACGCTCACCACCATTTCCGTCTGACCACGAGCACAAGAACGCGCGGCCCGGCGGAACTTGCACGAATTCTAAAAAAATATGCCCCATATTGTGCACAAGGCGCACGATACCGGCCGTCGAAAACATAAAACGCATTAAAAACGGGCATTTACGGGTTTGGAACGGAGGTTGCAACTCTCTCTTGCACAGGAAAACTGCGTATGTGGTTGGGAGAACAAGCTATGAGAGCCAATAAATTAAGGAAAGTATTCGGGATCGCGTCATTGAGCGTCGTTTTGATGCTTAGCGCCGGGACCGATGCATTTGCTCAGGGCAAAGGAAAAGGCGGCGGCGGCGGCCATGGCGGCGGAAACGGCAATGGTGGCGGCAAGCAACAGGACCGCGGTAACGGCAACGGCGGCGGGAAACAGCGGGGCGGCGGGCCGCCGCAACAAGTGCAGGCTCAGCCCCAATATCGGCCGCAGCCTCAGCAGCAGGTCTTTCAAAGCCGCGGCAACGGTAACGGGCGTGGGAACGGCAATGGCCGCGGGAACGGCAACGGCAAAAACAAACACGAAGAGCGCCGCGTTTATAATGCCCCGCAGGTCGATTACCGCAGGCAGGAACGCCGCGTTTATAACGCTCCGCAAACTCAGCAGTGGGGCGGCTCGCGTGTTCCGCCCGGACAGATCCGCAAACAGGAAGTCCATGCTCGAAATGCCGAGCGAAAGGCAGTAAAGGAGCAGGAAAAGGCCTATCGCCGATACGATCGCGAAAACCGCACCGCGTACGTGCCGCAGCCTGTTTATCGCAGCTACGACCAGAATTACAACGCCGACCGGTATCAAAACCGCACGCGTCAGCCGCGAACGTATGAACGCAGCTATGACCAGTATCGCTATCAGGGACCGGTAGCACCGCAGTACAATCCGGGCTATTTCGGTTACGACCAGTACCAGTATCGATCGCCGGTCTATAATTCGGGTTACTACGACCAGAATTATTACGGCGATGACTACGGTAACGAAGACGGCTCGAGCTGGAAACAGCAGCTTTTGAGGACGCTTATCAGCTCCGTGCTCGGCGGTGTTTTAAATCGTGACGGCGGCGATTACGGCGATAACGGATACGACAACGGCGGCTACGATTCGTACTACGCGAATGGCCCGGTCCGTTACACTCATACTCAGCCGCTTTATTCGAGAGCGAATTATTCACCGGGTTATGCAAGTTACGGACAGTCGTATTCGCCTTATTCGACTTACGGCAACGAGGCATACGGGTATGATCCGTACGATCAGGGATCGGGTGGTCTATTGGGTTCGCTCCCGATCAGCGGGCTTTTCGGGCAGGGCGGCGGTTATCTGACACAGATACTCAGTCAGGTCGTGGCCCAGGGATATCTGCAGGGCCTGCTCGAGGGCCAGGCGGCTAAAGAGTACGGTTACGCGGACGAGAATTATTACGATCCGTACGTCAGCCAGGAAGGCATCTATGATCCGTTCTCGACCTGCATCGGCGAAAACCGCCGGCTGATGAGCGAAGGCTACGGCCTCGGTTACGAGGACGCTCTAGCGGGCCGCGAGCAGTTCGACCCGGACCAGGTCGGTAATGTCGATCTTGTAAGCTTATTGCTCGGCAGCGTTTTTCGCCTCGGGTAGTTTGGGGGCAAAAGGCCACTTATGAGCAGGCAGGCTTTTCGGAGCCTGCCCTTTTTTCGTAACAAAAAGCGGGCAGCGGCGCATCATTCGCAACTATAAGAAACGAAATGCCGAATATCAACCCGCTCGCAAGTTCCGCCGTGATGCTGATTCGTGGTTCCAGGTTTAAGTCCGTAGCCACGAATCAACACGAACAAGCACGAACTAGAACACTAAAAATGCGAAGCTGTTTTCAAACGCCGATGCCTCTTTATTTTTCCGACGAATCGTGCCAAAGCGCGCTACAATTCGTGAACCGAACGGGCCGTTATGAAACATCCAGCGATACTTTCAATTCTTTTATTAATTTGTGCATCATCGGTTTTCGCCCAAGCGGACGCTGCTTCAGCTCCCGCCGTTTGGGAAAGGTACAAGCTCGGCGATGAAAAGATCTCCATTGAGCTGCCGAAAATGCCCGTGCGCACGGGCAGCCAGAACCTGTGCCTGAATTTCGACAAAAGCTCGTATTTTGCATACGCGGACGAATCGATCTACGAGATCACGGTCGTCGCAAAGTCATCGCTTCCGATCCCGGTTCGCTGCGGCTCACGTGAGGTTTTCTCCGACGACACCCTGACGGCCCGCCTCACTGAGCTTCGCAGCGGCAAACCCGAAATGGCCGAAACCAGCCTTATGCAGAACGACCGCCAGTCGTACCGTTTCTCGGGTAATCTGACCGTGCGATGGATCATTCCGGATATGGAGAAAAACCGGTGGGTCGAGATCGCGACCGTCCGCCGCCAGGATAAAAAGTCGTTAGAGGAGTCGTTCGTCAAGTCCCTGGACCTTAACGGTGGTACGGGCAAGGAAATCGGTAAGGGCTCGCCGACGACGTTGGGCGATCCCTTGCAGGCGACCGATATCAGGCCGGAGGCTAATGTCTTCGCAGCCGAGCCGCCGAGCGCCGGTACCGAAAAAACGATAGTCACCGAACCGATTCAAATAATCGCAAAGCCTAAAGCCAGTTACACTGATGCAGCAAGAAAAGCGAATGTTGAAGGCTCGACCCGTATGAAGATAACGCTGCGCGCGAACGGATCTATCGGAAGCATTTCGCCGGTAACAGAGCTGTCGCACGGCCTGACGGAACAGGCGATCGCCGTCGCACGCAAGATCGTTTTCCTGCCCGCGCGCGTCAACGGCGTGCCGGTCTCAAAGATCGTTACTTTCGAGTACCACTTCAATATTTATTAATGCCCGACGTTATTCAGTCAGCAGCGTAAAATGCGACTTCCGTCGGCTTCACGCTGAACCGTCGACGACTAATTGGCGTGCCTTTGCGGCGGCGAAGCGGCCGAGCGGTTTGAACGTCTTTCCCTTCGCGTCGTTGTACGAAATGAAAAAGTGCTCGATCTCGTCGATGTAGGTTTTATCAAGGTCGTTAATAGACCTGATGTGTTCGTGCGTGTGCGAATCGGAGCTGACGGCGATGAGTCGGTCGTTGCGCGTTGTTTCGCCGTCGCGTTCGGTTTGCTCGGCCTCGATCACGCCGATGATGCGGCAGCGGATGAGACAGCCGGTGAACGCGGCTTCGTCCATCAACACGAGAACGTCGAGCGGGTCGCCGTCGCCGCCTTTCGTATTCGGAATGAACCCGAAATCGTACGGGAACGAATGCCCGGCCGTGAGTACGCCGCCGAGTTTGAACAGGCCCAGATCGTCGTCCCACGTGTATTTGTTGCGGCTGCCTTTCGGCGTTTCGATAACGACGTTCACATCGCCCGATTCCTCGTCAAACGGCCTAAGCTGCGATATTCCCTTTCCATTTTTCATTACCACTTATTTTAACGCGGCGGCCGGGCGGCTCATTGAAAGGATGATTACAAACCCGGCCCTTTCCGAAAAGGTCAGCACATTGTGCGGCAGAGCAAATACAAAAATAATTATCGGGATAAAGAGTTTCGTAAGATTTAAACTGCTATTTACGGAGAGAATAATAGTTTCCGGCGACGAGGTCTGTCAACAAACATGACTTTTGAAACCGGCGGTACCGATCGTCTGTAACCTTGCCGACAAACCATTTCTATTAACAAAAGATATTTTATAAATATCCGGCAACTGCCGTTAAAGGAACAAGGGGTGAAAGGAAAAGCGGTTGAGAATCAGACATTTAGCAATGTCGCACGCGCGGCGGTCGGCCCGCGTACCAATAATCCTCATTACAGATCCTCGTGGCCGCGCAAATGCGGATCGCATGCGCACGTGATGGCGAGCGAGCAAACGCCGCGCTTTCCATCGACACACCTATTACTTATAATTTTTGACATTGCCGGTCCGGCCGCTTGGGCACTTCCTGACCACGAAAATACCGGCAACCGTGTTCTTTTCGTTTGGATGCGGCGTCGACGACGTCGCTTTGAGAGAGTAGTGGGAATAAAGTTCAGCTCGATGAACGAACAGACGACAGTAGTTGAGAACGTAGACAGCAGCAGTGCAGCCGAAATCTTCGAGTTTGCTGCCGTTGACCCGAGCGTTTCGTACCCGAGCTATCGATCGTTTGACGCGTTTCTCGACGTCGAACGTCTCCGGTCGCTCGACGGTTATGTACGCCAGCAGATCAAGCGGCATCTACTCAAAAGGGAGGCTCGGGAATTTTATACAGGTCCGTATCTGCTGAACGGCAACAGTTCCGACCGGCCCGGATCGCGGATGATCTATCTGGCGTGTTCCGACCAGCGGGACAGTTACTTCGATCTCGACCGCACGGACGTCTGGAAACCGGGCGACGCGGCGAACGATTTTCCGCTGCTGATGGATCTTATCGGGACGCTTCCGTTCGAGGCGACGGGCCGGATGCTGATAATGTTCGACGACGTGCCGCGCGAGATACCCGCGCACCGCGACCATATCGAAACGAGTGTGCTGCACGAGTTTATCTGGTTTCGGACGAATTTGAGCAAGCCGCTGTATATGCTCAACCACCACAGCGGCGAAAAACTGCACGTCGCGTCGTACAGTGCGTGGTTTGACACCGTGAATCAGTTTCACGGCAGCGACCCGGCCGAGAATCTGACATTCAGCATCCGTGTCGACGGCAGATTCACCGACGAGTTCCGGGCAAAGATCCCGAAGCCGCCGTTTAACGCGGCCTCGACGCCCTCGTATTGGGCGAGTATTGACGAACCAGGGGAAGGGTAATGAAAGACCTAACGATTTATGTTAGCGGTTTGTACTCCGGTACGAACCCTCAGCCGGGTGTCGGCATTTCGCGTTCGCTGCGGCAAGGGTTTCCGGGTGCAAAGATAATCGGCGTCGAATATTCGAACCGCTGTTCCGGGATCCACTGGCAGGATTTCGACGACATCTGGCTGCAGCGTCCGTGGGACGAGCTCGACCTCGACGCCCACGCCCGCGAAATAAAAAAAGTCCTCGATTCCGGCGCCTATTGGATATCGAGCATCGATCTCGAGATCATGTGGCTCGCCGATCGTTTGCCGGAAGGACATCGCAATCTCCTCGCGCCGTCGATGTCGGCGTTGCTGAAAGTAGGCAAGCCGGCCATTCCGGCACACGACGGGCTTCCCGTAAAAATTCCGACATTCGTCACGACCGAGCTTTCCGACTGGGAGCTGCACGCGTTCTGCCGCGAGCACGACTGGAAGGTGTGGCTGAAGGGCCCGTATTACGAGGCCGTCCGAACGCCGACCTGGGGCGACCTGCAGCATTACCGGCAGGTTCTGACGTCCGCCTGGAACACTGAAAAGCTCTTTCTGCAATCGCACGTCACCGGATACGAAGAATCAGTGATGCTGTGTGCTTACCGCGGCGAGCTGATCGACGCCGTCCAAATGCGCAAGCGCGACCTGACTGAGCTGAACAAGACTTGGGCGGGCGATTCGTCGCCGGTGCCGGACGAGCTGCTGACACCATTGCGAAAGATCATCCGCGACCTTAACTGGACCGGCGGAGCGGAACTCGAAATGGTCCGCGATGCCGCCGACCAGCGATGGCTGCTCGAATGGAACCCGCGGTTTCCCGCTTGGGTGCACGGTGCGACGATAACGGGTAACAATCTTCCAGCTTTGCTTATCGAGGCCGCGTCCGGCGTGAGAGCCGCAACCGTTTTGCCCGAAGCCGTCGAGTTCACGCGTGTGGTCCTCGAAATTCCGGTGCTGCCCGAGTTTCCGCTGTCGCCGCTGCCAGAACCGCTCGGCGGCGCGATCGGACATTCAATGAAACACCCGTCCGGACTCCTCCAGTTCGCTCAGCGTTTGACAACGCCGATCACGCACAGCAACGGCAACGGCAGCAATGGCAACGGCACGACGCAAAGATCGGAGCTGAACCCGATACCGGAAACGTTCATCTACGACCTCAACCGCGTGGACGTCGAAAACCTTCAGACGCCGGCGAGCATATTTTTCGAAAGCACGGCCGCCGGCTATTTCAGAAACGCCGCAAAGCTCGCGGCCGATTTGACGCGCCCCGAGCTGAAGGTGAGCGGCGCCTACAGCATCAAGACCAACCCGGACGAGCGGCTCATTCGCCTCGCTCTCGAGTCCGGCTTTTTCGCCGAAGCGATAAGCCTGCTCGAGGTGAAAAAAGCTCTCGCCGTCGGCTTTCGCCCCGATCAGGTGATCCTCAACGGCCCGGCGAAATGGTGGCGCCGCGAGACGCTGCCGGACGCGGAATTTTACAGCGTTTTTTGCGATTCGATCGAGGAGTTGGAACGCGTGAGCGCCGAGGTCGCGAGCGGCGGCATGCGGACACGGTTCCTCGGCGTCCGCCTGCGAACGCCGGCAATAGCGTCGCGATTCGGAATTCCGATCGACACGCCCGAGGTGTTCGAACGCCTGGTCAACGCCGTCGGCAAACTTTCGCGTGAAACGAAGTTCGGCGTTCACTTTCACATGGCGAGCAGCCGCGTCGGCGTGCAGCACTGGTGGCATTTGTACGAATCGATGCTCAGATGGTGCGGCTCGATCGAGGCGCTGACCGGACGCCTCGTCGAGGTGCTGGACATTGGCGGCGGCTGGTTTCCGGAGGACATCGGCAGGAATAACGCCGCCCGATATCGAAGGGCCGTCGCGATGATACCCGAATTTCTGTCGGGCGTCCGACAGGTAATTTCGGAGCCGGGCAAAGCCCTCGCGCAGCCGTCGATGGCGCTGGCGATGCAGATCCTCGAGATCAGGCCCGCCGGCGTCGGCGGATACAGCGAGGTGATAATGGACGGCTCGATCGCCGAGCTGCCGATGTGCTTTTATTATCCCCACCGCATTTTGGCGAAGGACGACACGAGCGGGGACTGGCACGCACTCGGCCGCGGCAAAACGATGCTGCTCGGGCGGCTTTGCATGGAGCACGACATCGTTGCCTCGAACGTCGAGCTGCCGAAAGCGGCACGCGAGGGCGACATTTTGGTTTTTTGCGACGCAGGCGCGTACGACAGGAGTATGAGTTATGTATTCGGATGCGGTTAGTGAAATATCGGAAGCTACGGTTCTATCGGTAAGGACGAATGGCAGGCAGACATGTGTTTTCGACACGTGGAAGGACTGGCACCCGTCGAACATCTCGCACCACAGCAAACTGTGCTGCGAGATCGCCCGCCAATGGATAACGTCGACCGACTTTTCGTGCCGTGCCGGCGGCGACGTTCTTGCCGGCCCGCGATGGTTGAGGAACACGTTCAAATGGGGCGGCACGACCTATCCGATCTACTGGTGTGATGCCGTGCGAAAACACAACCTCGACTGCGGTACGCTCGCGGCGCTCGCACATGAGGTGTTCACCATGCGCGGCGTCAAGAGCTTTCGGGCGCAGTTCGTCCAGCGTTTCTCTCGCCTCGCGACTGAATCTTGGCGGCATAGCTGGAAAAGCTCGGGAGCATCGATGCAGTGGGTGAACGGCGCCCTCATCTATCACGAAGGCTGCGGCGTCGAAATACGCACGGGTGAGATCAAGGTCTGGGACGCAAGCGCCGGCTGGTGGATCGATCCGCGGCCCGGCGATGGGTACGGCGCATTGCTGGCGCTGCGCCTGAGCGCGCCGTCCGGCACGCCCGATCTGACCTGGGGCGACCACGCGATCAGACCGAACACATGGCAAAACATCGCCTAAAGGCAGAAAGCCCCGCCGAAGCGATGTCCCTGAAAGGGACGAATCCAATAGCGTAGGGTGAAACCCTACGACCCGATAGCCAATAATACCGACTCCCTGTAAGGGAGCGATGACCTGCTGTTATTCGCGGCACGTCCCGCAAGGGACATCCGAAAGTAGCCCGGCGATTTATCGCCGGGTAGATGGGCGAACGAAAATTAGTCCCGCGAGGGACGGCTGAAAGCGTAAATTATTTCATCCGTCCCTCACGGGACTAGCGCTGCTCGCCGCTTTTCCCGGCGATAAATCGCCGGGCTATTGACGTGTCGTCCCTAACGGTACTTTTCAGATGCTCACGTGCGAGGTTCTTAATGCCGGTACTTTACTTCGCGTAGAAATAGAATTGAACAGACTGCGCGATCCCGATCAGCAGCCCGAACAACGCGCCGAAAAGCTCGATCGTCCGCAGGTGTTCCTTGGCGACGGACATCACGAGAGCCTCGAGCTTTTCTTCCGGATAGGTCATTATTTTTTCCCGGACGACACCGCCGATGTTAAATTCGCGGATGGCGTCGGGCAGCTTTTCGCGAATGGCGGCGATCACCGTGTCGGCGAACGACTCGCTCGCGGCGAGCAGTTTTTCTTCGGAAATATTATCGGAGAGTTTGCCGATGGGAGCCGCAAGCAAGCTCTCGATCTGACGCGAGAGCATATCGTTGATGATCTTTGATGTGTCGTCGCGCGAGATGATGCGGAGCAGGGCTTTCGACAGCGTGTCCTTGAGCTTTTGTTCTGCATCGGGCTGCAGGTTACGCAGTATCGAATCGATGCTGTGCGGGCGGAACTGGGCCAGTGTGTCCGTCACATACGCCGAAATCGATATTTGCATTTCGTCGCCGCGCATTACCTTCAGCACGGCAGCCGCGATCTGTCCCTTGAAACGCTGGAGCTGCTCGGGATTAACTTTCCCGACGACATCGGCGACCGGCCGCGACAGCGCTCCCTCGATGCTCGAGTCGATGAACGCCTGCGCCTCGCCGGCGAAAAAGTCGCCCTTCAGCGTTTCTTCGATCCGTTTCGGCAGGCTCTCGTTGACAAGGTCGTCGACCTCTTTCAAAAGATTGTCGCGCGATACAAAGATCTTTTTGAAGAACGGAAGGTTCTCGTAATAATTGTGCAGCTCGCGTTTTATCAACGACCCGATCTGATCCCGCGTCCGCTCGGCCGCCGCGATCTCGGTCAGGTGATGCGTCATCGGCGCGATCTGCTCGCCCGCTTTTTCCTTTAAAAGAGCGACCGCGTCGGGCGTGAACATTTCGCCGAGCGACGTCGTGGACCCGGCGAGATCGTCGACGCGGCGGCTGATAAATTCGCGTATCTTCTTTTCGAGCACGGGCGAGTGCAGAGCGTCGTGGATGCGGCGTTCAAGAAATCCCACGATCTTTTCGAACGTCTCGTCGTCGACCACCGACGTCACGCGGCGCGACAAAACTTCGTCGACCCGCCGCTCGACAAAACCGCGTATCGTTTCCTGCGATTCTTCGCTTTTGAGGACGCCCTCGATGTGCTCGGCCACCTTGAACTGCAGCGAAGTTATCGCATCCAGCACCGGTGCACGCAGCTTGCCCGGCAGTGCCTCGATCAGCGACGGGTAATTTTGCGATAGCAACTCGGAGGTGTAAGAGTCGACCACGCCGCGGATCTTTTTGCGCAGAAACTCTTTGCCGAGCAGTTCCTCCATTATCGTCTCTTGCGATACGAGCTCGTCGCCGACCGCCTTTCCGATCGCGTTCGCCAAACGGTCGCGATGCCGCGGTATCATCCCCTGAGGAAAAAGCGTAATTCCCAAAACCTTGAACGGCCGCCGCGGACGAAACAACATCCGCACCGCAAGCCACGCTCCCGCGTAACCGTGAAAGGTCGCAAACAAGATCAGCAGCGTGATCTGGACGTAGAGATTCTTAAAATAAGGCGAGAGGAAATTTCCGATGTCGTGAAAAAATTCCATAAAGTCGAAATGCAGCGACGTGAATTTTGCGAGGAGTTCGAACGCGGATAAAACGGATCAGGCGGATTTACCGGATATGAAAGCCGATCCTGAAATCTTATTTAGTTTTCTTTTTTCATATCCGCTTAAATCCGCCGCATCCGCCAAATCCGCGTCCAAACGCCTCTCGATCTACGCTCCACTTCCGTTTCCTAAAAGACCTGAAAACCTTTCGACCGCAGGCAAAATTCTGAAAACTCTTTCAGCCAATCGTGGTCGACGCTGTAGTTTTTCCACTGCTCGTCGTCGTCCTTGAACAGCGTCATGTCGTCCGGTTTATCCGTGACGGTGAGGTCTGAGAACATCCGCTGATTGGGTGCAATTTTGGGCAGTATATTGTCGCGGATCTTTTCGCCGATCAGGTGCGCGTCGTCCAATTCCAATTTTACGCCGGTCGCGTTCACGCCCATCTGCCGAATTTTTCCCTCGCTGATCAGGTCGAGGCTTTTGATGATCTCGAGCGCCGTTTTCCAATTCCACACGTTCGCGTTGAATTCGAAATTTTCGCTCCCGAGGTCCAGTAATTTAAAACTCATACAATCTCCTGTGAAAAATGCTAACGGTCAAAACGCTTTTGGTCAATGAGTTCAGACGTGGAAAAAGCTATAATTGGCGTTTTCTAAAGCTATGTCAGAATCAATTTCCTATTCGGACGCCGGCGTCTCGATCGACAACGCCAACCACGCGGTCGCCAAGATCCGCGAATACGCGAAAAGCACTTTCAACGACCGGACGCTGACCGAGATCGGCAGTTTCGGCGGGATGTTCTCGGGTGCGTTCCCGGGAATGGCCGACCCGGTCCTGGTCGCGTCGGCCGACGGCGTCGGGACGAAACTTAAACTAGCGTTCGAGACCGGCATCCATAACACGGTCGGTGCCGACCTCGTCAATCACTGCGTCAACGACATTCTCGTTCAAGGTGCGAGGCCGCTGTTCTTTTTGGATTATTTCGCGACCGGGAAACTCGAGCCCGATGTTACTGCTTCTGTAGTAGAAGGCATGGCACGGGCGTGCAAGGAAAACGGCTGCGTTCTGCTTGGCGGCGAGACGGCTGAGATGCCCGATTTTTACCCGCCCGGCGAATACGACCTTGCCGGCTTCATCGTCGGTGTCGTCGACAAACCAAAGGTCATCGACGGCAAAAATATCGTTCCCGGCAACGTCGTCCTCGGTATCCCGTCGAACGGCCTGCAAACAAACGGCTACTCGCTCGCACGCAAACTATTTTTCGAGATCGGCGGCCACAAACCCGACACGTATTTAGAAGAACTCGGCTCGACCGTCGGCGACGCTCTGCTGCAAACGCATCAGAGCTTTCTGCCGCAGATCGGTCCGTTGTTGGATCGAGAGGCAGGAGCGGACGGGGGCGTCCGCGGTCCGCTGATCAAAGGCCTCGCCCACATCACCGGCGGCGGCTTCCTCGAAAACATCCCGCGAATTCTGCCCGACGACGTCTCAGTGGAAATAACCCGCGGCACCTGGCCCGAACTCCCAATCTTCGGCCTCATGCAAAAACTCGGCAACGTCGAACAAAAAGAAATGTTCCGCACCTTCAACATGGGAATCGGGATGGTCGTGATTTGCTCGGAAGGCGACAAAGACGATGTCGTAAACCGCTTGGAAAAATGTTACGAGATCGGCCGGGTCAAATCAGGCGGGCAGGCTGTGACGATTCGATAATAATTCAAGATATATTAACGGTTGAGACAATGTGGGCGAAACCGATTCAAAGTGAAATTAAATCTCTACTTCGATCGCCGCATAATCTTCTTCCGATTCAAGCATTGCCCACGCTTGCGACGCCGTCTTAAAAACCAAATCAAGATCGTCCCCGAATTTCCACTTTGCCAAACGCTTGCGCCGAAGTCCGCCACTAGAAGCACGAACTTCGGCTTGGATTACAAAACTCGCATCTTTCAGCAGAGCGGAATTTTTTGGAAGGTGACGCTCGATGAAATGACGAATTTTCTCTACAACTCGTTCGGGGTTTCCCTTAAACCGTCGCCAGTCAGTTTCCGCGTCAATACCTGGCAATGAAAGTTGACACAAGAGCGTTCCGGTCGCGCGTCCGGCAGTAGTTCTATTTCTTTTAATAAATTTGTGTGCTTTCATCTGCTGTCATTACGATCGAGAAACGTCGAACTGCTTATTCACACCGATCGCTGGCGATGACATAAACATCTGTGGTTATTATCAACAGCTGCTGCCGTTTTCTCGCATGCATGAAGCTACGGTCAATAATGATATCTCGCCTGCAGAAACTCGATTCGATCGTCGTATACCCGGTAAAGGACGCGGTGTTCCTTTGTTATTCGACGCGACCACGTGCCTGAAGCTTTGTGCTTTAGAGGCTCAGGTTTGCCCAAGCCGGAGAAAGGTTCCCGAGCAATCGCCTCTAGCAGGTCCAGCACCTTTAGAAGCAATTTCCGGTCGTTTTCGGCCCAGTAACGAAGATCGTCGCGGAACACGTCACTTAATACGACCGCGCGTTTTGGTTTTGACAACTGGTCTTTCTGCACCGAACTCCTTTCGCAACTTTTCGATCGAGGTCACCTCTCCGCCGCCCGCCTCGACCTGCTTTATAGCGCTCATTAACCTTTCGGCGTTCTTCGGAGATCGAAATATATACTCTGTCTCCATTAGGCTGGAAAGTTCATCGGCGTCGATCATGGCCACCGGCGAGCGACCGCGGCGTTTGATCACGACCACTTCGCAGTCGTCCGTGACCTGGTCCATCAAAGATGCTAGATTGCTTCGTGCTTCGCTGTAGCTGACTTCCACTGACATATTGCCTCCGCGAGTTGTACAGTGTTATTGTACGTGGATTCGATAAATAGTCAATGAAAATTGGAATTCTGATCGACGGCCGCCGCAGTAACACGTCAGCGATCGCCCCAACAGGCGGAAACATGACCGGTCAGGAGTGTGTTCTTAATGCCCGGCGCTCGTCGAGTGTTTACCGAGGTCAACGATAAAGTATTTATATTTGAAGGTGCCTACTGTCCCGTCAAATTTCGGACTTAATATAGAGGAACACACTCCCTACCGGTCGTGTTTCTGCCTCGGCGATCGGCACGCTTACTGCCTTTTTGTATGAAGATAGGAATTCTGATCTCCGGCCGCGGGTCGAATATGGTGGCGATCGTGGACGCCGTGAAAAGCGGCGAGATACCCGATTCGCTCGTTGAGGTCGTTATCAGTGACAAGCCGGACGCCGCCGGTCTCGAAAAGGCCCGCGAGCGTGGCGTCGAAACCGTCGTCGTCGAACGCCGCGGCCGCACGCGCGAAGAACACGACGCCGACATTATCGCTGAGCTGCAAAACCGAGGCGTCGAATTGGTTTGCCTCGCCGGCTATATGCGTCTCCTGTCGAAGAGTTTCGTCCGTGCCTTCGAAAACCGGATCGTCAACATTCACCCCAGCCTCCTCCCCGCCTTCCCCGGCCTCGACGCCCAAAAACAGGCGATCGAGCACGGAGCAAAAGTCTCAGGCTGCACCGTTCATTTTGTCAACGAACACCTCGACGCTGGTCCGATAATCTTGCAGCGAGCTGTCGAAGTAAAAGACGACGACACACCCGAAACCCTATCCGCCCGGATTCTCCACCAGGAGCATAGGGTTTATATCGAAGCTCTCAAATATTTGGCCAAACTCTCGCATTAGTGAAATGTTGATATTGTCGGAAATTAATGAAACGAGCCCGTAACTTGCCTCTAACTATAATCGTTGTCGGCGTCTCGCTCTGTGGCGTGTGTCTCTGCTTCGTGATGATGATGGCCGCGGGTTTTATCTTCGGCGATATTGATGACAACGAGGTGCAAAGGAACGCCGCCGAAACAAAGGCTTATGTATTAACTGTCTTGTCTTTCTTAGGACTTTGCGGTTCGATTGTGGGGCTGTTTGTCAGTGGCCGAATCGCGCGGTTTATTCTGCGGGTATTTGGCTTAGACGATTCCAGGTAATAGCAAACCTTCAAACTACTAAGGCAGAAACACGACCGGTAGGGAGTGTGTATCACACCGATGGCCAACGAAACCTGGGACGACAACCAATTCCCGCTCGCGTACCTCATCACGATCCGAACATACGGCACATGGCTGCACGGCGACGAACGCCAGTCCGTCGACCGGCATGGAAAGAACGTTTTTGGAACAGAGCGGATAAGTGCGAACGCTGATCTCATCGCCAAGATGGAAGCGAACGCACGGTTCGAACCCTTCTTTCTCAACGCCGAGCAAAGGTCGGCCGTCGACAACGCCGTCCGCAGCGTTTGTTCGACCAGAAAGTACGTCCTATTGGCCGTGAACGTGCGCAGTAACCACCTGCACGCGGTCGTGACGGCGCCGGCAAAGCCCGAACCGATAATGAACGCGTTCAAAGCGAACGCGACCCGGGAACTACGTGCGAGCGGTCTCGTGCGACTCGAACAAACGATCTGGTCCCGCGGCGGCAGTCGCCGATATCTCTGGAAGGACAATGAGGTCGCCCGCGCCGTCGACTACGTCCGCTACGACCAAGGCGAGGACTAAAGGCAGAAGCCCAAGCGGTAGCGAGGGTGTGAACTGTTAAGTTCGATTAACCAAGGAACACACTCCCTACCGGTCGTGTTTCCGCCCTCATGGGTTAGTGGCTCGACACTGAAAGAACACACTCCCTACCGGTCGTGTTTCTGCCTGTTGTGCTATGCGGCCGGGACGCGTTTCGTGGGGTGGTTCAGGGCCCGGTTTGAGACGGCGGCGGTTCTGAGGTTTAGGACGAGGATGCCGTCTTCGTCGATGTCGGCGTCAGGGAACTCGAGGGTTTGGTCGACGCGGATGCGGTGTTCGGTCAGCAGGCGATAGGCGTTCACGCGTCGGCCGCCGTGCCTGCCGGAAAGGTGGACCGGATAAGCGTTTCGCATCTTCGTTCCCGTCGGTTTCAGCCCGATCGTGTTGTTCGCACTGTCGTAAAGCACCAAAAACGCCTCGGCCCCGCCCAACCGCTCATGCGCCGCACGGTTCATCACGATCCAGCCCTTCCCGTTCATCGTCACATAGATCCCCGCCCACTGCGCCCGCTTATCGCCCCTCGGCACCTCGCTCCAATTCCGTTTCATATTTTCCGATCCTCCCCGCATGCAGATTGTACCAGTCCTGGCATATTGTTGCACCATTAAAACAAGCGCTTTTTCTCTAGGTTCCAGCGAGTAAGTGATGGTGTGAGTGATCGATTTTCATGACGAGCGTGTTGGTGGTACGTGATGGGCTTTGCCTCGTGATCTCGATGGCGGTCATATTTTTGCCGCTCTGGGTCATATTTTGATCTTTTTTGGTCAGGTTGACGTTAACGCCGATTTGTAACTGGTGGTCGGACATTTTTCGCGCCACTGCGGCGAAGTCCGCTCGATCGGCCCGCCCGCGGTTTACGCTCGACCTGCTTTGACACTCAGGGAGCTTTTTACTAGACTTTAAGTTTTCACTTTCGGGTGAATTTAATGGAGAGCAATTATGCCGAAGAGAACATATCAACCGAACAACCGCCGCCGCGCGAAAAAGCACGGCTTCAGGGCGAGAATGGCGACCAAGAACGGACGAGCGGTGATCAAACGCCGCCGTGCGAAG
>JBDTUT010000031.1:0-34301 GCA_040007515.1 Acidobacteriota bacterium | reverse complement strand
GCTTTGCCGTTCAACTCCGACGGGATGTATCGCGGATTTATAAACGTGGACGGAATAGCGAGTGTCGAAATATACAGGTCAGAACCACCGCCGTGAGCGGGTGGGTCCTTCGCTCGCGTGAGGAAGCCCTCACCACCCTTCTTTACATTCGACACATCGGTCAAAATCCCCAAGACCGCACCCGGTTATAGGCCTGACGTGCAGGACGAGCAGGCATCCTCAGCGATCCGAATTTGTTCATCGATCGATCGACAGAGCCGCGCTCGTCGCCGTGGAGCCACGTGCCGTACATTCGGATCGTGATGAGATAGGCGAGCGGTGTGTCGGTGTCATTCTGGCCTTTCATGATAACGGTATTGAATAATCCACCCGCTTACGCAGGTGGTTCTGACTTGGGTTCTGATTTGGCTTCTTTAGCGGCGATGAGTTCGTCGCGGTATTCCTGGACGTATTTGATGTCGTCGGGGACGAGGTCAGCGAGGGTGACGACGAGCTCGCCTTTCCGGCCGTGTTTGATGGCGTGTTGGATAGCGGTCCGGCTGTCCGGTATGACGCGGACCTGCGGTTTGTTTTCGCTTTGGGCGATGCCTTCCTGCAAAAGCGCGATCAGTTCTTCCTCGGTCCGGCCGCGAAGGTAGTGGCCTGCACGAATGACGATGCGGTCGAACGTATCACCCGCGACCTTTGCAAATTCGCGTATGTCGTCGTCACGCCTGTCGCCGGTCCCGTTCAAGACGCAGGTGCGGTATTTGTACGGCAGTTTGCCGATAAAGTTGGCGAGGCCGCGAATGCCGGCGGGGTTGTGTGCGTAGTCCATGAGGACGGTCGCGTCGCCGACCTCGATGAAGTTCAGGCGGCCCGGCGTCTGTGCCGTTCCCGCGTTGAACGTCGCGAGACCGTTGCGGATGTCTTCCAGCGAGATACCGTGAACGAAACAGGCCAGCGCGGCCGCGAGTACGTTCGGGATCATGAATTCGGCACGGCCGCCGTATGTGAGCGGGATATTCGCGACCTTTTCGATCCGCACCTTCCACTTCCCTTTCAAAATAGTGACAAATCCGTTCTCGTATACGCACGAGATGCGGCCGCGGCGTGCCTGGCGTTGAATGTTCGCGTTGTTCTCGTCCATCGAAAAATAGACGCATTGGCCGTCGACGAGCTCCTTCATCTTATAAACGTGCTCGTCCTCGGCGTTAAGGATCGCGTAGCCTTTCTTGGACACGGCACGCGGAACGACGGCCTTTACGCGGGCGAGGTCCTCGAGCGTATTGACATCTTTAAGCCCGAGATGGTCGGCGGCAATATTCGTGACGACACCGATATCGCAATAGTCGAAACCGAGACCCGAACGGATGATGCCGCCGCGTGCCGTTTCGAGCACGGCGACCTGAACGGTCGGGTCCTTCAGCACGAGCTGCGCGGAAACCGGGCCGGTGTTGTCGCCGCGGACGATCTGCTGATTTTGAATGTACGTGCCGTCGGTCGTTGTAAATCCGACGGTCAGGCCGCTTCCCTTCAGAATGTGTGCGATCAAGCGGGTCGTGGTCGTTTTGCCGTTCGTACCGGTGACGGCGACGATCGGGATCCGGGATGGCGTTTGCGGCGGGAAGAGCATGTCGAGAACGTGTTCCGCGACGTTGCGGCCTATGCCCTCGGACGGCGAGAGATGCATCCGGAAACCGGGAGCCGCGTTGACCTCGATAATTCCGCCGCCGCTTTCGCTGAGCGGCTCGGAAACGTTCGGGGCAATGACGTCGACACCGGCGACGTCGAGGCCGATGATGCGGGCGATGCGTTCGAACAGAAAGACGTTTTCCGGATGCACCTCGTCAGTGCGGTCGATCGCCGTGCCGCCCGTCGAGATGTTCGCGGTCGTTTTGAGGTTCAGAACTTCGTCCTTGGGCAGAACGCTTTCGAGCGTGTAACCCTTGGCGTGAATGCAGCGATGCGTCTGGTTGTCGATCTCGATCAGCGTTAGCACCTTTTCGTGCCCGTAACCGCGTCGCGGGTCCGCGTTGGTTTTGTCGATGAGCTCCTGGATCGTGCTTTTGCCGTCGCCGACAACGTGGGCAGGCAGGCGTTCCGCCACGGCGATAAGTTGGTTATTCACCACCAAAGCACGAAAATCGGCGCCCTGCAGCTGCTGCTCGACGATGACCCAGCGGGAATATTCCCTTGCCTTTTCAAATGCCGTCCGCGCGTCTTCGAGACCGTTGATCCCGACGGTGGCACCTTTGCCGTGGTTGCCGTCGAGCGGCTTAATGACCGCGGGAAAGCCGACTGACTCGAGCGTTTTTTCGAGCTCGTCGATGTCGCGGATGCGAAAGCCTTTCGGCACCGGCACACCCATGTCGCCGAGCAGTTTCTTGGTCGCGTGCTTGTTAGCGGCGATATCGACCGCGATCATGTTGGTGTTGGCCGTCGTCGTCGCCTGAATGCGTTTTTGATGCACGCCGTAACCGAGTTGGACGAGAGACTGGTCATTAAGGCGAATGAAAGGAATGTCGCGGGACACGGCTTCCTCGATCAGTGCCCCTGTCGAAGGGCCGAAACGGACATCGTCGCGAATCTCGCGCATTTTCTGAACGTCGTCAGCGATGCCCTCGCGGATCGTTTGAAGATCGGCCCCTTCAGCGAGTTCCGAAAAGACGCGCACGGCCGCACGAGCCACGAAACGCCCGACCTCTTCTTCCATATAAGAGAAGACGACGTTGTAAATGCCGCGTTCGCCGGTCTCGCGGGTGCGGCCGTATCCGGTATCCATCCCGGCGAGCGTCTGCAACTCGAGCGCAAGATGCTCGATGACGTGCCCGGCCCAAGTGCCTTCCTCGACCCGCTTGAGAAATCCGCCCGCTTCCTGATAACTGCAGCCGTGAGTGTCTATCGTCGGCAGGACATCTCTAAGCCGTTCCAGAAAACCGTCGATCTTGTTCGTCGGCTTGTCCTCATATTCGCCGATGTCAAGGCGCATTATGATCAGCTTCTTCCAATAACCGCTCCAGTAATTCGGACCTCTTAAAGTTCGGATTTCGAGAATTTGCATAAAATATTCACCGCAGAGACGCGGAGACGTTGAAATGACTAAACGATATCAGGCAGCAGAAACTCCGTCGGCGGCTGCATTGGGTGGCGTTGCAGGACGTCGTAGATCAGGCCGTCGCGTAATATGTGTAGCTGCACGCCGCAGACGCTGAAGGGCTGGTTGTCGTCGACTTCGGCGATCTCGTTGTAGGTTATCTGCGAGCCGTCGACGATCGTCGCTGAACCGGCGCCGAAGACTTCGAGCACGCCGTCGCTGTTTATAATGATCGCCGTATTCTCATCGATGCCGACGCCGAGATTGTACGGGTTGTACGATACAGCCGTGATAAGTCGGCTGATGCGGCCGCGTTCGGAGAAATGCTGGTCGATGATGACGTTCTTGAGAAAGCCGAGTCCGGGCGAAAGGCGGACGCTGTTCTTGTGCGGGTGCGAATCCGACGCTCCGCGGACGATCATCGACGTGCTCATCCCGGCGGCACCGGCGCTCGTGCCGGCAAGTACGAGGTTCGTCTCGCGTGTTTTTTGCCGAAGCTTGTTCGCAAAATCGGTGCCGCCCAGAACCGACACCAGCCGCATCTGGTCGCCGCCGGTGATGAACACGCCGGTCACGCCGTCGAGCAATTCGTCAGCGTTCGCCTGAAAAACGTCCTGACGCGAAGTCGCCCGTAAAACCCGCGGATTGGCGACGCCCAGATTGCGAAACGCCTGCGTGTAAACGTCGGCGGCAAATTCGGGAAAGTCTGACGCGACGGGGACGATGAGCACTTCGGCCTTGTCGTCGCCGGCGAGCGAGAGGAACTTTTTCAATATCCGACGTTCGTTATATTTGTCTTCGGCACCGCCGATCACCAGCAAATGTCCGCCGATGACCTCGCGATCTATTCGTTCTGCCATGTTTTGTGGAACCCGCTAAATTTGATGAGAGCTTAATTAAGTTATTGTAAACTGCCGTTTAGGTCAACGCACGGACAATATGAAATTACCATTGCTCAACGATTTTGAATCGAGTTTCGACGACCCGATATGGCTCAAAGCCGCAGGAAATATCTGCCGGTCGCACAATATCGAATTTCGCACGCTCAAAAGGGCGGAACACGGCGAAAACATCGTCATCCTCGTCGACGACCAATTTGTCGTAAAGATCTACACGCCGAAAAAGAACGGCTTCGAACGCGAGCGGTCGGCTCTCGAAACTGCCGAAGGCAATACCTCGCTGCCTGTGCCGCAGATCTATGATTCGGGCAGCCTCGAGGGATTCGATTTTCTTATCACTGACCAAATGCCGGGCCGGATGATCGATCGATCCGAGTGGTTCAAACTCGAAAAGCCGGCACAGATCGCGTTTTTGACCCAGCTCGCTTTCGGGTTGAAGGAACTGCACGCCGCCGACGCCGAAGGCGTACATTTCGACTGGCACGAATTTATGATGGTCCAGCGCGATTCCGTAGGCGAGCGTCAGGCCGAGGCGGGCGGAAATCGGGAATGGCTGGAAAGCCTGCCGCGATTTTTAGACGAGTATTTCCCGCTGCTGCCGAAATCGCCCGACATCGTGTTCATGCACGGCGATGTGCATTTCGGCAATCTGTTGGCGACCGAGCACGCAACGCGGCCGGTCATCTCGGGTGTGATCGATTTTGCCGATTCGCTGAAAGGGTTTGTCGAGTACGAATTTGTCGCGATCGGCGTGCTGATGATCCAGGGCCAGGGCGATTTGCAGCGCGAATTCTTCAGAGCCTACGGCTACCGCGACGACGAGATAAACGAAGAACTTCGCCGCCGCCTCATGCTCCTCACCGTTCTATACGAACACAGCAGCCTAAAACGCTACGCTGAACGCCTCGGCGGTGGTGCCGAAAACCTTTCGTTGGCTGAGCTCGAAAGAGCGATCTGGAGTTTCGTTTGATCCTTTCCGACCGCTGACGGAAGTGGGTGCGAGGAGCAGGATCTAAACTCGGGTCGAACGGGAATTGACTTCGCCGACAGACGTCAAGAGCTTTTGGCGGGCGTTGCCGTACGCTTCGGCGGCGCCCGAGCGCCCGACAAGTTCCAGTCTATTGGACAGGTCCAAAAGGGCCGCGTCCATCTCGGCTGTGAGGACGTGGTCGCCCAGTACGGACAGGATGCGCAAGAGCAGGTCCTCCGCGCGGTCCTGCTTGTCCGTCGGTAGCCGGTCAAACATTATCGTGAAGGTCCGCAGAGTTTCGATGAAGATCTGGTGTTGCATCGATTCCGACGACACCACGGCGAATGTCTCGAATGTGGTGAGCAGGCGGTCGAAAACATCGTCGACGTAGACGACAGGGACCGATGCCTCGGCGGGCGGTTCGCCCGCGTCCACGGACCATCTCGCCATCACGTCGCGAAGACACTGGATGGCAAAAAGCCCAGGGGCCGGATTGGATTTTGCGGTTGAGATCGACGTCCACCCGATCATCTCCAACTGCTCGATACCGTACGCCGGATCGATTGCGATATCGCGCTGGCGTTCTATTCGCAGGGCTCCGGCGACCGCGTCCGCAATGCGCGACGCGTCGTCGGCCGTGTCGGCGCAGACCCGCGCGACGACGTCCTCGAAGGCAACGTAAGCGCCGATCGATATTAGCAAGATCAACTCGCCGCTCCCTTGGGCCGCTTCGTCGATACGATCCAGATCGAAATGCGTTAAAAAGCCGTGCCGCTGCGTCCGCACCAGGACCGAAAACTGGCCGTTATGGATGGCCGTCGACCTTGTCCTTCGCAAAAACGCTGCCTGGCGGCTGCGCGCCGCGAGGATGTGTTCGTGGATCGTCTCGATGATCTCTATCGGCCGCATCTGGTTGATCGTCGTGTACAGAAGCAGGATCAGCAGATAAAGCGAGACCATCGTCGCGAGAAAGGCGATCGTCGCACCGAACACCGGATTGAAAGGGTCGTTGACCGTGGCGAGCGTTACAAGGGAAAAAAGGGCCAGACCGATGAAATAGCCGAAGTAAATCTGGTTCACCTTTCGCCGCAAAAACTGGTCGTAAACCTGCCCGGTCATTGAACTGGCGGATTGCTGGACGGCGATCAGGAGCAGCGAAATGGTTATAGACGTCATAGTAATGACGCCGGCTGCGATGGCCGCGAGAAGGCTGCTCGTCGCATCGCTGTTGGCGAAAATGTGAGATTTCAAAAACGATCTGACTGGCCCGGGGTCGGTAATCTGGCTGCTGTCCAGTGCGTAAGACCCGAGCGCCAAAAGCAAAAAACCCGCAATAAGCCCCGTCGGTACGAGCAAAAACTCCGCGAACGCGCGGCGTATAGTTTCGAAGAATGCGGAGACGCGGTTCTCCGCTTCGGTTTGTTTTCGGAGTGTCGACATAGTATCAAATTCGTCCGCCCCATCGTAGGTGACGTGGACTTTTTGCCCTTGAGTGCTCTTCCCGAAGTTCCGCTGCTCTGCCAACATTGAAAGTCTTCGACGGAATGTTCATCTCCGCTGCTCCCCTCGCGTCGGTCGGCACTCCTGCACAAAACAGCTATTTGATCTGGGCCATCTCTTTTTGCGAGTGAATCTCCTGGAGGCTTCTCACTGCAACGGATTTGGCGGATTTTTTTGTTCCGATGGCTTCGACCAGAGCCTCGGCGCCGGTGATCGTAGTGACGCAGGGGACGTTGAATTGCAGTGCGGCTTTGCGGATGGCTTTTTCGTCGAAGTGGGACGTGCGGCCGAGAGGTGTGTTGATAATGAGGGCGATCTCGCCCTGGCGGATGAGGTCGGCGATGTTGGGGCGGCCCTCGTTTACCTTGAAAACGCTCTCGCATTCGAGGCCGACTTCGCGCAGACGATGCGTGGTGCCGTAGGTCGCGACGAGATCGAACCCGAGATTGGACAAGCGGCGGGCTAGTATTACAGCTTGGCCCTTATCGGCGTCGGCGACCGAGATGAACGCTTTGCCGGCGAGCGGCAGCGAGATGCCCGAGCCTTCCATCGCCTTGCCGTACGCTTCGCCAAAGGTCGCGCCGACGCCCATTACCTCGCCTGTGGAATGCATTTCGGGGCCTAGTATCGGGTCGACGCCGGCGAACTTCTTGAATGGAAAGACCGGCGATTTGACGAATATGTTCGGGACCGGCAGAACAGCGGGCAAGTTAAAATCCGCCAAAGTTTTGTGCCCCGCCATCACGAGCGATGCGATCTTGGCGATCGGGACGCCCGTGGCCTTCGCGACGAACGGCACTGTTCGCGAGGCCCGCGGGTTTACTTCGAGCACAAAGACGCGGTCGTCCTTGATGGCGAACTGAATGTTCATCAGGCCCTTTACTTCCAGCGCGTTCGCCAACAATCTCGTGTAATGCTTTATCGTTTCGAGGTGCTCGGCGGCGATCTTTTGGGCGGGCAGGACGCTCGACGAGTCGCCCGAGTGAATTCCGGCTTCCTCGATGTGTTCCTGGATACCCGCAATAACCACCGTAGTCTCGTCCGCGATGGCATCGACGTCGATCTCGCTCGCTCGTTCGAGAAATTTGTCGATCAGGATCGGCTTTTCAGGCGATGCATCGACTGCCGTTCGCATGTATTCGTTGAGGCTAGCGTCGTCGTAGACGATCGCCATCGCACGGCCGCCAAGTACAAAACTCGGCCGAACGACGATCGGATAACCTATTTTGTTTGCAACAGCTTTGGCTTCCTCAGCTGAGGTAACACTGGAATTTTCGGGACACGGAATGTTGAGCTCAGCGAGCAAGGCTCCGAAGCGTTTTCGATCTTCGGCAAGGTCGATCGAATCCGGCGATGTTCCGATGATCGGGACGCCTGCCTGATGTAACCGGTCGGCGAGATTGAGCGGCGTCTGGCCGCCGAATTGAACGATCACACCTTCGGGTTTTTCAATATCGACGATGTTCATCACGTCTTCGAACGTCAGTGGTTCGAAGTACAACCGGTCCGACGTGTCGTAATCGGTCGAGACGGTCTCCGGGTTACAGTTGACCATTATCGTCTCGAAATCGGCGTCGTGCAGCGCAAAGCTCGCGTGGCAGCAGCAGTAATCGAACTCGATTCCCTGGCCGATGCGGTTCGGCCCCGAGCCGAGGATCATTATCTTTCGCC
The DNA here is from genome assembly GCA_040007515.1 of Acidobacteriota bacterium. GTDB lineage: Bacteria > Acidobacteriota > Blastocatellia > Pyrinomonadales > Pyrinomonadaceae > OLB17. Next base: position 26,185 of record JBDTUT010000031.1, on the reverse strand, counting down.
GGTTCGTTGTGTCCGCCTCGGATTCCTCTTCGTACGTCGAGTACATATACGGCGTGAACGATTCAAACTCGGCACTGCACGTGTCGACGCGTTTATACACGGGCGAAAGTCCCCGCGCCTGGCGATATTTGCGAACTTCCAACTCGCTTTCACCGGTGAGGAATGAGAGGCGGCGGTCGGAGAGGCCGTATTCCTTAGCCAGCCGAAGTTCATCCGACGCAATATCGGTGAGCTTTTTGGAATCGATCCGATCCTGCAGGTCCATTACCTGCTTTAGCTGATCAAGGAACCATGGGTCGATCATCGTCAGGCGATGGATCTCGTCGATCGAGTAACCATTCTGCAACGCGTAGGTAATGTAGGAAAAGCGGTTCGAGTTGGGGCGTGCCAGTTTCCGCTGTAAGTCGTCGTGCGGAATGTCTTTTAGTCTCAGTGGTTTAACAGCTTCGAGTGAACGTAAGCCTTTGAACAGTGACTCCTTAAAAGTGCGGCCGATCGCCATTACTTCGCCGACCGATTTCATCTGGGTCCCGAGTACATCTTCGGCGCCGGGAAATTTTTCGAACGCCCATTTCGGGATTTTCGTGACGACGTAATCGATCGTCGGCTCGAACGAAGCCGGCGTCATTTTTGTGATGTCGTTCGGAATTTCGTCGAGCGTGTAGCCGACCGCCAGTTTGGCCGCGATCTTGGCGATCGGGAAACCTGTGGCTTTCGACGCAAGAGCGGACGAACGCGACACACGCGGGTTCATTTCGATGATCCGGACGTCGCCGTTTTCCGGATTTACCGCAAACTGTATGTTCGACCCGCCGGTCTCGACGCCGACTTTGCGAATACACGCGATCGACATGTCGCGAAGCCGCTGATATTCGACGTCGGTCAGCGTCTGCGCCGGAGCTACGGTGATCGAGTCGCCAGTATGTACGCCCATCGGGTCGAAATTTTCGATCGAGCAGATGATGACGACGTTGTCGGCGACGTCGCGCATCACCTCTAACTCATATTCCTTCCAGCCGAGTATCGATTCTTCGACCAGGATCTGCGAAACCGGCGATGCCGCAAGTCCGCCGCGGGCGATCTCTTCGAATTCCTCGGGATTATAAGCGACGCCGCCGCCCGTGCCGCCGAGCGTGAAAGCCGGGCGAATGATCGCGGGATAACCCGTTTCCTCGACAATTCGCTGCGCCTCTTCCCACGTGTGGGCGAATCCGCCTTTGGCGCTCGGGATGCCGATCTCGTCCATCGCCTTTTTGAACAGCTCGCGGTCCTCGCCGACCTTGATCGCGTCCACGTTAGCGCCGATCAGCGTAACGCCGAATTTGTCCAGAATTCCCTGCTCGAACAGCTCGACCGAAAGATTCAGCCCGGTCTGGCCGCCGACCGTGGGCAGCAAGGCGTCGGGCCGTTCCTTCTCGATGATCGCCGTGATCGTCTCCAGCGTCAGCGGCTCGATGTAGGTCTTGTCGGCGATCTCCGGGTCGGTCATGATCGTCGCGGGATTTGAATTGACCAGCACAACCTCGAAGCCTTCCTGTTTCAGCGCACGGCAGGCCTGCGTCCCCGAATAATCGAATTCCGGCCCCTGACCAATGACGATCGGGCCGGAACCAATGATGAGAATCTTGTGTATATCAGTTCTTTTAGGCATGTTCTAAACAAACGATTATACAAAAAAAACGCGGCCAATCTAGGCCGCGTTTCCATTATGCCGTTTTCGGGCAGTTTATTGGTTGCTGATGGTCGCGATCGTTCCGTCAAATTTCTTGATCCGGATCGTGAACGGTTCATTATACGATTTGACCCGATCCTGCAGCACGCTGAGAGCGACCTGCTCGCCGAGCAGTATCGACCAGTAGCTCGAACTGCGGAAATGGATACCGGAATGCACGCCGTGGCCTGTCGTCACGTTCCAGGCGAGCTTGTTCAGTTCGTCGTTGATGTCGATGTTGGAGGTATCTCCGCCAGTGTATTCGTCAAGATGGGTGCCGGTCGAGTTCGCCTCCATAAAGCGGAAGTCTCCGCCCGCGAGCGTATTCATCTTCTGGCTGCCGTTGAAGAAGAACTTCAGGGCCGTGACGCACGCCCCGCCGACAGTGCCGTGGCCGGTCGGATAACACGGGTGCGTCGGCGAGCCCTCCGGGAACGCTTGCGGTAAAAGATACGATTTGTATTTTGAATACGATTGGGCGAGGCCGACTGAATTAAGCACATCCGAGTGGAGGGCCGCAGCCGCTTGCGGCATTCGGCTGGCGTTCGTTTTTCGGGCGTGAACGAGTGCTCCGAACTCTTCGGGACGCAAGCGGTTGTCCTTGATCCATTTATGAAACCACGAGGCCTTGAGTGCTCTGGTAGCCATTTCGGCGATCGTGCCTGCGGCGTCGGGCCCGCCGAGCGTCGAGAACGGCTTCTCGGTGGTCGAACTGTTGTACGGGATTCCGGGATTAGCCTGTGCGCCCAGCCCGCTTAGTACGAGAAACGCCGTAAAATAGCCCTGATAAAGTACATCCAATCGCGTGTACGACGCCATGTCACGGCCGGAACGGAGGTATTTCGGATCATCTTCGAATTCGATCACTAAATGCGAATCGCCGCCGTTCGCGACCATTTGGTATTCGGAGACGTCGAACATATAATGCCGGCCGCCGAAACCTTCCGGCTTGAAGGTGATATACCGCTGACTCAGCGGCTGAGCGCCGAAGTACGTCGGCTGTACCATGAACTGCGAAAGGTACGGCCCCTTAACATTGCCGTCATTGCTGCGGAATTTGCCGCGGAACAAATTCTGAGCATTCACCGGGTAATTGAACTGGCTGCCCGGGCTCTTAACGTAAGACATGTTGTTAAGATCCGCGATCGCGGCCTGCGCGAGAGCGTTCGTACCGTAATCGCGGAACGGGACGTCGACCAGCAAAGCTCCCCAATAATGTTCGACGGCCTCAGCCGCGGTTTGGGCGCTCGCTACGCTTGGCGCAGGCGGAATGACGGTCGAGTGTGAATCCATGCCCTCGAGATCGAACGCCAATGCGACTTGCGGACCGTTCAATTTCGAGTTACCGCCGCCGCCGGGTGTACCGACCAAAATGTTTGCAAAATCCGCCTGGCTGCCGCTCGCGAGAGCACGCTTGAGGCTGGCACACGCTGCGGCACTTGGTATTCCCAGACTTTCGTGGAGAAGTGCCTTACTGTAATTGCCGCTGCAGTCGGTAAACCTCGCCGCGTCGCCATTGTCGGGTTGGAACCCGACATCGACGTGATTGTCCTGCGCCATGTTCTTCCGATACTGCATGCAATCGTTCATGCGGCGCGCCGAATCACTGTTGCCGGGTGCGGCCTCGGCGACTGATTCCTTTCCACCGAGGAATGGCGCGGCCCCGAGGGCACCGACCGCGGCGGCCCCGATAGCCGTCTTGCCAAGACTGCCGAAAAAATTTCTCCTGGAAACGCCGGGAGACGCGTCCGCCTGGTTGGTGTCGGCGGTAATGGTGGATGTTTCCTTCATAAAACCTCGTCTGTATTGGTAAATTCTCGCAATAAGTGAAAAGAACGCTCAGTTCAAACGGTAAGTGAATACGTACAATAATCGCGACGTCCCAGAAATTTCAGCAATTTCCCTTTGCTCGAACGTCGTAAATAGCAATGCAGCGGCCTCGGCCGCTGGTTTCGTATTAGCTTCTGATATGAGTGAACGGGCGATTATCCACTAAAATTCGCGAATTTGGCAAGGCATTTTTTGCCTCCGTTGTATCCCGCGATACATAAGGTGCGTGCATTTGCTGGGTCAACCTTTTGTACTAGCGATTTTCGTCGCGAAGAAGCGGATAATCCCTCGGAAAGTTACCGGCCCGTTATCGGGCAATACATTTATCTGCAGGAGATGTCGCTTATGTTACTCCTCGAATATCAACTTGCTGTAGTTTTGGCCGCTGCTTCGTTCCTTTCATACACTCCGACGCCGGTACCAGCGGCGTGCGGGCCGTCGGTTCTATATTCGCCGCAAAGAATCGGACCGCTTCCCCGGCGGGCGTCCGACGGGAGAGTGGTCGATATCACGCCGCCTGATTCGACAAACGGCGGAGCGGTGCTTATCAACAGCCGCGGCGATGTGGCGGGCACGTTCACGCCGATGGGCGCACCGTCGAATGACACTCACACCTTCTTATTTCGAAACTGCGGTTGGACCGATATCGGGTCGCTGGGCGGTGATACGATCTTGCCCGTCGATCTCAATAACCGTGGTGATATCGTTGGAACATCGACGCTGTCCGACGACTTTGACCGCCACGCATTTCTTTATAGCAGCGGTCAACTGACGGACCTCGGTACCATCAATGGACCCGAGAGTTTCGCATCAGCGGTAAACGAACGAGGTGACGTGGCAGGGTGGTCGGTATGGCTCAGCGATGACGAACTTCATGCGTTCCTTTTTCGAAAGGCCAAAATGTTAGACCTCGGCACGCTGCTCGGAACTGCTGCCGAGGGCGAGTTTAGTTTTGCCTACGACATTAACAACCGGGGCGATGTCGTCGGCTCATCGACCTCCGAGACCTTTTATTTTCATGCTTTCGCATACAGAAATGGCGAAATGATAGATCTCGGGACGCTGGGCGGTGCTGCCAGCGGCGCCACTCTCGTCAACGATCGGGGCGAAGTTGTCGGTAATTCTCTCCTGGCGGGAAATGCGATCTACCATGCCTTTCTTGTCCGGGACGATAAAATGATCGATCTCACGCCTGACGTATCTGAAAACACCATTGCCGTGGACCTGAACGAACGTGGCAACGTTGTGGTCCGCAGCGCAACGCGGAGTTTTGTTTACAGCGGCGGTACGCTTACCGAGATAACTGCTGAGGGCGTTTCATTAGCGCAGGCTGAGGCGATGAATGTGAAAGGCGAAGTTGTGGGTTCGGCATTATTTGCGGGCGATTCACAGGTCCACGCGTTTCTTTACAGCCGCGGCGAGTTGATCGACCTCGGTACGCTGGCCGGCGGAACGAGCACTGCTTTCGACATTAACGACAAAGGCGAAGTTGTCGGCGTTTCCGGCGCACGGGCATTCCTTTTTACGCGCACGCCCTGCCGACCGGAATAATCGTTCGATCACCATTCGCGAGGGATAAAAATGATGCCGGGTATTATTCGACATCTTTTTCCATTATATGACCTGCGCTTTAAAACGGCAGGCCGGGGATACGTATCTTATCCCGGATCTTCTGTTTCCCGGCGTCGATCAGTTTGCCGGCGATCGCGTTTCCGAGCTGATCCGCTAATGCCGGATTCAACTTCTGCAGGCGTTTCTGTGTGTTCTTCGCTCCTTTTTTATCGCCCGTCGCGTTCTGGGCGGAACCGAGGTTGAAGAGGCCGATGACGTTATTGCCGTCAAGCGTCACGACGCGGTTGAACTGCGTCAGGGCGGACGTCATATTGCCAAGGCCGCGATAACCCACGCCGAGCTGGTTGAGGGCGATCACCCAATCGCTATGCAGCCCGACGGCGATATTTAACGCTGCTACGGCCGCCGCAAAATCGCCGAGAGCGTTGTTGGTCGAGCCGAGATTGACATAGGCGGCGTCGAGTTTTGGATCTTTTTGAACCGCCGTTTCAAACGAGGTTTTTCCCTTCGACAGCTTTTCGTTCGCGGCCGCGTCGTTCTTGGCCGCCTTGTCTGCCTGTGCTGAATTGTAATAGCCCCAACCCGCGTTGTTGTCGTCGATAGCGGTCGGGCTGATCGTCCGCGCGGTTTCGAGCCTGGCGACCGACTTGTCCCATTCGGCAGTTTTGCCGAGGCAGTAACCCCATTCGCTGTAAAGATCGGGCGTTTTTATTCCGTTGGATTCGGCGAGTTTATATTCGGCGTTCGCCTCCGGGTAACGTTCGAGCTGACGGAATGTGCTCGCGAGATTCGCGTGCGTCTGGCCGTTCGTCGCGTCGTATTTTATTGCTTCCTGATACGCGGGGATCGCTTCGGAATATTGGCCCTGATTGTAATATGCGACGCCGAGATCGAACCACGCCTGCGAATACGAAGGTTCGGCGGCGACCGTGTCTCGAAAAGCGGCGATCGACTGGTCGGGCTGGTTCATGCGGTCGTAAACGAGCGCCTGGTAGTACTTAGCGGTCGCGTTCCGCCCCTGAGTTTTCAGAACGTTGTCGAAAGCCTGCATCGCTTCAGCGTTCTTGTTCTGACGGTACAGGATCATGCCTTTGAGATTTTGCGCTTCGACATCGGTAACGCCGAGACGTTCCGCGTTGCGGCTCGCGGCTTCAGCCTTCGCGATCTCGCCCGCCGTCAGATAAGCAGTCCCGAGCGGTACGTAAACGACGGCGAGGTCGGGGTTGATCTGAGCTGCTTTTTCGTAGCTTGCCAGAGATTTTGCGGTCTCGTTCGACGCTGCATAAGCGTCACCGAGTTTGGCGTATGCGACGTCGTTGCGGTCGTCGAGTTTCACCGCTTCTTCGAGCAGGGCGAGAGCGGCCGTGTCGTTCGTATCGGATGACGACATCTCGACGGCTTTCGACGTTAAAGCGTCGCTGAGGCCGCGAGCGGCGTCGACGTTTTTCGGGTCCTGTTTCAATGCGTCTCGATACGTGGCTATCGACTGGTCGAGCGAGTTTGCTTCGAGCTGTGTTTCGGCTTTTGCCGTAAGCGCCGTCGCCTGTGCGGCCCGTGCGTTACGCGGGCGGGCACGGTTTTTTGCCACGAGTGCCGTGTTCGATTTGAACTGCGTCGTACGCTTTTTGCGGTTAACGGCAAGCTGTGCCTGATATTTCGATGATGCTCCCGCCGCGCTCACGCGACCGCCCGCTGCCCGGAACGAGTGCCCGCCTGCTTTTTCCTGCGGCTTCTTGCGAGATTCGCGAAACACGAATACGCTCGCTCCGCCCGTGATGTCGTCGGCGGCGACGATATCCTGCGGAAACACACTCAAGCTGCTGGCGAAGACCGAAGTAATAACAATTGTGGAAATAAAAGTCTTACAGAAAACTATTTTGCGGAGCATTTTCGAAGAACCTCGTAATAAATTGCCGAGAGATCGCGATGCGTCGATTCCGGATTATACCGTAATTTGACGAAGCCGGAGCCAAAGATTTGCTTAGGATGTGCCGAGTTCTCTTTTGTTCAATTGCCTCCAGCTTTAGCTGCATGTCTCGGATCACAGTCTTTGCGGCTTTAGCCGAATTTAGCTGAAGCTTAGCGGAAACTCATTTTATTCTTTTCGGCCGAAGCCGTTGATCGAATATCCGGCCGGCCGTACCAGTTTACCTAGAAACCGACGAAGATCGGCTCCGGTTCGAGGCAAATGCCGAATTTTTCTTCGACGCGCGACTGAATGAGTTCCTTGAGTTTGATCATCTCGGCGGCGGACGCTCCGCCGAAGTTCACTAAGGCGAGCGAGTGGTTGGCTGATAAGCCCGCGTTTCCGAGCCGAAAACCCTTTCCAAAACCCGAGTTTTCGATGAGCCACGCGGCGGGTACCTTCGCGGTTGTTTCGGACACGGGAAACGACGGAATGTTTCCCGTTCCCGTTATGCTCTTGATCTCTCTGATCGCCGCGAGATCAACGATCGGATTTTTGAAAAACGAGCCGGCGCTTCGCGAGTTGGGATCTGCGGCATCAATGACCATTGATTTTGAACGGCGAATTTTCAGGACGGCTTCCCGGGCTTCGGCAAGTGACGGTTCGCGGCCTTTGAACGTCTCGATAAGGTCTTTGTAGGCGATCTTTGGCGGGCCGTTTCTTATCAACTTGTACGTCACCGATAACACGACATAGCGGCCGCGTTCGGTCGAGTTAAAAATGCTTCGCCGATATGAGAAACCGCAGTCGGCGTTAGCGAGCTCGACGGTGGCGCTGTTCGTACGATCGAAGCAGCGGACCGAGACGATCGACTCGGAAACTTCCTGCCCGTAAGCTCCTACATTCTGAACCGGCGTACCGCCTGCCGATCCGGGAATTCCGCCCAGGCATTCGAAACCGGCGAGATTTCGATCAACGGCTAGAGCGACGATGCCTTCCCAGTCTTCCCCGGCACCCGCGGTTAGGATCGCGACGCCGTCTCTATCTTCAAGCGCCACTCCTTTCAAGCCGATCTGGATAACCAGCCCGTCAAAGCCGTTATCCGATACGAGAATGTTGCTGCCGCCGCCAAGCACAAAAAACGCGAGCTTATTTTCGTCGGCGAAACGAAACGCGTCGACGACGTGTTGCTCGGTCTCGGCGAGCGCAAAAAACCGCGCCGGGCCGCCGATCTTCAAAGTCGTCATCGGCGCCAACGGCACGTTTTCGCGGATATGCATTTAATGCTGAACGTCCAAAGGTCAGAACCACCTGCGTGAGCGGGTGGGTTCTTAAAAGTGCTGAGGGGAGAGTCAAGAGTGGTGAGCAGGAGGCTGGCCGTTCCGCTCTCTACTCACGACTCTCGCCTCTCGACTATCCGGAACCCACCCGCTTACGCGAGGTGGTTCTGACTTATCGGCGGACGGCTCCGCCGCTGATGAGATCGAGCTGCAGGGCGAGGTTTTTGGCGCCAAGCTTTTGCAGTTTGTCGTACTCCTTTTTGGCGGCCGGCAAATTGCCGCTTTGGAACGAGGCCTCGCCGAGGTTGTAATGGGCGACGGCGTATTTGTCGTCCTTGTCGACCGCCGCGCGGAACTGTTCGATGGCCGCGGCGTAATTGTTCTGTTTGCGGTAAGCGATGCCTAATTCGTTAACGGCAAAGAGCCATTTCGGCTGCTTGCCGATTACACGTTTAAAGGCTTCGACGGCTCCGGCGTAATCGCCGAGGTCGGTAAGCGTCATGCCGAGATTGAGCAGCGGCCCCTCGATGAACTTGGGGCTCGAGAACGCGGCCTTTTGCAGATTCTCCTTGGCCTTTTCGAGTTTCGGCCGGGCAAGCTCCGGATGTTTATAGCTGATATCGACCTTTGCCGAATTGTAGTAGGCCCAGCCGAGGTTGGCGTAGTCGATATTGCTCTGACTAAGCGCCGCGGCGTTTTCGAGCGCCTTGACGGCCGTGTCCCAGCGGCACGGCTTGGCCGCCTTCAGGTTGAGCTCGCACTGTTTTGCGACCGAAAATCCGATCTTGCTGTTCGTGTCCGCCATCTCTTCCTTGGGATAGCCGGGAATCTTCTGCATGAAGACCAATGCGAGATTGTAATTTGCCTCAGCGTCGTTGTAATTGCCTGTCAGCCGGTAGGCGTCACCAAGATTGACGTAGGCGTCCACACTCGTATTCAAGAGCTTGCTGGCTTTTTTGAACGGCGGGATCGCCTCGGCATATTTTTCCATTTCGGCGTAAGCCACGCCCATCCCGTACCAAGCGTCGAAATAGTTATCGCGAAGAGTTGTCGCCTTCGTGTACTCGGCGATCGCATCGGTGTTTCGGTTGAGCCGCATGAGCGTTTCGCCGGCCTCGAAGAATGCGTCGGCGTTTTTCGGATCGAGCGTGCCGGCCTTTCTGAATGCCTCCAGCGCTTCGTCATTACGGTTCTGTGAGTACCGGACCATGCCGAGGTAATACTGCGCCTGAGCGTCGTTAGGCGACGTCGCGACCGCCTTGGTCAAAAGGTTTTCGGCCTTGGCGATCTCGCCTTGCTGATAATAGAGAATGCCGAGCGGCACAAAGATCTCCGTCAGGTCGGCGTCCGCCTGCAAAGCTTTTTCGTAATTGGTCACCGCTTCGCCGGTCTGATCGAGATCCGCGAAAACTTCGGCTAAGCCGAAATACGCCGGCGAATTTTTGGGATTATAACGGAGGGCTTCCTCGAAGAATTTACGGGCCGCGGCCGCGCTATCCTTGACGAGCAGATCGTTGCCTTTCAGTGCGAGAGCTTCGCTCAGGCCCGAACGCGCCTTGTTGTTCTTGTTGTCGAGCGTCGTCGCTTCGCGGAAAAAGTCGATGGCATGATCGAAATCCGTTTCGTCCATGTAATACTCGCCCACGCCGGCAAATATCGTCGCGGCCTCTTCCTTAGGCATCGTCGGGATCTTCGGGACACGCGGATCCTCCGGTGTGATGACCTCGGAACGCGCACGCCGCGGCGCCGTCTTTATCAGCCTCGCGTACTGGATGTTGACGCGATTGGCGGTCTCGATACGCTGCGTTTTTGAAACGACTGCCCGGACCCTGGAAACGAAACGTTTCGGCGACGGCCGTGAACTTCCGCGGAACACGAAAACGCTCGAGCCGCCGGTAATGTCGCTAACCGGAACGAGATCCTGTGCGTTTGAAACCACGCCGCACGAAAGCACTGCCCAAATCGCCGCGAGGGCCGCAATGCGCCTTACCGATCCGATCATCTTTTCCATTTTGGTCCTCATTTTCCTACGATGCATCCGATGCGGGCCAGGCCTTCGAAAATACGGCCGCCCGCTGTCCTCAATGAGAGATGACGCTCCACGCCGGACGAATTTGCGTTCGTCATTACGGCCGGAGACAGGTTAATTTTAAACTTTACATTTGACCGCAACAGACGCGGCGGCCGGGTTTACTGGCTTACATTACTCTTTCTCATTCGCGAAATAAAGTTACGCGCGAGGCGGAAAGGCAGTTTGTTGCTGAACTTGCGAAACCGGTCGTTGTTCTGAAGGCTGAACAGATAGGCTTCGTGGTTGTTTAACAGACGTTCCCGAATGCCGGCGTTCTCGTGCAGCGGAAAGTCGCCGATCTCGACGACGAATACGATATGCGGCAGAACGTAAGCGCGAAACGCTATGTTGTTCTGCGCCAGATATTCGAGGCAGTCGGCAATGCCGTTGTAGGTGATCTGTGAGTCGTGAAAAGCGATGCAGCCGTTATCGGCCAAAACTTTTAGACAGAATTTGAAGTCCGACATCACCGCGCGGTCGGTGTGCTCGCCGTCGATAAAACAAAGGTCGACCTTTTCGGATACGCGCGTCGGATCGATCGATCCGGAGTCGCCGTCGATGGTCGTCAGCTTTTCCATCTTTTCCGGCGCGACGGCCCGCAGTTGTTCGAGCATACGCTCGGTCGAATTGTTCAGGTACTTGTAATCGATCCCGCGCTCGTCCGGCTGTTCCAGCGGACGTTTATCCAACGAAAATATATGAGCGCATTTGTCGTCCAAAAGATGCGGCTGTATGCTGCCGCCGAGATACGAGCCGATCTCGAGGTATTTGTAACCCGGCCGAAGTTCGCGAACCGCGTTCTGCAGCGCCAGCATGGACTGCTTGTCGTGGTCGGTCGATTGGCTGTTTATCTTCTCGAAAAGTCGAAGGTCAAGTGCGGCGATCGCCTGGTCGAAGCTGCTCATAATAAAAAAGCATATGTTAGCACAACTTCATCCGCCGACGCTGTCGCGGGTCGAACCGTCGGGGAACGTACACGCTCAGGCGACACAGGCTCGGTCAAGCAGGTATGCAGATCACGTTCGCACCGATGTCGTCCGGTTCAAAGCCGGTGATCTCGATGAGCTTTCCGTTTATTTCATCGATCTTGAAGAATTGGTATTTGGCACGTTCAGCCATAAATTCGATCAGATCGTTCGGTAAGTAACCAAAGTTGCGGGTTTGGTTAAGTGCCATTTCCATCAACCAGATCGGAGGTTTTTCCTGTTTGAAAAGCCTCTCGGCACCTTTGAGAAAGCCTAGTTCCGCGCCTTCGATGTCAACCTTTACAAAGTCGACCTCACCGACGTTATTTGCCTCCAGATACGAGTCGAGAGTGATTACACGGCATTTGAACGGTATGGCATCGTCGCGGTCGTGAGTCGAAAAAGACGCGTGGCCGGTGGAGAGGCCGGCAAAGAGGTTTATCGTCAGTTCCGCTTCTTCCTCGCCGAGCGCGAGGTTGTTCAGTCGTACATTTTGTGGACTGCCCATTAGATCGTAATTTCGTTGGAGATTTTCGAAGATCGACGGCACCGGTTCGAAGGAATGAACCTCGCCGGATGCACCGGCATATTTATGAAACAACGATGTGTACCAACCGAAATTGGCGCCGACGTCGATAAACACTGCTTGCTTGCTTGCTTGCTTGCTTGAGAAAACCCTCGACGATTTCCGTGATCGTTTTTTCGTACTCACCGAGGAAGTAAACGGTCGTCTGCATTCCCGTCGCAAGATCGATCGAGAACCTCCGCCCGTCGCGTAACGGAGCGATCAGGCCGCCCGGTAATTCGCGAACTATTTTTAATGCTGACAGGTACGCGCGGTGCCGTCCCCTACTGATTGGCGTGTTGAAGGTGTAGGCCCTTACCGCACGCAGGACCATCTCGCTGACCCTTTCCCGCACCCCGAGTGCATTCTGGCCGTTCTCGGCTCTTTGGGTTCCCTTACTTTTTTGCATAAACCGCGGACGACATTCGAAATAAGTTCGATTTCGAAGTATAGGACGGCACGATCCAATGGTAAAGACGCCGCAGTCACCTCCCGAGTCGGACCGCACCCGATTATGCTTGCTATCTGGTTCGGCAAGGGATAAATTATTGAATTACCTACAATCAGAGTTAGTTGTTTCCGGTCTTCGAGGAGTTTCGCCGCAATTGGGCTCAATTTAGGGCTTTTTTCGCAACTTCGATATTCACGGACCGGGCGGCTTTCTCAAAGTTTCGGGTAATCCATCTAAAGGAGGCTCTTGCCGAAAATGAAAGCATTCGCAACTGAGAACATCAGGAACCTGGCTGTCATTGGACACGGCGACGCGGGTAAAACGCAGCTCGTCAGTTCAATGCTCCATGTCGCCGGAACCACACCACGCTGGGGAAAGGTCGATGAAGGCACGACCGTCACCGATTACGAAGAAGACTCGATCGAACGAAAGATCTCGCTCAACAACAATTTCACACACCTCGAATACAAAGACTCGAAGATAAATTTGATCGACACGCCCGGGTACGCCGCATTCGTCTCGCATGCTCGGCCGGCACTCCGCGTGGCGGACTGTGCGCTCGTCGTCGTCGACGGCGTTCACGGCATCGAGGTGCAGACGGAAAAAACTTGGCAGTACGCAAATGAATTTTTGCTGCCGCGGTTCATGGTGATCAACAAGATCGACAAGGAACACGCCGATTTTGTGCACGCTCTCGAGACAGCAGCGTCGTCGTTCGCGCGGTCGATCGTGCCGTTTACGCTGCCGATCGGCAACGAAGCCAACTTTCGCGGCGTCATCGACGTCGTGCACCAGAAAGCTTACGAGTTCGACGAGCACGGTAACCCGAAAGGCATCGCCATCCCGAGCGAAAGCAAGGCGCTGTTCGATTCGACCCGCGAACGCCTGATCGAGATCGTCGCCGAATCCGACGACGATTTGATGGAAAAGTACTTCGCCGACGGCACGCTGCCGGAAGAAGACATTTACCCGAACCTGGCGAAAGCAATAGCCAAGAGCCGGCTGTGTCCCGTGTACGCGGTCTCGGCAACGACGCTGGTCGGCCTGTCGATATTGCTCGACCACATTATTGAGTTCGCGCCCAATCCCGCAACGCATGAAGCCGAATACGGGTACAAGGACAATTCGCTGGAGGGCGACAAGATCGGCCGCAAATACAGCAATGATGAGCCGTTCTCGGCATACGTTTTTCGCACCATCGCCGACCCGTTCGCCGGCCGCATAAACGTGATGAAGGTCGTCAGCGGCAAGGTCGCTTCGGACGCAAACGTTTGCAATTCGACACGCGACACGATGGAACGCCTCGGCGCTCTGCATGTTATTTCGGGCAAGGTCCTGGACAAGGTCGATTCGGCCCAGACGGGCGACATTATCGCAGTCGTTAAATTGAAAGACACGCAGACCGGCGACACGCTTTGCGACAAGGCGCACCCGATCGTCTTTCCGCCGGTCGAGTACCCGGAAGCAGCGATCTCGTTCGCCATCGAGCCGAAGTCGCGTGCCGACGAAGACAAGATCTCGGGCGCACTGCACAAGATACTCGAAGAAGACCCGAGCCTGCATTTTGATCGCGACCCGCAGACGAAGGAATTTATTTTGTCGGGTTCGGGCCAACTGCATATCGAAACGATCGTCGCGAAGCTAGCGAATCGCTATCATGTCGAGGTCACGCTTCATCCTCCGAAAGTTCCGTACAAGGAAACCATCACGCAGCCGTGCGAAGTCCAAGGACGCCATAAGAAACAGTCCGGCGGCCGCGGGCAATTTGGCGATTGCAAGGTGATATTCGAGCCGCTCGGCCGCGGGGCGGGCTTTGAATGGGTCGATAAGATATTTGGCGGATCGGTTCCGCAGAACTTCCGTCCGGCGATCGAAAAAGGAATCATTGAGGCCGCTCAGGCCGGGGCCATCGCCGGTTATCCGCTCGTTGATTTCAAAGTGACGCTGATCGACGGCAGTTTCCACGCGGTCGACTCGGACGAACATTCATTTCGCGCGGCCGGTCGAAAGGCTTATCGCGCCGCGATGGAAAAGGCACGGCCTACTCTGCTCGAACCAGTGATGGATGTCGAAGTGTTCACGCCGCAGGAAGTTTCCGGCGACATCATGGGCGACCTCAACAGCCGCCGCGGACGAGTCGGCGGTATGGAGGTAAGAGGAAAGCAGCAGGTGATCAAGGCCAAAGTGCCGCTGTCCGAAATGCTCGACTACCAGTCGAAGCTCAACTCCGTCACACAGGCCCGCGGCAGTTATCATATGCAGTTTTCGCACTACGACCCGCTGCCGCCGAATCTGGCTCAGAAGGTAGTGGACGAAGCGGTGGCGTCCGGACGCGTGAGGGCACACGAGGACGAGGATTAGTCTTTCGGGGCAGCAAGGCTGAGTTATGAGAGACGGTGCGCTATCGCCGTCTCTTTTTCGCGCACAACGTTCGTTGGCTCGCGATTTGCAGGAATTCATTCAAATACATCGGAGGTGAATTGAAATGGCACAGCAGCAGCGACGGAGTTCGAGCGATGACGAGAGCAATAACGATCATCCGCACACACGGGCAGAGGGCAAAAGCGGCGGTAATGCCGGAGCCGGAAAGTCCGGTACGGAAGGCCTCGGAACGGAGAAGAAGACAGACGACGAGCGGTTCGGGAGCCAAAAGCCAAGTCATGCCGATTCGGAAGACTGATCCGCATTCGCACTATACAACAAAAATGCCCCGTGAAATTCACGGGGCATTCGTCTTTGTTCAAGACTTAATTGTTTGGATACTTACCAGCTTTTGCCGCCCTGGTAACCACCACCGCCGCCACCGTAGCCGCCACCGCCGCCGCTCCGTCCACCGCCGCCGCCGCCGTAGCCGCCGCGTCCGCCACCGCCGCCGCCGCGATTTTCCTGCGGTTTGGCTTCGTTGACTTTGAGCTGACGTCCGTCAACTTCTTTGCCGTTAAGCTGCGAAATTGCGTTCTGGCCTTCTTCTTTCGAAGACATTTCGACGAATCCGAAGCCGCGAGGGCGTCCGGTTTCACGATCTTCGATGATGTTGGTCGAGGTTACTGTTCCGATCTCTGCAAATAATTTTTCGAGATCCTGCTGGGTCGTGTCGAAGGAAAGATTTCCAACGTAGAGTTTCATTGACATTATAATTTTAACCTTTTCCCTTGTTCAGGGAATGCTGTAGAAGCCTGGAACCGGATATACTTCGAAGAAAGACTTAACTGCAGCGAAGGTACGGAATCGGATGCTCAAAAAATTCAAGAGCGACTTCTGTGATAATAGGGACCTGCTCTCAAACTAATCCAAAAACCGTCTTTGACGAGCGCACCAATTAAGATGCGAGAGAAGGAATACATGACCATGATGCAATAACGGACAAACAATAGCAACGACGGCCGTGTAATAATTTTGTGCGCGATATGATTTCGACCTGACGCGAATGGTCAGAACCAAATTGCTGCCAGATCCGTATACTCTCACACTTGGCAGCACGGCACTTGCAGTGCATAATTTCCTTCATCTAATTACCAGGAGAAAGTCATATGTTCACAATAAAGCGTTTTGTCGTTTTTTCGCTCGCAATGTTCGTCATTGCCGGCTTGTCGCAGGCCGTAAGTGCGCAGATCAGATCTCCGCGGCCGAGCCAGAAGGCCAGCGTGATGCAGACGATCGGCGTCACGGATGTCACGGTCACTTATAGCCGGCCCGGCGTGAAAGGCCGCACGATTTGGGGCGATGCTCCGGCAGACTCGTACGCGAAGGGCGAAGCGACGCTCGACGACCAGTACAAGCGCCCCGCCGGCATGCCGATCGTTCCGTACGGCCACGTATGGCGAACCGGAGCGAATGAGGCGACGCAGTTCGTCGTTACGGATGACGTTTTGATAAATGGGCAGAAGCTCGCTGCAGGCATTTACAGCCTGCACACTATTCCAGGAAAGGACGAGTGGACGATCGTTTTTAATGGAACGGCAAATCAATGGGGCAGTTTTAATTACAACCCCGCAAACGACACGCTTCGCGTTAAGGCGAAGCCGCAGACTGCGAGCGATAGCCAGGAGTGGCTTGCGTTCACAGTCGACCCGGAAAAGGATAATTCTGCGACGGTGAACATCCGCTGGGAAAAGGTCCGTGTACCGTTTACGGTTGAGGTCGCGAACGTCGTCGCGACGACCATGGCACGCGCACGCGAAGCGGTCGCGGGCTCAAAGGTCGACGACTGGGTCACGCCGTTTCAGGCAGCCGGTTACGCCAATCAGAACAAAGCACCGGATGAAGCGAAGAAATGGCTCGACCTGGCATTGACTCGGGTAGACGCCTCGATCGCTAAAAAAGAGACGTTCCAAAATCTCTCTGCCAAGACGAATATGCTTCTCGCGGCCGGGCGAAAGGACGAGGCATTCGCGGTTGCCGATAAGGCGGTCGCCCGCGGGAAAGCAGACAAGGCCGATACCGCGACATTCGAGAAGCGTATCGCTGACCTCAAGGCGGCCAAATAGATAGGTTTACATACAAAAAAGGCCCGGGACGCAAGCGTCCCGGGCCTTTTTTCATTTATGGACCTTTTATTAGAACGGCAGGCCGAAAATTCCGCCGCGATTGTTGCGGTTGTTCCGGTTATTCCGGTTATTCCGGTTGTTCTGATTGTAACGGCTCATGTATTCCTGATAGCCGCGCTGAAATCCGTTCTGGTATGCCTGACGGGCCTGTGAACTGTTTCCCCACCCGCCCCGGTTTCCGTTATTACCGTAGCTGCCGTATCCGCCGCCGCCGCTGCGTCGGGCTTGCTGACGCGCCTGCTGCATTCCGGCCTGATAACCCTGCTGGTAGGCGAACCTGACACTTTGATTGCCGTTCCGATCACGGCCGTTGTAACGGTCGTTGTCATAGCGATCGTTCCGGTTGTATCGGTCGTCCCGGCGGTCGTCACGACGGTCGTTGCGGTAATCGCGATTCTGAGCGCTCACGTCTGTTCCCGACACGAGCACCATTCCAAATGCCATCGCGAACAGTATCGCGAAACTTCTCACCGTTTTGTTTAATTTCGTAGAATTCATGACTTTTTAAGTCCTCCGCCGTTTCTATGGCAATGCGTGTGCCAACTCGCATTTGCTCGATATTTTGTTGCAATTGCGTGGAAGTGCGTTGATTCAGTACCTAATTGGTTGATTCGTGCGACGATTTGCGTTGCGACAGTGGCTCAATTCCCAGATCTCGCGTTAAATACATTGCTAAATATTAATCAGCAACGCCCATCCACTTGTCGCATACGGCTTTGGCGATGTCGGCGATGACGCGCTCGCGGGTCCATGCGTCGGCGGCGGAGTCCTGGACGTAAACGGCGATGAGAATGTGGCGGCCGTCGGGCAGTGTGATGATGCCGATGTCGTTTGTTGCACTCGTGATCGTATTCGGGTCAACCGGGCCGGTGTTTGCGTTTACGGCGTTTGAATTTGCGGCTTTGGGTGTCGGCCTCATTTTCGGAGTGGGCGACGGCGTTCCCGAGATGTTACTATTCGCGTTTCGCCGAAAGCCCGGGACCTCGGTCTGGCGGCCGCCGGTGCCTGTTTTATGCGCGATCGTCGCGCCTTCCGGAAGTCCGCGCTTGAGGCGGCGGCCGCCGGTTTCGCTGAAGGTCATGGTCGAAAGCAAAAAGCTCGTCGTCCATTCGTTAAGGCCGTCGGTGCCTTCGTGGACCGAGCGCAGCAGATCGATCGACGCTTGCGGAGTCGCCCAGTTTCGGTACTGCGTTTCCCAATCCTTGCTGATCAATTTTTCGGAATCGGCGACGATGAAATCGGTAATGCCGAACGTCCTAAGGTAATTTTGGACCGCCGTCGGGCCGCCGGCGAGTTCCAACAGAACGTCGCTCGCGGTTCCGTCGCTTTCGGAAAGCGAGTAGCGGACGATCTCGCCGACCGGCATTATCGTCCCGGACGGATTAACGTTGCGGATCGGGCTGTGAAAGCCGCGACGAACAAAGTCGTCCGGAGTGATCGTCACGTCCTGATCGATACGGACGCGGCCGTCGCTGACCATCTTCATCACGGCCATCGCGATCGGCAGTTTGTAGACGGATTGCGAGACGAAATGACCTTCGCGGTTGAGCCAGGCCGAGTCGCCGGTTTCGACAAGAACGGCACCGACGCCGACCTTGCCGCCCGAACCTTCAGCGATCGCTGCGATCTGAGATTCGAGATTGCGGTCTATCCGCTCCGGCGGCGCAGGGCTGCGGACCGGTGTCGAAGAAGGTCGTGTTGTGGAAATGCCCGTTTCGGATGCCGGCCGCGGAACTCCCGTGACCAGGCTGCATGCCGTAAATGCTGATAGCAAAAACAAAACGCCTGGCAGCGTCTTTCCTCTCATGTATTTTCCCTTGCTCGCGACTGCAAAAACTTTCGAACTACTCTAAAAGAGTACCGTAAATACCGAGCGGCAGCGAATACGCAGTGTCGTTAGTCGCGACGACCATGTCGCCTGCACGCGTGAAACAAAGCCCGACGATGTTGCGGCCCGCAACAAACATCTCAGCCGACTCAGCTCCCGGTGAAATAAGCACAATTCCCTGCCGTCCTTTGTACGAAGCCGCGACATAAAGATTGCCGTCGACGTCGAACGCAAGTCCCTGCGGCCTGCCGAAGCCGCGGAAATAAGTGTCGACCGTTCCGTCCTGTTCAATTACATGAACGGCGTCGTGGCTGGCGAGTGCGGGCGCCGTCAGGTAAAGCCTATCGTCCGGCCCGAACGCCATGTGATATGCCGCGACCGACGGCTCAAGCACGGCGAACGTTTCGGTGTAACCCGGCTCGGGAATTCGATGAACGGTTCCGCTGCGGTCGCCGACGTACATAATGCCCGAGTTGTCGAACGCGATTCCGGTCGCAACGCCGAGCCCGGCCGCGTAAGTCGTCGCATCTTCGCCGCGTTCGATCCGCACGACCCAGCCATCGGATCGGTTGGTGACGAACAAAGTTCCCTCGCGGTCAAATGCGACGCCGGTCGGGTTCATCACCTCGGCGGGCATTTCGTCGAGGTAGCCGTCGGCCTCAACTCGAAAAAGCGTGGTGGGCAAGCTCTGGCCCCGCGAGCCCGATCGGGTCACAATAAGCGAATCGTCCTTCGGATCGATCGCCGGGTTCGCGACGATATGCATCTCGTCGATAAGCTTTTCGCCGACCGCGATCTGATACGCCGTGCTTGTTTCGCCTTCGCTCACGAGCATTAGGTCCGCCTCGTCACGTTCGACGTTCGCGGGGACGACGGCTAGCATCCGGTCGGTAGACGCCGCCACTAATCGTGACGGCTGTCCGCCAACAGTGCAGCCGTGATCGCCGCCGCGGCTGACGTTAAATCCCACGCATTCGATGGCGATCTCGCCGCCTGGTATCGCACGCGGCGGGCTTATCGACAATATTTCTCCGGCCTTATTCATTCAGGTGTAGAGTTTACGACCTTTTTCCGGCGGGTGTCGAATCGCCCCTATCCACCAAAATAGGAATAGCTTCCTTGCTTTCCGTGTTTTCCGTGCATTCTGCGGTCAAGGGATTTAGGTTCATGATTAGGGAAGCCACGGAAAACGCGGAGTTATAGGTGGTCAAGCGAGTTCCGATCCGGTTCGGCTCCATTCCGGCATCCGCCTCATTCTTTGACTGAAACTTAATGGAAAGTTAATCTCAATACAGCCCTCGCTAACGAACGGCCCCATTTTGGGTTTGTATGGACCATCTTTCTCAAATTATCGAGCAATACGGAATCTACGCGGTTTTTGCTCTCTGCACGGTCGAGGGCGACATTACGCTTCTGATCTCGGGGGCGATGGCACATAGCGGATTTTTCGGTAAATACAGCTTTATCAAGTTATTTTTCGCGGCGACGCTGGGCGGCATGGTCGGCGACAGCTTCGGCTTTTTGATCGGACGTTTGTTTCACGAAAAGGCCAAGGATTACCGCTTTTACCAGATGGCACAGCCGCGGATTGAACGGCTGATCGATAAGTTCGGCGGATTCGCGATCGTTATTTCGAAATATATTTATGGCATTAGGGCCGCGATGTGCGTTTTTTACGGCATCGGGAAGATGCCGTTTTACAGGTTCCTCATTCTCGACGCGATAAGCTGTTCGATCTGGGTCCTGCTGCTGTCGGGCACCGGATATTTCTTTAGCGGAGCGATAACGTCCATCGTCGGCGATTTTAAGCAGATCGGCATCGCGGCGTTCTTCCTGATCCTTTTCGCGGTCATTGTAATCTATACGATCGAGCGTTTCTGGCTTTCGGAACGTGTCGAAGAAGCACGGCCCGAGACGATACAGAAGATCGAGGAGAAGTTACACCACGTCGAAGAGGTCGCACAATTCAAGCTGCACGACCTGAGCGAGCGTCTGCACCTCACACGCGAACCTCAGCGGGATGAAAAAGACGCGCCCGAGACCGAATCCGTCCCCGAAGCCTCGAAAGCGGCGAAAAAATAACCCGGCCGCTATTCATCTCACGCAAAATTACGGTAATATTGTCCGTTTATCTTAAAAATCTAACCAGGAAAAATAATCAGTGATAATCGAATCGTCCGCCCCGACAAGGGTCGATCTTGCCGGCGGCACAATTGATATACCGCCTCTGTTTCTGTTTCACGAAGGTGCGTCGACGGTAAATTTCGCCGTCGATCTGATGGCCCGGTGCCGCATCGAAACGCGCGACGATGACCGCATCATTCTCGAATCGGTCGACCGCGAAGTCTCGTTCGAGACGTCGCTCGGTCGCATCACCGAGTTACAAGACGAGCCGCGTCTGGAGCTGTTGTCGAAGCTCGTCTATTTTTTCAAACCCGAAACCGGCTTTCACATGACGACCGAATCCGAGGCTCCGGCCGGCGCCGGCCTGGCGGGCTCGTCGACGCTCAACATCGCATGCATCGGCGCTTTGAACAAGCTTGTCGGTGATCGTTACACGCCCGACCGGTTCATACCGATCGCGGCGAACGTCGAGTGCCAGGTCATCCGCGTGCCGACCGGTTTTCAGGATTATTTTTCGGCCCAATACGGCGGCGTCGCGTCGATCCATTTCGGCGCCGACGGCATGCGTCGCGAAGCTCTCGACGTCGATACAAAGATCCTCGAGGAACGCATTGCCGTGTGCTATACCGGCGAACCGCGAAACTCCGGAACGAACAATTGGGAGATCACAAAGCGGCACATCGACGGCGATCTTGAGATATTCGGAATATTCGAAGGGATCCGCGACACGGCGTGTGCATTGCGCGGCGCTATGCTCGCGGGAGATTGGACTGACGTCGGCGAGATACTGAACGCATCGTATCCACGAAGAAAGATGCTTTCGCCCAACATCACGACGCCTCAAATGGATCATCTCATCGACACGGCCCACGCAAACGGCGCGATCGCCACAAAGGTATGCGGGGCCGGCGGCGGCGGCTGCATCGCGTTCTACTGCGAAGAAGGCCGCAAAAGTGATGTCGAAACCGCGCTGAAATCTCAATCCGGCGCCGAAGTCCTGAGTTGGAAAATCAACAACGACGGTCTTAAGGTAGCCGTATCCAATCAGGCAGAAGCCTGAAAACTTTTTGTCACAATATCCTCCGGTGTGGTGTTTTTCGTTTTAGAAGAGCGATTTCTTTAACGACTACTCAACCCCGGAGGATTTTTTATGACTTTGACATCATACGTATCTCTTATGATCAAGATCGCGCTTGCGGTCGCATTGACGGTAGTTTCGACGACGATATTGTTTGCTCAGGACAAGTCGGAGTATAAGCAAAAGGAACGAGAGTTCTGTTCGAGCAGCGATAACAGCGGCAACGATCGAGTCTCGGTCAACGACCTGCGTGAGTTCACCGTCGCGGCCGGCAGCCTGAATGTCGATGCCGGACGCAACGGCGGCGTTCGCGTGAAAGGCGAGAACCGTTCGGATATTCTCGTTCGGGCGTGCGTTCAGGCATGGGCCGGTTCAGCAGAAGGAGCGAAAGCCGCGGTCGCGGGAGTGAGAATCTCAAGTTCCGGTACGATCAAGGCCGAAGGAATCGATGAGAATTTCGCGGTTTCCTACGACATACGCGTTCCCCGTTCGACCGATCTCAGCCTCACCGCACACAACGGCGGCATTTCGATCTCGTCTGTCGACGGCCGGCTCGAATTCGAGACCACCAACGGCGGTGTCAACCTCAGCGACGTTGCGGGCGACGTCAAAGGCAGGACGACGAACGGCGGCGTGAACGTGGCGTTGATGGGCAGGGCGTGGAAAGGCAGCGGCCTCGACGTACAGACGTCGAACGGTGGCGTGCGTCTTTTGATCCCTGAAACGTATGCCGCAAATATCGAGACCGGTACGGTCAACGGCGGTTTCAGCAGCGACATCGCGAGCCTGAACGTCGAACGCAACGAACGCGGCCGGCCGCGTGCAACGAGGATCAATACATCGCTCAACGGCGGCGGTGCGCCGATTCGCGTCGTGACGACGAATGGTGGGATCCGAATAAGCTCGGCGGAAAATCGAACCACCAACTAAGCTAACTGTTGTAATACTTACTACAACAAAGAAAGGCAGCCTTTGCAGGCTGCCTTTCTTTTTGAAATTCGCGTCGCGATCAGACTCCGACCGTTGCTTCGGATATCGCATTCGTAAGCGAGCGAAAAATATCGCGGCCGTCGTTCGATCCTAAAAGCGGCTCGCATGCCCGTTCAGGGTGGGGCATCATGCCAAGCACATTGCGGTCGAGATTGCAGATACCGGCGATATTCGACCTCGCACCGTTCGGATTAGAGTCGGCTGTAACCTCACCGGATTCGTCGCAATAACGAAAGACGATCTGCCCGTTCTCTTCGAGCATGTTATAAGTCGCGTCGTCGCACACGTAATTGCCCTCGGCATGTGCGACCGGGATCGAAAGCACACGGCCCGTTTCCAGCTCGGTGGTGAAAGGCGTTTCGTTGTTCTCGACGCGTATATTGATGTGGCGGCAGACAAAATTGAGTCCCGCATTCCGGATCAAAGCTCCGGGCAGCAATCCCGCCTCGCACAAGATCTGAAATCCGTTGCAGATGCCGAAAACAAACTTCCCTTCGTCGGCAAACTGCTTGACCGCGCCCATCACAGGCGAAAATCTCGCGAGAGCGCCCGCACGCAGATAATCGCCGTAAGAAAACCCGCCCGGCACGATCAAACAGTCGTAGCTGCTAAGATCAGTTTCCTGATGCCAAACAAAATCGACCGGCTGCCCGACATGCTTCGACACGACGTGATAAGCGTCGTGATCACAATTGGAACCGGGAAATACAATAACTCCAAATTTCATCTTAAACTCGTGAAACTTTATTTAATCGACGCCGAGCAGTCGACGCGCTCTGATAAATTCGTCGCTCGGTTTCTTTAAGCCGCTGTCGATCGCAGCTTTTGATATAGCCATATGCCGCCGCTGCATTGCCAAAAGCTGACGAATTTTTTCCTCCACCGGCACCGCATCCTGTCGCATGCGAAACACCGTTTTCATATTTACTACGTGATCTAGCTCGGGCGTTTCGTTCAAGCAATTACCTCGACGGAATAATCTTCGATGACCGGATTTGCCAAAACGTCTCTTGCTATCTTTTCGGCGGCCTCGCGGGCTTCGGCTTCGGTCGTGCCGGAGTTGATGGATATTTCAAAATATTTGCCCTGGCGGATATCCGCGATGCCGTCGAATCCGAGCAGTTCGACCGAGTGTTGGATGGCCTTTCCCTGCGGATCGAGTACGCTTGGCTTCAATGTTACGTATACTTTAGCTATCATTTTCTCTCCGAAATAAATTGTAGATTGTTACGCAAATCG
Organism: Acidobacteriota bacterium; assembly: GCA_040007515.1. Taxonomy (GTDB): domain Bacteria; phylum Acidobacteriota; class Blastocatellia; order Pyrinomonadales; family Pyrinomonadaceae; genus OLB17. Next base: position 2,028 of record JBDTUT010000031.1, on the reverse strand, counting down.
TTGTTTTTATCAACGTCATATGATAGATTTCAGTCGAACATTTTCCCTCATCTATTCGTAAACCAATAAAATCCGTTAACAGGAGAATTCTTAAGATATGCAAAATATGTCAGGCGGCAAAACCGCTCTCGGCCTCGATACAAACGTAGGTGCCCTTTTATGCTACCTGCCGGTCTGCGCAATCAGCCTGATCTACAGCATCATCGTGCTCGTCACCGAAAAGGACAATAAAACGATGCGCTTTCACGCGCTCCAGTCGCTGCTGCTTACGGCCGTTTACATCGTCGCACTCGTCGCCGTAATGATAGTCGGCGGCGTCATTGTCGGCGTGACCGGTTCGGGCATACTCGGTTCGTTGGTTACCCTTGTCTACTTCGGTGTGATCGTCGCGTTTCTCGCCGCGATGGTATTCGGCATGGTAAAAGGTTACCAGGGACAGTCATTTAAGCTGCCGATCGTCGGCGACATGGCCGAAAAGTGGGCCTAATTAAAAACACGGTCAAATACTTTATCTACGTTGCGTAGATAGTGTTTTACGTCAAAGACGCGGGCGATTTCTTCAGTCGAAAGATGCGAGGAAATGTCCGCGTCTTTTTGTACGAGGTCGATGTATTCGCCGCCTTCGTCCCACACCTTCATCGCGTTTCGCTGCGTCCAGGTATATGCGGTTTCCCTTGAGACACCTTTCTGTGTCAACGCCAGCATCAATTGTCCGCTGAACACCAAACCGCGGGTCAGGCCCAGATTTTTAAGCATATTTTCCGGGTAAACGACCAGCGTATCGATCAGCGACGTCGCCTTCGCGAGCATATAATCAAGCGTCGCGGACGAATCCGGAAGCACGATGCGCTCGGCCGATGAATGTGAGATATCGCGTTCGTGCCACAGGGCCACATTCTCAAGCCCGACGATCGAGTTTGCTCGGACGGTGCGTGCCATCCCGCATATACGCTCGGATAATATCGGGTTGCGTTTGTGCGGCATCGCCGACGAGCCTTTTTGCCCCGCCTTGAATTTCTCCTGCGCTTCGCGCACTTCCGTACGCTGCCAGTGGCGAACCTGCAGCGCAATCTTTTCCAGCGTCGACGCGACGATCGCCAGCGTGCAGAGAAATTCCGCGTACCGGTCGCGCTGGATCACTTGCGTCGAAACGGCCGCCGCCTTAATGCCGAGTTTTTCGCACACGCGTTCCTCGACGTCCGGTAACAGATGACCAAACGCTCCGACCGCTCCGCTTATTTTGCCGACGGAGATTATTTCTTTCGCTTTTAACAGCCGCTCGCGGTTTCGCTGCATTTCCGAATACCAAAGAGCCCAGACCAGGCCGAACGATGTAGGCTCGGCGTGAATGCCGTGCGTGCGGCCGATCTGCGGCGTGTCCTTGAATTCGTATGCCCGGCGTTTAAGCACCGGCAGTATTTCGTCGACGCGGGCGAGCAGAATCTCGCAAGCTTCTTTGAGCAGCAAGGCGTTTGCGGTGTCGACCACGTCACTCGACGTCAGGCCGAAATGAACGAAGCGCGCCGCGTCGCCGATATTCTCCGCAAGGTTGGTGGTGAATGCGATAACGTCGTGGTCGGTCGTCTTTTCGATCTCGTTGATCCGCTCGACGGTAAACGCGGCTTTCGATTTTATCTGCTGCAGAGCGTCGGCCGGAATGATCCCGTCCTCGGCATGTACTTCGCAAACGGCGATCTCTACGTCGAGCCACTTCTGAAACTTGTTCTGCAGCGACCATACTGCGCCCATCTCGGGTAATGTGTATCGTTCGATCATAAATTACAAGAACCTGTATTGCGTGATTCGCTTACGCGGTAGACTCTGGGTCGATCTTGCGCGAATCGTCTTCGGCCCGCTCTTCAACACCGGAGTCGTTCACGTCAGTATCCGTGTCGCCCAAAATGTCCTGAATATAGATCATCTCGACGATGACCATTATCACCGCCAGCAGCGGCGTCGCGAGTACCAGGCCGAGGCCGCCGACCAGTACGGCGAGTGCGAGCTGGAAGATCACGGTAAGGCCGGGCG
>JBDTUT010000030.1:0-34359 GCA_040007515.1 Acidobacteriota bacterium | reverse complement strand
GTGCGATCCAGCTGCTCGAGGAGCAACGCGGCACCGGCGGGACCGAGCTGCGCGCTGCACTCGAACGCGCGATGAAACTGCCGAGCGAGCCCGGCATTTCGCGAAGCATCGTGGTCATCACGGACGGTTACATTTCTGAAGAAGAAGGAGTGTTCGATTACATTCGCGGGAACTTGGGGCAATCGAACATGTTCGCGTTCGGCATCGGCGAATCGGTAAATCGTTTCCTGATCGAAGGCATCGCGAAAGCCGGGATGGGCGAACCGTTCGTTGTCACCGACCCGTCCCAAGCCGCGGCGACCGCCGCCAGGTTCCGGGAATATATTCAGAGCCCCGTACTCACCGCCATCGAGGTCCGCAGCGACGGTTTTGAAACTTACGACGTCCAGTTCGCCCACATACCCGATATGATGGCGCAGCGGCCCGTCATCGTCTTTGGTAAATGGCGCGGACCGGTAGGCGGGACCTTCGTGCTGCAGGGGCGAACCGGACATGGCGACTACACGGCGTCCCTGGACGTGTCCGCTGTGCGGCCGGAGAAAGGTAACGAATCGCTTCGTTACCTATGGGCACGCTCACGCATTGCTGAGCTGTCGGATTACGGATCGTCGAACGTTTCCGACGCACGAGTAAAGGACATAACCTCGCTCGGGCTAACCTATAACCTGCTTACTCGTTACACATCGTTCATTGCGGTGCGGGAGAAAGTCGTGAACCCCAACGGCGATGCAGGTGACGTAAATCAACCATTGCCGCTGCCGGTGGGCGTAAACGACATGGCGATCGGAAGCGAACCCGAGCTGATCTGGCTGCTTGCGTCTATCGCCCTGATCGCATCGGTCGCGATGTTCAGAAACCGGCGGAAAATATTCGGCCCGCCGATCGGTAGGGCCGCGTAAATCGAGAATCGTCGGCACCTGACCGCTCTTGTCTTCGGTGCGACCGTACATCAACAGTATGTTAACTAAGTATGGCTTTTGCCGGATAGTCCAATCCATTCTGGTGGTGCTCATCGCAGCGGCATTGAAGCTTTACTACTCGGCCGCGAGCGTGGACGATCTACGCTGGATACTCGCCCCGACAACATTTCTCGTTGAGTTGCGGAGCGGTAAAAGTTTCGACTTCGAATCGCACGCCGGGTACATGAGCTCCGACCATTCTTTTCTAATCGCTGCTTCGTGTTCGGGCATCAACTTTCTCATCATCTCATTTCTGATGTTGGGTCTCGGGAAACTGTGGCGGCACACGTTGGAACCGGCACGTTGGCAATCTCTGCCTGCCACACTGTTGGTCGCTTACTTTACGACCGTTGCGGCCAACGCCGTCCGCATCTACATTGCACTGTGGCTGCACGAAACTAAGCCGCAGATTTTCGGGATGAGTGCCGGAGAACTTCACCGGGTTGAAGGAATACTTGTATATTTCGGATTTCTGTTGATGCTATTTGCAGCAAGCGACAATTCGATCTCGGCTGAGAAAAATATTCTCGAGCGCGTCCGTCGGTTCTCGCTTCCGCTCGTGATCTATTACGCCGCGACGCTGGGGATTCCCGTCCTGAACGGCAGTTACCGCGAGCCTCGATTCTGGAAGCACGCAAGTTTCGTCGTCTTCACACCATTTCTTTTGATAACCACCGTAGCAGCCTTCGGCATTATAAGAGACCAGTTATTGCGGCGACGGCGTTCAATGTCCCATCCCGAAAGTCTCGGATCAACTTAATCGCGGACCTATCTTATGCGACCGGTTGGTCGCCGGGCCGGCGGGCTATCCTCAACGAAAAAACGTTTCCGCCTTTGCGCCGTTCACTCCAACCGATCCGCGCGTGGATCAGGTTGGCACGCGAGCGGACATTCGCGATTCCTCGGCCGGTGCCGTTCGAACCGGCGGGTCGAAACGGCTGGCCGTCGTCTCTGATCGTCATGACAAATTCCCCGTTGGCGGAAACTTCAGCCGTCATCTCGACAAGTGCGGTGTTCGAGTGCCGCTCGATGTTGGTGAGTACCTCCTGTGCGATGCGGTAGATCTGCAGCTGAACATTCATCGGGAAATCCATACGCTCCTCGACCGCCTCGTCCGCCGCGAAATGCTTGTTCTCGACCGTTCGGTTGAGCAACGACTCGAGGGCCGCGACGAGCCCGACGTTTTCCAGAACTGACGGGCTGAGATCCTCGCATATCCTGCGTATCTCGGTCGAAACGCCCTCGATCTCGGAGCGAAAGCCCGAGTTGTCCGCGGCCAGTCCGTCACTCTTCATCATCAGCTTTCTGAGATCCGCCAAGGTTTGGTCATGCAGGTCGCGAGCGATGCGGCGGCGTTCGCGTTCGGCCTCGTCGGCGAGATTGAGACGTGCGGCGGCGAGTTCGCTGTTTCGCTGCTTGATGCGTCGGCGTTCGACGACAGCCCATAGCAATGCAAGCAGCGACAGAACGAGCAGGACGCCGAGCGCGGTCGCCGTCCACGGGAACGGGGCCTTTGCGACCGAGAATCGGATGATCAACGGCTCGGACGAATTCAAATCGCGGTCGAACGCACGCGACTCGATTGTGTACCCGCCCGGTGACAGATTCGCGGGAGCATATTGCGGGTCATTCGAGATGCGGCCATCGATAATGTCGCCTCGGCCATTTTTTAAGAGAAATGCGTACTGAAACTCTTCCGGAAATGTACGGCTGCTTTGCCCTGCGACTTCGATGAGCAGTGAATTCTGCGGGTAGTCGAGTTGTACTGTCGAACGGAGTTCCGCCAGGTCGTGCAGCCTTTGGCTGAGTGCCCGGATCGGGATGAGCTTCGGAGGGATCGTCCCCGGCCTGTAGGTTACGACGCCGCGGTTGGTGGCGACGACCATGCGGTCGGGTGACGGAAGTATCGAGAACGCCTTTTCGGACGGCATCCCCTGCTCGAACCCGACCGAAGAAACGAGCCAGCCGAGTTGCTCGTCGCGCCGTGCGTGCAGGAGTCCGCGGGTCGTGGTGGCCGCCCAAATGTGTCCGCCGCTTTCGACCACGTCGCGGGCGTCTTCCACATTGATGATCTGTTCGCACTGGCCGTCGTTACACCGAAAGATGCCGTGCTGTCCGGCGATCCACAAATTACCGTCAGCGCTATTAAAGATCCTCCTGACCATCCCGACCTTCAGAGAGTCCGGGCCTATCTCGGGCTTTATGGTGTGGCCGTCGAAGCTGAACAGCCCGTTCCCTTCAGTGCCTATCCACAACCTGTCCTTCACGCTGAGAAGTGCGGTATACGAGCCGTCCGGACGGATCACGACTTCTCCGCCAGGTAACATTTCGTGTAAACCGGAACCGCCGACTGCCGAAAACGTCCGCCCCTGAAACCGGGCAAATGCACGGGCCTCGATCACATCGACGCCTTCATTTTGCGGATGTGTACCTCGTTCGGCAGATCCTACAAGAAGCTTTCCTGACTCGGTTTCGCCTAATGCAAATATCGGCTGCGTTCCATACTTCGGCACATTCGCCCAGTTGTCTCCCTCGAGAACGAAGAGGCCGCGGTTCGATCCTGCGTACGTGTGTCCATCGGCGGTTCGGAACAAGGTGCGAATAAAATTGCTATTCGGAATGTCCGATACCGTCTGCTGAAACGGCCCTAAGCGGTCAAAACGGCTCACCCCGCGATTGGTCCCGACCCAGATGACGCCTTCGCGGTCGGTGAAGATCGTAAATATCGTATCGGAGCGCAGTCCGCCGGATGTATTTTCGAACGTGTAGGTCTTCGTTAGCTTGGAGTCGGCAAAATGAAACAATCCGTACCTTTCGGTGCCCGCCCATAGTCCGCTTTCATTCGCTTCGAGCGAAAGTACATCGGCGGTCGGTGCCCCGACACGCACGGGGCGAGAACCGTTAGCGGCCAGGTAGATCCCGCTAATTCCTTTCGCCGCGTCGGTGCCGAACCATAGTTTTCCGGTCCGACTTCGGGCCAGTGAGTTCACGGCTACGGGCTTCGGGGCGATCGACAATTCAGAAGTTGTGGCGGCGTCGACAACAAACGAACCGCGCTCGCGGGTGCCCACAATCAGCTTTCCATCATTTTCGATCAGGCTTGTAATTCTGACCGTGCCGCCGTCTGCCGAGACTGGGTCGGGAAACAACCTTTCCGCGGAGAGTGATCCGCCCTCCCTCGGCGCAACGCGCAGCACAAGTCCGCTGTCGGTACCAAAGAAAACGTCCTCGCCCAACAAAATGGCGGTAACGCCAACGCCTTGCGCACCGTCGACCGCTTGGAACCCATCCGCGGAATAAACGAAAGCTCCGTTCTCCGTTCCTATCCAGAGCCGGCCGGTCGTATCGGTTTTTAGTGCTGTTATCCGGTTTGCGTCCGCCGGATCGAACGAAAACTTTTGTACGCGGCGGCCGTCAAAGCGTGCGAGGCCGTTGTCCGTCCCAAACCACATGACGCCGTCCTGCGTCTGCGCGATCGCACGTACGCTGTCCGACGGCAGCCCGTTGAAAAGCGTGATCGAACCCCACCGGTGAAAATTTTGCGCGCCAGGCAGCGGTGTCGGCGACGGTCGCGGAGTCAAAGAAGGTTTCGGGGGCGGCGAGGGGGTTACCGAGGGCGACGGCCCGGGTGACGGAACCGGTGAGGGCGAGAGCCGACTATCTTGAGCGAATAGTCCGGTAAAGGCCGGCATCAACGTCAAAATACAGCCGGCCATGACCAAAGATAACTTTCGATAGACAAACACTCGCATCCGATTTATTTCTGCGATTCACGAAACCGTCCACGGTCGCGTTCCAGCCACGCGGCCAGCTCTATTTCCGCCTTTTCCAATTCGTCGCTGTTGATCAACCCGCGGCGAAGGGCCTCGAAAAAAGCACGCGTGCGTGTGTTGTATGCCAGCTTGTCGTACTCCGCCGCGTCCGTTCCGCCCGAGTGGATCGGAAACAGCTTTTCGTAAAGGGTGGCCAACCGGCTCTCGACCCCGCGGAGGCTCAGGCTGCATTTACGGGCGATCGCCCAATTGGAAAGGCCGAGCGCCAGAAAGTGCAGCGCCTCGGTTTCGAACTCAGTGAGCAGCGGGCGTTGAAACGAGTCCTTGAACGCTGGGTCGATCATATCGGCCCCGTCCTCGAGTACGGCCGCGATGAATCGAACGAACCTCTCCTCGGGGTTATTTTTGTGGATGAACCCGTAAGTCGGCTGCGGATCGATCGAGCGAACTATCTTCCTGATCTCGTTGATGTATATCTCATCGGGGAACTGTGTCCAGAAGATGATGCGGGCTTCCGGAAATCCGCGCCAGATCGCCCGGGCCGCTTTCACGCCGGACAATTTCGGCATCTGGATATCGAGGATCGAAAGTGCTGGCCTGTTCCCGAGCGCGAAACTGACGGCCGACTCTCCATCCTTTACCTCGAACACGGGCAGATGCCCGGGAAATTTCACCGTTAGCAATTCGGTAAGATACCGGCGCTGGGCCTCGTTGTCTTCGGCTATCAATATGGACACAAAATTAAATATTTCAGAACAATCGGGGGCAAACTAGGGCCGATCCAGATTATAGCAATACTCGCTATCTTTCCATTTTATTAACAAGGAGTGCCGATTGCAGCAGTTATTGCGTCGCAACAACACTGTGGGTATCCACGGTGCGGAAACCTTTCCATTACAGTTCCAAAATGTGGGCTGCCTTTGCGATATTCGGACGAGGTAGATCTTTCAGTGTGTGCGATCGGTCATGACATAACCGATCAATTTTGCACTGACCGCACCACCAATGGGGCTCTTGCAGCTCGAAAAAACTTTCACCGGACGGCGAAAAAAGCTGGCAAATCTAAGTCGAGTTATGCCATCATATACGCACTGGGGGTGATATTATGATAAATAATTCAACTGAGGTGTTTAGTTACTAGCCGAAAGGTTTGGTGATTTACACCGAAAATAAATGAAAAAGCAGCATACTTAAAAAGTATGCTGCTTTTTCATTTGACGTTTTTGTAGGCGTTTATTGGCGAGAGTAACTGATACGCTCACCATTGTCCGTTCGCGTCGTGCGGATCCCGTTTCTAACCTGTGCGATGGTCGATGTGGCTCCGTTAATGGTCAAGGTGGTTCCGTAGATCGTGCCGTAGGACGATGCCGTTGCGCCAACGTTATCAAAATTAATGTAGACTTCACCGTTTTGGCGAATCGTCATAGTGATCGTGCTGCCATCCTGCGGGCTTCTGGCAGTAAACGTGCCGACAGCCCAGTTGGGAACGTTGCCGCCGATCGGTCCGCCGTAGTTGCCACCGTTATAGTTGCCGCCTGAACCGCGGTAATAGTCGATGGTTTCGCCGTTATCGGTGCGGCGCGTGCGCAGGCCGTTACTGATCTGTGTCACGCGTGCACGTGCGTCGCCCATGGTCAGATTGTTGTTGTTTATCGTCCCGTACGAAACGGCACCGTCAAAATTAGCGGTTACCTGCCCATTGCCGTTGATGGTCAACTGGATCGTGCCGCCGGTCTGCGGGTTTCGTCCGTAGAATGTACCGACCGCCCACGATGGAGCGTTGCCGCGTCCCCCGCCAATGCCGCCCGGGAAACCGCCGCCGGTGCCGGGATAACCACCGCCGCCAGTCCAACCGCCGCCGGCTACGCCGGGAAGGTCATACGCATCGGCGAGCTTGTTTACGTCGCGGCTGAGGTTGCGCCACTGGCGCTCGAGACGGCGGGCATATTGCTTATTGGCCATCATTGTATTTACCTGCTGCGCTGCCGGCATGATGTTCTGCACTTCGTTACGGCTCTCCCACCAGTTGTCGCCGTTGTCGAATCGTCGTCGAAGGCGATCGATCGCGTTCTCGAAATTATCGACGATCCGCCGATCACTGCTGCTCGTCCTGTTGGCGTTCTTGAAATCGCGGCTGAACGTGTCGCTCGAGGTTTCGAGGCTGTTGATAAAGCCGTTTACGTCGTTTCTCGAATAGGTGTTGGCGTAACGGCCTTGGGCGTTTATCGCAATTGATGCGGTAAGCGTCAACAAGACAGCAAAGCTTGTCGTCACGATCTTTGAGTAATAATTATTTAGTTTCATAGTTTCCTCCCACTGTCCTTTCCGTACAATCGAAACATGTGCCGTCGAGGCCGCCCGTTTCGACGTTCCTTTGATTTCATACTGCGGTTTACCGTTGCTAGAAATTAGTAAAGACGACCCGTAATATCTACAATAAAAAGAGTTATAAATCAGTTTGCCGTAATTATATTACTTATACCGTTTCAATAACAGAACTTTCTCATGCTGATCTCCGAATTCGATTTCCAGCTTCCCCAGGAACTTATCGCGCAATCGCCGCTCGGCGACCGCGACGCATCACGAATGCTTGTCGTAAACCGCAGCGATAATTCGTTCGCGGACCATCTTTTCCACGATCTTCCGCAGCAGCTCGCCGCCGGCGACGTTTTAGTTTTGAACAATACGAAGGTTTTCCCGGCGCGTCTGAACGGAAATCTCGAGACCGGAGCGTCGATCGAACTGTTTCTGATAGATGAGACGGACGAAAATGTGTGGACCGCGCTCGCTCGCCCCGGCCGACGGCTCAAGCTTGGCAAGGTCGTTAGATTCGCTGGTGGACTGTCGGCTAGAATTCTTGAAAAACTCGACGATGGACGCGTCTCCGTCAAATTCGAAGCAAACGAAGCGGTGTTTGACGCGATCGAAAAGGTCGGGGCGACGCCGTTGCCGCCCTACATTAACCGCGGCACCATCGACGACGACCGCGTTCGTTACCAGACCGTTTACGCCAGCCGTCGCGGTGCGATCGCGGCCCCGACCGCCGGACTTCATTTTACGCCTGAAGTGCTCGATGCCGTTCGCTCGCGGGGCGTCGAGATCGTCGAGATCACGCTCCACGTCGGCTACGGCACATTTGAGCCGGTGCGGGTCGACGACCTTGACGATCACAACGTTATGGCCGAAAGATATGAGGTTTCCGAACGAGCCGCCGAAACCCTCAATTCCGCGATGGCCGGTTCGCACAGGATTGTCGCGGTCGGGACAACCACCACCCGGGCATTGGAGAGTTCGTTCTCGCGGCATGGGCAATTCGTCCCGGAGCATTCGCTTGCGGATCTGACGATACGGCCCGGATACCGATTTGTCGCGGTCGGAGCTCTTTTGACAAATTTTCACCTGCCTAAAAGTTCCTTGCTGGTTTTAGTTTCTACTTTCGGCGGGCACGAACTTATAATGAATTCGTACAGGCACGCCGTGGACGCCCGTTACAGGTTTTACAGCTACGGTGACTGCATGTTTATTTCCTGAGCGACGGCTTGGGCCGATCAATAGCGATGGCAGTTTTTGAGACTATCAGAAAATTTTTTGTGCCTCCGCAATCAGCTTTGTCGGAGCAGGTGGAACCCGCTGCTCCGACGACTTATACCGTCAGGCCGCTTACTTCGGACCAACTCGAAGAGGTACTGCGTTTGAACCTGCGGTGTTTTCGCAACGGCGAAAATTACACCAAACACACCTTCTCGTTCCTTCTCAACGAACCAGGGACTTTTAGTTTTCGAGTGGTCGATGCTATGGGTGACATGGTCGGGTTTGCGTTCGTGATGATCAATCAGAACGGCGCCGCGCATTTGACCACGATAGGCGTCGCTCCCGAACATCGACGCCGGCACATTGCATCTAAACTGTTAGCACATATGGAAAAGGCCCTGATCGCGAAGCGGATCCAGACGATCGTTTTGGAAGTAAGAGTGGGCAACACCGATGCCCAGGAACTCTATAGGCGCGCAGGGTATAACGTCGTGCAGCGGATCGCCGATTACTATAACAACGGCGAAGATTGTTTTTTGATGATGAAATCACTTGCCGAAAGTTAACACCCTCAAATCATTTGCTCACCGAACTACCCAAAATTTATCCGATCACCGACGCCGGCATCTCAGACCTGTCGCACGCCCAACAGGTCAGATCGCTTGCGAACGCCGGAGCACGGCTGATTCAGTTTCGGGAAAAGGACGCCTCGGGACACGACTTTTACCGGTCCGCGCTCGAAGCTCTCGACGCCGCACATAAGTTCGGGGCAAAACTCATAATAAACGACCGCGTCGACATCGCCCTAACGATCAACGCCGACGGCGTTCATCTCGGCCAGGACGATCTGCCGCCGGTGCACGCCAGGCAGATCCTCGGCGATCAGGCCATCATCGGATACTCGACCCACAATTTTGAACAAGCGATGGAGGCGGCCTCGCTGCCAGTCGATTACATTGCGCTTGGCCCTATATTCCCGACTACGACCAAGGCGAATCCTGACGAAGTTGTCGGACTCGAGTTGTTAAATCGCGTGCGTCAGCAACTTCCCAATATAAGACTTGTCGCAATAGGCGGGATAACGGCTGCCAACATCGCCGGCGTATTCGCCGCCGGGGCCGATTCCGCCGCGGTCATATCGTCGGTGCTTGCTGACCCGTCTCAGATCGCCGCCCGCTTTCACGAACTTTCGTCGCTCGCTTCCGCAGGTAACATTGTTTAACGTCGTATAAAATTAGCTTGCATTCCGTCGGTCACTTTGATAAGAATATTAGTGGCCAATCGCTCGAGCCCACTCGAACGTTTCGCTTAATTCCCGTTATCACCTGCCTTTCTTCTCTCTTTTCAGGAGTTTCCATCCAATGAGCCTGCTAGACGTAGCGCCGATCATCGAGCAAATGCTGCTCGTTTCTGATAATGTCAGCGATCTTAATTTCTCGTGCGGACAAACTCCGCAGGTGGAAATTAGCGGAACCCTCTATTCGGCGTCCCCGCTCGGCCTCGGCCGGCTGACCGCTTTTCAGACCGAGATGATAGCGATGGCGATACTTCGCGACAACGCGGAGGCGGCCGCACATCTGGCCAAAACACATACCGCCGACCTCAGCTATGCTCTTCCGGGCAAGTGCCGGTTCAGGGTAAACATATTTCAGCAGCGAAACTCGTTCTCGATCGTTATGCGCGTAATCCCGCACGAGATACCGAGTTTTGAGTCGCTCAACATTCCGCCGCAGCTCGAAGACATCTGCAACATCCGAAACGGTGTCGTGCTGCTAACCGGCCCGACCGGTTCGGGTAAGAGCTCAACGCTTGCCGCGATCATCGATCGCATCAACGAAACGAAAAGCTATCACATCGTCACGATCGAAGACCCTATCGAGTTCCTGCACAATCACAAAAAGAGCACGATAAACCAGCGTGAGGTCGGGGCCGATACAAAGGATTTTGCATCGGCGCTGAGAGCCGCCCTGCGTCAGGCGCCCAAGGTCATCCTCGTTGGCGAAATGCGTGACCTCGAAACGGCCGAGATCGCGCTCGAAGCCGCCGAGACCGGGCACCTTGTGCTCTCGACGCTGCACACTATCGACGCGTCGAAAACCATCGACCGCATCATCGGCCTTTATCCGAAGAACGAAGAGCGCATCATCAGAACGCGGTTGGCCCAGACGTTTCGGTATATCGTTTCGCAACGGCTCGTCCCGCGTGCCGACGGCAAAGGACGCGTGGCCGCAGTCGAGGTTTTGAAGTCCAATCCACGAACGCGCGAATACATCGAAAAAGGCGAAAGCGAAGGTAAGACACTGCTCGACGCCATCCGCGACGGCGAGATCGACGGCATGCAGGATTTCGATTCGGTCATTCGAAAGATGATCGAGGATAAGTCCATTACGCTCGAGGACGGCCTTTCATACGCGACCAACCAGAACAACCTGCTGCTGCAGCTTAAAGGCCTGTCTTCTAACGAAGATTATGCTAACCCGAAGGGACTGAACCCCTTGGGAATTAACCCCACGATACAGCCGATCGCCCCGCCGCCGACTTCGACGTCGTCGGCAACTTCGGTCCTCGACATGATGGAATAGAACAGTTGTTAGTTGTCAGTAGTCGGTTGCCAGTTTAAGACGAGTTTCTTGCTACTGTCTATTTGAAACCCTATGCACTCGCAATCCACCACTGACCACCGACCCCTGACCCCTGACCACTGATTATGATAATACGCTGCGATAACTGCTCAGTCTCACTCCAACTCGACGAATCCAAGATTCCTGGCGGGAATTTCACCGTTCGCTGTCCTCGGTGCCAGAACATGCTCCGCGCAAACAAGGATATGAAGGGTGCCGGTTCGTCGACGGTTCGACAGCTAGCCGACAATAAACCCGCTCCGGCGGAACCACAGGGCGCAGGTGCCTTCGCCGATAAGGAATCTGAATTTGAAATAAACAGTGCGCTGCGGTCGTTGCTGGCGGCTCTGAAGACCGGCAAGACCGCTCTCGATTCCGACGACGATAAGAACGAAAAGCCGCGCCGCGTACTGCTGTGCCTGGGCGATAAGAAGGAAGAAGTCGCGAAAGTACTAACGGGTGCCGGCTATCGCGTGTACATTGCCCAGACGCCCGCGCAGGCTAATGAGCGTCTGCGCGAAGGCAAGACAGAGATCGTACTTTTCTCGCCGGACTTTGCGGCGGAATTCGGCGGTGCCGCGATCCTGCAGCAAAAAGCGAACGCAATGTATTCGTCCGAAAGACGCCGGCTGTTCCTCGTTTCGCTCGAAGAAGGCGGAACGACGATGAACGCCCACGACGCTTTTCTCAGAAATCTCAATTTGATCGTCAATACGAGCGACGTACCCCAGCTGCCGCTGATCCTTAATCGAGCCCTGCTCGACTTTAACGACCTCTACCATTATTTCAACCGCGGACTCGGCCTCGAGGCGATCTAACCCGCGTACACAAAAAGAAGCAGGTAAACTGCCTGCAAAAATTGTAGGGGCAGGGCGAGTCCCGGCCCGTCTGCCTTTCCCGGGATCACAGACATCGGGCAGCCGTAATTGCTGCCCCTACAATTATTATTCAATTGTAAAAGCCCGCGTGAGTAACGGCGAGACTATCCGCAAGAGTCATTCGCCCTTACTTCGTGCGGGCTTCTGCAATTAGAGAGCCGAGAGTTCGCAGACGAGCATTTCGATTTGCATGCGGGCGCCTTGCGGGCCGCCGCCGCCCGATGAGGTCTTGATCGAGAGATCGGTATCCGCTATCCGCGTGATGGCGCGGGCGAGCTTATGTTCGTCGGCGCGGCGCGCGGCGGAGAGGAACGACTCAAGCGCCTGGTACGGCATCTTGGCTGCGGACGCTACTTCCGCGCGTTCGGCACCGATCGACATCAGGCTTTTCGCCGCGAGAAGACGGCGGAAATTTGAAGCAATAAGGCCCAGAAGTGCCAAAGGTTCGGCACCGTCATCAAGAACGTTTTTCAACGATTCAAGAGCACGTGCTTTTCGTCCTGCGACCAGGTGATCGGTAAGGTCGAAATTGCTCGTTTCGCGGGAATGGATGACGAGTGCCTCGATCTGATCGGCGGTGATTCGCTTTTCCGGTAGCGCCGCCGTGGACAGCTTTTGGACCTCGTTGTTCAGCCGCCGAACGTCGGGGCCGACGAGCGAGACGAGCATCTGCACTGAGCGTTCGTCGATGTCCGAACCGGCGTCCCGAACCTTTTCGCGCGCCCACCGGGCGAGTTCTTCGTCCTTGAGCGGAGAAAATTCGACGGCTACCGAATTTTCTTTGAGAACCTTGGACATCTTGCGGTTGCCGTTCAACTCGTCGGCGACGAAGATCAGAACGGTGCTTTCGGACGGCCGTTTGAGATATTTGAGCAGTGCGCCTTCGTGCTCTTCTTTTAGCGTGTCCCGCGTTCCAGCCGCGGAAACCCGAACGTCAGTAATGCGGACGACACGTTTTTGAGACATCATTGGCAGCTGCTCGGCCGCCGCAAGCGCGTTTTGCAGCGTGTCGCTGTCGGCGACGCTGAACTCGGTATCGTTAAAGTCCCGAAAATCGCCTTCACCAAAGCTGAACGTCGTTATCGTCTTCGCCGCTAGATCGCGCAGGTACGTCTCGCCCCCAAACAAAACATAGACCGGTGCGATCGTACGTTTCGTCAACTGTTCGCGGAGCTGTTCTCGTGTAAGGGTCGCCATTTTCTCGTTTATTTTTCGTCCTTTACGCCGATGCCGTTGACGATCGCCGAGACGACCGACTCGGAGAATGCGCGTGCGATACGTTCGACTGCGGGGTCCTCTTCGTTGAAGAATGAACGCGGGTCGTCGGAAAATTCGAACGAGTCGCGGAAGACAAAGTTCTGGTTATCGTACAGTATTTTATTTTCTTTGAGATCGCGGATGGTCACGGCCGAGACGATCGTCACCTCGTAAACGCGTGCTCGACCCTCGCGGTCGAGCAGCACGCCACTGAACGTAAAATCGCGGATCGTTCCCTCGATCACCGCGTCGGCCCCTTTCGGTGAACCCTGAACCTTTAATCCATTTCCGCGACGAATGATCTCTTTAATTACAGCCTCGGTAAACCGCGTTTCGACACGGTAGCGCAGGCCTTTGGCCTCGAATTGAAACGCCGGTACTGCAACTGTTTTTATATGCGCCGGCAGACCTGAATTGGTCACCGGCTTGTAACATTCGGTAAAGCCCGAAACGACAAGAAATAGGGGCACGATGGCAAGCAAGCGGATCAATCTCATAACGATCTCAGTAACTTTCGGGGGACGCGTCAAACTATTTGGGTTTCACATTCTCGCCGACATTCGCGCGGCGTCGACTATCTTTATACATTCAACGGTTTCTTTTACATCATGAACGCGGAGGATATCGGCTCCGTTCCAAGCCGCGATCGAGGCGATCGCGAGTGAACCGCTCAGCCGTTCATCAGGGGGAATGCCGTCTAGTATTTTCCCGATGAATGATTTGCGTGACGCGCCGACGAGAAGCGGGAATGACGGAAACTCTTCGGCAAGCTTACCAATTTTGGCGATCAACTCTAAGTTCTGCACGAGCGTCTTTCCAAAGCCGATGCCGACATCGAGAGCTATCTGTTCCGGTGACAAGCCCCGATGCTGCGCGATGCCGATGCTGCGGCGGAAATCGGCGGCGACCTCGGTGAGGATATCCGCGGCCGGTTCCTGTGTATGCATTGTTTCGAACGAGCCGCGGGAGTGCATCAGTACGAGGCCGGCATTATGATTTACGGCAACGCCCGCGATCTGCTCGTCGTAGCGCAAACCCGAGATGTCGTTGATTATTTCAGCACCTGCGATTATTGCTGCCTCGGCAACCGCAGACTTGGAAGTGTCGATCGAGATCGGAACATCGAACCGTTCGCGAATCGCCGTGATCACCGGCACGACACGTTCGATCTCGTTCTCCGCATTAACCCGCTCGCTTCCCGGCCGGGTGGATTCGCCGCCGATGTCGATGATGTCTGCCCCGTCGTCGACGAGGGCCTCAACGCGCCGAAACGCACTGGAAAGATCGCTGTAGCGCCCGCCGTCGGTAAAGCTGTCGGGCGTGACGTTAAGTATCGCCATAACCAGCGTCCGGTCGAAGCGTATCTCTCGCTGCGACGTCTTCCAAATATGCATATGTTCAGAGTATAAAGTAAAAAGGCAAAAGCGAGGCTGTGATGGCCTCGCTTTTGCCTTTTTACTTTTACCTGTTTACTTGACTCAGGCCGTTGCCGGATTATTCGGCGTGATCGGCGGAAGAATCGGCTTCTTAAACCGGCTCTTGGCCTTTTCTTCCGATTCCGGAGTTCCGTCGTCGTCCGCGGCGGGTGCTGCCTCGTCGCCGTTTATCGGCAGTCCCGCGATCGCACGCCTGATCTGGACGCTGTCGAGCGTTTCGAACTCGAGCAGCGCCTCGGCAAGGCGAACCATTGCGTCGTTATCCCCGGAAATAACCGCCCGTGCTTTATCGTACTGGATCGCGATGATCTTCTTGACCTCGCTGTCGATCTTGATCGCTGTGTCTTCGGAATAGTCGCGGTGCTGCGATATCTCGCGGCCGAGGAAGAT
Source organism: Acidobacteriota bacterium (assembly GCA_040007515.1). Classification (GTDB taxonomy): domain Bacteria; phylum Acidobacteriota; class Blastocatellia; order Pyrinomonadales; family Pyrinomonadaceae; genus OLB17. The sequence continues at coordinate 19,514 of JBDTUT010000030.1, read as the reverse complement.
CTGCTCTTCCTTCTTGCCGAAAGTCAGCGGACCGAGATCGGACATTCCGTATTCGCAGACCATCGCACGGGCCAATTCCGTCGCACGCTCGATATCGTTCGAAGCGCCGGTAGTGACGAATTCCTCGCCGAGATAGATCTCCTCGGCGATGCGTCCGCCCATCAGGATCGCGATCTGGCTCAACAAGTATTCCTTGGTGTAGCTGTGACGGTCACCCTCCGGCAACTGCTGAGTTACGCCAAGTGCCATCCCGCGCGGAATGATCGAAACCTTGTGTACCGGGTCGGCCGACGGCATTTTGACGCCGACCAGCGTGTGGCCCGCTTCGTGATAGGCCGTGAGACGTTTTTCGGCGTCGGAAAGGACCATGCTCTTACGCTCGGCGCCCATCATCACCTTGTCCTTGGCGATCTCGAAATCGGACATTCCGACAACTTTCTTGTTGAAACGAGCAGCGTTAAGGGCTGCTTCGTTAACGATGTTCGCCAGGTCAGCTCCGGTGAATCCCGGAGTTCCGCGGGCAATTACGTTGATTTCGACGTTTTCGTCAAGCGGAATCTTTCGTGTGTGGACCTTCAGAATTCCCTCTCGTCCGCGAACGTCGGGCCGGCCGACAACAACGCGTCGGTCGAAACGGCCCGGGCGGAGAAGTGCCGGATCGAGAACGTCGGGACGGTTGGTCGACGCGACGAGGATAACACCGTCGTTCGATTCGAATCCGTCCATTTCGACCAGAAGCTGATTGAGCGTCTGCTCGCGTTCGTCATGACCGCCGCCCAAACCGGCACCGCGGTGACGACCGACAGCGTCGATCTCGTCGATAAAGATTATGCACGGGGCATTCTTTTTGCCCTGCTCGAAAAGGTCGCGGACACGGCTCGCACCGACGCCGACGAACATTTCGACGAAATCGGAACCCGAGATCGAGAAGAAAGGAACGTTCGCTTCACCGGCGATCGCTTTCGCAAGCAAAGTTTTACCCGTTCCCGGAGGGCCCACCATAAGCACGCCCTTGGGAATCTTACCGCCGAGTTTCTGAAACTTCTGCGGATCTTTTAGAAATTCGATTATTTCCTGCAGCTCTTCTTTCGCTTCGTCTACACCAGCGACGTCTTTGAATGTGACGCGTTTTTGCTGATTGTTGAGAAGCTTCGCCTTCGATTTGCCAAAGCTCAGAGCCTTGTTGCCGCCCGCCTGCATTTGGCGGAGCGTAAACGCCAGAAAACCGATCAGCAGCAGAAAAGGCAGAGCGTTGATCAAGAGTATCCAGCCCACGCCGCTCGACGCTTCCTCTTCATTAGTGAGGATCTTGCCGCTCGGGTTTTGCTTATTAAATTCGTTTACCGTGGTCGTCAACAGTTCGCGCGTCGGGTCGCTGCCGATCTTCGTTACGAATTTATTTCCACTCATGTCCGTAAATTCGACGGACGATTGCTTGAATAAAGCTTCCTTAAATTCTTTGTTGTCGATCCGCGTTACCGCCATGTCGATGCTCAGATCGGCAGCAGCCTTGCCCTGCTTGCTCTGGAGAAACCAGACAAAACTCAGCGCACACGCGATGATCATCAACCACAAAAAGACTTGCTTTACTTTAGAACTCAATTTTTGCCTCCAAAATCAACTTTCATCCACGAAAGTTATTACCAATGCAATATGATGAAAGTTTGCCCGACCACGTTGTTCCCAAAGCAATACCTCGGCTTCCGGGACGCTAACCTTTGATTGTATGGTGCGCACCATCATTTTTCAACCATATTCGACTCAAAGACGAGCCGGCCGCCCTGCTTCGAAACCGTCTGGCGGTTGGGCAATTCGACCGTTTTGCCGCTTTTCCGGCTCAATATCAAACGCTGGATCGCCTCGATATGTTTCGCCTCTATCGAGCGGAGGTCCCCGCGTTTGAACGCGAGCCATGAGCGGATCACTCGAAACATCTCGCCCGTCGGCAAAATTGCGAGATCGCCGATCGGCAGAGCCTGCGGAAGGCCGTTCTCCGGCGTGGCCGGACGCATCTCACGAATTCGCTCAGCTGTGGTGCATAAAGTATCAATGATCTTCGGATTAAAGTCTCTGAGAAGCGGGATCAGTGTTTTTCGTACTCGTACTCGCGTAAATGCAGTGTCCTCGTTCATTGCGTCCAGGCGAAATTCTATCGATTTTCCTTCGCAAAACTCCACCGTATCTTCGCGTTTGACCCATCGGAGGAGAGGCCGGGCGACCCGCACGCCGTCGTTCATCGTGACTCCCTCGGCTTCCTTCTCAAGGCATCGTACCGGCCTGATCGCCGCAAGGCCGTCCGGGCCACTGCCGCGCATCAGATTTAGCAGAAATGTTTCGGCTTGGTCGTTCATCGTGTGGCCGGTAAGTACGAGCTTAGACTCCGATGCGGCCGCGGCCTGACGGAAAAAATCGTAGCGGGCATCTCGCGCATTTTGTTCGAGATTGCCGCGTTTTTGAATGCGCGCGGTCGCTTCGACGAACTCAACCCCGCATTCTCCCGATAGTTTTTCGACAAAATCACGGTCCGCGTACGCCGCGTCTCCGCGCAATCCGTGGTTCAGGTGCGCGGCGATAAGCGTTAGTTTTAGCTTTTTGCAGTCGCGCAGCTCGGCCATCGCGGCGAGCAGGGCGGATGAATCGGCCCCACCTGAGACGCCGATAAGAACGGTCTCACCCGATATGGGTAAACCGAGCTTTCGCCATTCCGTGATCAGGTTGCGGACGAACTTGTTCATCGTAACGCGGAAAAGTGGAATTATTCCGAGGGGAACGCGCCGCCGCGGCGGAGCAGGATCGAGCAGCGGGACGTACAAATTAGCTTTTCTCGTGAATCGCGGATCTCGATGTTCCAGACGCTCATTGTGCGGCCCGGGTAGAGTGGTGTAGCCTCGGCCTTGATCACGCCACGGCTTACCGCACGCAAGTGATTTGCGTTTATCTCGATGCCGACGGGTGTTACCTTGCTGAGATCACTGCCGAGAACGACGCCGATCGAGGCCGCCGTTTCGCAAAGATAGAGCGATACACCGCCATTCATGATACCGACGTATTGATGTACTTTCGGCGTAACTTCCATCGAAAGCACAACGCGGTCGGCCCCTGCGACCTCTACTTTAACGCCGAGAAACTGCATCAGTTCGTTGCCGGCGGTGATCTTTACCAGTTCGTCGTTATTCATCGAGGTTAAGTTCGTCGATCTTTCTTCGCGCGGTCCTTAGCTCTTGTCGCACGCGGTCAGGGGAAGTTCCGCCGATCGCGGATTTGGCTGCGACGGTGCGTTCGAGCGATAGAGCGGCAAGCGTGTCCTCGCCCGCGGCATCGGCAAATTGGCGAATCTCGTCGATGGTTAGTTCGCCGAGCTCCTTGTTTTGGCTTATCGCATAGACCACCGTTTTCCCGGCAGCCTCGTGTGCATCGCGGAAAGGAACGCCCTGGCGAACCAGGCTGTCGGCGAGTTCGGTCGCGTTGAGGTAACCGGTCTCGGCGGCCTTTCGGGTTTGCGTTTCATTCACCGTGGCGTTATCCAAAACGATCGCGGCGACCCGAAGGCACACTCGCACAGTGTCGACCGTGTCGAAGACCGCTTCTTTGTCCTCCTGCATATCCTTATTATATGCGAGCGGCAGGCCTTTCAATGTCGTAAGCAACGCCATTTGGTGACCGAAAACACGGCCAGCCTTTCCGCGGATCAGCTCTAGCGAATCGGGGTTTTTCTTTTGCGGCATCAGACTGGAGCCTGTCGAGACGGCGTCGCTCAATTCGACAAAGCCGAATTCGGTTGAACAGTAAAGGATAATATCTTCGGCAAAACGGGACAGATGGACCATCACGAGCGACGCCGCACCCGTGAATTCGATAGCAAAATCACGGTCGGAAACGCCGTCGAGGCTGTTTCGCGAAACGTGATCAAATCCGAGCTCGCGTGCGACCGATTCGCGGTCGATATCGAATCCGGTTCCCGCGAGCGCTCCCGATCCGAGCGGCAACACGTTGATGCGTCCGAGCGACTGCGTGAGCCGCTCGCGGTCGCGGTCGAGCATTTCGAAATAAGCCAGACACCAGTGAGCCCAAAGCACCGGCTGCGCCCGCTGCAAATGCGTATATCCGGGTAGGACCGCATTGATGTACTTCTCTGCCGAGCGCACGAATGCAGACTGCAACCGTGCGATGTCGTTCAAAAGCGTTTCGGTTTCATCTCTGATCCACAACCGGAAAGCGGTAGCGACCTGGTCGTTTCGGCTGCGGCCGGTGTGCAGCTTCTTACCGGTCTCGCCGACCTTGTCGACGAGTTTTCCTTCGATAAAAGAATGAACATCCTCGGCGCCGGACCCGTCGAAATATCTGGGATCGCTTTCCGCATCCGCCGCTAGCTGACCGAGCGCCGCGATGACGCTCGCCGTTTCGTCCGTTGTCAGTATTCCGGCCGCGGCAAGGCCGTTCGCCTGGGCGACGCTGCCTTTGATATCGGCGAAAAACAGCCGGCGATCGAATCCGAAAGAACGGTTAAATTCGGCGAAGGTCTCGTTGGCGGCTCCGGTAAACCGGCCGCCCCAGAGATTTTTGGTTTCGGACATCTTGGTAAACGCGTTGGTGGGCGTGTCAGCTCGGAAAGATATTTATATTCAGCAGTTCAAGCGCCGAGCCGACTAGATATACTGCCACCGCGAGTGTAATCATCGCGAATGTTCCCCAGCCAAGCAAGTTGTATATCGGCGTATTTTTCAGCTCGCCCGTCAGCCTTTCGCGGTTTATCAGTATGAGAATGAACACGAGGATGACCGGCAGCAACACACCGTTCAGGACCTGAATGCCGACCAACAGCGGAAATATTGGGATATTCGGAATCAAAGCGACAACCGCTCCGACGACAATGAACGCCGTGAAAAGCCCGAAAAATCCTTTACCGCGGCGGTAATCGAGATTGACGCCCTTCGGTATGCCGAACGCTTCGCTTATCGCATAAGACGTCGCGAGCGGCAGCACGCCGCCGGCCAAAAGCGACGCGCCGAGCAGGCCGACCGCGAACATTACCGAAGCGAAGGTGCCCGCCACCGGCTCGAGTGCGCGGGCGGCGTCCGCGGCGCTGTCGATATTATGCTGACCTGCGACGTAAAGCGTCGCGGCAGTGGCCACGATCATCGAGATCGACATCAGATTTGAAAATAATGAACCGAAATAGGCGTCGTAGCGCTCCATCCCATAATGCTTTCGCGCCGCACCGCGTTCGACGGTCGAGCTTTGCTGAAATATCTGGATGTACGGTGTGATCGTGGTGCCGAGCAGTCCGACAAGAATGAACACGTATTCCTTCTCGAATTTGATCGTCGGGATGAACGCGCCTTTCGCAACTGCGCCCCAGTCGGGTTTGCCGAGTATCGCCGCGATCGGATAGGCAAAAAACACAAGCGTCATCAACAAAAATATTTTTTCCACCTTTGCGTAAGAGCCGAAGATGACGAGGTACCACAATGCGACGGCGCATATCGGAACCGCAATATAGCGGCTGACCCCGAGCAACTCGGATGCCGCCCCGATCCCAACAAACTCGCTGATCGTTACGCCGCCGTTCGCGATGACGATGATACCGACGGAGAAAAGCGTCCAACCTATGCCGAACTGTTCGCGTATTAGGTCGAGAAGGCCGCGGCCCGTCGCCGCGCCGAGACGCGTACACATCTCCTGGACGATCGCGAACGACAGAGTTAGCACGACCATCACCCAGATCAAGTCGTAGCCGAATTTAGCACCGGCCGAGCTATATGTCGCGATGCCGCCGGCGTCGTTGCCCGCCGAGGTCGCGATCAGGCCCGGCCCAAGAATAAACAGCCATTTCCAGGCACCTTTCGGCCGAGCGCGGAGCCCGCGAAGATATATTCCGCGGCCGCGGTAATTAATTCGCAGCCCGCCCGGCACCTTTTTTGGCGTCTGTGGCAGGTTCGCGGCCCCAATATCGGCGATAGGCTCGAGGCCCTCGACTCCCTCAGCTCTTGTCTTCATGAAAACACCTTAAGGGCACGAAGCTCGCTGCCTGCCGAAGCGGTTTGACCGATCGCCGCTTCTATAGTCATTGCTCCGACGAGCTGGCCGTCCGCATCGGTTACCGGCATCGCGGCGACCTGGTTGCCGATCAGCTTGTACGCCGCGTCGCGTGACCGTTCGAATGGGCTGAGCGTCGCGGCATACGGGTCCATAACGTCGCCAAGTTTTTGGCTGTCATCCGCCTCGAGCAGCGCGCGGATCGTCGCTGTTCCCGCCAGGGTTTTGTTGTCTGCGCTTTCAGTCACGAAAACAACCGAAATAAAATCGAAATCCTTAGAGTGCTTTTTCAGTTTTTCACGGGCCGTCGCGACCATCGTCCCGCGGCCGAAATGGACGATATTGTTTATCATCTGCCCGCCTGCGGAATCTTCCGGATACTGCAGCAGTTTTAAGATCTGCTCGCGTTGCTTTTTTGCCATCATTCCGAGAAATCTCTTCATCGTTTCGATGCCGAGGCCGCCGATCAGGTCCGTTGCGCGGTCGGGCGACATTCGTGAGAGCAGATCCACAGCTTCTTCGTCGTCGAACTCTTCGATTATCTGTAACTGCCGCTCGATCGACATCGCCTGCAGTGCAAGCGCCGCCTTATGATTGGGCAAAAGCGTCAACAGTTCGGCAGCGTGAAGATAAGGCAGATATTCCGCGATCTGCGAAATTTCGCCCGACGACAGACGCCCGATGCGCATGTTGTACCCGGCGCCGGACTCGACCGCTTGCGGGTCGCCGCGAAGGAACTCGACATACTTCCAGTCGTAAAGGTCGCTGCGGCGCGCTCCGCGGTATAGGCCGCGCGATATTCGCCTGAGCATCGCCTTTAGTCCGGCGTCGACCGCCCGCAGCCGCAGTTCGCCGCCGTCGGGTGAAAGCTGCAGATCGGAGGAACGGGTCGTCCGTCGGCTGAGCAAATCGACTATCAGTGCGTCGAGCACGTCGCGTCTCAGCAATACCTCGCCGTCAGGGTCTTTTTCCCCCGCCGTCTCGGCTCGGCCGAGATCACTAACGGTAAAGCCTTTGCCGGGCTTGTCGAACTCGGTCACTTCCGACCACGGCAATCTTTTCAATTCGCCGTTTTGGTTGAAATAGATACTTACGACCGGCGGATAATCATCGTCGAGCAGGCCGATTCCCAAGTCGACGGGCCGCGCGGTCTTGCCGGCGGCGTCGACGATATCGAACCTCAAAAGTTCAGAGAGCATTGCCATATTGCTATCCCTGCGTAATCGCTGTAAGTTTTAAATTTACCCTAACGGGCGGCAAGTGAAAAGATAATTTTTTGGTCAAACGCTGATGAGCAAGAAGATAAACAAGATCGTTTTGGCGTACTCGGGCGGGCTGGACACGTCCGCGATGCTTCTTTGGCTGAAGGAAACTTACGGCTGCGAGGTCGTCTGTTACTGCGCCGACGTCGGCCAGGGCGAAGAGCTATCCGGACTGGAAGAAAAAGCAAAAGCGACCGGCGCGTCGAAACTGTACGTCGAGGACCTGCGCGAAGAATTCGTCCGCGATTTCGTTTGGACCGCTGTCAAAGCCAACGCTCTTTACGAAGGCGTTTACCTTCTCGGCACATCGCTAGCACGGCCCGTAATCGCCAAACGCCAGATCGAGATCGCAAAGAGGGAAGGAGCCGACGCCGTCGCTCACGGCGCAACAGGCAAAGGCAACGACCAGGTACGATTCGAGCTGACATATTACGCCCTGCAGCCGGACATCAAAGTCGTCGCGCCGTGGCGTGAGTGGGAATTTAAGGGGCGTGCCGACCTTATCGCGTATTGCCAGCAGCACGGCATTCCGGTGACGGCGACGACGGCAAAGCCTTACTCGATGGATCGCAACCTGATGCACATCAGTTATGAAGGCGGCATTCTCGAAGACCCGTGGAGCGCTCCGCCCGAAGACATTTTTTTGCTCACTAAGTCGCCGCCAAACGCTTCGAATGAACCGCAGGAGATCGTGCTGACATTCGAAAAAGGCGAACCCGTCGCGATCGACGGCGAAAAATACGGCGCGGTCGATATGCTCACCAAGCTCAACTACCTCGGCGGCGAGCACGGCATCGGCCGCGTCGATATGGTCGAAAACCGTTTTGTCGGGATGAAATCGCGCGGCGTATACGAAACGCCCGGCGTCACCATTCTGATGGTCGCTCACCGCGCACTCGAGTCCATCACGATGGACCGCGAGGTCATGCGCCTTCGCGACAGCCTCGGCACGAAGTTCGCGGAATCGGTCTATTACGGATTCTGGTTCGCACCCGAGTTCGAGATCCTGCGTTCGATGATCGATCAAACCCAGGAAACCGTCTCAGGCGATGTCCGGCTCACGCTCTATAAAGGCAACGTCACCGTAACCGGCCGTAAATCACCTAACTCACTCTACAAGGAACGCGTAGTAACCTTCGAAGACGACGCCGGTGCCTACGACCAACACGACGCCGAAGGGTTTATAAAGCTGCAGGCATTGCGATTGAGACTGCGAAAGATGGATTAGGATACCGTCGTAGATATGGACGTTCTGAATCCGGACGGCAACATCAGACGCTTATAAATAGTTTTTCCACTTCGAAGTCGGTTGGAAACTAATATGTACAAAAAGCTGCTTACGCCGTTTTTATTATTAGCGCTGACATCGTCCGCATGGGCGCAGAACAAGACGGTTCGCACTTTTCAGTTTGAATCGAAGAGTGGTTCCCACACTGCTCGCATCGTTTTTCAGACCATCCGATTTGATGAATCAAAACACAAAGTTTTAATTGATCGAAACAATCGCACAATTATTGACGGTCGTCCGGCTTTTGGAACGGATGCAAGCGTCCCCAATGTGGAAGTAATATCGATGAGGCTATACGTGGACGGAAGCGAAATTCACGTGCCAAAGCATTTATACGTGGATTGCTACGATCCTAATTTTACGAGTCGTGACCTAAGGGTTCGCTTCGATCGCAAGGATCCCCGGATTGTTATCGTTGACTTACACGGAGCTGATGCCGCAGCAGCCTACACCGTAAGATGGCATTTGAAAACAAAGGGCCGTCACACAAGATCAGCTTATCAAGATTTTTCGGCAGAAGGTTGAAGCTGCCACTCAGTAGACTGAGGTCACTAGATATAAAGTTTTCTGCGGGGCTTCGCGAGGCGAGGTAGTTGCTCTCCGACTCTCTCAAGCGCGCCAATCTGCCGTTGTTGTTTTGCATATAACCAGTCTAAATGGCATTTTCCGTTCGACCTGGTTCTCGTCCGGACCGGAAATGCCTGAAAGGTTTCGCAGTTCGCGTGATTTAAAGCCGCGCAGTATGGAAAGCGATCCATCTTCCCGAACCAGTGGAGAAATACGGAAGGCAAAGCAGAAAAGCCGAAATAGCGCATACGCTGCCGGGTGGCGGTGGAGGTCGATGACGAAGATGCCGCGGCGGGCGACGCGGGTCATTTCTTTTAGCGCGATGACGATCTGTTCGTCCGTGAGGTGGTGAAAAAAGAGCGACGAGATGGCGTAATCGAACGAGTTGTCGGCGAGCGGCAGTTTGAGAGCGTCTCCCCGGATCGTCGAGATGTTGGGGAACGCGGAGCAATCACGTTTTATTGCGGCGGCGGATATGTCGTTAAGATCGAGGCCGGCAAGCGAGGCTTTGCGGCCGGTGCAGGCTGCAAATGCGTCGATCTGCCGCAGCAGCTCGCCCGAACCGGCTCCGACATCGAGCACGCTGAAATCATATAGGTCTGCAGCTTCGACCTCGCGAAGCAGAGTCTTTTTCAGTGCCCTCGCGTCACCCAAAAACCTATTGATGAACGCGATCTCGCCCAAGAAACGTTCGTATTCCGCGGGCGTGTAGTCGCCCGTGTCGATGCGTTCGAGCTCGTGCGATCTGTTTTTGAATTTGCTGAACATTGGCCGAAGCTCTGCTCGATTGAAATAGTACCGGAAACCATGTTATTACTTTCCGCAAACAGGAGGATAGGATCAATAAGATGAAATCAGGAAATTCAGATCGAACCATCGGCCCCAGGGATCTCGTTAATAACGCCATGGAAACGCGAATGCCGAAACCGCTCCGCCACGAAATGGAAAAGGCGCTCCAAAGCGATTTTTCCAATTTAAAGATTTACGAAAGCCACCTGCCGACGCTTGTCGGCGCAAAGAGTTATGCGACGGGCAACGAGATCCATTTTGCTCCGGGCGGGTTCGATCCGTTCTCCCAAGACGGACAAACGCTTGTGGCTCATGAGCTTGCGCACGTGGTCCAGCAGCGTGAGGGCAGAGTTGCGGTACAGCTCAAGGACACGTTGGACCAATTGGAGGCCCAAGCGGCGGCGATCGGCGACAGAGCCTCGCAGCCTTAGGCCCGTGCATTGATCGAGAATGCCGACGGTTATCCGGTAACCGTCGGCATTCTGTTGTTTGAATGTGCGGAGAATCTACCCGAGAAACCCTCTGAAGTTTTTCTGATCCGCCGCAAATTTCGGGAAGATAGCTCGGAGGTCTTTGCTCCCGAGGTGACGTGCGGCGATCTCGGCGAAGACGTCGCGAAAATCGGTCGTGACTGCGACGTCGCGGCCTTCGTTGAGCTGGTCGGGTTTGAGGCCTTTCCATTCGCCATAGACCTTGCCGCCTTTGACCGAATTGCCGAGTACCATCATTGCGTTGCCGTGGCCGTGATCGGTACCGCGCGAGCCGTTCTCGCGTGCGGTGCGGCCGAACTCGGACATTGTCAGGAGCACAATATCGTCCATACGCCCGCCGAGGTCCGTCGCGAACGCCGCGATCGCCAGTCCGAAGTCGCGAAACAGATTCGCAAGCTGTCCCTGAGGCCCGCCCTGATTTACGTGCGTGTCCCAAACTTGTCCGGTGTCGACGAACGCCACTTCCATTCCGACGCCCGCTTTTATCAACTGTGCGACCTGCATCAACGAACGACCGACTTGCGTATTGGGATAGACGGCTCCGTTCTCGGGTTTGTTACGCCCGGGGTTCGCGGTCTTCAGGAAATTTACGGCCTCGAACGTCTCCTTGCCCATTTCGCCTAGCGAATCTTTCGCGTTCTGCTCGTAAACGCCCTCGAACCCACCCTTGAAATTCTGGCTGTATATTCCCGCCTTTATCGCAAAATCGCCGAGGTTCGTCATCGCGATCGACGGAGCTCTGCCGTAGAGCGAACGCGGCAGCTGCTGCGTCATCGAGACGGCACGAAACGGCGAATCCGCCTTGCCCGCTGTCGACATTAACACGCGGTTGAGCCATCCATCACGCGTGCTTTTGACGCCGGGCGTGCCCGATTCCATGTAGTCCTGCGCGTCAAAATGCGACCGCGTATTGTCGGGCGAGCCGGCACCGTGAATTACGGCGAGCTGTTTCGACTGCCAGAATTTCTCGAGGCTTTTGAGCGACGGGTGCAGGCCGAAAAATCCGTCGAGATCGACCGCTCCGTTCGTCTTTGAAGGCGGCGGGACGCCGATGGTCGGGCGAAGGTTGTAATATTCCGATTCGCCGTGCGGGACGATCATGTTCAGGCCGTCGACGGCGCCGCGTTGAAATATCGTGACCAGGACCTTCTTTTTGCCAAAGCCAGCCGTTTTGGTCTGAGCCGCCGCGAACTGATGCAAAAACTCAGGTGCCGCCGCCATCAGCCCAAAGCTCGCGAGGCCGATACCGCCCGTTTTCAGAAAAAACCGTCTGTCCATTAAATGCTACCTCTTTGTCCAAACAACTCGTACGTTTTATTAGACGCACCGCGTGCCGGGATGGTCAATTTTTCTTTTTTGCATTTTGCGGATCGCCGGAATAAACTTACGGAAAATCATTATGCGCGAAGAGCTTGTAAACCTCATACTCGGCCGCCTCGACGCCGACGCGGAAAAGATATCGGCCGAGTTTCATGCTGACCGCGGCGTTCACGCGAACTTTTGTGCGATCGATGGTCTTTTGCCGGACGACATAGCGAAAAAGATCGCTGCGGCGTTTCCACCGACCGGCGAGATGCGTCTGCTGGACAGCTTTCGCGAGCGAAAGTTTACGTCCAAGTCGCTCGACAAATTCGATCCGCTGATCTGCGACATCACCTTTGCGTTTCAGGACGAACGCGTTGTCAAAAAGGTCACCGAGCTGACCGGCATCCGCGACGCCGTGGGCGATCCGCATCTCTACGCTGGGGGCGTCAGCGCAATGACGAGAGGCCATTTTCTGAACCCGCATATCGACAATTCGCACGACGGTGAGCAGCAAAATTACCGCGTGCTCAACCTGCTCTATTACGTCACGCCCGAGTGGCGGCCCGAGAACGGCGGCAACCTCGAACTGTGGGACGAAAAGGTAAAGCGGCCGACCGAGATACCGAGCCTTTTCAACCGCCTCGTGCTGATGTCAACGAACGAAAAATCGTGGCACTCGGTTAATGAAGTAAATTCTAACGGCACCCGCTGCTGCATTTCCAATTACTACTTTTCGCCGCACTCGCCGAACGGTTATGAGACGTCGCACGTAACGTACTTCATGGCGCGTCCCGAGCAAAAACTTCGCCGGCTCGTCACCCGCGTCGACAGCGACGTCCGCACCGCACTCAGAAAGATCAAGAAAAGCGGCTTCAGCAAAAAGGACGTTTTCGAGGGCCCACCCAAGTAAACCGGTGTTTTGTCCCGGTAGTGTCCCGTGCTGTCCCGACAGTGTCCCGTCGGTCGACGGGACACGCAAACTGTTGTAATTACGATAGTTAGCTGTCCAGCACACCTCTTTTTTCGCAATTTGCGGAACAAAACTTTTTCGTCCCGTCCGGCTCGATTTTCAAACAACATTGCCGCACGCCGCGGTGCGCAATCATACCACAATGTGCCGTCCACGCAACGATGTTTTATCTGCGAATCTTGTTTAATCTCGGTTTTTTTCGTGCCTTTCGTGTGTTTCGTGGTTAATTCTTCGGATCTAAAAACCGGAACCACGAAATACATGAAAGGCACGAACAAAGCATTAAAGGAAGTCGGCGGGGATCAGTAACTACTTGACCAAAATTTCGTCGACGAAAATGAAGGCGTCGTCGCCTGCTCCCGGATGCCATGACGGGATCTTGCCGAGGTTGTAGGCGTGGACGCGGACGTAGCGGGCACGCACGGGAGCGATGTCGGCGGTGTATTCGCGGATGACGGGCGACATGTCGGTCACGGCGACGTCGGTCTTGATGTCCGCGACTTTTTTGAAATTGACGTTGTCCGCCGACACCTCGAACTCGATGTGCGTCGGCATCCATATCCACGAGCGGGCGTTTTGCAGAAATTCGCCGCCTAAGCTTTTGATCTCGGTTTCACGCTGCAGGTCGATCGTCGCGACAAAATCCTGCGGCTGGTAGCCTTGCCACTCGCCCGACGCAAAATTCAGCGTCCCGCGAATGCCGTCGATCAGCCCTTCGTCACCGCCGCCGGTGTATTGGCGGTTGTATTTGGACGCGATCTTGACGGCCCAGTCGTTGGGCTTTTTGACAAAAACGGCCTCGGCCGCGAGCGACTCGACCTTGCCGCCGCGGACGACCACGGCCTTTACGGTCGTCGTCTTGTCCATCGTGAACGGTGCGGTGTACGCGGGCGACTCGGCGTTCGGCTCCGTGCCGTCGAGCGTGTAATGCAGCGTCACGTTGCGCGAGGTGGACGTGAGCGTGACGGTAGCGGACGTATTGAAAACACGTCCGCTACCGGCGATCACCGGCACGGCAGAAAAGTCCCGAAACACCGACGAGGTGGAAACCGATTGGAACGCCTTATCGTTCGGCGTGCTGCTCATATCCAGTTCGAGCACGCCGCCGGCCATGATCTGGTCCTGGGTTATGTACGGCGTGTACTGCGGCCCGCCGTTCCATTTGGCGGACTTGATGTAGATGTTAGCGGGCGAGACATTTGGTGCCTTGATGGTGAATTTTTTGCCGTTTTCCAGGTTGTATGTGACCTGCTTGAAAAGCGGCGTTCCGAGATCGTAACGCTCGTCGCCGGGATGAACCGGGTAAAAGCCGCTCGCGCTCAGCACGTACCACGCGGACATTTGGCCGCAGTCCTCGTTGCCGATCAGGCCGTCGGGCGTGGGCTTGTAAAATTCGTCCATTATCTGCCGAACGCGCTTCTGCGTTTTCGAGGGGACGCCGGCGTAGTTGTAAAGATAGGCGATGTGGTGAGACGGCTCGTTGCCGTGCGCGTACTGGCCCATCAGGCCGGTGATGTCGGGCTGTTCCCGGCCGGAAACTTTAGTCTGTGTCGTGAAAAGCTCGTCGAGCTTTGCAATGAACTTGTCGGTGCCGCCCATCAGTTCGATCAGCCGCGTGACGTCGTGCGGGACAAAGAACGAGTACTGCCACGCGTTCCCCTCTGTGTAATGGAACGTCACCTCCTGCGGGGCGAACGGCTTAACGAATCCGCCGTTCTGCTTAGGCCGGAAAAATCCCGTCTCGGTGTCGAACAAGTTTTCGAAATTCCCCGCACGCCGGCGGTAATGGTCGATCTCGGCGGAAAGCTTGTCGAAATATGCTTTGTCGTATTTGGGGTTCTTCGGCCGCTCGAACTGCCGAATGTTGAACAGCATCGAGCCCATCGACATGATGCACCAGTCGTCGTAGGCGTACTCGAGCGTTTTTGATACCGATTCGTTCTCGTCCTCGGTCGAGATGTAGCCGCGTTTTTTGTATGCGGCCAAGCCGAAGTGGTCGAGCTCGGCCGAGTGCTTCGCGGCCTCGTACGCCTTGTCGTAATCAAAGCCTTTTATGCGTTTCGCCATCGCGTCGGCGATAACCGAAACGGCGTGATAGCCGATCATCGTGTCGGTCTCTTCGCCCGCCAATTCCCAAACCGGCAGCCGCCCGCCCTGCTCGTACTGCCGGATGAACGTGTTGATAAAATCAGCCGTACGCTTCTGCTCGATGATCGTGTAAAGCGGATGAGCCGCCCGGAAAGTGTCCCACAACGAAAAGACGGTGTATTGGCCCCCAAACTCCCCTCCTTTCAAAGGAGGGGTGGCCGCGTTTCGCGGACGGGGTGGTTGTGCCGCTTGAGCCTTCGAGTTTTGTGTTGATATCTGCGCCGTCGAGCCCTCACTTACGTGCGGGCTACTGACACGCTCCGCCACAAGGTCGTGGATCTTTCGGTCGTGTCCGAGGTACGAACCATCGACGTCGTTGAAGATGTTCGGCTGGATCATCGTGTGATACAGCGCCGTGTAGAACGTCTTTGTCTGATCGTCCGTCCCGCCCGCAACATCGATCTTGCTCAGCTCTTTATTCCACGCCGCTTTAGCGTCCGCACGAACCTTATCAAAATCCCAGCCGGGAAGCTCGGCTGCGAGATTCTTGCGAGCGCCTTCGATCGAGACGGGTGAGAGGGCGACCTTGAGAAGGATTTGTTCTCCTTCTTTGGTGGCGAAATGGAAAACGATATTTCGTTTATCGGCGTCCGGCAGATTCTCGGCTGGCGATGCTTTGGTGAACGGCTTGGAGAATTCAGCGACAAAGTAGACCATCTGATCTTTTGACCACGACGAAGAGCGACGGTAACCCTCCACACGGGTGTCGCCAACTACCTTGATACTGGAGTCAAGCACTTTGTCTCGCCAATCAAGATTGAGGTCAACCGCAGAGTTTTGAGAGCGAGGAAAAGTGTAGCGGTGGATTCCGACCCGGGGCGTCGAACTCAACTCAACCTTCAGCTGAGCGTCATCAACCTTAACGCTATAGTAGCCCGGCTCGGCTTGTTCGTCCGTGTGAGAGAACCGGGAAGGGTATCCGCGAAACCCGTGAAGCGTGTTCGCTGGATAGGATGCGTACTGACCCGAAGTCGGCATGAACAGCATGTCACAGTAATCCGGAATGCCCGTGCCGCTGAGGTGGGTGTGGGAAAAGCCGTAGATGATGTCGTCGGAGTAGTGGTAACCGCTCGAGCCGTCCCAGTTGTCGGTGCGGGTGTCGGGCGAGAGCTGGACCATCCCGAACGGCATCGTTGCACCGGGGAACGTGTGGCCGTGCCCGCCGGTGCCGATGAACGGGTCGACATAGCGAGTGTAATCTTTGACCTGCGCCCATACCGGAAGTGTGAGCAAGGCCAAGACGAGCGTAACTGTGAATCTTTTCATAAACTCAACGACTGGAGCGCACGCATCCTGCGTGCAATGAGCGTGAAACGCGAAAGCGGCGCTTAACGATAGACTTCGCTCCGGGCAACCTCACCTCGCGTCCTCGCGGACGCGTTGCAGGCATGGATGCCTGCGGTCCAGTCTTAATGAAAAAACTCGCCGCCGTAGGCTTGTCTCAGGCCCTGGCCTTTTATGCCGTAGCGGAAGCGGAAATTCATATCGCCGCCGCGATGGTTGTAACGCATGGATATTTTGTGCAGGCCGGCTTTCAGCGGCAGCACGGCGGATCGGACCTTGCGGTCTTTGGTCCCGGCGTCGTCGATGATCTTTTGCCCGTCGAAAATGAGCGTTGCGTCCCAGGTCGATTCGATCTGCAGCTCGTACACGCCGTCGGACGGAATTTCGAGATAACCGTCGAACGTAACGGCGAACGGCTGTTTGAGATCGGCGGTTTTGGCGAACTGGTTTAGCTGTATCGATTTTGTCTCGCCTGTCGTCGCTGCCGATTTGATGCTCGGATCTGCGTTGGGCACGACGAGTTCGTAATTGACGCCCTGCTTTTTCTCTGCAAGCACGGCGGGTTCGAGCATCGAGCCGCGAACGACGGTTGCCGCATAAACGAC
This sequence comes from Acidobacteriota bacterium, assembly GCA_040007515.1. Lineage (GTDB taxonomy): Bacteria > Acidobacteriota > Blastocatellia > Pyrinomonadales > Pyrinomonadaceae > OLB17. The sequence goes on along the minus strand of JBDTUT010000030.1, from coordinate 2,769 downwards.
ACTTGTGCGTCCCGCAGTGGACAAGACGATCGTCTTCAGCGTTTTGACCTCGCCGTCCGCGAGTGTGAGCTCGATCGGGCCGGTGTATTTTGCGGAAGTTTTGGCGTCGGGCGTCGAGCCGTCGGTGGTGTAAAAGACGGTAGTTCCCGCTGCCGGATTTAGCGTGACCGCGACGCGTTCGTTTGCGGTGACGACGTTCTGCAGTCCACCCGGTTCGGGAATGCGATAATTTACGTTCTGCCGGTCGAGACGCGGCAGTTGGGCATTGAGCCTTTGCAGAAAATCGTCGTAGTTCTTGTCTTCGTTCCGCGACCACAGCACCTCGGCGAGTGCGAGGACACGCGGGAACGCCATGTACTCGATGTTCGCCGGCGTCTTCAGGTACTCGGTCCAGATGTTGGCCTGGCCGCCGATGATGTACTTGCCCTCGTCAGGCGAAAGCTCTTTTGGGATCGGGTTCCAACTGTAAACTTTTTCGAGCGGGACGTAACTGCCGATGTTGAGCGGCTCGTACGCCGGGTCGCCCTGGCCGTAGTCGAAGTAGACGTAGGTGTTCGGCGTCATGATGACGTCGTGCTTGGCCTTGGCCGCCTCGATGCCGCCTTTCTCGCCGCGCCAGCTCATGATGGTCGCGTTCGGCGCAACGCCGCCCTCGAGTATCTCGTCCCAGCCGATAATCTTTTTGCCCTTCGAATTGATGAACTTCTCCATCCGGCGGACGAAGTAGCTCTGCACCTCGTGCTCGTCCTTGAGGTTTTCCTTCGCTTTCAATTCCTGCACGAACGTCGATTCTTTCCAATGATCCTTCAGCACTTCGTCGCCGCCGATGTGGATGTAGGGCGAATCGGGGAAAAGCGAGATCGTCTCGTCCAACACGTCCTCAAGAAACTTGAATGTCGTCTCGGTCGGGCAAAAGACCTCTTTGAATATGCCCCACGTCGTCTGTACTTTGTACTGATAATCCTGCTTGCAGCCCAGTTCCGGATATGCGGTGAGTGCGGCCGATGCGTGCCCGGGCAGCTCGATCTCGGGAATTACGGTGACGTATCTCGCCTTTGCGTACGCCACGACATCTTTTATCTCGTCCTGCGTGTAAAAGCCCTCGACCGGGACGCCGTCGCCGACGTACGGCGAAAGGTTGCGTCCCTGAACGGATTCCGGCCGTTTGGAGCCGATCTCGGTGAGCTTCGGATATTTCTTGATCTCGATGCGCCAGCCCTGGTCATCGGTCAGGTGCCAGTGGAAAGTGTTGAACTTGTACTGCGATATCAGGTCGATGTACTTCTTGACGAACGACACCGGCATAAAATGACGGCTGACGTCGAGGTGCATCCCGCGGTATCCAAATCGCGGTTCGTCTTCTATCTTTACGGCCTGTACCTGCACCGACACCGATCTTTCGACCGGCATCATCTGCATCAGCGTCTGCAGGGCGTAAAACATCCCGCGTTCTGTACCCGAAATGCGAATAGACGCCGCATCGACCGAAAGACTGTAACCTTCGGCATTCGCGTTTCCGCTGTTGGTGAGAACGATCGCGTTTTTCTTCTTCTGTTTGCGTGTGCGGTCCAACTTGAAGCCGTAGTTCCGCTGCAGCAGATCGTTGAATGCATCGGCCACCCGGCGCGACGCGTCGTCCGGCGCAACGATCTTTGTTTTGCGGTCGAGAGTGAATTGCCCGCTGCCGGCCGTTACGAGACGCGGCTGCGGAATTATCGACGGCAACCCATTGTCGGCGGCTGTAAGTGTGAAGGCAAACGTCAAAATGGCGGCAAGGACGCAGATCATTTTCATAAGTTTTCTGGTGTGACGGACAGGTCGGAAAATCTGACTCGATACTAGTTTGATATCAGACTTTGACGGCGATTTCAAAAACGCCTGAGGCCGGCTGCATTTTCTAAAAGACGCGGGCCGCCCGGAACTGCGCCCGACACGATCTGACCGATCCGAAAATTGCGTAGTCTGTCGAATTTTTCTAACTGCCGAAAACAGTAGTTCGCACGTGGTCTAAAGCGCGCGTTTTTGTTTTATGGCGGCGATGAGGTCGCGCAGTTCGCCGGGGATCTCTGAGTTGAATATCAGCCGTTCGCCGGTCTCCGGATGAGTGAACTCGAGTCGTTCGGCGTGGAGGAAAAAGCGGTTCATCGACTCGATCGCGCGTTTGATATCGGAATCCGCGACGGTGTTGTCGCGGCCCTCGTTGTAGGTTTCGTCGCCGACGACCGGATGGTTTATCGACGCGAGGTGGACGCGTATCTGGTGCGTGCGGCCGGTTTTGATGTCGACCTCGAGGAGCGTAAATTTTTCGAACCGTTCGCGCACTTTCCACAGCGTGAGTGCGTGACGGCCGTTGGCGGCGACCGTCATTTTTGTGCGGTGCCAGCGGTCGCGGGCGATCGATTTTTCGATACGGCCGAGGTTATCGCGCGTTGCGCCGTGCACGAGTGCAACGTACTGTTTCGTCACCTCGCGGCTGCGAAACTGATCGGCAAGCGCCTCGTGCGTCTGCTCGGTCTTGGCGACGACCATCAGGCCGGACGTGTCTTTGTCGAGCCGGTGGACGATGCCGACCTTAGCTTTCAATTCCTGAATTTCACTGCCCGCCGCTTCGCCGCTCACCAAATCGGAACCCGCGTGGCCGAAGTGAAAGGCGAGCGCGTTCGCGAGCGTTCCGCTAGAGACGCCAGCTCCGGGATGGACGATCATGCCCGCCGATTTGTTGATGACCGCGAGATATTCGTCCTCGAATAAAACGTCAAGCGGAATGTT
>JBDTUT010000029.1:0-35659 GCA_040007515.1 Acidobacteriota bacterium | reverse complement strand
TCGGTTAACAGCCGAATGCTCTGCCATTGAGCTACTGCGGAATTTGGCACGCCCTGGGTTGGGGCGAACCTAAAGATTAGGAATTTCGGTGATTGTTGTCAAGTTTGCGTATGGCGATTGTATACACGGGGCCGGCAGGCGATTGTTGAAGGGTTTGCGTTAGGGCCGGTGCAATTTAGGGTGGTAGTGGGGGAAGGCGTTCGCGATCTCGGGGGCGAGTTTTGCGTGCGGTTCCGAAGGGCCGGTTGTTACTAACGACCTGCTTTGCATGCGGCGTAGATTCGCGTAGAATTACCGCACTTTGGGAGGCGCTCAAGATGGCAAAGAGTGAGTTGAAGACGAGAGAGACAAATGCAAACGTCGCGGGGTTTCTCGAATCCATTTCGGACGAGGGGCGGCGTGCCGACGCGTTTCGGGTGCTTGAGATATTTGAACGCGTCACCGGCGAGGAAGCGAGAATGTGGGGGCCGGCGATCGTCGGATTCGGGCATCGCGTTTTGAAGTACGATTCCGGCCGCGAACTCGATTGGATGGTGACCGGCTTTTCGCCGCGAAAGGCGAACTTGACGCTGTATGTTGTAAACGGTACGCCGAGGCAAGCCGAACTTCTGGCAAAGCTCGGCAAGCACACGACGGGAAAGGGCTGTCTTTATATCAAGCGGCCGAGTGATGTTGACGAAAATGTGCTGGAACAGATCGTTCGCGATTCGCTAAAGTCCGGCACGCTTTGTTAACGCCTCACGAAACGCACGGGCCGTTCACGATCTTTCCTGACGCCCTGCGGCCCGAGCCGACCACCGCTATTCTGATTTTCCTGACAGTCCACGTATAATCGTTCCTTTAGTAACTTATCGGAGCGCGTCACCTTTGCAACACGAACTTGTCCTGATCCTCGATTTCGGCTCGCAGTATACTCAGTTGATCGCACGGCGGGTGCGGGAGCAGGGCGTTTATTGCGAGATACACCCGTTCAATTTTCCGGTCGGCGAGATAATCAAAAAGAACCCGAAAGGGATCATTCTGTCCGGCGGCCCGTCGAGCGTGACGGACGAGGACGCGCCGCGCGTTGCGGACGATTTTTACCGTTCGTTGCAAGCACCGGTATTGGGCATTTGTTACGGAATGCAGCTCGTTGCCGTCGATATGGGCGGGGCGAGCGAGCCGGCGGCGCGGCGCGAGTACGGGCATGCGAAATTGAAGGTGCTGAGCGGGCAGACCAAACTTTTCAACGAGCTGCCGTTCGAGCTCGACGTTTGGATGAGCCACGGCGATCATGTGACGCGTCTGCCGGACGGTTTTCACACCACGGCGACGACGGGCGATGTCGTAACGGCGATCGAGAATCCTGAACGGCAGATCTACTGCGTGCAGTTCCATCCCGAGGTTTCGCACACACCGCTTGGCAAAGAGATCTTACGCAACTTTCTTTTCAACGTGTGCGGGTGCAAGGGCGATTGGACGCCGGCGCAGTTTATTAAAGAAGAGATCGAAAAGATCCGAAATACCGTCGGCGAGACCGGCAACGTCGTTTGCGGGTTGTCGGGCGGCGTCGATTCAACAGTGGCCGCGGCGCTCGTGCATGAGGCGATCGGCGATCGGCAGACGTGTATCTTCGTCAACAACGGATTGCTGCGGCACGAGGAATTTCCCGAGACGTTAAAACTTTACAGCGACAGCCTCCATTTAAATGTCCGCGGCGTCGACGCGTCCGAAGAGTTCTATTCCGCGCTGGCGGGCGTCGACGACCCTGAGCTAAAACGAAAGGCGATCGGGCGGACGTTCATCGAAATATTCGATGCCGAGGCGCACAAGATTGGCGATGTCGACTGGCTCGTGCAGGGGACGCTTTACCCGGACGTGATCGAATCGGTTAGCTTGCGCGGGTCGTCGGTGACGATCAAATCTCATCACAACGTCGGCGGCCTGCCGGAAAAGATGAAGCTCAAATTGATCGAGCCACTCCGCGAGCTGTTCAAGGACGAGGTTCGACTGATCGGGAAGGATCTCGGGATACCGGACGAGATCTTGCAGCGTCATCCGTTTCCAGGTCCTGGCTTAGGCGTTCGGATTCTCGGCGAGATCACTCCGGAAAAGGTCGAGCTGCTGCAAAAGGCCGATGCGATCTTTATCGATGAACTGAAGACATCGGGCCTTTATGCTGAGGTCTGGCAGGCATTCGCCGTGCTCCTTCCGATCCAGTCGGTCGGCGTGATGGGTGACTTTCGTACATACGAAAAGACAGCGGTGCTGCGTGCCGTTACTTCGACCGACGGCATGACGGCGGACTGGGCCCGGCTTCCGCACGAATTTCTCGCCAAGGTCTCGTCGCGTATAACTTCCGAGGTCCGCGGCATCAACCGCGTCGTCTACGACATTTCGTCAAAACCCCCGAGCACGATCGAGTGGGAATGAGAGTGGTGCTTTCGCCGATCGTTTTTCGATTTCCTCATTCCCGCTTATCAAATCTCACATGGGTTCGAACGGTTCCGGCGAGAATCGCGAAAAAGGCAGCTCCGGGCCGGAAGCGGGCGCTCAACTCTGGCTTCCAGGAACATCTGGCAAAGCCGATCGATTTTTACGAACTCGTCGGCCGGATAAAACGGATCGCGGGCAAACCGAGATCGCGCGGAGCAGGTTGAGCCGGCGGGTTCGTTTCGCCCGGCGGACCTATCTGAAACAATTTTTCGTTTTCGAGAGTAAACTACATTAAATCCATTCGTTTGCGAGGTATATGAGGCATAAACGGCAAGTTCACTATCTATTTCTGTGTTTACTGTTCATTTCGGGCGTGCAGGCGGCATCGGCGCAAAAGGCGCTCAAGATCGACTACACGGTCGAGCTGAAAGATCCGGCGGCACAGAAATTCCACATCACGACCGACATCGCGAATATTAATCAGGCGCGTCTCGACCTCAGCTTGCCGACGTGGACGCCCGGATGGTACACGGTCGAAAACTACGCTAAAAACCTGATACGGTTCCGCATTACGGACGGTGCCGGCAAGATCTTGCCGCACACGATGTCGCGCAAACAGACGTGGAACGTCGACACCCGCGGTATCAAACAGATCCGCGTCGAATACGATTACCAAGCAACGGTTCTCGCGCTCAACCAGGCGAAAGTGGCAAAGGACTTCGCGTTCTTTACCGGCATCGAATTCTTTTTGCAGCCGGAAGGCCATCGCAGCGAGCCGAGTACGGTCCACTTTGCGATACCGACCGGCTGGAAAATAATCACCGCGTTAAAAGAAACCGCGGACCCGATGACGTTCACGGCCGCTGATTACGACACGCTCGTTGATGCACCGACCGAGATGGGCAGCTTCGACGTTCACAAATTCGAGGCCGAGGGCAAGCCGCATTATTTTGTCGCGACGCCGGCCGGGACTTTCAACGCCGAAAAGTCGGCACAGTTCACTGACATGCTCGCCAAGGTCGCCAAGGCGCACAGCGCGACGTTCGGCGGTCTGCCGTACGAAAAGTACGTCTACTTTTACTTTTTCGCACCGCCCGAATCGAACGCGAGCGGAGCGCTCGAACACCTCAACTCATTCGTCGCCTTCGCGCCGCCGGGCGAGCAGGCAAAGCCTGAGCAGATCATCGGTACCGCTTCGCACGAGTTCTTTCACCTCTGGAACGTTAAACGCCTCCGCCCGGCCGAGATGTGGCCGTACGATTATTCGCGTGAGAACGAAACGCCGCTGCTGTGGGTGTCCGAAGGATTTACGAATTACTACGGCGTCGTCGGCGTTTACCGTGCGGGCCTGATGACGCCCGAACAGTTTGTCGAGCGTGCCGCCGGTGCAATCACCGGCGTCGAGAACACGCCCGCGAGATCATACATCTCGCCCGCCGCGTCGTCGGTTTCGACGTGGGTCGGTTACGATACGCCGACGGCGTTCGGTATTTCGTATTACACGCAGGGGCAAAATCTGGCGGCGCTGTTAGATTTGTCGATCAGGAACGACACCGATGGCCGCAGCAGCCTCGACGACGTGATGCGTTCGCTGTATGCCGATTTTTATAAGAAGGGCCGCGGCTTTACGACCGAGGACATGATCAGCGAGATAAACCGTTTGACCAAAAAGGACTATCACGATTTTTACAATCGCTACGTCTTTTGGACCGAAGTTCCGAATTACGATCAGGTCTTCGGCTACGCGGGCTATCAGGTCGTGAAGAAAAACGAGCAGTCGGCCGACCTCGGCTTCGGCGTGCGGTTTCGCAGCGGCGGGCTGTATGTGTCGTCGATCGAACCGGGCTCGGGTGCCGCGGCGAGCGAACTGAGCGAAGGCGACGTCGTGGTGAAAATAAATGGGACCGATCCGCGAGAGGTGCAGTTCCAGACACTCACCGGCAAGACCGCCGAACTGACCGTCAACCGTAACGGTGCCGAACGTACCATTCCCGTAAAGATCGGCTCGCGTTCGAGCACGGTCTACCGCCTCGAACCGGTGGCGAATGCAACCGCAAAACAGCTAAAGATCCGCGAAGCCTGGCTAAAGCGCTGATGGAACGCTTGCATCCCTGCGACTGCACCGCAAGCATCCTTGCTTGCAACGCGTCCGCGAGGACGCGAAATATGTTAATAAAAAAGGCGCCTCTTTTATAGGCGCCTTTTCGCGTTTCACGCTCATTGCCGGCAGGATGCCGGCGTTCCAGTCGATGGATGCCGGCGCTCCAATCTTTAGTAAATAAAAACCGGCATTCCCACATGCAGCATGCTGCTCAGTCCCTTCTCCGCAAATCTCGGAACGCGAGCACAGCCGTGGCTGGCGGGAGTTACGGGGATCGAGTTGCTGCCGTGTATCGCCCAACCTTCGTGAAAGTAGCTCGGGTAATAGATGTTGCCGAGCGGAGCTTTTCGAAAGCCTTTGATCTGCCGCGTGATCTTAAATTCGCCAGTCGGCGTGTACGCTTTTTGCCGTTTACCTTCGCTCACGTACCACTCACCCGAACCAGTCGACACCGCCAGAACGCGCGTAACCTGTCCGGCTTCGTCGACCAGCATCAGGATCTGTCGTGCGAGATCGATCTCGACATGGGCCTCGCCGGCATGTTTCGCTGTCGGCCGGGATGCGGTACGCATTTTTGCGAGAAGGTCCTCGTTCAAAATTCCTGTGCGCTTCAAACCTTCCGCCTTTTGAAAGGCGATGACCGCCTGGCGCGTCGATGCGTCCGTCACGCCGTCAACTTTCAGAACCCAATAACCAAGATTCGACAGCAGCGTTTCGGCTTCGCTGACGCGTGCCTTGAGCTGCTCGTTAGCAGTTTCCGTGCTCGCGGCGGCGGTTCCGCCGGCGAGCGTCATGATTCCCGTAACGCAAACGGCCGCCAGCACGAGCTTTTGCATCCGTTTTGCACCTTTCAGATTCTTCAACATTTTTTGATCCGCCAAAATATTAATTCAAAATTAAAATCGCCTTTCTCGGGCCATATCGAGGACGTGCGGCCAAACGGTTTTTGCATCTCCTCAACAACTAAACGCGTAATAAACCCGAAAATTGCATCTGGTGTTACAATTTTTTTTAATTTTAGAGCTCTTGCCCGCGAATAACGCGAATCGAAGAATTCCTATTCGCGTCCATTCGCGTAATTCGCGGGCAAATCTTCCGGTTGTTGATCAAATGAAAGAAAACGGCTCAATGATCGTCTTTCGCGACTTAAGTTACGCGGTCGGCGGGACAAAAATTCTCGAGCGGCTCGATCTGGACGTCCGTCAGTGCGAAACGCTGATACTGCTCGGCGAGTCGGGGTGCGGCAAAACGACGACGCTCAAGCTCATAAACCGCCTGATCGAACCGACCTCGGGCAGCGTGCTCGTCGACGGAAAGGCCACGACGGATTGGGACGTGATAAAGCTTCGCCGGCACATCGGCTACGTTTTGCAGGAAGCCGGCCTGTTCCCGCACTTCACGGTGGCGGAAAACGTCGGGCTCGTGCTGACGCTTGAGAACTGGGACGCCGACAGAAAGCGCGAACGCGTTCGGGAAATGCTCGATCTCGTCGGCCTCGACGCTCGCCGTTTCGCCGACCGTTTCCCGCACGAACTCTCCGGCGGCCAGCGCCAGCGCGTCGGCGTCGCCCGCGCGCTCGCCGCCGACCCGCCGATCGTCCTGCTCGACGAACCGTTCGGCGCACTCGACGCGATAACCCGAACCAATCTCCAAAAAGAATTCGCCAAACTCGTTAGGGAATTAGGCAAGACCGCCGTCTTCGTCACGCACGATCTGCACGAAGCGATGACGCTCGGCACCCGCATCGCCCTAATGGACAAAGGCCGCATCGTGCTTCTCGGCACGCCGAACAATTTCGCAAACTCGGACCTCCCGCTCGCCCGGGCATACCTCGAGACGGTTGCCTAAGTCAGAACCGGAAGCGTTAGCGACCGGGTAACCCCAATAGCCAGCGGCAACACGATCAAAACTATGTGGAATGACACGGACTCCCCGCTCGCGTACTTGATAACCTTCCGATGCTATGGCACATGGCTTCACGGCGACGAGCGAGGTTCCGTCGACCGTCGCAATAACACCTACGGCACACAACGGATCCCGCGAAACGATACATGGCGGCGAATCGAAACGCGTCTGCGTGATCGCGAACCGGTTCTTTTAGACACGATAAAACGAACGTCGGTTGAAAAAGCGATCAGAAACACTTGTTCACTTCGGGGTTGGGATCTCTTCGCCATAAACGTCCGGACGAATCACGTGCACGCGGTCGTCGGGGGTCCCTAAATCGCCTGACCTTGTATTGAATGCACTGAAGGCGAACGCCACCAGACAAATGAGAGAGGACGGATGTTGGACATCCCACGCCACGCCTTGGGCGGCAAAAGGAAGCAAACGCTATTTGTGGAACGAGAGAAGCGTCGGCTTAGCGGTCGATTACGTAATCAACGGACAGGGCGATGAGTTGCCGACGTTTGAGTAAATAAGTGGCCCTGTCGATAATAGGGTTACCCGGTCGCTATCGCTTCCGGTTCTGACATCTGATCTGACATTATGAGCAACACTCGGAGAGACTTTTTGAAGACGGCCGCGGCGGGCTTTGCAACATTAACTTTGTTTACGAACTCTAAGAGCGAAATGATCGAATTTGCACCGGTCGAACCGTTTCCCGAGCTGGTCGAGATCACGATCCCGCAGCTGCAGGCGAAGATGAAGTCCGGCGAGTGGACGTCGCGGCGGCTGGTCGAGATGTACCTCGAGCGGATCGCTCAGATCGACATAAAAACGCGTTCCGTGCTCGAGCTTAACCCTGACGCTCTCGCGATCGCCGACGCGCTCGATAAGGAACGTAAAAAAGGCAAGGTGCGTTCGATGCTGCACGGCATTCCGATCCTGATAAAAGACAACATCGACACGGCCGACAAGATGCACACGACCGCCGGCTCGATCGCTCTGCTCGACGCACCGACGCCGACACAGGATGCCTTTGTCGTTCAGCGTCTTCGCAAGGCCGGCGCCGTTATTATCGGCAAGACGAACCTCAGCGAGTGGGCAAATTTCCGCAGCACCAAATCGATCAGCGGCTGGTCGGGCCGCGGGTTGCAGACGAACAATCCTTATTTCCTCGACCAAAATCCGTGCGGCTCGAGCTCGGGTTCGGGCGTCGCGGTCTCGGCAAACCTCTCGGCGGCCGCCGTCGGCACCGAGACGAACGGTTCGATCATCTGCCCGGCGGTGACGAACGGCGTCGTCGGCATCAAACCGACACTCGGCCTCGTTTCGCGAAGCAGAATTATCCCGATCGCTCACACTCAGGACACGGCCGGCCCAATGGCGCGCACGGTTACCGATGCCGCGATCATGCTCGGAGCGATGGCGGGCAGCGATAAAAACGATCCGGCGACTGCGGAAGCCGACAAGAGAGCGGCGAAGGATTACACAAAATTTCTAGACGCCGGCGGCCTCAAAAGCGCACGCCTCGGCGTCTTGATGCAGTACACCACGCGGCCCGAGTTGAAGGCGTTTTACCGGCCGTACCTCGACACGCTCCGCTCGGCCGGTGCGACGCTTGTCGACGTCACGTTCGCGCCCGATTACAGCAAGATCGCGACCGAGCGGACGGACGTGCTGCTTTACGAATTTAAAACCGACCTGAACAAATATCTCGCCGCCAGAGGTTCGAAATACAAGACGCTCGACGATCTCATCAAATTTAACGAAGAGGCGAAGGAACGCGAGATGCCCAAATTCGGGCAGGAGCTTTTTCTGCAGTCGCAGGCGAAAGGTGCCCTGACCGATAAGGCCTACACCGACGCACTCGCCAAAATAAAACGCCTCACCCGCGAAGAGGGAATCGACGCCGTCATCGAAAAAGACAACCTCGACGCCCTCGTCGGCCCCACCACCGGCACATCCTGGTCGATCGCCGCCGTCGCCGGTTACCCGTACATCACGGTCCCCGTCGGCCTTCGCGAAAATTCGGCGATGGGCTTTTCGTTTTTCGGCAAAGCATACAGCGAACCGAATCTTATCAAATACGCCTACGCCTTCGAACAAAAAACAAAGGGCCGGGTGGTGCCGCAGTTGCAGGCGACATATCCAAAAAGTCAGAACCGCGAGCGATAGCGACCGGGTCGCCCCGGTAATTAAACGCATCTGAAATCTGACGGGTAACCCAGTCGCTATCGCTCCCGGTTCTGACCTGGTTCGGCAGCGGTTTACAATAAAGCAGGATCGATGCAGAGCTTCCTACAATTTTTGCAGGCGAACTGGCCGGAGCTGCTCAACCTGACGCGTGAGCATATCTTCCTCGTCTTCCTCTCGACCGGACTCGCCATTTTGATCGGCGTGCCGCTTGGTATATTGCTGACGCGTGTCAGGTCGCTGCAGACGCCGATCCTCGGGTTCGCGAACATTATGCAGACGGTGCCGAGCCTTGCGTTGTTCGGCCTGCTGATACCGATCAGTTACATCGGCGGGCTGGGGTCGAGGACGGCGGTCACTGCACTCGCTCTTTACGCACTGCTTCCCGTTATTCGAAACACAGTTACTGGAATCCTGGGCATCGACCCCAAGATCAGCGAAGCCGCGACGGCGATGGGCATGACCGATTGGGAGCGGCTTAAGATGGTCGAGCTGCCATTGGCCGCGCCGGTGATGCTGACCGGTATCCGCATCGCCGTCGTCATCTGCGTCGGCGTCGCGACGGTCGCAGCGGCGGTCGGCGCCGGCGGATTGGGCACGTACATCTTCCGGGGCTTGAGGCAAAACGACAACAACCTGCTGCTCGCCGGTGCGATCGCGTCGGCACTGCTCGCGCTGCTCTGCGACTTTGCGTTGGGTCAGATCGAGAAAGCATACTCGATAGGCGAACGGCAAAATGCCGGACGGCGGAAGATTCTCGGCGGTGCGGTCATCGCATTGTTTGCGGTGATCGTGGGCGTGGGTTTTCTCCCGCAGTTTAGAGCGGACTCTAATGCAGCTGCGGACGTTCCGCTGACCGGACAAAAGATCGTTGTCGGGTCTAAGGATTTTACAGAGTCGATAATCCTCGCGGAGATCCTCGCCCAGATGCTCGAAAAACGCGGTGTCGCGGTCGAGCGGCAATTCGAGCTCGGCGGAAATATCCCGCACGACTCGCTGCTCTCGAAACAGATCGACGTCTATCCGGAATACACGGGCACAGCCTACACGGCGATCCTGAAACATCCGCCGCTGACCGATCCGCAGGCCGTTTACGATCAAACCAAAGCAGAGTACGCCGAAAAGTTCGACCTGGCACTGAGTCCGCCGCTCGGGTTCGCGAACGATTTCGCCATCCTCGTCCGCGGCGATGTCGCTCGAAAAAATAATTTGAAAACGATCTCCGACGCCGTCCCGCTCGCGCATAATTGGCAAGCCGGCTTCGGCCAGGATTTTATGTCGCGCGCCGACGGTTACCCGGGATTCTCCAAGGCCTACGGCTTCAACTTCGCCAAACAGCCCCGCGAGATGGACCTCTCGCTCACCTATCAGGCGTTAAAATCAGGTCAGCTCGACATTATCGCCGGCAACTCCACCGACGGCCTCATCTCCGCGCTCGACCTGTTCCAACTAGCCGACGACAAACACTACTTCCCGCCGTACCAGGCCGTGTTCATCGCACGCAAAGACGCAATGCCCGCGTTGAAAGAAGTATTCGATCATCTAAATAACGCCATCACAACGGAAGATATGCGCAAACTGAACTACGAAGTCGACGGCAACAAGCGAACCCCGAAGGACGTGGCCGACGAATGGGTATCTGTACGACAGGCTGTTAGCCTGTCGCAGTGATCAACAGACCAGCAATTTGCGAAATATCTATGTTAAAATCATAGGTGATTATGCCTCTGAAGGAGTTCAAGTACATCGACAAGAACAAGCGTCTCGTGATGTCGCGTTTAGTGACGCGGGAGGAGCAGAACGACCGTTCGTTCGACATAGAATTTTGGCAGCGACTTACGGATAAGCAACGTTTGGACGCCGCCTGGGATATGGTCGTCTTTGCTCACACTTCAAAAGGAAAAGACCCCGATGAACTCAGACTTCAGCGATCTATTGAAAATCTTAAACGACGGTAAAGTTAAATACCTGGTCGTTGGCGGATACGCAGTTAGCAAGCACGCCGAGCCCCGGTTCACAAAAGATCTTGATATCTGGATAAGCAACAGCCCCGAAAACGCCGAACGGGTTTTTCAATCGTTGACGGAATTCGGTTCCCCGATGACGGGCATAACACCCCAAGATTTTACCGATTCTGCTCTTGTTTATCAGATCGGCGTAGAGCCTGCACGTATTGATATACTTATGGGTCTCGACGGACTCGATTTTGATGAGTGTTGGAATGATCGTGTAATTGCCGCATTCGGCGATACTGAGACCAATTTCATTTCGATAGACGATCTGATAGAAAACAAACGAACAGTCGCCCGGCCCCAGGACCTCTTGGACGCGGAATCGTTGGAAATAAAAAAGCGGGAGCAGGAAAATATCGATACAGATATAGGGTAACAACATGAATGCTGTTACACGGCCAAATGTTTTGAGCAGCTTTCATATCTCAAATCGTGGCTCTTGCGTGGTTTTCCATCCTGATAATTAGTTCCGATCTACCAATCAGTGAGTATCAAAAATGGTTGATATTGAGAAATTCGAACGGCTTTGCGTAATTGATACTTCCAGTTGGGCGCTTTGGAGCGACACGGGCGATAGCTCTGTTCAGTTTTTTCGGGAAAGACTTCGGGTGCTTCACGGGCGAGCTATCTTCGTTGGTCTTAATCGATCATCGTCGTGGTCCGGCAAAACCGAGACCACTCATCTTTCGAATTTCCACGCACCTAAGCACGTTGGCGATCGACGTTTGAAAAAACACATTCAAGACGCTGGCCTGAAGAATTTAATCGGCGGATTCATGACCGATGTCTCCGAGGTAATAGAAAGCCGTTCGGGACGCGTAACCGTAGACTCTGCAGAGTCCACTCGTGTTTTCGTTGACAAAGTCGCAGCAATGGACGATTCGCGCGAGCGAGAAATAATCTGTTTCGGTGACAAAGTTTTCGAGACACTGAGAAAAGGCTTAGGGATAAAAGGCGCCCGGGTATCAAACCGAAATCATTCTATAAAATCCTTTGAGTCCCGAGTCGATGGTGAAATTTGGACTTTTCACCGGGTTTGGCACTATAGCAACTACGGAAAATTGCTTCATAAATCCGAATCCGAACTGCCGATGCAATTGGCCCTGATCGATGACCAAATTACCTCCCAAACAACGAAAGCGTCGTCATGAGATTGCTAATGCAACGAATCACCGATGAGGGCCCTCGCCTGTTCTACTAAATAGCTTGCAACTCATCGGTAAATATTGTAATCTCATAACTTGGTCAAATCCGTGTCTCATTCATCAACGGTACGCTGGCTTTATTGTGAAGCAGCATTTGGATAGGCGAGAGGCGGGAATTTAATACTGTCAGAAGCGGTTCGGAGTTGTTTCCTTGCCATCAAACGTTGGATATTCGCTGCAACCGTTAAGCCGAAAGATTTACCCCACCGTTAGTAACTTCTTAAAACATCCTGAAGAACTGCACTTTGTTGTAGCCTTATTTTAATAGGCATAAGTACAACTGCAGACAGCGGAAACGCCCGAGACACGTGCGAGTCCGCAACCGGTCGAACTGTATATATACAGCCAGATCGAGCCACGCGGTACTTCGGTCGAAATAGTTTAATTTACATTTAATGACTTTTACAGACTTAGGCTTGCAGTCCTTTTTGACGGACAAATGCGAGCAGTTGGGCTATATTGAGCCCACTCCGATTCAACAACAAGCAATTCCGGTAGTTATGCAGGGGGGCGACATTATCGCCACCGCAGAAACCGGCACCGGCAAGACGGCAGCATTTTTGCTTCCGATCCTGCACAAACTCAATGACGGCAAACGCCCCGTCGGTACAAAGGTGCTGATCCTTTCGCCGACGCGCGAGCTGGCGAACCAGACCGACGCGGCGTGCCGTCAATTTGCTCCGAAAGGAATCACCTGCGCGTCGATTATCGGCGGTGCGGGCTACAAGGCTCAGATCGACGCGATAAGGCGCGGTGCGACGATCATCATCGCAACGCCGGGCCGCCTGATGGACTTTATGGAACAGGGAATGATCGATTTTTCGAAATTGGAATTCCTCGTTCTCGACGAAGCCGACCGTATGCTCGACATGGGCTTTTTGCCCTCGATCAAGCGGATCGTGAAGGCAATACCGACCAAGCGTCAGACGCTCTTCTTCTCGGCCACGATGGCTCCGGACGTCGAAAAGATCGCTTACCAGATCGTTGCGGACCCGACATTTATCGAAGTGAGCCGACGCGGCAACGCTGCGGTCAACATCGAACAGTCGGCCTATTCGGTCGCACAGGCGTCGAAAATGCCTTTGCTTCTCGACCTTCTCGAAAAGGAAGATTGGGAACGCGTTCTGGTTTTCACCCGCACAAAGCGTGGTGCCGACCGTATCGCACACATCCTGGAAAAACGTTCGCACAAATCGAACCGCATCCACGGTGACCGTTCGCAGTCGCAGCGTGAAGCGGCACTTCGCAGCTTCAAGTCGGGCAAGACCCGTGTGCTTATCGCCACCGACGTTGCGGCACGCGGCATCGACATTGATTCCGTCTCGCACGTGATCAATTACGATATCCCGGTCGCGGCCGAGGATTACGTTCACCGTATCGGCCGAACAGGCCGTGCAGGTAAAGGCGGACGTGCGATCACGTTGTTCACAACGGCGGAAGAGCATTCGATGCGTGCCATCGAAAAGCTGACCGGCCAGCAGGTCGAACGCATTGTCCTGCCGGATTTCGGCGGAACAGCGGCCCCGACCTTCGCAGCGAAACCGTCCACCCCGAGCGGACCCGCGAAAGCGAGAGCTTTTCGCTCGTTCGGCGGAAGACGTCGTCGCTAACGCGAGATAACACAAAACGAAAAAGGGCGGCCTGCGATAGGCCGCCTTTTTCGTTCAGTCAATTATTTTTGAGGGATAAGTCTTATCGACGTTTGATGATGAGTCCCACAATCAGCCCGACGACCGCGGAGATCGCCAAAGCCTGGCCGGGTTTCTGACGTGCGAATTCCTTCGCGTCTTCGACAAGTTCCTTCGGATCCTTGCCCTGAAGGTCCTTGAATTTCTCGCCAGCATAATCGCGGGCCTTGACGGCCGCGTCCTGGATCTTATGTCCGTATTCCTGCGCCTGCACCTTGAGGTCTCCTAAAAACTCGTCGTCGAGAAATGAGCCGCCGGCCTGCTCGCCCGAGGTCACGGGAACCAGACCCTGTTCCAACTCCGCTTCCGCTTTCTTAACTTCCTGTTCAAATTCTGACATTGCCCGATCTCCTTGATAAAAAAATTACCTACCTTGCGTCCGGATCAGCCGTTCTGATGAGCCTCGTTCGCCGATAGTTGTAACGAATATAATGCACGAAAAGTTCGCTAAATGCTTCTATTGTCGTGCCGGCCGAAGGTGTTTTGAAAATCCTTTTTTCGCCGGTTGACAAGAATATCGACGAAGTGGCAATCTAGCACATTAAGTAAGTAAGCACTTACTTTGAAACGAGGAGCTGTTTTGATCAAAGATTTATTTAATTGCGACCACACCGGCCGGATGAAAGGCGACGCTCGACGCGAGCAGATCCTTAAAACGGCGGTCACCTTGTTTTCAAAACGCGGTTTCAGCGGCACGACCACGAAAGAGATCGCCCGCGCCGCCGGCGTATCGGAGGCGATGGTCTTCCGGCATTTTGCGAGCAAAGATGAACTTTATGGCGAAATTCTCGCCGATAAAGCGTGCCAGAGCGGCATGCAGCAGGTTCCCCGCGAAGCCGACCCGATCCTAAAAAAGGCGATCGAAGAAAAGGACGACTACACGTTCTTTTATCATCTGGCCGTTCGTGCCCTCACGAAACAGCACGCCGACATCGATTTTATGCGGCTGCTTTTCTTTTCGGCACTCGAGGAACACGAACTGGCCGAAAAGTTTTTCGCGGATTTCATAGGCCGTGTATACGATTTTATCGGTGAGTATGTGAAACAGCGGCAGGACGATGGAGCACTCCGCGGGTTGGATTCGCGGATCGTCGTACGTGCCTTTCTCGGGATGGTGATCCATCACTCGCTGAACAATATTTTGTGGGATAAAAAGCGCAACCTTCTTGATATTTCGAACGAAGAAGCTGCAAAGAATTTCGCGGAAATAATATTAAAGGGAATATCTAAGTAAAAGGCCCGGTTCCGCATTATAGCGGAGCTTTCAACATGATGAAGGACCAAAAAATCTCTACCGCACTGATCGCTTCGATCGTGCTCAGTGCACTGCTTGCCGCGGGCTGCGGACGCAGCGCAAACTCGGCGAACGTCAACGTTAAGGTCGAACCGCAGCTCGTCGACGTTACGACCGAAAAGGCCGTGATAAAACCGATCCCGTCGTATCTCGAGGCGACCGGTAACCTGGCGAGCGACGCCTCGACGGACGTCGCTCCGACGGTCGCCGGCAAGATCGTCGAGGTCAATTTCGACATCGGCAGCTACGTGAACAAAGGTGACGTGCTCGTCCGGCTCGATGCCCGCGACGCGGCGATCAAGCTCGATCAGGCACGCTCGCAGGTCGAGCAGCAGCGGCAGGCCGTCGTTCAGGCCGAGGCGAACGTCCAGCAGGCGATCGCGAACCTTGCGCAGACACAGGCTCGGCTCGGCGTTCCGGCGGGCCAGAGTTTCAGCGTGGACGCGTTCCCAGCCGTGCGCTCGATCGCGGCTCAGTTGACGCTGGCGGAAACCGAATTGCGCCGCACCGAGCGTCTGCTCGAAAGCGGCGACGTTTCGAAATCGGCATTTGACCAGCGAAAGGCCCAGCGCGACCAGCTCGCCGGACAGCTAGCCGACGCACGCGCAAGCGCTCAGGTAGCATCGAAGGCAGTCGGCACGGCCCAGGCCGCTGTAGACGCCGCCCGCGCCGTCGTAGCCAACACACGGGCCGGGATCACGACAGCCCAAACACAGGTCGCCGCCGCACAGAAGGCGGTAGCAGATACGGCCGTTTATGCCCCGCTCAGCGGATATGTTTCCGATAAGGTCGCCGACGTCGGTGAATACATTTCGCCGAGCGCTCCGAATACAAAGATCGCGACCATCGTCCGCACGTCGACGCTCAGAATGAAAATAGACATCCCGGAGGCATCGATCGGCAAGGTCGGGACCGGACAGGGAATCTCGCTTCAGACCAGCGCGTATCCGGACCGCAGTTTCGCGGGTACGATCGTGCGGATCGCACCGAGCCTAAACCCGACCGCCAGAACACTGACCGTCGAGGCGGAGGTCCAAAACACGGAAGGATTATTGAAACCGGGACAATTTGCCACCGTGCGTGTGACGCAAAACAAGCCCGAACCGGCAGTGTTGATCCCTGTAAGCGCCGTGAAGACGGTCGGTGACATTAACAGCGTCTTCGTCGTAAAAGACGGCGCCGCCCGCGAACAGATCGTCCAGCTCGGCCTCCTGGAAAACGGCATGATCCAAGTCAAGAGCGGCGTCGTCGAAGGCGATCTAGTGGTAACCAGCAACCCGGCCGCACTGACGGACGGCGTCTTCGTCAGGCAGTAGGATGCGGTCCAAAGTCCAAGGTCCAAAGTCCAAAGTCTGTGAGCGGCGTGTTGGATGGAGTATCTGGCGGGGCATTAAATACCAGGAGCGAAATGGCGAAGATTGAAAGATTTGAAGACGTCACGTCGTGGCGGTCGGCTCGCGAAGCGACGAAAATAATTTACTCGGTCACATCCGAAGGAGCCTTTGCACGCGACTTCGGGTTGCGTGATCAGATTCGGCGTTCCGCCGTTTCGGTCATGTCTAACATTGCCGAGGGATTTGAACGAGGCGGTGACAAAGAGTTCCTGAATTTCCTTTCAATCGCGAAAGGTTCCTGCGGCGAGGCTCGAGCGCAGATGTATGTGGCACTTGATCAGGGGTACGTATCGGCAGAGCAGTTCGAGAATCTGCTGAATAAGCTCAATGAGACGGGGCGGTTGATCAGCGGATTGATGAAATATCTCCGGGAATCCGAGCTTCGGGGCAGCAAATATAAATAGTTCCCAAGACGTCCGACCTTGGACCTTGGACTTTGGACTTTGGACTAAAGAATTATGCAGTGGTTAGCAGAAGTTTGTGTTAAGCGGCCGGTTTTCGCGACGATGTTGATTTTATCGCTCGTCGTGGTCGGGTTGTTTTCGTTTATCAGCCTCGGCGTCGATCTCTTCCCGAAGATCGACTTTCCGACAGTGACGATCACGGTCCTTAACCCCGGCGCGTCGCCTGAAGAGGTCGAGACCGAGATCACGGAAAAGATCGAGGAAGCGGTCAATACGATCAGCGGTATCGACGAGCTGCGTTCGACATCGGTCGAGGGCATCGCGCAGGTGTTCGTCCAGTTCGTGCTTGAAAAGGACGTGAACGTCGCTTCGCAGGAGGTCGAAAACCGGGTCCAGACGGTCATACCCAACCTCCCCGACACGGCCGAGCAGCCGACTGTCCAAAAGCTCGACACGGATGCGGCTCCGGTTCTGCGTATTTCCGTTTCGGCCCCGACGTCGCTTCGCGAAGTGACCGAGATCGCCAAGAAACGCATCAAGGAACGCATCGAATCGGTGAACGGCGTTGGCCAGATCTCGATCATCGGCGGGCAGGAACGGCAGATAAACGTCTGGGTCGATCCGGACAAAATGCGTGCGTACAGCGTGACCGCGGCCGAAGTCGCGAGCGCTCTGCGTATTCAAAACATAGAGTTTCCGAGCGGCCGTATCGACGAGGGGCAGACCGAGTCGAGCGTTCGCACGATCGGCAAGATCAAGAAGGTCGAGGAATTCGACAACGTTGTCGTGGCAACGCGCGGCGACTATCAGGTAAAGATCAAAGACCTCGGCTACACACAGGACGGTGCCGAAGAGATCCGGTCCGAGGCGCGTCTGAATGGCCAGCCGGCCGTGACTCTGATCGTTTCGAAACAGTCCGGGCAGAATACCGTCGCTGTCGCCCACGAGGTAAAGAGCAGGCTGAAGGAGATCGAGGCCACGCTGCCGCCGGGCTACCAGATGCGGATCATCGGCGACAACTCGATCTTCATCGAAAACTCGCTGCGCTCGATCGAAGAGCATTTGATCGTCGGTTCGATACTCGCGGCGATCGTCGTATTTCTCTTCCTTTGGAATTTCCGCACGACCTTGATTGCGGCGTTGGCGATACCGACGTCGATCATTTCGACCTTCGCGTTGATGTACGCGATGGGTTACACGCTCAATTCGATCACGATGCTCGCGCTCACGCTGATGGTCGGAATCGTCATCGATGACGCGATCGTCGTGCTCGAGAACATCTACCGTTTTATTGAAGAAAAGGGCATGGACCCGTTCCAGGCGGCGATCGAGGGCACGCGTGAGATCGGCATGGCCGTCCTCGCGACGACGCTTTCGCTGATGGCGGTTTTCGTCCCGATCGGTTTCATGCAGGGCATCGTCGGGCGGTTCATGTCGAGCTTCGGATTGACGGCGTCGTTTGCCGTCGGCGTGTCGCTGATCGTTTCGTTCACACTGACGCCGATGCTCGCGGCTCGACTTATTAAGCGGCCGAAGGACAAGCTGGTCGGCGAAGAAAAGATCGAATTTACCGGCGACGGAATGGTCGAGGCGACGCTGAACGAGGAGCCGCACGATTCAAAACACACAAGCTGGTTCCGTCATGTCGACCGTTTTTATACGGCTATGCTGCGGTTCTCGATGGCCAACCGCTGGGTGATCGTCACGGTTTGCGTACTTGTATTTTTGGCGATCATTCCGCTTTTCATGTTCGTCGGCAAGAACTTTTTGCCGGTCGACGACCAGTCGCAGTTCGAGGTTTCGATCCGTGCTCCGGAAGGTTACAGCCTGGGAGCGACGGCGCAGACGTTCGAGCGGATCGCGACCGAGATCCGAAAGATGCCGGGCGTGACCGATACGCTCGTTACCATCGGCGGCGGCCAGCAGCAGGTCGTCAATTCCGGTTCGATATATGTAAAGCTGACCGATATCGCCGATCGGCCGAAAGACCAGGAAACGATGATGGCCGAGACACGTGACCTGTTGACGGACAAGCAAAAGTTTCCCCAGGAACTCCGCACTGCCGTCCAGCCGGTTGCCGCGTTCTCGGGCGGCGGCTTCCGCAACGCAAACGTGCAGTTCCTGATCGCGGGCCCGGATCTGAAACAGCTTGAGATCTACTCCGACAAGATCATGGAAAAGATGAAGACGATCCCCGATGCCGTGGACGTCGACTCGACCCTGATCAGCGGCAAGCCCGAAGTGCGGCTTACGGTCGACCGAGCCACGGCTGCCGACCTCGGCGTCCGCGTCGGCGACGTCTCGCAGGCGCTCAACACGCTCGTTGCGGGCCAGGAAGCGACGCAGTTCAACGAGGGCACCGATCAGTACGAAGTTCGCGTGCGAGCGCTAAATCAATATCGAAGCAGTGTCGAGGGATTGACGCGGCTTATCGTGCCATCGACGAAAGTAGGTTGGGTATCGCTCGACCGCCTGGTGAAGGTTTCGGAAGGTACCGGCCCCAGTTCGATCGACCGTACGAACCGCCAGCGTCAGGTCACGCTGCTCGCAAATACGAAGCCGGGCGGTTCCGCCACGAACATTACCGGCGAGATCGACAAGTTCGTCAAAACGCTGAATCTGCCGGCGGGCTACACGACCGGCTATGTCGGGCAGTCAAAGGAACTCGGCAAATCGCTCTACTACTTCGCTTTGGCGATCGTGCTGTCGTTCATTTTTATGTATATCGTGCTGGCGGCGCAGTTCGAGTCGTTCGTCCATCCGGTGACGATCCTGCTGACGCTGCCGCTGTCGATACCGTTCGGTATTTTGAGTTTGCTGGCGACCGGGCAGACCGTGAATATTTTCTCCGGTCTTGGCTTGCTGCTGCTGTTCGGTGTCGTAAAGAAGAACGCCATTTTGCAGATCGATCACACGAATAATCTCAGGTCGCAAGGCATGAACCGATACGACGCGATCATACAGGCGAACCGCGATCGTTTGCGTCCGATCCTGATGACGACGATCGCACTGGTCGCCGGCATGCTCCCGCTCGTGCTTTCGAGCGGAGCCGGTTCGGGAACCAACCGCTCGATCGGCGTGCTCGTCGTGGGCGGGCAATCGCTGTGTTTGCTGCTGACGCTGCTGGCGGTGCCGGTCTTTTATTCCATATTCGACGACCTCAGCGAGGCGAAGCTTTTCCGCTACGCAAATCGGGCCGGCGAGTGGCTTTTCGGCGGGATCCGCCGCCGATTTTCGACCGTGGCGAGCTCGTTTTTTGGCAGTAATTAACGAGAGTTAAATGGACTATTTCGGAAAAGCGGAAAACTGAAAGGTGATAACTGAAAAACATCTTCAGTTTTTAGTTATCAGTTTTCAGTTATTCCGAGAAAAAATTCCGGTACTGCCGGGAATATTGCGGCCAGCGAGCCGGATAAAAAGTAATCATATGTTTTCGCGATTTTATTTAGTATTAATATTGGCAATTGCGGCCGGTTCCGTGACTGCAAACGCGCAGGACGTGACGCCGACGCCGATCCCGGTACCGACGGTGACGCCGGCGGCTGAGCCGACGCCGACGCCTGCGGTACTTCCCCCAGTTGACGATAAGCAGAACGTCGCCCCGGAAAATCTGAAAGGCGTTCCCGCGATCGCTCCGAATTATAGTTCCGAGGACCGCAGCTTGCCGGAGCTCGGCCGGGTCGGCGTCGACATGACGAACAACCGTCCGCTGATGCTCGCTGACGCGATCTCGCTCGCACTCGAAAACAACAAGGACATCGAGGTAACGCGAAAAAATGTGCGTATTGCCGAGTTCGATCTGAAGGCCGCCCGCGGCGTGTACGAACCTCGCTTCGCCGGGCAGACCTATTACGAGCGGACAAAGACGCCCGTGTTCAGCTTCTTCGGCGGCGGTCCCAATTTTTCGCTGACGCAGTCCAATTTCGTCGCCAACGCGGGACTTCAGGGCCAGGTGGAAAAGACCGGAGCAACCTACAGCATTCAGGCGAACAACACGCGGAATACCTCCAATAACCTTTTCACTTCAGTAAATCCGACGTATTCGTCCGGGTTGTCGTTCACGTTCACGCAGCCGATCTTGCGCGGCCGCACCTTTGACCAGAACCGCCGGACGATCGAGATCGCAAAACGTAATCTGTCGCTGACCGACACACAGTTTCGGCAAAGGACGATCGAGATCATCGCCGGCGTTCAGCGTGCCTACTGGGACCTGACCTATGCGCTTCGCAATTTGCAGGTGCAGCGTGATTCCGTAAAAGACGCCAAAGATCAGCTCGAGCACAACCGACGCCTGGTCGACGAAGGACAACTCGCGCCGATCGACATCGTTGCCTCCGACACGCAGGTCGCAAATTACGAGCAGGCAGTTTACGAAGCTCTGAATGGCGTCACGCTGGCCGAGAACACGCTCAAAAACCTCGTCTCGCCGAACCGCAACAACGAGATCTGGAGTGAGTCGATCACGCCGGTCGACCCGGTCGAGCTCGACGCTCCGCGGACGACGCTTCCCGAGGCGTTAACAGCGGCGCTCGACAACCGGCCTGAGATCGAGATAAATCAAGCGGCTCGAGATATCAACGGGATCGACCAGCGTTACTTCCGCGAACAGACAAAGCCGCAGATCGACCTGATCGCGAATTACACGCTCGCGGGCGGTGCCGGAACGGCGAATCCGGATTTCGTTAATCCGATCGGCGGCAGCAGTACCGAATCGCTGAACGCGGCGATAGCGCGGCTGAATATTATCTCGGCGCAGACAAACCCGATGCTCCCGCCGCTCACGCCGGTGGTGACGACCGCGACGCCGACTCTGCCCGACAATCTGAACGGCGGCGCCGCAGCCTCTCTCGGCAATCTGTTCGCGAACCGTTACCCGTCGTTCCGCGTCGGCGTTCAGTTCAATCTGCCGCTGTTCGGTGACAAGACGGCGAAGGCCCAGCTGGGCCGTTCACTGGTCGAGGGCGAGCGGATCGAGACGCAGCGCGAGCAGATCGAGCAGAACATCCAGGTCGACGTGCGGAACGCTTTGCAGACTTTGCGCTCCGCTGAGGCACGACTTCGTGCGGCGGCGATCGCGCGTGAGAATACGGCGAAGCAGTACGAGTCGGAGCAGCGAAAGCTCGACGCCGGTCAGTCGGACGTTTACCGCGTTCTCGAACGCCAAACGGCACTGACGGCGGCACGCAGCAGCGAACTCCGTGCACAAACGGAACTGAACAAGGCGATCGCTGATCTGCAGCGTGCGACCGGCAACTCGCTCAAGGCCAATAACGTCGAGGCAAGACTGCGTCATTAACCGACGGGTACGAGTTACGCGTTTACGCGTGATACTGCGTGGTCGGCACTCGAGTATATTTTCAACGGGCCCCGCGTCCATCACTTTCACGCGTAAACGCGTAACTCTTACCGATGAAAGCAGTTTATATAAAAGAATTTGGCGGGGCGGAAAATCTTGAGATCAGGGAGATTCCCGATCCGCCAAAACCGGAGGGCACGCAGGTGCTCGTTCGCGTCCGTGCCGCCGGCCTCAACCGCGCCGACATTATGCAGCGCCGCGGGGCGTATCCGCCGCCGCAAGGCTACTCGCCAAATATTCCCGGCCTCGAATTAGCGGGTGAGATCATCGATACCGGACGCGACACAAGCCGTTTTCAAAAAGGCGACCGGGTTTTCGGGATAACCGCGGGCGAGGCGCAGGCCGAGCAAATGCTGATCGACGAGTCACTGCTTGCGCCGGTTCCGGCGAATATCGATCTCATTGCGGCCGCTGCTTTCCCCGAGGTCTTCATCACCGCACACGACGCCGTTTTCACCCAGGCCCAGCTTCAAAATTCCGAAACGCTTTTGATTCACGCGGTCGGTTCGGGCGTCGGCCTCGCCGCGCTGCAACTCGCGAAGGCTCACGGCTGCCGGGTGATCGGCACCTCGCGGACAGCCGATAAGCTGGAACGCTGTTCCGCGTTCGGCCTGGACGTTCCGGTGCTCGTTGATAGCGAACCGGACTTTGCTCAAAAGGTGATGGAGAACACAGACGGCGTCGGTGCCGGCGTTATTCTGGACCTGGTCGGCGGTGCGTACTTTTCGCAGAATGTTGCGAGCCTCGCTGTTAAGGGCCGACTGATGATTGTCGGCCTGAGCGCCGGGCGAAAGGCGGAGATCGATCTCGGCGCGGTTCTCAGCAAACGCGCGAAGGTGATCGGAACAGCGCTCCGCGGTCGTAGCGTCGAGGAAAAAGCGGACGCGGTCCGGCGGTTCGAGAGCGATGTCGTTCCGCTCATCGCGTCGGGCAAGTTAACGGGAAATGTCGATCGGGTTTTCGCCCTTGCGGACATCCGCGCCGCGCATGAGTATATGGAATCGAACGCGAGTTTTGGGAAGATCGTGTTGGAGGTCTAGCCGGTCATGCTTTCGGGCCGGCGACGCGTTCGGCGACGTCGTCGGTGACGACGCAAAGTCCGGCAATTTTAGCGGCCTCAAGTTCGGCGAGCTTTTTTCTGGCGTCAGCGAAGGTCAGATGAGACGCCTCGCATCGCTCGAACGAGACCACGGACCAACGCGGTTCGTCCAATTCGCTTTCGGGGCCGGCGTCGGGTTCGTTTTCGTATGTGGCTGATTTTTGTGCGTCCTGCATTAAACTGAAAAGGTTTCCGGAAAACTGATCTGGTACAAAAACTCTAGCATATAATTTCCACAGGTGGAAAACGTCAGTATCGGGCTTACGGTCTCGGCTATTTCGCATTTTACGGATCATGGAATTTAGCAGGACGATATTTATCACCGGATTTCCGGGATTCATAGCCGAGCGGCTCGTAGCGCGTCTTGCGTCCGCGGATACTCAGTTTTTCCTGCTGGTTGAGCAGCGCATGACGGACGCGGCCATGCGGTCGGCCGAGCGGATCGCCGCCGACACTGGCACGCCGCTCGAGAACTTTGCGTTGATCACGGGCGACATCACGATGCCGGATCTCGGGATCGACCCCGCCGACCTCGAAGAGATCCGTACCGAAACCACCGACGTCTTTCACCTCGCCGCGGTTTACGACCTCGCCGTCGCTGAAGACGTCGCATTCGCGGTCAATCTCGCCGGCACCAAAAACGTAAACGCGTTCGTCCGCACGCTGCCGAATCTAAGACGTTATAACTACATTTCGACGTGTTACGTCGCGGGAAAGCGGACGGGCCGCATCCTCGAAACCGAACTCGAGCACGACGCCGGTTTCAGGAACTTTTACGAAGAGACGAAGTACCTCGCGGAGCTGGAAGTTGAAGGCCTGAGGCACGAGCTGCCGGTGACGATATTTCGCCCGTCGGTCGTCGTCGGCGATTCGCGAACAGGCGAGACCGCCAAGTACGACGGCATCTATTATCTGATCCAGTATTTGCGAAAGGCTCCGGGACTGCTGCGTGCGATAAATGTCGGCAACGCCGACGTCCGGCTCAATCTCGTACCGGTCGATTTTGTGGTCGAAGGCATCGCGGCACTCGCCGATGACGAAGCGGCTGTATGCAAAACGATCGCGCTCGCCGACCCGTCGCCGCTGACGACCGCGGAGATCTTCGACGAGATCGCGGAAAATCTGACGGGAAAGATATCCGTGTTCACGCCGCCGTCCGCACTCATCCACAACACACTTTTACTTCCCTTATCCCCTCCGCTCACCGGTATGCCGATCGCCGCTGTGCCTTACTTTTTTATCGCCCAAACCTACGACACCGCCGCCGCAAACGAACTGCTCGCACCGCACGGCATCAAGTGCCCCGACTTTCAAACGTATATCGGAAAGCTGCTCGATTTCGTTGCTGAACATCCCATGTTGTAAGCAAGGGCGAAAAGATCTTCAAAAATTTGGTCACTACCAAAGCAAAGCACTTGTTAATTCGCGCATCATACCCGCAAGGTCGATTATGCGTCTGCTTTGTAAAATAGTACTGCCGTTGGCTTTGCTCGTTTTTGCTACGGGAATCAATGCCCAGAGCCGCCGCGTTGCGCCTGTTCCGTCCCCGACACCCAGCGACGACGAAGCGGTCCGCGTGCTGACCGAGGAAGTAAAACTCAACGTGCTCGCCTTCGACGAGGACGGGAAGTTCGTCCCCGACGTCACCGCCAACGACCTCGTCATCAACGAGGACAACATCCTTCACCAGCCCAGCAGCGTTCGTCGTATGCCGGCCAGCGTCCTGATCGTGATGGACACCGGCGGTGAGCTGCGGCAGGTCAAAAGCCTCGACCAAACCCGCAAAACCGCCCGCGCGGTAGTGAAAGCGTTAAAGCCGGGCGACGAGGTGGCGATATTGCAATACAGCGACAAGGCCGAGATCGTTTCGGAATGGACCGACAATAAAGCGGACACGCTGAGGGCGATAGGGAAGACGAATTTCGGCCGCCGGTCGGCATTCGTCGACGCAATAAACATGTCGATCGACTTTATACAGAAAGTCCAGCAGGGAAACAAACATCTCGTCCTGATAACCGACGGCACCGACAGCAGCGTCGATGCACGCACAAAAGCGCAGGCCCTAAATCGGCTGCTCGCCACGGATATCAGCGTCCACGTTTTGAGCTACACGCAGATGGAAGCGGCCGATATCGCTCCGCGTACGAAAGGCATTTCAAATTCACCGCCGCCAAAGGCAATGCCCGACGAGGTTGCCGCGCAGCTTCCGAACGGCGTCCGCGACACGGCGACGGCTCCGAAATTCAAGACGATCAATCTCGACCGCACAATGCTGAGAAAGCTAAGGGCGCGCAAAGCCGACCTCGAAAACGCCGAAATCCAGCTCAACGCGATCGCCGAGAAAACGAACGGCGATATGATCGTCCCGACGTCGCTTGACGAAATGGTCGAAAAATCCGCGCTCGTCGCAAAGATGATCGACGCGTCGTACGTCGTCACCTACATCCCGAAAATTCCGCTAACCGAAAAGTCGCCCGAACGCAACATCGAGGTCACCTCCAAACGTAACGGCCTGATCGTCCAGGCCCGCCGAAAACTGATCGTCAGCCCGCAATAACCAGGTGACCGCGGACATCCCTGTCCGCCTCTTGCTTCATGCTTCAGGGCAGCCGAAGCAACGTAGAAAGAAGCCCGCCTTGCGACCGTGATCACCGCGTTTTACAAAAATGCTTTTTTGACAAAACTTTTCTTGGTTATAAGTCGTATACTCAACATTGCGTCGAAGGCTGTTCCTCCTGAAACGCAAACCGAGGCCCCGCTCAAATTGGGTGAGCGGGGCCTCATTTAGCGCTTATATCGACTTGACAAAAGTTAGAATTAGAATTATTCTAAATCTAAGTTAATAAGATGAATGTTACAGCAATACAAGATCTGGGCCTGACGAAACAGCGTGAAGTCGTGCTGCAGGTTATTCGCAATGCGGATAGCCATCTGACGGCGAACGAGGTTTTTGTGAACGCGAAGCAGCTTTTGCCTAGCATCAGCTTTGCGACCGTTTACAACAGCCTGAGGTTTTTGAAGGACGCGGGGCACATCGCCGAGATACAGTTCGGCAACGGTGCGAGCCGTTTCGACCGGATGACGTCGCGGCACGACCACGCGATCTGCACGATGTGCGGAAAACTGGTCGACATCGAGATGGAGCACCCGGCCGAGCTGGTTCAGCTCGCGGCGAAATATTCGAATTTCAAACCGGAGTCATTAGAGTTCACACTGCGTGGGCTTTGTCCGGACTGCAATAAGTAATTCCAAATTCCAAATTCCAAATGGAGTGTCTGGAATCTGGAATCTGGAATCTGAAATAATCATAAGGAGATAAACATAACAATGGCAACAGCTACAGGAACTGCAACAGACGCATTAACGACACCGACGATCGCAAAGGTCGGACAGCCGGCACCGGATTTCAACATGCCGTCGACAAAGAACATCGACACATTGGCCGAAAACGTGACGCTCGCCGATTACAAAGGCAAATGGCTTATCTTGATGTTCTACCCGCTCGATTTTACGTTCGTCTGCCCGACTGAATTGATCCATTTCTCAGATCGTCTCGACGAGCTGAACGGGATCGGAGCCGAAGTCCTCGGTGTTTCGACCGATTCGGTCCACTCGCACCGTGCATGGCTCAAAACGCCGCAGGATCAGAACGGTATCGCGGGCGTTAAATACCCGATCGCGTCCGACGTCGGCGGAAAGCTGGCGCGTGCGTACAACATCCTGGTCGAGGAAGCGAACATCGCGCTTCGCGGTCTGTTCATCGTCAACCCGGAAGGCGTGCTGCAATATTCAGTCGTTCATGATCTGAACATCGGACGCTCGGTCGACGAAACGCTCCGCGTTCTGCAAGGCCTGCAGACCGGTGGACTGTGCGGTGCCGACTGGACGCCGGGACAGGAAAATTTGAAGGTATAAATTGGTAAATCGAACACGGATCTTCGCTGAAAGAAGCGGATTCGCACGGATTTTTCAGATCCGTCCCGATCCGGCCCTTTCCGTGGAGATCTGTGTTCCATTCGATTTGAGGTAAAAGTTATGCCGATGAGAATAGGTGACGCGATTCCTTCGTTTGAGGGAGCCACCGAATGGTTGAATGAGTTGCAGGATACGGCCGACGACTTTGTTAACGGCCAGCCGACGCTCGTCTATTTTTGGTCGACGAGCTGCGGCATCTGCAAAGAGAACATGCCGAAGCTGCAGGAGCTGAAGGCGAAGTTTAAGGAACGAGGCCTGCGAACGGTCGCCGTCCACATGCCGCGGTACGAGGCCGATACAGATCTCGAAAAAGTAAAAGCGACGATCGCCGAACACTGCATCGACGATATATGTGCGATCGACAATCAGCACAAGCTCAAGGACGCATTTCTGAACGAGCAGGGCTGGGTGCCGGTCTATTATCTTTTCAATTCGGAAGGCAAGCTGAAAAGCCGCGCCGCCGGCGAGTTCGGCCTCGGTGTCATCACCGGAGCCTTGGAAAAGATGTTCCCGGCAGAAGTCGCCGGAGCGATCGCGTAACGAAGCAGTTTGCGCAAGCCCGCACGAAGTAAGGGCGTAGACGGCCAACTCGACCGTCTACGCCCTTACTTCGTGCGGGCTTGCGCATTTCAGATCAGCGGCCGGCTGGTGAAAATGTAGTAAAGAATAAAACCGCTCGCGATGATCGACCCGACCAGCAGCAGTACCAGCAAACCAATAATTCCGAAGATGAAAATGTAATCGCTCGTCGTGCCTTTTCCTTTCCCCGTGGCACGCGTGCGTATGAGCTCCATGTTCTGCTTGTTCGATTTCCAGAAAAAATCGAACGCGTCGCCGACAAGCGGTATCGAACCGACGACATAATCCAAACCTATATTGAACGCCATCCGCAGCAGCGTTATCTTCGGCACACCGTACCGCACGCCCGCCAGCAAAATATAAAACGAAGCGAACGAAGTCAGCGTGTCACCGACATTCGGCACCAACCCGATTAGCGCGTCAAGCCCAAACCGCCACCCTGTGCCGGGAACGCGGAACAACCCGTCGAGGTAATGCGAGAGATTTTCGAGGCCCTCTTCGACCTCGACTTGTTTTCTTGTTTCGAGCCGGTCCATATCAATTTGCTTCTTTTTAGTTGCCTTGAACTCTTGAATTGCCGCCGGCTTTAGCCGACGGTTGCGTTGATCTACATTTCCCGGCTTTAGCCAAAAGGTTTGGCTAAAGCCAAGATAAGTTTCATCACGTTGACCGTCGGCTAAAGCCTACGGCAATTAAGAAACATTTGGTTTTCACTTCCGAGGCCGTCTCGGTGCCGCTCCGGTTTCGACAATACGCACACTCACAATCTTATCGCCCCGAACGATGTTATCTACGACTTTCATGTATGATTCGTTCACTCGGCCGAAGACGGTGTAGCCGCCGTCGAGGTGCGGCTGGGGCGAGTGCGTGACGAACCACTGCGAGCCGCCGGTGTCTTTGCCCGACAGAGCCATGCCGACCGCACCGCGATCGAACGGAACCATATTTATTTCGCACCTGATCGACCAGCCGGGCCCGCCGTTTCCGTCGCCGCGCGGGTCGCCGTCCTGCATAACAAAATTAGGCACGACGCGATGAACCTCGCGGCCGTTAAAATAATTTGACCGGGCTAGTTTGACGAAATTATCGACGGTGAGCGGTGCGTCTTCTGGAAGCAGGTCTATGGTGAACGTGCCTTTGTCCGTGGCTAGAACAGCTTTCACCGTTCCATTCTTTCGGGCTGCCGCACGGCGGTAATCGGCGTCGGTGTTGAGCACCTGCCCGAGTTTCGTTCCCGAACCGGGAGCGTACGGCAAGACTTGATCTTTATGGCTTGCACGGGCCGCTTCCAGCTCGGCCGCAATTTCCGGAAAATCCTTTTGCAGGTCTTTGTCAGCGAGGAGATCGAACGCTTTTTTGCGAACGAGATAGTCCATCGCGTGCAAAGCCACAAGCAGCGTGTCGACCGATCCTTTCTTATCTAGTTTGTACAAAGCGTCTAGGGTGCCGAGCTGCGCGTCGTCGTAATCCTTGTCGTTTATAAGCGCGTAAGCAAATGCTTTCTGCAACGCTTCGACGTTTTCTTTTGAAGCCTGCCGGTCCGCAAGGAGTTCGGCCGCAGTTGCCCGAACAAAAAGATCGCCGCTGCTCAGATGTTCGCGAAGAACGGCAGAAAGATCGTCCGTCTTGAATTGCGCGTACGCACGCAGAATGTCCGGTGCGGCCAGTCTCATTTGGATTGCGTGGTCGGACGTGTCCGTCAGAAATGCGTCGACCAGCGGCCGCAGCTGCTCGGGCGCCTCGCCCTTCATTTTCAGTGCCTGCTCGTTCGTGGTCTTGACGGCAGCAAATTCGCCGATGATCTGAGCAAGCGTGCTGTACTGGTGCCAGTTGGTAAGTTCCTTCTTTTTATCGTCGCCGCGGCCCGGAGCAATACGGAAACGGGCGAGCGCGATCTCGGCGTTGAATCCGTCGTCTCGGCCCGCAAAGTCCCTGAGAAAATTTACGGCACGCTCGTTTCGCGTGTCGGGCAGCAGCCGCCCGAGCGCTGATGAGATCTCGATCAGCTCACTCGCCTCGGCCGGGCGCGCAAACTTCGACTTTGCATAACCCTGCAGCAGACGCTCTCCGCGATCGAGCAGCGGGTCGGCGGCTTTCGGATCTTTGAGAGAGCCGAGCGAGCGAATAGCCGAAATTCGAACACGGGAATCCGCATCTTTGCCCGCCGCATTTGCGAGAAGCTCGAAGGCTTCCGCGTCCTCTGCCGCGCCGAGTGCCCGCGCGGCGTTCGCACGGGCGATCGGGTCAGTGTCATTGGCGAGCATCTTGCGTAGGGCTGCGTTGGCGTTTTTCGCCCGCATACGGGAAAGCGTGTTCGCCGCATCGGCACGGACGCGCGGATCGGCGTTCGTGAGAAACTTCGCCGTAACGACTTCGCCGCCCTCGGGGCGTGTGCGAAGCGCCGCCGTCAGGGCCAAAATTATCGTCTCGCGGTTCGCTGCCGTGCCCGCCAGAGCTTCCGATTCGAGCGTGAAAACTATCGCGCGGGCGAGGTCTTTCGCTTTCGGGTCTTTCGCGTTCGCCGCCGCGATCTTGCCTGCAGCTTCGGCCAGCCGCCCGCGGTTATTATGATCGGCGACGCCGGGCATGTTCGCCTTCGCGGTTTCGCCGATGTATCTCAGGATGACGTCGGCAGCCTTGATCGATTCGATCTCGCCGAGTGCGAATGCGGCCATTTCGCGGACCTTCGGCGAGTTGTCGGCCAGCAGCTTTGCGAGTGCCGGAATGGCCTTTTCGTCACCGATGCGACCGGCGGCAAGCGCCGCACGCGTGCGAACGTCGGCGTTCGGGTTCGACATCAAGCCTTCGATGGCCTTGCCGTACGCTCTCGCGTCCTCGGCCTTGAGGATCTGTACCTGTGTGTTCACCGGCACCTGCGCCGAGACGCACAGCGAAGAGGCCACAATGATGATCAAAGCGAAAAAATATTTCATATCGGCAATGTTGCTCTTCTTATTCATCGGCCTCGCACCTTGTCTATTTTCCATGCACCGGCTTCGCGGACGAGATTTACGGTCATCGATTTTCGTGCGAAGTGCTTTGATTTCGGGAATGTGACGACGGCTGTCGCGCTATTGCCTTTGACGGCACCACCAGCGGCGTTGACGGTCGTGGCCCATTCCGCATCGAAGTCCTGAGCGTCGAGAAAATAGTCCGCCCCGTATTCGCGATAGGCGGGCGAAAACAGCCACCGTGCGAGCCGGGCGGAGACGCGTTTTCTTATCTCGGGCTTGTTTTTGTCGATCGGAAAACGGTCCGCATTGAGCTCGCCGATGTACCAGCGGTAAAAATCGCGCGTCGCGGCCTCCGGCGTTTTGGTTTGTGCATGTGCGGCTGAAAAAGATATCAGCACGACGAAAAAAAGAATTGCTGTTCGTTTAATCATAATGTCGGCGAGAAAGACGGCCGTCTGATTTTAGCAGATATTCTTTCCGTGGGTTTTCTCGGCATCGGGCGCGTGGTGGAAAGTATTTGGAACGCGGATGAAGCGAAAAAACCGGATATGAAAAAATTCAGATCCGCGAAGATCCGCCCGATCCGCTTCATCCGCGTTCAAAACTCTTTCCGCAACAACTCATTACGAAACGATTAGGAACTTGAACCACGAAACACACAAAACAACACGAACAAGGCTCGAAAGGATCGCCGACCGACCGAGTCATCATTTCGACCGAGCGGCGGGGTTAACTGCCGGCCGCCGCCTCTTCGATGACTTCGTAGCTGGTGGTTATCTCTGCCGTCGGGCGCACGGTGGCGGCGACTGAGCAATATTTGGTATCGGAGAGCTCGATCGCGTCGGCGACTGCCTTTTCCGAAACGCCGCGGCCCTGCACGATATGGTGAATGTGGAACTTGATGAATTTCCGCGGGTGGTCCTCGACACGTTCGCCGGTTATCTCGGCTCGATAGCGGGTCACATCCTGCCGTTTTTTCGATAATATCGACACGATGTCGGCGGCCGTGCAAGCGGCAACGGACACGAGCAGCATCTCGAGCGGCGACTGTGCGGCTCGCCTATCGCCTTTGAAATCAATAAGTTGTGCGTGCCCACTCGGCGGCGTCCCGATCAGGAATTCGTCGCCCGCGTACTGAACGGTTGCTTTATAACTGTTTCCCGCCATTTGTCTTAAACCTCAACTTTCGTGTCTTTGATGAGCCGATTTTAGCACATCGCCTCGGGTCGCTCGCTGTGAACAACGTTTGGTACGAAAAATGCTTCAAATCCGATGGATCGGTTCATCGCTGTCAATTATTTGGAGAAAGAAATGCGTACTTTAAGAAATGTGTTTTCGGCTTATGCCGCGATCGGTGTGTTAGTGCTCGGGTTCGGCGTCGCGGCAAACGCTCAGCAGATCAGCGCGCGGCAGGTAGGCGACCTCACCCGAAGTTTGAATTCGCGGATCGACGATTTTC
Organism: Acidobacteriota bacterium; assembly: GCA_040007515.1. Taxonomy (GTDB): domain Bacteria; phylum Acidobacteriota; class Blastocatellia; order Pyrinomonadales; family Pyrinomonadaceae; genus OLB17. The sequence continues at coordinate 3,644 of JBDTUT010000029.1, read as the reverse complement.
GTTTCAACATGGACGAGCAGTTTCGTGCCGGCGCGGTCGACGAGCAGGACGCCGACGATTTGCGTCGCAGCGTCGAGAATCTGAAGGACAAGGTCGCCGCGTTCGACGAAAATCAGGTGCAGCGGCGGGAGAACCGCGACGACGTTGTCGAGATCATCACGGCCGCAAAGGACGTCGACACATTTTTTCGGCAAGGCAGCGGCGTTAATCGAACGCTCGAGCTGGATTGGAAGCCGGTCCGCAATTTGATCGACCGTCTCGCGGCGAACTACCGCGTGACGCCCGACTGGAACGGCCGCGCTTCAACTTATCCCGCAAACCGAGGCGGCACGAGCAGCCACCCGCCGACATCGCCGCGCACCTATCCTTCGACAACGACGGGACGAACGGGGACGTTCGCGAATAGTTTAACCGGCACCTACCGGCTCAACACGGGCCGCAGCGAAAACATCGCCGATCTAATTTCGGGAAAGAACGTCAGTGACGATCAGCGTGACGATCTGGAATCGAAGCTCGAAGCGCCCGAGCAGATCGCTCTCGACGTCCGCGGCAGCCAGATCACGCTCGCATCGTCAAAGTCGCAGCCCGTCACTTTTGCCGCCGACGGCAGCACCCGAAGCGAGCAGATCGGTGGGCGCAACATGCAACTGCGTGCGAGCATGCGCGGTCAGGACCTGGTCGTTTCGACGACCGGCGGCGAGTCCGATTTTACGATCACATTCTCACCGGCGGACAACGGACGCGGCCTTAAAGTGTCACGCCGTGTCACCACCGAATATCTGAGCGAAACCGTTTTGGCCGAGAGCTATTACGACAAGACCGAGTCGGTTGCCGGCCTCGGCGTCGATGCGAATACGGCGGCCTCGTCGTCGGACGACGGAACGTTCTCGAGTAACGACCCGGATGATCGGCCGGGAGCCAACACTTCGTATCCGACGATCAATCAGGGGCGGACCGGCGAGTTCATCGTTCCGAACGGAGCGAACGTGACCGCCATTCTCGATAATGAGATAAACACGAACGTTTCGCAGAACAACGACCGATTCAAGATGATAGTCCAGTCGCCGAGCGAGTTCCGCGGTGCGGTGATCGAAGGGCACTTGACCGGCGTCGGGCGTTCGGGACAGGTTTCGGGACGGTCGAACGTCACGTTCAACTTTGATCGCATAACGCTGCGAAACGGGACGATATACGACTTCGGCGGCACGCTGGTCTCAGTAAAGGACCAGAACGGCAAAGACGTAAAGGTCGATAACGAAGGTACGGCTAAAGGCCAGAGCCAGACGAAGGAAACCGCTAAACGCGGCGGCCTCGGTGCGGGGCTGGGGGCAATTATCGGAGCGATTGCTGGCGGCGGAACCGGTGCGGCCGTGGGGGCGATAATTGGCGGCGGTGTCGGCGCCGGATCTGTGGTCATTCAGGGCCGCGACGATCTGCGGCTGTTGAAAGGTTCAACGGTAACGATCTCGTCTTCGTCACCTATCAGGAGTGATCAGCCGATGAGCGAGAACTAAGAAGTGAATCAATTGCAGTAGCGTGCACGGAAGTAAGGGCGTTTCAACTTTGACTTGAAACGCCCTTACTTCGTGCGGGCTTCCGCATCGGGAAAATTATGATTAAATATTCGAATGAGTGAGATACCGAGGCACGTCGAAGAATACCGCGATCACAAGTGGCGTCGCGAAGAGTCTCGCCGCGTCGAGACGGCCGCGGACGTCGAGGCGATGGTCGAGGAACTCGGGTTTTGTCTTGGGCTGACCGACATTCGCAAAAATTTGCCGTCGGTTTACATCGCGGTCTGCGGCCGGCGCGATGCACACATGCCTCGCAATGTTCAGAAGGATCCCGAGGCGAGCCGGGCCTGGGTGTTGAAGGACGAGGTCATCGGGCGCGGCAAAGTTTACTACGCAAAACTCGTAAAGGGAAATTCGATGTTCGTTGCTCCGCGTATGGTGCCGTACTTCAACGCGATCTGGGGCGTGCCAAAAAAAGATGAAAAGGATGAGCTGTCGCCGAACGCTCAGAAAGTGCTGAAGGTGCTGCGAAAGGAATGGGACATGGCGACGAGTGATCTGCGTGCGGAAACCGGCATCAAGGAAAAAAGCGATCTCACGAAAGCCATCGACGAGCTGCAGAAAAAGATGAAGGTCGTGCCTCAGGAAGTGCTTTATGTCCCCAAATTCACCTACATCTGGACGCTCGCGGAGGGTCGATTTCCGAAAGAATTGGCCAAAAAAGTCGGCCGCGAAGAAGCCGTCCGCGAACTCGCCCGCTGCTACCTGCAGATGTGCGGCCTCACGCTGCAGGGTGATATGTCCCGAACCTTCGGCTTCGCACGGTGGGAATCGGGCCGGGCGAATCACCAACTATTCGACGAAGGCTCGGCTGATCGTTTGGATGAGGGCGTTTACCGTTTACCGGAACTGCGGTAAGAAATTCACCACGAAGGCACAAAGAACACAAAGGTCTTAAAGGGCAATTACTCTTGATCCCGCTCTTTAGGACAGGCACGTTGAAGTTGAGCAGAAGACCGAGGCGATTTTGGGTGAGCTTGAGATAGGTGAGAACCTGGGCGTGATGGACAGGTATCAACATCTCGACGGCTTTTACCTCAACGATCAGAAGTCGTTCGACCCAGATGTCCAATCGCAAATCGGCGTCGAGTGTTATCCCGTCTTAGCGAATCGGCACCTGGACCTGTCTTTCAGCCCTAGCACCAAGTTTAGTGAGTTCGTAAAACAAACATGTCTCGTAGACGCTTTCGAGCAGGCCAGGCCCGAGTTCTCTGTGTACCTTGATCGCAGCCCCAATAACCTGATTCGATAGAAAGTTAGTGTGTTCCGGAATCTCGGGAGTCATATGTAAATTCAGAAAGGGCAGGCCTTCAAAAAACCTGCCCTTCTTCCCTTTATGCTTTCTGTGTCTTTGTGGTGAAAAAGCTTTCTAATACTTCATCAATTCCTGCACGGCTTTCTCGACATCTTCCGACTGGGGAAGTATAAAGTCTTCGACTTGCGGGGCGTACGCGACGAATGTGTCGGTCGCGCCGACGCGGCGGACAGGGGCGTCGAGGTATTCGAAAAGCTCGTCCGATATGCGGGCGGCGATCTCGGCTCCGTAGCCGTAGGACAGCGGATCTTCGTGGGCGAAGATAACGCGGGACGTTTTTTTAACCGACTCGGCGATCGCTTCCCAATCGTAGGGAACAAGCGTGCGCAGATCGATTATCTCGACCGAGATCCCTTGCTGCTCGAGCCGTTTCGCGGCCTGATTTGACCGCTCGACGAGTGCGCCGAACGTGATAATCGAAACATCCGTGCCCTCGCGGACCTTTCTCGCTTTCCCGAACGGGATGAGAAACTCGCTCGACGGATATTGCGATTTGTTGTAGATCTGGCGGTAGAGATGTTTGTGTTCCAAAAACAGGACCGGATCGTCACAGCGGATCGCGGTGCGAAGCAATCCGTTGGCGTCGAGAGCTGTCGACGGGTAAGCGATCATCAGGCCGGGCGTGTGCGAAAAGAGCGTCGTGCCTGATTGCGAGTGGTAAACGGCGCCGCCTTTCAAATAGCCGCCCACCGGAACGCGGATGACCATCGGGCATTTCGTGTCGCCGTCCGAACGCCAGCGCGTCACCGCGACCT
>JBDTUT010000028.1:0-35681 GCA_040007515.1 Acidobacteriota bacterium | reverse complement strand
TATCGGCCCGACGCTTGTGAATAGGTTATCGCGTTTTACCTTCACTTTTGTTCTCGGCGAAACACGGCCGCCGGCTGTTTCGGCCGGATCAGATCGAAACGTGATCGCGTAACCCGTTCTGAGCTGCACTACGATGTCGTCGTACGCTTGTTGTATTTGGCTGATCTGAGTGATGGGATAATAAACGCCGCCTGAGATCGCGGCCAGCCTCGCACCTTCGCCTTCGGCCTTGGATGTCAGCGTCATGTACCGGGCACGAAGCGGGTCCACTTCACCGCCATCCACTGCCGACGCGGCGATCAACGCCGACGGAACATACAATGGATAAATTAGCGCACCGCTCTCCTCGATCGCGCCGAGCAGGCCGTCGAACGAAAGGAACGAACGGTTGTCGTCGCCATCCGTCAAAATCACGATCGCCGTCCGGTCCCCTTTCAGCGGCCGCAGCGTATCGGCTAGCGCGTACGCCAAAGCATCGTAATACGCGGTCGCACCGCCCGCATCGAACGTATCGAGACTTTCGGACAATTTTCCCTTATCAGAGGTAAATTTCGAAAGCACTTTTACATCGTCGTTGAAAAGCACGATCGATATGCGATCGTTCCGGCCGACAGTGTTGACGAAGTTGCGTGCCGCCTTTCGGATAAAATCGACGTAGTTGTCGACGCTGCCGGAAACGTCGAGCAGCAGCACAAGATTGAAAGGTGCCGTCGTCGAATCGACCCTCACGATCTCACGTTCGACGCCGCCTTCGGTCACGTCGAAATCGGACGGCTTGAGGCCGGCGATCGCGCGATTAAACTGATCAGTTACCCGCACGGACGCACGTTTCAGCGCACCGGCCGCGTCGGGATTTTCCGGCCGTGCCGACAAAACGGGCTCGCGCCGCATGGGCGGCAGCGTGCGGGTGTAATCACCAAAATATTTCGGGCTCGCTCGGCGTATCGCATCCATGAGGATCGAGTCGCCGCTGCGAACGATCGCTTTTGCAGCCTCGGTCAACGGACGTTCGCGCAGATCGCTGGAAACCTCGTTCGGTGGCACGTTCAAAAGTACGATGCCGCGGTCGGTCGTGAAATTCAGCGAAACGGACCTGTCCTCGATTCGGTTCTTTGAGGTCTTTTTCTTTTTCGCTTTATCGCTGATCTCTGATGCGGGCGGATCGTCGACAGCTTCGCCGCCTGTCGCGGGTACTTTGTCTGGATTTTCGTCGGTAGACTTGTACGTGCCCTTGAGTTCGAACTTCCCGCCCGACCTTTCCTTGACCTTTTCAAGTTCGAAATCGCTCAGGTAACGCGGCCGTGACATCGTCCACAATAGCTGGTACTTGACCTGATCTGTGGGAACGTCCACTGCGATGGTGCCCGTTCCCGTCATAACGTCCGCACTCTGTATATTGCCGGTGATTCGAACGTCACCTTCGCCGGTCCGCACCTTGACACGGACCCGTTCGGGTACGGTGATCGTGAGATCCACGCGATCTGACGCGGCTGCGGGAACAACCTCGATACGGGCGCGGCCCGATACGTTCTCAAATTTTATCTCGGTCTCCGAAAGGGAGCGGCTCGAGGTGGCTGAAAGTGCTGCGGCGTTCACGTCAGGTTCAGCGTCGCCGGCGATGACCTCGACGCGCCCCGATCGGTTGACGATCTCGACCGTGCCGCCGGCCGCGATGTTGAATTCACGGCGAAATCCCTGGCCGGTGCAGACAACTGCTGCGGCGGTGCAAAAAAACAGAACTGCCGGAATTTTTTGAAATACTGAGCGAAAGATCATGACCTGCCTGTGATCCGTCCCGATTGAATCAGCCGCTGTCGCACGCGTTCCTGCCATTTTTTCCGCGGACGGTCGGTCTCTTCGAACTGCGCCATCAGATCCTGCATAGACTCGCCGCCCGCCTGCCGCGTCTTCAGATAGAGCAGCGCCACGACGATCGATGAAAGCGAGATCAGCAACACCTGAAAAGGCAGCATTACGAGCGACGTGATCACCTCGCGGGCGAGATTTCGGACACTTGAGGGTGCTTTCAGTTTGCCATTTTCCGTCTGTACCTTAAACGGCGTGTCGCCGTCCGAAACACTGAATTCGATAGTGTTCTGAGGCGTCTCCGCTTGATCGGATTCGGCTCCAGCCTTGATGGTTCGCCCAGAAGTTTGCTCCTGGCCGTCGGAGGAGACCGTAAAAGCTTTCACGGACATCGCAGTGAGAAAGGCCACCGTTCCGCTGAACATCACCGGGACAAAGAAGAGTATCGCGACGGCGGCCGTGGTTGTCCGCAGCGATCGCATTACGAGCAATTTTGACCGCTTGAGAGCGGCTATTCCCCGCAATCCCTCCATCATCACGACAGGTGCGACAAGAGCGAGCGTTACGGATAGATATAGGCCCGGCACAAAGCAGAGCGCGTAGCCGACCAATGTCAGCGCCGTCGACAAAAGTCCGGTCCCGATCAAACGTTTCCAGTTATTTCGCGTAGCAATGAGCGCGGGTTTTATACGGACCGGCCGTAGCGGATACGAAAGGATCTGGTTCACGAGCCAGGTATTCGTCCCGACGATCAGGTTCGCACAAAAGAAACCGGTCGCCGTCGTTCCTAATATAAAAATCACCTTCCAAACCGTTCGCGACGTCGTTTCCTCGTCACCGATCGTGTATAAAGCCCGGGCCACGTTCGCGATCGAAGCGATAATGAACGGCAGATACAACAGAATCGCAATGCCGATAAACTTCGGCAAGTGCTCCGTGTATATAGTCAACGCACGGCGGAGCAGGCCGAAGATGCCCTCAGACCGGGAACGCAGGATGCTCGCGAACGCCTCGGCCGTTTGCGGGCGGTCATCGGGGTTTTTCGCAAGTGCCGAGGCGATCACACGCTTCAGTTTTTTACGTACCTTTTTCACATTCAGCGGCGGAGGCGGCAGTTCGCGATGTGCGTCCATCACGTAGGTAAAGTCGCCGCTGAACGGGGTCGAGCCCGACAGCATTTGGTAAGCGATAACGCCCAGACTGTAAACATCCGAACGCGGATCGAGGTGCTCGCCACGGCACTGCTCGGGCGACATGTACAGCGGCGTGCCGAGAACAGCACCGACACGCGTCAGATCTGCATCTGTTGAATCCGAGATATCCGTCTTGCCGCCCCAGAAATTTTGCGAACTCGGCGTTTCGGCGACACCGGTGATCAGTTGAGTGCCGATCGCTTCCTCATTCTTATCGGCGACCAGCGGTAGAATCGCTGTGCGCGTCTCACGTTGGTCCTCGCCCTGGATCATTGTCGCGGACTCGGAGATCTTCGTATCGGAACCCGGGTCCATCCTGGTTGCGGAATGCGGAAGATCGGCCAGCGTAGCGCGTCCGCCTTGCGTAAAAGTGGGCGTCGTCGACAAGGACGGCTGTAGATCCGCGAACGAACTGTCGCTCGACTGCGTCTCGAGCTTGGCAATTCCGAAATCGAGGACTTTGACCGTATATCCGCCGCGCTGATTGGGCTCGAGCCAGATGTTATCGGGTTTGAGGTCGCGGTGAATTATTCCCTCTTCGTGCGCTTCTTGGACGGCGGAACAGACCTGCTCGAGAATATCGAGCGTCCAACTGACCGGCAGATTTTTTTCTTCTTCGAGGATCTCGCCGAGCGTGCATCCGTCGAGATATTCCATCACCAGATATGCGACACGGCCGTCTTTGGTCTCGGAAAACCCGAAGTCGGTAACGTTGACGACGTTCGGATGGCGCAGACGTCCGGCCGCCCTCGCCTCTCGGCGGAACCGCTCGACAAACTCTGGGCGTTCCATAAATTGCGGTGCGATCACCTTGACCGCAACGGGTCGCTCTGTGCCGAGGTGCGTGGCAAGGTAAACCGTTCCCATGCCGCCGCGGCCCAGTTCACGCTCGATCCTGTATTTGTCGTCGAGCGTCTGACCGCTCATCTCGGCGAAATTCATAAGACACAAATCAAAAGTGAACAGCGGCTGGCATTAGCAAGAATACTTGTTTACGGTGAGAAATCCAGATAAGTTTAGCCGTTATTTCGCATTATATAAAGAACCGAAACACGTCAAAACCGGCACGCGAAAGTGGATTGCATTTTATAGCCGATTATTCTAAACTTTTTTGAATTTCGAAATACCATTTTCCGTCGTTCGACCCTCTCGATCAAACCGAAATAAAACATGTTTCATCTGTGCAACGCTCTTGCACAAATGTAGCATCTCATGTTAGATTGACTTGAGCAACATTTAGATTTTCAATTTGGGCACGAGCATACATCGCTCGAAACAATATTAATTATGGATAAAGGTAAAGCTATCGAATCTGCGTTGGCGCAGATCGAGAAGAAATTTGGTAAAGGCTCGATCATGCGCCTCGGCGAAAGGCCGCATGAGGAGATCGGTGCGATCTCGACCAACTGTCTCAGTCTCGATGCCGCGATAGGCGTCGGCGGCTTGCCTCGGGGCCGAATTGTGGAGATCTACGGGCCGGAAAGTTCGGGCAAGACGACGCTGGCGCTTCAGGTTGTCGCCTCGGCACAAAAGACGGGCGGCATCGCAGCCTATATCGACGCCGAGCACGCGATGGACCCGGAATATGCCGGTAAATTGGGCGTCAACATTGACGAACTGCTGATCTCGCAGCCAGACTCTGGCGAACAGGCGCTTGAGATCGCCGAAACGCTTATACGCTCGAACAGCGTCGACGTGATCGTTATCGACTCGGTTGCGGCACTCGTTCCGCGTGCTGAACTTGACGGCGAAATGGGCGACTCACTTCCCGGCCTGCAGGCACGTCTCATGTCGCAGGCTCTGCGAAAGATCACGGCGATAGTCGCGAATTCGCACACGACGTTCATCTTTATCAACCAACTTCGTGAAAAGATCGGTGTATTTTTCGGTTCACCGGAAACGACGACGGGCGGAAAGGCTTTGAAATTTTACGCCAGCGTTCGCCTCGATATTCGCCGCATCGGCGCGATCAAGGACGGCGACCGAATGGTTGGCAACCGCACGCGAGTGAAGGTCGTTAAGAACAAGGTCGCTCCGCCGTTCCGCGAATGCGAGTTCGACATCATGTTCGGCGAAGGCATTTCGCGTGAGGGCGATCTCATCGATCTGGCGTCGAATAACGACATCGTGGAAAAGAGCGGCTCTTGGTTCTCGTATAAGGGCGAACGACTCGGTCAGGGACGCGACAACGTCAAGAATCTGCTCAAGGAAAACGTCGAGCTTCGCGAACGTATTGAACGCGATGTGAAGATCCATCTCGGCTTCGAGATCGCTGATACGGCAAAAGCGTAACGAAAAAGGCGAGGCCGCGGGGCCTCGCCTTTTTTATTAGAGCTCATTTTACCTACTGAGGCGTCCCGTCGGTTACGGGACGCTTTTTCCCTTTCATCATTTGAATCTCGCTTCCCGGCACGGACGGAGCGTTGACGTTGGCAGCCGGCTGGCTCATCTGACGCCGAAGCGTTGCTGCGTCGGGTATTCCGGGCGTCGGCGTCGCTCCCGGCTTGAAGGGCTTGCTCATCGTTTTCGAATCAGGTATTCCGGGCGTCGGTGTTCCTTTTGGTTCCACCGCGACTTGGTTTGCCGGCGGAATGCCCGGCGTCGAATTTGCTGAAGTCGGCAGCGGGCTGGTCGAAAATCCCGGCGGCAGGTCTTTCGCGTCGATCGTCACGGTCACGTTCGAATTCGACGCCGTATTAGTATTTGCACTTGGCGTTGCCGTGCTGCAAGCAGACGCAACAGCGACCGTCGAACAAAGTAGAGTGATCAATAATTTAGAAGACATTTATAAAACCTCGTACATTTAAAATAGCTGTGCCGGCTTGAATGTTGCGTCCCTGGGGGACAGCGACGGCTTTCAAACCGGCACGGGCAGGTGTCAAACGGAAATAAGAAGGTCAAGCAGTTGCCATAGGCTAACAACTACTAAACGCAAATTATAATCAGTTCGATGCTTTTGTCAACAACATATTTGTATGCCAGCATACTTACGGCGCGCATACCGTGATTTCGACCGCCACGTTTGACTTCATCCGACTGCTTATTTACACTCTAAAACTTGCTCCACAGTTGGAAACGGAGCGGCCAGATAGCTCAGTTGGTAGAGCAGCGGACTGAAAATCCGCGTGTCGGCGGTTCGACCCCGTCTCTGGCCACCAATATAGTTAAATGCAGGAAGGTGACCGGTACGGCCACCTTTTTGTATTTAACGAAATTACCTGGAACGGCATCGATGCTGCCGAAAACCGTTTCGAAAAGTTCGATCTGGTGAAATGTTCGAGTCGATTTCACTCATATCAAGGGAGCGAGCTCAGCCGCGACGCTCAACGCAATAACTGCCTGACGATTTTATTTACAACTCGCGGCCTGCAGATTTATACTAAAGGTCGCGATACCCGCCAAGGTTTTAAATAAAAAGGTTCAAAATGGGAAAGTTGATTTTAGGAATTGTAGTTGTCATCGCACTTCAGATAACCTTTTCCATTTATTTGGCGATGGATACTGTCGTCGATGAATTAGCTGTTTCCTCGTCCGACCCGCACGCACAAGACAGAGACTTGAGTCTTTACGCCGAGGTAAACCCCGATCATTCCGATATAACGGCTCTCGGTTCGCCGGTTGGGATTCCGGCGTCGGCGGACGCCCCACTGCCTGCAGTGCGGGTACGGGCAAAGGTTTCGCAAAGTCGTTTCGAGAACAGGCAAAAGCAACGATTTTCCCGCCGCGGTTATCCGCACTTGTCGAATAATTCTTACGTCGTCCATGACCAAATAGCTAGCGTGGTTCGGCGGGAATATTTTGGAAGCATGATAGTGGAAACGGGTTTTCATACTTCGAATGATCGCGTAACGAAAATGCTCAAAGGTAAGACTCGGCGGCTGGTTTTCGGCAAGATGGTCGTCGAACACAAATACGCGGCATAAAAGCCAAAAACATTGAACTCGCTGCCCAATAGCGATAGCCGTACGCGATAAAGACAGCCCATATGGGTCGTCTTTTTTGTTTGTCGATATTCAGCTCGAACAATTTCAACTGGCGCCGATCGATTTTCGGTGCACGTCATCTTGCGTGAAAGGATTTATGCTGTGATACATTTGGTACACCGCATTTATGGAGCCTTTAGCCAGTCAGATCCGGCCTCGAACGCTTGACGATTTCGTCGGGCAGGAGCATTTGGTCGGTCCTGACAAACCGCTGCGGCTTGCGGTCGAGCAGGGCCACATTTTTTCGTTCGTTTTGTGGGGGACACCCGGCACGGGCAAGACGACGCTTGCGCGTATCTACGCGAACGCGATCAACGCCGAATTTTACGAGCTGTCCGCTGTTTCCGCCGGTAAGGAAGACATCCGCAAAATAATTCAAACCGCGTCGCTGGACGATCGTCCGCGTGTTTTGTTTTTGGACGAGATTCATCGCTTTAATAAGGCCCAGCAGGACTTTCTTTTGCCATTCGTCGAGAGCGGACAGCTCGTTTTGATCGGGGCAACGACCGAGAACCCGAGTTTTGAAGTAATTCCTGCTCTGCTGTCGCGCCTGCGCGTGTTTGTGCTTGAGGAATTTTCCGACGCGGACATGGGGCAGATCATCGACCGCACAGGATTCGAACTCGACGACGCCGCTAAACAGTGGCTGATCGCGATGGCGAACGGCGATGCCCGGCAGGCGATCACGATGATCGAGAACACCGCCCGGCTATACGATGTGATCAACATCGGGACACTTAAGGAAACGCTGCAGTCAAAATTCCTCCGCTATGACAAAAAAGGCGAGGAGCATTACAACGTGATCAGCGCGTTCATCAAGTCGATGCGCGCGAGCCAGCCCGACGCTGCAATGTATTACATGGCGCGCATGATCGAATCCGGCGAAGACCCAAAGTTCATCGCGCGCCGCATGGTGATATTCGCGTCCGAAGATATCGGCCTCGCTCAGCCGACAGCGCTGGTAGTCGCAAATGCGGTCTTCCGTGCGGTCGAAACGATCGGCCTGCCGGAATGCGGCATCAATCTCGCCCACGGCGTCGCGTACCTTTCAAACTGCGCGAAGGACAAGAGTGCATACGAGGCCTACGGCATGGCGATGGAAGACGCGAGCAAACTCGGCAATTTGCCGGTGCCGATGAAGATCAGAAATGCTCCGACAAAGTTGATGAAAGATCTCGGCTACGGCAAAGGCTACGAGAAATATACTGCCGAAGATCTGATGCCCGCGAAGCTAAAAAACAAGAAATACTTTAGGCCCAAAAGCGATTCGTAAAATCCGATGAGAAAACTAAACATCTGCCTCTTGGTCTTGTTTTCGTTCGCCGCGACACTCGCGCAAACGGAAAAGGATATCGTGTCCACGCGCGAGATGGAGAGAATAAATTGGATGGAATTTCGCGACGTAGTTCCCGGGAAAATAAAAACGGTTCTGCTGCCGACCGGCACACTCGAACCGCACGGCGTGATCAACAACGGAGCCGACAACACCGCACCGTTCGCGATGGCAAAGACCATTGCTCGGCGGACGAACGCGATGATCGCTCCGACGCTTCCCTACGGAATTACCGGATCGATGGAAGCCTATCCGGGCGCGTTCCAGATCACGGAAGCGGCGTATCGCCCGTTCGTCAAACAGATCCTCGAGGGCCTGGCGAAGAACGGATTTCGCAACATCATCATTCTCAACGGCCACGGCGGCAGCCAAACGGCGGTGTTGATTTCGGTCGCTGCCGAAGTTGCAACCGAGCGTCACGTACGAACACTGGTCATCAACTGGTGGTCATTCGCATCCGACGAAACCAAAGAAGTCTTTGGCGAAGACGGCGGCCATGCCGGCCTGAACGAAACAGCTTTCATTCAGGCGATCGACCCGACACTTGTTCACGCGGAAAAATACAACACCGACATGGCGACCGCTTATCCGGCTGCCGGCACGTGGTCGGCGGTTCCCTTTCCTTCATCGATCGGCCTTTACCAAAAGGGCCAGGGCTACCCGCGGTTTGATCAGAAAAAAGCTGACGAATATTACCGCAAAGTGACGGATAAGGTCGCCGGCTTGGTAATAGACGTAGTGCGAAAGTGGGACCTCGCCGGCCTTTAACTAGAACAAGATCTGCGCGTCAAAATATTTCCAGAAACTTTCGGGATAGAGACGGCGTTTTACATTCTGACCGAAACACGATTTTGGTCATTAGTCACAAATTATGAAGGATTCACCCGATCAAAAGCCTGTCCGCGAAGCGATACTCGATGCGACCGAACGCCTGATCGCTCGATTCGGCTACCGAAAAATGACGATCGACGATCTCGCCCGCGAAGTCGGGATCGGCAAGGGCAGCATCTACCTTCACTTCACAAGTAAAGAAGAGGTCGCCCTTACGCACATCGATCGCATCATCGAGCGGTTGAAACGACGGCTTCAGCAGATCGCATCACAGGACGCCACATCGGAAACCAAAATCCGCAAGATGCTCGTCGAGCGTGTTATCTTTCGGTTCGACAGCGTCCAGCATTATTCCGAAGGTTTGAATGAACTGCTCTCGCAGTTGCGGGCAAAACTGCTCGAACGTCGAAAGCGATATTTTGAAGAGGAAGCCCATCTGTTCGCAGCAGTGATCGAGCAAGGCGTTTCGGCCGGCGAATTCCGCAAACACGACGCTCTCGCCGCCGCTCACACTCTGCTGCTCGCGACGAACTCTCTCTTGCCTTACAGCCTGAGCACCAGCGAACTGGGCGAACGAGCCGAGATCGGACAAAAGACGCGAGCGCTAGCTGACATGCTTTTGAAAGGCTTATCCGGCGAAAACAGTCGGACCCAATAATAAAGAAGGAGTAGATCGATTATTAAGAAGTTTCCGGCCGCATCTTTATCCACGGCAATTTTCGCCGCCGCATTTATTTTCTCCGCGTCGGGCGAACTTATCGACACGACGCAAAAGGAACTGGATGAGATGAAAAAGACGTTCGCGGCGAACTAACTCGCATATCGAATTCAAATGAAAAGGCAGGAATTGCTTCCTGCCTTTTTTATCGCTTCCAGTAGTTCTTTATTTTCAGATCGAGCATCGGAAACGCCACGTACTCGACGCTGCGTCCCGATTCGCGAAGCTTTTGCACCATCGGTATCGCGGCGTCGGCGTTTCGCGTGTGTACGATGATGGTCGCGGCCTTTTGCAGGTCGGCATGCTCGTTCAGCCACTCGGCTATGGCGTAACCGGTCGAAGCGAAATCGTCATGATCGTTCGATTCGTAGTGGTGCGGCAACAGATCGTGGTCGAGAAATATCGCGTCGTAACTCGCCTGTTCGAGGCACTCCTTGGCTTCTTCGACCGTCTCGGCGATATCGAGGTCGTCGCCCTCGAAACGCTTTTCGAACCACTTGTGCCGGCGGCGGTCGTCGTCAAGAAGAAAAACTGAGATCGGCGTGCGGTCCGCCTTGAGATCGGCAAGGCCGAGCTTTAATAAAATACTGCGATAAATGCTCATAAACCGTGTGTTTTCAATTGCATTTTAATATATCACACGGCAAAGCTCACCGTGCCCGCGGTAGTTTCAGACAAAGTTTGAGAATACATTTTGGGGTGCTATAATCCTGCCTCGCACACACGTACGGCTTCCACAGATTTATGCCCAGAGAATCGTCCAAAAACACAAATTTGATCGCAGTGCCGAACAGCTCGCAGCCGATCACCGGGCTGAGCCGCGATGTCGCCGGAGCCGACGAGGTGTGTCCGCTGTGTTTCGGTTCGGGAATGGAGATCGTACCGGGCAAAGGAGCTCGGCCTTGTTCGTGTCGGAACCAGAACGTACATTCGAACCAGCTCGAAAAGGCGCGCCTTCCGATCCGTTACGCAAACTGTCATTTTCACAACTACAAACCGTCGAACCCGTCGCAGGAAAAGGCGTACAAATTTGCGTCGAAGCTCTCAATGGAGTACCCGGCGGTAGATCAGGGACTGCTATTGATGGGGACGGTCGGCGTCGGCAAAACACACCTCGCTGTTTCGATTTTGAAAGGATTGACCGAGCGAGGGTTCGGCTGCCTGTTCTATGAGTTCGGGTCGCTGTTGAAGCAGATCCAGGATTCGTACAACTCGAACACCAAAACATCGGAGCTGTCGGTATTGTCGCCCGTGCTGAATGCCGACGTACTCGTGCTCGACGAGGTCGGAGCATCAAAGCCGACGGACTGGGTGCGCGACACAATGGCGCATATCATCAACACGCGGTACAACGACACGAAGCTGACGATCTTCACGACGAACTATCTGGATGAAAGGCGTTCCGAACGCGATGAGACTCTCGAGGACCGCATCGGTGTGCGGCTAAGGTCGCGACTATACGAAATGTGCAGAACGGTAGTTATCACCGGTGAAGACTATCGCAAATCAATCCACAATTCAGCAGGCCGAAAGGCCGCACGTTAACTCTTCGCCGGTACCGTTTTTTTCGCCAGTGTCGCCTTTGGCCGGAACTTGTCCAACAATCGGTAGCCTAGAAGTACAGCTACGACCAACGCGAAGACCGCCGGATAAAACACATCCGATTTTACGATCATCCAAAAGTGGATCACACCCAACACCGCGACCACATACGTCAGCTTATGCAGTCTTGACCAACGCTTTCCGCCGAGACGTTTCACCATGCCGTTCGTCGACGTCACGGCTAGCGGAAGCATTATAAGCAACGCCGTCATCCCGACCGCGATGAACGGCCGCTGGATAACGTCCGCAATGATCGCCGGCACATCTAAACTTTTGTCGAATACGCTGTACGTCGTCAGGTGAACGCACCCGTAAAAGAACGCGAACAGGCCGAGCATTCTGCGGTACTTGATCAATCCGTTCCAACCAAATATCTTCCGAAGCGGCGATACCGACAAGGTAAAAACAACAAAAGAAAGCGTCAAAACGCCTGTCGTTCGCAAAAAGAATTCGATCGGATTTGCGCCGAGATTCCCTCGCGACCCGTCATATGCCAGAAATGCGAGTGGTAACAAAGCGTTGGCCGATATTAATAGCTTGTTAAAATTTACGTCGTTCATCCGCGGTTCAGAAATTTGCCTTCAGGTCCATGCCGTCGTACAAATGTGCGACCTGATCGCCGTACCCGTTGAACATCAGCGTGTCGCGCCTGCCCAACTCGCCGATGCGTCGCTCCGTCGCCTGAGACCAACGCGGATGATCGACTGTCGGATTTACGTTCGAATAAAAACCGTATTCCTCGGGTGCGAAGAGGTTCCATGTTGTCGGTGGTTCTTTGTCGGTAAGAGTTATCTTCGCGATCGACTTGATGCTTTTGAATCCGTACTTCCACGGGACGACAAGCCGTATAGGCGCTCCGTTCGGGTTCGGCATTGGCTTTCCGTAAAGGCCGGTGGCGAGGATCGTCAGCGGATGCATCGCCTCGTCGAGCCGCAAGCCTTCGACGTACGGAAAATCGATTCCAGCCGCGTACGACGACTGCATTTTCGCCGGATCATAGAACGACTGGAAGGCAACATACTTCGCGTTTTCGAGCGGTTGTACCGCATCGAGCAATGTCTTTAGGCTAAATCCGGTCCACGGTATAGCCATCGACCACGCTTCCACGCACCTGAGGCGGTATATCCTTTCCTCCTGTTCGAATCCCAACAGCTCGTCGATCGAAAATGTTTTCGGCGATCCCACCAATCCGCCGACCTCGACCGTCCACGGCCGGGTGACGAAACCGCGCGAGTTCGCGGCGACGCCGGTTTTGCTCGTCGAGAACTCGTAAAAATTATTGTAATTGGTGATGTCGTCGAGCGAGTTAGGCGATTCGGTAGTGCTGAAGTCGGAGGGCCGAGCAGTCGTCGCCGTGTCTGTTTGGGACGGGACTGCCGTGACCGAAGGCCTCAGCGGGTTAAGGAATCGATAAGCGGCACCGGTAGCGATCGCTGTCGAACCGAGCAAGCCCGCACGGATGAACGTCCGGCGATTGAGAAATAAGTGCTCGGGTGTTACCGAGTCGGGTTTGTCGTCTTTCGGTGTCATCAGATTATTTCCAGGTGATCGAGCTCTCACACATGTGTTTCGACGGGGAACGGCGTTTCGGATTCAGCGACCAACGCGGATAGAAAACAATAGAATTGTCGGATCTATTCAGTTTTTTCGCCACTTTTAATGCCCTTTATTGATAATGATTAACTTTGTTCAAAAAATTACAACAAAACTCTTTCTTTTTTTCCAGATTTGTTTATAATAGCCGTGGCAGTACGCACTCACCTGATTTCACACACCTAAAAAAATATGCCCGCTACTAACGAACTTTTACAAGAAGGACGATACCGCATCAACCATCAAATCCCACTCGACGGCAAATCGAACGTGTATGAAGCCTATGATACCGTCCGCGACGCGAACGTTGTAGTTAAGGAGATCAACGTACAGTTAAACCGGGTCGCGACGGCCGCTCGCCAGGAATCGATCAAAGTCGAATTCGCCAGCCAGGCAAAAACCCTCACTGAGATCGAGCACGAATCGCTGTTGCACGTTCACGATTATTTCACCGAGACTGGACGCCAGTACCTTGTAATGGAATCGGTGGACGGTGACGATCTCGCCGAACTGCTTGAGCGAAACAAGAGCGCATTCGCCGTTTCGGATGTAACGGAGTGGGCTGACCAGATCCTCGACGCCCTGAACCATCTTCACACATTCAAACCGCCGATCTTTCACCGCAACGTACGGCCGCAGAACGTAAAGTTGAGCTCAGCCGGAAAGATCAAACTGCTCGCGTTCGGTTTAGCCGAAAGTGACGAAGCACGGCCCAACACTTCTTTAAAAGAAGGATCTTCCGATCCTGCGATCAATTATTCGCCCCTCGAGCTTATCTGGGACGGCCTCGACGCAGCATCGCAAAAAGTCATTGCGAACAGCTACGACGACCGTTCGGAACGCCTTCTCAAAGAACCGGCGGACGCACGCAGTGATATTTATTCGCTGGGAGCAACGCTCTATCATCTCGTGACGGGCCGCACGCCGGTCGATCCGCTCGAACGCTCGATCGAGATGCTTGACGGAAATGCCGACCCGCTACAACCCCCGCACGAGGTCGATTCGAAGATCCCCATCGAGTTGTCTGAGGTCCTGATGCGCTCGCTCGAGATCAAGCGTGAAAACCGATTCGACTCCGCGGTAATTATGCGTCAAGTGGTTCGCACCGCCATGGTTCGAGCGCACGAACGCGAAACTGAGTTCACCCAGAGCGAAGAGGCCCGCGAACTGGCCGAGGCCGCCGAAGATATACGTCTGGCGGGACAGATGCGTCAAAATCAGAAAGCCGCACCGCCAGCCGCCGACGCCGAGCAAAAACGCCGGCAGGAAGCCCTGGCACAGCAGCTTCGAGAGGCCGAAGCAGCGAAAGCAGCCGCCGAGAAACTCGAAGCCGAAAAGGTCTTAAGGGAAAAAGAAGCCGCCGAGGCGGCAGAGCGTGCCAATGCAGAAGCTGTCAAACGCGAAGCCCTGGAAAGGGCGCAGGCAGAAGCCGACGCGGTAATGAAGGAGCTCAAGCAGGATCTTCTGGAAATCGACGCTGAATCGGCCGAGGTTCAGGCAGTCGAGCCTCAAGTCGTAGAAGCTGCCGAAGATCGTCCCCGTGGGAAATCGAAAAAGCAGAAGTCGGCAAACGTCGAAACCGCAGAGGTCGTTGCTTACGACGCTTCGGCAACTGCCGGCGACGAGATCGAACTTGGCGGAATGTTTTCCGACAAATCGGCCGAAACCAAGGGCGGCATGGGAATGGCGATGATCGCCGGTATCGCCGGGGTCGTTTTGGTCATTGTCGTTGCCGGGTGGGTGCTCCTTTCATCGGGATCAAGCACACCGGAAGTTCGCCCGACACAGGCACCGCCGGTCGTTCAAATTCCTCCGACGGAACCGGCTCAGTCGACAAGCACGACGGCCTCAACCATTGCTGAATCCGCTCCTCAGCCATCGAGCGAAGTCCAACAGGCGCCGGAAACCGCTCCGAGTCGCGCGGCGGCGCAGCCGGCGGCCGTAAAAACCAAGACTGAGAAAGAAGCCCCGAAACCCGCCGAAAAGAAAAAGGCCGTCACGGTCGATGACCTCATCAACGACAACTAAAACTACTCACCTGCCAAATAAAACCTCTGTGCCAAACAGGCCATTTGATCTGCATAAAAGGAAACCGCTATGAGACTCTTTAACACGCCGTACCCGAAAACTCCGGGAAAGAATTTAATTTCGCTGATGTTCCTGGCGTCCCTTGTTCTTTCAATGACGATTACTATAAGTGCGCAGACGCCGCAGCTCGGCCTTGCCGACCTTGTAATTGCACTGCGGTCGAAAAAGGCAACGCTTCCGGAGAGGAATAAGATCCTCACCGAAGCCGTGCGCCAGCGCGGTATCACCTTTGCGTTGACCAGCGATATAGAAAAGGAACTGGTTACGACCGGCGCCGATCCCGAACTCATCACCGCGATCCGCACAAAGAGCCCGGCACCGAAAGTCGTCGAGCCGCCGAAACCGGTTGCAACGCCGATACCGACGCCGACACCGCCCGACTTCACCTTTTACCAGAAGAGGGCCGATGAGAACGCGGGCAAGGGCGAATTCACTGCGGCTCTTGCCGATTACAATAAAGCCGCGGAAATGAAGTCCACGGAGCCGTCGATCTTTCTTGGCCGCGGAAAGACATATTTCGGAATGAAATCGTACGAACAGTCGATCGGTGATTTTGACAAGTCGATAGAGCTGAACCCGAAAGCCTCGATGCCGTATTTCAACCGCGCGGCCGCCTATGAAAAGTTGGGTAAGAACGATAAGGCGTTAGCGGATTATAAGGCCGCAGCGGACCTCGACCAGTCGAACGAAGCAGCGAAAACCAATTTCAAACGCCTGCAGGACGCAGCCGATAAAGCGAATGCGGCAGCTGCAGCAGCTGCGGTAGCTGCGAAACGCCCCGAGTTTGTTTCCGTCGGAAATTTAACGGCAGCAAACGCGATAAGAATGGTCCAGCCGATATATTCGCCGCTGGCTCAGCGTTCTAACATCGAAGGCCGTGTGACGGTCGAAGTTGAACTCGATGAAAAGGGGAACGTCGTCGACGCCAAAGCCACGGCCGGGCACCAAATTCTGCGGGATGCGGCCGAGGATGCGGCACGCAAATCGAAGTTCAATCCGGGAATGTATAACAACGAGCCGATCAAATCGAAAGGAACAGTTACGTACAACTTTACCCTGCGTCAGTAGACCTGCATTAAAGATAGAATAAAAAAGTGCCCGCGGCCGCGGGCACTTTTTTATTTGCAAGATGGCGGTTCAAGCTAGTAGCTTGCGACCGGTCCGCCGGTTTTTATTCCGCTTGCTTCCTGGGCGATCTTCACGCCGACGCTGGCACCGATCCGCGTGGCCCCGGCCTCAAACATCGCACGGGCGTCGTCGATGCCTTTTACACCACCCGACGCTTTTACGCCGAGAGCTTCGCCGACGGTTCGGCGCATCAGTGCGACGTCGTCGACGGTTGCTCCGCCCTTGGAAAAGCCGGTGGACGTTTTTACAAAATCTGCTCCGGCATTTTTGGACGCGAGACATGCTCGCACTTTTTCGTCGTCGGTAAGAAGCGCGGTTTCGATGATCACTTTGAGCAGCACGCCGTTTTCATGCGCAGCGGCAGCAACGGCGCGAATATCGTCCTCGACCGCGCAGTCATCGCCGGATTTAAGAGCGCCGATATTGATAACCATATCGACTTCTCTTGCTCCGTTAAAGATCGAGCGACGTGCCTCGAACGCCTTGACGTCGGGCAGTGTCGCGCCGAGAGGAAAACCGATCACTGTACAGACCGGCACACTCGTTCCTCTCAAAAAACCCACGGCTTTTTTCACCCAGCTCGGATTCACACAAACGGACGCAAAACCGAATTGTGCGGCCTCTTCGCACAGCTTTCGGATGTCGGCTTCGGTCGCTTCGGGCTTAAGCAGTGTGTGGTCGATAAGGCCCGCCCAATCGTGAGCTGTCGCGGTTTCGCCGAGAACTATGCCGATGCGGCCCGCGCCGGCGTCGACGATTCGCTGAACGTCGGCGCTGCAAAACGTCGGGCAGTATTCATCGCCTCCCAACTTCGCGAGCACCATATCCGTTATCTGCTCGACTAGCTTTTCGTAATTGCCGTTCTGCATTGCCATTTCGTTCTTAAACCTATTTCGAATATTGCTTCTGGATCGCATCGATCTTCGAGACGCGCTTGCGGTGCCGGTCCTCGGTCAATTCGGTCGTTATCCAGGCTTCTATGATCTTTTTAACTTCGTCGAGCGAATTTTGCCCGCTGCCGATCGTCAGAACATTGGCGCCGTTGTGTTCGCGTGAATTGCGGGCAAGTTCAGGTGAATAGCACGCGGCGGCCCGCACGTTCGGCACCTTGTTCGCCGCCATCGCACTGCCGATGCCGGCTCCGTCGATGATTAGTCCTGACTCAACGTGGCCTTCGCCAACGGCTCTCGCGACCGCATGGGCGAAATCGGGATAATCGACTGCGTCTGTCGAATCGGTCCCGAAATCCCGCACTGTTATACCAAGTTCGCTCAGAAACGGCTTGAGTTTCTGCTTGAGTTCGAACCCTCCATGGTCCGAACCGATCGCCATCGAACGAATTTTCGGCGACGCATTGCGTGACGTTTTCCGGACGAGAGCTATATGTTTTTCGGCGACTATGTCGCTCGCCAGCGGCGTAAATTTGGCGTTCTCAGCGATACGCAGTCGTGAGCCGTCTTCCATTCCGCGCAGGTCGACCTCGGTTATGAGCGTTTTCGACGATTCGTCGCGATCAAATTCCCTTTCCAGCGTCTTTTTCAGCGAATTGACGATCACGCGTTCGGGCAGATGCTCTTCGGTGTGCTCAGGCGTGTGCGGCACAGCTTTCAGCATTTCCTGCACGAGCGAACGCACATTTTCGCGTGTTACTTTGTCATTCAGAGACATATTAAGAACGAGCGGCGTTACCGCGAGGTCAAACTTGTAAATCAGCCGTCATTTGAATAGTATTTCTAAACACCGATCCAATCAACCTTAGAACAATATGACGACCCAATCGACCGCCGCGGCAACCACAGAGTTTACAAACCCGAACCTCGAGATTTTGTTTTCCGAAGAACAGATCAAAGTAAAGATCGCCGAACTGGGAGCACAGATCACTGCCGACTATCAAGACAAAGACGTCGTGCTCGTCGGCGTTTTGAAGGGCTCGTGCGTCTTTCTGGCCGATCTGATGCGTGCGGTCGAGTTGCCGCTGACGATCGATTTCATGTCGATCTCGAGTTACAAGGACGGGATGAAGTCGACCGGAGATGTGGAGATTCTAAAGGACTTGAGCAATACGATACGCGGAAAAGACGTCATCGTCGTCGAAGATATCGTCGACACCGGACTGACGCTTTCGAGGCTGCTTGAGATCCTCGGGTCTCGCGGAGCGAACTCGATCAGACTCGCGAGCTTTCTGGATAAACCGGAGCCGCGCGTAAAGACGCACCTGAAGATCGATTACACCGGCTTTGTCGTGCCGAATAAGTTTGTCGTCGGTTACGGGCTCGACGCCGCGGGACGATACAGGAACCTGCCGTTCATTGCCGTCGTCAAAAACCCGGACGAGGCGTAACGTCAGACTGACGGATCGTAACGTTTTCGGCTGCCCAGCAAACCTTTGAACATAAAGAACAGGGCCAGCAGATGAAATGCGAATCCGAAATTGTCGCGATAGGACAGAATAAGCATTGCGTCGGCAACGTATAAAAACATGCCGACGATAAAGGCAATGTCAGAGCCTTTGCGGGCGAAATAGCCAAAAAGTGCGAACACACCCGCGATCAGGAAGTTAGCGGCAACGCCAGCCCATCGAACCGAATCGTCGGCACCCTGGCCGATCGCCTGAAGCGCTTGGCCGTTCACATACTGCGATATCCCAAAGCCCAAAGCGAACCCGAAAAGTCCCGTGTAGACCGAGACGATCGCATTCAACGCCGCCAGGATCGCAACCCAGTAAAACCAGTTGGCGCCCCGGCGCATCTCCGACACCTTTTCGGCGGGAGTCAGTGTTTCGTGGATTCCATACAGTTCGTCCATTGCAGAACCTCCTTCGGATATGTTTTGTATTCGTCACATTTTACCATACGCCGTCAAGCGGAAAATCTTTGTTCTCGTTCATCCGCACGTTCTGCCCGAGCCGCAGAAAACGCTTCAGCAGAAAATGGCGGCTCTGCAATTGACGAGCAGGTCTTTTTTCAATATAATTTGAACTTTTCGGCTATCGGGCGTTTTCCGGCCGATCGTAGGAGACATAAGAAATGAGTTACGCAATCATAAAAACAGGCGGAAAGCAGTTCCCGGTTGAAGACGGTCAGGTTCTTCGTGTTCCGACCATCGACGGCAAAGCCGGAAGCAAGGTAGACCTCCAGGCGCTCGTGCTCGGCGGCGGCAGCGATGCCAAGATCGGAACGGACGCGACTGTCCAGGCAACGGTCGTCAGCCACGGCAAGGCCGACAAGATCATCGTCTTCAAAAAGAAGCGCCGCAAACAGTACAAACGCACTCAAGGTCACCGCCAGGGATACACTGAAATAAAGATCGAAAAGATTTAAGGGAGAAGGACGTGCGATGTGCGATCGGCGATTTATCATAATCCGCAGTCCGCATTCGGCACTCCGCAATCAAAAATGGCACATAAAAAAGGCGTAGGTTCATCGAGAAACGGCCGTGATTCAAATGCTCAGCGGCTCGGGCTCAAGAAGTTCGGCGGCGAGAAAGTGCTCGGCGGCAACATCCTTGCCCGCCAACGCGGCACGAAATGGAAGCCCGGAAAAAACGTCGGGATCGGCAAGGACGACACGTTGTTCTCGTTGATCGAGGGCTTTGTTAAATTTGAGAACAAAGGACAGAAGGGTAAGTTCATCAGCGTCTACGCCGAACTGCCCGCGGTTCCCGAAACCGTCTAGTTCGAGATATCAATTCCAACAGCAAAGTCCGTGTGAACTGCAGATAGATCTGCTATTTACGCGGGCTTTTCGCTTATGAGTTAGTCCGATCCGAGAAAGACTTTATGGCAAACAACCAGATCCGCTTCAACGACGGGGCCGCTTACGAAAGATACATGGGCGAGTGGAGCCAGCTTGCAGGTAAAAAGTTCCTCGACTGGCTCACTCCGAAACTCGGTTTGCGATGGCTCGACGTTGGTTGCGGGAATGGTGCGTTTACCGAAATGCTCGTTCAACGGTGTGCCCCTGTTTCGGTCGATGGGATAGACCCTTCTGAGGAGCAACTCGCCTATGCCGAAGAGCGGCTAAGTTCGAGCGTCGCGCGGTTTCGACAGGCGAATGCAATGTCACTGCCCTTCGCCGACGAAGCCTTCGACGCGGCTGTAATGCCGCTCGTCATATTCTTCGTTCCCGAACCGACGAAAGGCGTCGCCGAAATGGCACGAGTAGTTTGCCCCGGCGGCATCGTCTCGGCCTATGCCTGGGACATGAGCGGAGCTGGTTTTCCATACTCCGCGCTGCAGGATGAAATGCGAGGAATGGGCGTGGACGTTCCGGTGCCGCCGAGCGGTGACGCGTCGGGACCGGATGCGATGCGAGAACTTTGGGCAGGGGCGGGTTTGGAAGGCATAGAATCCTTTGAGATCAACGTGGAACGGACGTTTACAGATCTCGACGATTATTGGACGACCATTCTCTGCGGACCGAGCGTCGGTCCGAAGCTCGCTGCGATGTCCTCGGAGGATCTCGCAACCCTCAAAGCACGAATGAGCGAGCTGCTGCCTGCCGATGACGACGGACGTATCACTTACAGCTCCCGCGCGAATGCAATAAAGGGCATCGTGCCTGAGTAGATCGAACGCGAACCGCAGCTCGGCTGTCTCGAATTTCTTTTTTTTCAAATTATTTTTTGGTAGGTTTTAGCGCGTTTTCCACAGTGTGTAAAACTCAGTGATCGTATCGCCGGAACGCTTCCATTAAGAGCAATAACGAGTTGCGAGGTTTTCCACATTTATATCCACAGGGCGATCGAATTATTTTCCACAGACGCCTATTGCGGCCCATTGAAATACGGCACGAACCTAAAGTATTTTCTACTTGACATCTAAAATTACGGGTGTAGAATCCATCCACAGTCGAAATTACTTACGGGTATTTTGACCGGATTTGGGAAGTGCGGACGGTTGCGGTGACGCGATGTCCGGAAGCTTCTGGGAGCGGAATCTCAGTTGACGTGAACGCCCTGATCCGAAGCCGAAAGGCTTGCTAGGAGAGTCGAAAGGCACTTCGAGTTGCTCGGATAAAAACGAGTAACGCTCTTCGGAAATGATCAGCCGGATGAGTGCTACGCCGCTCGCGTCGAAAGACGTTGGGCCTCGTTGCCGGAGACGTAACCGGCGGTGGAGGAAAAGCCACCAAAACAAAAACCTAACGGCACCGTACCCTCGGGTACAACAACTTGTTAACTCATTTTGGGTGCTGACCGGAGAAGGCTCCCCGCAGAGCGACTTCGGGATACAAAATCGGTGTATCGAGTGTGTGCATGCTTGATCACCACCATTTTCGAACGCTTCGGCGTGATGAAAAAGGAAAAAAAACGTCGTTGCGAGCAATCGCAGCGACGTTTTTTCGTTTAGTGCGGGCCCGGAGCCGAAGACTCGTTGATTTTGCTGTTTTACCGGCGCACGTTAAACCTTTAGAATAGAGATATATGTTTATTGATCGCGTCAAAATCAAAGTTAAGGCTGGTGACGGCGGCAACGGCGTCACGGCGTTCCGACGCGAAAAATTTATTCCGCGCGGCGGTCCTTCGGGCGGCGACGGCGGTGTCGGCGGCGATGTTTGGATGGAATCCGACGAGGGCCTGAATACACTGCTGCATCTTCGCTTCAACCCGGAACACAAGGCCGAACGCGGCCACCATGGCGAAGGTTCGAACCGTTTCGGCAAGGATGGCGTCGACGAACTCGTCAAGGTTCCCGTCGGAACACAGGTTTTCGACGCGGCAACCGGTGAACAGCTTTACGACTTTACCGAGGCGGGACAGCGCTTTCTGGCTGCAAAGGGCGGCAAAGGCGGCTGGGGCAATTCTCATTTCGCGACGCCGACGCGGCGAGCCCCGAAATTTCACTACACGGGCCGGCCCGGCGAAGAAAAAGAATTGCAGCTCGAGTTAAAGCTGATCGCCGACGTCGGCCTTGTCGGCTTCCCTAACGCAGGAAAGTCAACGCTCATTTCGGTGATCTCCGCCGCCAAGCCCAAAATAGCGGATTACCCGTTCACGACGCTCGAGCCGAACCTCGGCGTAGTCGACCTCGGCGATTTCAGGACGTTCGTGGTCGCCGACATCCCAGGCCTTATCGAAGGCGCGTCCGAAGGTGCAGGTTTGGGCGACCGCTTTCTTCGTCACGTCGAGCGGACCAAGTTGATGCTTCACCTGGTCGATATCTCGTCGCTTTCCGGGCGCGACCCGGTCGAAGATTACGACATAATCAATCGTGAGCTCGCCAATTACAATCCTGATCTCGCCGAGCGTCCGCAGATCATTGTCGCTACGAAAATGGACGCCCTGGACGATCCCGAACGTGTAATAAAACTCAGCGAAAAAGCGCGTGCGGACGGTAAGCCATTCTTCGAGATATCGGCAGTCACGAACGAAGGCGTGAAAGTTCTGATAGCTGCAATTGCGAAAAGGCTCGACGAAGAAGCACAAAGGTCCCGCGAAGCAGCGGCCGCTGCATCGAATCCAAATTAAGTAAGGAACAATTGACACTCAACACTCAGACACCAGATCCGGCTGCAGCAGTTCGCCGGTTGGCCTTTTATGGAGGTTCGTTTGACCCGCTCCATAATGGACACTTCGCGATCAGCAAAGCCCTGGTGCGGCAATTCCGCCTGCAGGAATTCGTTTTCGTCCCGGCATTTCATGCCCCGCACAAGCTCGGCCGTACACCGACATCAGCCTTTCATCGGTTTGCGATGCTGGCGCTTGCAACTGCGGACGATCCGGCATTAAGCGTTTCGACGATGGAACTGGAAATGCCCGAGCGCCCGTACACTGTCGAAACGCTCGGCCGTTTGCTAAAGAAACTGAAACCGATGGATATCTTCTTCGTTATGGGAGCGGACTCATGGGCTGACATTTGCACGTGGCACGAATGGGAACGTGTGCTCACGATGACTAACCACATCGTGGTCACGCGTCCCGGCTATTCCGTCGACGCACATCACGTCACTGAAAACATCAGGGAACGTATCGTTGATCTCAGAGGGGAGTCGGCTCAGAACGTCAGAGTTTCTGGAATAGAAACCAAAATATATATTTCGGATGCCGTAATATCGAACACGTCGGCCAGCCGCATTCGCACGAGGATCAAGGAAAGATCAGCCGGTTGGCGAAACGATATGCCCGAAGTAGTTGCAAATTACGTCGAAAAATACGAACTTTATACATAATGGAAGAAACGCAGGAAAAATCGCTTCAACGCGAAGCCGTAAAAATAGACATTGCTCAGGCTCCGACACCGTTCACCGATCTTGATCCC
This sequence comes from Acidobacteriota bacterium, assembly GCA_040007515.1. Taxonomy (GTDB): domain Bacteria; phylum Acidobacteriota; class Blastocatellia; order Pyrinomonadales; family Pyrinomonadaceae; genus OLB17. The sequence continues at coordinate 12,148 of JBDTUT010000028.1, read as the reverse complement.
GAACTTCAGCTCGCCATTCATTGCGCGGCCGAAAAAAAGGCCGTTGGAATGATCGTGCTCGACCTTCGCGAAATCGCCAGCTTTACCGAGTTCTTCGTGATCGCAAGTGGCACCAACCAAAGGCAGGTGCAGGCGATCGCGGACGAGATAAACGAACAACTTAAGAAACAGCTTCGTCGGCGCCCGGTTCGGATCGAGGGTTACAATTCAGCTGAATGGGTTCTGGTGGATTACGGAGACTTTATCGTGCATATATTCGATAAGGAAGCCCGCGATTTCTACGACCTCGAACGCCTCTGGCGCGACGCAAAACGTGTCGAGCTCCCGGCCGCCGCGGTCTGAACCCGCACAACCAAATTCGACACGGCCGGCCTGCGCCCGATCTCAGCTGAAGATCGGCCTCTACCTCAATGAAATTCAGATTCATCTGGATCGGTAAAACAAAGGACCGGGCGTGGAAGTCGCTCCAGGATGAATACCTCAGACGGCTTTCACATTTCATTAAATGCGAGGTCATCGAGATCCGTGACTCCGCGCCGCACGACGGCCCCGATTTAGAAGGCAAACGAATCATCGATAATCTGAATCAAAAGAGTTTCGTCGTTTTACTCGATGTAGAAGGACGACAGCTCTCGTCGCCGCAGCTGGCCGAGCAGATCGAAAAGTGGCAGGTTCGTGGATTAAAGGAAGTTTCGTTCATTATCGGCGGTGCGTTCGGAGTTTCTCCGGCAGTTGGCGAAATTGCGGATTTTAGTTTATCCTTGTCGTTTCTCACGCTCACGCATGAGATGGCGCGCGTCGTACTTTTAGAGCAATTGTATCGAGGATATACGATTATAAAGGGGTTTCCATATCAGAAATGACTAAAACGAATTTAAAGGAATTCAAACAAAAACTAGTTTCGGAACGCGATCTTCTGATCGAAAAACTGAAAGGCAATGACCTTTCCGTAGACGACTCGGAAACGCCGGACCCGGTCGACCTCGCGGTAAGAAACTATTCCAAGAACGTGATGCTCGCGGTATCTGAAAATGAGAGCAGGCAGCTTACGCTTGTCGACGAGGCTCTACTCAGGATCGAGGATGAGGAGTACGGCACATGCCAGAATTGCGAACAGGTTATCAATCCGAAGCGACTTGCAGCTATTCCGTGGGCACGGTACTGCCTAAACTGTCAGGAATTGGTTGAGAAGGGCTTGCTTGACGAAGAATAGATCGACTGTCGGGGCGGGCGGACCGCCTCTTTTTTGCGCCTAATTTCTTGAGGCTCCTGTTCGCCGATGCAGTTCGTCACGACAGTTTCAGATTCCGTTCTATCAATTCTCTATCCGCAAGGCTGCGGCACGTGCGGCCGTGGCGTGGAAAAACATTCGTTGGGCAATACGTGCGGCGACTGCTGGAATTCGACACGGCTATTCCGCGGAGGCGAATCGCTGTGCGAAAAATGCGGCTCGTTTCTAAGTGACGGCTGCGCGTCCGAACCGACGTATTGCGGACGCTGTGAAACGCACGAATATGACAAGGCACGGGCGGTTGGAGTTTACGAAGGCGCGGTAAAGGACACCGTTCTTGGATTGAAGTCATCGCCTTTCGTTCCGTTCGGAATCAAGGTCGAACTCATCGCGGCTTTTGAACGGTCGGGGTTCACTGAGGCTGATCTGGTCGTCCCGGTTCCGCTCTCCGCGAAACGTTTTGTTGAACGCGGCCACAATCAGGCCGCCATAATCGCGAGCATTATATCCCGGAAGACCGGGATCGAGTCGGACGACAAGGCCCTCGAACGCTCCATCGATACGCCGATGCACCGCGTCGGTATGGATCGAAAGGCCCGTGAGCTGACGGTCAAGAAGGCGTTCCACATTGCTCACCCGCGCTTGATCGACGGAAAGGCAATCACTTTGATCGACGATGTTTTCACTACCGGATCGACCGCTGCGGCATGTGCGAAACTATTAAAGAAACACGGCGCGGAAAAGGTGTTTGTTTTCACACTTGCCCGCGCCGTTTTGTATTGAATCTCGCGTGCACTTACGGTGTATCGAATGCAGGTGCCGCCAGGTCGCCGGGGCTGCCGAAGTGTGCGGCCGAAATCCCTCCGTTCGAACTCCGCAGTATGTACCAATCACCGCCGGACGGCCTAAATACGGCTACGTCACTTTTCCCGTCTCCGTCGTAATCCCCGGCGGCGGGAACATCGCCGTTCGCTCCCCACTGAATGAATTGCGTCGAACCGTTCGAGCTTGGGACTATATACCAAGTGCCGGTGCTCGGCCTGAATACCGCGAAATCCGTCTTCAGATCGCCGTCATAATCGCCAGGTACAGGAATGTCACCGGCCTGTCCCCATTGAACCGCCGAGTAATTTGCAGCGGGAAGCGTTGAACTCGGCCAATACGCCCACACTCCGCCCGACGGGCGAAAGATCGCGATGTCCGCCTTTCCGTCGCCGTCATAGTCGCCTACGGTCGGAATGTCTCCAGCGAGCCCGAACCTAACAACCTGCGTACTACCGGGCGTGCCCGAATAGACTATCGACCAGAAACCATTCGACGGATCAAATGCCGCGAAATCCGCTTTGCTGTCGCCATTAAGATCGCCCGCGATCGGTATATTGCCGCTGCCGCCGTTACCGAGGCCGGTGAACGTATTATCCGAGCTGCGGACGTAGTACCAACCACCTGTCGACGGCCTGAATACTCCAATGTCGGTGATGTTATCGCCGTCGTAATCCGCGGGCACGGGGACGTCGCCGTTGAGCCCAAAGTTCTGAAATCGGTACGTATTGTTGGAACTGTTCGCTATATACCAGAAGCCGTTCGATGGACGGAATACCGAAATGTCCGTCTTCAGATCACCGTCAAAGTCCGCGGAAGCTTTCGCCCGGACGATCTTGTCGATCTGCCCGTTGCTGTAGCAGACGTATATCTCGCCGTTGTCGTCTTCGCCGAAAGACACGACGCTGCGAGGCGTGTCCTGAAGAAGGATCGTTTGATCATTCATACGGTACCAGATCTCGCCGCTGCAATAGTCCGCATAAACATAAGCACCGTTCGGAAGCGAGCCCTGAGTTCCGCGGTAAACGTACCCGCCGGTTATAGAACACCTTCCGGAAGCATGCGTATATTGGAACGCGGGCATAATATAGTTGCCCGGGCTGTTACATAACGTCGGATCCACTCCAGTGCAGCTCGTTCCCTCGAAAACGCGCCAGCCATAATTGCCGCCGCCGCTCGAAATGATATCGACCTCTTCGACCGCATTCTGGCCGACATCCGCGACCCACATCGTATTTGTTCCGCGATCGAATGACCATCGCCACGGATTTCGCATTCCGACAGTCCAGATCTCCTGGCAGGTATTTCCGTTTGTCGTACTTCCGTTGTCACAGCGAACCGTGCCTGCTCCGACAAACGGATTTGTCGGCGGGATCAGATACGGGACCGGCGAACCGGCGGGAATGTTGACGTCGATGCGGAGCATCTTTCCGAGCAACTGCGCCGGGTTTTGCGCCCTGTTGCCGGGATCGTTCGAGGAACCGCCATCTCCCATGCCGATATACAAATAACCGTCCGCACCAAAATTGAGATTGCCTCCGTTGTGGTTGGTGAAAGGTTGCGGCACGGAAAAAAGAATGCGTTCGGACGCGACATCACCCTGATTCGGATTTCCCGGGAGCGTTTTGTACTCGGCGACCACCGTCGTGCCGTCGTTCACTCGGGTGTAATTGACGTAAAATTTGCCGTTCGATGCGAACTGCGGATGAAACGCGAGGCCGAGCAACCCACGCTCGTCGCCGGTCGTTACCGGCACCGTGATCTTCGCCGCGATGTTCATAAAATCCGTCGGCGTTGAGGTTCCCGGCAAAACGACGCGAATGATGCCGTTCTGCTGCAGAATAAAGCGGCGATTAGTAGAATCATTCGCACCGCGGATCATCACCGGGCGTGTAAGTCCAGTGAAGACCGTTTGCAAACGCGGCGTGTAAGGCGCCGGAACGCCTTGCCCCAAAATTGCGTTCGAGAACACCGCAGAGCAAAGAGCGATCATGGCGGGAATGACAAGTTTTTTCATGTTGACTCCAGAGAATTAGATACGAATGGCAATACGCCGCGAGTTCGCGATATTGAACAAATGCAAAAGCGTTAAAAGCTTCAAGTTGAAAAATCCGAGTTGCCGGAAGGCCGATACATAAGTCATGCGTTAAAAATACATCCGGCTTTTTAAGGCTGTGAACTTGAGGATTTTGGCCTGCCTAAATTGTAACGAGTCGGCAAACGCAAAATCAACATTTAAATCAACAGCCGAAAATGCTTGACCGACAACTTGGCGGCAGCAAATTTACAGACGATAACGCACCTTTTGACGCCTGAGTTCGCTGTCCGGAATTCCGGCGTTCTGCAGCCGCATTGTGACGTCGGCAGTCAACCGCAAATCGGAGCGGTCGCCCTTTTTGAGATGGGCGTTTCCGGCCGCCGCGATCATTGCTGCATTGTCCGTCGAAAGCTCCTTTGACGGGAAGTAAACAGGTATGTTCAAGGAACTTGCGGCGCTTTCGGCCGCTGCTTTCAGGGCACCGTTGCACGCGACGCCACCGGCGACGATGAGCGTTTTTGGGCCGAGTATCTTCGCCTGTTTCTTCATTGTGCCAACGAGGGCGTCGACAACCGCATATTGAAAGCTCGCCGCGAGATCCAGGATAACCTGGTCCGGCGCGGCACCCGCATTCACCGGCTTTACGTCATTCTCACGGATAAATCTGGCGACCGCGGTTTTGAGCCCGCTGAAGCTGAAATCGGGACGCCCGTCCGAGATCTTTGCCCGTGTAAATTTCACCTTCGCCGGGTCGCCGTCGCGGGCGAGTTTCTCGATGATCGGGCCGCCGGGGTAGCCGAGGCCGAGCATCTTTGCGACCTTGTCGAACGCTTCGCCGGCAGCGTCGTCGCGTGTTCGCGAAACGATCTGGTAAATTCCCTCTTCCGGAATATAGAATAAATTAGTGTGCCCGCCGGAGACTATTAGCGCCAACGCGGGATATTCGACCTCGGGATTTTCGAATGCGACCGAATAGACGTGGCCTTCGATATGATTGACGCCTATCAGGGGAATGCCCAGGCCGAATGCCAGAGCTTTTGCGTAACTGACGCCGACCAGCAAAGCGCCGACGAGGCCCGGCCCGCGCGTTACGGCAACTCCGTCGATCTGATCAAGCGTGACGCCCGACGCACTAATGGCTTGATGTACGATAGGGCCGATCTTTTCGAGATGTTCTCTGGACGCAAGTTCGGGAACGACGCCGCCGAACGGCTTGTGCATTTCGATCTGTGACGATATGACCGACGACAAGATCACGCGGCCGTCGCGAACTACGGCAGCGGCGGTTTCGTCACAGGAGCTTTCGATACCGAGCACGAGCATTAACTAATCTAAACATACTAATTGCAACCGGGCAAAACGTAGCGGCACGCGCTAAAAAATAAGGGCGTCATTTTGAAAATGACGCCCCCCGACCGCGCGGATCGAATGTCCGTTCGGACCAAATTATTACATTTCCCCTTGTTCTTAACCCCTTGTTCTCTGTAATAATCAACACTGCAACTGAAGGTTACGGACGAGCTCCCGAATTGTCGTGCGGTACGCCCGTCGGCCCTCCCGTAGACTGCCTCAAGAATCCGCCAAAAAATAATATTGCGAGTATCAAAATGAAAGCGCCGATACTGTATAAGGCCCAATACGTTCCACGGAACGCTTTAGCGGTATCTTCGCGCACCACGCGATCCTCGCCTTCTACCGATATAACTTGTTTTGACATAATTAAATGCTCCCGCCGTGAGCGCCTTTCGTCCGCTCTCCGTAAGTGCAAACCACGTGCCAAGAGCATCTAGCAAAACAATAAGCGGTGTATGGTCAGTCACTACGCGTTTCAAGATTCCTCGAAACCTAAACTCCGCATTGTTTCGATACATTGGTCAACCCGAACGCGACAATCCTTCTGAAGACTCCGCGAAATTGTCATAGCAAACTTGCGCGGTTTTCAAGTTCCGGGTTTATAATGTGCTTGAATATCCGCGGCCGTCGGCACGGCTGAAATTTCGCAAGGTTAAGATCCAACAAATTCTATTATCGGCATGAAAATGAACTTGCTATGACCTCGGAGAAACCGTACGAAATCGATGTGCAGGACCGCGGCGAATATCTCTATGTTCGGGTGGGTGGCGAGAAGTTAAGCGCCACGATCTCGGCTGCGTATTGGAACGAGATCGCTGAGAAGTGTTTCGAGCTGGGTAGAAACAAGATCTTGATCGAGAAAGAATTTAAGGAGAGCGTGTCTGCGGCCGATATGCTTCAAATGAGTTCCTATCTGGGACAACTGCTCGCGACCCGGCGAATCGCTTTTGTTGATCGTTTCGGGCACGACGAAATTAACGAACTCGGAAAGAAACTCGCACGTAACCGTGACGTTATGATGCAGATATTTCACAACATCGGCGACGCGGAACATTGGCTGTTGGCGAACTGAACTACTTTATTTCCAGTCTTCCTGCCACTGTTTCATTTGTGCGATCTCGGCCTCCTGTGCCTCGACGATCTGACTTGCGAGCGATTTGATCTCCGCATTTGAACCCTTCACTCGAGCGTCGTTTGCCATAGCCAAAGCGCCCTGGTGATGTGGGATCATTTGACGGATGAACTCCAAGTCAAAGGCATTTGCCTTAAGCGGGTCAAGTTTTTCAATATCCATCCCGGACATACCTTCGCTCATCCCGGGGAATTGCATGTTAACCGCGGGAGCGGCACCGCTGAACCATTTTGAGCGCCAGTCCTCCATCTTTTCGATCTCGTTCTGCTGGCTGGTGATGATATTCCGCGCGAGCTGTTTAAGCTCGTCGTGCTGAGCGCGCGAACCGGCGAGCCGGGCCATGTCGATCGCTCCTTTGTGATGTACGATCATCGTGTCGAGGAACTGCAGATCGTACGGAGCGTCAGCCGCGTTCGGCGAGCTCGGCATGTTCATATGATCACCGTGCTGCATCGCGGTCGGATCCGTGTTCGAGGGGTTGATGGTCGTCATGTTCGACGAACGTCCGCTACATCCGGCGATCGCCGACATCAAGAGCATTATTGTGACTACTTGCTTTTTCATTTCCTTCATTATCCTCCGAAATATCTCAATTGTCAGTGTGAGTGCGGCGGGGCGAAGTTGAAGGAGCGAAGCATGAATTCGGCAGTATCCTTAAACGTTATTGATTGGCAGTCCGCGTCTCGAACGTCAAAGTGAAGGGAGAGATCATGCTACGAAAGACCCTGTCGGTTATCATCGGCCTTGTCATCGCGGTTGTTACATTTTCAATTTTCGAATGGATCGGACAGTTGGTCTATCCGGCTCCGCAGGGATTTAACAAAGACGATCTGGACGCCTTGCGCGAATTCATATTGCAGCTCCCCGCCGGAGCGTTTTTGATGATCGCCGCCGGTTGGGCCGTCGGCTCGTTCCTTGCCGGCTTTGCAGAAAAAACGATCTCGAGATCAGCCGGAATCGTTCCGCCGATCATCATCGGTGTTGTGCTCACGATCGGCGCGGTCGCGAATTTTGTGATGTTGCCGCATCCGGTGTGGTTCGTAATTCTCGGACTGCTTATCTTCGTTCCGGTAACTCTGCTCGGGCACAAAGCTGTACCATCCCGATAATTTGCATCGCATGGCCGAATTTCGATCGCAGACAACAAAAAAGTTCTCATACGAACCTCGTGCTTTAACGTAGCACCGATCTCCGGCGGCGTTTCGCTGCGTACATTGCACGGTCTGCTTGATCGAGTATTTCATTTACCGGCGTCTTGTCATCGCGAAGAACCTTCACCAAGCCGACGCTGATCCCAAAATCATATGGCTTTCCGCTTTCATGGTTGTAGGCCTGAAAGTTAGATTCGATCCGATCGGGCAGCCGCTCCGCGACGTCGTCAAGCGTATTCAGAATAAGAGCCGCGAATTCATCGCCGCCGATCCGGGCGATTATATCGGCTTCCCGAAGAGTTTTGCGAAGTATTTCGGCCGCCGCACAGATGGCCGCTGAACCCTCGTCATGACCGTATGTGTCGTTGATCTGCTTTAATCCGTCCAGATCGCCAAGCATCAGCCACATACTGTGCTCCGTTTCGCGTGATCGGTGCTGCCGAACCTGCTGTTCGGCGTGCAGGAAAAACCCGCGCCGATTGTATAGGCCGGTGAGATCGTCAGTCAGCGAAAGATTTTTCAATTCCTCATTCGCCTTTTGCAGCAGCCGCGTGGTGCGCCGAAGCTCGAGACGCATACTTAATTGCCGTGCAAGAGCCTGGAGTGCCTCGACCTGCCTCTCCGTCAACGAGCGCGGCTGGTTGTCGAGAACGCTCAGCGTTCCGAGGGCGAGGTTTTCTTTCGATAAAAGCGGAGCGCCGGCGTAAAACCTGATGCGAGGGCCGCCGACAACGAGCGAATTTGATGCGAATCGCTCGTCCTTCGCCGCATCGCCGACGATCAAAGTCTCACCAGGGTTTAGAATCGCGTACGTGCAAAACCCATCGTCCCTCTGCGTTTCCGGTTCCTCGAGCCCGACTCTGGATTTGAACCATTGCCGATCTTCGTCGACGAATGAAATTAACGAGATCGGTGTTCCGCAGATCTGAGACGCAAGCAGAGTGATGTCGTCATACTCGCGCTCGGGCGGTGTATCGAGAATTTCGTGCTCTCTGAGCACAGCGAGCCGCTCTTCTTCATCGGGCCGAAGTGGTAAAGCCATGGCTAAAAAACCGCCGGTTAAACGAGCGCAAGGAAGCTCTCACCGTGTTCGAGACTCACGCCGAAATTTTCCGCTATCGTTTGACCGATGTCAGAAAGTGAACCTCTTGTTCCAAGATCCACGCCGGAGTCCGACGTTTTGCAATAAGCCAAAAGCGGGACATATTCCCGCGTGTGGTCCGAACCGTCTTTTGTCGGATCATTGCCGTGGTCGGCAGTCAGGATCAAAAGGTCGTCGTCGTTCATCGCCTCGAAGATCTCGGGCAGCCGCGCGTCGAAATGTTCGAGCGCCTTTGCATAGCCTTCGGTATCACGGCGGTGACCGTACAACATGTCGAAATCGACCAGATTACTGAAAATGAGTCCGTGCGAGTTGGCCCGCAGCGCATTAACCGTCTGGTCGACGGTCTGGTCGTTATTTTTCGCGACGAGGTCTTCGGTCACGCCCATTGAGTCGTAGATCGAAGCGATCTTGCCGATGCAGACCACATCTAGATGTTCGGCCTCGAGCAGCGGAAGCAAATTGTTGGCCGGCGGCGGCACCGCGTAATCATGGCGGTTCTCGGTGCGTTTGAAATTCTCCGCCGTCGAACCGATAAACGGGCGTGCGATGACTCGGCCGACCTCGTCTTCGCCATGCAGTATGTCTCGTGCGATATGACAGATCTCGTAGAGCCGTTCAATGGGTACGACTTCTTCGTGAGCGGCGATCTGAAAGACGGAATCCGCGGAGGTATAAACGATGGGCTTGCCGGTGCGAACGTGTTCCTCACCCAACTGTTTGATTATCTCAGTTCCGGAGGCAGGCACGTTCCCAAGAATCCCAGGCAGCGACGCCGTCATCACGAATTCATCAATTATGCGCGGCGGAAATCCGTCAGGATAGGTCGGGAACGCTTTTGCCAAAACGATCCCGGCCATCTCCCAATGTCCAGTTGTCGTGTCCTTACCGTTGGACTTTAGCGTGCATTTGCCGTAACTGCCCTTCGCCGAAGCAACAGGCGAGAGTCCCTGAAGTGGCCTGATGTTTCCGAGTCCGAGAGCTTGGAGGTTCGGCAGATTGACGCGCCGGGATCTTAAGATATTGCCAAGCGTGTCGGCTCCGGCATCGCCCCATTCGGCCGCGTCCGGCATTTCACCGATCCCGGCACTATCGAGCACGACCAGACAAATGCGTTTGAATTTTTCGGTCATTTTGAGATTTTAGAATTAATTCTGGATATACGAAAGTAGTTGTAGGCGTCCCGCAGAACTCAGTGTGCCGGTGCGGTATAGCCTTCTCGTGCACGGACTTGCGTTCCGGGCGGCAATTCTTTCAATTCGATCCGGATCTTGCGATATGTTCCGTCGCGTTTTTCATTCGAGGAGTAGTAGCCGAGGCTGTACTTTGTGCCGATCTCGGCGGCTACGTTCTTGAATGCGACGCGTGCCTGGTTAAGCTCGTCGACCGGAAACACTCGCCCGCCAGATGCCTTTGCGAGAGAATTCATTTCAGAGTCGGCGAGGTCGTATAGGTTTTTGCTGATCGCGAGACGTTCAAAATCGCCGAGTTGACAAAAACTACTCACCTTTTCGATCTTGGCATTGGGATAGAACTTTCGGTAGTACCGTCGCAGCTGTGACTGAGAAAATCTGATAGCGCTTTCGCAGTCGCCCAAAAGATTTTCTTCAAAGAAAGGGCGTGTGTCGACCTTGATGAAATAACAAATGATCCCGGCCTTTTCAAGATTTTCTCTTGCTTCGTCGAAATCCGACGAACTCGACGAATCGACCGCGTCGGTCAATGCGACAAGAGCCCGCCTGCCCCGGAATTGTTCTTTCGCCTCGTCCGCAAAAACCTTTTCGGTGATGTTCAACAAGCCGTCGTAGTAAGGTGTCCCGTTGCTCGTTCCTACCTTGTCGAGCGCGGACTTAAGCTGGGTCCGGTTATCGGTGAGGCCGTTAAGGATCACGCTCTTTGCAACCTGGCGCCCGCCTTCGGCCTCGCTTTGAAATGCGATGATCGACACGCGGTCACCGGGCCTAAGCGAATCGATGAATCCTTGAGCCGACCGGCGAATCAGATCGATGTCCGACCGGGTCGACCCTGACGTGTCGAGTAGAAGCGCAACTTCGAACGGAGCATTTGTAGCGGCAAAATCCGTGAGCTGCTGAGGTTTGCCGTCCTCGTAGACCGCAAAGTTCTTTTGCTTTAGGTTGAGAACCGCTTTGCCCAAGCGATCGGTGACAACCAGCGGAATGTCTACGAGTTCCGTGTCGACGCGGATCACTTCGTCGGTCTCCTGCGGCGGCTTTTTGTCCTGGGCGGCGGCCGGAACAAAAAGCCCGCAACCGAGAGCGAGCAGCGTAAAAAGCAATTTCTGCAGCATAAACAATCCTCGTCGGGATAGACCCATTGTATCAAATGATTTTTGCCGAAACACTTCTATTTAAGATCGATTTACGCCCTGAATCTGATTTCGCTGTGATATTATCTCATTGTCAACATAAATCTTGGCCGTCGGCGCAACTCTCCCACGTGTCTGGCTTTCGCCGTGTCTCACGAATTGCGGCCGCTTTATTGAATTAAAATCTTCGAGGAAATTGTATGAAAAGAACTTCTATCTTTGCGGCGCAATATTTGTGCGTCATCGCAGCGCTCATAATTCTGTTCACTTCAGCACCGGTGAGTGCTATGTCGGAATCCGGCATACCGGTGGGTTCCACTACGATCGTCATCAGCCAGGTTTACAGCGGTGGCGGCGGAGCTTCAGGAACTTACATAAACGACTACGTCGAGCTTAAGAATGTGTCAGGCTCGACCCAGTCACTCAACGGGCTGTCGCTTCAATACGCTTCGGCAGTTGGTAATTTCGGCAGCGGGTCAACGCTGATATTTGCTTTGCCGAACGTCTCAATCAACCCGGGACAGTACTTTCTTGTTCAAACCAGCCCTGCGGGATCCGGCGGTGTTGCACTTCCGGTAACGCCGGATGCAACTACTACAAACTTGAGCATGTCCGGAACTAGCGGCAAGGTCGCACTCGCGAACATCACCGCGTCACTTGGATGCGGAGCGACAGCGACCCCTTGCACATTTCCGAACGCAAACATCATCGACTGGGTCGCGTACGGCGCCGCAGGTAACGGCACCGCCGGAAACGGCGAAGGCGGTACCTCTGTTAATAACGGCGTAGCGATTACCGCGACTCAGGGCAGCGTTCGCAAGGCCGGCGGATGTACAGATAATAACAACAACAACGCGGATTTCGACGTCGTAACGGCTCCGGTTCCCCGGAACACGTCGAGCACACTCGCACCTTGCGGCGGACCGACAGTAACGCAGCAGCACGTGGTGGATTACGACGGTGACGGGAAGACGGATTTCTCCGTTGTCCGGA
>JBDTUT010000027.1:0-36154 GCA_040007515.1 Acidobacteriota bacterium | reverse complement strand
GTTTATTGGTCGGGACGACAAGATTTGAACTTGCGACCTCTCGCACCCCAAGCGAACGCGCTACCAGACTGCGCTACGTCCCGAAATTCGCGAATTTTAAGATTAGTTTTGCTCCGCCTGTTTGTCAAACACGCGGCAGAAACAGGCAGGATTTACTCGCCGCGGCCGTTCCGCAGGATCTCGCGAAGTTCCAGAAGTTGATGGGCCAAATTCTTCAACGCCTCGCGTTTGTCGTGGTCGAGGAAATTTACGTTCGCTGTTTCGTCGGCCGGTGCGGCGTCGGACAGTTCCAGCTCGTCTTCGAACAGGCCCGGCGATTCGACCGGCCTCAAGTATTCCGGTTTTTCGTGCTGCGGTTCGGGATGTACGATCTTCAGTTTGGTCGTCTCGCGAAGCTCAGTCTGCAGCTTCTTTTTCGCACCGGCGATCGTGAACATCTCGTCGTACAACAACTGCTTGATACGGATCGATATCTCGACATCACGCCGACGATAGCTGCGCTGGCCCGAGCGGTTCTTCTGCGGCGACAGCATCGGGAACTCCGTTTCCCAGTACCTCAGCACGTGCGCCTGAACGCCGACAAGTTCGCAGACCTCGCCGATCTTAAAGTAAATTTTCTCAGGTATCACTACAGCTGCTTGTCCCATGGGTTAGCGGATTATGTTAAAGTTCCTTACACGTTCGAACGCCGTTATTGTATGTATTTAAGCAGTTTGTGTCAAACAGTTTCTGAATGAAGACCGAGTTTGAGTTCATAAACAACATTAAGGAACGGTTCGCCGCGACGCGCATCGGCGACGACTGCGCGGTGCTGCCGAAGGACGATCAAACCGACCAACTGATAACCGCCGATCTGCTCGTCGAGGACATCGATTTCAGACTCGAATGGACGACACCGCAGTTTCTCGGACACAAAGCACTCGCCGTTTCCCTTTCGGATATTGCCGCGATGGGCGGCACTCCGCGGTGGGCAATGCTCACGATCGGTGTTCCCGAACACATTTGGAATTCCGGATTTCTCGACGATTTCTACGAAGGCTGGGGCCGGCTTGCCGCGCAGTTTCAGGTCGAACTGATCGGCGGCGACGTCTCGCGGACGCCCGACAAGATCGTCATCGATTCGATCGTCGGCGGCGAAGTCCCAAAAGGAAAGGCAATTTTGCGAAGTGGAGCACGGCCCGGCGACAGGATCTATGTCACAGGCCAACTCGGCGGAGCGGCCGCCGGCCTCAAACTTCTGGAGTCCGGCGTGCGCATGGTCGACTCGACCGAAATTCAAAAGGCGTTGATCGAGCGTCAACTCCGTCCCTTTCCCCAGATCGAGATCGGCCGAACTTTAATGGGTGCCAACCTCGCGACATCGATGATAGATCTGAGCGATGGCCTTTCTTCCGACCTCGCTCATATCTGCGAAGCCAGCGGCGTGGGCGCCGCTATCGACGCGTCCCTCCTCCCGATCGATTCAAACCCGTCCAAGCTTTCCATAACCCGCGAAGATACACTCGACCTCGCACTGAACGGCGGCGAAGACTTCGAGCTGCTTTTCACGGCGGACCCTAAAAGCGTTCCAGAGTTGATGCACGCAATCATTCACCGCATCGGAACTGTCACCGCAAATGCTGGAATACTTGAACTTATTCGTGACGGCAAACACTTCGAATTAACGCCGGGAGGTTACCGTCATTTCTAACATTCCCGCCGTCCGCCAAAAAATAATTTCACAATTTCCTTGACAAGCATTTTTTACCTGTGCTTATAATCCAAATTCCGCTAAACGGTGCGGGAGATATTTTGGAGATAATTTCATGATTCGAAGTTCGATACACACAGCCAGAACATTCACAGCCATGCCGGCCCGCATCGCAATGCGGCCCGGGCAGGCCTGGAATGTCGCGGCGTGTCTGTACCTCGACAACTGCGATTATCAGCCGAAACAGAGCGATACGAATCGTCTCGAATCAGATCTTTAACACAGCGGGAGCGGCGTTCCCGCTCCCGAAACATCGAAAATAAGGCGGTGGCGTCTTACACGTTTTTAGGAGCGGCTACGCACGGGTTATTGAGAAACCCATGAGTAGCCGCTCCTTTTATTTTTGATATTTGAAAACTGAATAGCCGTTTAGCAGAGGTCGGTTACCGGTTGTCGGTAGAGAATTCCCAAACCGACAACCGGCAACCGCCAACTGCCAGCTATAGCCGTCGGTATCGGGTGCCGATAGCACCGAGGCGTCGTCGACGAGATTCCCGGGGCATACAAATTGATCGACAATGTCGGGCGTGCTTAAAATGATCTCGTCGAGTTCGTCGCCGAGCTAAAGCAGGTGATCTGCGTTAAGGGAAAAGTCGATTAGTTCTTCTGGGACGCACTGATCGCCTTTTCCTTTTCCCGCTTCAGGCGTTCTCGTTCAGCTTCTCGTTTGTAGCGTTCGCGTCTGGCTCTATGTTCTTGGGCCTTTTCTTTCATCAGTCCCGCGAGATAGCTGTCAGGGTATTCCGATACGATCTTGTCGACCTTAGCGAGCACTGTGTCCAGGATACTAGGGTAGCGAATTGGAGCTTCACCCTCCATCATGAAGTAACCGATCCTAGGGTCCGAATTCATATCCTTCCACACCCTCAAATCGTCTCCTTCGGGCTCTATCACCCTGATCGATATCTCGTTTGACTCGACAGTCTCTGTAGTTGCAAAACGGTCCGACCCTCGCCTAACCGAAAATCCAAGCGTTGCTTTTATTCGATATTCGCCAGGTTCCGGAAATGCGTAGTCGGTAAGGATCATCCCTTTTTCCATTTGACGTCGCCCGTATTCGCTGAGCTGATCGGTTTCCGGTTTGGAGTTGAAAAAGATCGTGTCGAATGTTTTGTAACGGCCGGAACCCTCCGAATAGCGCACACCGGGCTGGCCCCATCCTTTAAACCTATAGTACCGGAACTCGTCCTCGGCCTTGGCAATGAAAACCCTAAACCTCCCCTGACGATCGTCCCCATCAAATCCAACTGGAGCGTCGCCCATCTTTATAAAACGGCGCTCGATTTTGACCGGTTCGCCCAGCGAATATTCCGTTTTTGTCGCAGAAATTTGCAGATCGGCGAACTGGTTCGATGGCGGTCGCGACTGCGGTAAGAGAGAAACCGTAACAAAAAGAATAAGAATCCCCAAAGTTAAATGCCTTAAATACTTCATAATTTCTCCATGCTCAGGGAACAGTATTACCCCGGATCTTTCGTAGCGAGTCCACCGATAAAACTGTGCTATCGAGATCGAGAAGGCCTCCGTCATTCGGTTGCGCGCCCAAAGCTATTGCTACTTCGCGAGCTGTAATGGCTGATACGTCGCAGGCATAGAAACGCTTGCTTGGCCTGCTGTTGCACTCTTTCGTCCCTGACGGTTCCACAAAGACAAAAGATACCAGACTAGAGTAAGTAAAACCGACATCTGCGTCTTCAGGATC
This sequence comes from Acidobacteriota bacterium, assembly GCA_040007515.1. Taxonomy (GTDB): domain Bacteria; phylum Acidobacteriota; class Blastocatellia; order Pyrinomonadales; family Pyrinomonadaceae; genus OLB17. Next base: position 32,702 of record JBDTUT010000027.1, on the reverse strand, counting down.
CGGAGGAGCCACCATGGCCCCATGTCTGTAGCCATTTGACGACGGTATCCAGACGCCGTCACCATCCTTGGACGACCATCCCTGGTAAGCGTTAAGAAGATAGATAGTCCAAAACTGCGCGTCCTGCTCGGTCATTCTGTTGTCGAATGCGATCATTGGATCGAGGGGGTCTCCCGTAAAACCATCGATATTTGCCTTGAATTGCTGCGAAGTTCCGTTGCCGTCCAGGTCATACACAGGGCGAATATATGCAAGCGCCAAGACATTCTGGCCCCTATTGTCGAACTCCTGTATAAGAAGACGCTCCGGGGATGGGATCGGCTCGCCTTCGTCGCCTATAACGTTCGCGCCGTCGTTATTGTTGAAGTCATCATCGTCGTAGAGCCGAATGGTGTCAGTGTACAAGATAAGAATGTCATTTAGCGTCGTATTTGTTACGGTGATTTGGTTTTCCGTATTGTTCGCTATGGGCACGGGACTAACAGGGCTACCAACTACAACCGCACGCCCCGCAAAGAAACGGCCCTCATCGAGCGTAAAATTCACGGGGTCCCAAACGTCCAACACGCGGGTTTCGCCTGAGGTGATCGTTATGCCCGGAGGACTGCCGGGAGGTGGGGGAACCAGTCGCGCATCTATGTGATTCCCTTCAACCGTCGGCATTGAGTCGGTTTCGATATGCAGCCTTCGCCAGACGGTAAGTAATCGGCTACGGCAAACTTTATCTACCGCGCCACAGATTGAATTCAACCTCGTCGTCGCGCCAGATAAAAGGTGCAGCCCGTTGGCCGGATCGAAGTTGACTGCGTCTATTTCCGCTTCATTGGTGCTCGCCGCAATCGCAAAATTATCACCTGGCTGTTTAGTTACCGTAAAATTCACCGACGCAACGCCGGACGAACCTGTCGGACAGGCGATACTGTTGGTACGGATCTGGCAAACCGTCTCCATCCCGGGCGGTATTCTAATGCGTCCAGCCGAGTCGCCGTCTACCCTTCCGTTGTTGTCGTTGCCAACTACATCCGGATCGATTTCCGAATGAACCGACGGGTCATCCATGTCGAAAGTCCGGAAATACACCATTTTGTTCGGCAAGTCTATTCCGATATTGGCGTCGACCCGTACTGTGCTGCGGTCCTCACCATCCATCGGAAGATCCTTGTCTGGAAAGATTCTAAGCCCATCGTCAGTGCCTCCATCTTCATCTACGAGAGGGTTGAGATCGATCGGTACCGTTCGCTGGGTGTCGGGGGCGATTTGATGAAATGTGACTTCCGTGACGTTCGGGTTTGGGGCGAACGACCAACTCAAGATGTCATGATTTTCATAAGCCGATGCCGCTCCCGCCGTGAATCCTATACGAGCCTCCGGGCCAAGGTTGGGAAGGATCACGGGAAGGTTTGCCGTTACTGTGAGGGCAAGTGAATTATCGACAAAAACCCGCATCTGGTGGGCGTTAGAAGGGCCATCGTACTCTATTCGCACCGAATGAATGTTCCCATCGCGAACATTAATATTGCTGGTAGAGCCAATCGAGGATCCTTCGGAGGTCGCGCCGTTGGTGTGGATACTTAAATGGTGGTTGTCGGGGTCGCCCAATTCGCTGTTGAGATAGGTGTCAAATTCGATCGCTAAACTGTTGGGTATCCCGCCGTAACCGATCCCCGCACCGCCCGAACCGATCGCACCTGTTCCGCCGCCGTGAATTACAAAAACTAAGCCGTCTCCCCCGCCGCTGACTCCGCCCGCGTTGACCATTCTGAACGAGAAGTTCGTAACAAATCCGTCTGCAACGTGGTGGGTCTGGTTATGCCACACAGCCGCAGCTGTCACTCCAGCCGGCGGCAGCGCTCGAACCAGTTGGAGGTCATTCCCATTAATTCCGCCATCGCCGACGAATGACAAATCAGATGCCGGAAATGGAGGGTAATTTATTTGAGCGAGTATTGGCTCTGGACAAGTAAAGAAAATAGTACAAGAAAAAAGGAGGATTAAGAATCTCGGCGGGACGCGGTTTGTTAGCATTTTTGTTTGTTTCCGACCGAGTTTCTGAAGCTCGGAACATCCTGCCACGAGAGCGTCTAATTAGTCAATATTTTTTAGCGCTTCACATCGAGTGCGATTTGAATAGGCAAATGACAACGGAGCCCTTAGGTGCAGGCTACTGATACCGCGTCCACATATTGCTTTACTTTACCTTTACGCAACAACATATTGTGCTTGCTTAAGACAGGCATTTTACATTACATTACAACTATGAATAAGGAGGAATGAAATTTGCTTACAGGACGAGTTTTACTATTGAACTTTTCTTATGAGCCGCTGGGCACAGTTGGTGTTGCCCGGTCGGTCTGCCTGTGGTTTCGCGGCGCTGTTTTTGTCGAAGAAAACGACGGCGATAACGTCCTTCATTCGCCTTCGACGACTTTCCCGGTGCCGTCGGTCATTCGGCTGCGTCACTACATTCACGTGCGCCGCAACACCCGCGAGACCACGATGAAACGAGCTCGGATCTACATTCGTGACCGCTACCGCTGCCAGTATTGCGGCGAGCACCGTCACGCTAAAGATCTGACGCTCGACCACATTTTCCCGCGTGCCCAGGGCGGCGAAAGTACCCCGCAAAATTTGGTTACCGCGTGCGTGAAATGCAACCAGCGTAAGGGCAACCGCACGCCCGAACAAGCCCGCATGCCGCTGCTGACCTCGCAAAAGCTGCTGCGTCTGGGGCTCGACCACGTACTGCTATGCCACTACGCCGAAAACCGTCCCGAATGGAGAAAATACCTCTTCATGGACGACGCCTTCGAACAAGTCGCAGAGATCGCAGCCTAGGTCAGAACCACCTCGCGTAAGCGGGCGGGTTCTTAACGCCGGCGATACCTTAAATCGATCAAACGTCGAAACCACTAGCATTTGCCGGTGGTTTCGACGTTTCTGATAGCGGTCTTTGTTTCCACGTCATAGCGTTCTTAAGAACCCACCCGCTCACGCGAGATGGTTCTGACCGGTTTTGGCGGACTAACAGTCCGCCGTACATCGATCACGCGTTTTCGCTTTTTACTTTTTGCCCGGCGTCGGACTGCCCGACGACCTCGTCCTTGTTGTAAAGCTTGGTGACATTTTCGACGTTGTCCGGTTCGACGGCGTAGAGCAGGTCGGCGATGTCGTCGGCGTGTTCTTCTTCGACGGCAAGGATCTCTTCCATCAGACGCCGCGAGGTCGGGTCGGCCGTGCCGAAGAATCTGACCATCTCGCGATACGATTGAATGGCGATGCGCTCGGCGACAAGGTCCTCTTTGAGCATGTCCTCGAGCGAAGTGCCTTCGACGTATTCGGCGTGGCTGCGTTGGGTCACGGTCGCGGGATTCATTTCCGGCTTGCCGCCGAGCTGCTTGATACGTTCGGCGATCATGTCGGCGTGACGAAGTTCTTCGTTGGAATGCTCGAGAAATTCGGCGGCCGCGCCTTCCTTGTGAATGCCGGAGGCCATAAAATAATGAAAACGGTAACGCAAAACACAAACGATCTCGGTCGCAAGCGCCTCGTTCAGAACGCGTACGGCCTCGTCTTTATCGAGTCCGTAATCTATCGTAACGGCGCCGTCCTGGATCTCACTGCGAGCGTTCGCGCGAAGAGTTTCGATATCGGAAAAAGAGCTCATAAATTTCGGCCTTCCCTTTTTTAATTTAATTTAATGACTGAACCTCGATTCTATGCAATCGAAACAGATAGAGCAATCATTTTTATGAGCAAATATAATTCAGATAATGAAATAATCGACCTGGTCGAAAAATTCGAGAGCGCAACCATCGCCCGCGACGACTGGCACCACGCGGAACATCTGACCGTCGCACTATATTATTTGTCGCATCACGACATCGACACAGCGACCGCCAAAATGCGCGACGGCATTTTCAACCTGCTGACGAACGGCTTTTCAGTTGATCTGACCAAAGAAATGCCCTACCACGAGACGCTGACCGTCTTCTGGATGCGGACACTGGCGGGTTATCTCGAAAACGCGAACAGCCTACCGCTAAGCGCTAAAGCAAACGAGGCCGTCGAAAAATACGACAAGGACTTTCCGCTGAGATTCTACAGCCGCGAATTTTTGTTTTCAGACGCGGCGAGGGCCAAGTATATGAAAGGGGATTTATTGACGTAAGAGCAATCTATTTAGACAAATAGGTCAACTTGTCGTTTAATTAGTCTTCCCATCCGATTTATGAAAAGAATACTAGCGCTAACCTTGCTCTTGCTTGCTGGACTTTCCGTTTTTTCGCAGGATGACCCGCCGGCCCATATCCCGGATTGCTCCCCGGCAGCAAAAATAGACGAGTTCAACTTTACGTCCATCAAAGAAGATCGCGAGCGAATCGACCTCTTCGGGCTTCAAATAAAGAATGCCAACGCGTTTGCGATCGTAATCGGCTACGGCGGTAAGATTACCGAAAGTAATGAAGGGCGAAACGTAGCTTCCGAAATCGAGCAGTATCTAACTTCCAAGTTTAAGTTTACGTCTTACTACACAATAGCGCTTCGCGACGGTGGTCACCGTGACGTAGCAAGCGTCGAACTTTTCATTAAGCAAGAACGTTGCGGTACCGACCCGGAACCTTCTCCGAGCCTCACCGATGATGAGGTAACCTATAAGGAAGAAAAACAGTTCTTTGACAGCTCAGTTTCGCGCGTTCCGAGCGACGAATTGAGAGGCCTTTTGACGGCTGAACCAGCCCCAACGTACCCGCCTGCGGCAAGGGCGGTCCGTGCGTCCGGAAAAGTCGTTGTTCTGGTCAAAGCGGACGAAAAAGGTAATGTTATCGATGCCATGGCAATGAACGGTCATCCATTGCTTCGCGGAGCTGGTCTAGCGGCTGTTAAAGCGCTGACTTTCAAAAGTTTGATTCGCGGCGAGCGTGCTGTTAAATTCGGCGGTAAGATCGTAGTCGACTTTGATGGTTTGGCGGAAAAGAGTTTTAACCAAGACAACTAATGACTTTGCGCTTTCATAACACACTAACCCGGCAGCTCGAGGAATTTCATCCGATCGAAGACGGCAAGGTCCGCATGTATATTTGCGGCCCGACGGTTTGGAATTTCGCGCACATCGGCAACTTTCGGACGTTTATTTTCGGCGACATTCTGCGGCGATATTTGAAGTTCAAGGGTTTCGAGGTCAAGCACGTTTTCAACCTGACGGACATCGACGATCGCATCATAAACGAGGCCGCGAAGCAGAATATCAGTATCGATGATTTTACCGCGCCGTTCGTGCAGTATTTTTGGGAAGACTTCGACGCTCTCGGCAACGAACGCCCCGAGGTGACGCCGCACGCGACGCACCACATCGCCGAGATGATCGACATCATCGCCAAGCTGCTCGAGAACGGCCACGCGTACGAATCAGAAGGCTCGATCTACTATCGCATCACCGCATTTCCCGATTACGGCAAGCTGTCCAAAATCAGCTTCTCGGGCAACAAAGCCGGCGGGAGCGAACGCGTCGACACGGACAAATACGACAAAGAAGACGCACGCGATTTTGCATTATGGAAGCTCGTCGGCGAGAACGAGCAGCCGGGTTGGGACGCACCTTTCGGCCGCGGCCGTCCGGGCTGGCATATCGAGTGCTCGGCGATGGCGATGAATTATCTCGGCGAGACGTTCGACCTGCACGCTGGCGGGATGGACCTGCAGTTCCCGCATCACGAGAACGAGATCGCACAAAGCGAAGGTGCGACGGGGAAACAGTTCGCCAAATATTGGGTGCACAGCGAATTCCTTAAGATCGACGACGTCACGATGTCGAAATCAAAGGGAAACTTTTTCACCTTTCGCGACCTGAGAGAACAGGGCTATTCACCACTCGCCATCAGGTATCTGCTTTTGTCGGTTCCCTACTCCAAGCAGCTCAATTTCACGTTCGAGGGTTTGCAGGGTGCCGAGTCCACCGTCGAGCGACTGCGCAACTTTCGACAAAGAGTTATCGAATCTCGCATTTATGACGCAGCTGTTAATTCGTTTCTTGATACTAGAATCGAAGCGGCCGTGCGAGATTTTACGGAGGGGATGGATGACGATCTTAATACCGCCGTTGCGTTGGCCTCTATTCACAATTTAATTCGCGACGTCAATACGTCGATGCAATCCCACGGATTGCTCCATATCGACCGGGAGTTATTGCTCAAAACTATAGAACGGTTCGACGCCGTACTCGGCATATTCGGCGAGATCGATACGAAGGCGCTCGATGTAGAGATCGAAGCATTGGTCGAAGAACGCCAGGAAGCTCGCCGTCAACGCAACTTCGCACGCTCGGACGAGATCCGCGATCTGTTGGCCGAAAAAGGGATAGTTTTGGAAGATACCAAAGAAGGTGTTCGCTGGAAACGGAAATAGTTGGCTTCGGCAATTAGTACGTCCGGATCTCATTTGTGTTCCTTCGTGCGTTTCGTGCATTTCGTCGTTGGATCATAAGTACTTTAACCACGAAATACACGAAAGGCACGAAAAGAAATGAGCGGACTTCAACTCAATACGGGACCATTCAATTTGCCCAGTATTCGGCCGTTTTACTTACTTGCTTCAACAAGAAACGACTTCAGCCCGCCAGAGTTTATCTCTCGCGGCTGACCTAATCGGTAGCCTTCGGCGAGCAATATATTTATCGGCGGGTGCTTTTCGTTCCACTGCATATCGCGGAACGCTACCCAAAATCTATCGCCCGACATTTCGTCCGGCCCGACCGTTTTCACCGCGTCGAAACCGCGTGGCAGAAAGTACGCTTTGTCTTCCTGCATCTCCGGAATGCCGTTCACCTTTACGATCTGAACGTTCAGCGAATCTCGCACCGCGAACCACATGTGATATGCGACGAGGTCCTCAAAAACGTAAACCGTTTGCGGCACGTCGGCTGGAATTGATTTGACCTGACGTTCCCACGCGCACCAGATCATCTCGGGCCGCGAGGCATTCACGCGATATCCAAAACCGACGCAGAACATCAGCAGTGTCAACGCGATCAAAACCATCTTCAAAGGCTTGAATTCGACCGCGTCGAACATTATTCCGATCACGAGGAACATCGCCGGAAACACGATAATGAGATGTCGTGTTCCCCAGATCGAAACCGGAAATATCCAACTGGCGATCATCGCGAGAACAAGTGGCAGCGTCGCAAAGATCGACAAGACAATAAACGACGTGTGATCGTCCGGCTTTTTCCAATTTGCGAAATAGGACAACTTCGCCGCGGCGACGGCGATGAGCAGCGGGACGGCAACTATTAATATCGTTTTCGGGTCGATGCTCGTCTGCTGCGAATAAAATGGCTCGACCACATCAAAGGCGAAATCGAACAGAGCGCGTAGTCCCGGTTTTTCGATCCAGCCGATGTTCTGCCGCACGTCGGCTCCCGTTCCCGACGCCTGTGCGAGCGCCCATATCCACGGCACGTAACTCGCGATCAGAATGCCGAGCATGATCAGCACGTGCCTGATCTTTATGCGCTGCATCAGCAGTATCGCCAGCACCTCGGACGCGACGACGAACCATCCGAAATAGTGCGTATAAACTAGCAGAACGTTGACGAGCGTGAGTATCCATATATTCTTTCCGCGGTAAAAGAACCGGGCGAACAGCCACATCGACACGAGCGAAAGAAAAAGCAGCGGGCCGTACATCCGCACTTCCTGTGCGTACTTTATCAGTGCACCGTTCGTCGCCAAAAAAGCGAGGGCGATCAGTCGTGCGGTGTAACTTAATTTAAGCTCTTTGCAGAGAAACAAAAACGGTGCGAGCGCCGCGATCGACCAGAAAACCGAAAACGACCGCAGCCAAAACAAACTTTCGCCGCCGACTCCCATCCAGCCTTTCAGCAGCAGATAAAACAACGGCGGGTGGATCAGGTCTTGAGCGACGAACCACAACATGTCGCCGACCGGCATCTCCGCCGCGTGGACGCCGAATATCTCGTCAAACCACAGGCACGAATCGGTAAGTCCCCAAAACCTGAAGAGCACGTAAGCGACGGCGAACGAGGCCGCGATGATCGTAAATAGTCTGTCGGGTTTTATCATCGATCGGACGATCGGATATCAGAGTACGATGCGGTCGCACAGCTTGCCGTCGACGCTCGTGTAAAAAAGCGGGACCTCTTTGAAAGTGTGCGTGTCGCGGCAATAAGAAAGGCAGCTGGCGTAAGGTTTCGAGTAGATGTGCAGGCTGACCGCGCGCTCGTCAAATTCCGGCAGGTTGAGTATCTGGTGGACCGGTTCTTCCAGTTCGACCTTGGCGGCGAGGCAATCCGAAAGATCGAACGAATCCGTCTCGGTGAGTTTGCAGTAACTACGCGACTCGTCGATCTCGGCGACGGCGAAGTTTTGCCCGCGCAGTTTGCCGATCGGAACGGTCATCCAGCATTTCTGGTCCGAGTGGTCGTGCACCCGCGAGATTTGTCCCTTATCCCAGCATATCGCCATCAACTCAAATCGCTCGTCCTTGTATATCAGGTTCCGCGTGTAGCATTGATCGCTCCAGAAAAAGTATCGTTCGATTGTCGCGACCTCGACCGGGTTGGCGCTCAAAAACTCGTAAACGCCCTCGCAGGAAAATTCCGCATCGGGAATTTCACGAAGCCCTGAAACCAGATTGTCTACACCGACCTTTTTCATCTATTTTGCGGCAGCACCTGTTAAAAATTCAGTAAATTCGGCTGTGTTCCTCGTCAGACCGGGATAGCTTGCGACGGCTTTTCCGTCCCCGTCGATTACCGCATAGAACGGCAGTGCGACCGTGCCGAACATGTCCTGCTCCATTTGCTGCTGCTTCTCGTATAGCTCACCTTCGCCATCGGTGTAAAGCCGGACGAGAACGAACTTGTTCATCGCGGTGGCGACCTCGGGCTTTGGAAAAACGTTCGCCTCCATCCAGCGGCAGTTCGTGCACGTGTATCCGGTGAAATCGACAAAGACGCGTTTGTTCTCGGCTTTCGCTTTTGCCAGTGCGGCCGCGTAATCGTTGACGATCCACGCGGACTCGGACGATCCCGGCGAAAGTTTACTGGACGCCGACACTTCGAGATCCGGCGGCAAAAACGCTTCGATCTCGCCGAGTTTCGCACCGAACAGCCCGGTAATCAGATAAAAGCTGATCGCGAGGCTGACAATCGCGGACGCCAGTCTGAATGCACCGATGCGTTCCGGTTTCGAATCGTGAGCAAGTTGAAACTTGCCGAGCAGATATAGCGAAAGGATGACGCCGATCGCGATCCAGATGGCGAGCACGACGCTGCGCGTGAAAATTCCCCACTTCCACACGAGGTCGACGTTCGACAAAAATTTCATCGCCGCCGCGACTTCTAAAAATCCCATCGCGACCTTGACCGAGTTCATCCAGCCGCCCGCACGGGGAAGCTGCGCGATCCATTGCGGAACGAGTGCGAGAATAAAGAACGGAAGCGCGAAAACGGCCGAGAACGCGAGCATGCCGATGAGCGGCCGCTGCCAATTTCCCTGCGAAGCTGATACGAGTATCGTTCCGACGAACGGTGACGTGCACGTAAACGACGTCAGCGTAAACGTGAGGCCCATCAAAAGAGCGCCGATCACGCCGCTTCCCTCGCCCTCGTGCGTGCGGGTGATGCGGTCGAGCTTCGTCAGGACGCCCGTCGGAATATTTATCTCATACGCGCCGAACAAATTGAACGCGAAAAACAGAAATATACCCGTGATCAAAAGGTTGATCCACGGATTCGCCGCAAACAGATTTATCCCGGCCGCACCGACAAATATCGCGAGCAGCATGCCGACGAGCGTGAACGTCGCGACGATGCCCAGCGAGTAAACACTCGCCAGCCTCACGGCCTTTGCCCGGCTCCCCGACGAATGGTTCGTAAAATACGAAACTGTGATCGGTATCATCGGGAAAACACACGGCGTCAACAGCGACAATGCACCGAGCGTTATCGCCAGCCATATGAAAGTGCCGAGATCGTCCTGCTGCGTCGGCCCCACTGCGAGCTGGCCTTGTTCAGCGGTTGCGATTACCGTTTCGGCAGCGGCCGCATTACTGGCGTTCTTCTTTATATCCTCGCTGCCGAACATGGATGCGCGGACCGTTTTCGGCGGCAGGCAAAAGGTATCATTGCAGAGCTGGTAACGGACGTCCAGCCGGAGTTCCGCACCGACTGCGTTTTCCACCGCCCTAAGCGGAATCGTGAATTCGACCGATTCGGTGAAGAACTTCGTCAACAGCGGCTTTCCGTCGACGATAAAGTTTTTATCCGCAGCGTTCTGGGGCTCGGGCGAGCGGATCTTCCCGTTCACTTCGTACGGCCACCCTTGCGCGACCTTGATCGTGGTCGCCACCGGACCGCCCGGCGGGTGGTCCAGTGCGTAAAGATGCCAGCCGGCTTCGATCTCGGCCTTCAGCTTCGCATCGAGCTTGTCACCCTGCCGCAGTTTGGCGTCACCGGTGCTCACGTCCAGCGACCACTTTGCCGGGTTCTGTGAGAACGTTGCAAGCGGCAGTAGAAAGACAAAAAGTAAGCTGAAGATTAGATTTCGCATTATGCCACTGCAATCTTAGTATTATACGCACATTTTCGCCAACGGTTCTGTCCGCCCCGACTGAACCGTTGGCATCAGCGACTGGAACGCCGGCATCCTGCCGGCAATGAGCACGAAGTGCGAAAGCGGCGCCTATCGCTAAACGTGTTCGACGGCCAACACGCCTCGCGTCCTCGCGGACGCGTTGCCGGCACGGATGCCGGCGTTCCAGTCGCCAGGTAAGGATGACTGCGATCCGGTCCGTGGGCTTTTGCCTTAGTCCGATTTGTCCACTATAATTTAGAGTTTGCACTACTCCTTAGTATCTTAACCCAACCGACGGCGGAGGATTTATTTTGCCAAAGACAGCGACTCGTCAAAAGACGGTAACCAAAACGGATGAAGCCGGGCCCAACGGCTCAAAGATCGCGCGGCCCAAGGGCAGCGCCGCCGCGCCCAAAAACGGCGCCGCGGAAAAGGACGTCGTCGATCTCGCGAATGCCGAGTATCAAAAACGCCGCAAATCGCAGCTCGAGTCCATCAAAAAGACCGATAAAGAACTGCTGCGCAGCATGCTTTACGAAATGGTGCTCGGCCGCCGTTTTGAGGAGAAGTGTGCCGAGGTCTATCGCATGGGCAAGATCGGCGGTTTTTGCCATCTTTATATAGGACAGGAAGCGATCGCTGCCGGCTCGATGATGGCCCTTAATCCGGACGACATGGTGATCACTTCGTATCGCGACCACGTCCAGGCGATGGTCAAAGGCATCACGCCCGAGGCCGTGATGGCGGAGCTTTACGGCAAGGAAGGCGGCTGCGTAAAAGGCAAAGGCGGCTCGATGCATATGTTCTCGAAGGAACACCAGTTCTATGGCGGCCACGGCATTGTCGGCGGCCAGATCGGCGTTGGCAACGGAATGGCGTTCGCCGCGAAATACCGCAACAGCGGTCAGGTTACGCTTTGCTTTTTTGGCGAAGCGGCCGTTAATCAGGGCATTTTTCACGAGTCGCTCAACATGGCCGCTCTGTGGAAGCTGCCGATCATCTTTATCTGCGAGAACAACCAATACGGCATGGGCACGTCCCAGACGCGTGCGATGAGCATCAGCAGCGTCGCTAAAAAAGGCGACGCGTACGGCGTCGCAAATGAGTTCGTCGACGGAATGGACGTGATGGCCGTCCGCGACGCGACGCTCCGTGCCATCGACCGCGCACGAAACGAGTCGCTGCCGTCGCTGCTCGAAATTCGCGCATATCGCTACATGGGCCATTCGATGTCCGACCCGGGAAATTACCGCACCCGCGAAGAGATCCAAAGATATCAAAAACGCGACCCGATCGTGCTCTTCAAAGACAGCCTGAAAGAAGCGAAGGTTTTGAGCGACAAGGATTTTGAACAGATCGAAAAAGAAGCGATCGATGCTACCGACCGAGCACTAAAATTCGCCGAGGAAAGCCCGTACCCGCCGGCGAGCGACCTGCTCACGGACGTCTATGCGTGAGCAGTGAGCGGTGAGCAGTAAGCAGTGGGAAGATCGCCTGTTACTTATGGAGAAACCGCATAAGCGATTGGTCGCATGGCAAAAGTGCATGGACCTGGTTGTATTGATTTACAAGATAACCGGTCGATTTCCGAAGGAGGAAACGTACGGTCTTACGTCTCAAATGAGGCGGGCGTCTGTTTCGGCGCCTTCGAATATTGCGGAAGGTGCGGCCGACAGGTCGAAGGATCAATTCAGGAATTTTTTGCGAACCGCAATTGGTTCTCTAAATGAGTTAAATACTCAGCTCGAGATCGCGTTTCGCATTGGGTACATCAGCAACGATGACCATAACGGAGCACAGAAATTATTGGACGAATGTTTAGCGGTGACGTACGGGTTGAAGCGAAGTCTTGACAACAAATCTTGACTGCTCACAGCTTACTGCTCACGGCTCACTTTTAATTATGGCAGTTTTAACGATTCGCGATGCTCTGAATCAAGCGTTGCGGGAAGAAATCTTAAGAGACGAGAACGTCTTTATCATGGGCGAAGAGGTCGCCGAGTACGACGGCGCCTACAAGGTCACCCGCGGGCTGTGGAAGGAGTTCGGCAATAAACGCGTTGTCGATACGCCGATCACCGAGCTCGGCTTTGCGGCAATTGGCGTCGGCGCCGCGATGGCCGGTTTGCGTCCGGTGATCGAATTCATGACCTGGAACTTCTCGATCCTTGCTTCCGACCAGATCATCAACCACGCGGCGAAAATGCTGTACATGTCCGGCGGGCAGTTCAACGTGCCGATCGTGTTCCGCGGCCCGAACGGCTCGGCCTATCAGGTCTCGTCGCAGCACTCGCAGGCGTTGGAATCGATGTACGCAAACTTTCCCGGCCTGAAGGTAGTAATGCCGTCGACCGCGGCGGACGCAAAAGGCCTGCTCAAATCGTCGATCCGCGACAACAACCCGATCATTTTCCTCGAGCAGGAAAGAATGTACGGCCTCAAGGGCGAAGTCCCCGAGGACGTAGATTTCACGATCCCGCTCGGCGTGGCCGACGTCAAGCGCGAAGGCACCGACTGCACCATCGTCGCCCGCTCGATGACGGTGCCGATGGCGCTGCAGGCGGCCGAGCAGATCCAAAAGGATTTCGACGTTTCGGTCGAGGTCATCGACCCGCGGACGATCAAACCGCTGGACATCGGCACGATCATCAACTCGGTGAAAAAGACCAACCGTCTCGTCATTGCCGAAGAGTCGCACTCGTTCGCCGGCGTCGGGGCCGAGATAACATATCAGGTCATGGACGGTGCGTTCGATTATCTGGATGCCCCGATCAAACGCCTCTCCACCGCCGAGGCCCCGATGCCGTACGCGAAGAATTTAGAGGAACTTGCGTTACCGAGCGTCGCAAAGATCGTCGAGGCCGTGAAGGAAGTTTGTTACCTATAAGGCATTAGCAGTCCCCGACGGCCAGGCTTCTGCCTTTTAATATGGATAAGAAAGCGGAAAAATTAAAATATAAAGCGTCGCGGCGGCCGATGGGCGTTTTTCAGATCCGGAACCTGATCAACGGCAAGATCTTCGTTGGCTCAACGCTCGATCTGACGGCAATGTTCAACCGCATTCGCTTTCAACTTTACGCAGGCTCGCATCCGAACAAAGAGCTGGAAAGCGATTGGCGGACATTCGGCACGGGCAAATTCGCGTTCGAGATTTTGGAAGAGATCGTCCCGCGTGAAGATCAAACTTACAACTACGCCTCGGACCTCGAAACTCTCGAAGATCTGTGGCTCGAAAAACTGGAGCCGTACGGCGAGAAAGGATACAACGTTCCCAAAAGATCACGCGAAGATCGTCTGCGGATGATAGCCTCGAACCGAAAGCCGTAGATGACGCTTTATTTGACAGTGCCGGGCATCACCAATTCGAGCGAAAACCACTGGCAGAGCCGATGGGAACGCGAGTGGCCCAACAGATTTCGCCGGATCGAGCAGGCCGAATGGGATTCACCAGTGGTCGAAGAGTGGATCGAAACGATCGAATCGGAAGTTCAGGCCGCGGGACCTGAAAGCGTCGTTCTCATCGCCCACAGCCTCGGTTGTATAGCCGCGGCTCATTGGTCGGGAAAGTACGGAACGAAGATCAAAGGTGCCTTGCTCGTCGCCCCGAGCGATTGCGAAACCGAGAAATATCGTGGCACCTTCGATTCAAAAGGATTCGATCCGGCGCCGCTCGAACGCTTAAATTTCCCGTCGGTCGTTGTGGCAAGCACGAACGACGAATGGGTTTCATTCGAACGGGCGAGACAGTTCGCCGACGCGTGGCGCAGCGAATTTGTAGACGTGGGCGCGAAAGGACACATAAACCCCGGCTCCGGGTACGGCGAGTGGAATGAAGGTTTGGAACTATTGAAGCGCTTGGATTAGTTTAGACATATGGCCGAAAAATTTTTGATGCCGAAGCTTTCACCGACGATGGAAGAGGGACAGATCGCTCGCTGGGTGAAAAACGAAGGGGACACGTTTGAAGCGAACGAAACGCTCGCTGAGGTCGATACCGACAAAGCGACGATGGAAATGACCGCGCTCTCCGGCGGTACACTTCTAAAGATCCTCAAAGCCGGCGGCGAAACCGCGGCCCTCGGCGAGGCCATCGCCATCATCGGCAACAAGGGCGAAGACATCGCTGCGCTACTAGCCGAAACGGCCTCGAACGGCACAAAGTCAGAACCACCTGCGTCAGCGGGTGGCCATGAACCGGCCCAAAACGGCGCTCAATCGCAGCAACAACCGGTTGCTGCTCAGCCCGCCGAAAAACCTGCGGCACCCGAGCCGGCGGAAGTCCCCCAGGTCGAGCGTGTGGGACACGGTGGGACAGTGGGACATGGGACAAACGGCCGCATGATCGTCTCGCCGATCGCCGCACGCATGGCCGCGGAAAACGGCATCGACCTAAAGTCGGTAACCGGATCAGGGCCGAACGGCCGGATCATCAAACGCGACATCGAGACCGCTCTCGTGTCCAACGTCCCAGATCAAAAGTCCAAAGTCGAAAAACCGTTTGTCGCATCAACCGTAGTCGGAGCGTCGCCGTTCCGTGACGAAAATACCTCGCAGATACGCCGGGTCATCGCAAGCCGGCTTGCCGCATCGATCGGCCCGATCCCGACGTTCTACCTGACGGTCGAGATCGAAATGGACAACGCTCTCGCCCTGCGTAAACAGATCAACGCTTCGCTCACCGATGAGACCAAGGTCAGCGTCAACGACATCATCGTTAAGGTCGCCGCGATGTCGCTCGTCAAACATCCGTTCGTCAACGCCTCGTATCAGGACAAGACGATCCGGTTCTACGAACAAGCCGACATCGGCGTCGCCGTCGCCATCGACGAAGGCTTGATAACTCCCGTCGTCCGCGGCGCAAACCTCAAAGGCTTCGCCGAGATCGGTGCAGAGATCCGCGACCTCGCCGCCAAAGCAAAGGACAAGAAACTTCAGCCCGAGCAATACACCGGTGCGACGTTCTCGATCAGTAACCTCGGTATGATGGGCATCAAGGAATTCACCGCCATCATCAACCCGCCGGAGTCCGGCATTCTCGCCATCGGCGGAGCCAACCCGACGCCCGTCGTCCGCGACGGCCAAGTCGTCGTCCGCAGCATCATGAACGTGACGATGTCGTGCGACCACCGCGTCATCGACGGTGCGACCGGTGCAAAGTTCCTGCAGACGTTCAAGCAAATGCTCGAAAATCCGATCCTGATGCTCGTATGACCGCCGCTCGCCGGCATTCGTCTTTTCGTGTCGTTTCGTGTGATTTCGTGGTTACAGTCCTAAAACCTCCAACCACGAATCACCGCCAGTACACACGCGAAACGAAACAAAATAAACTCGCTTGCAAAACCGCGATCACAGCTTAGCCCCGTACGCGGCACTGCTTGCAGTTCAGTTGTCGTTCGGCTCCCTGCCCGTGATCGGCAAGGTGGTTCTCGCCGCGATCCCGCCCGTTTCTCTGGTCGGTTTCCGCGTCGGCATCACGGCACTGTCGCTTGTTCTTTTTCAGCTTTATCGAAAGCGCGTCTGGCTAAAACGGCGTTCCGATTATGCCCGCCTGGCGGTGCTCAGTTTGTTCGGCGTGACGTTCAATCAATTGCTTTTTATTTCAGGCCTTTCACTCACAAAGGCATCTAACACTTCCCTTTTGGCGATCACGATTCCGATATTCGCACTTGCGACCGGCGCGATCGTAAAGACCGAGCGGCTCACCAAATTAAAGATCGTCGGCATCCTGCTTGCCGCGATCGGAGTAATTCTCCTGATCGACCCGCGAAACGCGTCGTTCTCATCAGAGACGACGACGGGCGATATTCTCATCGTCATCAATTCACTTTCGTACGGAATTTACGTCGCGGTATCAAAGGACGTGGTGACCCGAAACGGAGCGTTCCGCTCGATCATGTGGATCTTCGTCTTCGCGAGTATCATTTGCGTACCGCTCGGACTGATTTCGATCTCGCGGATCAGCGTGAGCGATGTTCCGATGTCGATCTGGCTGCTGGTCTTTTATATCGCGATCGCGGCGACCGCTGCTCCATATATTTTGAACGCCTGGGCACTTGCACGAGTCAGTCCTTCGACCGTCGCGGTTTTCGTATATCTTCAACCGGTGATCGGCTTTATATTGGCCGTCGTCTTTCTTGGCGAACGAGTTGGTATCAACTTCCTCTTTGCCGGATCGCTGATATTTGTTGGCCTTTACTTTACGATGAGACGAAACACGATCATTTCCCCGGAGATAGGAAACGAGTCGGCGGATGCACGCATCTGAAACATACTTGCTAGCCGTCCGTATTCTCGGATATAAGTTACAGCCATGGCCACACACATTACGCAAACAGAGAGCGAGGAAGGCGGCTGCGTGACCTTGCGTGTCGACGGCGAAATGCTGCTCGACGACGCTCTGCTGGTCGAACGCCTCGTCCGCGGGATTCGAAGCGAAAGACCGCGCGAAGTGGTCATCGATCTTGCCGATCTCGATTTCCTCGACAGCGACTCGGCCGGTGTTCTCAGAGGCCTCGCCAACGAAGCGGGCATTCGGATCGAAGGCATCGAGATCTTCCTGCAAAGCGTCATCAACGATGTCGAAAAGCGCTAGCCCGCCTGACTTTTCCTGAAAAAGAGATTACATTCTATCGAATGAAAACTTCTGAGATCGCGGAGTTTCTAAACGGCACGCTTACGGGAAGCGGCGAGGTCGAGATCGGTTCCCTCGCCGACATCAACACGGCCCGCCCGTGGGAGATCTCGTTTTGGGAAAAGCGGGACGCACTTCCAAAAACGGCTGCCGGCTGCGTCATAGTGCCGATCGATTTCGAACATCCTTTCGCGCGGCCGTCCGTCCGCGTCGCCGACGCCAAACTCGCGTTCGCAAAACTAGCCGAAAAACTTCACCCGTCCGAAAAGGGCACCTCGCTGAACCACGAAACCGCCATCACGGCGAAAAGCGCCCGCGTCCGGGCCGACTATCTTGGCGCCTTCGTCACGATAGGCGAAAGTTCCAACATCGCCGAAGGCTGCCGCATCCACGACGGCGTGCGGATAGGCAAAAACGTTACCGTCGGCAAATTCACGACGATCCACCCGAACGCCGCCATCTACGACAACGTCCAGATCGGCGAAGGCTGCATCATTCACGCCGGAGCGGTTATCGGTGCCGACGGATTCGGCTTCGTTCGCGACGGCGATCGCGGTTACGTGAAATTTCCCCAGATCGGCAAGGTCGTCATCGAAGACAACGTCGAGATCGGGGCCAACACCTGCATCGACCGCGGAGCTCTCGGCGAAACCCGAATTGGCGAAGGCACAAAGATCGACAACCTCGTCCAGATCGCCCACAACGTTTCAATCGGTAAACGCGTCGTCATCGCCGCACAGACCGGCATCTCAGGCAGCACCGTGATCGAGGACGACTGCGTCATCGGCGGCCAGGTCGGAATGGGCGACCACGCCCGCGTCCGATCGGGCGCAGTGATCGGTTCCCAAGCCGGAATTCTCCCCGGCAAGATCGTCCGTCCCGGCATCTGGTGGGGCACGCCCGTCCAACCCCTCGACGAATACAAACGCCAAAACGCCCACGTCAAAGGCCTGGAAAGACTAAAGTCCCAGGTCCGCGAATTAAAAAGCGACCTAGAAACCCTAAAGGCACAAGCCGCCATCGAAAGCGGGACAGATTAAGTTTCCACGAAGGTCCCTGAAAGGGACTAATTTAATAGCGTCGGGTGCAACCCGACGATAAATTATAACCAGCGCAAATGTCCCTATAAGGGACAAATGACAATTACGGCGACCCATTAATTCGTCCCTTTCAGGGACCACGCTGTTAATAGGCATTCTATCGTCGGGACTCTCCCGACGCTATTGAATGTGTCCCTTTCAGGGACGATATCGGGCGAAAGACTATCCGCAGGATCCATGCTCCGGCCGGAGCGCGGATAACGCCACGTCTCCCCGGTAACAACGGCCGCCCCGGACACGTCGGCGAGACGCTGCCGCGCCGTGCGACGCGGCAGCGACGGTCAAAATCCTTGCCGACGCAGCAGCGTCGTGTTTAACGCTCCGATGGGTCTTGAATGATCGGAAAGGTGCGCGATTTGATCACATTTTTGCCGATTTTGGTACGAAATTAGCGTTCTTGATGCACACAACCCGCTCTTGATCGCACATGTTCGAAAACACGCCAAAAGCCCGATCGTTATTTAACATCGGGTACTTTCCTGTTTTTGATCTGTTTCGTGTATTTCGTGGATAGATCTATTTTTTCTCTACGAATCCCACGAAACAAGAATCCAAACAACATGACAAAATCTAGTGGCCGAGCAGGTCGAGGACCGCTCTTGCGGCACGTATCGACGCTCCGCCGTGGCCGAGTTTTTCGGCGGCTGTTCGGAGTTCAGAGCGGATGTTTGCGTTTGTCTCGGACGACAAAATTCTCAGCATTTCGGCGGCGAGAGTTTCGGGTGTGAACTCGTCCTGGATCAGTTCATTGGCAACTCTTCGGCCGGCGATTAGGTTTATTAACCCGAAATGTTCGACTGAGATGAGCGGCCGCAGGAGCTTATAATTTATAGGCGAAGTCTTATAAACGATCGCCAACGGCGTGCCGATTATTCCCGTTTCGAGCGTCGCGGTTCCGCTGGTGACGGCCGCGGCGTCCGAGGCGTTCAGGGCATCGTAAGTCTCGTTTTCGATCACGATCGCGTTCACGGTAACACCGGTCTTTGAGCCGTTAACGCCCGAAAGAATTGACCTCGCCTCATTCGCGGCACGCACCGTACCCATCGGCACAACGAACTGCGTGTCTGGTTGAGCCTTGGCGATCCGCGCCGCGCTTTCGAGCATGACCGGCAGTATCCGCGAGATCTCTTTGTGCCGGCTGCCGGGGAGCAGCGAGATTATCGGGCGGTTCGCGTCGAGTTCGTGCTTTTCGCAGAACTCTTCCTTCCCTACTTCGGAATGTACTTCCATAGCGAGAGGGCTGCCGACGAAATGGACGTGCTCGATGCCGTTTGCGGCGTACCAATCCTTTTCGAACGGCAGGATGGCGATAAGCAGATCGACGTATTTACGAATCGTTCGCAAACGATATTTGCGCCACGCCCACAACTGCGGCGAGATGTAATACACAACTCGAGTTCCCGAGCGTTTCAGCGATCGGGCCAATTTAAGATTAAAGTCAGGAAAATCGACCAATATCGCGACATCCGGCCGCCGTTCCCGGTCGACTCGTTTGAGCCGTCCGAACGCTTTGATAAAAATCGGCAGCGCCCGCCCGATCTCGAGCAGACCAACGATCGCCAGGTCGTCGGCTTGAACTATCGGCTCGACACCGGCTTCACGCAGCCGCGGCCCGGCACAGCCGAAGAATTCGATCTCGGTGCCGGCTGCTTCTTCGCGCAGCGCTTTGACCAGCTTTGCCGCGTGCAGGTCGCCCGACGCTTCGCCGGCGACTATCATTATCTTTAAAGGTGGCTTCATTTACAGACGGACATCGCGGGCTCGAACGCTCCATTCTAGCGAATAAAGGAAGTTTGTAAAATGACAACCATTCGAGGTAAGTGCTGCATCAAAGGAGTTGTTTTCCACCATCGGGTTTCGATTTGCATTTCAGTTGCTTGCAGAACGCATTTTTTACCTTTAAAATGCAATGTTTTGTACTAAGTTAGCACTACCCGCATTTGCTGGCTCGCCGGCAAAATTTTTTTTTAGGTTTTCTCTGGAGGAGTCTGTGAAGTTTCGCGTCTTATTTCTTTCTATTCTCACCGCACTTTTTGCGATGCCGCTTATCGTTTCGGCTCAGACCGTCCCGGCGGCTCAGCCCGACTCGGTAATTGGCCAGTTTACTTCCTCGACCGAAGAATCGTTCGCCGGCGGCATAACCGGTAACGGCCGATTTGTCGTGTTCGAATCCAGAGGAAACATTGCAACTGAAAACCCTCGGAACACCGATTTCAATACCGAGATCTTTCTTTTCGATTACGCACAGCGGCGTATTTTTCAGATCACCGACACAAAGAGTGTACTGATCAACACCGCGACTCTGCCGATAGCAACGAACGTCAAGGTCGAGATCGCCAACAAGCGTCCCGTGATCAGCAGCGACGGCCGATGGATCTCATTCGCGTCAAACGCGACGACCTCGTCGGTTATGATGCCGGACTCAACAAATCCCGGCAGTTTTGACGGAAACGCGTTCACGCCCACGACCGGGGCCAACCCTCTGACGCTGGATGCCAACATGGAAATGTGGCTGTACCAGATCCCGGCGTACGCGGCCGCCGACCTGTCGAGCGGCGATGAACTTCCGGTTACGAACCTCTCGGGCGGGGCGTTCACGCGGGTCACCAACACCGTCGCGAGCCGTCTGCCCCAGCCGGCTTCGACAAACGTCAACGCGTCGGTTGCCGATGACAATCACGACGTTTCGATAAGCGATGACGGAGCGATTATCACGTTCGCATCGACCCGCGACCTCGTGCCCGCGACCGGAAATACGGACGTCAACGACGAGATCTTCACGTACGTGCGTGCATCGGCGACGCTTTCGCAGATCACCAAAACGCCGCGCGGAACGGTCTCCGATCCGATCTATAACAAAAATCCGTCTATCTCGGGCAACGGCTTGCGGATCGTATTCGCGAGCACGGGCGATAATCCGATCGTCGGCATGACCGGCGGCAACAACCCGTCGACCAGCCGCAACGAAGAGATCTTTTACGTAAACCTCGTCGGCGGCATTCCCGGCCCGGCTCCGACGGACAAAAAGCAGGTGACGGTGACAACGCCGCTCACCCCCGGAGCACCGGTCAATATTCTCGATCTGGGCCGCAGGATCAGCCGCAACGGCCGTTACATCGCATTTGACTCGTACGCCGACCTCGGCACGGCCGGTCCGAACCTGGCGTCATTCGCTCTATATCTTTACGACGCCACGACCGATACATTCAAACGCATCGGCCCGCGCAGCGACGCGGATGCGGCCGCGACAGGCGGCGACATTGCACACTATCCCGGTTTTACTGACTACGACGCAATGGGAAATCCGGCGACGCTTGTGCTCGAAATGCGTCTGAACATCAAGCCCGACGGCACGGTGCCGACCACCGCATCCGAGGGCCTAAACCCCGACGCCGGACGCCCGACACAGATCTATCGCTACCCGATCGGCCTCTCGGAGCCGCTGTCGGTCTTCACA
Organism: Acidobacteriota bacterium; assembly: GCA_040007515.1. Lineage (GTDB taxonomy): Bacteria > Acidobacteriota > Blastocatellia > Pyrinomonadales > Pyrinomonadaceae > OLB17. Next base: position 10,919 of record JBDTUT010000027.1, on the reverse strand, counting down.
CGCCTGACAAAATTGCCGATCTCAACCACCTTCTTGGCGTCGACGCAACCGCTGCCCAGCGACACGTCAAAACGCATCGCCTTCAACCTCGGCCTGACGGAGCTCGGCACCGGCAATTTCGATTTCCTTTCCGAGGTTTATTATCTTTACGTCCCCGACGTCGTGCAGAACTCGGTAGCGTCGATCAATTTTGCCACCGGTGCCAGCCGTCTTCCTGTTTCGCCGACTGCGGTACCGACACCTGCTCCGACTCCGACGCCGAGTCCTACTCCGACTCCTTCGCCGACACCGACCGGAACACCGGTGCCGACGCCGAGCCCGACACCCGTTACGCCGCCGGCGGTGCTTGGCATCTCACCCGGGATGCTGGCGATCCTGAATTTCCAGGGTGGGATAGACCAGCCGATCGTTGCACGCACCGCTGTCGGTTCGATCAGCCGTTCCTTTAATCTGCCGATCGAATTGAGCGGCCTGACGATGACGATCAACGGCGTAGCAGTAGGCCTGAAGTCGGTAAGCGGCCGATCGATCGTCTTTGTCGCTCCCCAGGCATTGGCCAGTGCGGTAACTGGAACGATGTATCCGGTAGTGATAAATAATCAGGGTATTGTTATCAAGGGGATGGTCACGATCGTGCCCGCACGGCCCGATATTTTCACCGACCTGCCGGTGCCGGGACCTTTTGGTCGCGCGCAAGCATTGAACGTCGTCAACCGCGTCGCGACACCTGAACCCTTCACGGTCACAACCATTAAAGTTCGCGGAGCCCGGCGCGTGCCGACCGTCCTGCGTCTGAGATTGACGGGTATCGCTAATATCACTGATGCGAATGCAGCCGTCATATCGATCCGGATAGGCTCGGTCAATATAACGGGAACAAGGATATTGACGGGCGGCGTTTTGGTGGAACCCGGAGTCTATACTGTTGACTTTACGTTGCCGCCTGAGTTGAACGCGGCGGGTGACCAGCCGGTCGTAGTAACTGTGACAGCCGGCGGCACGACCTTTACATCGCGTCTCGACGACACGGCCCCGCGCCTTCGCATACTGTAATTTTCGGTTGTTCAACTGCTAAGAGAGGCGGGTCAGTTCCCGCCTCTCTTATTATTTTTAATAATGGCGTTATAAGGCAAACCGCGATTTGCTGTCCGATTTGCTATAATATAATGCGTATGCAAATTCACCTCCCTGTTTCGGTTCTTTAACAATTTGGTTTTAGAAATTAATATTCAAGCAACAAATAATAAAATTATGGCAGGAAAAGATGTAGCTACGATGAAGATCTCGCAGAAGGTTTGGAAAAACGGAGAGATCATTGACTGGGATGATGCCCGCATCCACGTGATGTCGCACGTCGTTAATTACGGCTCGAGCGTTTTCGAAGGCGTTCGCTGTTATAACACGTCGCAAGGGCCGGCCGTGTTCCGTTTGACCGAGCACATTCAGCGTCTGCTCAATTCAGCGAAGATCTATCGAATGGACACCGAGTTCAGCCGTCAACAGATCTGCGACGGCACCGTTGAGATCATCCGGCAGAGCGGTCTTGACGAATGCTACATTCGGCCACTTATCCTGCGCGGCCTCGACGAGAGCAAACCCGCATTCGGCGTGAACCCGCTCGGCATTCCGGTCGACGCCTACGTCGCGGCGTGGCAGTGGGGTAAGTATCTCGGCGAAGAAGCACTGGAAACAGGCATTGACGTCTGCGTTTCGAGCTGGACGCGCATCACGTCGAACTCAATGCCCGCAATGGCTAAAGCCGGTGCGAATTATATGAATTCGCAGCTCATCAAAATGGAGGCTATCCTCGGCGGATTTTCGGAAGGCATCGCGCTCGACGACCGCGGCTATGTTTCCGAAGGTTCGGGCGAGAACATATTTTTGGTCAATAACGGTAAGCTGATTACGCCGCCGCTCGGAGCATCGATCCTGCCGGGAATCACTCGCGACTCGGTGATCCAGATCGCCCGGGAACTCGGCATCGAGGTCCAGGAGGCGACCATTCAGCGTGCGGCACTGTACCTTGCCGACGAACTTTTCTTCACCGGCACTGCCGCCGAGATCACGCCGATTCGCGCGGTCGACCGCATAACGATCGGCCCCGGAAAGCGTGGTGAGATCACCGTAAAATTGCAGGAAGAGTACTTCAAGGTGATCCGCGGCGAGCGACCGGCACCGAATGGAGCTAACTGGCTGACCTTCGTCGGCGAAAACAAGACGGCCGTAGCCTAAGTCGCCGGCACTGTTCTCTGAAAGATCCACGAAACAGCGAGTTCGCTGTTTCGTGTTTTTATTGTAATTTCGATTGGAGGTCCGGTTCGCTTATGTCTAGTGCTCGTTCGTGTAGATTCATGGTTCCGCCTGTCTGGGTTTTACGATGTAGCCACGACACCGCACGGAAAGTCGCGAAGGAAACCACGATCCGGGCAGATTCCGTTCGAAGGATCACATTAGCGCGGGCACTCTTCAAACGATGAACGTCAAGCCGTTTATCCTAAATCTAACCGTGTTCGTCTGTGGTGCGCTCGTGATGGTTTACGAGATCATCGGCTCACGCATCGTTTCGCCGTTTATCGGCGCGTCGACGTACGTCTGGACAAGCCTCATCGGTGTAATTCTCGGCGCCTTAAGTCTCGGGTACTGGTTCGGCGGCAGAATGGCGGACCGAGACCCGCATGTGCGAGTCCTCGCGTCGGCCGTTTTTATTGCCGGCGGCCTCGTGTCACTTACGATCCTTCTGAAAGATGTCGTACTCGCGAGCATCGCGAACGCCGGCTTCGGACTCGAGCTCAAAGCGACGCTCGCCGCAATATTGCTCTTCGCACCTGCGAGCGTCGCGTTGGGTTTCGTCACGCCGTACGCGGTCCGGCTTAGCATGTCCTCCGTCGACGAATCAGGAAGGACGGTCGGCCGTCTTTACGCGCTGTCCACGGTCGGCAGCATCGTCGGAACGTTCGCCGCCGGATTCTTCCTGCTTCCGATTGTCGGCAGCGTCCGCACACTTTACATCATCACCGCAGCACTGATCGGCCTCTCAGTTTTGCTCGCTCCATTTGCATTCACGCGGTTGAATTTCGGAATACTCACGCTCTTCGTACTGTCGATCGCCGCGAACGAGTTCAGCAGCAACATGCTTTTTCGCAGCAGTGCGTTGCATGACATCGATACCGAATATAGTCGCGTTCAGGTCTTTGAGACGACTGATCCGAAAAACGGCCGCCGGTTTCAGGCGATGGCGACCGATCCGTATTTTGTTCAGTCGGCGATGTACCTCGACAGCGACGAGCTTGTATTCCGGTATAACCATTTTTATCACCTGCTCAGATATTTCCGGCCCGACTTTCAGCACACGCTCATGATCGGAGGCGCCGGTTACACATTTCCCCGCGAATACCTGCGGACGTATCCGAACGCGACGATCGACGTCGCCGAGATCGATCCAAAGATGACCGAGATCGCCCGCCGCTTTTACCGTCTTAAAGACGATCCGCGGCTCAAGATCTTTCACGAAGACGGCAGAACATTTCTCAACAAAACGGCCGGCGGCAAATATGACGTCATCCTCATGGACGCATTCGGCTCACTATTTTCGGTTCCCTACCAGCTCACAACCGTCGAAGCCGTTCGCCAATTTCACCGTTCGCTCGACGAAAACGGAATCGTAATTTTCAACCTCGGGTCCGCCATCCGCGGCGAGGGCAGCAAGTTCTTACAAGCCGAATTCAAGACATATCAAGAAGTCTTCGGAAACGTTTTGCTCTTCAAAGTAAACCTCGACTACACCGACGACCACCTCCAAAATCTAATGATCGTCGCCTGCAAAACCGTCTGCGAGGACGCCGGCTCGTCGCCGGACGCCGAGATCGCTGAACTGCTCACACACCGCTACCGGTCCGAATTCCCGCTCACGCTTCCTGTCCTAACCGACGACCTCGCCCCGGTCGAATACTACAACTCCTTCGCCCAGAACCTCTACAGACACAGGTGACGTCCATTCCGAATTCCCGAATTCAGATCGCGGGTTTGACCGGTTGGGAAAATTGATTTGAAACTGAACTACCGCAGCCCTTGGCCGAATTGTTCGGTGCCGAAGGCGCCGATGCCGTTTAGGCGGAAGCTGAAGACTACTCGGTTTTCGTTTCTAACGCCGACGTTGAAGGTGTAGAACTGGAGGGCGAGCGAGCAGCAGTCGTAGGCGTAGCCGAGGGTGTAGAGCGAGCTGATGAGTGGTGAGAGGCGGCTGGCTCGGCGGTTTTCGAAATCGAAGAAGAGCGACGTGCCGCCGTACACGCCTTTCTCGCGATTTCCGACAAAGATCGACGGGCTCCATTGCGACCCGCGGAGCGTGCCTGCTTCTTTGTTGCTCGAATTTACGGATTGTGCGAGCGACGGTATAAGGTCGACCGCGCGTGTGTAATAGAACGTCTGGAAAAGCTTTAGCAGCGGCGTGTCATAACCGATGGTCGCAGAGAGAGAGCGAACATTGTCGCCCTGAACGCCGACATCCATCCGCGTGTTGAAATAGATGGTCTTTTGAGGCCGATACGTCGCGTCGATGTTGAGCGGCGAAAACCTGCGGGCCACGCCGCCGAAGGTGTAAAAGCTCATCGCCGTGATCGGCTCGATCTGATTTCGCTGTCCCGGTATCAATGCACCACCGAACGTCTTGTCAAAAAAGTATTTGCCGCGGACGGTAAGCGTAAATATCTCATACGGCTGGACAGAAAGAGGGTCGTGAGTCGCGAGTCCTAAGCCGTGAGCGGGAGGTACCGCGTCAGGCACACGACTTTCTACTCTCGACCGTTCGCTCAGCCGTTTTTGGGCCTCCTCGGTCACGGCTTCGGAATAACGCCGCGTGTAAATTCGGTTCGTAACGCCGAATTCGATCTCGTTCGTGTCCGTGATCGTGTCAATGTAGTCGAAACGGATGATCTTGTTAAAATTATCGACGCCCTTCACGTAGCGATACGTCGCGAACGGCTCGATCACGTGACGGAATTTGAACGTTTTGTCCTTTCCGTAAAAGTTTCTAGCGAGCGCGACCGGCCTGATGTCGAATTGAAACTCGCCGTACTTTCGAATAACGTCACGGCCGAGCACGCGCCGCATGTCGTCGAACGAGTTCGAGTAATAGGTAACACGCATCGAACCCGATGCCGTGAAATTAAAGTATTTCGTGCTGATCGGCAGCGTAAATTGCGGATAGATATCCAGCCGCTGGCCAAGAACCGGCGAAACGACCGGGTCGCTGCTAGTTTGCTGGCGGTATAGATTGATGTCGTCAACTTCTTCACGCCGCGAAACGCCCTCGAGGCTCGACTTGAACGAAAAATAAAGCGGTTTCAGAAACGACAGCATCGACGGCCGCTTGTCGAAGTTTATGCTCGGCAAATTTCTCGTCTTGATGCGGACGTTAGGTATCGAAATCACCTGCGAGCGTGCCAACAGATTCAGCGTGTAATTGTCCCAGCTCTTGTTGACGAAAACCTGCGACACCTCGATCGGCGAAATGATCTGCTGTATGCCGTCCGAGAACACCTGCCGGAACGCGAGGTTCGACGTCAGCCGTACGTCGGCCGCAGCCGTAAATCCGTTTGCGAAATAATGAACGCCCTGCGCGTACACGATCGAGCCACCCTGATCAGGATGGTCGGCGTCTCGCTTCGAACCGAACATGCGGTCTTTAACGGCGTAAAATCCAAAATCGAGATAGGAACGCGAATTGGCGCGTGTGCGAAAATCCAGGCCGTACCCGACGCCGCGTGACGAATATATATCGCCTCGGATCGTGACATCCGCCGACCGCCCAAGCGTTTGAAAGTACGCCGTCGAAAGACGCACACCTTTGTTGCCCGAAAAGCCGAACGTGGGCGTCAGGAAACCGGACGCCCGGTCGCGTTCCTTGATCGGAATCGACGCATACGGCAGCGGCACCAGAGTAATGTCTTTGATCTTGAACTTGGCGTTTTTGAGCTTGATCTTGTCGTTGACCTTGATGCGTGCCTCGTCGGCGGTGAACGACCACTTCGGCACGGCTTCTTCGCAGGCTGTGAACTTCCCTTTTGTGACGACGACCTCGGTCAGCGAGACACGTTCCACACGGTCGGCGGTGAAGTAAATGACCGTTCCGTCGTTCGTCTGGTTTGTAAACCCGGTCGAATCTTCGAATGTCCCGAGCTTTGTCTTATAATTCCAGATCGCGGTCGCTCCGGTGATGCGCTGGTCGTCGCCCTGATCGAATACAACACTTCCCTCGGCGATCATCTTATTCTCGGCCTCAATGATCTGGACCTTGTCCGCCTGCAGGCGGTAGATGCCGAAACGCACGTCGACGTTTCCCGTGTGCGTCAGGACGCGTTTGCCTTCTTCGCCTTCAACCGTTTGCTTGTCCGAATACACAACGACCTCGCCGTCGCCGCCTTCCTGTTCGAACATTCCTTTTTTTATTTTCGGCGCGGAAATGTCCTGTTGGGCGGAGATCGGGTTGATATTCGGCGTGTCTGTTATTGGGTTCGAGACCTGGCGGTCGACAGGGTTGGTCTGCTGGCCGAACCCCGCGGCAGCAAGCAAAAGCGTGAGTAAGATTGTGCTGCAGGGCTTCGGAAATGGCATCGGGAAATCACGGGAGATATTGCATTGATGCTATCACGAAATCCGCGAAAAAATAAAACCCGTGCTAGACTGTGATTCATCTCGAATTCCAATTATTTATGACCCAGCAAAGCGTATTGATCGTCGAGGACGAAGAGCTTATGCGTTCGATACTGCGTCGCCTGCTCGAGGGCGTGGGCTACGCGGTTTTTACCGCAGACAGCGCCGAATCGGCACTCGCGATATTGCCGCAAAACGACATTTCCGTCACGCTAACCGATATCAAAATGGCCGGAATGGACGGCCTTCAGTTATTAGATCAGATCAAGTCGACCGACGAAGAGGCATTGGTCATAATCATGACCGCGTACTCGTCCGTCGACACGGCGGTGGCCGCGCTGCGCAAAGGTGCATACGATTACGTCACCAAACCGTTCGTCAACGAGGACCTGCTGCAGACGATAAAAAACGCGATCCAACAGCGTGAGCTTTTTCACGAAAACCGGGCGTTGAGACGCGAGCTGAACAAGCAGTATTCATTCTCCGACATCATCGGCAAAAGCGACAGCCTGAAACGCGTGTTCAATATCGTCGAGAAGGTTGCGGCAACGAACTCTAATGTTCTTATTCAAGGCGAGAGCGGAACAGGAAAAGAGCTGATCGCAAAAGCGATCCACTTTAACGGCAATCGTTCGTCCAAGCCGTTTCTTGCGGTAAATTGCGGGGCTCTGCCGGAAAATCTGCTCGAAAGCGAGCTCTTCGGGCATTCAAGGGGGGCGTTTACCGGGGCGACGTCCGACAAGAAAGGCCTGTTCCGTTCTGCTGAGGGCGGAACCGTATTCCTCGACGAGGTCGGCGAGATGCCGCCGCCGCTGCAGGTCAAGTTGCTGCGCGCTTTACAGGAACACGAGGTAACGCCGGTCGGAATGTCGAGCCCCGTAAAATTCGATGCACGAATAATCGTCGCGACGAACCGCAACCTTGAAAACGAGGTCGCTGAGAATCGTTTTCGCGAAGACCTTTTCTACCGCCTGAACGTTATTGAGATCGAGATACCGCCACTGCGAGATCGCCGTGACGACATTCCGTTGCTCGTCCGCCATTTCGCCGCGAAATCTGCGCGTAGTCAGAGCTCCACCGAAAAGCTCGTCTCGCCTGCGGCCATGTCGATCCTCGTCGGCTATGACTGGCCCGGCAATGTCCGCGAACTCGAAAATGCCATCGAACGGGCGTTCGTCCTCAGCGGCGACGAGATCGACTCTGAGAGCTTGCCGCAAAAGCTACGCAACAGCGCCGCCGGATCATTCGAAACCCACGACCACGACGGATTCCGCCTGACGCTGGAAGAGACGGAACGCCGCTACGTTATGGAGATAATGCACGCCGTAGAAAACGACAAAGCCGCTGCATCAAAGATCTTAGCGATCGACCTGTCGACGTTATATCGGAAGTTGAAAAGGTACGAGGAAATCTAAAGTTCGGATTCCAGATTCCAGATTCCAAATTCAAGATTTGAGATTTCAAATTTGCAATTTTAGATATTGAGTGCGGATTTCATACTTGGTGCTCTTTTCGTGTTCGTTCGTTTATTTCGTGGTTACAGTCTTCACACCCAAACCATGGCAGTGCAGGAAAAGTCACAAACAAGCTTACTTCGCGGTTAATTCCAATACGAAGTAATCTGTGTTCTCGATCCGCGTTATCCTGCCGCTGTTGTACGGGTCCTGGAAGAATGAATTCGCTGCGTAAGCCTTGCCCGTGAGGTTGTCTTCGCCGCTGATGCCGGACTGGGCGATGAGTTCGGGTGGGAACCACGATTCGGCGGTAATATTGGCCTCCTGCGGCGGAGCGATCTTGCCCGCATCGTCGACCAGCCGATTCGCTTCTCCTTCCGGAAATCGCAGCACGGCGATGACCTTTTTATGGGCGGCGTCCTGTTTCCAAAAGGCTTCTTCGCTTTCGTACGGGACGTTTATCAGCACGCCGAGTTCCTCGACATTCGTGTTCGCCTTGTTGGCATTGTCGGCCGACACGACGGCCGTATTGTCTGCCGTATTCGTGTTCGCGGACCCCGAACAGCCGGCAAATGTCGACACGACGAACGTCAATGCTAGGAATACCGAGAATCTTTTCATGCGCGTATTTCGACTTTAAATTGATTGAGTTCGAAACGCAATTTAATGCGAGAGGGAGATGATTATCCGACATTTTGCCCGGCAAGACAATGTGAAAAAGGCGCGAATCTTTACTCTGTTTCTGATCATATTCGCCCCGATCGTGGTTTCTGCACAGAGGCTTTCGCCGAGATCCACTGTCGAGGCGTTTTACAAATTCGACCGTTCGCACCCGCAGACCTTTAGCCGCCGAAACATCGACGCCCGTAAGCGTTGGTTTTCGGCTCCGTTATATCGGATGTTTCTGAACGAGCTTCGACTAGAAAGCGCGTACCTCAAAAAACATCCTGACGACAAAGCCTTTTTCGGCGACGGTCTTCCGTTCAGCCCTTACGAAGAGAGCTGTGGTGTTGCCGGGAGGTCTTACTCGAGCAAATATAACGTCGGCCGTACAACGATGACGCGAAACGCGGCCGATGTAACGATCACGGTTTCCTGGCCGGATCCGTGCAAACTCGCGCCCGATCGCTATCGAGTCAGATTGGTCCTCGAACGATCGGTTTGGAAAGTGGACGACATTATCTATTCCGACGGACGTACACTCGCTCAGGATATTCGGGCTCATCGGTATTAATCGCCCGTAGCCGAAACGTCCCGCTTGTGACCGGAACATCTCAATCGTGGTAAAATCACAGCTTATTAACCTATAAGCTATGACACCCGAAATCAAAGAAGATATATCCGCAGCAAAGGCCGCAGTCGAACGTTGGGAAGAGGAAACTCTCAAAAAAGTGACGGACAAAAGCCCGGAGCGCAAACCATCGTTCGAGGGCGTCAGTCTCGAACCCGTGGATCGCCTTTACACCGAGGCCGATACTGAAAATGTGAGTGAGGTCGGTTTTCCCGGCGAGTTCCCTTATAAACGCGGCATTCACCCGACCGGTTATCGCGGCAAATTGTGGACGATGCGGCAGTTTGCGGGATTTTCTTCGCCTGAGGAGACCAATCGCCGTTTCAAATACCTGATGTCGCAGGGCCAGACCGGTTTGAGCGTCGCGTACGATCTGCCGGCTCTGATGGGCCTCGACGCCGATTCGCCGCTGAGCGAGGGCGAAGTGGGAAAGTGCGGCGTCGCCGTGTCGTCGTTGGCGGATTTCGAAGTTCTTTTCGACGAGATCCCGCTCGACGGAGTAACGGTTTCGCAAACGATCAACGCTCCGGCACCGATCTTTCTCGCGATGTATCTGGTCGTTGCCGAGAAACAAAAGGCCGACTTTAACAAGATCTCGGGCACGCTGCAGAACGACATACTCAAAGAGTACATCGCCCAAAAAGAATGGATCTACCCGATCAAACCGGCGATGAAGCTGGTAATCGACACGTTCGAATACACGACCAAGCACGTTCCGAAATACAACCCGATCTCCGTCTCCGGCTACCACATCCGCGAGGCCGGTGCGACGGCTTTGCAGGAGTTAGCGTTCACGTTACGTGACGGCGTCGAGTACGTTAAGTACGGCGTCGACCGCGGAATGGACGTTGACGAATTCGTGCCACGGATCTCGTTTTTCTTTAACGCGCACAACGACTTTTTCGAAGAGATCGCGAAGTATCGCGCGGCCCGCGTCGTCTGGGCCGAGACGATGAAAAAACGCTTCGGCGCAAAGAATCCGCGAACGATGCAGATGCGTTTTCACACGCAGACCGCCGGCGTATCGCTCACCGTGCAGCAGCCTTTGAACAACATCGCCCGCGTGGCAATCCAGGCGCTCGCGGGCGTGCTCGGCGGGACACAGAGCCTGCACACCGACTCGTACGACGAAGCCCTAGCGCTGCCCAGCAACGAGGCCGCGCTCATCTCGCTCCGGACACAGCAGATCATCGCCGAGGAAACCGGCGTGGTGAATACCGTCGACCCGCTCGGCGGCAGCTATTTTGTCGAATCGCTCACTCAGAAGATGATCGACGGCTGTTACGATTATTTCGACAAGATCGACGGGTTTGGCGGAATGGTCGAGGCCGTCGAGGCCGGCTTCCCGCAGCGTGAGATCCAGGAATCCGCCTACCAATATCAAAAGGCCGTCGAACGCCACGAGCAAACGATCGTCGGCGTCAACAAATACGTCATGGAAGATGAGATCTCAAAGTTCGACATCCTCCAGATCGACGAAACCGTCCGCGACCACCAGCTCGAACGTCTTGCCCGCACCAAAT
>JBDTUT010000026.1:0-38792 GCA_040007515.1 Acidobacteriota bacterium | reverse complement strand
CCCGGCCCGTGCCGTTTGTGGTACACTGTTGCGTCATTGGTTCTTTGAAAGCATCACTTTTCAGCCGCTCAACCGGGCCACAGGACGCCCGAAAAAAAGTTTTCCGGTTTTTGCGAAAATTGCGTTATAAAATCGCGTAACTCTCGTAAGCAGAATGGGTTGCGTGTCCCGTCGAGTGGCGGGACAGTGGCGGGACACCGCCGGGACACGGGACACGCTCGGGACAGATCTGCGGTGGAAAAACATTGCACACTGCGGCGGTTTTTGTTCAATTAATAGAATGGCAAAGATTAACCCGCCCGAGGAAAACGAGTCGAAAACGGCGATCTTCGCCGCGATCATCGGAAATCTGCTGATCGCGGTCACCAAATTCGCCGCGGCGGCGTTCACCGGCAGTTCGGCGATGCTGACCGAGGGCATCCATTCCGTCGTCGACACAGGCAACGGCGTACTGATGCTCTACGGACTGAAGAAAAGCGCCAAGCCCCCGGACGAAGCCCACCCGTTCGGACACGGCCGCGAGCTTTATTTTTGGACACTCATCGTCGCGGTGAGCATTTTCGGTGTGGGCGGCGGCGTTTCGATATTCGAGGGGATCACGCACATTCTTAACCCGGTGCCGATCGAAAATCCCGGCTTGAACTACGCCGTGCTGGGTGCGTCGTTCGTATTCGAGGGCGTTTCCTGGATGTACGGCTGGCGGGCTTTTTCAAAGACGCGCAAAGGAAAAGCGATTCTCGAGACGATACACGTCAGTAAAGATCCGACCAGTTTCACCGTAGTTCTCGAAGACACGGCGGCCCTGATCGGCCTCGCGATCGCCTTTTTCGGCGTGCTGCTTGGTCATGAATTCGGCATTCCGCACTTCGACGGTGCGGCTTCGATCCTGATCGGGGCACTATTGTGGGTGGTCGCACTGTTCCTCGGATACGAGTCGAAAAGCCTACTCGTCGGCGAAGCCGTGGACAGAGAGACACTTAGAGGAATTCGCACGATCGCCGAAGCACAGCCGGAGGTAGAGAAGGCTCTCAAGATCTTAACGATCTACAGCGGCCCTAACGAAGTCGTGCTAACGCTCGAGCTCGATTTTGCGGACGGCATCTCGGCGGTCGACCTGCGAAAAGTGATCAGGCGGATCGAGAACCTGGTGAAGGAGAAATACTCCGACGTCGCCCGCGTGTATTACGAGGCGGAATCACTCTCGGAAAGCGAGATTGTCGAGTCGGCCGAAGCTGGCTGATCCAGCCTTCCTCAATAGAGTGCCCGCAGCACATTGCGAAGTTTGCTCACCGGGTCTTTGTCGGGTGCCGTTCCCGGCGGCAGGTTAACTGTCGTGTTAAAGACAAGTATCGAAGCGGCATGTTTCCGGGGGTCGAAATCGATGTAGCTGATAAAGCCGTTTTGATCGCCGCCGTGGCCGAGGTGAGTCGGGCCGAGGGTCGTGTCGAGGAAAAAGATCAGGCCGATGTCGGTTGTAAATCCTTTGTTCCCGTTGGCGTCGACGTCGGTTTTAAGCTGCGGCCGCCACATTTCCTCGAGCGACGAACGTTTCAAAACTCCGTCGTATATTTCCTGATTCTTCGGGTCGCCGACGAGAAAATTCAGATATTTCGTCATGTCGGTGATCGGCGAATTGAGGCCGCTGTTGGACACCGTGATTCCGGTATTTGCGTCGAATCGCCCCTCGGTCCGTTTGCCGTTTTCCACGAAATAGCTGTGCGAGCGGTACTTGAGCAAATGGTAAGGCGTCGCGTCGAAATACGAACGGTACATCTCGAGCGGTTTGAGAATGTTCTTGTCGATGTACACCTCGTAATCGTCGCCGCTCAGTTTCTCGATGATCTTTCCTAGAAAGATTATCGCCGGGTTCGAGTAACTGAACTTGCTGCCCGGCTTGAACAGTATCTCAGTGAACGGAAACATCGCGACGAGCTGCGAGTATTCCGTCGGCTCGAAAGGCTCCCAGTCCTTTCCCTGGTCCCACGGCCAGGTCGGATTGCGAAACCCGGATGAGTGCGTCATCAAATGCCGTATCGTGATGTCGTCCATCGAGCCGAAGGCATTGTGCACCGCCCGCAGTTCCGGGAGGTATTTCGTTACCGGATCGTCGAGCTTCAGAAGTCCGCGGTCGCGCAGCTGCATGATCGCGATGCCGGTAAATGGTTTGGTGTTCGACGCCCAGTGGTAGATCGTGTTTTCGTCGACCGGCTGGTGCGTGCTGATGTTGGCGGTACCGTAAAGGCTCTTTGCCGCGACCTTATTGTCCCGCATGAACACGAAACTGCCGCCGACGATGCCGGCCGACCTGAGCTCTTCTTTGAACCGCCGGTCAAAATCTGCGAGCCTCGGGTTTTGAGCATTCATTGTCTGAGTAACGATCGCTACCAAAAGCGACGCCAAAATCAGTAATCGAAAGATGTTCATGTGTTATTGAAAAATAGACTCTGCTGAGGGTCAATGCTGGATATCGACCGCGAGCCGCGTTGGGTTGTTGAGCTCGGTCACGCGATATTTGTTCGGCTTTGCCACGCCGGCGACCCATTCGACCTCGGCCTCGAAATCGCAGGTCGCGGCGACCTCTTTGACGACCGTGAGGTCCGGCTTCGAACGAGACATCGGCACTGTCGATTCGCCGCGTTCGTCATGAGCGTTCGCCGGGCTGAAGCGCATTTGCAGCCATGCGTCACCCGCGATGGCGGCCGCGTTCCCGGAACCGCATTGGCGAACCGGTTTGTCGATGTACTCGATGTGGTAAGACGGAAGATCTCCGCGGAATTCGAACACGATCCGGTCGAACTCCGGGTGCCGGGCCGCCCGCACATCAACGAGCAAAGCGGCACCGGCGATCTCGAATTTTTTATCGGTGATGCCCGCGGTGCCGGTAAACAGGGTCGGACGAGTGTTATCATCCGCATTTTCGTCCTGCGGCGATCTGCTATTGTCGTTTTCGGCTGCAGGCGGTGCAGCCGCGGTCGGGGAGGCCGCAGGCGTTTCCGAGACGTCCGCAGGTGAGTTCGATGCCGAAGGTACGGAGCATCCGCCAATGGCCAGGCACAGGAGAAAGAGAACGATGGCGGGCGGCGTTTTCATGCGGTAAATATAGCCTAAACCGGCCGGCTGCGAAAGGCAGTGACGTCTCCCGTCGCTGCGGTCTTTTCACACTTCAACGGTAAAGAACTATAATGAACATTTCCTTATGAGCGTTTACGAAAATTTACCCGAGACTCCGAAGTTTGCCTGTCGTGTGGTCGCCGATCACGCTCGCGCGACCGCGTTCGCGATAGCCGACGGCATTTTGCCGGGCAACGAAGGCCGCAATTATGTGCTTCGCAAGATAATGCGCCGCGCGATCTATCACGGCCGCGAGCACCTCGGATTGAAGGAACTGTTCTTCTACAAAGTTTGCGATTTCGTGATCGAACAGATGCGCGGAGCGTATCCCGAACTCGAAGCTCAGCGTGAATTCATCGGCAAAATGGTGCGGCTCGAAGAGGAGCGTTTCGGCAGCACACTAACTGTTGGCCTCGCGCGGCTCGACGAGCTTTCGGTTACGAACGAGACGCCGCACGCCGAGCTTTTTACCGGGTTGGCGAAGCTCTACGACACGTTCGGCACGCCGCGTGACCTGATACGCGTGTATCTCGAAGAAAAAGGGCTCGTATTCGAAGAGGACGATTTTAATCAGAAGTTCGAGACCGCGCTTCAGGAGCTGCAAAAACAGAGTGGTATCGGACAGACCGAACGCAAATCGCAGGTCAATCCGATCTATGCCGAGGTTCTCGCAAAGGTCGGCACCAATCGTTTCCACGGGTACGACAGCACGCAGTTCGAGAACGCCAGGTTAATCGGTATTTTCGACGGCGACAACCAGATCGAGTCGATCGCGGAAGGCGCACAAGGCAGCGTCGTGTTGAACGAAACGCCCTTTTACGCCGAGTCCGGTGGACAGGTCGGTGATACCGGAAAGATCGTCTCACCCGAAGCAACCCTGACGGTCACCGACACTTACTCGCCTGTCAGCGGCCTGATAATTCATAAAGTCAAAGCCGATCGAGGTTCTATCAAGGTCGGAGACACGGTGACAGCGACGGTCGACTCGCAGAAACGAGACGCAACGCGGCGAAATCATACCGGAACGCACCTGCTGCACGCGGCACTGCGCGAGGTTCTGGGAACGCATGTGAAACAGGCCGGCTCGGTCGTTGCTCCGAATTACTTGCGGTTCGACTTTACGCATTACCAACCACTCACCGACGCAGAAATCGTAGAGATCGAAGATCTGGTAAACCGTTACATTCTCGAAAATCACCCGGTTACGACCAACGTAATGGCCATCGAAGAAGCGATGCGCGGCGGAGCAATGGCTCTGTTCGGCGAAAAGTACGGCTCGGACGTTCGCGTCCTGAGCGTCGGCGACGGTATTTTTTCGAAGGAACTCTGCGGCGGCACGCACGTCAAGGCAACGGGCGATATCGGCAGCTTTAAGATTACGGCCGACGAGGCGATCGCTTCCGGCGTGCGGCGAATCCGTGCGATCACGGGCTTCGACGCGTTCGAACGATTCCGTGATGACGAACGGCTGATCGACCGCTCACTCGGAGCTTTGAAGACGCAACGTGACAACCTGCCGAACGCGATCGAGCGGCTTCAGGAAGAATTGAAGCGTACCCGACGCGAGATGGACGAGCTCAAGCTCAAGATCGCGACGGGGTCGATCGGCGGATCTGCCGGTGGTAACGGCGACGAGGCGCGTGACATCGCGGGTGTGAAAGTCCTGGGTAAAGTTGTTGACGGACTCGACGCGAACGGGCAGCGGCAGCTTTCCGACACTTTGCTCGCCCGTCTTAAATCCGGCGTGGTCGTGCTCGGCCGACGTGACGAGGAAAAGGTCAGCATCATCGTTCGGGTTTCGAGCGACCTCACAGACAAGGTGAAAGCGGGAAATGTCATCAAAGAGATCGCTCCGATCGTCGGCGGGCGCGGCGGCGGCAAACCCGATATGGCCGAAGGCGGCGGAAACCAGCCGGAAAAGCTCGACGAAGCCATCGATGCCAGCTATAAAGTAATTGAAACCTTTCTGACCTCATAATTCGTTTACAAAAGTAGAACGAGTTATTTGAACACCGTGATCGGCGAGATTTTTGTCATTTTCGCTTGAGCTACGGTGTTTCTTATTTACGGGGCAGTATTCGGTTATTGAAATGCTTACAGGTCAGCAATTCGGAAGATACGAGATTGGCCGGATGATAGGAGCCGGCGGGATGGGCGAAGTTTATTCGGCCCACGACGCCGAACTCGACCGCGACGTCGCGATAAAGCTCCTGCCTCACGAATTTACCGAAGACGACGAACGAAAGAGCCGTTTCCGCCAAGAGGCCCGCACCGTTTCTGCGCTCAATCACCCCAACATCATCACTATCTATGAGATAGGCGAAAACGAGCATGGCAGCTTTCTTGCGACCGAGTTCATCGAGGGACGGACGCTCCGCGAACTTATCAAGTCGGAAACCCTCAGCCTTACACGCATTCTCAGAATAATCGAGCAGGTTGCGAACGCCCTTGTGGCCGCTCATCAGGCGAGAATCGTTCACCGCGACATCAAGCCGGACAACATAATGGTCCGTCGCGATCTGATCGTTAAGGTGCTCGACTTTGGCCTGGCAAAGCCGTCGGGCGGCATCGGAACTAACGGCGATATCGATCACAATGAGACTATTCCCGGGACGGTAATGGGCAGTGCCCGTTACATGTCGCCTGAACAGGCCCGCGGGCTTGCGGTCGACGAGCGTACCGATATCTGGAGCCTCGGTGTCGTGCTGTATGAAATGCTTGCGGGCGTGCCGCCGTTCAACGGCAAAACAGCGGCTGATACGATCGGCGCCGTGATCTATCACGATCCCGAGCCGATCTGGAAACTGATACCGACGGTTCCTGTCGAGCTGCAGCGGATAATCCGCAAAGCTTTGCAAAAGGACCGCGAAGAACGTTACCAAAGCGTCAAGGATTTTGCGCTCGACGTTAAAGAGGTTCTTTACGACATCGAACACGCGAACAGCGGCGGTCGCGCCGGGCACGTCAGCTCGTCGCCCAATTTCAGCGAGGAGCCGACGATGCTCCATCGCACGGTCAGCTCCAATCATCCTACCGACGAAACGAACGTTTATACGTCGAACTTCGCTCAGTCGGCCGCTCCTCTCCGACAGCGACGATGGCCGATGGCACTCGCGGCAGCGGCCGCGATGCTCGTCGTTGCCGTGATCGGCCTCGGGTTTTACCGATGGACGAGAGCTGCGGCGCCGATGGCTTTCGCCGCATTCGAAAAACCTCAGATATCGCGAATCAACACCGACGGCAAGGTAGCGATGCCGACGATCTCGCCCGATGGTAAATACATCGCGTACATAAGCGGCGAGGTCGGAAACCGCAGCCTCGTCGTGCGGCAAGTAGTGACCGACAGCATTGTGACGGTCGTGCCGGCGTCCAATCTCAATCTCCAATTCCCGGCTTTCTCGCCGGACGGCAATTATATTTATTACACACAGACCCGCAGCGACTTTGTCGTCAGCACGCTTTACTATGTACCGACGCTGGGCGGCACGCCAAAGAGACTGATCGAGGACGTCGACAGCGGCGTTACGTTCTCGCCCGACGGCAAGCAATTCGCTTTCGTCCGCCACGCGACCAACTCGAACACCGACAACATTTTTGTCGTTAATACGGAAACGCTCGAAAGTCAGCCTCTGCTCTCGTCGGGCGATACCCAATATGACTACTTCGTTCGTAAAGTCGCCTGGTCGCCGGACGGCAAAAAGATACTTGTTCCTGCCGGAAAACGGCAAGGCGCGTTCGCAAACAGCACGGTCATCGCAGAGGTAGATACCGACACCAAATCGATAGCCCCGGTCGACAGAAAAGAATTTGCGGGCGTATGGAATCTCACTTGGTTTGCCGACGGTTCCGGATTTTTGTTCACGGGCCGTGAAACGCAAAACAGTCCGGGGCAGATCTGGCGGGCTTCATACCCTGGTTTCGAGATCCAGCAGATCACTAACGATTTTAACGACTATATGGACCTCGGCATTTCCGCCGACGGCAAAACTCTCGTGACTCTGAAAGGAGATACGAGTTCTTCGGTCTGGCGATTTGATCCGTCGACGAAGAACAACCTCCAGGTCACGACCGACAGCCGGAACCTCGAGGGCTCGTACGGCCTCGCTGAGACGGCCGACGACAATATCATTTACACCCGCAGCGAGGGAAAGAATTCGAATATATGGATATCCGACCGGGACGGCCGCAACTCGCGTCTGCTTTTCGGAGACGAAGGATTTTCGACAGCTCCGAAAATGACGCCGGACGGCCGGTTTATCATCTTCACGCGGCAGAAGGACAAGTCATCCCGCATCTGGCGTGCGAATGCGGACGGAACGAATCCGGTTCGGCTGACGGACGAGAGTCGGGACTTCTCGGACTTCACGCCGGAACTGACGCCGGATGGCAAGACCATTATTTTTCAACGCCAGATCGATGGTACGGAACGCTCGAATTTAATGAAAATGTCGATCGACGGCGGGCCCGCTGAGATCTTCTACACCAACGAATCCAAAAGCGTCTTTCAGCCAAAGATCTCACCCGATGGCCGGCGGATCGCATATATCACGTATGACGTGAACACCTTCGACAAGAAGCTGCAGGTAGCGACGATCGAGAATAACAGCTTCGGAAGGATCGAACGTGACCTCGAATACAACCTCGTCGAAAAGATTCAGTGGTCACCCGACGGCAAAGCGCTGACGCTGCTAACTAACCGCAGCGGCGTGCCGAACCTGTGGCGGCAGCCGATCGATGGCTCGGCGGCTACGCCGATAACCGACTTTAAATCCGGCCGAATATTCAACTTTGTGTGGGCGTTGAACGGCAGAAACCTGCTTGTCGCCCGCGGCAGCACTAACAACGATCTCATCATGATCCGCGATGCCAGCCGAACAAATTTAGTCCAGACTGCCGCCCGCCCGGCGAGCCGGCTCGCGTCGATGTAACTATTTCAAAGGTATTTCCTCGATCTGACCTCGATACGAATCCTCATACCGATGCATTATTTTACTGCGGCGAAACGCCGTGGTAAGTGTCCACCAAATCGTCGCAGCAGTAGAGTTATCCTTACAATCCGATCTCTTGTTTGGTATATTGGAGATTATTCTGATGCGGCGGGATGTCTCACCTTCGGCAGATGCGGTTTGAAGTTCCTTGGCTTTCGGCACCGGCACTGCGGTCGAATCGCAGGCATGCTATCCCGTCACTTCACATCTAAATATTTCGACAAATATGAAAATCTTCTTTCCGCTTGAGGTGTATTATCCATCTCAGGGCGGCGGCACGGCGAACATCGTTTATTGGATCGCAAAGAACCTCGTCAAACACGGTTACGAACCTACAGTCGTCGCGACCGACAAAGGAATCCAGCCCGGCGTTCCGCTGAACAGATGGATCAGGAACGAGGCAGGAAGTGTCATATACGTAAAAACGCGGCGTTTAAATTTTCCATTGCGTCAGTTAATGGTCTCGCTTTCCAGTTTCTATCGTTCGGACATCATTCAGATGTCGTCCTTTTTCTTTCCGACGGCATTTTTGACGGCGTTCGCGGCTCGCCTGTTGAAGAAGAAGATGGTCTGGTCGCCGCAAGGTGAACTCGACGGAGCTGCCTTTCGGCACTCAATGGCGAGGAAACGGCCGGTTTTATGGAGCATCAAGAATTTCGTCGGAAAGTACCCGACGTTTCATTCCACCTGCGAAGAAGAATCAGAATACATCCGCAATGTCTTCGGAAGGGACGCGAAGATAGTTCAGATCCCGAACTACGTTGCGGTCCCCAACCCGGTTGAAAGAAAAGCGGAAGATTACCTTTTGTATCTCGGCCGAATCCACCCCAAGAAGGCGATAGACAATCTGATCGACGCCGTCGCCCAGTCACAAGAGTTCATGACATCGAACTTCGTGCTCAAGGTCGCAGGAGCGGGCAAGAAGGAATTTGAAGACGAACTTCGACAAAAGGTCGACGACCTGAATTTGTCATCAAAGGTGAAGTTCGTCGGCCAATTCGAGGGTGAAGAAAAAGAACATATATACGCGAATGCGTATTGGACGATAATGCCGTCGCACACTGAGAATTTTGGGATCGTCGTGCCCGAATCTCTGGCTCAGTCAACGCCGGTCATCGCGTCGAAAGGAACTCCTTGGGCATGTCTCGAAGATGAGAAGGTCGGTTTTTGGATCGAAAACGACCCGCAAACACTTGCCAACAAGATCGATGAAATCTTGACAATGCCCGCATCCGAGTACGAACAGTACCGTCAGAGATGCCGCGGTTTTGTAGAACGCGAATTCGATATTGACCAGAATATCGATAAGTGGATCGACCTGTATGAAGGACTGTGATCGGTGCGGGATCCGATCGCGACGGCGACGTTCACGACCTTTGTCGTCCGGATTTCTCGAGAACTTCCTGATAAAGCTTCTCATAAAGGCCCGCGATCGACCGAGCTTCGAACCTTAAGGCATTCTTCGACCCCTTTTCGATTAGTCGCTCTCGGTATTCGTCGTCGTCGATCAGCTTCAGAATTCCCTCTCGGATACTCGATACGTCGTTCGGGTCCGCAAAGGCCGCGCCCTGGCCGGCGACGTCCTTCATCGGATTTATGGCGCTCGTGATCACGGCCGTCCGCATTGCCTGAGCTTCGATGATCGGCATCCCAAACCCCTCGAACGTCGAGCAAAATGCCACGATGTCCGCCTGCTCGTATTCCCGCTTCATTTCCAGGTCGTCCAAACCGAAGGCATTTTCGTAGATTATTTTTCCCGCTTCCAGATGTGCGATCAGGTCCGGCGTCAGATTGCCGATGATCCTCAGCCGGCAGTCGATCCCGTCCAAGGCTTTTATCAGATTCGGAATATTCTTATTCGGTGTGATTCCCACCTGCAAGATGACAGGACACGCCTTATCGAATTCCTTCTTCCTGCCCGTCAGGTAATGTTCCTGTACCGGATTTTCTATGACTACAACCTTCTCGGGCGAACAATTCGTAGCGGCGATGATTGCGTCTCGTGTCGTTTCCGACACGGCGGTGATGTAATCCAGTTTTTTGACCGGTAGGTCGAGGAACAGCTTCCTGATCACAAAGCGTCGCAATTTGCCGGGATTCTGCAAAAAGCCGAGGTCGTGAATGGTGAGCACCGTTTTGTTCCGCGGCAGTATGAGCGACAGATAATGTATATGGCCTGTGACGTGGTACAGGTCGGCGGCCGGACGTTTGAAAAAGACAAGATTCCTGAGTATGTCGAAAAATGAGTTGCCGAACGGGACTTTCACCGTGGCGGTCTCGAATTTGTCCGCGGGTAAAAGCTTTGAGATCTGTTCGTAAATTTTTTCGATGCTGAACGCCGCAAAGTTTTTCTTCCAAAACTTTCGTTCGATGTAAACGATTCTTGCTTTCACTGATAATAGAATGCTGCGAAGACACGAGTCGTTTATAACCGGCAGGCAGGACGACTCTTTGAGTTGCGACCACTATACCACGCAATAATTCCAAGTCGTTGCGCGGGGACGTGCCGCGAGCGCTCAATTCATGATAGATTCCCGCGCTTCGACTCGCTTCAGCCTGTGGTCGAAAAACCGGGCCGATCGGCTCGCGGCACTTTTGTTGTGTGCAGCTCGGGCTCAGGCTCGATTTTCGGTTTTGACTTTTTCATTGTGATAAGCGCGACTGACGCGACGATGATTCCCGCTCCGATTAGCATCTGTTGTGTCAGCGTTTCGCCAGCGACCGCCCACCCGAGCACGACGGCAATCCCCGGATTGACATACGCATAAGTCGAGAGCGCGGCCGGCGACGCGTTTCGCAGAAGCCAACTGTATGCCGTGTATGCGACGATCGCCCCGAAGGTTATCAGATATGCGAAAGCGAGCCACGAATTGAGTGAGACCGCGGCGAGATCGACCGTCGACCACTCGCCTGCCAGCGTTCCGATAATTATCAGTACGGCGCCGCCCGAAAGCATCTGCAGAGCAGCCGCGAGGATCGGCGACGTTGCGGTCGGTGCACGTGTTGCATAAAGCGAGCCGATCGCCCAGCCGAGCGTTGAGAAAATGATCAAAGCTACGCCTATCATCTGTCCGCCAGCCGCTTGCCCCGTCTCGGCTTGCGGTCCCGCGATGAGCAGATAGACGCCGAGGAAACCCAGGGCAAGTCCGGCCGTCACCTTCAGATTCGGCCGGCCGGTGCCCATGAACATCCATCCAAGCAGCACGATCCAAAACGGCACGGTCGCGACCAGCAGTGCCGCGAGGCTCGACGTTATGTAGTGTTCAGCCAGCACAACGCCGCCGTTTCCTATTCCGAGCAGCAGTGCACCGACGATCAGGCCTGTCCGCCAATGAACGAGCTTTGGCTTTTCGTAATTTTTCGAAAGCCTCGCCCACGCGTACAGGATCGAACCCGCTATAGTAAACCGAACGCCCGCCATCAAAAACGTCGGCAGCGTCTCGATCGCGTATTTGATCGCGAGATAGGTTGAGCCCCAGATGATATAGACGGCCGCGAACGCAAGTATCAGCGTTATAAGATTACGTTTTTTCACCGACTGTGCGGCCAAATTCACTGACATTTCAAAACTCCGTTACTTCAATTACCCTTTGCCCGTTTTGTCTTCGCGTCGCCGTCGGCGATCGGCAGCGCCAATGTTTCCTTAAAGCTTTTCAGCACGACTGTCGTGTTCGTATTCACCACTCTCGGGATCGCTTTGATCTGTTCGCGGAGCAGGCGTCCGAGATGATCGGTGTCCTTCGCCCTTACTTTCACAAAAAAGCAATCTTCACCGGCTACCTCGTGCACTTCCTGCACTTCCGGGATCGAGGCGAGCTCGTTGCCGACTCCGTCGCCGCATTCGCTGGTGCGGACCGAGACGAACGCGGTCAGCCCGAAATCTATCGCTTTCGGATCGATCTCCGCCGAGTACCCGCGGATCACGCCGCGTTCTTCGAGCTTGCGGACGCGTTCGAGTACAGCTGACGGAGCAAGGCCGACCTGCCGAGCGATCTCCGCGTTCGCAATTCGTGCGTCCTGCTGAATAATGTTCAGAATTTCCGTATCAGTACCGTCTATCATTCGTTTTTCCTCACGAAATACAGAATAATCGCTTGCGGATCGACTGTCAAGGGTTTTTTTAATGTCGGACCGTGCTGTCCCATGTCCCACTATCCCACCGTGTCCCACACGCACTCGGGTAGACGGCCCGCGATAATCGGGCGGCCTGTTCCGGGCGTGATTGTATTTACCGCATTTGTCGGAGTATCATCGCGGCATGAGTGCTGTCGTGCAGGCAAATGCGGATGTTAATCAGATAATCTCGCTGAACCCGGCGACGGGTGCGGAAGTGGGACGCGTGCCGGTTACTTCGGCCGGCGAGGTGGCCAACGCGGTCGCCCGTTCGCGAGAAGTTTTCCACAGGTGGAAAACTACGTCGTTCGCCGAGCGTCGCCGTATCCTCATGAAGGCACGTGAGATCATTCTGTCTCAGTTGGATGAGATCGCCCACCTGATCTCCGCCGAGTCCGGCAAGCCGTTCGGCGAAGCGATCGCGATGGAGATCGCACCCGTGCTCGACCTGATGCAGCATTTCGCGCGTCGCACCGAAAGGCTGCTGCGCCCGCGACGGGTCAACATCGGCCTTTATCAAACGCTCGGGCGTTTCTCGAAGATCGTCTACCATCCGCTCGGCGTCGTCGCGATAATACCGGCGTGGAATTACCCATTTTCGATACCGCTCGGCGAGGCGGCGATGGCGTTGATGGCGGGAAACTCCGTGATCATTAAACCTTCGGAACTGACTCCGATGGTCGGTCTGAAGATAGGCGAGATATTCGAAAAAGCGGGCGTTCCCAAGGATCTCGTGCAGATCGTCACGGGCGATGGCCGCACGGGGGCGGCACTTGTCGACGCGTCACCGGATAAGATAATGTTCACGGGCAGCGTGGCGACCGGTAAAAAGATCGCGGCTGCTGCTGCCGAAAACCTCACCTCCGTCGTGCTCGAACTCGGCGGCAAGGACCCGATGATCGTATTCGAGGACGCAAATCTCGATCTCGCATCAAGCGCCGCCGTCTGGGGAGCGTTCTGCAACGCGGGGCAATCGTGTTCGTCTGTCGAACGGCTTTACGTGCACGAGAGCATCTCCAAAACATTTACAGAACTTATTGTCGGAAAGGTAAAACAGCTCGAGCAAGACAGCGGTGACAAGGAAACGACGTCCGTTGGCGCGATGTCGTCGGAACGGCAATTGAACATTGTCGCGGAACACGTCGAAAGCTTTCGCGATGCGGGAGCAACGATCGAGATCGGCGGCAGGCGAAACAGCAAACTCGACGGGCTTTTCTACGAGCCGACCGTCATCTCAGGCGCCACTAACGATATGCGTGCGATGCGGGAAGAGACGTTCGGCCCGACTCTGCCGATCGCTACTTTCAAAACCGAGGACGAGGCGATAAGGCTCGCCAACGATTCGGAATTCGGCCTGACGGCGAGCGTCTGGACGCGCGACAGTGCGAAAGGCCGACGCATCGCTGAAAAGATCGAGGCCGGCTCGGTCTGCGTCAACGAAGTCCTCTACACGCACGGCATCGGCCAAACACCGTGGGGCGGATTCAAAAACTCGGGCCGCGGCCGCACGCACGGCCTCGAAGGCCTGATGGAACTCGTCCAGCCCCAGCACATCCACATCAACCGCCTCGCGATCCTGCCGAACGCCTGGTGGATGCCATATTCCGCGACCGCCGTCGAAACATTCCGGGGCTTCGCAAAATACTTCGCCACCGGCTCGATGTTCCAGACTTCACGACTGATGCCGCAACTGCTGCGCCGGGTACGGGAACTCCGGCGAAAATAAGCTGCGCCGTTCGCAAACAAAAATCCCCGCGTATTACTTTCGGTATTACGCGGGGATTTTTGGCTTTCCGCCGATGTTTACCAAACCCTGCATTGACGCTTATCAACCATCTTGCTGTCGACTTCGCAAGCAAAGGCTTCGGCGAATTGCGGCATCATCGAGAGCGGGCCGTTGACGCGAAAGCGCGGCATCGAGTGCGAGTCCGATTGGACGTTCAAGCGTTCGTATTCGGGCCGTGCCTTTTCGGACCAGGCCTGGGCGAATCCGAGGAAGAAACGCTGTTCAGGCGTAAAACCGTCAATGTTCGCGGGCCGCGGCTTGCCTTCCATCGACTTTTTGAAGGCGTCGTAGGCGATCGCGAGGCCGCCGAGGTCGGCGAGGTTTTCGCCGAGTGTGAGCTTGCCGTTGAGGAATAGGTCCTTGTCCACCTCGTAGCCGCTGAACTGGGTCGAAACGCAGTTGGCTTTCTCGTCGAACTTCTTTCGGTCGTCGTCCGTCCACCACATTTTCAGATTCCCGGCCGCGTCGTATTTACTGCCCTGGTCGTCGAACCCGTGCGTCAGTTCGTGGCCGATGACCATCCCGATACCGCCGTAATTGAGAGCGTCGTCGGCCTTGCCGTCGAAAAACGGCGGCTGCAAAATTCCCGCGGGAAAAACGATCTCGTTGTAACTCGGGTTGTAGTAGGCGTTGACGGTCGGCGTGGTCATTCCCCAACGCGTCCGGTCCGGCGGATTCCCGATGTCCCGCAGATCGCGAACGGTCGAAAACTCATCGGCACTGATCGTATTGGCGAGGTACGAGCTCCGGTCGATTTTCAAGCCCTTATAACCGCGGAGTTTTTCGGGATATCCGATCTTCCGGCTGATCGCGGCGAGTTTCGCGTATGCCTGCTCGCGTGTTGCGTCGGACATCCAGTCGAGCTTTGAAATGTGCTCGCGGTATGACGCAAAAAGGTTCGTGATCAACGTGTCCATACGTGCCTTCGCCTCAGGCGTAAAAGATCGTTTGACGAACTCCTGCCCGAGTGCCTCGCCCACGGCGCCGTCGGCGGCCCGCGTGCAACGCCGCCACCGGGGCTGTTGTTCCGGCGTGCCGCTCAGCGTTTTGCCGTAAAAGTTGAAATTCGCGTCATCGAACTTCGACGATAAACGCGGGGCGAACGAATTGATGACAGTCCATTTCAGATACGTCTTCCAATCGTTGATCGGAACATCGGCGATCATCTTGCCGGCCACTTTGAAAAAGTCGGGTTCGGCAAGATTCATTTTGGTGAATTTGGGCGTGCCCAGTTTCGCGGAATAATTTGTCCAGCTGAAATTGGGCGTGCTCTTGTCCGCGTCGGCGACGGGCAGCATGGTGTAGTAATTTGCGGGGTCGCGCATCTCGACCGGCGTTTTGGACGCGAGTGCGAGCCGCGTTTCCATTTTCATTATCGTATCGGCGTGTGCTTTGGCCTGCTCAGGCGTGTCGCCGAGCAGTTCGAACATCTGTGCCGCATAAGCGACGAACTTTTCGCGGACCTCTTTCGATTTCTCATCCGTGTTCGTATAGTAGTCGCGATTCGGCAGGCTAAGGCCGCCCTGAAAGGCGTTGGCGATCGTCATCGAACTGTCTTTTTGGTCGACGTACGGTCCAAAGGCGAACAGCACCGGCACGCCGCGTCGGTGGAGGCCGGCGATGACGTCCGTCAACGACCGTGCGTCGTGGATCGCATCGATCTCTTTGAGGTACGGGGCGAGCGGAGCGGCTCCTGCCTTTTCGATCGCGGCCGTGTCCATGCAGGCGGCGTAATAGTCGCCGATAAGCTGTTCGTCCGAGCCTTTAGCGGCCTTCGTGTTCTTCATTGCAGCCTCGAGGATATCGCGCGACACCTCGCGATTTCGAGTTTGCAGAATGTCGAAGCCGCCCCACGACGGGAACGCCGCCGGAATCTCGGTCGTCTTGAGCCAGTTGCCGTTCACATACTGGTAAAAGTCGTTGCAGGCGTCGGCCGTTTTGTCCATACGGCTCACGTCGAAGCCGGAGCTTTGAGAAAAGCTCCAACTTGCTATTAATAACACGATCAAAAATGCACTGAGCCTGCGATTTCTATCTTTCACCGTATTGTTCTCCTCATTAGAGTTTGCTGTTGCTGCGTTTCCGCGAGTTTACGGATCATTGTTCGTTTTTGTTTCGAACACGCCGGCCGGCGAACGTATCACGCGATCGAGACGGCGCCGTTCGTCTATATTTAAGAACGTACAATCGCGGAGTCGCCGACTCGGCCGCGGCAGCCTTGGATCCAAGAATGTTGTTACGCGAACGTCATTGTTGTATTACAATTAACCGTTCGAAGCAACCTATTTCGCTCCGCGAGGAAAATCGGGAAACGTCATTGTTTTCGGGCACGCGCGTTCAAATCTGAGCTCGGCGGCCCATTCGGCATTAGAACAGAGGAGAAAGTCGTGAAAATTGCAATAAAGCAGCTCGTATTCGGATTTGTCGTAGTTACCGGAAGCGTTTTGTCGTTTTCGTGCACCGCACCGGTATCTAATACTTCAAATACCAACGCTGCCGCGAACGCGTCGCCCCCAGCATCGCCGGCCGCGGCTGCAACGGTCGCGGACGGCGACTGGCCAGGATATAACCGCACGCTCGACAGCCAGCGTTATTCGCCGCTAAATCAGATAACAGCCGCCAACGTGGCAACACTGAAACAGGTTTGCGTCGCCGACCTCGGCGAAGAGGGCAATTTTCAGAGCGGCATAGTCGTAGCGAACAACATGTTGTTTGCTACGACCGAGACGGCCACATTCGCGCTCGATCCCGCCACCTGTGCCGTCAAATGGAAGCAAGTGCTCGATAAACCGGCGGTCGAAGGCCTGCGCGTAAACCGCGGCGTCGCGTACATGGACGGAAAGGTCTTTCGCGGTTATAACGCCGGCAGTCTTGTCGCGATCGACGCCAATACCGGCCAGAAGCTGTGGGAAACCAAGATGGCCGATCCGACCAAGGGCGAGAGCGTCCCGGCCGCACCGATCGCCTGGAACGGAATGGTGTTCATCGGCCAGGCCGGCGGCGACAACCGCGGCGTCCGCGGGCGAATGATGGCGTTCAACGCGGCCGACGGGAAACAACTCTGGAGCTTTGACCTCGTCCCGCTGACGGGCGACGGAGCCGACACGTGGCCGCCCGAAAGCGACAACTTTCACCGGACCGGCGGTGCGACCTGGACGTCGTGCACGCTCGACCCAGAAAAAGGCCTGCTCTACGTTCCGGCAGGAAACGCCGCACCCGATTTTGATATCAAGGCCCGGCCGGGCACAAATCTGTACTCGAATTCCATCGTCATACTCGACGCAAAGACGGGCGCCTTCAAAGAGTATTATCAGTTGACGCCGGACGACTTTCACGACTGGGACATCTCGACGCCGCCGGCACTTATCAAGACGTCTAGCGGCAAAAATTTGATGGTTTCCGTCGGCAAGGACGGCGTTGTCCATGGCGTGGACACAGGTGCGAAATCGCAGCTTTATAAAACACCGATCGTGAAGCAGTTGAATATAGACACGCCTTTCACCGCACAGGAAACACGTTTTTGCCCGGGCATTCAGGGCGGTGCGGAGTGGAACGGCGTCGCGTTCAACCCGGCGGCGAATTTGGTATTTGCGAACACGATCGACTGGTGCTCGATCGTTAACCTCGGCCCGAAAAGCCCGCCGCCCGGCGATCTCGGCAAGCCGTACACCGGCGAGGCCGACGAGGCCGGCCCGTTCGGGCGTCAGGACCCGGTCGAGGACGCCAGAGGCTGGGTGACGGCAGTTAACGCGGACGACGGCACGATCAAGTGGAAGTACGAGTCGCCGAAACCGATGATCGCCGGTATCGCAACGACCGCGAGCGGCCTGCTCTTCACCGGCGACCTTGACGGCAATCTGCTCGCGTTAAATGCGGCGGACGGCAAGGAGCTGTTAAAGCTGAAGGCGGACGCGCCGATCGGCGGCGGAGTGATCACATACCTCGCCGGCGGCAAACAGTACGTCGGCGTGGCCGAGGGCATAACGTCGAATAGCTTCAAAACCAAAGGCGGAAACGCGAGAGTTGCTGTTTTCGCTCTGCCGTAAATTATATGTCAGAAACAATGCCGGCCATTTTCTTCGGACACGGAAACCCGATGAACGCGCTGTATCAGAATCCGTGGACCGAAGGCTGGGCCGAGATCGGGCGGACAACACCGCGGCCCAAAGCTGTACTTTGTGTTTCGGCGCATTGGTACGTCCCGGCGGTCGCGGTGACAGCGATGGAACTGCCTCGGACGATCCACGATTTCGGCGGTTTTCCGCGTGAGCTTTTTGCGGTCGATTATCCGGCACCGGGCTCGCCGGAGTTGGCGGCGCGTGTTCAGGAAATTTTAGGCGCTGATGTTATCGCGGATCACCAGCACTGGGGTCTGGATCACGGCACGTGGTCGGTGCTGTGCCACGTCTTTCCGAAAGCTGACATTCCGACCGTTCAACTAAGCATAGATGAAACTCAGCCTGCTGGTTTTCATTACGACCTCGGACGCCGCCTGACCGTGCTGCGTGACGAAGGCGTCCTCATTACGGGCAGCGGGAATATAGTCCACAACCTCCACACTTACGCCTGGGGCAAACATGATGTGGAACCGTTCGAGTGGGCGGAACGTTTCGAAAAAACAGCGCGCGGGCTCATATCCACCGGCGATCATGATCCATTGGTCGATCACGAATCGCTGGGCAAAGACGCAATGCTTTCCGCTCCCACGCCTGATCATTATCTTCCGCTTTTGTACGTGCTCGGGGCACAGCGGCCGGGCGATGAAGTGTCTTATCCGGTCGGCGGCTTTGATGGAGGATCGATCTCAATGACGACGGTGCGGATCGGTTAGGTTCACCAACCGAAAAGTAACGTTTTTATCAGCCCCAACAGCCCGCCGATCACCACGACCCACAAGACGTCAGTCTTGAATTTGTAAAGCGCCGCAAATGCGACGACGCTCATCGCGAGGGCGAACCAGTTGATCTCGCCGCTCAAGCCGTTCGGCAGGACGACAGCCACGCCAAACACGAGTGCAAGATTCATGATCACGCCAACCACGGCAGCCGTTATTCCAGACAATGCTCCCGTTAGTGTTCTGTTACCTCGCAAAGACTCAATATAGGGAGCGCCCAGAAAGATAAATACAAAGCAAGGCAAAAACGTCGTATAAGTCGTGATCAGTCCGCCGACCACTGCGCTTGGCGCCGGATCTAGATCTCCAGGGTTGTTCCACGCCGCCATGAATCCGATGAACTGCAGGACCATTATTAGCGGGCCAGGCGTCGTTTCAGCCAGCGCGAGACCATCAACCGCCTGCGCTTGCGTGATCCAACCGAACGATCCGGCCGCCGCCTGCGAAACGTACGCGAGCACCGCGTAGGCTCCGCCAAAAGTGACAAAGGCCGCTTGGGTGAAATACCTGTACTCCCGAGCGTGAAGGCTGCCCGGACCCCGCCAAGCTATCAGAGCCAGAAACGGCAGCAGCCAAAGCACGAATCCGGCGGCGAGGATTTTCGCGATTCTTATGCGGGAAGGCAGAGTGTGTGCGGGCGGCGCTGAGTCGTCATCAATTGCGAGCGGAAGCTGTGATCGGTCGTTCTCGTGTGACTGCACTTTTGCGTTCGGCGCGGCGACGCTGAAGATTGTCGGTAAGAATCGTAAAGCCGCGAGACCGGCAACGCCCGCCCCGAGCACGATCAGCGGAAATGGGACATGCAAGTAATAGATCCCGACGAATGCCGCGGCGGCGATCGCAAAGTGGGCTCCACCTTTTAAGGCGCGTCCGCCGATCTTTATCAACGCTTCGACCACAATTGCAACGACGACCGGCTTGAAGCCGGCGAGAGCGCCGGCGACGGCCGGGACGCTGCCATACGCCGCGTAAACATATGACAAAGTTAAAAGAATAAAGATGGAAGGGATGACGAAGAACGCACCTGCGATGATGCCGCCGAGCGTCCGGTGCATTAGCCATCCGATGTATATGGCGAGTTGCTGTGCTTCAGGCCCGGGCAGCAGCATGCAGTAATTGAGCGCGTGAAGGAAACGTTCTTCCGACAGCCACCGTCGCCGTTCGACCAGTTCGCGATGCATGATAGCGATCTGCCCTGCTGGTCCGCCGAACGAGATGAAGCCCAGCTTCACCCAAAAGCGAAACGCCTCGCCGAAAGTGACCCTACGTGCCCGGTTTTCGTTTATCGGCGAGTCGGTCATCGCTTTACCTTATCGAAAATTCCGCGACGACAGGCGTGTGGTCTGAGGGACGTTCGAGTTTGCGCGGTGCAAGGTCGATCCAGCAGCCGGTGCATTTTTCGGCCAGGCGCGGTGAAGTCCAGATGTGATCGATACGCAGGCCGCGATTTTTGGGAAAGGCAAATTCGCGATAGTCCCACCAGGAATATTCCCGCAGGTCGCCGTTCATTTTGCGAAACACGTCGACGAAGCCCCATTGCTTCACGTGATGCATCGCGGCCCGCTCGGGCTTTGTGAAATGCAGCCTGCCGGTCCATAGCGGGACGCTCCAGACGTCGAGTTCGTCCGGCGCGACGTTAAAATCGCCGCACAGCAGCACGTCGCCGTTTTTGTCGCAGGTGTCGTCGAAATATTTCCGCAGACGCTGCAGCCAATCCAATTTGAACGTGAATTTGTCGGTCCAGAGCTCAGTGCCGTTCGGAATGTAGGTGTTGACGATGCGGACTCCTTTGATCGTCGCCGAGATCAGCCGCTTGGGCGAATCGTCGTCGTCGCCCGGGAAATTTTTGTGGACGTCCTCGATCTCGTGCTTCGAAAGTATGGCAACACCGTTGTACGACTTTTGCCCGATGAAAGCAGCGTTGTAGCCGAGGTCGGCGATCGGCTGAAGCGGGAAATTTTCATCGACGGATTTTGTTTCCTGCAGGCATACGACGTCCGTCTGCGTCGTCTCAAGCCAACCGAGCAGGTGTTCAAGCCGGGCGTTGATAGAATTGACGTTCCACGTTGCGATCTTCATTAATTAAGTTTTTACCACAGGTCAGATCACTCCGGTAAGAGTTACACGTTATGCGTGAAAGGTACGAGTTACGCGTTTACGCGTGAAAGTGATGGTCGCCGGCCGAGTTAACGATCAACTAGAGTGCCGACAACGAGGTTTCACGCGTAAACGCGTAACTCGTACGGATTCCACCCGCTTACGCAGATGGTTATGGCTTTGCCGGCCCGCGGGGCGTGTTTCTTTCCCAGAAGACGCCGTCTGTAAACCCTTGAATGGACACGTCAACGTCGGCCAGTTCGAGTCGCTTAAGTGCGAGCAGGCAGTAATTTTCGTCCGTCTCGATCGCGGTGAAATGGCGGCCGAGTTTTTTTGCCGTCACTGCGGTCGTTCCGCTGCCGGCGAACGGGTCAAGGATCGAGTCGCCGGCGTTCGTGCTCGCCAAGATTATTTTTGCGAGCAGTTTCTCGGGTTTCTGCGTCGGATGATCGGTATTTTCCGGCATTGACCAGAACGGGACGCTGATGTCGGTCCATATATTCGACGGGTGCGTCGTGCGAAAGTTTCCACCCGCATCCTTGTCCCAATCTTTCGGCTTTCCGTTTTCGGTATAGGGTGCGAGCACCTTGCGTTTTATCTTTACGGCGTCGAGGTTGAAGGTGTATTCGTTCGAAACCGTAAAGAACCAGATGTCCTCAGCCGAATTTTTCCAATTTGCCTTGGCACCGCGGCCTTTTTCGCGTTCCCACGTTATGCGATTCTGCAATCGAAAGTATTTTGAGCCGACACGCTGGATGGCACCGGACGAGCGCCAGTCGCCGCAGATGTAAACGCTCGCGGTCGGTTTCAGCAGCGGGACGCAAAGCCGCAGCCACGAGTCGAGCCACACCTCATAGTCGCTCTCGTTCGTCCGTCGAAATTTCTCACTCCCGAACGATTTTGTAAGATTGTACGGCGGATCGGCGAACAGCAGGTCGAAGCTCGTTTTTGGCAGCTTTTCGAGGACGCCGAACGCGTCGCCGCAGACGATCTGATCGCGAAGGTCCGCGGAAGACGCCGTCACACGCGTGATCCGCTTTCCCAGCCGTTCCTGCTCGGCCGCCGCGAGTGTAATCGTACGGTTTCGCGGCGCGCGTTCGCGATTTGGTTTTTCGGCTTGCGGCATAAGGTTTTGGACAAAACTCTAGCACAACCGCCGACCTTTAAACACCGGCCACCGTTCCGCAACGCGCCATCCGCGGTCTGCTTGACCGCCAAAATGGCGCGTGTTAACCTAAATCTTTTGAGTAGACCGCGATTTTTGCTCTGTTATTAATTAAAATTTCTTTAATAAAGTTATGGTTTTGCTGGCCTTTGCCGAATCGATTCAGCTTTTTCCGGACGGCACACTTTTCATACATATTGCCCTGGTCCTCATGATGATCTGGGTGCTAAACCGTACGTTTTTTAAGCCGATCAATCGGGTGATCGAATCCCGAGAAAAATTCAAAGGCGGCCGCAACGTCGAAGCCGACGAAATACTCGCAAGCGCAGCCGAAAAACAGGGCCGCTATACGGCGGAGATGCTCGAGGCCCGGACCAAAGGTTACCAGCTCGTCGAAGGTGAGCGTTCGCAGGCGATCGCCGCAAAGACCGAGATCGTTGCGACGGCCAAGACCGAAACTGCCGCGGCTTTCGACTCTGAACGACAGTCTTTGATAAGCCAGGCAGAGCAGGCTCGTGCCGAGATCACCAGAGAAGCCGAAGTGATGGCGGAACGGATCAGCTCGACCATTCTGAAGGCGTAACGTTTAACCTTCGATCACAATTATTTCTATCGAAATATGTTAGCAGTTATTTCCAGTATTCTATTGTTTACGGCCGAGACCGGCGGCCACGCAGTCGAAGGCGGCACGCAGTCGTTTTACGATACGTATCTCAATATTCCCGGATTCGAGGCGTGGAAATTCATCAACCTGGCGATCTTTGTCCTGTTGATGGTTTACATTTTGAAAAAGCCGCTCAGCGGTGCCTTCAAGGCGAAACGTGAAGCGATCCGTGCCGACCTGATCAAGGCCGAAGCCGAAAAACAGGCCGCACTTGCGCAACTGACATCGACCGAGGCCAAACTCGCCGCACTCGAACAGGAAAAGGCCGACGTTCTTACTCGTGCCCGGGACGAAGCCGCCGCCGAAAAACAAAGGATCATCGCCGAAGCCGAGGCCGAAGCAAAACGCCTGCGCGAACAAACGGAAGGTGAACTTGCCCGCCTGAGCCACCAGACGACAAGCGAGCTCAGACGCCTCTCAGCCGAGGAAAGCATTCGACTGGCTGAACAGAAAATTCGTTCGCAGATCAATGCGGAAAACGACGGCCGTTTGGTAAAGGCCAGTATCGACGCGATCGGAGGCCTTAACTAACATGAGTGTTGAAACCGTAGCACGCCGGTACGCGACCGCACTGGCAGATGTCGTTGCGAATTCAGGCGACATTGAGATCGTCCGTGGGGAATTGAAGATCTGGGAACAGATGATCGAGCAGAACGTCGAACTGCACAGCGCCTTCGGCAATCCCTCGATCCCGCATCGGGAAAAGGAAGCCGTCCTCAACGGTTTGATAGCGAAAACCGGACCGACTCGCACGACCGCAAATTTTATCCGCATCCTGCTCAAGAATGGCCGCCTTGTCGATCTGAAAGCTATCAACGAAAAGTTCGACTCGGTGCTCGAAGAACGCAGCGGTGTCGTTGCCGCCGAGGTGACCTCTGCCCGCGGACTTTCCGAAAACGAAATGGCCGAGCTCAGATCGAATGTCGAAAAGCTCACTGGACGTCAGGTAAAATTAAGTTTCGAAATTAACGACGCGATCATCGGCGGTGTCGTCACCCGCGTCGGCTCGACCGTCTACGACGGCTCGGTCAAAACGCAGCTAGAGAATTTAAGACAAGAATTGATTGGGAATTAGTTGTCAGAGATCAGCACACGGCGGTCAGTTTTCTTTCTGACCACTGGCCACTGACCACTGACCACTGGCAAATATATGGAAGCAATTAAAGCTAACGAAATTAACGAAATCATTCGTGCACAGATCGAGAATTTCGATTCGCGCATGACGGTGGACGAAGTCGGCACGGTCATCAAGGTCGGTGACGGCATCGCCGAGATCTACGGCCTCGAAAAGGTCATGGCGGGCGAGCTGCTCGAGTTCCCGCACGGCGTCCGCGGGCTCGCACTCAACCTCGAAGAAGACAAGGTCGGTACCGTTTTGTTCGGCGATTTCCAGAAGATCAAAGAAGGCGACGAAGTTAAACGCACCAAGCGCATCATGAGCGTGCCCGTCGGCGACGCTATGATCGGCCGCGTGGTCGACGCTCTCGGCAATCCGATCGACGGCAAAGGCGAAATCATCACGGATAAGTTTTATCCGGTCGAGAGTATCGCACCGGGAATTATCGACCGCCAGCCGGTAAAAGAGCCTCTGCAGACCGGCCTGAAAGCGATCGACGCGATGGTGCCGATCGGACGCGGACAGCGCGAGCTGATCATCGGCGACCGGCAGACCGGCAAAACGGCAGTCGCGATCGACGCCATCATCAACCAGCGAGGCAAGGACGTGATCTGCGTCTACGTCGCGATCGGCCAAAAGGCATCGACCGTGGCCCAGGTAGTTAAGAAGCTCGAAGACACGGGTGCAATGGCGTGGACGATTGTCGTCTCGGCGTCGGCGTCCGATCCGGCGGCCATGCAGTTCCTCGCACCGTATTCCGGTTGCGCTATCGGCGAGTACTTCCGCGACAACGGCCGTCACGCTTTGACGATCTACGACGATCTTTCGAAGCAGGCCGCTGCGTACCGCGAGATTTCGTTGCTCCTCCGCCGTCCTCCCGGCCGCGAAGCATATCCGGGCGACGTTTTCTATCTCCACTCACGCCTGCTCGAACGTGCGGCTAAGATGTCCGATGCCCGAGGCGGCGGTTCATTGACCTCGCTGCCGATCATCGAAACACAGGCCGGCGATATTTCGGCGTACATCCCGACCAACGTGATCTCGATCACGGACGGGCAGATATTCCTCGAGTCGGACCTTTTCAACTCGGGCGTCCGTCCCGCGATCAACGTGGGTAACTCGGTTTCGCGTGTGGGCGGCTCGGCACAGATCAAGGCGATGAAGCAGGTCGCGGGCACGCTGCGTATCGACCTAGCACAGTACCGCGAGCTGGCGGCCTTCGCACAGTTCGGTTCGGACCTCGACAAATCGACGCAGTCGCAGCTCGAACGCGGCCGTCGCCTGACCGAGATCCTAAAACAGGGACAGTACCAGCCGATGCCGGTCGAAAACCAGGTGCTCATTATTTGGGCCGTGACCAATGGCCTCGCTGACGACATTGCAGTCGAAGACCTCAAGCGATTCGAGGAGCAGTTGACGACGTTCATCGAAAGCTCGCACCCGGGCGTACTGAACACCATGCGTGAAAAGAAGAGTATCGACGACGATCTCAAAACTTCTATGCGCGAGGCGATCCAGGATTTCAAAGCCACACGCTGGGAATCGGCTGCGGCGGCAAACGCCTAAGGAACACGCAACGTAGCTCTTTGGATCCAGATAACTTATAGATGTCGCAAAATGATAATTCCAATGAGATAGCCGCATTCGAAGGACTCTGGGAGGGCGGCTATTACGAAGGCGACCCGACCGTTCCCCTGACGAAATCGAGCTATGTCGGCTTCGGTTATATCTCGACATTGTATGCGACCTATCTGCGGTGTATCCGGCCGTATATTAAGCCGGATACGATCGCACTCGAGATCGGCCCGGGCCGCGGCACGTGGACGAAGGGCCTTTTGGGAGCGAAAGAAGTTTGGGTGATGGATGCTCTTTCCGCGGAGCATAACGGATTTTTCGAATACCTGAAACACCCGGAGAATGTTAAATATCTCCAGGTCGAGGATTTTGAATGCCGCGATCTGCCGGAAAATCATTTTGATTATATGTTTTCGTTCGGCTGCCTTTGCCACGTCTCTTTCGACGGGATAACGCAGTACGCCGATAACGTTTTCGATAAACTCAAGCCGGGGGCGAACTGCTTCTGGATGGTGGCCGATAAGAAGAGATACGAGCAGTTCAGAAAATACGCGGACCACTTCGATATTTGGAAACAGTTGTCGCCCACGCGCCGCAAACTCGCCGTTTTCCGTCCGTTTTTCAACACGTTCTCAAAGTTGATGAAACCGGAATTTATGGTGAAGGACGATTTCGAGGTCAAAAAGCAAGGACATTGGTATGACGCCGGTGTGGCACGGACCTGCGAGATGCTCGAAAAGCGGGGCTATAAGATCATCGAACAGGATGTGGGAACGGTCCCGCGTGACCCGGTGATCCATTTTATAAAGCCCTAGGCCCGGAAAACTTTTAGACAATTATGGCTAGCTTACTGGATATGCGCCGGCGGATTAAGTCGGTCAAGAATACACAGCAGATCACCAAGGCTATGAAGATGGTGGCTGCGGCAAAGCTCAAACGCGCGCAGGACCGCGTGACGTCGTCGCGTCCGTTCGCGGGCAAGATGACAGAGGTGTTGGGCGGGCTGAGCTCCAAAGTGGCGGATGAGTTTTCGCATCCGCTGCTCGACGCACGCGGCGACGAAAAATATCTGGTCGTACTGATCAGCGCGGACAAGGGACTTGCCGGTGCATTCAACGCAAACATCATTAAAGCGACACAGGCATTTATGCGTGAGCATCCGGGTAAGTCGACCGAGCTGATACCGGTCGGCCGCAAGGGACGCGACTTTTTCAAACGCCGCGAAGCGGTGATCGTCGACGAATACATCGGCCTTACCGGCAGCGGCCAGGTCGTGCACGCCGACGCCGTGGCGATCGCACAAAAGCTGATCAAGACGTTTACGGACGACACCACGATCGATAAGGTGTTCATCGCATTTACGGAATTCAAAACGGTTCTTTCGCAAAAGCCGATCATCGAACAGCTCTTGCCGATCCCGCAAACGGCGGGTGAGGAAGCGGCCGAGACCGGAACCCAAGCCGAGTACATATACGAACAGCCGGCATCGGAGATATTCGGGCGGCTGCTGCCCAAACAGGTCGAGACGCAGATCTACCGCGGAATGATCGAGTCGGTTGCGTCGGAACAGGGTTCGCGTATGACGGCGATGGACTCCGCGTCGAAGAACGCCGGCGAGCTGATCGACACCTTGACGCTGAATATGAACCGCATCCGCCAGGCAGCGATTACGAAGGAGATCATCGAGGTCGTCTCGGGAGCGGCCGCGGCGGCATAAGTAGTCAGTAGTCAGTAGTCAGTAGAGAAGATTATTATTCTTGGCCGATTGGGTTAAAATGGTACTGGCCGATAATTCAAAAAAGCGGCGCGAGCGGGTCATCCGTTACGCGCCGCTTTTGATTTGGATCGGGATCATATTTTTTCTGTCGAGCAACAACGGCTCGATGAGCGAGACATCTCTGTTCATCGGGCCGCTGCTTCACTTTCTGTTTCCGAACGCGCCCGAGGCGACGATACAGGCCTATCACGGCTTCATTCGAAAATGCGCCCATTTCGGCGTTTATTTCGTTTTGGCGGTGCTGGCGGTCAGGGCCTTGCGGC
This sequence comes from Acidobacteriota bacterium, assembly GCA_040007515.1. Taxonomy (GTDB): domain Bacteria; phylum Acidobacteriota; class Blastocatellia; order Pyrinomonadales; family Pyrinomonadaceae; genus OLB17. The sequence goes on along the minus strand of JBDTUT010000026.1, from coordinate 11,242 downwards.
CAATGTCGCCGATGTGGAAATTTGCCGTTGCGATCGTTATGGTTGCAGCCATTGCATCGCTTGACGAGTTTAATCAAAGCTTCGAAGCGTCACGTACGAGTTCGGCTTGGGACGTCGCACTGGACTGCGTCGGCGGAGTGGCCGGGATCGCCGCCGCGACGTTTATATACCGACGATTCGCGAAAGAGCCGCGTCAGTCGGTTTCGTAACTGCTCCGGATCAACTCGGGGATCAGCACCGCTTCAGGAAGTGTCCGCCAGTGCCGAACCGGCAGTTCCTTTTTCATCGCATTCACTTTCAATCGGAACGGGTTGAAGATCGACCGATAGTATAGCAGCCAGAACTCTTCGGTCTCGTCGCCGGCGGGTGCGAGATCGCGCGTGGCGGCGGGGCTGAAGGTCAAATGTTCGCGGTCCCAATGCGCACAGCCTTTCGGCGTTAGAATCGAAAAATTCATCGAGCCGAACCGGCGTGCAAAGAACGGCGTCGCTCGTTCGACCGTGAAATGCTGAGGCTCGTGCCAGGCGATGTAGACCTCTTTCCCACCGCAATCGATCTTGCGAAACCGGACAAATGCATGGAATTTGTGCACGTCGCGTCCGACGGCCTTTTCCATCAAACGTATCGACCGGACGTCCGGGTCGGACTCTATCTGCAAAAGCCGACGATTCTCAAAGACGATACGGTACAGAACGCGATATAGCAGCGGCCAGCGTTCCGCACCGTCATAACATGCAGCGGCTTCAGCGATCTTTAGAAATTCCGGCGGAACGCGAAACGACATCTTTGGATCGGAGCTAAATTCTTTCGTATCGAACAATCCAGCGTGTCCGGTGGGCAGCCACAGTATCTCGTCCGGCGCGACGCGAGACTGTATAAGCTCGCGCGCCGCGTCTCGCCAGTCCGCGAAATCATTTTCGACGGCGACCTGTATCATAATTCCCCGGTGATGACCGATAACGGCGGCGCCGTTTCGACGAACAGGGATGGCTGTACGATTCGCGGTTTCAAGCGTTCGACGAGGTTCGTAGCGTCTAGCTTGAATACATCCGGATTATGATCGGCGGTCGTGATGAACCACTTCGCCCGCGAGAGCGTGATGCGGAGGCGTATCAGATCTTGGAGGCGAATCCGGTGATAGCGCCTGATCTTCAGAATGCGTTCGACATTCCTCACGCCGATGCCGGGGACACGCAGCAGCAGGCCTTTCGAAGCGCGGTTAACGTCCACCGGGTACAACTGCCTGTGACGCAATGCCCACGCTAGTTTCGGGTCTTTTTCGAGGTCGAGGTTGCCGCCTTCGATTCCCTGCGTTACCTCGCCCGCCGAAAATCCGTAATGACGGATCAGCCAATCCGCCTCGTAAAGACGGTGTTCACGCATCGGCGGTGTCGGCGTTTTCGCAAGGTTCGGATCCGTAAATTCTGCCGGCGAGAATGCAGAATAGTAAACGCGCCGCAGTTTGAATTTATTATAGAGAGCCTGCGCCTTCGTGAGAATGACGGTGTCCGTGCTCTCGCTTGCGCCCACCACAAGCTGGGTTGACTGTCCGGCTTTCGCGAACACTTGCTCTGTGCCATCGCGGCGTTTGTTGTCCTTTGCCTCGTCGATGCCGCTTTTGACGTCGGCCATCGTATCTTCGATCTCGGAGATAGTCTTTTCAGGTGCGAGTTTGTCGAGATCTTCCTGGACGGGAAGTTCAATGTTGGCACTCAGGCGGTCGGCGTATTTGCCGGCTTCAAGCAAGAGTTCCTTTGACGCCCCCGGAACCGCCTTCAGGTGAATGTATCCGCCGAAATGTTCCTCTTCTCGGAGCAGTTTCGCCACTCGAACGAGTTGTTCCATCGTGTAATCGGCGGTCTGGATAATTCCCGAACTCAGGAAAAGCCCTTCGATGTAATTTCGTTTATAGAAACTCATCGTCAGCTTAACGACCTCTTCCGGCTTGAAACGGGCACGTTTTACGTTCGACGTTCTCCGGTTGACGCAGTAAGAGCAATCCCAAATGCAGACGTTCGTGAGAAGGAGTTTGAGCAGCGAAATGCATCGGCCGTCTGGTGTGTAACTATGGCAGATGCCCATGCCCTCGGTGTTCCCGACACCCCCGGCCTCGCGTTTTCGGTGAGAGCCGCTCGAGGCACAAGAGGCGTCATATTTAGCAGCGTCAGCTAAAATTTCAAGCTTTCTTTTTAATTCCATCCCACTTGTGAACGTAACACATCGGCTTACCCGGCACAATGTTTCATCCATAGCACGACATCCGGCTCTTGGTCGCCGCGCCGTGTAAAACCAGAGCGGGCCCGCCGCTAAAACGTTGATTATCGAAACATTCTGGCATATATTATCGTTTAGATTGCATAAGGAGATCTGTAAAAATGAGTCTTATCGACAAAGTTAAAGAAGCGGCGTTCAACCAGTTCATCGAGGTTATCGAGTGGCTGGACGAATCGAAAGATACGCTGCTGTATCGTTTTCCGGTTGCGGGGCAGGAGATAAAGAATGGGGCTCAGCTGATCGTTCGTGAATCGCAGGCGGCGGTTTTCGTTTTCGAAGGTCAGGTCGGGGACGTTTTCACACCGGGCCGATACACGATCGACGGCGGCAACACGCCGGTCTTGTCGAAATTGGGTGCGTGGAAATTCGGCTTCAACTCGCCGATGAAATCGGAAGTCTACTTTGTCAACACAAAGCAGTTCACGGACATGAAGTGGGGCACGTCTAACCCTATCATGCTTCGCGACGATGATTTCGGCATCGTGCGACTGCGGGCATTCGGTGCGTACAGCTTGCGGGTCGCCGATCCGGGCGAGTTCATCAAAGAGATCGCCGGGACCAACGCTCATTTTCAGACCGAGGACATCGACACGCAGCTCAAGCGGGCGATCGTTACGGAATTTTCGGATGCACTCGGCGAATTGAAGATTCCGGCACTCGACCTCGCCGCTCAGTACAAGGAGATCGGCGAAGCCATCCGCGCAAAGATCAACACCGATTTTCTGTCGTACGGCCTTGAGGTCACCAAGTTTTACGTCGAGAACATCAGCCTGCCGCCCGAGGTCGAAGCGGCGATGGACAAGCGTTCATCGATGGGTGCACTCGGCGACGCGCAAAAATATATGCAGTTTCAGGCGGCCGACGCTCTGCGTGATGCCGCACAGAACGAAGGCGGCGGGGCCGGACTTGGCGCGGGATTGGGCGCGGGCTTCGCGGTCGGCGGCCAGATGGCGAACGCGTTCGGCGGCGGGAATCAACCGGGCGGTCAAGGCGGTGGACAGGCCGCGACAGTTCCGTGTCCTTCCTGCGGGAAGCAGAACACCGCAGGTGTGAAATTCTGCGCAGACTGCGGCGGCAAGATGGAAGTCGCCAAAGTTCCGTGTGTGAAATGCGGAGCCGAGCTTCGCGAAGGCGCAAAGTTCTGCTCGGAATGCGGCTCGTCCCAGGAAAAAGCGAAATGTGCCAACTGCCAGCACGAACTCAATCCCGGCGCAAAATTCTGCCCGGAATGCGGCACGAAGACGGAAGCCGCAGAATAAGTTCCGTTCGAGAGTTTGCAATGTGGGCGAAGCCGCAAGGGCTTCGCCCATTTTGTTTGTTCGAGCGTTTCGATGAATACGATCGCTGCATTAGCTATTTTGCAAATGTCGAAACCGGTGATACAGATATTGTTATGTGCAGAAGTATCAAGACATTATTCAATTTCGATCCGCCGGCGACCGAGGACGAGGTGCGGGACGCATCGGTTCAGTTCGTGCGAAAGTTGGCGGGATTTACCAAACCGTCGAAGGCGAACGAGATAGCGTTTGATCGGGCCGTGGGGAACGTTGCGGCGGCAGCACGTGAACTGCTCGATTCGCTCGAGACGACCGCCCGTCCTAAAAATCGCGAAGCGGAGGCAGATCGCGCACGTGAGCGTTCCGAACGCAGGTTCGGAACGCTCACGTGAAGCAATGAGTTCGTCCCGCTTGTTTCGGCCGCCGCATATATGCCGTTCGGCGATTTTGTGTTAATTATTAGGCAGTTCAGGTACGGTGGTTCGTAGGAATAGTCGATTTTATTTGGAGGATAATATGGCCGGATACGTCACGGATATCGAGAAAAAATCTTTGGAGAACAAGTATTTTCGCGAGGTGCTTTTTACCGGGGAGCATTGCCAGCTGGTCGTAATGTCGCTCAACCCGGGCGAGGACATTGGCAAAGAAACGCATCACGGCGTCGACCAGTTCATACGTATCGAGACCGGGCACGGCAAGTCTATCCTCAACGGCGAAGTGCACGAGCTCCACGACGGCTCAGCGATCGTAATCCCGTCGGGCACCGAGCACAACATCGTCAACCTCTCCGACACGGCCCCGCTAAAACTCTACACCGTCTACTCGCCGCCGGAACACCCGGACGGCACGATCCACAAAACAAAAGCGGAAGCCGAGGCGGACGAAGAAGATCATAGGTGATCTTTGGAGCGAAATGGACGACAGAGATGTCCAAGTTCGTGCCTGCAGATCACTGGTGCGTGATAAAATTGAGCCCGGAAAAAGAAATGCAAATTACACTTACCGCAGTTTTTCAAAAAGTGCCGGAGGGTTATATCGGTTACGTCGAGGAACTGCCCGGTGCAAACACACAGGGCGAAACACTCCACGAAACGCGCGAAAATCTGAAGGAAGCGGTTGAACTCGTGCTCGAGGCAACTAAGCAATTAGCGCTTGAAAAGTAAATTAATAAATACTGCTTCGGCCGAACATTTGGCGAAACTAATCGTGGAGAAGAATTTAAACGTAGAGTGTTTCTTACACGATAATGGGAAACTCGACGGAATGTATGACCTAAGAGTCGGCCACGATAGCGCTCCTGAAATTGCTCTCGAAGTTACCGGCGCGGTCGATGCCAAGTTTACCGAAACTTGGAACATTGGTCCCGCGAAGCCGGCCGCCAGAAGTTTTGACGGGACGTCATGGATGGTGGAAATTTCCGACGATTGCAGTATAAAACAACTGGATGCAAAACTTCCGGCTCTTTTGAAACGTGCAAATGAAGCTCGAGTGCAAAGCTCTACTCAAAATGTAGAGAATGGCATGTAGAGAATGGCGAACAGGGGCTCATAATTCAAGAAATTCAAACCCTTGGCGTGGATTGGTTCATGCAAAGCGTCGAAAGTAAGTCGGGTAAGATTCGTCTGACTATGCGGGGAGACGGCGGAGCGGTAAATCGTAATGGAGCCGGCCTTAGTGAATGGATAGCAGAATTTCTTTCGCACCCCACTCGAACGGACATTCTTTCAAAGCTTCGAAATTCGAACGCGAGGAAGCGTGAGGCATTTGTAATACTAAGTTTGCATGGCTCCCCGTGGAACGTCGCATCGTACTTTTTCGATCAAGACAACGAACTGCCTCAGGAAAACGTATGTTTTCCGTCGCTAATAGATGGCGTATGGATTATCGATCCAACTTCACAAACCGGCGTTCGATTCGGTGACAGCAAATGGTGCCGGTTGAATTGGTTCAATTGAAATTTACTCCATCTCGCTCTCGTCTATATCAAAATTTGCATAGACCTTTTGGACGTCGTCGTTGTCGTCGATGGCTTCGTAGAGTTTCAGCATCGTTTGGGCGTCGCCGCCTTCCAGTTTGATGTAGGTTTGCGGGACCATCGAGACTTCCGATGCCTGGGGTTCGATGCCGGCTTTTTTGATGGCTTCGTTTACGGCGTCGAAGTTTTCGGGTGAGGTGAATATTTCAAAGACTTCGCCCTCGTCCTGCATGTCGTCGGCACCGGCCTCGATCACGATCTCGAACAGCTCGTCCTCGGACTTAGCGGCTTTGTCGACGATGATGTAGCCTTTTTTGTCGAACATCCACGCGACCGAACCTGCCTCGCCTAAGTTGCCGCCATTCTTGGAAAATATGTGACGCAGTTCGGCGACCGTGCGGTTGCGGTTGTCGGTCATGGTTTCGACGAGAACGGCGACGCCGCCGACGCCGTAGCCTTCGTAGGTGATCTCGTCGTAATTTACGCCATCGAGCTCGCCCATGCCGCGTTTTATCGCGCGGTCGATGGTGTCGTTCGGCATGTTCTGCGCCTTGGCGTCGGTGACCGCCTTGCGCAGGCGTGCGTTGGCGTCGACATCGCCGCTGCTGCCGGTGCGGGCGGCGACGGTGATCTCCTTGATCATCTTGGTGAAGATCTTGCCGCGTTTTGCGTCGAGCGCGCCCTTTTTATGCTTGATCGTGTGCCACTTGGAATGTCCTGACATTTATTAGAGACCTTTGTATTGTTGGATTGGAATCGAATATAGGAATATATCACGCCGGATTTAGCGGTGCAAAACGAAGGAGACGCGGCCGGCGGCCATTTAACCGTCCAGCAATGAACGGATCTGTGAAGCGGTTACGCCGGTGATCCGCAGCTGTTTGGTCTTTGAACTTTCGCCGGACGTTATCTCGACGTTCGACCTCGGCACGCCGAGCTTTTTTGCGATCAGTGCGATCAATTCGGCGTTTGCGGCTCCGTCGACGGGCGGCGAGGTGAGTTTGATCTTTAAGGCGCCGTCGTGTTCGCCGATGATCTCGCTCCGCGACGAACGCGGCACGACGCGGACGGTCAATTTAGCCCAGTTTGCTTCAACTGCGCCGTTATTCTGATTGTTTCGCACTTGCGGTAATATAGCAGGCAAAACTTCTGTCCGAAAGGATCACAAATAGATGCAAAATCCACGAGGTTTCAAAATGACTCGCTACGCGGCATTGATCGCATGCACGCTTGCCGCCGCTATGATCTATTTCGACGGGTCGGGGTCGAGAGCCGACAGCGGTCTCGCATTGCTTCCCGCTCCGCCGCCGGATGTGCGTCCGGCCGGAAAGCTCGTGCTTGATGCCCACACCAGGCAACCGGCGGCGGCTCCGCTGACCATGAATTTTGTGCGGACGCCTGACAACGGCGACCCGGACGGCAAGGGCCGATACCTGATCGCGGTCAACAGCGGATTTGGCCTTTTGTTCGATTCAAAGAGCAAGGCGCAGCAGATGCTATCGGTGATCGACCTGGCTCTTGCACCGGAGCCGGCCGTGATCCAGACCGTCTATTTCCCTTCGCCGCAGAGCGCCAATGTCGGAATTGCTTTCGACACAAACGTGCAGCCGGACGGAAAATATCGTTTGTTCGTCGCGGGCGGCAACACGAACAAGATTTGGATGTTCGGCTTCGACCCGAGATCGGCGCAGCCCCTTGCACCCGCGAACGAACCGGACAAGCCGACCGCCGCACCGTCGATCGACGTCACCGCCTTTGCCGAAAACGCTCCGTCGCCCGAGTATAACGGCAACGTCGCTCCGGTCTACCCGACCGGACTCGCACTCTCGCCGGACGGCGAAACGATCTATTCGGCGAACAATTTGGGAGATACGCTCGGCATAATTTCGGACCTGCGCGGCTCCCGGCGAATATCGCGCGTCGACCTTCACCGCGCGGGCTCGACACAGTTTTTATATCCGTACGATGTGAAACTGATCACGCGCGGCAACTCGGTCGCGAAAGCCTATGTCTCACTTTGGGGCGACGCGGCTATTGCGGTCGTGCGGCCCAACGCCGCAGCTCGTGTGACGCACATCGCGGTCGATCGGCACCCGACGATGATGATAATGGACCGCGCGGAGACACGCCTTTTCGTTGTCAATTCGGACGCCGATACGGTATCAGTCATCGACACCGCGACGGACCGCGTGATCGAACGCATCAACGTTCGCCTCAACGAGGCCGAACTCAACGGCGCCAGTCCCGAGGGCCTCGCCCTCAGCGAGGACGAACGAACGCTCTATGTCGCCAACGCCCACGCAAATGCGGTCGGCGTCGTCACGCTCGCCGACGGCCCGCGTGCAAAAACCTCGAAACTTCGCGGGTTTATCCCGACCGGAAATTATCCGTCCGCGGTGGCTGTCGCCGGCAACCGCCTGTTTATCGCTAACGGGAAAGGCACCGGCATGGAAAATTCGTCCCTGCGGGTGAATGAGTCGGGCTTGTATCCGAATATGCCGAACAAGGATTTTCCGGGTACCGGCTACAACCGGCGAGGCATGTACAGCGTCGCGGCGGTAACCGGAAATATAAGCGTGGTAACTCAACCGGGTGAATCCGAACTTTACGCATATACACAGGCCGTTATGAAAAACAACGGTCTGATCGACCGCGAAAAACGAAGCATTTTTCCGGGCGGACGTTCGCCGTTCAAACACGTCATCTACATCATTCGCGAAAACCGAACGTACGATCAGGTATTCGGCGACCTGGCTTCCAGCGGCGACGGCGGCCGTGCCGACGGCGACGCGTCGGTCTCGATTTTCGGCGCGGGCGAGGCCGCAAAATCGCCGGGCGGCAAGCCTCAGAATATTACGCCGAATACCCGAGCACTCGCTCGCCGGTTCGGGCTATTCGACCGCTTTTTCGTCAACGCCGAGGCGAGCCCGGACGGGCATAACTGGTCGACGGCGGCGTTCTCGAGCGACTACATCGACAAGGCGTTTCGCTGGGATTACTCGGGCCGCGGCCGCACGTACGACTACGAAGGCTTTAACCGTTTGCCGTCGTACGATCCGCCCGCAAACCAGCCGCCGGTCGCGCTTCCGCCCGTCTTCGACCTGCCCGCGAGCGGCGAAGATATCGCCCGTTTCCTGAAACGATATGTTCCGTATATGAACGGCGGACGCGACATCGGCGAGCCGGCGTCGCTGTATTTGTGGGACGCTGCCGAGCGTTCGGGATTGACCCATCGGAACTACGGCGAATTTGTCGCCACCGTTTCGCAGGCTGACATCGACGAGGTGAACACACGTCGTCCTAAAAAATATCCCGATCTCTCGCCGACGGTTACTGCATTCGGCGTGAAGAAGAATCTCGAAGGCAATATTTCGCCCACAAGCCGCAATTTTGATATGTCGACGCCGGACAGTATGACCGTCGACTCGTACCGCGCGGCTCGCGAACCAAACGGTGCGGTGAACGCGACGATCACCGGCGACAACGCTGATCCGCGTTTTCGCGGCAGCTCGCGTTTCGGCGAGTGGCAAAAGGAATTTCGCGCGTACGTAGCGGACCTGCAGTCCGGCCGCGGCGACACGCTGCCGAACCTGTCGATCGTGCGGTTGTCGAACGACCACACGGCGGGCCTTCGGCGCAACACGCCGACGCCGCAGTTCTATGTTGCGGAAAACGACTATGCTCTCGGGCGCCTCGTCGAAGAGGTGTCCAAGAGTCCGTATTGGAAGGACACGGCGATCTTCGTGGTTGAGGACGACGCACAGGACGGCCCCGACCACGTCGACGCTCACCGGTCACCGGCGCTCGTTATTTCGGCGTATAACCGGCCGGGCGCATTGATCCACGAGATGCACAACACGGTCAGCCTGATCAGGACTATGGAACTCTGTCTCGGAATGCCCGCGATGAATTTTCTCGATGCTCATGCGACGCCTATGGACGTTTTCGGAGCTGCTGCCGACCTTCGGCCATATCTTTCCGAGATGCCTGACGTGGCGCTGGACAATCTCTATCCACCCGAACGGCCGAATGCGGCGATGGCGAATTACATGCGGTTGACCGACGAACAGGCCTTGCGCCACGCGGACATGGCCAACCCGCGTGAGATGAACGAGATCATATGGTTTTCAGTTCGCGGGAAAACGCCGATGCCCGAGATCGCGCGGCTGCCGGCGTTCGATCTGATGATCGCGGGGATCAAACCGGACGATGACGAAGAAAAGGAAAACGAAGCGGACGATTGAGTTCTATCCAACAAATACGCGAAGCACTATCGACTGCAGGAAACTGATCAGCAGCAGCACGATCATCGCAGAGATATCGAACATCCCGATTGGCGGGATCAACCGCTGGACCGGGATCATTATCGGGTCGGTGACGCGTTTGACGAAGCCAAGAAACGTACCGCTCGTAAACACGAACCACGACGATAAAAAGCGGATAAAGATAAACAGGACAAGTACGCTCAACAGCCCGTAGAGCACGAAACCGATGAAGAAAAGCGGCTTGCCTCTCGTGACACCTTCGGTCAGTCCATCAATGATATAAAGCGTGTTGCCGATGATCTGCGAAACAAAGTATGTAAGCAGAAGCGCGACGAATATCGAGACGAGCGGAGCCAGCCGCGTGTCGATTCGGAAATTTGCCAAAAATCGGGCGGCGGGATAAACAAAACGTTCCGTTAATTTTCGAAGCTTGAAACTGAGCCGCCCGATCTTTCCGAACGGATTAGGGTCGGCATAGCTAAAGATCAGACGCAGCAGCATCAGCGCAAGGAACAAGAGAAACGCACCCCACAGGACCATCGAAACTATCGGATAAACAGTTGCTGAAAGCATAGTTTTTAACGCGGACGTTACCTCGCTCCAAATATCGCGGTGCCGACTCTCACGACTGTCGCTCCTTCTTCGATGGCGATCTCAAAATCGTGACTCATCCCCATCGACAACTCGCCGCTGCCGTTCGCAAAAGCGTTCTGTTCAGCCAATTCGTCACGAAGCTCTCGCAATCGTTTGAAGTACGGCCTCGCGTCTTCGGCGTCGTCAAAGAACGGCGGCAGTACCATGAGCCCGTCAAATTTCAAACACTTACACGCTTTCAAAAATTCGACGAGCGGCGGCAAATCTTTTTCCGCGATCCCCGATTTTGTTTCCTCGCGGGCGAGATCGACCTGCACGTAAACGGACAGCGATGGCCGATCTTCTTCAACACAGATACGTTCGAGACGCTGCGCGAGTTCGAGCGAATCTACCGATTCGATCAGGTCAAATAGCTGCGCGGCCTTTCGTGCCTTGTTCGACTGCAGATGCCCGATCAGGTGCCACTCGGCCGATTCGCGGCCAAGCTCCACTATCTTCGGCTCGGCTTCCTGGACCTTGTTTTCGCCCAAAACGTTAGCACTGGCGGCGATGGCCGCACTCAGCGTTTCCGCCGGATGCGTCTTGCTGACAGCGACCAGCTTTATCGACGAAGCGTCACGACCGGAACGTTTTGCCGCCGCGGCGATCCGACCGCGCACGTCCGCCAGATTCGATCTCAAATATTCGGGCACACCTAAATATAGCAAATGAGCGCGGCATTCTTGAATTTCGCCCGATTAATTCGTATCATCGTTAATTCGCCCATGCGGACGTGGCGGAACTGGTAGACGCGCAGGTCTCAGAAGCCTGTTGCCGCGAGGCAGTGGAAGTTCGATTCTTCTCGTCCGCACCATTTT
>JBDTUT010000025.1:0-41144 GCA_040007515.1 Acidobacteriota bacterium | reverse complement strand
GCAGAGGTCTGCAAAACCTTTATTCATCGGTTCGATTCCGATCGCCGCCTCCATTCAAATCCAACCTCATCGTCCCCGTTTCCGTTAAAGCCTGTTCCAATCGTTCCCGCGATAGAGTCCGCCGGTGTTTTGTGATACGTTGTTCGCAAAACGCATCATCAATTTAAGTTTGCTCACTCGTTGCACTTGAACTGCAACCTCAATTCGAGACGCTCGTTTGGTCGTACTGCACGGATGGGTGCGTTGCCTGCGCTCGCTTTTGTTTTTCTTGTATTGCCGCCCGCCTGTTTCTGACCGGAATGATCTAGGGCTACAATAGCGCGGTGATGATTGCCAGGGACTTTTATGATGCCGCCGGAGCGGGGCAGGACGCAGAACTCTTCAAATTCGCAACGGACGTCGACAACGGTCAGCGCGCGCGATATAAGGATAATGGAAACCATGCTTGCCGGAAAACCGTAAGATAAAAAATGATGAACCGAATACAAACTATCGCTCTACGTTCGTTAACGATCTCCTTTGTTTTGTGTTGCTGTTTCGCAGCCGGGACACTGGCTCAAGCTGCTCTCGAATCGGCTCCGCCGCTGCCGGCGGGGATGACGGGCTCGGACGCAAGTGACCCGCGCGCCAAACTGTCGCCGGGAATGTACGACGCCGGTGAAGCTGCAATGGGCATGAAGCACCTCACGCTACTGAAAAAGCCCGACGCGTTTCAACTCGGCTCCGACGATCCTGATAATCCAAAAGTGCAGAATACGCTCGGCCTCTTGGGTGTCGGCGATACCTCTAAAATGCCAAAGCCGTTCCAGCTTGTTTTGGCTCAACTCGCATTCGCGAACTCGGATCTTGCTTTTCAGGGTAACCACCTGTTCCAGGGAAATTTTTACGGCGTGAACATTTACGATATTTCCGATCCGGCGAAGGCGAGATTGTTGACCTCGCTTGTATGTCCAGGCGGACAAGGAGACGTTTCGGTATACAAAAATTTGCTCTTCATGTCCGTGGAAATGCCGAACGGTCGCCTCGACTGCGGTGCACAAGGGTTTGCGGCGGAGCCGCCGCCCGCGGCCGGGCAAGAGAATCAGCAGCATCTGCCTGCAGCTCAAAAGGATCGCTTCCGCGGAGTGAGAATATTCGACATCTCCGACGTCGCTAATCCGAAGCAGGTGGGAGCTGTGCAAACATGTCGCGGATCGCACACGCATACCTTGGTGCTCGATCCGAACGACAAGAATAACGTTTACATCTACGTCTCGGGAACCTCATTCGTCCGTCAAAACGATGAGCTGGCCGGGTGTTCGGGTGAAAAGCCGGACAAGGATCCGAATACTGCACTGTTTCGCATCGACGTGATCAAGGTGCCGCTCGCGTCGCCGAAAGATGCGCAGATCGTCTCTAGCCCGCGGGTATTTATGGACCCTAGAACGGGTGCGATCAACGGTCTGAATAACGGCGGAACACACAGCACGAACGGAGTGTCGAAACCGTCCGACACCGACCAGTGCCACGACATTACGGTTTATTCAGCTATCGGGCTCGCGGCAGGAGCCTGCTCGGGAAATGGAATTCTTCTGGACATCAAGGATCCGGTCCATCCAAAACGGGTCGACGCGGTAAACGATCCGAACTATTCGTATTGGCATTCGGCCGCATTCTCGAATGACGGGAAGAAGGTCGTGTTCACGGACGAGTGGGGCGGAGGAATGGGAGCGCGCTGCCGAGCGAATGATCCGAACAAGTGGGGAGCCAATGCGATCTTCCGCCTGACAGATGACAAGCTTAGCTTCGCGAGCTACTATAAACTGCCCGCCGCTCAGGGCGACAGCGAAAACTGTGTAGCACACAACGGTTCGCTCATACCGGTTCCCGGCCGCGACATCAAGGTACAGGCGTGGTACCAGGGCGGCATCTCGGTCATGGATTTCACCGACGCGGACCATCCCGTTGAGATCGCCTACTTTGATCGAGGCCCGATCGATACGAAAATGCTCGTGCTCGCCGGTCCGTGGTCCGCTTACTGGTACAACGGCAACATATACTCGTCCGAGATCGCACGCGGCCTCGATATACTCGAGCTGACGCCGACGGCGAACCTCACTCAGAACGAGATCGACGCGGCTAAATTGGTTCGAGTGACGGAATTGAATGTACAGAACCAGCAGAAGATCGAGTGGCCGCGAAAGTTGGTGGTAGCGAAGGCATACGTAGATCAACTCGAGCGTTCGCAAGCTTTGCCTTCCGACCGAATCGCCGAACTGCGTGACGCTATTCAAAAAGCCGAGAGTTCAAAACTGAGCGCGAAAGAGCTCGGAAAACTCAAAAGCCTCGCACCGTCTTTGGAGAAGAGCGCGGGCGCGACGAAAATTGAAGCGGACTCCGCCCGATTTCGAGCTTTGGCCATGCTTCTGAAAGGGCCGACCGGTTGACCCTCTTCGTTAACTTGTCCCGTGTTTGACAATGGGGCGTCTGTGTTCTGACCTGTTAATTGCGGCAGATCAGAATACAGACGCCCCATTCTTCACGTTGTTGAGAGTTTTAATCGTCTATTTCCGCGGGAGCGTGGGCAAGATCTCAGTTGAATATCAGGTCGTTGGGGCTCTGCACGTATTCGGTAGCATTCAGGCCGGTCATTTCCTTGAAGCTCCTAGAGAAATAGTGGCTGTCGGAGAAACCGACTCGCGCGGCTACTTCTTTTACCGAATAACGGTGAGAAGCAAGCATTCTTTTCGCTTCCTCGATTCGGATATGTCTGAGAAGTTGTCGAAAGCTGACACCTACGTGTTTGTTTAGCACACGCGAGAGTTTGGATGGAGATGTCGGCAATTCCCTGGCTACCTGACCTAGGCTGAGTTCGGGATCGGAATAATGTTCGGCGATGACGCGCGTTACATCCCGTACAAAATCGTAATTGTAAGGAGCATCGGCGTGCTCGCATGCCGGCAAAGGCATGACCTGCCTGATCGTTTTCACCAATTCCAAATCCTCATCGTCACGCTCGTCGCTCACGACAAATTCGCCTCTTATGTTATGCCGAGCGTCGTTTGGGCCGACGGCCTCGCGCCGTAGAACGAGCATCGGCACTCCCGGGTAAAATCGTCTGAGCCGGCTTATGAACAGTCGGCGAACAGGCACGTTTGAGACACCTACGACTATAAGGTGAGTGTTGTGCGTCGGAAAATGCGCGCTCGGGTTGCTTCGCGTATCAAAAGTCGTTAGGTTGGAATCACGCAGACGTCGGAGCGCTCGGACGACATGTTCGCAGCAGTCAACGGCGAGAATGTTTTTACCTTTAGTATGTGCCTTTGTCATAAGACCTCACATCGCTGACTGGATTGCCTTCGCGAATCCCTCTCGGCTTTTTACATTTGTTTCCGCTTAAATTTTCAGAAAACAATCCCCTAAAAGATGGATATTTGCGAATTGCGGGTTTTCTGCACTACTTTTCGTGTTTCTCCACTCAATGTATGTTGAATGACAATGTTCGAAAATTTATACTCTGCATAACGATGAGTAGTCTCATCGACACCCCGTTAGTATTTCCTGGATAGAACTTCCGGAAACAATTTTACGACTTGAGCAAATACCGCTTTTTGGATTGAGCGAAGTTTGATCCTGTCTTTACGGTAGCCGTGCGGCTGTCAAGGGGGTGCGCTTGTCCTTTTACCGAATGAATGATCATTCAGTATTCACGTTACGGTGGGCAGTGCGCCAAAAACACAATTTACAAGTCAGAGTACTTGGAGGGCTAGAATTGAAAAAGTTTTTGAAAACGAGATCTCATATCTCGGCTAAAATCCAGTTTACGTCGCTGTTGACCGTGTTCATCGCGATCTCGTTCGCAGTGATTGCGGGTGCAACACAGGCAGCCTCACTGCTGTCGGATAATTTCGATGACGGCGTCATCGATTCGTCAAAATGGAAGCTCGGCGTACTTACAAGGAGCACAACTCAGTTTGATACAAACGTCGTAGTAAAAGAGACCGGCGGACGTCTATCCATCGCTCCGCTTTCAAAGTCGAGCGGCACAAATTATAACGGACTTATCTCGGCCAACGGCTTCAGCTTCATCGACGGCGTGGCATCGATACGCCTGGTGCAGAAATCAAGTTCATACGGACAGAGCATTTTTGCTGTCGGAATCGACAACGGCAATTTCGTCCGTTTTCGCTCGAAAGGCAGCACGCTTTACATCGAAAGCTCGGCCGGTGGAAACGCTTCAACGACGAGCATAAAATTCAGCGATGCGCAGCAGCGGTATTGGCGACTGCGTCACATTTCAGCTTCCAACAGTATTGTTTTTGAGACGAGCGCGAACGGAACTTCCTGGGACCTGCGGCGAACGGTGACGGTTCCGTTCAGCCTCTCGAACGTATCGCTCGAAATAAACGCCGGAACAAGCGATTCGGTTTCGTCGCCGTCCGCGGCCTTGTTCGACGACGTTCAGTTGTCGTCCGGCGGCACCACGACCACGCCTACGCCTACCCCGACGCCCACTCCTTCGGCGACACCTACGCCCACACCGGCGCCTACTACAACTCCAACGCCAGCACCTACCGCAACGCCGACCCCGGCACCCACGCCGAATCCGACGCCGAATCCGACTCCGAATCCGACTCCCGCTCCGGGCAGTTCGAGGGTCCGCGGTTACCTCACAACACCGGCAGAGCTTAGAGTCGTCAAACAAAAGGCTGACCAGAACATCCAGCCGTATAAAGCCGCGTACGATTCGCTGATGTCCTATATCGGCAGTCCGACAAACTGGGGCATCAGGGATTTCTCAGGTGTCGACGTGTGCACTGACCGACCGTCGCTGGAGTCGGGAGCTGCACGTGTTTACGGACTTGCACTTGCGTATAACCTCACGGGCGACGACAGATATGCCGCCGAAGCTCGCAAACACATTCTCGAAATGTCACGCAGCAAGACCGTCGACTATCTTTATAGCGGGAGCGGAAGCGGCTGTCCTTTGACGATGTCACGCCACACGCCGGGCTACGTCGTCGCGGCCGATCTCATCGCCGACTATCCTGGCTGGACCGCAACCGACAAAACCGCGTTTCTGACGTGGCTCAATACCCACGCATACCATCTGGTTGACTGGGCGAGCGATGAGCGAAGCACCAACTGGGGCGGCGACGGTAGTAACGCCGCGGGTGTTATCGCGGACTACTTTACTAATTCGGGTATGACCCTTCGCGACCGCAACGGCCGCCAGTGGTCACCGCATGATGCCTACATCGAGGCGAAGACGATGCAGCTGCATCGCATGAACGGATCTACGAACATAAGCACCGGAGCTCCGTATCCTCAAATGGTGAACAGCGTGTGCGACAACTTCCAGCCGGGTAACGGTTACGCTCACGGGATACAACCGTACGGCGCGATCCCCGAAGAAACGGGTCGCGGGAACACTGGATGTGCCGGAACCCGAATGCAGAGCACAGATTCGTCATGGTCGTACATGCATACGACTCTTACGGGTATGGTTATGCAGGCGGAAATGCTGTTGCGTCGCGGTGACCCGAGTATGTACGAGAACATCAGCGGCGACGGACGAGGTTCCCTCGAAAAGGCGATGGAATTTACCGTCACGCCGTTTGGCACAATGTCCGATCGATCGTCGATCTTCGAACTTGGATACCGGTATTACCGTAATTCAACGATCGGTACGGCCATCGGCGTCGGCGGTTCACGTCTGATTGCGAAGGACGGAAACAGCGTGTTCCTACATTTCGGAACGCTAACCCATGGGTTTGCGCCTAACGAGAATCCCGGGCCTCCGCCGACTGTTCCAGCTCCATAACGCATAGGCATTTGCTTTTGCGTCTCTGAAGGACCGGCAGACAAAGTCTGTCGGTCTTTACTTTTGCGTTCTGCGAACAATGAAAACAGCGAACGTCGCATCCGTGTGCGGAGGCACCCTCTCGACACTTCCGATCGGCTTGGTCGTGGAGGTTGATCGCATTGGAACTGCGATCAACTTTCCGTCGTAATTTCCCGTGAATACAGGTTGGCCGAAATAGTCTTGTACGTCGATCAGCTCGTATTTGTCCCCACGCTTCAGAACGCTGCTCAGATCGACGAGCACATTCGCATCGTGGTTCCAATCATAGATTATTATGTTGGCTCGGCCTTCCTCGTACTTATTGGGCCGGATGAATATTTGTGTTCGTTCGCTTCGGGAATCGGCTTTCACGTTTGTGCCATCGGACTCGAATCGGAACCGCCAAAGGTCGATATTCGTTTTCTGATCGTTGATCATGAAAGAAGCTGAATTTCCTGCGGCCGGTATGTATGCGTTCGAGTCAAATTCGTATCCGGCTACGCTCTGGCCGTCAGAAGTTTCCACTTCGACATTGTTTCCCGTTGAGTAGATTGTATTGTCTCTCGCGGTCACCGAGTTCCACCACAAGATCTTCAGCGGCACCTTGCTCACAATATAGTTGCCGATAAGACTAACGTCGCGATTATGTTTGTCTTCGTAGCCAAGTCGTATCCCGCGGTTTTTATTTATGGGCGCAGAGATCTCGTTGTAAATGTAGTTTTGTCTGAGTGTGATGCGTTCTGCCGGAACGCCTTCGACTCCACCGACCAGGACCTGATCTGCAACTTGGTCGTCCAATGTCAGAGCTCCATTGTTAAAGATCGCATTCCCTTCGATGTCGAAGCCGCTAATACCGCTTTTTGTGGAATTTGCGTATAGATGCAGTCCATACCCGGCGCTGTTGAAGATCACATTATCGAGTATAAAATGGGTGCCGGTCTTGTTATGGCCATAAATTCCGTGTTCTTTCTTGTTGTTGCCGTTGTTAAAAACGATGCACCCGTAAATCTCGGTGCTGCCCTCTTCGTTCCACAGGCCGAAGCCGTGGCCGTTGTCATGGATCACGAGATCGATGTATTTGGTATTTGCCGCGTAAACATTGACCCCGGAGCCTCGCCACGGATTCAATTCGCCGTCGGCGTCGAGCCGGTTCCGGTTCGGAAAAGAATTCGTGATCTCGAGATCACGAAACCAGACAAAAGGGCCGCGTACATTTAAAGTTCCCGTTTCGCGCGCGGCCATATTCTTGTCCAATACGACGCGGGCGCCTGCGATCGCTCTGATCTGAACCGGCGCGGCTTCGGAACCCCGTATTGTGCTTTCGAAGGCACCGTTATAAACGCCGTCGGCGAGCCAAATCGTGTCGCCGGGCTTTACCCTATCGCGCACCGCTTTTTCATCAAGTGCGGTCTTTAGGTCCCATGGAGCGTTCCTGGTGCCGCTTCCCCCGGGTTTTCCGCCCGGGGTGACGAACCATTCCTGATACTTCCCCGTTCCAGCTTGCTGGTATTTCTCCGGGCCGGACGGCGGGTCGCCGAGAAATCCGGCTGCAACCTCCGGCGTGCTTCGGATCGTTCGCAAGTATACGCCTGCACATAGTGCAAATGCCGCGATCATGCAAAGGAGTAAAGCACGGGTCGACGTCGGCGTCGTGGGCGGGACCTTAACACGCATCGATTCGCGGCGGCGGCCAAGTCCGGCTTTGTTCGAAATTGGCGATTTTCGATCAAGCTTTTCAATTATCCACGAGCCCTTCATTGTTATTAACTGCATGTCATTCGATCGATGCTGTGCGGCCGACCGGAATTGAAGGAGCAGGCATTTCATATCTCAGGCGGAATCGCCGCCGTTTCGGCGTAACGAAGGTCTTTGGCATTCTGGCCTTCGTACACCAAGCCCTCAAGACTCTGGCAGAGTTGTGCCGCCCACGCGGCTCGCGAATACTTGCGTTCAACATACCGTCTGCCTGCCTTGCCCATTTGCCTGCGTTGTATAGGGTTTTTATGTAGTCTTACCACGGCGTCCGCCAGCGCTTCGGCGTCGCCGGGGGCGACAACGATGCCGGCGCCTGATTCTCTTATCACGCGGGAGCTTTCACCGACGACCGACCCGATCACCGGTTTCTCGCACGCCATATATTCGAAGATCTTCACCGAGATCAGCTTTTCGGCGTACGGCTCTGCCTGCGTTGCCGCGAAACACACTCCCGCACGCGCGATGATCTTTGGTACCTCCTCGACAGGACACTCGTCGCCGACGATTACGTTGTCTATCGATTCGTCGCGGATCTTTTTGACCAAAGCGTCCCGCCTTGCCCCGTTTCCCAAAAGGAAAAAGACAATATCGTTTCGGTTGCGCAGAAGGCGGGCGGCATCCAGCAAGACTTCGAGGCCGTGCTTAATACCGAACAGGCCCGAATACATCACCACAAACCGGTTGCCAAACCCATACGGATCGCCGTTCCCGCAACTCGGCAGGCGACGGAACACTTCCAGATCGGCGCCGTTCGGTAGCAGCATTGTGTGGTTCCTATTTGCGCCGCGCTCGACAACCGTATCGATCAGCGAACGTGTGGTGCAGGTCACGAGGTCCGCGCGGCGGTAACCCCACTGTTCGATCTTTCGAACGACGCGAACGGGCATTGATGCTTCGTTCATGCCGCAGTATGCGACGAGTTCGTCCGACCACAGGTCACGCACGTCCATAACGAGTTTTGCTCCGCGAAGCCGGGCAAGCTGGATCGCCGAAATTATCGGGAACGGCGGTGGGGCCGTTACGAAGACAACATCGAATTTCCCCGCCCGCAGACCGCTGACGAGAACGGACGGGACGAAACTCACATAGCTCGCCAGTTGCGAAGCTTTTGATTTGTTCCGAGGCGTCGTCAGATAAGCGGTTCGCAGAATGGTGTAGCCATCCTTTTCTTCGCGCGAGAATAACGTGCCCCGGTATTCCGGAAATACTTTGCCGGCAGGATAACTCGGCATACCGGTCGCTACTGTCACTTCGTGTCCCTTGGCCACCAGCTCTCTCACTATCGGATAAAGTCGATTTGCCAAGGCACCCATTTCCGGGAGATAGATCTGCGTCACGATTAGAATCTTCATACTTTCGAGTTCCGGTAAAAGATGATGCGTAATATCCGTCGATAGCGAGGAAACACAGTTTTGAGAGCAGTCAGCATGCTCCAGATCGACGTATAACCGCACCGACCGTCATCAGAAGCAATTGCAGATCTAACAGGAGGCAGCGGTGATCGATATAATGCATATCGAGGTGGACGCGTTCCCGGTATGAGGTCCGACTCCTTCCGGACGTTTGCCACAAACCACTAAGGCCGGGTTTGACGCTAAGCAGCTTGTCGGCATAGATCGAGTACCTTGCCATTTCGTCCTTGACGATCGGCCGAGGTCCGATCAGTGTCATTTTTCCGTGCAATATATGAAGTAGCTGCGGCAATTCGTCCAGGCTCGTCCGGCGTAAGATCCGTCCGACGAACGTGATACGCGGATCGTCGTGAAGCTTGAACCGCTCGGCGAAACGCTTTTGCAGGTCTATGTCGGTTTTCAGGCGAGTTTCGGCGTCTGCTACCATCGTCCGGAACTTGAGGCAGTCGAATTCGATGCCGTCTTTTCCGAGCCGCCGGTGACGGAAAAGTACGGGGCCCGGAGATGTTGCCTTGATCAATACGATTATCGCGGCGATAAGGGGTAGAGCGACCACAAGCAAGGCCACCGCGACCGAAATGTCCATGCTCCGCTTTGCGTATACGTAAATCTGATGCCGACCGGGTGACTGCGCGTAGTACGGTACAGGCCGAAAGAACAGCTTCGGCATATTCAGAGAATCAGTCCGATCCCAGAGGCTGTTGTTTGTCGGCTGTGGCTGCTGGAATTCTACATATTTATTTTTTGGGTGTGCTGCAGTAAAATGATTCTTCATCGGCTTGAATCCTCCAACAGGGGTGTAAGTTGATGTAAAAGACCGGAAGCCGCCTGCCAGCGGCTTCCGGTCGAATTTTGTAAATTGTTATTTGCCCGGCAAACCGGGCTACTACTGATTACCTCCCTCGATGCCGGCAAGTGCTCGGCAAACGGATAACTAATTGGAAACTACACCAGATCTAAGAGATCGTTTCGGCCTCTGTTTTGGTCTCGATCTGCATCTTGCTTTTCACTGGATTCTTCTGGAGAGCCGTCCGGTAGACTTCGATCACTTTCGATGCAATGTTCGCCTCGTGCAGATCGCGGACGATATCGCGGCCCTTTATGCGCCGTCCTCGGGTGAGCACCTTCTCCAGATCCGCCGCGAGAGCCTCAGCCGTCGCGCTTTCGCACACGAAGCAGCCTTCGATCCCGCCGATTCTTTTGTTAACATCACCGACGTTCACGGAGACCACCGGTAGGTCGCACGCGATAGCCTCTTTAACTACGTTCGGCGAGCCCTCGTGCACGGACGTCAGGAGAAGGGCGTTACAAGCATTCATATAGTACGGAAT
This sequence comes from Acidobacteriota bacterium, assembly GCA_040007515.1. Taxonomy (GTDB): domain Bacteria; phylum Acidobacteriota; class Blastocatellia; order Pyrinomonadales; family Pyrinomonadaceae; genus OLB17. Next base: position 30,822 of record JBDTUT010000025.1, on the reverse strand, counting down.
CGATGTGTGGGGCACGTTGTTCGCCACGATCAATTCCACTTCCATCTTTTTGGAGAGCAGGTCAACGGCTTCTCTGGCCAGCCAGTACCGCTTTCGCGGATTGTCGATCGTGGAGGCCGCGAAGAGAATCAGGTTCTTGTCAGGCGGCAGGCCGAGGAATAATCGTGCATCGGCGCTGGGGATCGGCCGGAACATTTCCAGGTCTAGCCCACTCGGGATAACGTGAAAGTCAGTTCGCTCGAGGTGTTCCCCTAAGCTTTCGGAGACGACTATCACCTCGTCTGCGAACCGGGCCATCATTTTCGAAACACCGCGTTGGATTCGTCCAAGAAGTGTGATCTTGCCGTCCTTCCCTACGATTCCTTCCAGGTCATTGCCCCGGAAAGTGATAACAAGCGGCAGGTGCTTCGGCATCGCCAGTGCCGCGCTTTGTCCCCACTGGGCGTGAACGAGATCGTAATGCTTTCCGTTCGTATGCGTTCGCAAGCGACGCCACGCTCTTATGTAATTGGAAAGCCGCTTAGCGCCTTTGAAATGGAAAACATCTACATCTACCCCGGCCCGTTCCAGGAACTCCACCTGACGCGTAATGAACGGCACAGAATGCGGTCGTTCCAAGGTGGGGAATTCGCTGGTGATCATCAACACGCTCAGCTTCTCACTCATATGTTCGAAATTGAATCGCTTGTTCCGATCGACCTTGCCCGACGACGCACTGCCGTATAACTCGAAAGAGCCAACGCAACAACCAGCCAATGCATCTTGTTGTGCAGCCAGAGACCGCTCATGTTTGCTACAATGACTGTAACTATTAATGAAAGCGGCAGGACTCCTCGCGGTCCTAAACGCGATTTCCATGCCGCCCAAACGGCGAGGCCGAGCCCCACGAGCATCGGTACCGCTCCGGCGATCCCGGTAACGAGAAAAAGATGGAGAATGAGGTTGTGTGGGTTTTTGCTGTCTTCGCCCACGTGTGCGAGACGAGCCCCGAGCTCGTACTCGCCGGTTTGGTTTCCCCATCCGAATAGCGGTTTTTCAAGAAACATTCCCCACGCTACGGGATAGATCTGGTCACGCCGTGCGAGGTCGCCGTTCTCGAGCGTGTTGTCTAACCGCTCTCTCATTACGTCCGACTGAAGAGCGGCGACCACAAAAAAAGTTAGCGCGAATAGCACGAGCATTATGTTTCTTGCTTTGACCGCAATGCTGCCCGCTCGCAGAATAAATGCCGACAGTCCGGCGCCGAGAGCCAGAATTCCACCACGCGATCCGGTTTGAACCAGTGAGATCCCCATCAGTGCAAATGCGATCCACACTACCCATCGCGGGCGGATAATTCCCTTCTTTGCACCCGCGGCAAGGCCGACGAACGCGAGAATTCCGAGTGCGAAAATACGGGCGACGTTATTCGGGTGAAAGCCGAGGGCCGTAACGCGCTCGATCTTAGCGGCCTCGTCTGAGGCCGTCGTCGTGATTCCGGACAACTGGAGTACCGCCAATAATGTACATGCTGCTCCGAGTGACAAAGCGGCGTTTCGAGCCACCCGATCTGAGAGTGTGAGGTTGTAAGCGACCCAGCTCATCACCATCAGTTGGGTCAACACGAAAAGCTGCCAAATAGCCTCAGTGGTATACTCGCTCTCGGTAAGAATTAACGGAGCGGCGAATATCGCAAGATAAAGGAAAAACAGCCCGTACGCGAGAGGCGGCTTGTGAAAGACCACCGGGATCTGAAAGGCAAGCGACAGCAGCAGCAGTCCGAGCGAGATCGCAGTGATCTCTACAGGCACGCCGAGATTGGTCGTCTCGAATGGGATCGTCGCGATGAATAGATAAAACGCCCAGCGCACGATCGGCACGACGTAAAATGCCTCACGGATTTGGCGACCATGCGCGGCCCGGGTTCTCACGACCGGCGGATCTCTGCGCTCAGGTGCCCAGCCGACGGCCCGGCCACCAAATGTTCCGAAATCTATAAAGTCCATTTTTATAAATTGGAAATGCCCCGCGACGCAAATCCCGAGGCATTTCCCTGCGTGTCTATTTCGGAGAACCTAATTCGGGCCGAATCGGAAGTTATCGAACACTGCTTCGCCCGGCCCGGTTATGGCGTCGCTCGCTCCTGCCGATAGTTCGAAACGCATCGCATCTATCGGAAACGGCCGCGGCACCGTCGAAGCCACTACCCACGTATTTTCGTCGGCACTGGTCTCAAAAACGATCGTGTCGGTCGCGGAGTCGTGCCTGATGCGCCAAAAGCGGTTTGCAACCTTATCGTAGTCGAGTTGGTCGTTCGAAGTGACGGCGTCAACTCTGCGTTCGACGTAAAGGGTTCCGCCCTTTGCACGAAAGGCAAGCCAATTATTCTTGTCGGTTCCGACCGCGAACATAGTGACAGCTTTGTTTTCGGCTGCCTGCACGACCTCGACGGTTGCCGAGGAGCCTGTCAAATTCCAGGATCTGACTGACTTGATGCCGTTATAGTGCGTTCCATCCACAAGTGAATCGGGAACTATCTTGAGAGCGCCATCCTGCTCCTCCACAGGGAGCCGGAGATCGAGGTACGAAACGCTGCGGCTAAACATTCCGACGGTCCACTTAGATAGATCGATCACGCCGTCATTGAAGTCGTCGCCGAAGACGTCCGATGGTGCGGACGTAGACACGTTTGCAATATTCGAGAATGCGGAATTGCCCGAGGCGTTAAACCCTCGGACGCGATACCGATAGTCGCCCGCCGCTATAGTTGGATCTGAATAGCTTTCAGCATCTAACCCAACTAGCGCGATCCTGGCAAAGCTCGTGCAGTTCGCGCCTGCACATCGCTCGATATCAAAGCCGCTCTCATTATTGGAGTTATCGTTCCATGACAAATTAATTTGGCTGCCGGAGACCGCTTGTGCCTGCAGTCCGCTCGGGGCAGCGATCCCGCTCGGATTGCTCACCGACAGGCTGTACGTATCGATCAATGTTCCCGCGGTGTTGTAGAACTTGAACGTGATAGAGTCACTATCGGCATCCACGAGCATTGCGCCGTAAGTAGCGTTGTAGCGAACCTGACTCGTGGAAAGGATCGTTACAAAATCATATCGATCCGCACCGCCCAAGCCATTGACAAAATATGGTAATCCGTTGACATTCAGCCGCTCGTAAGTGTGATCGTGGCCCGATAGTACTGCCGATGCTCCCCACTCCTTGAAGTGCCATCTCATGCCCGTGGTAGAACCGTGTTTACCCGACGAATAAGGCGGGTGGTGAAAGTAAACTATCTTCCACGGCTCGGTCGCAGACGTGAGTTTGTTTTTCAACCAGTTTCCCTGCACTGAATTTTCGGTGTTCCCATCAGGTTCCGCGCCGTCGCTGTCGACGGCAAAGAAATGAACTGGCCCGCGCACGAAGTCGTAATAGCGCTCGTTTCCCGGAAGGACGAAATAGTCGACATACGGCTGAGCGTCCGCGGTGTGTCAATCGTGATTTCCCAGTGAAGGGAAAAATCGGATAGTTGTCGCGCCCGTCCCGTATGTCCCGACATAAGGAAAAATAAAGTCGTGATAGTACTGACCGATGTTAGCGTCGATCGTCGAAGCCTTGCCGTCCGGATAGTTGTTGTCGCCGGTTGTTATCACGAAATCGGGATTCCAACCGTGAACCAGATTCGATACGTCGCGTTCGCCGCTTCCGGAATGCCCGTAATCGCCGATCACGGCAAAGTTGATCGGATCCGACTGGCCAAAAACCAACAGCGGAAAGATTAACAATGCCGCGAAAAGGACCGTAAAGCGTGGAGATCTGGTGACGCGCCTGGTCATGCGTCTCGCATTCAGCGCCTTTTCCACGAATGAAACATTTATTGAGTTCATTACTTGTTGTCTCCGTGTGAGCCGTGAGGTGCTTGGTCAATTTAGATCACGCGTACGCGGTCTATTGACCACACGGTCGTAACAAAAGAAAGGCATTCTCATTTGTCGCAGAGCCTTTCTACGTGATTGCTTATCAAATCGCCGCCGACCTCCTGCTACGGTGACGAATTCGCTGCGAGTTTTAAGTTGTCGAAAAGTGCCGAGCCGGGCGTCGCTATCGACTCCCCGGTTCCGGCGATAAGTTCGATCTTGATCGCCGTTATGGCAATCTGGCGCGCGACCGTTTGCCGCGCTGTCCATACGATTCCGTCAGGGCTCGTCTCTAAAATGATCGAGTCGGTGCCAGGGTCGTGACGAATTCTCCAGAATCTCATAGTAGTAGCGTTATAAGAGAGACTGACCGATGTGGTGGTCCCGAGCCGCCGACTCTCGAGATACAGCGTGTTAGCCTTTCCTCTGAGGCTGTACCAATTGTCCTTGTCGAGCCCGACGGAGCATATCGTCGCGGAATTTCCAAGTGCCTTCTGCACGACCTCGACCGCGGCAGCCGAGTCCGTCAAATTCCACGTCGCTGCCGAGATATATCCGCTGTATAAGCTGCCGGTCTGACTCGCCCGCGGGGACACCGTAAACCGGCCGTTCTGCTCGGTGACCGGCATAAGCGGGTCAAAGTTCGAGGCGGATCGGCTGAGTATTCCGACGTTCCACTTTGTCGCGTCGCGTGTGCCGTCATCGAAGTCATCGCTGAAGATGGCGCTCGAGATCGTAGTGTCAGCCTCGGCGATGTTCGAGTAAAGCGAATTGCCTCCAGTGTTAAAAGCTCGCACCTGGTACCGATAAAACATATTCGGCGAAACGGTCGTATCGTTGAACGTTGTGACATCCGGATTCACCTGAGCGAACTCGACAAAATTTGTGCAGCTCGCATTCTGGCACCGTTCGATCTTGAACCCGTCCTCGACGCCCGAATTGTCCGTCCACGCCAGATTCACCTGTGTCGACATTGCCGCCGCTGCCGAAAGTCCGCTCGGAGCGTTAGGGGTCGGCAACGGCGTCGGTGTCGGCGTAGGAGACGGTGACGGCGTAGGAGTCGGAGTCGGCGTAGATGTAGGTGTAGGTGTAGGTGTTGGAGTAGGAGTCGGTGTCGGTGTCGGTGTCGGCGTCGGCGCGGCCTGTGTGGTCGACTCTGCAATATTCGAATAATTCGAATTCCCCGCCCCGTTGAACGCACGAACGCGGTACCTATACAATGTCGCGGCCAACCTTCCGGTATCGTTATATGTGGCCATATTCGCACCAACCATTGCGATCTCCGCAAAGTCCGTGCAGCTCGCGCTCTCACAGCGTTCGATTTTAATTCCGTCTTCGACGGACGACGTATCGGTCCAGGAAAGTGCTATCTCTGTACTGGATACGGCGTTTGCAGTCAAAGTTCCCGGAACTTCAGGCAACGGCGGTTGGGCTGCCCCAGTTGTCGCACTTGCCGTATTTGAATAGGCTGAGCTGCCGCCCGTATTAAACGCCTTCACCCGATAACTGTACTGCGTGTTATCGGTCAAACCGTTATCGTTGAAGGTCCCGACGACAATGCCCACTTGAGCGATCTCGGCGAAATTCGAGCAGGACGCGCCCGTGCAGCGCTCGATCTTGAATCCATCTTCGTTATCTGAATTCACTGTCCAGCTCAGATCGATCTCGCTTGTGGAAACGCCGACCGCTGCCAGGTTGCTCGGTGCATCCGGCGGGCTTGGCGGTTCGTATTGCGTCGCTGCCGTCGCGACATTCGAGTAACCGGAATCGCCAACCACGTTAAAGGCGTGAATTCTGTAACTGTAACTGGTGTGCTGGCTAAGCCCCGAGTTGCTGAATGACGTCGCGTTTGCGGCTGCCTGTGCGATCTCTACAAAGCTGGTGCAGTCGTCGTCGGTGCATTGTTCGATCGAAAAGCCGTCCTCATTGTTCGCGTTATCCGCCCACGTGAGATCGATCTGAGTATCCGAGATCGCATTGGCGGTAAGCGCTGACGGTGCACTAGGGATCACGGGCGGAGGATTATTTGTTTCGAATCGGACATTGTCGAACAACGCCGTTCCCGGTGACGAGACCGATTCGCCCGTGCCGGCGATCAGTTCCAATTTCACTGACGTTATAGCAATTTGGCGAATGAGCGTTCTTCGCTGCGTCCAGGCGTTTCCGTCCGGGCTTGTCTCAAAGACTATCGAGTCGGTTGAATTATCATGACGCAGGCGCCAGAAACGCATAGTTGTTGCGTTATAGGAGATACTGACGGATGTGGTGGACCCGAGCCGGCGGCTTTCGAAATAGATCGTACTCGCTTTTGCGCGGAAGCCGTACCAGTTGTCCTTGTCGCCTCCGACGGAGAATATCGTAGCGGCGTTACCCTGGGTTTTCTGTACTGCTTCCACAGTCGCAACAGAATCCGTGAGATTGAAAGTTCCCACCGAAAGATAGCCGCTGTATTCGTTACCTGTTTGATTCGCACGCGGTGATATCGAAAGTCGGCCGTTCTGCTCGGTGACCGGCATTTGCGGGTCGAAGTTGGAGGCGGATCGGCTCAGTATTCCGACGTTCCACTTTGTCGCGTCGCGTGTGCCGTCGTTGAAATCATCACTCAATACTACCGATGCCGACGCCGCAGTTACCGCCTGAGCAATGTTTGAATAGGTTGAATTGCCGCCTAGATTGAAGGCTCGTATGCGGTATCTGAATGTCGAATTGGCCAGTGCCGTGGTGTCGCTGAAGAAAGAAACATCGGAGATCACCTGAGCGATCTCGACGAAATTGGAGCAGCTCGCGTTCTGGCAACGCTCGATCTTAACTCCGTCTTCGGTCAGTGAGTTATCTGACCATACGAGATCTACGCGGGTGGAACTCTGGGCCGCGGCCGACAAATTGCTCGGAGCGGCGGGCGCGGACGGTATCGGCTGCGTTACCACGCTGAAAGTATTTGAGTATCCGGAATTACCCATTGCATTGTACGCCCGCACACGGTAACTGTACGCCGTATTCGCCGCCCGATTGGTATCCTGGTATTGCGTGACGTTAGAGCCTAACTGAGCGATCTGCGAAAAATTTGTGCATGACGACCCGATACAGCGCTCTAGTAAAAACCCGTCCTCGTTATCCGAATTATCGAGCCAGGAAAGTGCTACCGTATTGACCGAAGCATTTCCGGTCAATCCACTCGGATTTGACGGAACCGCCGTAGTAATGACGTAATTGTCGATAACGTCGCCGGTGCGTGTTATGAACTGGAACCTGATAGAAGAGCTGCTGGCAGTTACAAGCTGGGCACCATAATCGCTGCCGAAGCGTACTACGCTACCCGAAATTGGGGTACCGAACGAACCGGTGCTTTCGCCGCCCAGTCCATTTGTCATGTACGGAAATCCAGTTTTCATCACTCGTTCATAGACGTGGGCGTGACCGGCGATCACGGCGGTCGCTCCCCACTGCCGATACGGCCATTGAAGCGCAGTCGTCGATGTGCGTGAGGAAAACGGAGTGTGATGGAGGAAAACGAGCTTCCATGGTTCGCTCGCCGCAGCCAGCTTGTTCTGCAGCCAGATGGCCTGAGTGGAATTACTGGAGTTGCCGTCCGGCTCGTGGTCATCGCTGTCGATCATATAGAAATGAACCGGCCCGCGAACGAAATCGTAGTACCGCTCGTTATTTGGAAGAACGAAATAATTGAGGTACGGCTGTGCGTTTGTCGTATTCCAGTCATGATTACCCAAGGTCGGCCAGAATTTATTGGTGGTTGCCCCGGCACCATAGCCGCCTGTGTATGGAAAAATAAAGCTGTGATAGAACTGGCCGATATTTGCGTCGATGGTGGTCGCTTTGCCGTCCGGATAGTTGTTGTCGCCGGTTGTGGTGATGAAGTCGGGATTCCAGCTCGTGACCAGGTCCGCCACGTCCTGCTCATGATCGTCTCCCGATCCAAAGTCGCCGATAACGCCGAATCGGATCGTCGAACTCTGAGCACTTATGTATATTGACTGTGAAAGGAATACTGTAAACGCCGAAAGTATGAGGAAACTCGTCCTGATTTTGGCGAAGCCGAAAATTCGTGACTCGTGGGGTACTGCTTTCATCACTGTCTCCGTTGCGAGTTTTGAGGTGTAAAACCCTATGCTAGCCGTGAGATTGCTTGATCAGCCGGAATATCTCCGTCGCCATCCGATCGGGTGAATCGTCGTCCGTTCGGAATTGCATCATGTCGATCCGGCCGCTCGCCCGCAGGTCGGATATGACGTCCTGGTACGCAGTCCGATATATCCCGAGGAAATCTATGATCTCCTCTTCAGATTTGTCTTTCATTCGGTGCTGTTTGTCGCGGGTTCGAATTCGTTCGGCGAGCAGGTCGTCCGGGCCGTCGAGCCAGACGATCGCGTCGAGGGTCTCAGACCAGCGATCGATCATTTTCCGCTCCCATTCGATCATGGAATTCGAAACGACTTTGTGTTCGACGGCGTTGTCGGCTCGTAGTTTGCTGAGAGCAAATACAACGCCCTCGTCCATAAACAGCGCGTCGAAATCCGCGTCTTCCCCGACTTCTCTCTTTCGCTTCACATGACGGTGAAGTGCGTTCAATCGGACGACCTGTTTGAGGTCGGAAACACGAACGCGCTTTCGGTGCAGGCTGAGCGAAAAGATCGTCGGAATCGAGAGGAGCGATCCTATCAATATGGTCGCAAGCGGCAGTCCCCAAACCGATATGCCGGCCCTTATGCGTCCCTCGTGGCCGTTGAGTCTGCTTGACAACGTGCTCTTGCCCGCCCCTGCGGGTCCGACGATCTCAGCTATGAATGGACGCATTGTCGGCATATAGTTTTAGATCCTTTCCCAAATGACCTTGCGTAGCTGCGTTAGAACAAGCGGCCATTCCACACCCGTTTCGATCACATGAGCGCTTGTGCCTTCCCAATCGATCTGCCAGAGTTCGGTCGCGCGCGGTCGGACGTGCTGGGGAGACTCATCTGTTTTTCTTGCGACAGCAATATCCGGATCGACACGAAGGACGATCAGCATATCGGGCGGCAGGATCTGGCTGTAATACCATCGCTCCTTCCGGATAAGGTATCTTATTGCGACGCCATGCGAAGATCTCGAGACCGAGCGTTCGATCTTCGGACCGTCCATAAGCGAGATCTTCCGCACCGGAAACCGGTCGCACAAAACGATCCCACCGTTCGCCGCGAAGCGTCTTGCCGTTCGATACAAACGGTATCTGTCTCGGGCGATGCAGAACCAACGCAGTAGTTGAAGGAAATCGGCATTCTCCGTCTTAAGCAATCGATATCGCGGCCGGGCCCAATAACCGATCTTAGTCAGCCGTGCCGCCGCTCTTTGTGCGGCGGCGACGGCCAACGTAAGAACGGTCTTCGGCGGTTTGCCCATGTGGATAGTTCTTGTCAGAAATCGCTTGGACAGCCACCGGGAGATCTCGCTTACGGAGCTCGATTTTCCGGATCCGTCGCCTCCGACAAAAGCTATCATCGAACCGCCGGATTCGAACCGTTTCAACGAGGCTCCGGACAACCCCGACAGACGTACAAGGCCCGCGGCCGAACGCACAGATCGTAAGCTCGATTCAACGGCCCTGGACAATCGCGAATGCGCAGACAGCGCGCGTACCAACTCTCGCTTTGCGGAAAGCTGCTCGCCGATTCCGGAACCGTGACGAAGTGCGTCGAGACAGCGATCGAACAATTCTGGTTTGACCATCGGAAACAAAATGCGCAGGGCCCGACGCAGCTCGATGATGTCGCTTCGTGCTTCGAGAAATCGAATTTCATCCTGTATCGCTCGAGAAGAGTCTGCAAAACTGCCGAGCATGCGCCGAGCCAGCGATTCCGCGGCCGAGAACTTAAGTGTCATCCGTATGGCGAAAAGAATTAGCTCGTGCTCCGGCGCCGCGACGAAAATACCGCACGTCTTTCGGGCCGAATCGATCAGGGCACTTTCGATGGGCAAATGATAATTCTTCGTCGCGTCGTGCCCAAAAACGAGACGGTAATGAGCGTGAACATGAATAAACGTTTTTGCCTGCTCATCAAATCCGTAAAAGTTCACTATGCCGGGAAGTTCCTTTTCCTGCGGCGGCAGCGCCTTTCGAAATCCAAGACGACTCAGAACCGTTGTAAATTTGCCGACGTCGCGGTCGGCAACCAGCAGGTCGAGATCGCCGTCGCCCGTGAGCCACCGCTCGATCCGCCAATTGCTTTTCCAGTGACAGTACGCCACCGATTCCCGTTCAAGCTCGTCAAGCAGGTTCGCGATCAGTCCACTACGCTGCGGTGCGGCGAAGGGATCAGCCGTGGGCAACGATATTGTCGGCGACAGTCGGTTTTCCGGCATGTTTGTCGTGGTCGTCCGAAACGCCGAAAGCGTATCGGGCTCGGTATTTATCAGGTGCATAACTTAAAAGAATATCGAGCATCCACAGGCCCTCGGGTCCCAAGAACCGCTGCGGAGCGAGCTTAACGATAAGGATCAAGGATCCGGATATAACGGCGAATGCAGCCAGGATTATCGCCAGAGGCGGTGCTGCCGCCGTTCGCATCAAGACGACGGCCGGAAGGAGCGTGACACTGACTGCCGCCGACAGCATTAAAGCCGTCTCCTGAGCCTGAAAGAACTTCGCCCACGACCGTCCCACGATCTGAAGGCTCATCTGGGCCATCAAGAGATAGTTCGTCAACAGCGCAGCGAGGACGCCAGCCGCCACGCCCGAAACACCCCAGAAGTGCCCGATCCAAGATCCGCCGATAACCAGGGCTGCGTAAACGATCTGCCGCCATGAGCGCCGGTAAACTGCACCGGTTGCCCGCGACAGCGAATCGCTCATTTTGTAACTCGTCCGCAGTAGCAAACCAGCGGCAAGTATCCTGAACGGCAGCACCACATCGGACCACGCGGGGCCGAGAACGCAATACACCAGTTCGGGAGCAAGGATCGCCGCGACGACGCTCGTGGGTAGCATGACAAGCGCGATCAACGACACTCCTCGGAAATATGCCGTTGCAAGTCTCTCCTTTTCAAACTGCATCTTCGCCATCGATGGGAAGAGCACGTCGTCCAGGACCTGGCCGAACAGCGTTGCCGGCGTCGACATCAACTGATATGCCCGGCCGTATATACCGAGCGATGCCAAACCAAGCATTTTGCCGACGACCAAATTATCGCCCTGTAGCGCAAGGTAATTCGCGGTGCGGGCGATGGTGTGACCGCCGCCAAAATAGATCAGTTCCGCGAAAGAGGTACGGTCAGGAACGTAAAACCTTGGCGGATATTTTGTGAGCAGCAAAATGGTTTTCGCCGCCGCGGTAACGAGGTTTGCCGCGACCAGCGCCCAGATCCCATAACCGGCGAACGCCATCCCGATCCCGAAAACTACATAACCCAGCACAAAGCAAAAAACATCAGTATTCGCGAGCCAGCGGAAGGAAAGGCCGCGTTGCGCCAGTGATTCGCCGACAATACCGATTCCGCGGATCGGAAACAGCCACGCCAGTGCCCGCAGGACGTCCTCGATTCCCTGATAGTTGAAGAAACCAGCCGCAAACGGAGCAAAGATCCAAATCAGTAAACCGATCGACACGCTAAAGAAAAGCGAAACGGAAAATGCCGTCCCGAGATGTCGGTCTTCCAATGTGCCGCGCTGCACGAGAGCCGGTCCAAGGCCCAGCCGCGTAATGATCTCAGAAAAGCCGACGACGATCATCGCGGCAGCGACCACTCCGAACTCGAGCGGCGTCATAAGCCGGGCCAGGATCGCAATTACGACGAATTGGAGCACGGCCTGCGCGCTCTTGCCGCTGGCAGTCCAGAACAGCCCACTCATTATTTTGTGGGTCATCCCTTTTCTTTCGTATGCCATACGCACCGTTCGTGAATTTCAAACAACAGATCTCCGACGCGGAGCATTCTGGACCTCGTTCCGATCAGACCTCAGCGCGATAGTATTTGCGGGCGGGAACGCTGACCTTGTTGAGGACAACTCCGATAATGTTCGCACCAACTGTTCGCAAAAGTTTGATAGAATCGCAAACCAACTCCCGCGAGCTCCGATTTCCCTGAACCACGAAGATCACTCCGTCCGCCGACGCCGCGAGGATGGTGCTGTCGACGAAGTTATTGACCGGCGGCGAATCGATGATAATGTAGTCAAAGACAGGTTCAAGTGTCGTGAATAGCGTCTTCATCCTGTTCGATCCGAGGCATTCCGCGGAGTTTATCGTCGTAGATCCCGACGTCAATATATGAAGCGAATGTCGCTGTTGGATGACCTCGGTAAGCAGCTCCTCTCCTCCGACTCCGCTTGCAAAAATATCGCTAAGTCCTCGAGTATTGCTTAATCCGAAAATGCTATGCAGTCGAGGGCTGCGCATGTCGGCGTCGATGATCAGAACTTTCACCCCTGTTTGTGCAAGGCTGGTCGCAATGTTAACGGCCGTCGTCGTTTTTCCTTCGGACTGAACGCTGGAGGTCACGAGCAGCTTTCGTAAGTTGCCGACCAGCGGCGACAATACCAGCGACGTGCGGAGGCGGCGGAACGACTCGGCGAGCGGTGAGTGCGGATCTGAATTCAAAAGCAACTCCGGCCCTCCGCCTGCCGGGGACGGAATGATGCCGTCCTGATCGCTTATATGCAGTTGGTCGTCGATAATCGCTTTAGGCGAATTGCGGAACCTCAACATTCCGCGATCGACTCGCGGGATCACCGCCAGGGCAGGAAGACTGAGCATTTTTTCGACCTCGTCAGTCGTGTGAACACTGTCGTCAAAATAATCTCTCAGCAACGCGGCGCCGACGCCAAGCGACAGCGAAAACAGAAATGCGAGCCCGACGAAAGGACCGCGTTTCGGATCGATCGGCTGAGTCGGCAGCATTGCGTAGTCGGTCACCCGAATGTTGTTCGGCGCCTTCGCCTTCAGCATTTCGTTTTGCTTCTGTTTTTCCGACATTTCGTCGAGAAGCTTTTTGTTCGTTTCGACGCCCTGCTGAATTATCCGATAGTTTATCGCCGCCTCGTTTTGGCCGAGTGTCTCGGCCCGCTGACGATCGAAAGCTTGATGAGTCGCCTGCTCCCGATATTGCGCCTGGCGATACCGCGTCTCCACATTTGTCTTGTATAGCGATGTGGCGCGTTGCCGCTTGTCGCTTGCCTGCTTTTCAAGTACCTCGATCTGTTTGTTTACCTCGATTACTTCCGGGTATTTTTCGGTGGCCTCGACCAAGAGTTGTGCACGCCGCTGACGCAGCTCGTCCAATCTTCCGTCGATCTCAGGGATCTGTTTGTCGGCAGTTTCGGCGACGGCACTTGCGACGCCGTCCTTCTGTACCGCCTCGTACTCGGCTTCGGCGATCTTACGTGTGTTCTCCGCTTCGAGAAGCTGCTTGTTGAGTCCGACAAGCCTCTCAACGACGGTATTTTGAGAACTGTCCTGCGACGGCAGTTGATAATTTCGCCCGTAATTCAGAATACGCTCCTCGTCCCGGCGGATTTCCGCCTGAAGCTCCGCAATGTTCTTCTCCAGATAATCGTTCTCATTGTCGTTCGCTGTTAATTTGTTCTTCAGATTTGAGACGACCAACTCGTCTGCTACGGCGTTGGACAAGAGTACCGAGATCTTCGGATTCGGATGGTAGAAGCTAATGCTGATCAGCCTCGTGTCCTTGATGTTCTGACGCGGTTGGAGGACCGGGTCGATCGTTAAACCGCCCTGAACCGCCTTTATAATTGCGGTAGTTAGGTCATTGTCGCCGTCGGCCGAGCCGACCTCGTTCGTTTCTGCCGCAGTGAAATACCCATCCGCAAATTTCAGTTTCGACGACCAACTGTCCGGGTCAATGAAGTCGTTAGACAGGAAATCCTGATTGTGCTCGAGGTCTAACTTTTTGATGACACGCGTAATGAGTGATGGGCTTTCCAGCAGTTCCAACTGCGTGTTGAAATAGGCCCGATCGTCGAATGGCGACGGGTCCTTTTCGGGATTCGCCAGCGCACCGTTGTTTTCACGATCGATCTGTACTCGCGACTGGGCCTTGAATACGTCGGCTTGCTGCCAAAGGTAAAAAAGCGTGGCCAGCGTGAGAGTGGTCGTGATCATGCCGACCAGCCACTTGTGCCTCGCGACGCGCTGGATATAGGTCCGGAGATGGATCTCCTCGTCACGTTCGGGCCCGGACTCATAGACTTCGTCGTCGAGGAAAGGCAGCCTGGAAGCAACATCTTCCCTGGCCAAATAGCCGTTTTGCGATGTTAGCTCTGAATTATTGTGATTACTGCTGGAGCCCATAATTAATTCTCCAAATACTATCCAGGAGTGTTTGCGTGATTTCGTCTCGGTCCATCGCTTAATCTGCTGTCCGGGTTACGGAATGACGCGGACCGCACCTCGTGAGACCGTCGGCGCGATGCTGTTCATAAGGCCGCGAAGAAACTTCTTTCCGCTTGATGTCGGAACGTCGACGATGTCATTCGCAATGAGTGCCACGTCCTCAGCTTCTCGCTTATTTATTGCTTTGAGATCGACAAGGATCTCGGTCTTTTCCGCGGCGTCCTGTCCGGTCTGCCGGAGGATGCGCACCTTATCGAGTTTCGAATCAGGCAGCGTTCCGCCCGACGCAGCGATCGCTTTAGAGATCGTTACCTTTTCCTTTAACGGGATGATCGAGGGTTTGACGACATTGCCGACGACGAATACCTTGTCGGCTTCCAAAAGATTGATCGTGTCGCCCGGCTGTACGTATGGCGAGTTCTTGGAGCTGGCTCCCGTTTTCAGCAACTCCCCGACGTCGAACCATTCGACCTCGGGATCGGCTGATTTCAAGGCGTTCTCGACGTGAGTGACTCCGGCTGAGCAAGTCGGGATCTCGACGGAATGTTTCACTTGCATCCGGCCGTCTGCAGCGTCGGTCAACCCGCCCGCGAGTGAAATGAGTTCCAGCAAACGCACACGACGATGCATCTGAAACTGGCCAGGTTCGCGCACGGCCCCGATGACCATCACCGGTTTCGATTGGTAATCCTTTATGAAAACTTCGACGTTCGGGTTTTTGAGATATTCCAGATAATGCTGCGAGATCGATTCGGCGAGTGCGCTTTCTGTCATACAGCCGGCGCGGACTTCGCCGATCAGTGGAAGTCGGATCATGTTGCGTCCGTCGACGCGAACTGCATCACGCGAAAGCAGCGGACGGTTAAATATGCGGACATCGAGTACATCGCCGACGCCGATGAGGTATTGATCATCGGCGTCCCGTATGACGTCGGCGTCTTTCCTCACGATCGGACTGTTCGCGGTCTGCATGGTGAGTTCCTGCCCGTAAACATGCGGTATCAAGACAAGCGTCGCGGCGAGCACGAAACAAGCGAAACGCAATCCTTTCGTCGGGACACTGTGAGCACTGTTCTTGTTCATCTTGACTTCATTAGTCGCCGCGATGAAAGAGCCTCGTTCAGGTGGTTGCGGTGCGCTGTATTCAATACGGTATTGCATATGACTACCATTGATTCCTCGTGCGGCTGGGTGAACATGCCGGTCAACGGATTATGATGAAGCTGCACGACCTTTCGCTCCCTCACCCACTGCCAGAACTGTGTCTGTGTTGTCCAGAATTCGTTCTGGTCGTGGCAGATCACCCGCGCGGTGCGTTTTCTGCATTTCTTTTTGTCTTTGTTCGAGTTCGTTTTAACTTGCATATAGGAATGTCCCGAGCTGGCCAGGTTTCGGACACGACGATACCGCTTATGCGATTCACCGGTTTTTGACCGAGAGCATAAAGGACCACGAGGGAAGCCTCAATTCAGAGGCGGTTCAAATTGTTGCGATCAGGGCGAACTAATTTAACTACTACTAATCTTTAAAATGAACATCGTGCTCAGCGTAGGTTCGGGTGCTCCTAAACGTCGCGTTTTATGAAAGTTGAGCATGCCGTGAACTCACATTGACGTGTTACAACTTTCTAAACTTTTAATATGACGTAACTATAAAACCAGGTGGAATAATCGTGTAATCCACCAAAAGGGGGACATCGCAAATTTCTTTTTATGTACGCGGGCGGCATTGCACATACTCACGAAATCCTCTGCTGGTCGCGGTGGAGAAAAACAACGTGGCTGTGATCGGTCAGTCAAACCCTCGAGGTTGTCTGATAGGCGAGTATTCGGTGCACTTCTTCTACTCAATACACGCGGTCTCGAACCTGTAAATATCCGGAATAGTAATCAACAGGACGGTTTGAAAAATGGCTTTGGGCGCACTATCAGAATTGCGCGCAAAGGCGAAGCTTAGACGTGCGTTATTGTGTTGCAGTTTTCGAGTAGTGAGATGTCAACAACTCAAGTGAATAAATCGTTTTACGATAAGGTCGAGCACCTCCTGACTGAGCAGGTCCAGCTCACGGAGTTCTACGAAGCAGTAAACGACGCATTGGTAAGAAAGACCGATCTGCCGACCATTTTGCAGAATTGCGCCGAGATCCTTGTTGAACACACCGGTGCGGTGTTTGGGCGGATCTGGACTCTGGACGACACTAACAATATCCTCGAGTTGCGAGCGAGCGCCGGAATATATACACGGCTCGACGGTAATTACTCGCGCATTCCCGTCGGTAAATTGAAAATCGGACTTATCGCCTCGGAAAGGACCGCTCATCTGACCAACGAGGTTTTGACCGACCCGCGAATCTCGGACCAAGATTGGGCTCGTCGCGAAGGAATAAATTCGTTTGCCGGATATCCGCTTATAGTCGAAGACCGACTCGTCGGGGTAATGTGCGTCTTTTCACGAGAAGCGTTGAGCGATCTCACCCTTCGTACGATGGCGTCGGTTGCGAACGCGATAGCAAATGGTATCGAGCGCAAACAAACCGACCAATCGCGCATCGATGTTTTGGAAAAACTCGAAGAGGCCCGCGACAGCGAACGGCGGCGACTTTCGCGGCAGCTGCACGATGAAGTCGCACAGCAGCTTGTGATCGCCTCGATCAAACTAAGCCGGATCGAAACAAAATTGGTCGACATGTATCCCGAAAATAATTCGCTGATCGCGGACATCGTAGCGGCCCAGGAGCTCATACTCAGAAATCATCAATCGCTGAGGCAGATGGCACACGTTCTTCATTCCGGGATCCTTGAACATTTTGGACTGCCCGCCGCGCTGCGAAAATTCATTTCGGACGTCGCTGCCCTGTCAACTGACGGACATACGCCGATAGAGCTCGAGGTGTCCGATAATTTTCCGCGACTCCGGCCCATTATCGAGGTAGGAATCTTTCGCATTGTTCAGGAAGCGGTTACTAACGCACTTAAACACGCACGCGCAAGTAATATTCTATTGCGGCTATCTACAAAAAGAGATGAACGATCTATCAGCGTTATGGTCCGTGACGACGGCTGCGGGTTCAACTCGCGAGCCCTGCCCGGAGACGGTATCGGTTTCGCCAGCATGCGGGAACGAGCGGATATCATAGGCGCGGAATTGAACATTAAATCCGTCCTGTTACGCGGGACCGAGATCACGTTAGAACTCACCCACGAACCTGACGCCGTGTGATCGTACCGCCGAGACGTCCCTTCTGGCCCTTCGAACGGCCTGATGCCCAATAATCATTTTTAGCTTATGTATTGAGCTTTACCGAAGGGTGCCTGTGGAAAACATATAACGAACATTGTTCGACGGTTCTTAGCCCCCAAGGCAACCTCGAGCAATAAATCACCTTTTGTTTTTTTGGAGGTATTGTTATGACCACTATCGTACTCGCGGACGACCATGAACTCGTTCGCGAAAGTATTGCGTCACTGTTACACGAAGTCCCACGCTTCAAGATAGTTTGCCAATGCAGGGACGGCCGTCAATTGGTAAAGGCGGTCGACCGCTATCAGCCGGATGTTGCCGTCGTCGACATATCTATGGCGGAACTCAACGGCATAGATGCCACTTACCAAATACGTAAGATCAGCCCTAAAACCCGAGTTATCGCTTTATCGATTCATACCGAAGAAGAGTATATCCGTGACATGCTGAGCGCCGGAGCCTCAGGTTACGTCGTGAAGTCCGGAGCCGCAAAGGACCTAGTCGAGGCCATCATGTACGGGTCGAAAGGAAAGGTGTTCGTTAGTCACGATATTTCAGAGACTGCCGAGAAAATACAGAACACGAACGGCCGGCGGAAAAATAGCGGTCCGGGCCGGCGGGAGCTGACGAATCGAGAACGCGAGATCCTGCAGTTGATCGGTGAGGGTTCCTCATCGTGCGAGATCGCTCGTAAATTGAATGTTGGCGAAGCGACGGTAAAAACGCACCGCAATAATATGATGGACAAGATCGGGGTACGCGACGTCGCGGGTTTGACCCGCCACGCGATACGCCTGAAACTCGTTTATATCGAGTAAGGAGCCGATCGGCAACGGCCATTTGATAAGCGAGGTTTTAGTTATTCACCGCAGCGCATTTCAATAGTACGCTGCGCTTTTTCATGCCTTTGCCTTTAGATCTGATCCCTGAATATTCGGTTACGTAAATCGTACGTTTTGGCCCGAGCGAGCATCCAACCCCCAACGATCCCTTCATAACCGATTTGATGGATCGATAAGATCGAATGAAAAATCTTACTCTCGTTCTGCTCCTTGTGCTTTTGTTCGCCGCAGCGATCGCCGCGCAATCGGGGAGAAAACTCAAAACGACTCCACAAGCGGCCGCAACGCCAGAAGTTTCGGCAACTCGAGATCGGGACGATTCACAGGTGTCAGTCGGATACTCGGAGTCGGCACCGAACGCACCACGAACTATCATCCCTCGCTCACGAGAGAAAAAAAGGGGGAAAGACGATCGAAAGTCTGCGGCCGTTCCCAGCACCGCTGTGCCGACGCCCGCACCCGGAGATGAAGAGGTGATAAAGGTCGAGACGAATCTGATCACAGTGCCGGTTTCGGTATCGGACCGAAGCGGCATATACGTTTCGAATCTGAACAAATCGAATTTCAAGATATTCGAAGACGGGAAGGAACAGGATGTCGCGTTTTTCGGCACATCGGAAAATCCATTTACAGTGATATTGCTGATCGACGTGAGTCCGTCGACATCGTACAAGATCGAAGAGATCCAGGCGGCCGCGGTTTCATTCGTCGATCAGTTGAAACCGGCGGACAACGTCATGGTCATACAATTTGATCGGAGCGTGAGCGTGCTAACGGAACTGACGAACGACCGGCAGAAGATCTATAAAGCCATCCGGCGAACCGGGTTCGGCGACGGAACGTCACTTTATGAGGCGGTGGATTTTTCACTCCGCAAACGGCTTAACAAGATCGAAGGCCGCAAGGCGATAGTTCTGTTCACGGACGGCGTCGATACTTCGTCGAACCGTGCGACGTTCGAAAGCACGTTGAACGAAGCAGAAGAGTCCGAAGCCTTGGTCTTCCCTATCTACTACAACACGTTTTTGAGCACGATCGGTATCGGCACAGGCGGCGTGATGAGCACGCCTCCGACGCTCGGGATTCCCGGTGGCGGCCAAAACACGGCTGCAATAAGCGCAGATTATTCAAAAGGCCGTGCATATCTGACGGAACTTGCGGCCGTCACGGGCGGGAGGGTGTTTCGCGCTGAATCCACGCCGGGCGGCTTAGAATCGGCGTTCGAAGGCATCGCCGAAGAATTAAGTCGGCAATACAGCATCGGTTACTTCCCGCAGACCGAAGGCGAGCCCGGACAACGAAAGCAGATAAAGGTGCGCGTCGACCGGCCGAACCTCGTCATACGTTCGCGTGACAGTTACATCGTTGGAGAACATAGCCCGACGAATGCACCTGAAAAATAACGGCGATGTGATTTCAATCATATTTTGATCGAGCTATTTCGGCGACAATGAGCATGGGCGAATTGTCGCCGAAATCTTATGCAAAATATTAGTGCCGGTGCGAAGGCTCCTTCCCTGGCCAATTCGGCTCCATCAAGACCCAACGCTGTTGCGTTTCAAACTGTCCCTGTAAAGAAAACCCTGCCGGCGGTGCGTATCGGGCAGATCGCGCTGCCGACCGAGCACGGCGGTTGGGGACTTCTCCTCGAACCGTTGATCGCGGGCCTTGCGATCGCATTTTCGCTCGCCGGATGCTGGATCGCGCTAATGACGATCGGAGCGTTCTTGACGCGCCAACCGCTGAAGGTACTCGTAATCGATCGAAGAGGTATGCGAGTTAACGAACGGGCAAAGGTCGCAACCGCGTTCGTTCTCGCCTATGGAGCGGTTTTTGTCCTCGGGCTTGGCGGTGCGATATTGACCGGCGGGTTCGGGCCTCTGCTGCCATTCGCCATCGTGCTTCCCCTCGCAGCTGTACAAATCTATTTCGATTTCTCGCGCAAAAGCCGCCAACTTCTGCCGGAACTCGGCGGTGCAATAGCAATATCGGTGTCGATTGCCGCCATAATGCTTGCCGCCGGAACTTCGTGGACCACTGCCGCCGCGTTTTGGGCAATATTCGTCGCCCGACTGATACCTTCGATCCTCTATGTCCGCGAACGGCTGCTTTTAGAAAAAGGAAAGGCCCATTCCCGTGCCATTCCCATTGCGACGCATGTCACCGCACTTTCGCTGGTCGCATTTCTCGCCTACAATGGCCTCAGCCCGATTCTGACCGTGCTGGCAATGGTCCTGCTGCTCTACCGCTCGGTCGAAGGCCTGTCCGCCGGCCGCACGAAAATGAAAGCGATGAAGATCGGCGTATATGAAGTGGCCTATGGCGTAATTACTTTGCTGTCCGTCGTCATCGGCCACTACACAGGTTTCTGATCTCGATCAAGATAAAACACAGATGTCGATGCACAACGTAGATCTGGATATTGTCGAGATGTCGCTCGACGTCATCAAGTTCGCGATCAACCGCATAACCGAGACCGACCCGAAACTCGGATTCCCTCGGAAGGCCGAAGAGCTCAAGGAACTCGTCGGCGAAACCGTAACGCCAAAAGGTATCGGCGGCGAAAAAGCATTCCAGCTCTTTCGAGACGTACTGCTCAAATCGAGTGTCTCGATCGACCACCCGCGTCACCTTGCGTTCGTGCCGGCGTCGCCCACACGGGCCGCGATCATGTTCGACCTTGTTACGTCGGCATCGAGCATTCACGGAGCTTATTGGCTCGAAGGTGCCGGCGGCATTTTCGCTGAAAATCAGGCGATGGAATGGCTGGTTTCGCTGACCGGTATGCCGGAAGGCTCGTTCGGCGTCTTTACGAGCGGCGGAACTTCGGCAAACCTGTCGGCAATGGTAGCTGCCCGCGAAGATTGGCGGCGTCGGGCCGAAATCCACACGCAAACGCGCGGTGTCGTGATCACGTCGGACGAGGCTCACTCGTCGGTGAAGGCAATGGCAAAGGTCATCGATGCCGATGTGATCCTCGTGCCGACTAACGGTCGATTCGGGTACGCCGATCTTGAACGCGAGTTAGGAACACTTTCACTTGAAACGAAAGGACGTATTTTTGCGGTGATCGCGACGGCAGGAACTACAAATGCCGGAATTGTCGACGATCTCGCCGGGATAGCCGACATCTGCGAGCGTGAGAATATCTGGTTCCACGTCGACGCGGCATACGGCGGCGGGGCTCTTGCTGCTCCGTCAGTCCGCGAGCGATTCAATGGGATCGAACGGGCCGACAGCGTTACTATCGACCCGCACAAATGGCTGTTCTCGCCATACGATTGTGGTGCGATCCTTTACCGCAGGCCGGAACTGGCGAAGCGCGCACATTCTCAGACCGGCGATTATCTTGATATTTTCAAAGGCGAGACGCAGGGTTTCAATCCGTCTGATTATCAGATACAGCTCACACGGCGGCTGCGCGGCCTGCCTTTATGGTTTTCGCTTGCGACACACGGAACGGACCGTTATACGCAGGCGGTCGAGCGCGGTATCGAACTTGCCAAGATCGCCGGCGAGCTGATCAGTGCCGCTCCCCATGTTGAACTCGTTCAGGAACCGAGCCTGTCGTGCGTCCTATACAGGCGGATCGGTTGGTCCACCGAGGATTATTCCCGCTGGACATATGAAAATCACAAAGCGGGCTTTGCCTTGGTTGCCCCGACCAAATGGCGAAGTGGAGGTGAGGCAGAAACCATCGCTCGTTTCTGCTTTATAAATCCCGATACCACGGAAAAGGACATCGCCGCTATCCTCGCGACGATGAGTTGATCCTTCCCGCCAGCGAAAATCGCTTTCCACTTTTTGAAGAAAATGGTTATTATGTGTTCGGGTTCTCAGCCCGCCTGTCTTTCAGCGCTCCGTCCAAAAAAAGTTTAATTCCGAGGATCGATGATCATTTTTCAGAATTCGTTCGAGAGCGTCACCGGCTTGCCCGACGCGATCGCTTACATCTTTGTCTTCGTGTTCGGCGCCGTGGTCGGCAGCTTTCTCAATGTCGTTATCCACCGCGTCCCAAACGAAGAGTCGATCGTCTTTCCCAACTCGGCGTGTCCCAACTGCAAGTCGCCGATAAAACCGTACGACAACATCCCTCTGCTAAGCTGGTTGATACTTCGCGGAAAATGCCGTAAATGCGGCGAACCGATATCAGCACGGTATCCGGCCGTCGAACTGCTGACGGCACTATTGTTTCTGGCCGTCTATTTTGGGATAGGATTTAACCCGTTTTTGCCGGTTGGATTGATATTTGTGTCCGCGATGGTCGCCCTCATCTTCATCGACGCCGGACATATGATCCTGCCGAATGTCATTACATACCCGCTGCTGGTTTTCGCGCTGATCGTTCGTGTCGCTTTTCCGCTTCTCAGCTGGTCCGAATATTTACCTGATCACGTTGCGGCCCCGTTCGCATTCCTAGATAGCTACCCGGCATGGGCGATCTCGCTTTTCGGCTCGCTGCTCGGAGCGGCGGCGGGTGGTGGTTCGCTTTGGGCGGTCGGTGAATTGTGGAAGCGGCTGCGAGGCGTCGAAGCAATGGGCCTCGGCGACGTTAAGATGATGCTCGGCGTCGGAGTTCTTCTTGGCTGGCGTCTGACGCTGCTGTCGATTTTTCTTGCCGCATTCTCGGGGTCGATCGTCGGCGTCATTATCATTGCACGTCAAAAAGGAAAGGACATGCAGGCCCAGATCCCGTTCGGGATTTTCCTCGGTATCGGTTCGATCGCCGCTTTGCTCTATGGCGACCGGTTGATCGCGTGGTACATCGCGCATTTTATACCGTGATCGGGTTCAGCCAGCCTTGACGAATTGCTCAACGCATTCCCGTGAGCAGTAATAAATATTCGGCGGCACGCGTATCGCACGCTGCTCCGGAACCCAGGTGCCACATTTCGCACAATTCACAAGCTTGCCCGACGAGCCCTTTTGTTCACCCTGGACTTGGCGGCCTCCGGCGTTCGAGCGTCCGGTACTCAGCATCCGCCACACACCCAAAACAGTCTGTATCTGTTTGCGATACCGAAATGCCGTCAGAGCAAAAAGAACAGCAACGACCAGCAGAATAAATACCGCTTCCTTCATTGTGCGGCTCCGGCGTTTGCCGAGATCGCCGACGCGAGGCCGGCGATCGATGGATTCGAAGCATTTACCGCCTTCAATTGCTCGAGCGTTTTGTGAGCATTCGCCGAGTCGTTCAATTTCATATACGCCTGCGTCGAAAACTCGAGTGCCTTTTCATTCTTTGGGTCCGAACGCAGCGCCGCGGTAAATTCCGATATCGCCCGACTGTAATCCGGGGGCTGCTGCAAGAAATATGTAAGTCCGTAATCAGTTCGGACCGATGCGTCATCGGGCTTCTTTTTCAACGCCGTTTCATAGTATTGCCGTGACTCGGCATAGCCGGCGGAATCGCTGCCGAAATATCCGATGTCGAAATAGGCGTTCCCCAACGCGACGTTGACATCGAATCCGTCGCGGTCAGCGGCCAGCACGCGTTTCAACAGTCGCGTCGATTCCTTTAGAAGTGCAACATCCTTCTTCATGGACGCATAGCGGTAAAGCGCGACGCCAAGGTTTTTCTGATACCGGATGTCCGACGGATCGTCGTCGGCCTTTTTGATGCGAGTCCGCAGTTCCTCGTCTGACAGAGTCGGTTCGTCGTCGACGGGTTGAGCCGGTGCCCTGAGCCGTGCGTTCTCAGTGCGCAGCGATTCCAACTCGCTCCGATTGAGGCGGTTTGCGACCAAAAAACCGATTGTTGATCCTGCGATCAGCGACAGCAGGGCGATGGTTAGGACTTTCTTTTCCACGTGGTCGAATCTTACCAAATTTAGTACACAAACAGAAAAAGCCGCCCGTGAAAGGGCGGCAATGTTGAGATACCTTGACTTGTCTATTTCTTCTCTCCGTCAGCGGGAACCCACGGTAGATCGTCAGCACGGCGTCTGGTCGGCGGGTCGGTCGAGCGACGGCGCGGAATAGTCGTGTTGTCGCGGCGATCGACGCTGCCTGCGGGCAGGCCTTTGCCGTGAACTGCCTCGACAAGAATTCGCGTTATCTCCTGCGAAAGCGTCCGATGCTCTGCGGCGGCACGGCGACGAAGCGATTCCTTAAGCTCGTTGGGCACGTACGCACCGATAAATACGCCTTTTCGGTTGGCCATACTTGGTAGTGATCTCCTTATGTCGGAAGTTGTGAACGCAGCCCAAAGCTTTTGGAGCAGGCTTGTAAGCCGAATTTTGTTCCCGCCTTTCGGCAGGGGCAATCATTCATCTAGGCGGGCCGTTACCGGCCGCGCTCAAGCGATCTACCCGAAAACGCCGCAATGCCGAAGCAAAGCACTGAGCGGGCCGCTCAAGAACGTTTCCCTATTTGATCTTGCACCACGAGGAGTTTACCTGGCCGCACCTGTTACCAGACACGCCGGTGAGCTCTTACCTCACCGTTTCACCCATCACCGTGCGTACACGGCTGGTTTGTTTTCTGTTGCACTTGTCGTCACCCGGTTTCCCGGGCGCCCGGACGTTATCCGGCTCGTTGCCCTACGGTGTTCGGACTTTCCTCTTCCTGAGAAGCGACTGCCCGCCTGCTCCAAAATGCTAGGCAGCGTCAGTATAGCAAAAATTGTTGAACATAAAAAGGCAGGTTACAAAGACATGTACGTCTCAGTATTTCGCCGGGAAGTGGAAATGCTCAGGAAACAGTGGACCCCACTTTTTCCTGATCCCGTCGTTGAGCACGCTCTCAACTTCGGCCGGAGTATCGCGTTCAAGACATTCGAGCGCGATGCTACGGGCTTCCTCGTACGCAATGCCGGATATTAGCGAACGGATGTCCGCGACCGAATTTACGTTCATGCTGAGTTGGCGCGCGCCGAGTCCGACCAGAACCGGAATGTAATACGGCGAGCCGGCCATTTCGCCGCAGATAACGAGTTCTTTTTGAGCGGCCGTCGCAGCTTCGATCACCGTTTTGATCGCCCTGAGGACTCCGGGATGAAGGCTGGCAAACCACTCGGCGACCGTTTCGTTGTCCCGATCCACGGCCAACATGTACTGTACTAAGTCATTTGTCCCCAGAGAAATAAAGTCTACATGTTTAAGTACTTGATCAATTGTTACAACGGCGGATGGAACCTCGATCATCGCTCCAAGACGCGGTTCGCCGAATGGAATATTTCGCGCCTTTAGATTTCGTTTTTCCTTCCTGATAATAGTGGCGATCGCCTTCATTTCGGCCACGCCCGAGATCATCGGGACCACAATGTCGATATTTCGGTCGACGGAGGCGATCAAGATCGCCCGAAGCTGCGTCCTTAGCTCTCGCGGATTTGCGAGACTCATCCTAACCGCCCGCAAGCCCAGCGCCGGATTTTTCTCGTGGGCGAAACCTTCTTCCACGAGGGCGTCGTGGTTCAAATCGAAGGTTCGGATCTTCACGCCGTCGCCGCCGGCCGCGTCGGCGATCTTGGAATACGCCTCGATTTGATCGCGCTCGGTCGGAAATCCTTTTGAACGACTGTAAAGATATTCCGACCTGAACAACCCGATGCCGGCGGCGCCAAATGCTTTTGCCCGGGCATAAACCGACGGTGAATCCGCGTTGGCTCGGATAATCACCTGTCGCCCGTCAAGCGTTTTTGGCGTGACGCCCGGCAGCGCCGATTTTGTCGTGGTACTTTTATTGGCTGCCGCGGTTTTGCCGTGGTGCGACAGCGTTTTCGTCGTCGGGTTGATAATGATCTCGCCTGTGAATCCGTTGACGAGGACATTATCCCCGTCACGTACGTGTCCGAGCAATTTATTAACACCTGTGACGGCCGGCAAATTGAGCTCGCGGGAAATAATAAACGTGTGCGACGTCCAGCCGCCGTTCTCTGTGATTATCGCGACGGGACTGCTTTCCGCGATGTCCACTAGCGTCGACGGCCTCAATTCGCTTGAGACGATAACGGAATTCTCAACTATGCCCCTGAATGGTTCCGCCGAACCGCCGAGAGCGATCTGAATGCGTTCGCCGACGTCCTCAACGTCTATATAACGCTCGCGCAGCGACTCGTCCTCGAGGCCCTGATATTGCTTAACATATTGATCGATGACTGTTTTTGTCGCCCACTCCGAATTGACACGTTTTGATTCGATCTCGTTCATGATCTTCCCGCGCAGTGAATCGTCCCCGACGATCATAAGGTGGGCGTCGAAGATCTCCGGGACCGAATTCGAGGGATTGCCGCGTTTCTTCCGTGACAGTAGAGTAAGCTGTTTACGCACGCCAGTGAGCGCCGAATCGAGCCTTTTGATCTCGTTTTCTATATTGTCGCGAGCGATGGTACTGCGATAAAACTGACGCGAATGTCCGTAGAGGCAAACGGCTTTTCCCACAGCGATCCCGCGTGAAACGGCCCGGGCGTATATTCGTGTCTCCTGCCTGCTCGAAGCTCCGCCGATTGATTTACGAGATCTCATTCGATCCGAAGGACGTCTTCATGATCAGCTGCCGAAACTGAAACCACTGCCGCCGCCGCTGCTGCTCTGCGACGGAAAGAACGGTTTAAGAAGGCCCGCGAAAGCCGCCAGGTTGCGCGTCTGGATCAGAATTTCGCCGGGGCCCGAAAATTCCGCGACCATACCTTCGCCGCTCAGAAAACTTCGGAAAAAGCCGCTTTTTGCAGCTTTTCGCAGGTTGTACTGCATGTGGCCTTCCCACGCCACCAGATGGCCGGTATCTACAACATACATCTCACCCGGCCGAAGAACGCGCCGATGGATCGCGCCGAATGAAGATACAAGCAGCAATCCCTGGCCGGAAACCTGCAATACGAACAACCCTTCGCCGCCAAAAAAAGATTTCGCACCGCCGAACTTTGTATCGACATTCAAGCCCGTGTCGCCAGCGAGATATGAACTCGACTGCACCATGAACGTTTGATTCTGTAATTCGATGCCGGCAACGTCGCCCGGAGCTCCCGGTGCAAGTGTGACCTCACCCGGGCCGCCGCGGGACGTGAATGTCGAAACGAACGCCGATTCGCCGCCGACCGCACGCTTGAGTGCGCCGAAGACACCGCCCTTCAATTCTGAGTTGAGATCGATATTCGCCGTCATCGAAACCATCGCGCCTGCTTCGGCGGAGATGGATTGCTCTGACTGGAGCTTGACGACCGCGAGAGCGAATGCTCCCTGGTGCTCGATCTCCCACGTGTATCCGCGTCCCTGTCCGCGTCCGTCCGCGTCAAAATGAAACGCACCGCCACTAATGGGCTGGCCGAACGTTCCTGAAGCGGCCGACGGCGGAGACGGCGATTCAATAGTGAAACCGCAAGCGCCGCAAAATCGGGCGTCCGGCAGCAGCTGAGCATTACATTTCGGACAATTCATACGACTACTCCTTTAGATTTCGCAATTATTATCGCTGTTGCCGATTCCGCATCGCCGGCAAAATCCAGCCAGGCTACGTCTTCATCCGATACAGCAAGATTTTCCTTCCATGCTTCGACTACGCGTTCCCAGCAATCACCGACAAGGACGAGCGGCCGCCGTTCGAGAACGCGGGTCTGCAGCTTATTCCAGACAAGCGAGATCTCAGTCACGGTGCCCATTCCGCCGCGAAGAGCGACGAAGCCGACGGACCGTGTGATCAGATTCTGCAGCCGGTCGTAGAAGTGATCCGTTGCCACTTTATCCGTAAGATACCGGTTCGGCTCGCCTTTGAATTGGTTCATCACAATGCCAAAGACGCGCCCGCCGCTTTCGCGTGCGCCCCGCGATGCGGCTTCCATCACGCCAAGATATCCGCCGGTACAAATAGTGAAGCCCGCCTTGGCGAGTCGGCCGCCCAATTCTTCGGCGATACGGTATTCCTCGCTTTCCGGGCTGCATTTGGAACCGCCAAAGATGGTTACAATTCTTTCGTCGGAATTATCGGTCACTTGAGTGTTATTGAGATCCTAAATTTGAAAACTTTGCGAGCATTATAGCCGAGGCTTGTCTCGGCCGCCAATTGTGTCAGCCCTCTGTGGCTTCCTCGGGCGTTAGGTTTCCGGCCTCGTGGATCGCCCGCTTGGTGTCGGTGAATAATAGCATCAGACTACCGATGAAAAAGAACACGATTATCGCCAGTATCGCCTGGCGGTAAGAACCGGTCGAAGCGACAACGATCCCGAATACGAGGTTCCCCATCCACGAGGTTCCCTTTTCCGAAATCTCGTAGAGCCCGAAAAATGCCGATTCGCGTCCGACCGGTATCATCTGCGAATAGAGCGAACGCGAAAGCGCCTGTGCGCTTCCGAGTACCAGTCCGATAAATACGCTCATTATCTGCGCCTGCCATGTCGTCGCCAGAAAGCCGTAAGCGAATACGACGATGCAGCACCATATGAACAGCGCCACCAGGATCGTCCGCTTGGCGCCGATGACACGTGCGAGGCGTTCGAAGAGAATGGCGCCGACGAGCGCCGAGATCTGCGCGATCAGAAAAATGCCGAGAAGAAAACCCTGATTGGTTTTCCTGCCATCGCCGTCAAAGAGTTCATTCGAAAGAAAGACCGAGGAGTTAAGGATGACGCTTTGTATCCCGTCGTTGTAAAAGAGATACGCGATGAGGAACAGCATCGTATAGCGCAATCGTTTCAACTCTTTGAGCGTAGCCCATACTTCACTGAAACCGATGAAAAAAAGACTGGTGTTTCTCGGCCTTTCCTTTACGGCCGCGCGTGATCTGATCAGGTAAAATGTGAAGATCGAAAACAGTCCCCACCACAGTGAGGCCGACAGCATTGACAGCCGTACCGCGAGGCCTCTGGTCATCCCAAGTGCTTCTGCGTTATTTATCAACAAAAGGTTCAGCACCAGAACGACGACACCGCCGAGGTAGCCCATGGCGAAACCATAACTCGACACCCGGTCACGTTTATCTTCAGTCGTAAGATCGATGAGGAACGCATTGTAGAAAACATTTGCCGCCGCGAAACTCATCATCGAGATCATCAGCAGTACGCTTCCCCAGATGTATGAATCACCCTTGATGAAAAATAAAAGGCCGCTCGCGGCGGCGCCGACGTAGCAGAAAATGGCCATCAGCCGCTTCTTAAGGTGCGTATAATCGGCGATCGATCCGAGGATCGGGAGGAAAAAGACCTGTACCAGAATCGAGGCGGCCAAAGCCGTGGTAAAAAGCGAGGATGCCGTGACAGCTCCTAGCGGGCCGAGATCCAGCACCGTTCCGTTCTCACATCCTGTAGCATGGTTCAGTTTTGCGCAGACATCATCTTGGGCAAGCGCTGTGATGTAAGGCCCGGCGAGAACGCTCACAACCGTTGTATAGAACGCGGAATTCGCCCAGTCGTACATGAGCCAGCCGAATATTTCGCGGCGGTCGTTTTTCAAGCCCTGAATTTCCATATTTGACTGTGGGAAGGTTCGAGTGCACCAGGAACCGACGCGACTCGAAATTCGGTTTGCCGTGGAGTATTTCCGCCAACCAATTGAAATTCGGACGCTCTAACCGTTCGTTGTAAAGCGTTAATTATTATTCACGTTTCGGCAAGATACAAGTGCTTCGGTCAACCAAAACGACACTCTTTGGCAGCGGTCGGCAGTAATGCTTCGATAAAAGTCGCTATACATTGGAAATGCTTGACTTTTTGCCCGAAACGCACTAATTTGTTTTAACTATTTTCCTTTTTTCTTTTTTTTGGAAAGTTACCCGTTTTCGCTCACCTCGAGTGGGATCATCACCAAGAGAAAGCTTTACACCACAAACGAACTGCTGGAGGGCATTTCCCGTATATGAGAAATAGAATAACCAACTATCTGGCGCTAGCGGCCACGGTAGCTTTATCATCAGTGTTCGCCTTAGGACAGGCTGCTGCTCCGTCCGCGACATTCAACGCCGATGCGGCCACCTTGGGCGCGATCCCCGACGGCCCCTCGGGCTGCAATGCAGTGGGCGGGACGCCGAGAAACGTAACCTTTACCGTCTCGGGATTGACCGGATCGGTCAGTACCGTCGAGGTCAACAATTTGACATTCGGTTCGCCGATCCACACCTGGATGGCTGACGTTGAGGCCGTGCTCGTTGCCCCGAACGGTGCGTCGCACACATTGTTCGGCCGAACAGGGTCAACTACGGCTACCGCTTGCGGAGACTCGAGCGACCTTGCCGGACCGTACAACTTTACGGATGCCGCTGCGGCTCCTCCGAGTGGAGGATGGTGGCAGGCCGCGACCGCTGCCGACGCTTCGACGCCATTGGCTTCAGGATCGTATCGAACGACGAACATTGGTGGAGCAGGAGCTACTAATCCGATGCCTGCGACGACCATGAACTCGTCCTTTACCGGCGTTGCCAACGCAAACGGTACATGGACCCTTCGTTTGATCGACCACGGCGGCGGTGACACCGGCGCTGTGTCCGCAGCAACCCTTGCTATCACGACAGCCGCCGGTGCGCCGGTACAGCACGTGGTGGATTACGACGGTGACGGGAAGACGGATTTCTCCGTTGTCCGGA
>JBDTUT010000024.1:0-43950 GCA_040007515.1 Acidobacteriota bacterium | reverse complement strand
CGGGGCGAATCGCGTGGGTTTGCGTACGTTTTCGGAAGCGACGGCGGCTACCTTGGCGTCCAGACCGAGGAGATCACGAAAGATAACTTAGGCAAATACGGGCTGCGTGAAGTGCGCGGCGTCGGCGTCGGAGAGGTTACCGCCGGCTCACCGGCACAGGTTGCGGGCCTTCAGACGGGCGACGTCATCGTTAATTTCAACGGCGAGGAAGTAACGAGCGTCCGTAAATTGACGCGCCTGTTGAGCGAGGTCGCACCCGAACATCAGTCGAAATTGACCGTGCTGAGAAACGGTGAATCGCGCGATCTGACCGTCACGCTCGGCAAGCGTCCGATGCCGAAGTTCGAAGATGGCGGTTTCGCTTTGCCGCCCGCAGGCCGGTCGGGCAGGCTGATCGTGCCGCCGACGGGCGCGATGCCGACGCTTCCGCCGATGGCTGAACTTCCGCAGATCCAGGCAATGCCGCCCATGCCGCAGATGCCCGGCGGCGGCGACAATTTTTTCGTTTTCCGCGGTTTTGGCTCGGGCCGCCAGATCGGTGCGAACACGCGGCCGTTGACGAAACAACTGGCAGAGCACTTCGGTGTGACGGGCGGCGTGTTGGTCGATCAGGTTCGTGAAGATTCGCCCGCCGCCAAGGCGGGATTGAAGGCAGGCGATATTATCGTCGAGATCGACGGCAAAGAGGTCACGGGAAATATCGACATCGCCCGTGCGATCGCGGCGAAGAAGTCCGGCGACGTCGAACTGACGATAGTTCGCGACCGAAATCGTCAGACGATACGCGTAACACCGGAAACGGTCAGCGACGGCCCGTCGATGTTGCAGGCGCCTGACGCGAATTACTTCTCGCAGCCCGCATCCGGTCCGAACATCTGGAACGGCGTGACAACGCGATCGGTTCTGAGCGGATTCCTCAATTCGCCCGGTTGGTGCTGGATGTAACGGTTAGTTCAAAATTTCGACACAAGCCATCGAAAAACTCTGCGAAAAATTTCGCAGCGTTTTTGTTATGGGAACTAAATTGTCGAGCGGTGTTGTTCCCCCGACTTCCGCAAAAGACGCTAATTTGCTGCCTGTTTCTTCAGCGCTTCTTTCGCGAGCTCGTTCGCTTGGTTGCTGAAGTCGCGGGCCTTTTCCATTAGCTTTTGATAGTTTTCCGTGCGCGATTTGAATTCTTCTTTTACCTTATCGCGGAGCTGTGCATTTTTCGGATCGTAATTATCGCGCAAGGAGCGCGCCGCCTGACGGTAATTTTCAAATGCCTCGAGCTCACGTTTAAGCGATTCTTCCTTTAGCCGCAGATATTCTTTGTAGTCGTCATTGGCGTTCATGTCCTGTGCCTGGTCGAGTTTGTCGATCGCAGTTTTGGCGAAACCGGCTCCGTCGTTGATCAGATAGACCACGTCGTCCGAGATCTTTTTAACCTTGTCGGCCTCGTTCGCCTCGAGCGCTTTTTTAAGCTCTTCGCGTTTGCCTTCGTTTTCCTTGTAGAGAACTTTGATCTTGGTGAGGTCCTGATTGGCTTCGGCAACGAGTTTCGCCGCCTCGCTCGTTTCGTCCGCCGGGCCGAGGATATCGAGGCCGTCGGACGAGCGGCTCGAACTCTTGCACGAACCCAAGAGAAGCGTGGTCGCGAGAAAGCAGGTCAAAATTGTCTTATTCGTGTTCATTCGCGGGCGAATTCTTTAGTCGATCAGCCGAAAATTTGCGTTGCTCTTTCGCCGCCAGATAAATCCGTCGAGCACGTAATGCGTGAGCTGCGGCAGCGCGAGCAGCGGGACGAGATATATTTTAGCCGATTCCCAGTCCCAGTCGCCGCCGAAAAGCCATTGTCTCTCGTGCCAGACACCGCGGTTCCAGAACAGCTCTTCCGCGTACGCGAGTGCCCAAAGCGTCGCGAGAAATATAAGCCAATTTTGCGACAGCGTGCGGTAAACGCGTCCTGTGCTCTCGCGGCGTGCTCGTGCGTAAACGTAGATCAGTGCAAAATACGGGACGCCGTGGATGATGACGTTCGTCACCGTGAATGCGTAATCGGAATTAAAATAAACGATGCCGATGTACCAGCAGACCGCCGTCGTCGCGACCACGATGTCCTTACCGATATTCAAAAAACCGGTTGCCGCATATTGATAGACGGATTTGATCGCATACGCAGCGAGTGCCGCCACATAGATCGGGAACAAGACGGTTTCGACGATCGCCGGAAGCGAAACAAAATCGTTCTGCACGAACCATTCGAAATTACGGGGTAGGCGCGTCATCCAAAACGCGAGCGGATAAACGGTCGCTAAATAAACCGCCGCCGCATCGATCCACCACGACCAATTGTCCGTCTCGCCCAATTTTCGCCGGTAAAGAGCGACCCAGCCGTACTGCTGCCTGACGAAATGAAAAACCGCGACGAGCGCCAACGCCTTCCAAAACGTCAACGCACTTTCCGAATACAAAGCGACACCGACAGCGTACCCGAAAAGCGGCACAAGCAAGTACAACCACAACCGCCGCTTTAACTCTTCCTTATCGAAGTAAACCCGGAAACTAGTCGACCAGACATGAGCAACATCGACTAACAGCACCGCCGAAACCCAAGTCCACTCCGGCGACTCACCGCTCAAAATTCCGATCTTCCACCCGACGACGAGTAAAAGGAGAGAAAGGATCGCACTGCCTAGAAAGACAGTCAGGTCGATCTTTTTCGAGAAAAGCCAGTAGTTTTGTCCGATTGCCAAACTCACGCCTTATGCTAATGACCATTCAACCAAGAGGAAGGAGCTTTCATCGAACCCGCACAGTAATGTAGCTTCTAACCAATTTATCTGAGATGACCGGACTTGGTCATTGGCGAGGAGCTTAGCCTCTGCGAATACAACCTTATCTGCTCTCCAACAGAAAACGTCCCAACATCCGTTTTTCGACTTCGCGGCAGATTTTATTTCATCGAGTATTAATTGTTTCTCAGGCGGAAGTCCCACGCCTTTTCCTTCCCAAATAGTGCGAAAGCAATTGCTGAACGTGTCGACCCAAACGCCCGACCATCCATCTTTTTGAAATGCGCGTAAGATCGCCAACTCCGAAAAGCAAGGCTCGCCATCCACGTCGATAACGGCTTTGCCACCGTAGGTGTTCTGTAACTCTTCACCCGACCACTTCTGGAATACAGGGCTAGTTTTTGAGACGGGGATTGTCTTGCCGGTGGATAAGACAAGAGGTTCGAAAGAAGTTGGTTTTAGAATTGAGGGATAATCCATTGTTAGATCACTTCAGTAAGGCGTTTGCCGCGCGCAGGCCATGATAGAACGCTTCTTCGAACAAGGCTACGCCGCTGAGGTCGGTGTGGGCGAAGTGGATGTTGCGGTAGGGCTGCATCGCTTTTTCTCGGACGCCGCTCCAGATAAAATCGGGCCGAGGGCTTATCATCGCGTGGCCCCAACGCATGATATCGATGCGGCCCGTGAGTTCGTAAATATCGGGATGAGCTCGGGCCATGTCGGTCAGGCAGACATCGGCCAGCTGGCGCCAGTCGTAATTGAAAAGTTTGGTACGGCCGCTCTCTTCGTGGCACATCGGATAGTAGTAGGTCAGGACTGTCGGGCCGTAGTCGATGCCTTTTTGGTGCGTCGCGGTGACGTAGCCGAGGCTCGGGCTTTCGTACAGGACGTTGTCCCAGGCGAGCGGAAAGTCTTTGGCGAACCGAGGTTTCGGCCTGTCCTTCAAAAACAAATTCGCGACGAACCATGCGTTATGCTGAAACTCGTTCGCGGCGAACGGCGCATCGTCGCGAAAGCCGCGTATGACGAACGGAGCCGTAAACATTGGCGACGCATAGATCACTTTTTCGCAATGAATGCCGCGAGGCTCGCCACCGTCGAGACATATTACATCTGCTCCGCTTTCATACGGCACGACGGACACGGCCATCTGCGACTTGCGGATATTCTCGCTCGTCTTTTCGACAAAGTGATCTACAAAATGCCCGTTCCCTTCCGGAAACGTGATGAACGGCTGCGACTCGGCGCCGCTTTTTCGCACGCGCGAACAAAAATAAAACAGCCCGACCCACGCCGACGCCTGATCGAATTTCAGCCCGTAATCGTCACGCGTCGCATAATCGCAATACCAAAACAACCGCTCGGATGTGAACCCATTTTGCCTCAGCCAATCGCTAAATGAGATCTTGTCGAGCGAGGTTACCGCCGCGTCGACCGAACACGCTGCGAGCGGTACGGCGAATGCTCGTTTGCCATCCGCGTCACGCCAATTGACCCATTCGTCGATCTTTTTTTGGAACGCGGCGAACTGCAATTTGTCGTCGTCGCTCGCCCCGACGTTCAGGTACAAACCTTCGTACCAACGGCCTTTGTAAAAAACGCGTTCTTCGGGTTCGCGGCAAAGATACTGCTCCTTGACCACGATCTCGCCGCCGGCGTCGCGGCCCTCGATCAGCGACATTTCATCAAGAAACGCGATCAGTTCCGCATTCTCCTGAAACGGCACGGGCAAATAATGTGCTCCCCACGGATAAGAAACCGGTTTGCCCACACCGCTGCGAGCGGTACCGCCGGCCTCCTTTTCCAACTCGAGGAGAATAAAGTCGCTAAAATTCTCTCTCCGAAACTTCCACGCCGCCGTCAGCCCCGCGACACCGCCTCCAATTATGACGACCTTACTACTCTCCCAATTGTCTGCCGGCACGTCGAAATTGCGATTTTCCCGCAGCACATGCCCCAGGTTTGCCGATTGCCCGACGATCTCGCCCTCGGGAAACGAATTGGACGCACCTGTCTTACACGCCGCCATTGCTATCGGCGCACCGAGGAACATGGTTAGTAGCTCGCGGCGGGTGAGGCTCATTTACGAAAGAGTGACTACTTCAATAGTATTCGGGGTAGCAACTGCAAATCGTTTATTTTTCACGTCGGCAGCGAATGCTGAAAAAGTTTCAATGGACCAAATGCTGCTGTTTCGTTCGTCGGTAGGGATATCCTTCCATTCAAAAGTGGTTTCTCCAGTGTTCAGATCTAGAAGTTTCGGGGTTTTATAAAACGTGACCGCGAAATCTTCACTAAGGGCCATCAGATGCCCCGTAGGTTCCGAAATTGACTTTCGTGAGACGACCCGCTTTTCTCTTAGATCGTAAACTACAACAGCTTTCTCATCGGATGCATCTTCGTTTACGTCGTCGCCGGTCCCTGAAATCAATAATTTGAAATCGTCTATAAACGCAGCGTTGTTGATTTCCCATATGCCAAAATCGCCCAAGCCGCCGTTCCACGACGTTAGTGGTTTGGGGTCTGCAAATCCGTTGGAAAGTTCGTATAAGATTACGGAATCAAGCGGATGCCAGACCCAGCCTGCGCTTAGGAGCCATATTTGGCCGGGACTCACCTGAAGGCGTGACTGAAAAAAGTCGATCTCGTCGCGATTCTGCTTTGTAAGGCGCTCCCCGTCATCCGCTCGTTCAATCTCGACGATATTGTATTTATCCGGGCAATACGCAATTCCGTAATCCCCATCCGAAATGGATACAAAGCATATCGGGAACTCGTATGCGTCGGCACAGTAGTAACTCCTATTTAGCTCCCGCACTTCCTTGCCCCGATTTAACAGAACTCCTTTAGTGCCGTGTAATTCGTAAATTACAGAGTATTCTCCATCCGGTGTCACAATCGCACTGTCAAATTTATAACCGAAAATAACTCTAGGATCGGAAATACTACCATCTAAATCTATTATGACGTTCCCACTAACGTAGTCGATCAGCACGTCACCGACCCAACACAATGACTTAACTTGGCCTTCGTACTTCAACGGTATGCTGATTCGACTTTTTTCTTTCATTCTATTGTTCAAATCGTCGCCATTCGGATTCGTAGTATCGCACCAGTGCCTGGTTATCGAGTCGGTTAATTTCGATGTCTTCAGCGGGCCGCGTCATGTCTGCGGGGAAATCGAAGAGAGCGGGGAATGATTGGTCGTTGAGAAACTTCAATTCGATGTTGCCGGGTGGTTTTTGCGGGGTTTCGAGTGGCTCCATCTTCGCCAGGGCGTAGCCCCAGACGCCGAAGCTGGGAACGGTTGTTTGGTACGGTTTGACGTTAAATCCGGCGGCTTCGAGCGTTTTGATGATGCACCAGTATGAGTAGCGAGCTATGAGCGGCGAGGTGCACTGGATGACGACAGCCGATTCGGGCGTCAGTTTTTTCTTGAGCAGGTTGTAGAAACGCGTCGTGTAGAGTTTACCGAGTGCGAAGTTGTTCGGATCGGGGAAATCGACGATCGCAATATCGAACGGTTCGGCGTCGACGGTGTCGA
The DNA here is from genome assembly GCA_040007515.1 of Acidobacteriota bacterium. Lineage (GTDB taxonomy): Bacteria > Acidobacteriota > Blastocatellia > Pyrinomonadales > Pyrinomonadaceae > OLB17. The sequence goes on along the minus strand of JBDTUT010000024.1, from coordinate 37,632 downwards.
GCCAGACGAACGCGTCGCCGTTCGTGAGGTGTACGCGCGGGTCTCTGAATGAATGATTGTTCAGCTCGGCGAGTGCGGGCACATGATCGGAGATAGACGTCATCGCGGGGTCGAGATCGACGATCTGCACGTACTCGACTGACTGGTATTTAAGGATCTCGCGCAAGGCCAAGCCGTCCCCGCCGCCGAGTACAAGAACGCGTTTCGCTCCGGCGGGAAACGCGGCGAAGGCTGGGTGGACGAGAGCTTCGTGATAGCGGTACTCGTCGAAGGTATTGAATTGCAGGTTTCCGTTCAGGAACAGCGCGTAGCCGGTCTTTCCTTTCGTGACGATTATCCGCTGATATTGTGAAGTTTTCGCATACACGATGTTGTCCATGAACAGGCCGTCTTCGGCCAAGGTCGTCAGACGGTCAGCTTTGATAAAGGCGATCATGAGCAGGACGATGATCACGAAGCCTTTGATCCGCATCGCGTTGAGATTTCGCTTGATCAGCGGTTCGAGCAGCCACGTCGCCCAGATCGCAACAGCGGCGTTGAGCATCCCGAAAAGCAGCGACGTGCGGTTGAGGCCTAGCTTGGGGACCAGAAGTAGCGGGAAAAGCAGCGACGCGGCGAGGGCGCCAACATAATCCAGTGCAAGCACGCGTGAGATGAGTTCCTTGAAGTCGAGTTCGTCCTGCAGTATCCGCATGAGCAGCGGTATCTCGAGGCCGACGAGCGTGCCGATGACAAAGACCATCGAGTACAAGATGATCGCGAAATACGATACGTACGCGAACGAGAGGAAAAGCAGCGGCGCCGAAAATCCGCCGATCACCGCAACGGCGAGTTCGATGTCGACGAACTTTTCTGCAATATGTTTATCAACAAACCGAGACAGCCACGAGCCGAGGCCCATCGCGGAAAGATAAATGCCGATGATAAGCGAAAACTGCGTGACCGAGTCGCCGAGGACGTAGCTCGAAAGCGTTCCCGCGATCAGCTCATAGATGAGCCCGCACGTCGCGATGATTATTACGTTGAGGAAAAGTAGCGGAGTCTTTTTCATAGGGATGAGGGCTGAAGGATGAGGGATGAAGAAACTGCTCTGCGTTCATCCTTCATCCCTCAGCCCTCATCCCTTCGCAGATCAGCCGTGGATGGCGGCGGAGATTATCATTGCGATGCCGATGATCACGGAACCGATGATGATCGCCAGCGATATGTTCTGGTCGTCCTCGATCTCCTTTTTCACCGAAAACGGGGCGACCAACACGACTATCAGGAACGCAACGGCGAAAACGATCAGGCCGATGAGAACAAAAACTACGGTTGTCGTGACGACCGGCATCAATTCATCGAGCTTGATGATCATGCCGAGTGCCGGAAAATTCATTAGTAGATTGAGCATTATTTTCCTCCGCGAAATCCTGTATAGATGAACGGCATGCCGAGACGCGAACGGCTGCCCGAATTGGCGAGTTCCCAGCCGAACCACGCCGATGCCGAATAGGCAACAAGCACGGCGATCGCAAATATCATGTAGAGAGCTTTCATCATAACTTTAGATATTACTCGTCCGAATCGTCACTCGACCCGCCGCCCGAGGTCGAGAACATGCTGTCCTTCCACCTGCTCGACTCGAACGAAAACTTTCTAATAATTCCGAACAGCGGAACTATAAGAAGTATCAAAAACGCGCAGCCGAAATTTACACCGCGATTGACGTTCTGTTCCACCTTGACCGAGATGGGCATCGGCTGCTGCCAGTTCTGCCACGTGCCCTCGACGCGCAGCGTATATTTGCCGGCCGGCAGGGACGACAGGGTCGCGTCCTGCGATTGTCCGCCCTCGGTCCAGCTTTCGCCGTCCTCGACGCCCTGGTAATACTCGATCGGCACGCTGACCGATTCGACCTCTTGACTCTGTTCGTTGATCAGATCGACATCGAGGTCGGCGAACGAATTGGTTACGGGAGCCGACGCCGTGATCCGCAGATTTCGGTTCGCCTTCACATCAAATGGCTGGCTGAATATGGTCTGCGGTGCGGTCGCATTCGCCATCGGCGGCAGGATTATCTGCTGAGAAAGCGTCGTGGCCGTCATTCCGCTGAACGGGATCATGAAGATCGCGACAACTACCAATAGAAAAAGTGGAAGTGCGGCCCAGGTGTAATAAAATTGTCCGGTGAATGGCTGGTTCGGTGCGACCGACCACGGCTTTGGCAGATCCGAGACGCCGAAAGCCTTTTCGACCTCGGCGTTTGTCATGTAAACGCCGAGCGACCAATTGATCTCGGAAGCAGTTGCCTCTTGCGACAGCATCAGCGGAGCGGCAACATAGTCTATCGCACGTACGGTCTCGCCCTGCTCGACACGCCAGTAAAATTCGCCTTTGACGTATTCGACCTTCGCGTTCGCGTCCTGAAAGATCTTAAATGTTTTCGAATCGTAAACGACCTTATTCGGCGCGGACGTCAGCGAGATACCGCCCGAGAGTGCCTCTACATCGGCCAGGTTGACCGTCTCGACGAAATTCCAATGGTTGTCGGAGTGCACGAGCCAGCGGAAACCGACGGGCGGGTTGTAGAGCAGATACTCGTGCCAGTAATAGTGCGTTCCCTCGATATAGACACTGCGGACGACGGCGCCGATTATCTTGAATTTTACGTCGTCTTTGAATGTGCCCTCGGCTCCGATCTGGAGTGCAAAATTCTTGTCCGCCTCAGTCGGATTGAGCGCGTGCATGTACGTCAGGTTTCCCTGATTGACGTCGAGCAGTGAATCGCAGTTGGGGCAGGTAACACGTTCTGCTTTGTCGGGCGCGATCAGGTTGAGCGGGCCGCCGCAATGAGGGCAGCCCAACGCGGCCGCTGATACGCGGCGTGCGTCCCGCTCGACCGGGCGGGCATTGGACAACCCAATATCGGCTAGCGAAACCTGCTGGCCCATGAAAATCCAAGGTGGGTCAGAACCGTAATCGATCGTGCCGAATGCGCTATCGTGGCCGGCGAGGTCGGCGTAATTGCTGCGCTCGTTCGGAATAAGCTGATACGGGATCTCGCCGTCGGCCGCGACTGACGTTGCCGTTCCTTTCTCAGCGACGATCATTCCCGAATTTGACGGAATTTCCGGCACCGACTGGCCGACCTCAAGAGCTTCGAATCGCGGCAGAGTCGTGCCCGCCGGCAGCGGCTGGTAAAACGTTAGATAAAATCTACCCTGTGCCTCGGCCAGCCAGCCGACGCAACCGTTCGAAAATGTGGCGTACCATTCGTCCCAATAACCGCCTGAGTCGTGCTTTAGCTGCGCACGGCCGGTTAGTTCGAACGCGTTTCCTTTGAACGATCCTTTGAGGCCGAGTTTCAGCGGCGATTCGGATTGTGCGATCTCCGCGACCTTACCGAGATCCTGAAGTGCCCGGTCGGTCCGCGCGACGGCAGAGCGGCAAAACGGGCAGACCACGACGATGGTCGACCCCGCCTTAAACTCGATCGGCCCCGCACACGACGGGCAATTGGCCTGGAGAACGCTCATAAAAAGGTAACGCCAGCGGGACGCTAGGCTCGATGCTCCTCCGTTCTGATTTGCTCTATGGACGGCCTCGTGACGGCGGAGCTACTTTCGCCTCTCTCGATTCGGGTTACGGATATTGATCGAGCTTTTAAGGTCTCTTCGAGATTCGCGCGCCAGTCCCATTCTGGGCGTTCGTTGCAGCAATATAAGTTGAACGTCGCGGTGCCGTGTTCGGGGTATGTGTGACAGGCGAGGTGCGATTCGGTGAGGGCGATGAGGCCGGTTACGCCGCCCTCGCCTTCGAATTTGTGCCATACAGAACCGACCGGGCGCAGACGTAGATCGGTGATCACGCGACCGAGGATCGACCGCAGTAAACCTTCATCTCGAAGCAGTTCGGGTTCGCATCCGACGGCTTCGATGAGCCATTCAGTTCCAACTATCATTTGATCAGACCCAAGACCTTTACGATGAACGGTTGCGAAAAGTTTTGTCCCGCCGCGACGGCGTGCCTATAATGAAAGTAGAGTATGTCGAGAGAAACTATAGCTAAAATATCGGGTTTTGTCATATGTTTGACGTTCGCCGGCAGCGCGTTTCTCGGGTGCTCCGATGCCTCTTCGCACGAAAAGTCCGTACTCGACAGCCAGGATTATCAAAAGCCCAAAATTATCGGCAGGCTGCAAAATCGAGATATCAAGGAGAGCAGCGGCATTGCGGCTTCGCGATGTCAGAACGGAGTTTACTGGACGCATAACGACTCGGGCGACGGTCCGTTCGTTTTTGCGTTCGATGCCGCGGGGAGGGATCTCGGAAAGTGGCGTGTCGTCGGTGCAAGGAATACGGATTGGGAAGACATCGCCGCGTCGAAGGACGCGGGCGACAAATGCTTTCTTTATATCGGTGAGATCGGGAACAACAAACTCGAACGCGCCGAGGCCGGGATCTATCGCGTCGCTGAGCCCAACGTCAACGCGGGCCCGGCCGCTCCGGGTGCGGACACGGAAACCGAGGCCGCTTCGCTTTTGAGATTTCGATATCCCGACGGGCCGCACAACGCCGAGTCGCTGTTGGTTAACGCCCAGACCGGAAACCTGTACGTTCTGACAAAACGTATCGACGGGCCGGCATTCATATTTCGCCTGCAGCCGGATTTCAATACTACGGAGCCGGTCACGGCCGAAAAGATTGGAGAGATCGCAGTGCCATCCGTACCGAACGGCCTGCTCACGGGCGCGGCGGTTGCCGACGACGGCCGAAGCGTTATCATTTGCGATTATACCGCCGGTTACGAATTGAAATTGCCGGCGGGCGATGCGAACTTCGACGATATCTGGAAACAAAAGCCTGCCGTCGTCGATCTTGGCGATCGCAAACAGGGCGAGTCGGTGACGTATTCTGCTGACGGCCGATCCATTCTAGCGACAAGCGAAGGCAAATCGGGCGAGATATTTGAAATCGACCGCCGTAAATAAAATTTGGAGATAAAAAAACCGCGTATCGTCTTACGGCGATACACGGCTTTTTTACTTACTGCACGAGTTTACTGCGTGATCGTGAACTTACCCGCATTCTCGATGATCTGTCCGCTGACGCGGTCCTTCATGATCACCTTTATCTCGTAATCACCGACGGGCATACGGTCGGTCGGTAACAGACGAGCCAGCGTCAGCCGCTGGCCTGCGTCGCTGAGGCCGGTCCAGTCTTCGGGTTGCTTCAGGACTTCCTTGCCGCCTTTTGTCAGAACGTAATTGACGTCGACCGCGGGACGAAGCGTGGTCTGGTCGATGCCGGCGTTGTAAACCTGAAGGTAGACACCGACCTCCTGTCCCTGTTTGTAGATGCCGCTCAGATTCGGGATGACCTTTGCGTTGCCGATGACGAACATGCCGCCGATATCGCGTTCGTCGGTGTTGCGCAGTTTGGAAGCGAGAATGAGCGTCGAGGTCGAAAGCTTTTTCTCGTCGTACCGCGGCACCGTGAAGCCTTTGTTCACGATTCCCTTGTTCCCGCTGACTACGTCACGGACGACGACGTCGACCTTGTAAGTTCCCGGTGTAAGTGCGACGGCCTTTTGATAGACAGACTTTCTGTCTCTCGATTCGGCAAGTTCCTCGGACGTAGCGGTCGTTGTTACAGAATCTTCGAAGATACCGGAGCGCTTGCCCGAAACCGCGGTGATCCGGCCGAAAATGTTCATCTTCGCCTGTTCGAGGCCGCCGACCTTTTCGAACGATAGATCTTTGTTTTCGGTTTGAACCGTGAACGTCGCGATCACGCGGTCCTCCGACTGGCGAAAGAAGTCAACGCGCATATCGAAGTTGAGCGGGTTGTTATCCAGTACGCCCGAGTCGGCACCGGCAACGCCGGCCAGATCGCTGAATTTTACTTGCGGCGGGCGACTAAGAGCATTCAAAATTTCCAGTTTTCGGAACGGCGAGTCCTGCTCACGCTGGTAGCCGTTTCCTCCACCATTTGTAAGGCCGGTCGCACGTTCGCCCTGATCGAGGCCCAGAGACTCGGCCGTGGTCAACCCGGCACCCGGAACGGTCTTAAGTGCGTCCTTTTCCTGCGCGTTGCGGGCGAGACGATATTCGCCGGTACCGGTCGGGTCGACGAACTCGATCTCGAGTCCTTCGCCGACCTCGTCAAGATGGCGGTAAAACCACGTTTCGAAGGGATATGTGGTCGTCGAGCCGCCGCCCTCATACGAAGGCCGGTCATACGATCCGCCGGACGGATGCGACTCCACCGAGTCTGGTTTACCGAACGTGATATAGATGCGGCCGCGGTCGGTCTTCCAACCGGGTATGCCGGACGCGAAGTGCTCGTTTGCATATGCGATGCGCTCGTAAAATTCTTCGCGGTATTCGTTATCCTCGGTGTCGGGGTTCGGATCGCGGCGGCGCCAGAAATTTTCGATGAAGTTTTCGCGTTCTTCGTCGGTCGCCAGTGCGTCGAAGGCACGCCTTTCTTCTTTCGTGATGATGTATGCGACGTCGGTGTTGCGCCATCGCTTGTAAGCCTCTTTCAGCTCGGGTTTGACGACGCGCACCTTCTGCGACACGTCCTCGCTCGGCTTTTCGTCATTCCCCTTTTTTTGCGCGAACGCGCCGGCGGCCGCAAAGGTGGCGATGAGACCCATTAATGCGAAATTCCGGAAAAATTTCACTGCGAACATATTGTAAAAACTCCTCAAAATTGCGGCTGCTGCAAACGAGATCGGCCAGGCGGCATAGCAGACAATTGCTCTTCTTACTTTAACCGTGTGATTTTAGACAGTTATACCTAATTCTTCAAGATGCCGTAACAGCCAAAGCGGGTTGCATCTCGTGACCGGAACGACTTATGCCGGCTGCTCGTGCTGGCGTTTTCGGCCGAAGAACCACGCGATGAATATCGACACAACATAAAGCGCCATCATCGGAGCGGCGAACAACATCATGTTCGGTATGTCGCCGGTCGGCGAAACGACGGCCGCAACGATGAGTATAACGACGATCGCTATTTTCCAAGCACGGACGAGCATTCCCGCGGATATCAGGCCAATGCGGGCGAGAACGTATGCGATCGCCGGCATCTGGAAGATCAGCCCCATCGCGAGCATTATTATCGTTATAAAGTCGAAATAATCGCTGGCGCGCAGCAGCAGCCTAAAGTCCTCACCGAGCCCGAGCAAATAGCGTATCGCCGGCGGAAACAAGATGTAATAGGCAAACGCCGCACCGATGACGAACGAAGTCGTCGACAGCACGATGAACGGCGTCACGTACGCCCGCTCGTGTTTATATAGGGCCGGCGAAATGAAAGCCCATATCTGCCACAGCAAAAGCGGTATCGAAAGAGCGATCGCCGAATAAAGCGAGACGGTCACATACAACGTGAAAGATTCGACCGCGGTCGTGACGATCAGCCGTTCGTCCGCGTTTTGTACGGTTGACGGGTCGGCGAGTAGATCGACCGGCAGCCGGACCCCGGCGGGGATAACCGCGTTCGACGTGAGTATCCGCTCGGCCGTGAACAGCCCGGTAATCCCCTGTGCGTCGGTCGCCACTTCTGCCTGGACCGAAGTGCCGGGCTGAACGACGCTGACGCCGAGCTTTGTCGAACGGTCGAAAACGTAGCGGCCTTTGTCGCCGGGTTTGAGCGTCGAGAGCGGCAGGATCTTTTCCTCGCCGGTGAGGCCCGCAACCGGCAGCTCACGGCGTTCCGCTTCCGACAGTGCCTGACGTATCGGGACGCTCAAAAAGTTGTAGATTTTGTCGGACACGAACCAGCATAGCGAGAATGCCACAACTATAATGATCACAGAACTTACGAGACGCTTTCGCAGCTCGTCGAGGTGTTCGAGAAAGGACATTTGCCCGCCGCGAAGCTCGTGTTCATTTGTTTCGATTTCTTTCATTTACGCTGCGGGTTGGTCAAGGTGTCTGCAAAGGCCGGGATGATCGTGCGGCTCAAAGCCAGGTTCGTTTGTCGGATAAGGAATCGGGTTTTGTTGAGGGGTCGTCGACGGTCGTTTCGGCATCGTTCAAGGGATTTTCGCGGCTTTCGTCAATTGCGACCGGCGCAAGTTTTTCAAAGGCTTCGCGGTCGATCGACCGGATCTCGGGCGACGCGACATTTGCGGGAGATGCGCCGAGTATCGAATTTTCGCGTGCGACGGCAGGCGACGTCGCCAGTTCGCCGGTTCGTATCGCGTGTTCTTCCTCTTCGAAATTCACCTCGCGTTCCCAGGTCGACTTGAACTCGTTAGTCGTGTTGCGAAAGTCCGCCATCATCTTGCCCATTTTACGTGCCATTTCGGGCAGTTTACGCGGGCCGAGAAAGATAAGGGCGACGATGCCGACCAAAATCAGCTCAGATGTTCCGATGTTTTCGAAAATGAATAAAAACAATTTCTTTACCTTCTGCCGCAGCGTCGTAAATCGTTCTACTTTATTTTAATCAAATGCTCGCCCTTTGACGATACTCGGCCGATGATTCGGGCGTCCGGTACCTCGGCGATGAATTTAACCGCCTTTTCCGCCCCAATGCTGATGAGCAATCCGCCCGCGGTTTGCGGATCGTAAAGAGCACTTTGCATTTCCTTCGAGATCCGCTCGTCAAATATCACGGTGTCGCCCGTATACGCACGATTGTTTTTATCGCCGCGGGTCAACATTCCCTGGCCGATAAGCTCGATTACGTCCGGGAGCAGCGGAACATTCTCAGCGTCGATCTCAAACGTAACCCCGCTCGCCTTCGCCATTTCGAAGGCGTGGCCGAGCAGGCCAAAGCCGGTGACGTCGGTGCAGCCCTTCACGCCGATCTTCTGCATTACTTTAGATGCGTGCGCCGCGGATTTCGTCATATTTTCGATCGCGGCGGCAACAATTTCGGGCCGCGCGAGCCCGCGTTTTACAGCCGTGTTGATCGCGCCGGTCCCGATCGGTTTGGTCAGTATGAGAACATCGCCCGCTTTTGAGCCGGCGTTTGTTACGACTTTTGACGGATCTATTGTTCCCGTGACCGCATATCCGAACTTCATTTCCGCATCGTCGATCGAATGGCCGCCGATCACGACGACGCCTTCGTCATTCATCGCTCGCTGGCCGCCTTCGAGTATTTTGCCGAGCACGTCCATGTCGCCTTTCTGCGGATAACAGACGATGGAAAGTGCAGAAATCGGAACGCCGCCCATCGCGTACACGTCGTTGAGCGAATTGACCGCCGCGATCATGCCGTATGTGTAAGGGTCGTCGGCGACAGGAGTGAAAAAATCGACGGTTTGCACCAACGCGAGGTCGTCCGAAAGGCGAAAAACACCCGCATCGTCGGATTTGTCGAATCCGACGATCACGTTTGCGTTCGATTGTACGGGAAGTTTGCTCAAAACTTGAGCAAGGTCGCTCGGTGCGAGTTTGGCCGCTCAACCGGCACTGGAGACCATTTCCGTCAGACGTCGCTTGTCCATCGTTTCCTCCTGTTTTATTTCGGCTGCATCAATATCTGATAAATACGGTCCAGATCGTCTGTGGTGTAGTACTCGATCTCAATCCTTCCGCCGTCGCCCTTACTGTTCTTCTTTATATTAACGCCGGTGCCTAAGTGCCGGCGTAATTTGGTTACGGCAGCCGAGACGTTTGGATCACTCACCGACCTAACTGCTTTGTTGTCAGCAGGTTGCCGTTGAGAGTGAGCCGCCTGTTTGACCGCCCGCTCGGTTTCCCTGACCGACAGCTTCTTCTCTATCACGGTTCGCGCAACGCGCCGCTGCAACGTCGGATCATTGGTCATCAGCAACGCCCGGCCATGGCCGGCCGACAGCTTTTCCTCTTCGATCAGCTTTTGAATGTCGTTCGGCAACTTTAGAAGCCTTAGCGAAGTTGCGATCAGGCTCCGCTCTTTTCCGACCTGTTCGGCCACTGCTTCCTGGGTAAGTCCGACTGTGTCGATCAGTTTGCGGTACGCCGCCGCCTCCTCGATCGCATTGAGTTCCTGTCGTTGGATATTTTCAATAAGTGCAAGCTCGAGAAGTTTCGCATCCGATACTTCCTTGATCGCAGCTGGAATCTTATGAAGGCCCGCACGCTGAGCCGCACGCCATCGGCGTTCGCCCGCAACTATCTCATAACCGCCGTCGACCTTACGGACGACGATCGGCTGAACGATGCCGTTCGCGCGTATGGACTGTGTCAGCTCCTCAAGCGCGGCCTCGGCAAATCTGGTTCGCGGCTGTTCCGGATTGGGTTTAATTAGATGAATATCTAATTCCAGCGACGTTGCAACAGCAGCGACCATCTCCGTATCTTCACCAAGCAATGCACTTAGGCCGCGGCCGAGGGTTTGTCTAGCCATGTGTCAGTATCTCCTTCGCGAGTTCGATATAGCTCACGGCTCCGCGTGATTTCGGATCATAGAGAAGTATCGGTTTGCCGAAGCTCGGAGCCTCCGCAAGCCGAACGTTGCGCGGAATGACGGTTTTCAGCACTTTCGGCCCATAAAAATCCCGTAGATCTTTTGCCACCGCGGCGGACAAGTTTGTGCGTTCGTCGTACATGGTCAGGAGCAGGCCCTCGATCTTTAGGTCCGGATTGAGCTCACGTTTTAAACGGGCCAGTGTCTCGAAAAGTTCAGTTACGCCTTCTAAAGCAAAATATTCGCATTGGATCGGGACGAGCAGTGAGTCTGCGGCAGTGAGCCCGTTTACCGTGAGAATACCGAGCGATGGCGGGCAATCGACGATAATGTAATGGAAATAATCTCGAATCTGATGGAGCAAGCGTTTAAGGATGAGGTTGCGGTCATTAGCGTCGGCAAATTCGATTTCGATCCCCGCAAGATCTCTATGTGACGGGAGAACCCAGAGTGACGGTATCTCGGTAGGGATCACCGATTCGCGTACTGAATCGCCGGTTATCATTGCGTCATACAGCGATTTTCGCGATTTCGACTTCGCGATTCCCGCTCCGGATGTCGCATTACCCTGCGGATCGGCGTCAACGAGCAAAACCTTCTTTTTCGAAAGTGCCAGGGCGGCCGCGAGATTTATGGCGGTTGTGGTTTTCCCAACGCCTCCCTTTTGGTTAGCGACCGCTATTATCTTTCCCATTTCTGAATTTAATTCAAACTTGCCGTTAGATGAACGGTCTTTACTCAAGCTATCACGATTCTCGCGGTAGCTGAATTTTGATATGTGGAACGTTCCACATTTCTACAAGTTGTGGAACGTTCCACATATCAGATCTAGGCAGCTTCCTTATGCCGGGACTGCGAAGTGAGGTGGACGAGCACAGTCGAAACCGCCGCTGGCGTTAACCCGGCGATGTTACGTACCTGCCCGAAGTTGCGCGGCTGTGCCCGCTCGAGCCGTTCGACCATCTCGTTCGAAAGACCGCTGATCGAATTAAAACGGAACGTGTCCGGCACTTTCAACGCATCGTGATTGTTCACCCGCTCCGTCGCATGCTTCTGCTTTCCGATGTACCCGCTATAAAGCGAGTCCGCGAGCGCAGTTTCTAGCTCGGTATCGATAACACCGTCTCTTACCGTTTCGGGGAGTAGGCGTTTTATCAATTCGGGTGTCACACCCGGACGCATGGCCAAATGCGATATAGTAAAAGCGTCGCCCAGATCAGCATTTAACATTTGCGAGACACTCGCGTACTCAACGGATGACCGTTTGAATTTCGTCTCGTCTAAACTATTGCGTAGTATGGCGATACGGTCACGCTTGCTGTTGAATCGCTCCCAGTCGACTTCACCGACGAGACCGATATCACGCCCACGCGGCGACAGACGCTCGTCAGCGTTGTCATGCCGAAGCGTAAGCCGCGCCTCGGCCCGCGACGTAAATAAGCGGTAAGGTTCGTCAACTCCGTGCCTTATCAGATCATCGGCAAGCACGCCGATATATGCCTCATTTCGGCCCAATACGAAAGGCTTGCGGCCCGTGACGGACATCGCGGCGTTGATTCCCGCAAGCAGACCCTGACATGCTGCCTCTTCGTAGCCAGTCGTACCGTTTATCTGCCCCGCGAGAAACAATCCGTTCATCCGCGTAGATTCCATAGTCGGCCGCATCTTTCGAGGATCGATGAAGTCGTACTCGATAGCGTAGCCGGGACGAATTATTCTGACACTCTCGAAACCAGACACCATCCGCAATAGTTCCAACTGTAGGTCGGCAGGCAGCGAGGTCGAAAAACCGTTCAGATAGACTTCGTTGGTATGACGTCCTTCCGGTTCGAGAAAGAGCTGATGGCGGTCTTTATCGGCGAATTTTACGACCTTGTCCTCGATTGATGGGCAATATCGCGGCCCGATTCCCTTGATCTTGCCGGAGTAAAGCGGCGATCGGTGCAGATTGTTCCTTATTGCTTCATGCAGCCGCGCCGACGTATAGCCGATAAAGCATTGGATCTGGTCTTGCTCTATCTTTTCGGTAGCAAACGAAAAGGCCACCGGCTTTTCGTCCGCGGGCTGCGCTTCGAACGCGTCCCAATCGATGGAACGGCCGTCGAGCCTCGGCGGCGTGCCGGTCTTCAGCCGGCCCACCGGAAAACCGTGGCCTTTCAGAGCCTCGGCCAGTTCGATCGATGCAGGCTCGCCTGCACGTCCGGCAGAAAAGGTTTCGTTTCCGGTGTGAATCGTTCCGTTCAGAAATGTCCCGGTCGCAACGATCACGGCACGCGCACCAAAACGCCGCGTATCCTGCAGCTCCAAGCCGATAACTTTATTGTTCTCAACAATTAGATCGACAACAACACCTTGCCGCAAATGTAAATTCGGCGTCGATTCGAGAACCCGCCGCATTTCTGTCCGGTACAAACTGCGGTCGGCTTGTGCTCGCGGCGACTGGACCGCCGGCCCGCGTGAGCGGTTCAAAAGCCGAAACTGAATTCCGGTGCGGTCGATAACTCGGCTCATTATGCCGCCAAGAGCGTCTATCTCTCTGACAACGTGGCCCTTAGCTATCCCACCGATCGCCGGATTACACGACATTTGCCCGATCAGATCGAGGTTTATAGTCACGAGAGCCGTCTCGGCACCAAGGCGCGCGGCGGCCGACGCGGCTTCACAGCCCGCATGCCCTGCCCCGATAACGATGACGTCAAAAGTTTCGTCGAACATAAATCACCGAATTCGCTTCGATGCGAAACTTTACATTGTAGTTTATTTGAACTTTCGAGGCGAACGATCAGGACTGTCCCGACCTCCATCTACCGCGCAGTACGGTCGGCGGATCGGTGATCGATTGGAATCGAGTCAGGCGAACATGATCGGTATTTTTGAAGGTCACAAGCGGCATAAGACCGTATTCGGACAATGCGTCGGCGGCCGAGTGCGACAAGAGCACTTCGGCACACGGCTGATAAACGGTCTGTCCGCCTTCCTCGTGCGTATAGACCGGAAGCCGTTCCAGATCTTGAACGAAAGCTGTTCCTATCTCCCAGCCGTTCGCCGAGAAATTCTGGGTCAGTAGAGCGGCGCAGCCGAAGGCACAATTAACCCACGCAAATTTGTCATGGACCGGGCCGTCTTCAAATTCCTCGAATTGGAAAGTCTCCAGCGGGTCAGTCTCGGCACCGTAAGGCAGCCGGCCCAGAAACCGAGGGATCGTCATACCGAGATACTCTGACTCCGGCATCGACCGCAGCGTCGACCACAATTTTCCTTCGGCCGTGTCCGGCGAAGTGTTCCAGGTTTTCGGATCGGCACCGTCGGCGAGCGAATGAACGCCTAAGATCTCGGGCCGCATATGTGAAATGAACGGCGCTGCGGCCGCGGCGCAGATCTTTGAGACGCGGATGAGCGCGGCGATGTCGTCGATGACCGGCCGAAAGCCATAGTTCCCGATCACCGCCGCCCACGGCCCATACGGCGGGTCGCCGGCGATCAAGTCATATAATCGCGTTTCCGAGAGATCGCTCTCGCTTTTCAAATTTTCGGATAGCTCGTCGTGCGTCATATCGAGGATGAAGACTTTCAGGTTCGCGTCCGTTTCGGCACGGCGGACGAGAAAGAACAGCCCACGCCACGCGGCTTCGAGCTCGCGAAACTTATGATCGTGCAGGATCGCGCGCATCAGGTCGCCGCTCGCCTTGTCGACCGCGTCCAGCATTGAACGTTGCTCGTCCTCATCCACGTTCACGAGATGCGGCCGAACCAGTTCATCAAGCAGGCCGGCAAGTTCGCCCGACACTGCACTCTTCGGACGCGCTCCGCCCGTCGGCTGCGACAAAATTTGTCCGAGCAGATCGTTCGGGAGTTCGTCCGGTACGGCAGGCTCTGGCTTGACAGCCGCCGTGGGTTCGACATGGTCGAACCGCGACCTCATTTCGCGCGCCGCTTCGTTAAACGTGTCGCCGCTTTTCAGCCTGCTGCGTAGGCTGCGCAATTCGGCGAATAAGGGCACCTGAGCGAAAAGCCGATCGGGATGAAAGTCGTCGATCGATAAGAAATTGAGCGAGATCCGGTGGCCGTTTATTTCGAGATCTAAAACAGGCGCGACGCGTGCCAGCACTTCGTCACAATTGTCACGGTCGACTTCTGTAACGCTCCTGTTATCGAGCGGTTTCCTCGTCGCGTCCGCACTCCAGTCGCCAGTCACGAGCATGAAGAACGGCTGGTCCTCGATGATGCGGCCGGTACCGCTTTCCATTGAAAATTGAGCCTCGAGGTTTTCGCCTGATCCGATCATCAACTGATTCTCCACGCTTTCGTATCGTACGGTGAATTTGGATTATATTAACCCAACTTATGTCCGGACGAGCAAGAATCTATTTTTTCATTGAAGCGGGCACGCGGTACCCGGGGATCCGCCGGGCATTTGTCAACAAAAAAACGGGCCTTGTGATCAAAGCCCGCCTTCTTATTTTCAGATAGAAATTCTATCGATTTGCGCCTTTCGACTTGGCATTGTCGTCGCGGGTTTTGTCGGTGGTTCTGTCTACGTCGACTTCTGTGCGTCGCACGGTGTCATGTACGGTCTCGTCGCGTTCCGTTACATTTTTTCCGACCTCGACTTCTTCGACGACACGGGCTTCCTTGCCGATGACAGGCACTTCGGCCCGCTCGGTGATATTCATTTCACCCGGTTGAAAGTTCTTCCGGTCCGCGTCGGTGACCGCGCGATCAACGGGCCGCCGGTTCACCACGACGTGCTCTTCGCGCAGACGGACGGTTGCCTCTACGGGCTTTTCGACAACGCGGCTGCGAATGTGGGCACCGCCGCGTTCCACTTCGCGTTTGCCGACATTGAATTTTTCCTCGACGACCGGGATCGTTTGCTTATTGTCGCCGGTTTTCATCGAGGTGTCGGTGAGGCCGCTTCGCTGTCCATACTGAGCCGCATGTTCGTTGACATCCATAGCATCATGGCGGTCGAGGATCTCCTGGGCCTTGCGCGCTCTTTCGTCCGAATCTACCTGCACTGTCAAGATGGCGTCGGCGTCGCTCGCGGCGTTCGTGTAGCTCGACGCCGTCGCTTCATCATCGCCAAACAGTGAGTTGAAAAAGTTCGCGATACGGTCGCCTATACCTTCGCCGCCGTCGTAATCGGTGCCGGTTTTCGTGTCCGCCGTTCCGGTACCGGTATCGGCGAATGATCGATTCGAAAGATCGATGTCTTCCTTTATGAAACCGTTGGACGTAAGCTCCTGCATGGCGGCCTGAGCATCGCTTCTGCTATTGAATAGTCCTACTACTGTATGTGTCATAATTTCTCCCCTTTGTATGTATCGGCGTCCGGGCCGGTATTTCCTTTTGTTGGCCGTCCGGACGGGCCTGTCCTCGTAACATTCACTTCTTCTTTTAGAACCTTTACTGTCTGCGGATGATGCGTTTCGATCCTGTCTTTTCGAATGTGCAGTTCCTCGACTAGGAACAAACGCTTTTCCACAACATATCTCTCTTCGAGAACCGGAATGATCGTGGTCTCGCCATCGGTCCTGACCTCCGGCGCCGCGTCGACGAATTGATTCATGGGCACTCGATCGACTCTTACCTCCTCGTGCACGTGGGGAATATCGACGACTTCCTCGCACTCCCTAACGTGTTTAGACACCTTAACTTTGCCAGTCTCAACTACGCGTTTCCGGACGGTCGCCTGCTCCTGAATGACCGGTATGACCGCGCTTTTTCGGTCATCGATCTTGCCCTCGCTGCGCGTCGCATCTATGCCTCGTACGGGTTTTGTTGCCATAATTATCACTCCGTTTTAAATGATTACGGTTTTGGTTCAATCTTACAGAACTGCAATCCGCGTTCCACCTTAAGCAACTGCTTAAGTCGCTTGCTTGCGGCGCGCCGTGAGAATTTACTTAGATTTCTCCGCCGATTTTGATTAAATGGAACTATGGAAAACGCAGCGGCAGGGAAAGTAGTGCGATGTGAAAAATGCGGCGCGGGTAATCGCGTCCGTACGGATCAGTCGGCGGACAAGATGCCCGTGTGCGGGCGATGCAAGGCTCCGTTACCGGCAGCGTCGACAGCCCCGATCATGGTCACCGATTCTAATTTTGCAGACGTTGTCGAACGGTCGCCGACACCGGTGCTGCTCGATATGTGGGCCGCGTGGTGCGGGCCGTGCCGCTTGATAGCGCCGACCATCGAAAAACTCGCCGGCGAGCTTGCTGGACGTGTGCTTGTCGGGAAACTGGACGTCGACGCAAATCAGCAAACCGCTGCGCGTTTTGGCGTGCAGAGCATACCGACACTGCTCATCCTGAAAAATGGAAAGGAATCGGGGCGGATCGTCGGCGTTCAGACAAAGGAAGCGATCCTGCGCCAACTCAAGCCTCACATGAACTGATCGGTCACGGCATGTTCATTGGATCTTTTGTCCTGGCCGCGCCGGGACGTATGGCGTTTTGATCTCACTGCCGGGAACGCTCGCGCGCCCCGTCATTGTCATCGGCGTGATTCGATAAAACATACTGATATTTTCGCGTATCCAACTATCCATCCAGCGAATGCTGAGGGCCGGCGTCAACTCGGGGTTAGTTTTCGTGATGAGACGGAGAGCGGCGTCGCGCTCGTCCTGGTCGAAGATCTCGTCTGCTTCGCCGTTGATAATAACGCTCGTCCAGTTCTTCCCATCAACTATCTCTCCGATCTGAAGGCACACCTGCGGGTTGATAGAAATTATCTCCGACTTTTTTCCCTGCGTCGTGAAAATGTAAAAGTACGGATCGTCGTAGCCGTAATGGATCGGCACGACGTACGGGACGTTATGGCGCGCACAACCGAAATGCGCGAAATTGTTTCGCGCGACGATCTCACCGATCTCCTCATCACCAAGATCTCTAATCTCTATCATTTCCGAACTCCAGCTTCCAAGAAAATGCTGCTGCCCATATTTGTTGCTCACTATCAGCTTAGCACGGATAAACAACCCGCAAGCCGACCTTTCGGCAACTCCGAAGACCTAGAGCGTACTGAGATACTCCTCGACGGCGACTTCCAAAGCGCCGCCGATCGCGGCACCGGCGGGCTCACCTGCCTCGACGGACCAGCCTTCCATCTTGCCGACTATGCTGCGGCCGATCGCTTCGCGCAGCGGCTGTTTTATAAAATCCCAGCCGTAAACGAGACGTCCACTGACGATAACCCGCGGAATGCCGACGCCCATTATCACGTTTGCGATCCCAATACCGAGATATTCTCCGATCTTTTCCAGGGTCCGCCGCGAGCGGGTGTCGCCGTTCTCGGCTTTCGAAACTATCTCGACAAAACGCGGTATGTTCTCGTGCCGGGCGGGCGGGCGGTCGCCGAGATACAGCCAGGCCGCCGACGCTGCGGACGCATATTTTTCCCAACACCCGCGGTTGCCGCAAACGCACGGCTTGCCGCCCGCAACTATCGTCATGTGCCCGAATTCGCCGGCCATACCGCGGCCGATACCGGTGCCGCGATAGACCTCGCCGCCGATAACGAGGCCAACGCCGATGCCGGTTCCCGAGCGGACGAGTATAAAGTTTGTCATCGACGCGTCTTGCGAATTGTTTATCCTGGTTCGCGCCTCATACATCGCCGCGGCGTTCGAGTCGTTTTCGACAACCACACCGGCGGAGTCATTGATCCTCAGTGCATTCGCGATGTCAACGGAACGCCATTCCAGGTTAGGCGCGAACACGAGAGTCTGGCGGTCCGCGTCGGTCATGCCGGGAACACTCACACCGATCATCTTCAGGCCGCTCTCGCCGTGTTTTGTGGCCAGCCCACTGATACGCTCGCGTGCCGCTCGCAATGCCGCCTTTGGGTCCTTCGGCGTTTCAAAATCGTCCTCGTCGGCGATGTCACCGGTGAGTGTGGTGATCCCGACCTGCGAATGGCGGACTCCGAGATTGACGCCGATAAAATAATCGCTGCCAGGTGCGAACGACAAGACGCGCGCGCGGCGATTTTGGCCCTCGACATCGGCCGATGCTTCAAGCAGAACGCCGCTCTTTATTAGCGGCGTCAGATCTTCGGCCACGGTACTCTTATCGATAGCCAGCCGTTCCGCGATCTCCGTTCGTGTGATCGGCTGCGCGGCACGTATCAGGCTGAGGATCTGGCTTTTTTTATTGGGTTTGGTCGACCTGAAAAGATCAGATCGGAAAACTGATTCGGGCTCCATAATTCTCTACAAAGATACAGGCAGTCCGGCGCAAAATCGAAAGTCGAAATGCGTTTAATTTTCCGCGGCTGCCCGGCCGCCGCCGCTCGCTTTTGCGTGGATCGTATGAGAGTGAATAGAGAGTTGTCCGCGGGATCAACCGGGTTCCGGTGGGGGCGGCAACATACACACTTTGAGGCGTTCTTCGAAGAGCTTGGTCGAGACTGTGAGAAAGTCGTGATCGGTAACGATGCCGACCAGTTTGCCGTCCGAAACGACCGGCAAGCAGCCGATTCCCTTGTCGCGCATCAGGAAAAGAGCCTCGAGCGTCAACGTGTCGCGTTGTATCGTTATAAGGTCGGACTTCATCACGTCTCGAACGATAAGGCCTCCGGTACTGCTGATCTTGCCCGTCGCAAAAAGATGCAGCAGATCGCGATGCGATATCAGGCCGATCAACCGCCCGCTGTCGTCCTCCACCGGTACGTGTCGAACATGCCGCCAGTCCATCAGAATGGCCGCGAGATCGAGTACGTCCTCAGGCCTGACGGTGAACAGGTCGGTACTCATGAACTGCTCAACCGTCTTGTAGTTGTCGATCCAATCCGATGTCGCCGGGATCGGCGCGAGCGGCCATTCGCAGACCGGCAAACCTTTTTCCTGATTTTCCTTCATCGCAGCGGTAAGACTTCGCATACGGACATTCGGTTTAGCTCTAGGATCCATTTTTTCGAGCGAGTCGAGCATCCACGACGCACCCGTTCGTCCGCTTTTCGCGCGCTCTTCGATTTGATTCAGATACGTGTCGATATCGTCGCTGTTGATACCGGCCATCTTCAGGCCTTGTCGGGCCAACGGCAAAAGTTCTTCCTCGATCAGCGTTGCCGCGGACCATGACTTACTGCGCAGGTGAATCGCCGCCTCCAGGCCATGCCGAGCGGCATTGAAGAAATTGTCCCGTGCGGCATCGAATGAAATAAGCTTGCGGATATCCCCGTACTCCGCAGGCATCGCAGTCATCAGCCCGAGAAAAAATGCCGCATTTGCAACTTCGTCCCGGACGCTCGGCCCGGCCGGCAGAAAACGCGCCTCGATCCTGAGTCCCGGCTTGCCGTCAGTCACGCCGTAACACGCCCGATTCCAGCGCCATATTGTTCCGTTATGAAGCCGCCAAGCTCGAAGCTGCGGCACGCGCCCGGCGGCGAGCTCCGCCATCGAATCTTCTTCGACTGCCTGTGTGAGCAGGATACGAAAACGGACAGCATCTTCGCGAAGGACCTCGATTATCGAGCTATCCAGCCAGCGCTCGCCAAAGTTCACACGCGGCGTCTGCTGACGCAGCCGATGCGTCTCGGAGCGTGTATCGGTCGCGAGTTGGAACAGCGCGATGCGTGTTTCCTGCCATAGGCGGTTGTAGAGCAGAACCGGCGAATTCACAGCCGCTGCCAGAACCGGGGCCGCCAGGAACTGTGCCCAGTTGTACAGATCAGCGAATTCATCCGGCCCAGTCTGCAAATGGACCTGAAAGCTCGTGTTGCAAAATTCGATGGACGTGTCCTGAACCGTAAGCTGCAATTCGTCCGTGCCTTTGATCCTGATATAGCGGTCGGTGCCGTGCAGCTCGGAAACGACGCGATTTATCTCTACATATCTTGGATGTTGGGTGAGGTTTCGCAGGCACAGGTCCGACTTTCGGATCGTCGGCAGTATGCCCGCGAGTACAAGGTCGACACCGAACCTCGCACCGGCGGTCTTGACGATCCCGATCAGCTCCCAAATTTCTCCTTCCATGCGGCTCAGGCAATCCGAGTCAAATGGCAGCGGCGTGAGGTTTGCTTCGAGGTTGAATTTGCCTATCTCCGTCGTCAGTCGGCCGTCCTTCGCGGCGGCGATTATTTCTTCGGCAAACGGCGCGGCGCACATCGCGGAATCGACGAGGAACATCTCTTGCTCGGCACCGATGCGGCGGACGCCGCTTTCGATCAGGCCGCTGTCGAGCATCGATTCGAGCGCCTTCAGGTCGTTCAGCACACCTAAGGTGAATGAGCGCATCTGCTGCTCGTCGTATTCACTGGTCACCTTTTTGTCGCCCATACGCACAGCCCTCCGCAAATTCCGTACCTTGCGACTGAAATCAAGCGCCGAACATATCAGGCGTGATGCGTATGAGGGTTTCGGCGTCGAGAGTGAGGAAATATGCGTGGCAATTCTCGCGAACCGCGAAAACATTCACGGTTTCCGCGATTGACGGCGGGAGATCGGTGAATGCCGCACCAGCCTTTCTATTCAGGCGAGATCTTTTGCGAGGGTGACCAAGAGTGTTTCGGCGGTAAATGGTTTGGACATAAACGAAGCGATGCCGAGCGCCTGAAGCTCCGCCGTCTGTTCGGCATTCACCAATCCGCTCATCGCGATTATCGTGACCTCGGGGTCGATGGCCTTCAGCGCGCGGATCGTCGCGAAGCCATCCAGATTCGGCATCGCCATGTCTGTGATGACGGCCGCGACCTGCCCGGCGTTCTTTGCGTACTGTGCGATCGCCTGCGTGCCGTCGTAGGCCGCGATTACTTTGTAGCCGAATTTCTCGAGCGTTGCTGCGGTTATATCGACTATGCTCTCTTCGTCATCGACCACGAGAATAAGCTCGCCGCTGCCGCGTGGATACTGAGCGTCCCTTACCGCGTGCGACGGTTCCGCGCTTCCGTCGGTCGGCAGATAGATCGAGAACTTGGTCCCTTTTCCCGGCTCGCTGTAAACATTGAGAAAGCCGGCGTGGCCTTTCACGATCGTCATCGATGTCGAAAGGCCGAGTCCGGTGCCGTGGCCGATCTCTTTTGTCGTGAAGAACGGATCGAAAATGCGGGCGACCGTATCCGCTGACATTCCGGTTCCCGTGTCGGCGATGGTGATCAGTACATATGGTCCGGCGACGGCCTCCGGATTCATTCGCGCATAGTTCCCGTCGATGTTCATATTACTGACGCTTATGGCCAGCGTACCGCCTTTCGGCATCGCATCGCGGGCATTCAGGCAGATGTTCATCAGCACCTGATGTATCTGAGTCGGGTCGGCCGATATCGGCCACAGTTCGGGCTCGAGATCGTACTTGATAACAACCGATTTCGGGAATGTTTCCTGAAGGACATTGATCAGTTCCTTGATCAGGTGCTTGATCTGGACAGTGATCTTCTCACCTTCCATTCCGCGGGCAAAGGTGAGCACCTGTTTGATGAGATCGGCGCCGCGTTCCGCGTTTTCACGGATCATCGAGAGCCATCGCTGATTCTCGGCTGAAGTCTCGCCAAGCTGCAGCATTTCGACGGCCATCATCACCGGCGAAAGAATGTTATTGAGATCATGGGCGATGCCGCCGGCGAGCGTGCCGATAGACTCCATCCGCTGCGCGCGAAGCAGGTGCTGCTCGGTGCGCCGCTGTTCGGTCACGTCGGTGTTGATGATGAGAATATAATCCGGCTGGCCGCGGTCATTGCGGACGAGCGTCCAGCGCGATTCGACTATCAGGCTCTTGTGGTCGCGGGTCAATTGATGTGATTCCGTTTTCCATTCGCCGGACTCCTCGAGTTGAGGGCGGGCTTCGTCGAGCTGGCGTTTATCGCCCGCGGAGAGGACGTCGCAGATGTTTCTCCCGAGCACTTCGGAAATGTCCCAGCCGTAGATTCGTTCCGCTCCTTTGTTCCAAAAAAGGATGTCGTACTTGAGGTCGCAAACAAAGATCGCGTCCTGGGCATTATCGAGCAGCGACGCCTGCTGTCGAATTCGTTCCTCCGCAACCTTGCGTTCCGTTACGTCGAATCGTATGGCGATGTACTGGACAGGTTTGCCGGCGTCGTCCAGGAACGGAATGATCGTCGTATCGACCCAGTAGATCGAGCCGTCCTTAGCACGGTTTCGCAGTTCGCCATGCCACGTGTTTCCGCTTGCGATCGTTGTCCAGATGTTCCGGATGAACTCTTTCGGGTGATAGCTCGAATTGATCAGCCTATGGTCCTGACCGATCAGCTCTTCGCGGCTGTATTTTGAGATCTGGCAGAACTTGTCGTTGACGAAAGTTATCGTACCGCGCGCGTCGGTGACGGCCACGATCGCCGCTTCGTCGAGCGCGTGCTTCAGGTCCCGCAGTTCCTTGAGATGATCAGCGATTGCCGATCGAACAGTGTTGTTGTGCAGACTCTTGCCCGTGACCATAAAGCTTTATGCCGACTCGGCATCGACAGGAGCGTTCGGAGATTTTTTCAACTTGTATCGTAATTGATCGCGTGAAATGTCGAGAAGTTTTGCGGCCTGTGTCAGGTTTCCGCCACAGCGTTCGAGCGCCTGCCGGGCGAGCTCGATCTCGACAGTTTCAAGCGGAATTCCCTCGGGCGGCAGCAAGATGCACGGGTGCGACGAATCGCGTGCGGCCGGGCTGGACGGCAGCATATCGGCCGGCAGATGAAACGCCGATACCATATCGCCGTCCTCGAGTATCGATGCACGCTCGATGACGTTGCGCAGCTCGCGGACGTTGCCGCTCCAGCCATAGGCCTTGAAGATGCGGACGACTTCCGTTGAAATGCCGCGCAGCGGCTTTCCGCGTCGTTTTTGATTGGCAAGCGCTATGTAGTGGTCCGCGAGGTGAATGATATCCTCGCTGCGGTCGCGAAGCGGCGGAATGTCGACTTGTATCACCGACAGCCGGAAATAAAGATCCAGACGAAAGCTCCCCTCTTCCCCGGCCTTTTTCAGATTTTGATTCGAAGCCGCGATGATGCGTACATCTAGCGGCAGGTCCTTTAGTCCGCCGACACGGCGGAACGCTCCGCCCTCGAGCACGCGCAAGAGTTTTGCCTGCAGGCTCAACTCCATTTCGCCTATTTCATCCAGAAATATCGTTCCGCCCTGCGCCTGTTCGAACAAACCTTCCTTTCGCTGCTTGGCGTCGGTAAATGAACCTTTCTCATGACCGAACAACTCAGACTCGATGAGCGTTGCCGGCAAAGCGGCACAGTTGATGGCCAGATATGGAGCATTCGAACGCTCCGAGGCGTAATGGATCGCCCGGGCGAAAAGGTCTTTACCGGTACCTGTCTCACCCTGAAGCAGTATCGACAGCACATCCGACTGAGCGACGCGACGGGCAAGGTCGATCGCCTTAAGCATCGGCGGCGAATCGCCGATCAGCTGATCAAAACTGAACTCCCGCGAACGCTCTTCCCGCGTGTGCTTTACCTCACGCCTGAGATCACGGGTTTCAAGCGCGTTTCGCAGCGTTACCCGTAACTCCTCCAGACGGATCGGTTTGCCGATAAAATCGTGAGCGCCGCCTCGAAGCGCGGTCACCACATTCGGGACGTTCACGTTGCCCGTGATCATGATGGCGACGGTCTCCGGCCGGAGTTCTTTGGCGTACGCAAGCACGTCCAAGCCCGAGCCGTCCGGCAGGTCGATGTCCAATAAAGCAACCGCAGGCTCGTGATCCACGATCGCCCGCCTTGCCTCGGCGACGCTTCCTGCCGCAATAGACTGGTAACCCCAGGATTTCAGGGCTTCCGTCAGCGCAAAGCGTATCGACGGCTCGTCATCGACTATGAGTATTTTAGGGCTGGACACAATTGCTTGAAGACTGATCGCAGCCGCCGGCTGCATCGCTAAATTCTGCGGGTCAAATCGGTTACGTCTGTTCAGGAAGAATATATCTGATTCATTCGGCCATCACAAGAGTTGGCGGGCCCGGCCCGGACGCGAGTTTACACACCTGATCGCGAAAAAATTCGCGATAAATCGAGGACCAGGCTGAATACGACAGAGAAAGCCGGGCGGCACGACCGTTGCAGAAGTGGACGTCAGTGAGGTGCTATTCATGGCCAACGATAATTCAACCACAGCTATAAAACATATATTTTGCCCGACCGACCTGTCTCCCAACTCGCAAAAGGCGCTCGGCTTCGCCACGAGGCTAGCGGATGACCTGTCCGCCCAGCTCACGGCGTGCCACGTCCTGCGGGCGCAATGGTTCTCGCCCAAAATCGAAGTCTTGGATAACAGGAAAGAGATCGAGGAAAAGATGCAGGGCACGATACTCAACTGCAGCGGCGAGCCGGCTAGCGATCTTCGGTGGCGCGCGTCCGTTATAGACAACAGCTTCGATCCGAGCCGCGATATTCTCAACCTTGCGAAAGAGACGAAGGTCGACTTGATAGTGATGAAAGCACGGCCGGGCGTAATGTCGGCATTCAGGTTCGGGTCGATCGTGGAACGGGTCGTTGCGGCATCGCCGTGCCCCGTGCTGCTCTTCCCGACGCGTTTTCTCGACAGTCACGAACCTGCCGTCGATGGCTTACATTTCGAACGGATACTGTTCGATTACGATTTTTCCCAGGCCACTGACGATCTCTATCACGTCGTGCGCAGCATGAGCGACGGACTTTCGGCACGGCTGGACGTTTTGTCTGTGCTGGAACCGGCGGTCGAACGAACGCCGGTATTCGCCGGCACGGGCGACAACCGCAGCGTGCTGCAGAGCGCCGTCATGAGAAAGCTCGACAACGTGCTTGCCGCCGACAGCCGTGCGAACGTTCCGGTGAACGCGGCGGTCGAATGGGGTGATCGAGCTCAAACCGTCTTGCAATACGCGGCCGATCATAATACGGACCTCGTCTGCACGACACTTTCGCCGCCTTACCATTCATTCGAAAAATTTTACAGCATTTATCTCGGGCAGCTGCTCAAGACGGCGAAGTGCCCAATACTGGTAAAGCAATCGGTCTAGCGAACAAACACAGGGAGGGTGAGCGAACGCCATGAGAATACTAATAGCATACGACGGCTCGGCATGCGCGGAAGCCGCGATCGACGACCTGGTCCGGTCCGGACTTCCCGAAAAGGGGGAGGCCGAGGTGATCGCCGTCGCCGAAGTATGGCTGCCGCCGCCTGACGCATCGGGTGCCGGCGTTGAGGATGAGGATGAGTCGCTGGCCTACGTTGACGAAATTACCGAGAGATACCGACAAAACGGCGAACGAGTGTTGAGCGAAGCCGAAATGTTCGCCCGGCATGCACGCCTGCGAGTACAGACGGCTCTTCCCGGATGGGACGTCGCTTCCACCGCGACATACGGTTCGCCCGCTTGGGAGATATTGAACAGGGCAGATACATTCAAAGCGGACCTCATCGTCGTCGGCTCGCATGGTCAGTCGGCGCTCAGCCGCTTCATTTTAGGCAGTATTTCACAAAAAGTTTTGACAGAGGCCCGATATTCGGTACGCATCGCCCGCGGCCGGATAGAGGTTGAGCCGGCCCCGCAGCGCATCGTCATAGGCTATGACGCATCGGGAGGTGCCAAGTCCGCAGTCGAGGCGGTGGCATCGCGCGTCTGGCCGGCGGGAACCGAGGTGCGGCTGATCACGGTCAGCGACCCGGTGACGCCTTCAGCGATCGGTCGTTTCGTGCCGCCGATCCGACATCTCGTCGATGAGATCAACGTTGCGGAAAACCATTCGCTCAAGCGTCGTGCCGGAAATGCAATTGAGATGATCGAGAAGGCAGGCTTGAAAACCGAGCTTCGGATCTATCCGGGAAACCCGAAAAACATCCTCGTTGAAGAGGCTGAGAACTGGAGTGCCGATTCTATATTTGTCGGTGCAAACGCTTGGGGAAGTAATTTTGAGCGATTTTTGATAGGCTCTACGTCGGCCGCTGTTGCAGCAAGGGCGCAATGCTCTGTCGAGGTTGTACGTACGCAGCCGGCAACGCTTACTTCCTTTGAACGAACGGACAGATCGAATGGAGTGAGAACGTGACCAAAATATCAGCACGGCCGGGTACGGCCGCCTGGAAGTCATTCAATTACCAGCAGGCGAGACAGTGTGTCCCCAATCTTCGCGGAGGCCCGGAGCGAATATGAACCTATCCCAAGGTTTCATAATGCAGCACAAGTGCAGCGACTGCCGATGGCGGAAACAGCACTACTTTTGCAGTCTCGGCGCGTCGCTCGTCCAGGCCTTCGAGTCACTCAAGATCACACACGCATATTCCAAAGGCACTATGCTCTTTTTCGAGGGCCAACCCTCAAACGGAGTGTATATGCTGTGCTGCGGCCGCGTGAAGCTGACGACCTATTCCAAAGACGGCAAAGCGATGATCCTCAGAGTTGCCGAACCTGGTGAGATACTCGGTCTCAGCGCGACGGTCTCCGACGGCAATTACGAGGCGACAGCCGAGGTCATGGACCCCTGCCAGGTCAATTTCATCCGAAAACGCGATTTCATCGCGTTTATTAACGAACATTCGCAGCCGGCGCTGAACGCCATCCGTCAACTTAGCGAAAACTACCACACGGCATATTCTCAAGTAAGGTCGCTTGGCCTATCGGCGACGGTCTCGGACAAACTTGCGGGATTGTTGCTCGACTGGTGCGAGCAGAACGGCAATGGCCAGATGGAGCTGCACCTGCGGATGCCATACACACACGAGGAGATCGCGGAAATGATCGGGTCCACCCGGGAGACAGTTTCGCGGCTGCTCAAGAATTTCCGCAACCGCGATCTGATAACTCTTCGGGGCTCCGACCTTTACATTCCTAACCGAAAACGCCTCGAGGACGCGATCGGCGTCCGCGTGCAGATGTGATTTAAATCACATTCCCGTGTGACAGGCGTCCTACCTCGACACAAAAAGTTCGACCAGAATACGAACGGAGTATTTTCCGCTGGTGCCGGACATGTTCCCGAGTGCAGGGGTTGGACATAATGCATATCGCTATCAGACCGATTCCGTCGCGTCTCCTCAGTAGCAGTCTGGAACCGGGCGGCGCCGAGAAACTCGAAAAGATCTCGACGCCGTTCGAATTTCCGCCCGATCAGATCATCTTCAGGATGAATGACGAGCCGGCGGCAGTTTGGATGGTTACGCACGGCAGGGTGTGTATTTCGACGGGCGGGCATGTGGGCCGGTGCAGCGAGGTATGCGGCCGAAGGATTTTTGGCCTGACCGAAACGATCGCCGGGATCCCGTACCAGGAAACCGTAAAGACCGACTCATTCTGCAGCTGCAGGCGTATAGACCGCGACGCGTTGATGAACCTGCTTCGGTGCGAGAACGAAGCATGTTCGGTCCTTCTCAGAGGCCTCGCACGCAATTACCTAAGAGGCGTCCGCAAATCTGCGTCGTGAAGAAAGATAAAAGTTTTCTTATTGTGATAGTCGTCACATTAAAGACTATCAGGACGGAATAGAATTCCACATATCTGAAGAACCATTCAGAATTTTAGATCCTAATTAACATAGATAAATAAATGTCGGAGGCAATCATGGCAACGTCAACAAGGCGAATAAAACTCGTTCTGCTAGGCGCTTCCGCTTTCTTGTTCGTGGTTTGGCTGGCAACAGGCTCGCTTTCAAGAACGCTCGGCAGCGGTTTGGACGGTACCCAAGTGACTCACGTCGCGGGGGACGCCGGCGGCAAGCAGGACGACCGTTACGTCGGCAGCGAAACGTGTGCGGCCTGTCACGAGGCACAGTTCAAAAGTGTGGGCGACACCAAACACGGAAAGCTCCACACGCTCGAATCCTGGAAAGGAAAGGTCGTCGGCTGCGAATCCTGCCACGGCCCGGGCAAAGAGCACGCGGAAAGCGGCGATATTACCAAGATCATTTCCTTCAAGGGAAAAGATTCGAAGGCGATATCCGAAACCTGTCTGGCGTGCCATGCCGGTAAGGAAAGCCACAACAATTTCAGACGAGGCGAGCACTGGCGAAACAACGTCGGCTGCACCGACTGTCACACGGCCCACGGCACCGAACTAAAGAACTTCAGGGCGGGCTCCGGCACACTTGTTGGAGACGCGGCGGTGCAAAAACCCGGGATCGCCGAGAATGCGATGCTCAAATCCGGCGAGCCGCAGCTTTGCATAAGCTGCCACAGCGAGGTCAAGTCGCAGTTCAGCAAACCGTTCCACCACAAAGTTCTAGAGGGAACGATGTCGTGCAGCGACTGCCACAACCCGCACGGCGGTTTCGAGCAGAAACAGACAAAGCTTTCCGTCGGAGCCGACGCGGCCTGCATCAAGTGCCACTCAAATAAACAGGGCCCGTTCGTGTTCGAACATGGTCCGATAAAGTTAGAGGGCTGCACCGCCTGCCATACGCCGCACGGATCGTCCAATCCCAAGATGTTGAAGCGTCCGCAGATCAGACAGCTTTGCTTTGAGTGTCACACAGGTATCAGCGATGAACTCTCGCCGGGCGTTCCCAGTCGGCACAATCAGGCGAACATGGCTGAGACCCAGTGCACCACGTGTCACTCTGCGATCCACGGATCCAATTCAAGCCGGTTGTTCTTTAGATAAGGAGCCGGGAGGAAATATGTACCGTAATAAAAGTAAAAAACTATTTTTGTCGGCGGGCCTCTCGATGATCGTCGGGCTCGCCGGTTCGACCGCGTCGTCCGCCCAGACGTCGACACCCACTCCAACGCCCGAGGCGGCCGGAGATTATGAATACTCATCGAGCGTCGAGATCGGCGTACGCGGACTCGAGGTAAACGGCGATCATGAAAAATACCGCAGCGATCTGAATTACCGCAACGGCATTCGGCTGTTCGACTCGAGCGTTCTGATCAAGGACCACACCAGTGGTTTCAAGCTATTCGACGAGGCACTTATCAACGCGAGCGGCTGGGGCGGCGATCCGTCCGGCTCGTTCCGCGTGAATTTGGATAAAGTCGGCATCTATAAATTCGACTCGAACATCCGCCGTGTCCGATACTTCAATAACCTGAAAACTCATACTGTAAATCCGTTGACGCCGATCGCGACTGGCTCCGAGCACAACGCGAACACACTCCACCATTTCGGCGACTTTGACTTGACGGTTTTCCCACAGAGGGAAAACTTCAGGATGCGTTTCGGGTATTCATTCAACAACACCGACGGACCCGCCGGGGCAACGCTCCGATTCAACGGCGACGTCTTCGGTATTGACTCGAGTGTCAAATCAAGGTCTGACGATTTCAGGGCCGGCGTCGAAGGCCGACTCTTGGGCTTTAACCTCGGACTTACCTACGGACACCGCAATTTCAAGGACCGGACGAGGTTCTTCCTCAATGGTTTCTCGAGCGGAAACAATCCGCTGCCGACGACGGCAACTATGAGCTCGGCGAATCGGACCTTTCGGACGAATGGCACAACCGACTTCGTTAACTTTTATGTACAGAGGACGTTCGCGAATAAGCTCGATTTCACCGGTCGCCTTATTTATGCGGAAAGCAATTCGAACATAAAAGAGGTAGACCTCCTTTCCGGACGGACGGCCGCCGCCTCAACGGGGAATGTCATAATCTCCGATCAAATACTTGCCCTCGGCGATGCAAAGCGTCCGCAGACACGAGGCGATATCGGGCTGACATATCGGGTCACCGATGATTTCCGAATATCGAACACGTTCACGTTCGACCAGTTCAACGTCGGCGGCGGCAACCAACTGGATGAACTCATCCTAAGCACGACGAATGCCGGCGGCCCGCGTCCGCCCGCGTTTACGAGCAGCACGGCTTGGCGCACGACGTCGTACCGCCGGTTCACTGATACGATCGAGGCGGACTGGCAGGTCAGAAACTGGATCGCGTTCAACATCGGTTACCGGTTCACAAACCGCCGGGTCAACGACCTAGGCCGCGATATAAACCTGATCAGCGGCGTAGTCACGCCCCGCGGCGGAGAAGAGGCCGAAAACCAAACGCATTCGATAATCGCCGGGACAAAGATCAAGCCGATGAAAAATTGGTCGATCTTTGCCGATTTCGAGCATGGACAGGCAGACAACGTATTTACTCGTCTCGGGAACAATGACTTCTTAAATTTTCGCGTTCGAAGTATCGCGAGGATGAAGAATTTGACGTTCAACGTTTCCGCGATCTCGCGTGATAACGACAGCCCGGGCCGATCGACCGCGTTTACATCGGGCGTACTTTTCCCGGAGATCGATACTGTTGCGAAAACGAGGCTGCAGATCTTCGCTGCGAGCGTCGACTGGACGCCGATGGATGAGCTGACCTTGGCCGGCGGATACACATATACGCATCAGAACAGCAAAGCGACCATCATCGTGCCGGTTGGCATTCCGATCTTCACCACGACACGATTTCTTGAGGGAATCAGTGAATATTACGTCAGGGACAACTACTTTCACTTTGACGTAACGGCACGGCCGATCAAACGCCTTTCGCTTTACGCTAGTTATCGTATCAGCGACGACGGCGGCCAGGGCGACCGGCGGTCCACCCGACCGCAGGACTTCATCACGTCCTATCCGATGAAGTTCCAGTCCCCCGAGGTCCGGCTCGCGATCCGAGTGACCAAGAATATCGATTGGAACCTCGGGTATCAGTACTACGATTACAGCGAAACGCCGATCGGATATCCGTTCTCCTCGATCGTGACAACGGGCACGACAGTTATTCCCCAGATATTCCCGGCTCAGAACTACAACGCTCACCTGCCTTACACTTCGGTTCGAATATACTTCGGCAGAAGCTCGGCAGAACGTTGAAAAAGTAGGCGAGCCAAAAGGGGCAAACATAACTTCAAAAGGCTTCCGGATTTGATCCGGAAGCCTTTTGAAGTTTGATACGGATCTAACTTATAGGTCATCTGTTCTTGCAGACGATTCGGCGATCGTCGTATGTCCGCATAACGTACGCATCTAACTCTGGTGCCGTCCCACTTGCACGACAGCTGCGCGGCAGTTGCGGCGATCTGTGTTGCTGCGTTTACGTTTATTTATCTGTGCGGTTCCGCAGTACAAGGTCCGGGCAGCAACTCTAAAGGTTGATCCATAATCTGCAACATCGTCGTTTATCCAAAATGTGCCGGTCTAGTTCGCGTTCAGCAACAGCAGATCGAGCTGCTCGAAAAGCTGCTGAGCGAGCGGATATAGCAGAGGAAATATTCGCGGTTCACTTATTACGTGGAGGTGTTTCAAAGCCGGAGAAAGAATAACCACGAAACACACGAAACAAATCAAAAAAGAAAAAACAAGCCTGTGGGCCGGTCGGAAACTGTTGGTACGCTGAGGGCAACAGAAAAGCCGACGTCTCGTACACGTCGGCTTTTCCGTTGGCCGGGGAGGGTCTCCGGCCTGCTTGTAACGGTAGATGCTCTAGTACTTCACCTTTTCATAACCACCGGTGTGGCACTGGCTGCATTGAAATTG
Source organism: Acidobacteriota bacterium (assembly GCA_040007515.1). Lineage (GTDB taxonomy): Bacteria > Acidobacteriota > Blastocatellia > Pyrinomonadales > Pyrinomonadaceae > OLB17. The sequence continues at coordinate 5,842 of JBDTUT010000024.1, read as the reverse complement.
CGAGATGTCGCCCAAGTTTATCGGATGTTTGAAGGCCCGGTCACCCTTATGGCACGCGGCACATTGCCACGTGTTTTTGTCGCCCAAGCTTACCGGATGCTGGAACATTCCGTCGGGCGGCTGAATGGTCTTGCCGCCGAACGACTGGCTTGCGGTAGTGTGGCAGATGTTGCAATCGTTGCGAATCGTCTTGCCTTCCTTGCTGAAGTGCTGGCCGTCGTGGCAGCGGAAACAGCCCTGATTGTTGAAATGCCCGATGTTGTTGTTATGGCTGGACCAGTTGGTCTTCATTTCGGGGAAAAAGTAAGTCTTGTAAAGCTGCTGCACCTCGGTTACCGCCGCGTTAATAGCGTCCGGCCGCGAGGCGTAGAGATCGGCGTGACTCGTACGATAGTAATCGGTCATCAAAGTGCCGATCGCCGCGACGGCTTCGTCTTCGGTGTTGTAATTACCGGCCAATGCCTCGACCGCTTTTGCTTTGATGAACGGAAGCGTCACGTCAAAGCGTCCGGCAGTGAGGGCGGTATCTACCGCCTCGTTCGGCGTGAGATATACGTGAGTCGGCCGATTGTGGCAGTCGATGCAGTCCATTCTGCGTTTCGGTGCCTGCTCGATCTGCGCAGGCGTGAACGCCGCGTTCTGAGTCGAGTATTCGGTCACATTGCCGTCCTTGTCCTTCAGCCGCACCCAGGGAATATCCTGACGCCTCTCGTCATTGGCGATATAGGTGATCTCGTTGCTTAGGTTCATGTGCCAGTGGATCCCGCCGGTCGGCCCGCGCTCTGAGCTTCCGCCGCCGGTCTTCAGCAGGAGCCGAGTCTGATTGAGCGAATTGTTCTCGTCGAAGCCGAAGTGGTTGAAGACCTTCAGCGTTTCGCCGTAGAACTTTTCGGGCCAGTGGCATTTCGCACACGTCTGGTCGGCGGGGCGCATGTTATGAACCGGCGTCTTGATCGGACGGTCGAAAGAGTTGAAGATCACGCCGTAGAGCTGGTTCATGCCGTTGATCTTCGAACGCACGTAGGCGTCCGCCCCGCCGCCGACATGACACTCAACGCAACGGATCCGTGCATGCGACGAGGCGTTGTAAGCGACAAACTCCGGCTTCATCACGTTGTGACACTGTTGTCCGCAAAACTGAACAGACTCGGTATACTCGAATGCCCGATAGCTGCCGAACGCGCTGATGAATAGGAATACAAAAGTCAGACAGAGGAAGACGAGCAGCGTCCGTCGACGGGACGGGTCGTTGAGGTCGAGTATCGGATACGCTGAGACATGAGCGTCCGGATCTTTTCGGCGCCTGCGCCGTTCGAGCAATGCTCCCACGAGTACAATAAAAAGCCCGAATACAAGAACGCTCGGCAGCAAGATATAGGTCACGAGGACCGTATACGGATTGCCTTCGCCCGATGAGATCTCGATAAGAAAAAGAAGCGCGATACTCGTCAGCGCCGCCGCTACGATCGCCATCCCGGCAAAACTTACCAAATTGCGTAGCAGGCTCGCTTGTTTTCTCGGCTCGGGCATCGCGGCTTCTGGCGTGATCTCTGTCTCATCACTCATATTCGTCTCCTAAAACGAACTTTTCCTTAGTGTCCGAAAATACAAAGTCCGGCATCGCCGCCGAATATCCAAGATCTATCGAGATCTCAAATATTCAGCCGCGATGCCGACACACGTTCCTCCTGGAAAGCACGTCAAAATTTATTTAGGTGGCGCCTGTCGGAGGCCCTGCATATATAAAACAAGCGCTTTCGCCTGTTCCGGCGTCATTCCTTTGGCCTCAAATCCGGGCATATACGGTGGTTTCTCGCCTTTCTTTCCCTTCAAAATGGCCTCGACCTGCTCGGCCTCGGGCTTTGCAGGGTCGTAGAGTTTCGTCGCCGCCGCTGTATGGCACATCGCGCACTTGGCCTTGTACACCGCGGCTGTGTCGTCGTCGGCTGCACGGGTCCTCATGGTCTGCGGGCTGTAAGCGGCGATGCCGATCAGCGGCAGCACAAAAAGCGTTATAGCTAGTATTCTAATTCCGTTGTGAGTCATGTAAGTTCTCCTGATATAAAAGCTGTAAGGCAGAAGCTCTAAGGGGAAAGGTTGCTCTGCCGACACTTATTCCATTGCAACGACTATGCCAGCGGTCGGCATCGGGCCGATAGCACGGGATCAGTGGCCTTTGCCCCTGCCCCAGCCGAATGCCAAACCCGTTCGCGTAGAAACACACGCACGAAGCGCGGAAAAATCCGCGAACCGGCCATCACCTTCGAAAGGTAAACGAGTTGCGCTCATGGCACTTTTTACAATCCGTAAAGTCGCTGCCGCCGAACGCCCGCTTGTTGTTGTGACAGCTTGCACAACTCTGAGCGCTCGCCGGTGCAAAGTGCATCGATGCGACCGGAGCCGAAACCTGCCGCCCGTGAGCGGAGCCCGGACGAACGGTATGGCACGCACTGCAGCTGAGATTGCTACGGGTGTGTTCGCTGTGGTTGAAATTTACGTTGAACGCCTTCGCCGCGGTCGAATTCCTGATCGGCCGGCCCGGCGTGTGGCACACGCTGCACGAGCCGATGTTTCGGCCGCCGACCTCTTTTCCGGGGCTGTGGCACGTGAAACACGTTGTGTGTGCACTCGTTCCCGACGGTACTGAAAGTGCGACGCCGCCACGGGTCGATTTGTGACAGGTCGCGCAGTTCGTCTGGTTGGTGTGCCGCGCGTGATTGAATTTCGCGTTAAAGCTTCGCAGGCCCGGGAAATTTTTCATGCCGGTCGCCGTGTGACATATCGTGCAGATCGGGCTCTGATTATCGGCGAACTGCTGCGTGTGACAGCTGCTGCACGGGATGTGCCCCGGAAACCGGATCGATGCCGAATTGTCGTTCCGGACATGGCAGACCAGGCACGGCATACGCGTATGCTGCGCGCTGCGATGGTCAAATTTTGAAAAGTCCTGCGGCTCGTTCGCCGCCGGCGGATCGTTATCGAGCTCCGCCGCCGATGACCTGTGCACGATCGCATAGCTGCACGCTATTACCGCGGCAATCAATATGAACCACTGCACACGCCGCAGCATCGGCGGCCGCGTAGCGGACTGAATTTTCCACGGCGTTCTCATTACTATTTACCGGCGTCCTCGACCGCTTTGACGTGTGACGGCGGGATCGACTTGCTGCCGAAAGCAATATGGCACTTGGTGCACTGGAACTTCGGGTCCTTATTCCGCGAATCGATCTCGAAATTTAGAGCTCCGCCGTCGTCGGACGTGGCCGTGATATGGCACATGTTGCACGAGGTGATACTCACCTTCTTCGTCACCGGGTCGGCCGTATTGATCGTATTGACGTTGTGGCAGGCCGAGCAGCTTTGCTCGGCGTGGCTCGCCCACTCGTGCCGAAACGTGCCCGATGAGTCGCGACGTTTCCAGGCGTCGAGCATCATTTTGTCTGTGACGCCGATCGTGTTCGCGAGTTTGGCATCGAAATCGGCCGCGGGCATCGGCGGCTTGAGTTTGTGACACGTCGCGCAGTCCGTTGGCGCCGGCGTCATTCCCGAATCGGCGGAATGGCAGGTGAAACACGTCGTGTGGCCGGTCGGGACGGTTTTGAACGTTCCTTTCTTTAACCAAAAAGCGTCGCCGAGCTTTGCGGGCGGCTTGGTCAGGTACTCATCGTTCGAGTCGCCCTGCGGCTGCATGGTCTTGTGGCAGACGGAACAGCTTTCCTCTGCAGCAGCACGCCGCCACGACGCCTTTACAAAAACGTCGCTCGACGCCGGCGTTGCCTGGCTGACGATGTCGACGTGTTTGTCGTGCGGAAACGAGATCGCAAAGTCCGAGACCGCTTGTTTACCTTTTGCCGATAGATCGAAAAGCTCACGCGGATTCGGGAACGGGTGGCGGTTGCTGTTGCTCGGGCCGGGCGTCGTGTGGCAGATCGAACAGATGACCGGCGGCGTGCCCTTGAAAAACTGCTGGCGATGACAGTTCAAGCACGATTCGTGCTTCGGGTAATCGGCGATATCCGGGAATGCAGTGTCCTTTGCCCGTACCTTATTCCAGTTATCGCTCGGGAATTTATGACACGACGCGCAATCGATCCGGTGTGCTTTTACATCGTGCGGAAATGCGGAATATTTGCGCGGCCTGGCAGCAGTTGCAGAGGGACGCCTGACTCGTCGCACCTGCGATTGGGCCGTTTCAACGATCGCATCCGGACACAATACCAGAGCAGCAGCAAATGAGATCAATGCGCCGACCGCTGCGGTCTTCAATCTTTGTAAACTCTTGCTCTTGTACGCCGGCATAAACGCGTGAGAACTATAAACGGGAATGTCGCCGACTAATACTAACCCAATTCGATTAAATCAGACTGTGATATGCATCACATTGATCAATTTTGCATTGCTGATAAAATGGTGCGAATATTTCCGCAGTTTTACGAGAGTTTCTTCACGCTTTTGGTCGAGGGACGCGGACATTCCCACTCCCGACCAAATATAAAGGCAGCTAATCTTACAGTTACGCGCAGAAGCTCTTCGCGGCACATCGTTTGCGGTCTGTCGAAACGAGGCAACATTATCGCCTTTCAGATTTTCAAATCCTATGTCCACAATCGAAGAAAACATTATCGATACGCCGGTTCGGGTACGAGGCGAAAAGTCTGCGGTCAGCTCCCTCCTCTCGGGTGCTCTCAAATTACTCTGTTCGGTGCGGTTCGGGGTGACGCTGCTTTGCCTGCTCGCACTGGCGTGTTTTCTCGGAATGATCGTGATGCAGCAGAGCGTCGACGGCTTTGAGAACTACTACGCCGCGCTTACGCCAGCTCAACGCCTTGTATACGGCAATCTCGACCTATTCAATATTTACCACTCGTGGTATTTCAACGTGCTTCTGTGCGTTCTGTCGCTCAACATCGTGCTCGCCTCGATCGACCGTTTCCCGAAGACCTGGGTTTATGTTTCAAAGCCGCAGACGACTGTTCCGATCCGCTGGCTGACGGAACAGAAGGACGGGGTTGTCTTCGAACTAAAGGGTTCGGTCGACACGTTTCGCACAAAGGCAGAAGAACTGCTGAAAAACGTCGGTTGGAAAAAGACACGTACCGCGGAAAAGAATGGACGCACATACGTATTTGCCGAGTCCGGCGTGTGGAACCGTTTTGGGGCGTACGCAGTTCACGTGGGCCTGTTAACAATTTTCGTCGGCGGATTTCTTACCGCGCAGTTCGGCAACACCGGCAACCTTCCGCTGTCGCCCGGTGAGTCGTCGAATCTGATTTCCGAAACCGTCGTCAATCTGGACAAGGTCAATCAGGTCACGAAACAGCTTCCGTTCGAGGTAACGTTTACCGATATCGAACAGAAACTGATCAAGGACGAAGGATCGCTTTCGCCGAGTAACACGATCGACTGGATAACGCGTTTTACGATCAAGGACGAGACCGGAACGCACGACGCAATGGTGCAGATGAACCGGCCGTTCGACTATCGCGGGTACCGATTTTTCCAGGCAAGCTTTACACCCATCGGACGGGCCCGGAACATCACCGTCGACGCCACGCCCGCTGGCGGAACTGAGCCGATGCGAATAACGATCCAGCGCAACGCGGCCACGACGCTCGACGATGGCACGAAGATCAGGTTTGCGGATTTTCGCGGCAACTTCAGCGTCGGTCCAGAGGACCTGAACGAGGACACGAGTACTTATCCGAATCCGGCGGCCGTCCTGCAGGTCGTCCCGCCCGGCGGAACGATCCAGACGGCGTACGCTTTCGGCCCCCAGATGGCAGAGATCCCGATCGCCAAAAAGCCCGTCGGCGGTTACACATTCAAGCTGACCCAATTCGAA
>JBDTUT010000023.1:0-48147 GCA_040007515.1 Acidobacteriota bacterium | reverse complement strand
CCGTACTGGCCCGGAAACACGCCGCCCTGATACGGCAAGTTGACGCCCGCCGAATCGACAAGATAGACGATCGGCACGCGGTTGCGCATCGCGATCTCTTGGGCACGCAGGATCTTTTTGATCGTCTCGGGATACCAGGCACCGGCCTTGATCGTCGCGTCATTCGCCACGACGACGCATTCCCGGCCCTCGATCCTGCCGACCACCGTCACGACCGCCGCCGCGGGAGCCTGGCCGTTGTACTCGTCATACGCGACAAGCAGGCCGATCTCTTGGGAAAAAGATGCGCGATCGAGCAGCAGTTCGATGCGTTCGCGGGCGGTGAGCTTGCCCTGTTTGTGGATCTTGGCAATTTTGTCGGGCCCGCCGCCAAGCATGAGCTTGTGATCGAGACGCAAGTATTCGTCAGTCAGTTTGCGAAGGCGGGTCTGAGTTTCGTTGGTTTTCATTCAGATCGCTGTCGTTCGTCCGGGGCGTTTTTGAGAAATGACGTCTCTCATTTCTCGCTAATGATAAAAGTCGGCACCATCCCGCCGCCGCTCGACACGTTGGCCAGCTCGCTGGTAGAAAGCCGAGTGAACGCCGACCCGACGACTCCGTTGAATAACAACGGGTCGAGATCCACAAGCTGTTCCACAAAACCCCACGTGCCTTGATATTGGTCGAATATCATCGGAAACATCTCTTTCGCGGTCTTCACGCGCTCCTGGACAACGTAGTCCCCGTTCCCAAGCGCCGTCTCTATCGCGGAATCCCATTCGTCCGAGTTCGACTGCCAACCAATCACAATCCCGTGCCCCCCGTAATCATCATTCGGCTTGAGCACGAGTTTCGACGCATTCGAGCGCGTCCATTCGACCAGATCGATCTCGCTGCCGGCGTTAAAGGTTTTCTCGGCACGAAACTTACGTGTCCACGGTACGTGTTCCTTGATCGCGGCGAGTTCCGCTTCGTCGAACAGATGTGCGTATTTCTCGTTGGTCAGCACGGCGAAAATCGCCTTCTTGTGCACCAGTTTACCGCGAAAGCTGTTGACCATGCATATCGCGCCCGCCCGGTACGCATCCAGCAGGGCCGGACACCTTTCCATGATCGGCAAATATTCGTTAACCAGTATGCGTTTGTAAACAACATCGATCGCCACGCTGCCGCGGTAAAGCTTCTGGCCGTCGAATTCTAATTGGTCCGGACTGCATATGATGGCGTCGTATCCAGATTGCTCAAAATAATCACGGAACAACTCAAATTCCTTCTGTGTCGGCAGATCCTGCAAGTCGACGATCGCGATCAAAGGCTTTCTGTCTGGCTCGCGTCCAAGGTATTCGCGATAACATTCGACCAGCACTTCTAGTAGCTTTGGCCGCCCGTAGAAACCGCGAACGTTGTAGCGTTCAGCGAACCTTTTCATCACCGGTAGTGATTCGAAAATGGCCGTCGCCGAATCGGCGTAAGCAATTCCCGCCGGACTCTCCCCATTAAGTTCGACATAACTGTACGAACCGTCGATCAAAAACGAATCGAGACGCGCCGTTGGCGAAACCTGGCCATAGCCGGGGTCGATCTTTACCAATTCTCGCTCGACAGCGGTGAGCCCAAGTTCGTCAAGGACGTCATCGTCCGCGACGGCCGCATCTTTGACTTTTTGCAGCGCGCTCCAAATCGTCGCGGAAATCGAACAAACCCGAGCCCAGTCGTCCGAGGTCACAAAATGCGGCCTCAGATATGGCGAAAGCGGTCGCCCGCCGAAGATGAGCTTATTGCTTTCGAGACCATCGTGCAGCATCCGCAACGAATCGGCGGCGACGTGCTCTTCCTCGAGAATTTGGTGGTAGAACGCTACTGCGTTTTTGAGAATGCTCATACTTTAAACCGAACCGGATCGCCAACGTCATTGTATAATCTTCGAATTTCACGTCATTTGGACATACTCACGATCTCGTCAAATTCGTCTTTCGTCAGGCCCATTACCGACAATTGCGATTGCCTGAGAAGACCGATGTTCGCGAGCGCGAGATTCGCCTTGACCGCGGCGAGAGAGACCGGCTTCTTCAGAGGTTTCGACGGCGTCAGCTCGACCGCTATCCACTTCTCGTTTGTCGGGTCCGGGAAGTTCGCTTTGGAAACAGATGCTATGCCGACCACTTCTTTACCGGTAACCGAATGGTAGAAAAGCACCTTATCGCCTTTCTTCATATCGCGAAGATTGTTTCGCGCTTGAAAATTGCGCACGCCGGTCCAGTCCGTCTTGCCGTCTTTTAGAAAATCAGTCCAAGAATATGCTTCAGGTTCCTGTTTGACCATCCAATAGTTCATATTTTATTTAACAGATTCGCCGATATCTCGCTTCATAAAACGCTAAGACGCCATGGCAAAAAAGTCCGATGGCCGTGACCAGCACGAGAATTCGTCCGTAACTGCTCCGGAGTAGCGCAAGCAACGCCGCGTCCATCCCGATAGCTCCGCCGTCCCGGTAAAACGCTGCCCGAATAAAGAAATATCCCATCAGAACAAGCAAAACTGCTCGAGCGGTAAAGCTCAGAAACCCCAAAATGTTAATGAAGGTCAGATGAAATCCGGTGATCTCCCATAAACGGTAATTTTCGCGAAACTTGCCGGTGAAGCCGCTGTAACACTCGTTAAATCCCGCGCCGATGACACCCAATCCAACGAGAACTACGAACAACGTACCGATCAGCGGAACCGCGAGAACTATCGAGATGAACGTCTCCTCCGCATGGCTGCTTACATCCGACACTCGAGAGGCGAGTACGATCTCGAACGCGGAAACTGAAAGCCCCAAATAAAAGAAACCGGCACCAATTGCAACGCAGCGTTTGATGATGCCCTGCCATTTCGTACCCGCGTTGTCGATGTCAGCGGCACCACGTAGAATGTTCCAGGCCCCGTGGCCGATCGCTCCAATAACGAAGATGATCAACAGAACCTTGCCGTACGGCTTCTGGGAAACTGCGGACAGGGCTCCCGTTGCGTCAGCGATCTTCCCGCCGTCCAATCCGACGACTAGCGAGATCGCGAGCACACCGATGACAATGAAAAGAAAGCCTTTTGAATAGAATCCCAGTCGCGCCAGCGTTCTAAAAGCCGGCAGCCTGACCGCTTCTTCGGCTGCCTCGACACCCTTTTCGACTGCCTGCCCTATCGTCTGCTTCGTCTCGTCAGTCACAATTTAGTTTGTATCGAAACGTCGGAGGACGGTCAACATAGCATCAAGACAATGTAACTATTTCTTCTGTGCGTCGGCGGCCTTTTTGTTCAGCCATTTCGCCCAACGCTCAATGGTCGGCCGAAGCGGTTTGAACAGCTTTGCGCGAAAACTGCCGTCTTGCTGCTTTTCGCTCCACGCACGCAGATTTTTTTCCGCGTACTGACGGATCTGCGGTTCGAGACTTTGCCGCTTGACCGAATGCCGCAACGTCAAATAGTAATGCTGACCGACGAGGGAAAAGATCAGCCCGGCAATGTTGCCTTTGAAGGACTGTTTGGCCATCCACTTTTTCGCGAAGCTTTCCGTCGGCTGCAAAAGCGCGCCCATCGCCATTTCGATGTACGGCGCCTGATTGCCGGCACGCGGGTGATAAAGTCCCGGCAGGTCGCCCTTGATCGGAACGTCCATGTTCTTTAATCTTGGATCGTTGATGAAATCCACCAGCTTAATTCGGTCGAGACCGCGAATATGTTCTGTGGGAAGGTAATCGAGTACCTTATTTATTAGATCGATGCTGCCCTTCGGAAGCGCGAGACTCGACTGGTTGTCGATCTTGACCCGTGTTACTTTTGCGGTCTTTTGACCCGCCGTCTGAATTGCCATAACTGACTCAAATTGTAATAGGTAAACTTCGATTAGTAAATTGCGCCACAGAAGTGTCGCGTGACGGCAACACTTTCGACCCCGCTAGCGATAACACAATTTTCTGCACCAGCGATTTCGCCGCCTTCCGCTCGAGAGCAGACCAGGCACGGCATTTGTACTGCAGACGGCTAACGAGCTTCACAATGAATCAGACAACCATCTTCAAAGACATTAAAATCAACGGCATCGGCCTGCACACTGGCGTCGATGTTAATCTCATTCTGCGGCCCGCACCTGCAAATACAGGTTACGTCTTTGTCCGGACCGATCTCGACAATTTCGAGATCCCGGCATCAGTCGAGTACATATCGCACTGCAGCTATGCTACAACGCTTATGCGACGAGGCGTGGTTCTGTCGACTTGTGAGCATTTGCTCTCAGCGTTACGCGGTTCCGGCGTGGACAACTGCTTTATCGAGCTCGATAATATCGAAATTCCGATAATGGACGGATCGAGCGAAGATTTTATCGAGTTGATAAAGGCAGCGGGAATCGCCGAGCAAAATTCGCCCCAGCGGGTTTTTCGAGTGCTGGAGCCGGTGAATTTTGCGGAAGATGGACGGCGAATGTCGATCGAACCGTCCGACAAGTACGAGATCGATTGCGTGATCGATTTTAGCCATCCGTTCATCAACCGGCAGGCGTTTCATTTTGTGTTTGAGAATGGCTCGTTTGGCAAGCAGATCGCGTCGGCAAGGACCTTCGGTTTCACGCACGAGATCGAAATGCTGCGAAAAGCAAACTTGGCGCTCGGTGGATCGCTCGATAATGCCATCGTGTTGACACCGGACGGTATGTTGAATGAATCGCCGTTACGATTCGACGACGAGTTTGTCCGCCACAAAATACTAGACATCATCGGCGATTTTGCCCTGATCGGAATGCCTGTCCTCGGAAAAATAACTGCCGAAAAAAGCGGCCACGCAGTACATGCGGCGTTGATGAGTAAACTTCTGAAAACCGAAAACGCCTGGGAGATCGTGGAAGCCAAAGCGGAAGCCGAATCTTTCTGACGCGCCGGCTTCCGCGATGTAGCCTATTCGTTCCAATCCGGCGTGTGGAAAACCCCTTCTTTATCAATTCGCTGATAAGTATGCGCCCCGAAAAAGTCTCGCTGTGCTTGGATCAGATTTGCCGGCAGTCGTTCAGAGCGAAACGCATCAAAATAGGCGAGCGACGATGAAAGTGCCGCTGCCGGAATACGGGTTTCTGTCAATTTCGCGACCACCTCGCGCCAGTCGTTTCGGTACGAACTAAGCTTTTCCGCGAAGTTGTGATCAAGCATGAGATTCGGCAGATTTGGATTCTCGGCATAAGCACGCCGCATCTCTTCGAGTAGAGCTGAACGAATGATGCAGCCGCCGCGCCAGATCTTCGCGATCTCGGAAAGGTCGAGGCCAAATTCTTTTTCGACAGACGCTGTTTGCAGCATCGCCATGCCTTGCGCATACGTTGCGACGAAAGAGCACAGAAGTGCGTTTTTCAGTTTATTCACGAATCCTTCGGGGTCTTCGAAATGCCCTTTGCGAATTTCCGCGTGCGTTCCCGAATCAGGGCCCCGTTCGACTGGAAATTCCGCCTCGACGATCGATTTGCCGCCCATCTGTTCGGTATGGATCTGGCTCGCCACCGTGTTGACGGCTTCAGCGGCTATGTGAGCCTTCATGTCGTGCTGTGGGACACTTGTTACGGATTCGGCGTCACTTGGCGGTTCAGCAGTGCCGCCGGACTCGAGCGTGCCATATTTTTTCGCCATTAGGACGCGGATGTCTTTTTGCGCCGATATTTGGCGCATCGAGACGGCGGTATCGATCGTCGGGATCGGAACGCCTAGATCCATCGCCGCCTGTGTCGTCCATTTGCCAGTGCCTTTTTGTGCCGCTTTGTCGAGAATGACCTCGACAAGTGGCTTGCCGGTATCGGCGTCGACCTTTCGCAGAACGTCAGCCGTGATCTCAACAAGGAACGATTTGAGTTCGGAGTCATTCCATGCGGCAAATGTACCGCTCATTTGCTCGTAGTTCATACGCAGCACTCTGCGCATGAAATCATAGGTCTCGGCGAGTATCTGCATCAGGCCGTACTCGATGCCGTTGTGCACCATCTTGACGAAATGGCCCGCGCTCGACCTGCCCATATAAGCAACGCACGGCTCGCCGTTAACCTTTGCCGCGACGGCCTGAAGAACCGGTTCTATTCGGTCGTAAAATTCACGGTTCCCGCCGGGCATGATGCTAGCGCCGTGACGGGCTCCTTCTTCTCCGCCGGAAACTCCGATGCCCATGAACTCAATTCCTTTCTCGGCTAGATACTTTTCGCGGATCTCGGTGTCGGTAAAATGCGAATTGCCGGCGTCGATGATCAGATCGTCTTTCTCCAGATATGGCAGAAGTTCCTTGATCACGGAATCGACGATCGGTCCGGCCGGTACGAGCAGCATTATATTTCGCGGTGCCGCGAGTTTTGCGATAAGTTCGGAAACCGACGAGGCGGCGTCGACAGGATATCCCTCGCCTTCTGTGAGCAAGAGCGCGCGCTTAGTTTCGTCGAGGTCGTAACCTACTGACGAAATACCGTGTTCTGCGGCATTCAGAAGAAAGTTCCTACCCATCGTTCCGAGTCCGATCATCCCAAAATGTGCGTTTTCCATAGATAGATTTTTACCACAAAGCCACAAGGGAAACTATTAATGGTAAACATAAACCGCGCACGCACGCTCTGTCGCGATCCAGTCTCTGCCGAACTTTGTGTTATCGCGGGCCTTATGATGAAATCTCCGGTATGAAACCGCTCACTGACGCTATCAGGCCGACAACATTTATTGAGTCTTCCAAACTTCGCGACGCTCTTGGGATGGACGTAACGATCGCATCGGAGACATTTCAGCACACCGGAAGCTTTAAATTTCGCGCCGCTTATAACCTCGCCCTCAACGTTCCGAACGACGCGATATTGACAGCCTCCTCCGGAAATTTCGGACAGGCATTGGCGTATGCGTGCAAGCTTACGAACAAGAAATGCACCGTCGTTATGCCGGTAACATCCGCGAAGGTCAAGATCGACGCGGTACGCGGCTTCGGAGCGACGGTCGATCTTGTAGATACAACGAAAGTGGGCCGCAACGAGCGGGTCGCACAGCTCGCGGCCGAGATGCCGGAAGCATATTTCGCGAGCGCTTATGACGATCAGTTCGTAATCGATGGAAACTCGACGATCGGCGATGAGCTCGCCGATCGCAGTTTCGATATGATCGTTTCACCTATCGGCGGCGGCGGATTGGTCTCTGGAATTATTACCGGCCTTGCTCGGAACGGGAGTTCGGCGGCCGTTTACGGCGCCGAACCGCTGCTCGGAAACGACGCCGCCCGATCGCTTCGCGAGGGACATATCATACAAAACGAAACCGAACCGATGACGATTGCCGACGGGGCGAGAACCATCTCGCTCGGGAACCTGAACTGGCCGATCATCGAAAAAGGAGTGACGGAAATCGTCGAGGTCGCCGACGAGACGATCGCTGAGGCGATGAGGATGTTATTCGGATTGGCGAATCTGAAGAGCGAGCCGACCGGAGCCCTGAGCTTGGGTGCGATACTCGAGGATCGCGAAAAATTCGTGGACAAAAAGGTCTGCCTGATCGTGAGCGGCGGAAACGTGGACGCACGGGTTTACAGCGACATATTGGTTGGATGACGCTTAAATGCTAGCTCGCGTGAGCGGGTGATACCAACTAACGGATCTCTTCGACGAATGTGACGCGGTTGATCTCATACAGCGTCGTGCTGCCGTTGAACACTTTCTTGACGGCCGACTCACGAAGGCTCGACAGGCCTTCCTTTTCAGCTTGGCGCCTGATCTCTGAACCCGGCCGGCGCTCGATGATCATCTCGCGAATCCTGTCGGTCATATCCAGCAATTCGTGGATCGCGGTTCTTCCGCGGTAACCCGTGTGGTTGCACGCATCACAGCCGACGTTTCTATAGAAAGTCCGGCTCGTCACATCCTCGGGCCGAAGCCCCGACGAACGGATCTCATCGTCCGCGGGCGTGTACGGTCGTTTGCAGGTCTGGCATAGCAGACGCACAAGCCGCTGAGCCAAAACACAGTTGAGCGACGAAACGAAGTTATACGGTTCGACACCCATGTTGAGGAACCGGCCGATAACGTCGATAACGTTGTTGGCATGGACGGTCGTGAAAACAAGGTGGCCGGTCAATGCCGACTGAATGGCGATCTGGGCCGTCTCTTCGTCACGGATCTCGCCGACCATTATCTTGTCGGGATCGTGTCGAAGTATCGAACGCAACCCGCGGGCGAACGTTAAGCCCTTTTTCTCGTTCACAGGGATCTGCATTATCCCCTGCAACTGATACTCGACTGGGTCTTCGATCGTGATGATCTTGTCCTCGTCGTTTCGAATCTCGTTGAGAGCACCGTACAGCGTCGTCGTTTTACCCGATCCCGTCGGACCTGTAACAAGTACCATTCCGTACGGTTCCTTGATGTAGATCCGAAATCGCTGGAGGTCATCGGCGTCAAAGCCAACGACGTCGAGGCTCAGGTTCTTAAATTCCTCGGAGATCTGCTCTTTGTCCAGAATACGGATAACGCAATTTTCGCCGTACGCCGACGGAAGGATCGAAACACGAAAGTCGACCGTTCGGCCTTTGTAACGTACTCGGAAGCGGCCGTCCTGCGGAATGCGGCGCTCGGCGATGTCGAGTTCGGACATGACCTTTATACGCGAGATCAATGTCTGGTGATAGATCATGTCGATCGGATCGACCTTCGAGTAAAGTGCGCCGTCGATGCGAAACTTCACGCGCACGTCACGGTCACCTGCCTCGATATGGATATCCGAGGCACGCGAGTCCATGGCGTTATAAATGATCGTGTCGATGAGCTTGATGATCGGCGACATATCCGAGTCGGAGGCAAGGCGATCGAGATCCAGAACTTCTTCGCCCTGGTCCGTCTCCTTGACGAGCGACATCTTGAATCCGGACGCAGCTTCCTGCAAAACACGCTGCGTAGCGTCACCCTTTTTAAGAACTACGTCGATAGCGCCTTGCGTCGCTACGTAAGGAACGATGCGCACATTCAACGCATTCTCGAGTTCGTCAAGAAGCTGCAGATTTGTCGGGTCGGCCATCGCCGCATGCAAATCACGGCCATCGCGCTTTAACGGAACGAAATGGTTCCGAAGCATCGTATCGACGGGAATTCGTGCGAGCTCTTCGTAATCGATAGGCGATTCCTGATCTGGCGGTAAAAGGTCGATATACGGCAGCCTGTATCGCAGCGCCATTTTCTTAGCCTCGCTCACTTCGGGCGGTTCGTTGTCCACGAAATCAGAGAGTTGTATCCGTGAAGACGGGATTACTGCCGCTGTAACGATTTTAGATTGTTCGTTCATGTTCTAATTTGCGCAGACCTAATGCCGGCCGCCCATCGGTCCGGCCGAGATCGTTTGTATGATCGGAAGATATATTGCCAATAGGATCACAACAACAACGCCGGCCATGAACAGCAAGATGAGAGGCTCAAGAAGCGTTGTGAGCTGTTCGAGTTTCACTTCGGCTTCGGCGTCGTAAAAAGCCGCGACCTCGTCGAGCATTTCGCGCAAGCTCCCGGATTTTTCGCCGATGTTTATCATGTCGAGGCCCAGTTCAGGGATCCATCCGGCTTTTGCGATCGAATCGGTAAATCCGTGGCCTTCGCGGATCAGATGAAGCACCGAGTGGCTGCGCTGGCGCAGTTCCAGATTATTGAGCGCCTGCGACGAAATGTCCCACGAGTCCGGAACCGTTATGCCGCCCGACAAAAGCGTTGAAAGCGAGCGCGTTAGTTGAGCGGTCGCCATTTGTTTAACGAGCATTCCCGCAACCGGCAGTTTTAGCAAGAACCTGTGCAACGCGAGGCGGCCGCCGTCGGTTCTCAGCCAGATATAGAGGCCGAGACCAGCAACAATGATGAGCGGAATGACCCACCAAAAATTGTTGGCGAAGCCGGTCGAAATCGCCAGC
This sequence comes from Acidobacteriota bacterium, assembly GCA_040007515.1. Lineage (GTDB taxonomy): Bacteria > Acidobacteriota > Blastocatellia > Pyrinomonadales > Pyrinomonadaceae > OLB17. Next base: position 38,250 of record JBDTUT010000023.1, on the reverse strand, counting down.
ACGACAACCGTCACCGTCGGCAGGCCGCGGCTGGCGTTCAGATTGCGAAATAGGTCTGACATCCGCGGTACAATATAAAGCGTCAGAAACGCGATCATGAAGCCTGACGCAAGAAGCAGAAATGCGGGATAGGCCAATGCTCCGCGAAGCTTTCGGGCGACTCCGACGCTGCGTTTGAGATATTCGACGAACCGCGCCAACACGTCGTCCAAGGCTCCGCTCTTTTCGCCGGACAGGATCGAAGCGGTATATATTTTCGGAAAGATACCCTGCGCTTCAAACGCTTCTGAGAGCGGAACACCGCTTTTGATCTTGTCCTCGACGTCCGTAAGCACGACTCGCAAGTTCGCGGACGCTGACCGGTTTTTCAGAAGGGTTATGGCCTGCAAGACGGGAATTCCGGCCCGCAAGAGAGCGGACAACTGCTGATTGAATAGAAGAAAGTCCGACTGTTTGACCTTTCCCTTCTTCCCAGAGTTTCCGAATGGAAGGTTCGACAACATCCCGCCGGCTGCAGAGTCGACGGCAAAAACTTTGAATCCTTCGCGTTCGAGCTCGGTGCGCGCGTCGACCGCGGCTGCGGCTTCCACAACTCTGGTTACGATCTCACCGGACGGAGTACCTAAACGGCAAATAAATTCGGACATTTTATTTCGGGGGCTGCGGGCCGGCCTTGAGTGCGGTGTGACGCATTTCGGAACGCGGCTGTCGAAAACCGTTCGAATTATAACACGCTAATCCGACAGAAAAGTTCCTTTGGGGTCGTAAGCACGATTTTTGTTGGTCAAAACAACCATTACCCTTAATAACGCATCGTAAAAAATACCTTGCAGAATGGATAGCTCTTTCTTTAAAATATTGGCGTTCCACTGGAGAAAAACATGGCTCTCGCACAAGCAGCTGGTTTCGACCGAAGTTTCAAAAAGCTTCGGCCGATATTGTCGTATATTTTCATAATTGCGGCTGCTGCGACTGCGGCGATCGCACAACAGGCTACACCAACGCCGGTTCCGCCTCCCGAGGAAGACCTAACCCGTCCGGTTTCCATCAAGACAGACCTTGTCACACTCACGCTGACCGTTACCGACCTTTATGGCCGCTATGTCTCCGGGCTAACAAAAAATGCCTTCACGATAATGGATAACGGCCAGGAGCAGGAAATCACATTCTTTGGCGACAGCGACGCTCCGGTCTCGATCGGCATATTATTTGATGTATCGGGCTCGATGAGCGGCGAAAAGATCCAAAAGGCGCGAACCGCGCTGAGTAAATTTATTAACTCGAGCCACCCGTCCGATGAATATTATCTGATCGCATTTAATAGCCGTGCCCAGTTGCTGCTTGATCGTACACGGGATGGCGAGGCTGTTCTTTCCAAACTAACACTTGTAAATCCTCGACAGAATACCGCGCTTTACGATGCGGTTTACCTCGGACTTGACCGGGTAACTCGAGGCAGCCATCAGAAAAAGGCTCTATTGATCATCAGCGACGGGCAGGACAACGCGTCCCGTTATAATTTCGGTGAGGTTCGGCGGTTGATGAAGGAATCCGATGTCGTCACGTATGCCGTGGGAATTTTGGACGGCCGCGATGCTGCGAGTCCGGCCGGAATGCAGGGGCAGGCGTTTCTTGATGAGCTCAGTTCGGTTACCGGTGGAAAGTCTTTTTATCCGAACAGCGACGTCGAAATGGACGAGATATTTGAGCGGATCGCGCTCGAGCTTCGCCACCAGTATTCGATCGGCTACACGCCTGCCGATTTTCAGCCCGATGGAAAATGGCGCAAAGTCAAAGTTAAGGTCAAACCTCCTCGCGGTTTGCCGCGTCTAACGGTCCGAAGCCGCGAAGGCTATTATGCGACACCGGCTTCCGATTACCGCTAGATTTACAGATAAACGATGAAACGAATTCTTTTTGTCCTCACTCTTGCCGCATTCACGCTAGCGGGTGCATCTGCCATGTTCGGCGTCCGTGCTCAGATGAACGGTGAGAGTTCCGCTCCGCGCGAAAGAGGCGCCGGGCCGACGCCGACGCCGTCGTCAACTCCTGTTCTTCTAAAAGAGGACGACAGCGTATATACCGTTGATACAGAACTCGTGAACATTAACGTTCGGGTCGTCGACCGGAACAGTCGCCCGATCAGCAATCTGACGAAAGCGGATTTTAGGATTCTCGAAGACAACGCACCGCAGCAAATCGAGTTTTTTTCCAAGTCCGAGGTGCCGACAAACTATTCGCTTGTGATCGATAATTCCGGTTCCCTGCGACAACAGATCGACAAGGTCATCGAAGCGAGCAAGATCCTTGTCGCAAACAATCGTGCCGCCGACGAGACTAGCGTCATTCGTTTTGTCAGCTCTGAGAAGATCGAGATAATACAGGATTTCACCGCAAACAAAACCGATCTGAACGATGCCCTCGACAATCTGTTCATTGAAGGCGGCCAGACCGCGATCATCGATGCGGTCTACCTCGCCGCGACACGTGTGGGCGAATATGAAAAAGACACCGACAAGGTCGACCGTAAACGGCGAGCGTTGATCCTTGTTTCCGACGGCGAGGATGTTAACAGTTATTATAGTCAGCAGCAGCTTTTCGAAATGCTCAAAGAAACCGATGTCCAAATCTATGTCGTTGGTTTCATCGACGATCTGCCAAAAGAAAATTCGTTCATTAAAAAGAGCAGCCAGGCAAAAGCAAAGGCGTTTCTTGAAAAACTTGCGAGCTCGACCGGCGGCAGGGCTTATTTTCCGAAAGCAGTAACCGAACTGAACGGCATAGCTAAGGACATTGCTGATGAACTTCGGGTTCAATACTCGATCGGATATATTCCGTCAAATGATGCGGCAGACGGCACGTTCCGAAATATTAAAGTCTCGGTCGCCGACGGCCCGAACGCGCAAAAGCGCATCGCGATCACAAAGTCCGGGCGTACCGCCGACAGCAGTCCGGGAGCGGCAAAAACCGCACCGGCTCGCAAACTTCAATAAGTACATTTTTGATCAAATACGAAAGGCTGTTCCCGTTTTTTATCTAGAACAGCCTTTTGGCATTCGAATTATCTTTGTCCGGTTAATTTGGAACCGAACCGGATATCTTTTTGCGCGTGGTTTCACCTGTATGCAAAACAGGGATTCCATCGTCTACTTCTTCGTGCGGCCTCGGTATAACGTGGACGGCTGTAACCGTTCCGATCCGCCGCGCCGCCGCGGCGCCGGCATCGACTGCCGCCTTTACGGCTCCTACTTCCCCGCGGACGATAGCGGTCACCAGGCCGGCATCGATCTTCTCGTAACCGACAAGGGTCACGTTCGCTGCTTTGACCATAGCGTCAGCCGCCTCGATCATCGCCACCAGCCCCATACATTCGACCATTCCTAATGCTTGCATATTAAATTAAGTGCCGGAATCCCGGCTATTTCAGATAAAGCGCGGCAGCGAGCAACAGCGCGGCGATTAAGGTAAATACAATACTCGTGATCACGAACGTCACCGACGGCTTCCGCGGCTCTTCCCAGACAACTTCGACCGGCTGTCGATTATAAGCACGCTTTCTGCGAAGCATTGCGGCGGACAGCGGTTTGCTTTCGGGCTTTGCTGTTGATCCGTTCGTGACGGCGGTTCCCGTCTCCGTCGGCGGCACGATCTTTTCAGGTGTCGCGGAGGCAACCATCTGCTCCGGTTCCGCCTCGACAACCGCGTCCGCCGATTTCGTGTCCACGGCCGGTTTCGGTTGAACCACAACCGCACCACCGCAGTTGTAGCAAAACAGGGCTTCGCTGCGGACATCCGCCCCGCAGGCAATACAAACAACATTATCCGTCGCGGCTTTTTGCATTATGCGATCAAATTATGTGGCAATTTCCACCGCAGTCACTATAGCGAATAGAAGTGACATCTAGACGTTCGCAAAGATCTCCTTTTCGTCGCCGAGGTCTTTGGCCGACGGGGTAAGTATTGTCTTGGATGTGATATAGATCTTTTGCCCCTTTGAGACAGCATCGCGGACGTCGCTTTCGCTTACAAAATCGACTGGTTGGTGTGATGCTCCGTTTTCCGTCAGCGATTGCGGCCTCAGTTCGTGAATGACAGTTTTAACCGGCGATTCAACCGTTTCGGGCAGAGGCGACGCCGGCGGCTGAACGATTGGTTCGGCTTCAAATTTTCGCGATAAGAACTCGTCGACAATTGCCGCGATCTGCTCGCGTTTCGGGGTTGGCCGAGCTGTGTGAACCGGTCCAGGCTGACGAACTGCAGTCGTTCTGGGCACAGTTACGGGTTTTGTCTCGAACGCGACTCGCTTGATGTCCATTAAGTGGATCGGTGAAACATTGTCCGACGTTACATTGCCGCCCCACGAGCCGCAGCCAAGAGTCATCGATGGTGCGAGATCGGTCGAAAACCCGATCGCACCGTGTGTGGTCGGCGAGTTGATAATGATTCTAGAAGCCGGCATCCGTTCGCCGTAGCGGATCGCCGCTTCACGGCTTTTCGTATGCATACCGGCCGTATGACCCATTCCGCCGAAACGCAGGATCTCTTCGCAGCGGCGGGCTCCTGCGTCAATCCCATCAACGACGAAAAACGCCAGAGTTGGCGAAAGCTTTTCGATCGACCACGGAAAATCACGGCCGACTCCGGCTGTATCGGCGATCAGGCATCGCGTCTCAGCGGGAATCGTGATGCCAGCGAGATTTGCGATATAGTCCGCAGACTTTCCAACGATTGCAGGATTGAGCATTCGCTGCGGCGTCAGTAGTATCTTTCCGACGGCATCAGCCGCTGTCGGATCGAGAAAATGTCCGCCTTGCGATTTGAATTGCTCGCGAACCGCAGCCGCGATCGACGAGTCGACCACCACCGACTGCTCGGACGCGCAGATCGTCCCATTATCAAAGCATGTGCTCGTCAAAATATCCGATACGGCTTTTTGAACGTTTGCGGACTTTTCGATAAAAACCGGAACATTCCCTGGCCCGACGCCGAACGCCGGCTTTCCAGACGAGTACGCCGCCCGGACAAGTCCGATGCCGCCGGTGGCAAGTATAACGGCGGTGCGCTTGTGTTTCATCAGCGCTTCGGTCCCTTCGATCGTGGGATTTTGTATACAGTAGATCGCTTCGGCCGGAAGTCCCTGTTTGATGCCGGCCTCACGCATTACCCGCGCCGACTCGCCGATGCAGCGTACCGCGGACGGATGCGGTGATAGAACGATCGTGTTGCGCGATTTAACCGCAATGATGATCTTGAATATTGCGGTCGATGTGGGATTCGTTGATGGAATGATCGCCGCGACCACGCCGCGTGGCGAAGCGATCTCGACGATCGAGTCGGTGGCGTTGACAACGCCGACCGTTTTGAGATCGCGGAAATAGTTCCAGACATCTTCGGCGGCAAAGCGGTTCTTTTCACGCTTGTCTTCCGCTTTCCCAAAGCCGGTCTCTTCATGTGCGAGCTGGCCAAGGCGTGCGGCATCAGCAAGAGCGGCTGACGCCATCGCTTCGCAGATAGCGTCGATCTTCACCTGGTCGAATGTCGCGACAACGCCGAATGCACGATGGGCCGCCTCAACGGCATCGCGGGTCTCTTGCTGTGCGATCGGATCGGTGTCGCCCATATCGTGAGAAATGAAAACGGCTCACGGCAGAAACACCTCTGCGCCCCGAGCCGTTGCTGTTATTACCTAGTGCGGGTCTTGTTGCCCTGTACTCCGGTTCCGGTGCCCGACTGGTCGCCCGAACCAAGCTGACGGTCGCCACCGCCGCCCTGCAGAGCTTTCTCGTCGGGGCTGAGGCCGACGCTCCCGCCCTTAGGCAGGACACGTTCAACCTCGCCGTGCGGACGCGGAATGACGTGAACGCTAATTAGCTCACCTACGCGACGCGCGGCAGCGGCTCCTGCGTCAGTAGCCGCCTTTACTGCACCTACGTCGCCACGGACAAATATCGTCACGTAGCCCGCACCTATGTATTCCTTACCGACCAATTGAACGTTCGCGGCCTTCACCATCGCATCTGCGGCCTCGACGGCGCCGACAAATCCCTTGGTCTCGACCATGCCCAGAGCTTCTAAACTCATTTATACGATCCTCTCTTGTAATTTGCTTATTCGATCTCGGAAAATGGGTTGAATATAGCCTAAACGTACCACGCACGGATGCCAATAATCAAGCTGGTACAGGAGTTTACAACGCGATTGATTCAATTGACAATCACCTCCCCCTAGAGCTATATTTTAAGTTTAATACGTTCATAGATTTGCACTTAGCCGGTTTCGGACGAGTTATCCTAGCATGTCATCAACATTGGGCGAAAAATTGCGTCAGGCGCGCGAGGAGCGCGGCATCTCGATCAGTGAGGTCGCCGAGCAAACACGTATCTCGCCCCTGTACATAAAATCGATAGAAGAAGATAACTATAAACCGCTGCCCGGCGGTATTTTCAATAAAGGCTTTCTAAAATCGTACGCCCGCTATGTCGGTTATGACGAGCACGAAGCGCTCGAGGAATATTCGCAAATCGTTACCGGCAACGAGCAGAGCGCCGAAGAAGAATTCAAGTCGTATCGTCCCGAGGTTCTGACGGACGACCGCAGTTCGGCATCGATCCTCCCGACCGTCGTCTTTGCGGGCATTATTTTGGCGTTAATGACCGGCGGAATCCTTTTTGTCGTTAATTATATAAAGAATCAGCCCGAGCCTGTGTCGCCGCCGGCGAACGTCAACTCGAATGCAAACACGGCAATTCTTGCACCGTCCGACACGACAACTGCCCCGGAAAATACCAACAGTCCTCAGATGGAATCGCTTCGTGTTGAATTCAAAACCGCGTCCGATCCGATCTCCATAAGTTCAATAAGTGATGGAAAGAGTTCGGTGATTCTCGTCACGCCGGATAAACCGGCCGTCTTCGAGCCGAAGCAGGCTTTGAGACTTGCATATTCAAGATCACTTGCTGCGCCCGCGCAGTTGGCTATCAACGGTCGTACCATTGCATTACCGCAAGCACCGGGAAACCCTAAGCGTGCCGCGATAGAAGTGGAAATAAATCGCGACAATATCGGTCAGATCTGGCAGAACGGTGCCGCGTCCGCGTACATCGCTCCGACGGCTCCGGCTCAGCAAACGGCTCGCCCCGTTCCGAAACCAGCTGCTCCGGCTAATGCTGCTCCTAAAACTGCGAACGCCGCAACAAGGCCTATAGTTACGACGCCGCGTTGAACGAATTGAAAACTCGTAGTTATCGACACCGAACTTTAACGCAATTTGAATTGCTTGCCCGCCGGGTTCGCGCGGGCTTTTTTGTAAGCTTATTTTGGCGGCTCAAGCTTGAGCTGAATATTCAGGAATTATGAATTTAGATGAGATCAAAGAAGGGCTAACCTTCGACGACGTTCTGCTTGTTCCCGCTTTTTCGGAAGTTCTCCCGAACGAGATCGATACCCGAACCCGATTTTCGCGGGGAGTCGAATTGAATATTCCACTCTGCTCGTCAGCGATGGACACCGTGACCGAATCCGCCCTCGCGATCGCACTTGCTCAGCAAGGCGGGATCGGTGTAATACACAAGAATTTTTCGATTGCGGAACAGGCGGAAGAAGTAGATAAGGTGAAACGCAGCGAGTCGGGCATGATCGTAAACCCGGTGACGATCGAGGATTCGAAACTTGTAACCGACGCTCTCGAGATCATGCAGCACTTTCACATCAGCGGCGTTCCGGTAGTCGACGCTAAAGGTCTGCTCGTTGGCATTATCACAAATCGCGACCTGCGATTTGAGACGCGGTTCGATATTCCGGTTTCGGACGTAATGACACCGCAGCCACTTGTCACAGTACCGATCGGGACGACGCTAGACGAAGCAAAGATCAAGCTCCAAAAGCATCGAATCGAAAAGCTTCTTGTAGTTGATGACGACGGCCATCTCAAAGGATTGATAACCGTTAAGGACATTCAAAAGGCCATCAAATTTCCTAATGCGGCAAAGGATGGATTAGGAAGGTTGCGATGCGCCGCCGCTGTTGGCGCGACCGGCGATTTTCTCGAACGTGCGGCTGCCCTTGTCGAGTCGCGTGCGGACGCGATCGTGGTTGATACCGCGCACGGGCATAGCTCTCGTGTGATCAGCGCGGTTGAAACGATCAAAGCGGCTTTTCCTGATGTTCAATTGGTTGCCGGGAACGTTGCGACGGCCGAAGCGACAAAAGCGCTCATCTCTGCCGGCGTCGATGCCGTAAAAATCGGCATCGGACCGGGATCGATATGTACGACACGCGTTGTCACCGGAGCGGGCGTTCCGCAGATCATGGCGATCACCGAATGTGTCGAAGCAGCGAAAGGTTCGGGCGTGCCGATCATCGCGGACGGTGGCGTTAAATTCTCGGGCGATGTCGCCAAGGCCATCGCTGCAGGAGCCGATTGCGTAATGATCGGTTCTCTGTTTGCCGGCACAGAAGAAGCTCCCGGCGAGGTCATCCTTTTCCAAGGCCGAAGTTTTAAGACGTATCGCGGAATGGGTTCGATCGGAGCGATGAAGAAAGGCTCAAGCGACCGTTACTCGCAGGAAGGGACAGTCTCGGATTCCAAATACGTCCCCGAAGGTATCGAAGGCCGAGTCGCTTATAAAGGCACAGTTGCCGACATGGTCACCCAACTTGTCGGCGGCCTTCGCTCGGGCATGGGTTACACGGGAAGCAAAGACATAAAGGCGTTGCAGGAGAATGCGAAATTTGTTCGAATCACGTCCGCCGGACTGCGCGAATCGCACGTGCACGACGTAATCATTACCAAGGAAGCACCCAATTATCGACTGGAGTCATAGAAATCGGCAAACATGCTGAACAGCGGTCGCGAAAACATCTTGCGTTTTCGCGGCCGTTAACTTTATGCCAATCGAAACTACTTTAATTCCCCCGACGCAGTTTCCCATTCGGCATAGAGTTTCTCGACCATCTTTTCTTTCTCTCGAAACCGTTTGGTAACTTTCTGAAGTTTCGCATAGTCCGCGACCACTTCGGGTAGGCTCATTTCTGCCGAAAGCGTTGCGACCTCGTCTTCGGTCTTGGCGATATCCGCTTCGATTTCGGCGATATGCTTTTCGATCTTTTCGCGTTGATTTTTGCTTAGTACAGATGTGCCGGCCGATGCCGGATGCGCTTGCGAGCCGACCGGAGCCGAGATCCTTGGCTTACTGGAAAGCCCGGTTTCTTTTCCGCTCAGTTTCCAGTCGTGGTACTCAGTGTAGTTGCCGTCGAAACTGGTGACGCTTCCGTCCTTTTCGAACGAAAGCATTTGGTTGGCGATCTTGTCGAGGAAGAAGCGGTCGTGACTAACAGTTATGATCGTGCCGTCGTATTCCTCGAGCGCGTTTTCGAGAGATTCGCGGGACGGAATGTCGAGATGGTTGGTCGGCTCATCGAGCACAAGGACGTTCTTTTGCGAATATATCAGTTTCGCGAGAGCGAGCCGTCCCTTCTCGCCGCCCGAAAGAGTGGAGACGTTCTTGAATACGTCTTCGCCCATGAACAAAAACTTTGCCAGAAACCCGCGAAGCGTTCCGTTGTCCGCAGACGGAGCGACACGACGGAGCTCCTGTATAACCTCATTTCTTGGCTCCAGGTCCTCGAGATTCTGCGAGTAGTAGCCGATGTTGGTCTTTGTTCCCCAATGCATCTGTCCCGCGATCGCCGGGATCTTTCCGAGAACAGTCTTTAACAGTGTTGTTTTACCAGTGCCATTCCCGCCGATAATACCAAGCGCGTCACCACGGTGAAGTGAAAAGTTCAGATTTTGCGCAAGAACTTTGCTGCCATAGCCGACCGAAAGCTCCTCAGTCGTAAGCACGTTATTTCCCGTCCGCTCGACCTGTTTCAATCCGAACGCTCCGCCTGACTTTTCTGCGGTAACGGCCTCGATCCGGTCCATTTTAGCCAGAAGCGTCCGGCGCGATTTCGCCTGTTTTGTCTTTTGGCCTTCGAGATTGCGGCGGATAAACTCCTGCGTCTTGTTTATCAGAGCCTGCTGATTCTCGTATTCGCGCTGCTGCTGCTCACGGCGGAGTTCACGCTCTGTGAGGTATTGCGAATAGTTTCCTTTATACGTGATAGCGACTCCCCGATCGATCTCGATTATCCGGTTGGTTATTCGATCGAGAAAGTACCGATCATGGCTAATGACGACATAGGACTTCTCGTATGTTTTTAAGAAGTCCTCGAGCCACTCTACTGCGTCGACGTCGAGGTGGTTGGTCGGCTCGTCGAGCAGGAGGACGTCCGCGGAAGAAAGCAAGAGTCTTGCCATTCCAAGCCGGTTCTTCTGCCCGCCGGAGAGCGTACTTGTGTGGAGTGTCCATGTCGCCGGCGGAAAACCGAGTCCAAGCAATACGGATTCAGCTCGTGCCGCGTACGTGAAGCCATCGGCGTGTTCGAATGCAGTTTGGAGGTCAGAATATCGATGCAGAATTTCTTCAGAGTGGTCCGTCTCCATCGTCCTTTCAAGCGAGCGCATTTCCGCTTCGATATCGTGGATCTCTTTAAAGGCCGAAAGAGCAGCCGTGTGAACCGTCTCGTTCACATCGAAATCAACGTGCTGGTCCAGAAGGCCCAATTTAAGGCCGTTGATCTTGATCAGATCACCGTCGTCCGGTGCTTCATGACCGGTGATCAGGCGAAAAACCGTAGTCTTGCCCGCGCCGTTGCGACCAACGAGTCCGACCTTCTCATTCGGGTTGACCTGAAAGGAAACGCCGCGCAAGATGTCCGTGCCGCCGTATGATTTTGTAATGTCCGAAAGTCTGAATAACATAAAAAAGAGTAGCCGGAGCACAGCCAGCGGCCGATCTCCGACTACTTGATTTTAGCAAAGCGGCGGATTAACGATTAGCCGTGCCGGTATTGGAGGCCGTTCTCACATTTGCCGAAGCCGGACGATTTGCTGCCGGAGCAGGAGCGGCCGCCCGATTCGACACAGTTCCCGCAGGCGTCGACGTGTTGCCCGCAACGGGAGCACTATTCGACGCGGTGCTCGGTGCCACATCTACATTCGATGCTGCCGCTGGGCCTGCATTAGAGTTTGCGTTCGCCGTACGTGCCGGACGTGCTCCGCTGAGCTCGTTCGGATTATCGACTACGTTCTTGGCGAGGTAATTTTCAACCTTCGCTTCGTTGATCGCGATCGCGGCGTACGACTGCCACAAAAGGCTCTTTCGGCCGTTGATAAGCAGTTCGGTGACACGCTGGCGCACGCCTGGGCTTTCAAGTGTCAGATCTTCATCAACGTCCTGTCTCCGCTGGAGCTTGATGATCAGAATTCGGCCCTCGAGCGGGATCGCTTGCGGCAGGATCTGGCCGTTTTGCATTTTGGTCATGATGAAGTCGGTTACGCCCTGACCAAATGTTTGCTTCAACTCGTCTTCGGCAAAGTAACGCCAGTCGCCGCCGTTAGATCGCGTCTGGAGATCTTCACTGGCCTCGCGAGCCAACGTGGCGAAATCCGCCCCCGACAAAGCACGCTGGCCGATCTCTTTGGCCTTTATGTTCGCCGTTTCCTGGTTGATCGTCGTGTCGCCCTGGCCGCTGTTCGACGGATCGATCACGATCGCGGCAAGCTCAGCTCCGCGCTTGTTCTTGAACTGCTCTTTGTTGCCGTTATAAAAGGCATCGATCTCCTGGTCTTTCGGAGCATCGACACGGCCTGAGATCTTTTCCTGAAGCTTCTGAAGTGCGAGTTCCTTCTTGATATTTAATTTCCAGCTCTGTTCATTCTCGCCGGCCTTCGTCATCTGGCGTTCAAACTCCTCGGCGGATAGCCCGCTCGCCGTTTTACGTTTGTTTGCTTCGGCCGCAACGTCGTCATCGCTAGGAATCGTTTGCTCTTTTTCAGCCTTCTGGAACATAACTTCCGTCTGGATCAATTGCTGAAGTACCGTCAAGCGCGCCGACGCGAGTTCCAGCGGGGAAAAATTTGCCTCTTCCCCCTGGCCCTGAGCCTTGAGGGCTTTTTCGACCTCCTCAAACTTGATGTCCTTTCCGTTTACACGGGCGGCGACAGCATTTGGGTCGCCTCCGGCAGGACCGGCACCCGGGCCGCCGGAACATGCTCCGAGCATCGTGGCCAACACTATGCCGGCGGTTATAGAAAAAACTTGTGACTTAAAATTTAGCACTGTGGCAATTACTCCTTTTGGGCGGGTTTTTGTCCCTACTTGACTTAACCCTATCGTATTTGGTATAAATCTTGTTTTTGAGTTTTTACTTAACTCTTTTAGTGAACCTCGTTATACAGTTTGGAGGCAATTATTTATGGCACAAAGATGTGACGTCTGCGGCAAAGGTCCGCAATTTGGAAACAACGTTTCCCACGCGAACAACAAGACCCGCCGTCGGTTCAACCCTAATCTGCAGCCCGTGCGTGTACAGCTCCCGAGCGGCTCGAATGGCAGGATGAAGGTTTGTACCCGCTGTATCAAATCGGGCAAAATTACCAAAGCGGCGTAGATACTCTCGACTTCGCTTTTGAACACATCGACTGCCGGGCAGCGTTGCCAGTTGTCCGGCCTTTTATTTTTCAAAATTACGTATTCGCCTTTCTACTGGTCATCCATACGCACCTACGCAGTTGCGATGCAATCGATCTCGACGCGCGAATCACGCGGGAGCCTCGCCGCCTGAACAGTTGCCCTCGCCGGTTTATTCTCGTTGAAATATCGCCCGTAAACTTCGTTCATTGCGGCGAAGTCGCCCATATCCGCCAAGAATACCGTGGTCTTCACTACATTTTCGAGGCCCGACCCGGCGGCTTTCAACACCGCGTCCAAATTCTTTAAGACCTGTTCCGTCTGCTCCGCGATATCGTTCGAAACAAATTCCCCGGTAACCGGATCGATCGGAATCTGGCCAGAACAAAAAACCATTCCGCTTGCTTTGATCGCCTGCGAATAAGGCCCGATCGCACTTGGAGCATTTTCGGTCGAGATAATCTCTTTCATAAGCTCGTAGATATAATTTTGCCTTGAAGAGCAAAAGGCGAATAATAGCAAATAATCGAAGAAAAGAAAAGCACGGAGCCCGGCACAAGGGACAAATCAGGCGTTCACACGTTCAACTGCGATCACTCCGGGGACGTGCTCGATCGCCATGATGACGCGGTCGAGATGCTTCTTGTCGTAAACCTCGATAGTTACCTCGATCAGTCCGCGGCCGTCTCGGGAGACGTTTGCCCGCGCGTCCCGGATGCCGGTTTTGATCTCCGCGATCGCGTTCGTGATGCCGGCCAGCATTCCGGTTCTGTTTTCAGTTGTGACCATCAAGCCGATCGACTGCTTTTCTTCAACTTCGCTTTTTGCCCAGCTAACGTCGACGATACGATCTTTATTGATCATTAGCTGCGACACATTCTTGCAGCGTTTGTTATGGACGACGATTCCCTTGCCCAGCGAAATATAACCGATGATATCTTCACCGCGAAGCGGATTGCAGCACCGGGCGCGTGTAGTTAGAAGGTTGTCGACGCCGGTCACAACGATCGCATCCTCGCCCATGCCGATGAACTTCTTGACGGCCTTTACGCCGCTTTGGATGCGTGTCTCTTTGCGCTGGTCAGGATCGAGCTCCGCAAATTTTTCGGCTCCGAGAAACTTTGCCAGTACGTTCCGCGGCAGAGTTTTTCCGTATCCGATCGAGGCAAGCAGGTCATCGGGACGGCCAAGCCCGTACTCGTTGGCGATCCGCTTCATCTCGGAGTCGTTGTTGATCAGTTTCTTCGGCGAAACATGAAAACGGTCAGATTCTTTCTCAAGGAGTTTGCGGCCGATATCAATCGATTCCGTACGCTGCTGATCAGCAATGAAGTGCCGGATCCTGTTGCGTGCCTTTGATGTTACGACGTAATTCAGCCAGTCGCGTGAGGGCTTGGAGTTAGTCGTAGTCAGGATCTCGACAACGTCGCCATTCTGCAGTTCGGTCTTTATCGGGACGATCCGGCCGTTTATTTTCGCCCCCGTGCAAGTGTCGCCGACTTCCGAGTGGATAGCGTACGCAAAATCGAGCGGGCTGGCACCACGCGGCAGTTGGATAACCTTACCGCGAGGTGTAAAAGCGTAGACGTCCTTTGGAAAAAGGTCGAGTTTTAGCGACTCGATAAAATCCTCGGAGTCCTCATTACCCTCAGTGTCCTCCACAAGCGGAAGCAACAGTTTCTCAACCGTTTTTCGCAACTCGTCTAGATTGCCTTCGTCCGACTTCGCTCCAAGCTTGCTTTCCTTGTACTTCCAGTGTGCCGCAACGCCTTCCTCGGCGATCTGGTGCATTTCTTCGGTACGTATCTGCACTTCGAACGGCTGGCCTCCGTCTCCTATCACGGACGTGTGCAGTGATTGATAGAGATTGTCGCGTGGAATGGCGATCCAATCCTTGAACCTCTCGGGCACCGGGGTCCAGATATCGTGAATGACGCTGAGCGTGAGATAACAGTATTTGCGATCATTCGCCGTGATGATGCGTGCCGCGATCAGATCGTAAACCTGCTCGATCATGAGCTTCTGTTTCTTAAGCTTCTTCCAGAGCGAAAAGAGTCGCTTTACTCGACCCTCAATGGCAACGAACGGCACCTCATTTTGGGTGAGTTTTTCACGAATGGTCGTTTTAATCGATTCGAGAATTCCCTCGAGTTCCGGCCTGCGGGCATCAACTTCTTTCGCGAGTCGTCGGTACTCATCCGGGTAAAGATTCTGAAAGGCTAGGTCCTCGAGTTCGCCGCGCAATTTACCCATACCGAGTCGGTGAGCGATCGGGGCATAGATGTCGAGGGTTTCCTGAGATATGCGGGCACGTTTCTCGGGCTTGAGAAACTGCATAGTCCGCATATTATGAAGTCGGTCGGCGAGTTTTATGAGCACAACGCGAACGTCCGTGATCATCGCAAGAACCATTTTGCGGACGTTCTCTGCCTGCTGCCGTTCTTTAGAAAGGCTGCTGATGTGTGCGATCTTCGTTAGTCCGTCGACGAGCAGCGTGATCTCGTCACCGAAATAAGATCGAATGGTATCGAGATCGACCAGAGTGTCTTCGACGACGTCGTGAAGCAATCCAGTGGAGACGCTCACCTCGTCCAGTCGCATATCGGCGAGCATTCCCGCGACTTCGAGTGGGTGGACGAGATAGGGCTCGCCTGAAGCACGCTTCTGCCCCCTGTGATGAAGCGCGGAGAAAAGATATGCCCGCCGGATCAGATCGATATCCGGATCCGGCCGGTTTTGCATCACCTTTTCTATTACGTCCTCAATTCGAATCATCGGCGAGACTCTTCTATAACTTTAACAAACGTGCCTCAATGTTGAAATACTTCACGAGCGACGATCCGAACGGTTGCCAAAAGAAAAGGTGATGCCCGATCTTACAAATAGAGCATCACCGTAAACCACACTGATTGAGGGCTTATTTCTTGTTTGCAGCCGCCTTGTTAGCGTTTGCGTTCGCCGCTTCTTCCGCCGTCGCCTTTCGGGCGTCGACTTCGTCTTGAATTGCCCTGTTTACTTCGCTGAGTTCGGTAAACCGAGCTTTTGCGTCATCGGCCTCGGCCTTCAGACGGTCTCGGTCAGCAGTTCGCCCCTCCATTTCCGCGAGTCTCATGGCCTGGACCTTCAAACTTGCGTTGTAAGAACGTGCCGATTCAAACACCTTCAGCATATCGCCTTGGGACCGCAGTTCTTCGTCCTTCATGGACTTGGGGTCTAGACTCTTAACGTTCTTAACACTATCGGGCTCGAGAGCAAGGGCTTGTCCGATAAGTTGATTTCCGGTTTCAACACAGCCTCGCAGCCTTTCGAGTTGCGCAGGATCTTCCGGTTTCGTGAACTGGAAGACGTCCTTGCCGTTGACCTTGACGGTCTTCTTTGTCTTATCCGTGTCGGTTACTTCACTGGCGCAAGTGTTTTGCTTTGCGGCGAGTGATACGAGAGCTTCGGCCTTGTACTGCGGGCGGACTTCCGGATCCGTCGACGTTGCACGGTCGGTCACCCATTTTTGCCAGTCGTCGTTTCTTTGGAGGTTTTCGTAAAGGCTGGCAATTGCTTTATACGAGCTCTGATCGTTCTTATCTACGGCAAGAGCTTTCTTGTATTCGCCGATCGCCTCGTTGGCCTTGGAATCGTCCTTTCGGTTGCCGATGTACTCGGAATGCAGCGTACGTGCAAGAAACAACTGAGCCGTGCGGCCCTCAACGGTTTCGCCTTGAGGGTCGCGACCCGCCGCCTTGCGGAACAGATCCTCTGCGACCTGGAACTTCCTTTCCTTGTACGCATGCGAACCGTCGACCAGATTCTTTCTGGACATTATCCGGCTGTAATACGAGCAGTTAGTTGAAAAAAGAACGGAAACTGCGATAAGTGCAATTATCCCTAAACGCGAAAATTTCATTTTCGACTCCATGAAAAGCCCATGGCGCCGAAACGGACAGACCGCTGCCCGTTTCGACGACAGGACCGAATTACTGTGTTAGATCGTCGATCTGTAAACCGATAGGCTGTGCCCCGGCCATCTTTGCGGCGTCAATGACCTTTACCACATCGCCGTACCTCACCGAGGTGGGGGACTTAATAAAGATCGTCTTTTCAACCTCGTTAGTGCCCTCGCGAAAGACGCCATTGGTCGCACGTGAGTTGAAGATCTCGGTTAGCTTCGCCGTCAGTGGCGAGGCATCCGTAACATCGCCCGCGCCTTCGTTGTTAAGCGAAATACCCTTTGTCTGAGCATTGATGGTTACCACTAAGGTGAGCGGATTCGGCTTTACATCGATATTTGTCTGATCTTTCGGCTCGGCCGGAACCTTAGCCTCAAAACGGCTGGGCTTTACGGGCGTGATGACCATAAAGATGATCAGCAGCACTAGCAAAACGTCGATCAAAGGCGTTACGTTGATTCTGGGTACGGCTCCCTGGCCGCTTGATGACATTCCCATAACAAGTTGTCTCCTCAGGCTCTGTTAAGAACAACAAAGACCGTCAAACTATTTTTGAGGAGATTCTCCTCCTTTTTTCTTGTCAGCAACAAGACCGATCTTATCAATGTCCTGCTTACGGATCGTATCGATCGCCTCGACCACACGTCCGTAATCGACATCCACGCCGCTTTTGATGTAGACGATTCGCTTATCCGGAGCCTTGTCCTTCATCATCGTCTGGATCTTTTCGCCCAAAGCTGTGAGCGGAAACTGGTCCTTGCCGATGTAAAAGTCCGTGTTGTTCGGGATCGAGATGACGACGGACGTGTCCTTCGTTATCTCGGAATCTTCGTCGGGCGTATTTAGGTCCTTTGGAAGATTGACTGTGACGCCCTGCTGGAGCAACGGTGTGACGATCATGAAGATGATCAGCAGCACCAGCATCACGTCTACCATCGGAGTCACATTGATCTCCGAGTTATATTCATCGGTTCCACCGATACTAGCTCCCATGGCTAAAACTCTCCTCGGGAAACCTCGTTAACCGAGGTTATCCTTTCAATGCTTTTGTACGCTGTTTGATGAAATAATCGACGAGCTCGGAAGCGGAGTTTTCCATTTCCACGCTGAAGCTGGTCACCTTGTTCGTAAAGTAGTTGAACAGCCACACTGCGGGAACCGCTACGGCGATACCAAATGCGGTCGCGACCAACGCTTCGGCGATAGCGGCACCGACGGCACCGATACCGGCATTCTCCGCCTGGGCCAATGCGATAAATGCACCAATGATGCCGACGACGGTACCGAACAATCCGACGAACGGAGCGGTCGAACCAACGGTCGCGAGCCCCGCAAGTCCACGCTTAAGCTCAGCGGTCTTGACTGCGATTGCGCGTTCCAGAGCACGTTTCGACGCTTCCATTTCGTCAGCCGAAATGTCGGTGTTGCCCTGGTGAGCACTGAATTCCTTCAGGCCCGACGAGACAACCATCGCAAGGTGCGAATCTTTGTGCTTGTCACTAATGTTGATCGCTTCGTCAATGTTGCTATTCTTCAAGGCCTGGGCAACTTTCGGAGCATACTGACGCGACTGCTGTCTTGCCTTGTTGTACGTAAGCCAACGTTCGATACCGACCGCAATCATGTACACCGACTCGATGAGCAGGATACCGATAACGATCCAACCGGGAATCGTCAAGCTCGACGCGATATCGTAAATACCGAACGAGATCTTGCCCTCGCCGGCAAGCATAAGATAAAAGCCAAGGACCGAGGATCCGAGCTGGCTAGCTAAAAAGGTCATTATTTTTCCTCCAAAGAAACTCGAAAAATTTATTATTGCTGAACTTTGTAAATCTTTTTAGAAAGGGCTTCGGCTACGAAGCCCTCCCGTTAAACTCGGACCTTACGGAACAAAGTTGTACGTAATGACGCCGGAAACCTTAACCGGCTGCCCGGAAAGCTGTGTCGGGCTGAATTTCGCACTGCGAGCCGCCTGAACAGCAGCCGAACGCAGGAGCGGATGGCCACTTACCGCCGAGGCGGAAACCACATTGCCGCTCTCATCGATCAGTACCTGAACACTGACGGCACCGGAAGCACGCACCGCGCGGGCTGCCGCTGGGTACGGAGGCTTGGGGAGGCTAGTCGCCTTTCCGTTAAGCACACCGCCCGAGATCTGCTTAGGCACAACCTTCTTGGGCGGAGGAGGTGGAGGCGGAGCACTAGTGCTACCGGTCTCTTCATTGCCGCCGCCGCCGGTAGCCCCGCTATCGCTGCCAGTACCGCCGGTATTCACGGGGCCTTTATAATCAGGAGGCGGCGCATTAGCGGCACTGTAATCACGATCACCCTTGACTGTATATTTGTTCGGGTCTCGTTCTTTTACAGTATTTTTCGTTGTGCTGATGGTGTCCGGTGGTTTAGGAGGAGTCTCAGTCATCGCCGCGATGATCTCCTTGCGAATATCCACGTTCGGATCCTTTTGCTTTTCAGGCTGTTTTTCCGGTTCCGGTTCAGGGGCCTCTTCGATGACCGGCGGGGCAACAAGCGTCTCGAGCGAGAGGTCGTCGCCGCCCATCCCGTAATCTTTTGCAAAAAGGCTGTAAAGCCATGCGCTCATCATGATGGAAATCATCAGGATAAACGTCGTCAGGAGAAAGCTACTGCGACGTGTATCCTCTTGAGCGTGACTTTTAGATTCAACTAATTGATCTAACATCTTAAAATTCCTCCCTTATTCCGGTGCCAAACTAGGTCAAGGGTTACGAAACCTTCAAAACTATTGATGATGATTATCAACTTTCAAGTTGTAATCGTTATACATGTCGACAACGACGAAGCCTGAAAAATGACTGTTCTACTACAACTGTGAACAAATGCTCATTAACCGTGGGGCGAAAATCGGATGCTTGCTGTCAATGCATACAAAAATCCCACAAATCCCGTTTTTGACTTTTGAAGCCGACGGGAAATAGCAGACACAAAAAACGAATTGACCAGCAACGAAAAAATTCTAAATTTTTAACGAGAGAAAGTCAAGAATAACGAGGTTCAAATTGTCTTTCTTCGCATTTTTTTCGCAAAATAATTACAATTTCGCGTCAATGCAAAACGTCGCAAGCGTTTCACCCCGATCACGCTTAAATATCAGCGCGTGACCGGGCGGCGCGTTACGGACCTTCGGGAAGCCGACGCCATCTTTTCACCCGCGGCTGCCCGCGGCTGCGTTTCGCCTTTCTTCGCATTGCCGATCTTACTCTGCCACCAAATAGCGATCGGACTTGCGATTGCGATCGTCGAATACGTTCCGAGCGTCAGACCAACGAGCAATGCAAGCGAAAAGCTGCGAAGGACCTCTCCGCCAAAAAGCACCAGCGAAAGTACCGACATAAGCACCAGGCCCGCAGTGATGACAGTACGCGAAAGCGTCTGGTTGATCGAATCATTCGTGATCGTAAAGATAGAGTCGGTTCTATTTACGGCAGTATTCTCGCGAACACGATCGAAGATGACGATCGAGTCGTTAACTGAGAATCCGACGATGGTCAAAATGGCGGCGATCACTGTGAGATTGACTTCCCACTGAAATACCGAGAAGAAAGAGAGCACCATCAGGACGTCGTGGAAAACGGCGAGTACGGCACCAGCGGCGTATGTCCAGTCGTATCTGAATGCGATGAATAAAAGAATACCGACAAGGCCGAGCAGCGTTGCGGTAACCGCCTGATTACGAAGCTGCGAACCGGCGATCGCACCGACCGAATCGGTTCCGATTATCTTATAGGCAGCGTCCGCGGCGCTATCGAGCGTTGCTTCGCCCTCAGCTTCCTTACCAAATTTGTCCAGAGCCTGCTTCACAATATTGCGGCCGCCCTGAACTTGTGCCGCCACCGGAGCATCGCCCTCAACTGCCCCCTCGGTTCCGTTCTCAACTAACGGTATCTTGATGAGGACTTCGTCAGGTTTGTCGGTCGACGACTGGATCACCGGATCATTTACACCGGCGTCGTTCAGCGCGGAGCGGATGTCATCGTAAGTGGGGATCTGACGAAACTTCGCCGTAACGACCGTTCCGCCCTTAAAGTCGACGCCAAGGTTAAAGGCATCGGTCCCGCCGGGTGTGTACTGCCGGCCGAGCGCCGAGACGAGGCCGGCGATCATTATGGCGATAGAGACCGCGATAAAGGCTTTTCGCTTTCCAAGCCAGTCAATGTGAATGTTCTGAAAAAGGTTAAACATCTTGTACCAATTACGGCCGCACAATGCGGTTACCGCGTTCCTACTAAATACTAAGCTTCTGCAGATTCGGCCGGAGACTCAGCTCCCATTTGAAGATCGTTCTCGATACAAAAACGGCCGTAAACAAGTTGATGAGCAGTCCTAAAATAAGGGTTACCGCAAATCCGCGTATCGGTCCGGAACCCGTCATATAAAGGATCAACGACGAAATGATCGTGGTGATGTGCGTGTCGATAATGGTGACGAAGGCGCGGTCGAAACCGATGCTTATCGCCTCTTCGACACTAAACCCGAGTCGCAGCTCTTCCCTGATGCGTTCGAAGATCAGAACGTTCGAGTCGACCGCCATACCTATGCCGAGAATCAGTCCTGCGATGCCCGGCAGCGTCAGTGTCGATTTGATCATCACAAGGGCGGCAATCGTCAGAAGCATGTTCAGGATAAGAGCGACAACGGCGTTAATACCGGCTCCGCGATAATAGAAGAGCATGAAGAGAACGACCAGCGTCAAACCGCCCAGCGATGCCTCGACTCCGGCACGGATCGAATCGGCACCTAGGCTTGGGCCAACCGTTCGTTCTTCCTGATACTCGATCTTCGCGGGCAAAGCGCCCGAACGAAGTGTAAGTGCAAGATCCTCCGCGGTCCCTTTCGAGAATTTACCCGAGATCTCGCCCTGATCGAAAATCTGCGACTTGATGTACGCCGCTGATTTCACTTCGCCATTCAGTACAACGGCCATGTAGTTGCCGATGTTTTTGCCGGTCCACTCGCCAAATTTCTGTGCACCCGAGGGCTTGAATGCAAACGAGATCTGATAATCATCCATTGCATTCGTTCTCGATACCGCATTCGCGGTCCGAAGTTCGCTACCGTCGACGACCGCAGGATATTCGACAATTACGAATTCTTTGGTCTTGACCGTCGTGTCGGGCGCACCGCCCGGTGTTTGCGAAATATCGTCGCGCTCGGTGAACGGCAGGATCTTTCGGTTAGACGGAACGGTGCCGCCAAGTGACTGTTTCGCCGCTTCTTCGGTCGGGAATTTTTGTATCGGGGAAGGGTTGGGCGGGCTGACGATCTTCATCAAATACAATTCCGCGTCGTCGCCGATCAATTTCTTGACACGTTCAGGATCGTCGACGCCCGGCATTTGGAGCAAGATCTGGCCCGCCGACTGTGAACCGTGACGCTGAAGCGTCGGTTCCTTGACGCCGAATGCATTGATCCGGCTTTCAATGATCTTAAGGGCCTGTTCAACAGCCTGATCTTTCAACGTCGTCTGGACGGTGGAAGGCAATGACCAAGTGATCGAGTTGCCACTGCGGTTTTCCGACCATTGGCCAAAATCGACTTTCTTCTTGACGGCTTCCACCACTGCATCGGCCTGGGCCGGATCTGACAATTCCAAAGTCACGGAATACTGGCCGTTTGCCGCGACATGCGAGCTTCCGGTTACGGGCAGCTTTTCTTCCTGGGCCGCGTTGAATGCCGCCTGCTCGTCCCCCTCGGTCATCGTCTTGAGATAATCGTCCGTCTTGACCCGCATCACAAGATGCGATCCGCCCTTGAGATCGAGGCCGAGATTGATATTCGAGGCGAGGTTGTTCTTAATTCCCTGCCAGGTAAAATCAGCGGCGGTCGGGGTATGCCGCGGGCCGAAGACGAGGTAAACACCCGCAATCGTGATTGCAAGGATAATTCCGGTTCTGATCCACAAACTAGTATTCTTCATCAGTAATGCAAATGGCCTCGGTCGAAGCCCGGGAAAAGCGATACTCAACCGCATTTCCAGCGGCTCACGCAGCCCTAAATTGTTTTGACTTCTATTCCGGCTTTCTTCCAACGACTGCTGTCTTGCCGATCTCGATCAAGGATTTTTCGGCGCTCTGGATGATAAAGCTCGTATTTCTGATCTCTTTGATCTTGCCGATTACGCCACCGTTAGTGACGACTTCATCATTGATCTTTAACTGCGTGATCATTTCCTGAAGCTGTGTCTTCTGTTTCTTTTGAGGCAGAATAACAAGAAAATAAAATATGCCGAATATGAACACAAACGGAAGCAGCGTCCAGATAATACTACCGCCGCCGGCATCCTGAAATAGCAATAGAAAAGCAGTCATTGATTTATTGAAGCAGAAGCAAAAAAGCAACTATATACGTTTAACGTACGTTTTTCAAACGCTTAATCCGAAACCTTGGCATCATTTTCACTTCCGACGAGTCCGTCAAGAAAGCCTGTCCGAAACTCGCTAAATCGCCCGTCTAAAATAGCGCCTCGAGCCTGCCGCATCGTATTGATGAAAAACGAGACGTTATGATGCGAGATCATCGTCGCAGCGGTCATCTCGCTGGCCTGGTAAAGGTGCCGCAGATACGAACGCGAGTATCGCCGGCAGACCGAACACGGACATTTCTCGTCCAACGGGCGGTCGTCTTTTATAAAACGGGCATTGCGAATATTTAACTTCCCCGTGGACGTGAACGCTCCGCCCGTCCGACCGTTTCTGGTCGGCATTACACAATCGAACATGTCCACGCCGCGATACACAGCCTCGACGAGATCTTCCGGCGTGCCGACGCCCATCAGATATCGCGGAGCGTCCGCTGGCATTCTCGGGGCGGTGTGCTCGATTACCTCGTACATCACCGACTTCTCTTCACCAACACTGAGCCCGCCGATCGCATATCCGTCGAAGCCAACATCGACGGTTTGCTCGAGACTCTCGGTCCGCAAATTCAAATGCCCTGCCCCCTGCACGATACCAAACAAAGCCTGCCCGCCCGAAAGGTCAGTACCATTTGCGTACTTGGGCATGTTCTTTAGGTCTCGCGTCAAACCGTTGTGCGGATCAACGTTATCGGCGGCCAAAATTCTTCCTGTATCCGCACCCGATTCCTGCAACTCGTCGAACTTCGACCTCGAACGTTTTGCCCACCTTATCGTCAGATCCAAACTCTCACGCGTCCGGTCTATGCCGGCGTCGCCCGGCGGGCACTCGTCGAATGCCATTACGATCTCCGATCCAAGCGCCGCCTGTATTTCCATCGATATTTCCGGCGACAGAAACTTAGAGCTCCCATCAAGGTGCGAGCGGAATTCGACGCCTTCCTCGGTCAGTTTCCGTAAATCCGTGAGCGAGAAAACCTGAAATCCGCCGGAATCCGTCAGTAACGACCGGCCCCAGGTTGTGAAGTTATGAAGTCCGCCCATTTGCCTTATGACATCATGTCCGGGCCGCAAAAACAGATGATATGTGTTGCCGAGAATTATGCGCGCGTCGATCTCGTCCTCAAGCCACTCGAACCGGACGCCTTTGACGGCGCCCTGAGTGCCGACCGGCATAAAGACCGGCGTTTCGATAACGGACCGGCGCGTACGAAGTACGCCGGCCCGGGCGCGGCCGTCGACGGCCGTGACTTCCCAATTAATAGGCTTAGCCATTTATGAATATTCAGGAAGGCTCGGTGCCGCGATCACCGCTTGCCGATCAGCGACCAAATGTTCGGTGCTCCGATGGCGGCCTCGGAAACGATTACACCATCCTCGTCGATCAGAACCGCGGAGGGAGTGCCAAACATACCAATGCTGGTAGCGGTCTTATAACCCGGTTCAAGAACGATCGGCGACCGCAAACCGAGTTCGGAATGATCGTCAAAGTCGCCCTCCGAAAAAACAACGAGGTTGGGTTCATCGGATCCTTTTTCCAAATCCCATTTCTTCAGTTCCGACATCATCGCGATGCAGTGCGGGCAAGTCTGACTCCAGAAAACGGCGAGGGTAGGGTGGCCCTTCAGATCGTTACTCGAGAATATCTGTCCCTGGACAGCGGCAAGCGAAAAGTCGGGCACCGCTTCGCCGATCTTCGGTTTGCGGTCGGAATTGCCGTTAGTTATATGCAGAAATCTGTCCGTCGGGTCAGCCGACTCGATCTTTTCCACAAGCGCGCGGATCGCGTTATCGCCCGCCGCAATGTGACTTGCGACACGTCCGTCTGAACGCATTAACATTGCCGAGGGCGTCCACTTCGCATATACCGATTGAGCGAATTCACGGTCAACGTCGAAAAGAACTCTAACGCCATCGGCGATCTCAAGTTTCGTATTAATCTCGTTCTGGCTCCCGGACGTCATGATCACAACCTCGACCTTTCCGGCGAGTTTCGAGTGCCATTCCACGATCTCCGGCATCAGTGCCTTGCAGGGCGAGCAATTCGGGCCAACGAACATGAAAAGAACCGGACGACCCGCAACGAGCAAATCCTGCGCTTTCATTCGGGCGCCTGAACGTTCAAACAGATTGAAATCAGGCAGAATTGCTCCAATCGGTAAACCATCGGTGGGGTCGCCCGCTTCCTGCCGTTCCCTTGGTATATCGGCTGTCGAGAGAAGTTCAAGAAGTTCGATCTTTCGCGAGATTTCTCGTTGGGAATCAAGCACGCGTTTCAAATACGAAAGCGCGACGACGGCAGCTAGCGCAAGGCCGAAAAGCAGCAGCGTCTGAACCATTCCCTCTCGCGTGTCAGCAAGTGGCGAGCCTTGAGTTCCACGGCCTGCAACCACCATAAGCAGCGCAATCGAAAGCAGAACGACGTTTCGCGCGATGCTCTTCGAGCTTACCGGTTCGCTGTGCATCTGGCCGAAGCAGTGACAATCCGGAGCCTTTCCCTGTGAGTATTGCCACAACATTCCGCCGACGAACGCCAGAAGCAACACCGACGCACCGACCGCGCCGAACCACGATGTGGAAACGAACAGCAGCAATACCGCGAAGAAGATCTCCGCGGCCGGTAGTGCATAACCGAGCGGGACGGACAACGACTGAGGAACGCCAAAGTCCTTGACCGCCTTCGCCGATCCTTCCGGATCTAAAAACTTCCCTACACCTGCAAGGACAAACACGCCGGCGAGCAGAATTCTAATAAATAGAAGAATTTCTTCCATTGCTAATAAAAGGAATCAAACAGTATTGCCACGAATCATTTCCGGGCGGATTTTGTCTTCCCCGATAGTTTATGTTTTTCCTTCAAACGAATTGGCGTGGCAAAAAACTCGAACGCGTCTCGCAGCCGATTTTCGATATAACGAAGATATGAAAAGTGCAATCCGGCCTTGTTTCCACCTGCTGTAAACAGTACGAAGAGCGGCGGTCGAAGCCCGCCCTGTGTGATGTACTGGATCTTAAGCCTGGATACGCCTCCCTTCACGGGAGCCGGAGCCGAGCCGCCCCGCGGCTGCGACACGCTCTCTTCGAAAAATTTGTTCAGCTGCGATGTCGGAACACGATAATTACGGGCCTTATTCGCTTTAGCAACGAGCGGCAGTATCTTGTCCACTCTTTGCCCGTTCAGCGCTGAGATCGCGACCATCGGCGCCCAATCGAGAAATTTCATGTGCCGTCGCAACTCGCGTTCGAACTCGTAGATCGTGTTCGTTTCCTTTTCCTGGAGCGCGTCCCACTTGTTGACGGCAATTATCACCGAGCATCCGGAATCGACGGCGTAGCCGGCAATGTTGGCATCGAGGTGAGTCACGCCCTCAACAGCGTCGATGACCATGACCGCGACATCGGCTCGTTCAAGCGCTTTACGGGCCATAATGACGGACATCTTCTCCGCCATCTCATTTGTCTTGCCTTTACGGCGGATCCCAGCGGTATCGATCAGTAGGTATTTCTGATCATCGACGGTTAAGAAGGTGTCGATCGCATCGCGGGTCGTACCGGCGATCGGCGAAACGATTACCCGTTCCTCGCCAAGGATCTTGTTCAACAACGAAGACTTGCCTACGTTTGGGCGTCCGATTATTGCCAGCTTGATCTCGTCGGATTTCTCTTCTTCACCTTCCTCTTCGAACTCGAGAGATTCGAAAACATTGTCGAGCAGGTCGCCGATCGATGTGCCGTGCTCCGCCGAAAGCGGCGTGAGTTCAAATCCAAATCGATAGAATTCCGCAGCTTCTTCTTCGACCTTTCGGGTTTCCGACTTGTTCGCGGCGATGAACACCGGCTTTCCGATATTTCGCAAAAATACCGAGATCTCCTCATCAAGAGGCGTAACGCCGGCACGTGCATCCACGACCCAGATAATTGCCTGCGATTTGTCGATCGCAAATCCCGCCTGCTTGAAGATATTCGCCGGTATCACTGCTTCGTCGTCCGGCACGATGCCCCCGGTGTCGACTAGTTCGAACGTCCGCGATTTCCAATCCACTTCGCCGTAAATACGGTCACGCGTGATTCCCGGCTCGTCACCAACGATCGATTTGCGCGATCCGGTCAGCCGGTTGAAAAGCGTAGACTTCCCGACATTCGGGCGACCGATGATTGATACTAGCGGACGATTCATCTTTTAGAGGATAGTAAAGATTCGGCTATCTTGCACGCAGGCGATTGTTAAAGCGCCCCAGCCCGACTTCGAAGTCACTCCGGCGGACCGCCTGGCAGAACTTTCAACGGCTAGAGTTGATACAAAACGCCGAAAGGCATGTCCCGATTTCCGGACATGCCTTTTGGGTTCCATGAATATCGATCGATTACCGAACAAGGCTAAAGATCGTCTGAAGAACGGCACCTAAGATCTGGTATTTGCCGTTGTTATACGAACCGTATTGGTACCGGCCGTTGTAACCGTCCTCATAACCGCGCTGGAAGCCTTCACGGAAATAGTAGTTATATTCGTCCAGTCCGACGTAATAACTGTCGTAACCGTAGCTAGCGTCCTGATACCCGTACGAGTTCTCGTAATTAAACCCCCAACCGTCCGACCGATCGGCCTGTCCGGCACGGAAGCCTTCTTCGTAGCCATAATTGATCGCGTTCTGGATCTGCTGGGCACCATACTGACTCGTGTAGTAGTAATTCCCTCCGCGATTGTACTGGTAATCATTTACGTAGTTATCGTAAAAGCGTGCTTGCTGAAGCCGCAAACGGTCCTGCTGAAGGCGGTTCCAGTAGTTCTGCTGATAACGCAGATAGTTCGAACGATTTTGCTGCTGTAACTGCCGTTCGCGAGCCTGCCGCTGATACTGCCAGTTCTGCCACTGGCTGTTGTACTGCTGCAACCGCTGCTGCTGGAGCTGTTGTTGCTGCTGACGAGTGTATCGCTGATTTTGTCCGGCTCGCTGCTGGTTAGAGGAGCGATCCCACGTTTGACGGGACTGTTGCTGCCGAGTGCGGTTTGTCTCTGCTTGTGTTTGCTGAGCTTCCTGGATCTGTCGCTGCTGTTGCTGCTGGCGCCAAACATTCTCCTGCTGGGTTCGCTGCTGATCCTGTATCTGTCGACGCTGGGTGGACTGACGGACCTGCTGCTCTTGACGCTGAGCTTCCTGCTGCTGTTGAACCTGCCGCTGTTGCTGCTGACGGGCTGTATTTTGCTGCTGAACTTGCTGAACGCGCTGTTGCTGCTGCTGACGCCACTGCTCCTGCTGTGACTGGCGCTGCTGGCGGTTCTGTTCCTGCTGAGCTTGCTGAACCTGTCGTTGCTGCGGCTGTGCCGGACGCTGTTGAGTCTGCGCCTGGCGCCACTGTTCCTGCTGCGATTTACGCTGCTCCTGAACGTCGCTCTTGCCTTCCTGCTTCGTTTCCTGAGCCTGTTTCTGATCGCGGCCGCGATTATTACGCTGCGCGTTGACTTCGCCGCTCACACCAAGCAATAATGCGCCGCCAACCGCCAACGATAAACCAAACTGCTTCAAATTTTGAGCTTTCATAGTATCCCCTTTTTCAGTCGATTGCTGGTCGTGAGACCGGCCTGCCTATATGTAAAGCAAATGGCGTACCAGACTATACTTCATTCAAAACATTGAGCTTAGAGCCGCCCCGGAAGGTACAAAAGATACGGATTCGTGCACAGCGTAAGTTCCGTCTTACGTTTTGAGTTACGCTAGCCCTTGAGGAATTCGTAGGCAAGATGGACCTTGACTGCGCCGCTTACGACCTCGCTGCGGACACCGACGGCCTTCATCCTCATCGTGCCGGAGTTCTGTATAGGGACAGTGAAGGAGATCTTATCGAGCTTCATCAGTTCGATCGGATTTACTTTTTTATCGATCGCACTTTGGATCATTTTTGCGATGACCGTCCCGCCCATGCCGCCCGTGCCGTTCAGCGCAACATTTCCCACCAATGCTCGTGCGACCAAGCGCTGATTTGGTTGGTCGAACTCAAGTTCGATATTCGTTTCCGCCCAACCCGCAAAATCGACACATCCAACGAACGGAGGCGCGTAGCCTCCGGAAAAAGCCAGCGGAGCGAGTATCTTCCCGTCGCGGAATCTCACCGCGGTCCGCACACCATTCATTTCCCGAAGCAATCGCACCGAGTCGGGACATGCACGCTCGGTCATCGCGGAACCGCTCGCAAACGAATTGCCGAACAGTTTTTTCGCAGGCATACCCTTCGAATCGTTGCTCGCTATCGAAAATTCCGGCGGGGCCGCATTCTGGAAGATCCCATCCAGCAGAGCATCGAAGAACCGCTCGTCCAGCGTTATCGTAACCTCGGCTCGCTGAGCGGACGCCGAGCTGACAAATACGAGCGATGCAAGAAGAAGCGTTATGATTTTCGTTAGCCGCATGAAATTTTCCTTTCGAAGTGGTTTGACTCCCGATCTAAGAGCTTCGAAGCAGAAGGCCGGTATCGGGTTGGATGAGGAATGTTTAGTTCTATATTTGAGGACTTGTTATATGCCGCTGCGAACGACATCGTGAATTCTCAACAGGCCCACGCATTTCCGGTCACCGTCGACCACAGGCAGCACCGAGATCTGTGACGGACGGTCCTCCATCAACCGGAGAGCGTCGAACGCAAGCGTGAACGGTCGCGTACTTACAGGAGCCCGCGTCATCATTTGTTCAGCTGTGAGGGCCGAAAGTTCGGTAGGGTCGGTACGCTCGATCGTACGCCTCAGGTCGCCGTCGGTGACGATGCCGATAAGACGTTTATCGGTGTCGACGACATTAACGGCTCCGAGCGAATATTCCGAGATCGCACGGACGACATCGAGCCAGCCTGCATCGATCTCGACATTCGGACTTTGATGCATCAGCGTTTCGACACGCAGGGTCAGCCGTTTGCCTAACCGTCCTGCCGGATGGTTTGCGGCGAAATCTTCAGCGGTGAGCCCTTTCGATTCCATTACGGTCATCGCCAGCGCGTCCCCGATCGCGAGAGCAACGGTCGTCGAGGCCGTCGGCGCAAGATTCAGCGGGCAAGCCTCTTTGTCTACAGATGCATCGAGCACGACGTCGGCGTTGCGCGCAAGGGTCGAGTTGGTATTACCGACGATCGCGATCATCGTGAGCTCGCGGTGTTTTATCGCCGGGAGCAGAGCGACAATCTCTTCGGTTTCACCGGAGTTGCTCAAAGCAATAACCACGTCGCCACTAGAGATCACTCCGAGACTGCCGTGCATAGCATCCGACGGGTGCACGAAAACAGCGATCGTACCTGTGCTGGTCAAAGTTTGTGCGATCTTCTGAGCAATGACACCTGACTTCCCCACACCCATAACAACGATCTTGTTCTTGCAGCAAGCGACAACGTCTACCGCTCGTTCGACGCTGTCAACGTCGATCCGGACAGCCGCATGTTCGATCGAAGCGGCTTCGAGATGCAGCAGTTCGACAACTTTTTTGTAATTTTCGGCCACTATTTATATGTTGATCTATGCACTTGGAACT
Organism: Acidobacteriota bacterium; assembly: GCA_040007515.1. Lineage (GTDB taxonomy): Bacteria > Acidobacteriota > Blastocatellia > Pyrinomonadales > Pyrinomonadaceae > OLB17. The sequence goes on along the minus strand of JBDTUT010000023.1, from coordinate 7,889 downwards.
ACTTGGCAGGCGTTGGCTTAAAGATATCGAGAACGATCTCCCACCTTCCGTCGATCAATTTCCATATTTGCATAAAATTGCCCTTCTCGACCGATTTGTCCTGCTTCGTTTGGGAGTAGGTGTTGATCACATACGCAATATCCGCCGAACCGAAGAACGTCGTGCGTTTTGTGAGGGTGGTTTTCGTCTTTCCCTTTTTTATAAACGACAGCAACTTGTCCCGCCCGATCATCGGCATACTGCCCTCGCGAAAAGCTCTGACGTTCTTGGCCGCATATGTTTGATACGCCTTACTCAGGCCGGTCTGGCCGGCAATCTCAAAAAAGCTATTCGCGGTGTCGGCCGCGGATGTGTTTTTATCATTCGCGCTTGATGGATATGACGGAGGCGCTAATTCTGCTGAATACTTCGTTGGCTTGTCGTGACTGATCCCGATGTCCACATTAAAACGGTATCTCCCGTCCTGGCCGCGTTGCCAAACAGTTACATATTCGCCGAATGCGGCGGGAACGTCATCTTTGCCCTTCGCTCGATATTCCCAATTGCCGGTCGTGTATCCAATGATGCCGTTCGATGAGACGTCGGCGTAATTCGGCGACCACGTCAGCAGCGCCGGCGACTCGCTGCGTGCCTGCCAAAATTGTTTCGCATTGACTTTGTCAGGCTGGAACACAACCGCATCGTCGGACATGTTTTCGAGAAACGCAGCACGCGTCCCGTTCTCCGATGCGAGCTCCGCAAATGACTGTTCAGACCGAACCAGTTTTTCCAGATCGCTTTGAGCAAAAACCGTGGAGCAGCAAACTGCCAGGCCCAATACCAATGTATATATTTTCATTTAACTTATATTTAAGAGTAAACAGAACATCTTTGCGCGTCACCCCGAGTTTTTCAAACGGATAGGCCGGAACACCAGAGGTATTCCGGCCCACACGACTCAAATTGCCGACGGCAAACTATTCAACGCGGACGAAATCTGTACCGGTTCTACCGAATGTTTCAGGATGATACATCTCTTCGGCTTTAGCGGGCGGGACAACGAATTGCCCGGGCGTAGTCGCTCTTGCGACGTACGAGTAATTGTAAACACCTTCCCACAGCAGCGAAGCGAATGCTTCGGCCCGCTCGTCGCGGAAATTTTGGTGCTCGAACCAATACTGACGCCAGTACCAGTTTCCGCGGCCGAACGAGCGGGATCCGAATTCTATAACGGGTTCCGCTCCCCATTTATCTGCCGGGATCGACTCTGTTACGGCGAGTTCCGGATTCAATATCTCGAGTCCCGCCGGCAACTGGTCAACAAGAGCCACGTGGTAACGGCGGGCCGGCGCGACCATCGAGATGCGGACACGGACCCGAGCTCCGGCCTTGATCGTCCATGTGCCATCGGCGTTGCGTTTCACGTCCTCGGCGTTATCCACCGCCTCGTAGTTTCGCAGAACAGTGAAGCCGTAATCGGCCGGTTCGAGCTTCAAATTCTTGGGCGCGTATTTCATTCCGATGCGGTAATAAAGACGCCCGGCTCCCTGCCGATCGATCAGGAGATTTGAAGTCCCGCCCTGATCAACCAGATAGTTCATCGGAATATTCAGCACGTTCGAATCCACGCTTCGCCCTTTGAATGTCTCTTCCCCAGCATATGTCCCGCCGAGCCAGATGCGCGTGACAAAATCCGGCGTTACCTTTTCGAAGGCATTGAAGTATTTGTCGAGCGCCAAAAGTAAGAACACATTCTCCTGGGTATTCGACCAGGCGCCCTTCACACGATTGTCAAGTAGGCCGCGAACGAGTTTCGGGATCAGATCGTTCTTCGGGTCTGCTTTGATGAGAGCCTCGAGCAGAACGCCGTCGGCACGCCGGTTCGAATACATTATCAACCAGGCACCGTCTCCGTAATCAGTGACGAAGTTTGCGGTCGCTGCGGTCTCGGCCGTGCGATTCATCAAAAATCGAGTGATCGCATCTTTTTCGGTTTGGGAATTAGGATCGTTCGCCAAGACGTCGAGTATCCAACCTAACGCCTCGAACGGCATTTTTTCGATCGTCGCTTCGGCGAGGAGTTTCTTCGCTTTAGCGGCGTCTTTATCGCCCATCATGTCGCGAATGTAGAGAGCGTAAGCCGAGATCGTCCATCGCACCTGCGGAGCATTCTTGTACCATTCGCCGTCAAAATGTTTCTCGACATCGCCAAGAAACGGCTTGGTCTTATCGATCATATCCTGCGGCACCTTGTATCCCTTCGCTTTTGCGAGAGCAAGAGCGTGGGCGACGTGCACCGTGAGGAACGGATATTCATACCGCTCGCGGTCGCGTTTCCAAAGGCCGAAACTACCATCTTCACGCTGCCGCGACTGCAGAATTTCGATGTCGCGAGCGAAGTATGAATCAAGCTGAGCCTTGGTCGGCATATCCTTCGCCTTGAACGCGTCGAGGACGTCCCGCATCGCCGCGATCGAGATCATCCGCGACGCGATCTGTTCGGAACACTCGTACGGATAATTTGTTAGGTAGATGAACGCGTCAGTTAATTCCTGTAATTGGGTCGACGAGGTCGTTACTTCCAGCCCGCCGAACTGCGGAAACACGTCGCCCGGCGTTTGCACAGGCTGGATGATGGCTCCGTCAACATCTGTCGTGCCGTAGGTCGCGAAAGCCTCGGTCGTCGCCGGCGTCCAAACCGGAAGCGAAATATCGGCCGCGTCACTGTTTTTGCCGGACGTAGCCGCGATTTGGAAGCGAGCCGTGCCGGCTTTGAGCGTTGAGACGGAAAATCGGATCTCTGCCCTGTCGTTCGCTTTTACAACCACGCGTTTGCCGGCAGCATTCGACCCCGTTGCTGCTGCCCCGGGTTCTGATAGAACAGCGTTGGTTGCGCGAATAGCGACGTCGACCGTCATGTCCTGGTCGGTTTGATTCTGTACGACGACTGGCAGCTCGATCTTGTCGCCGAAGTTCATAAATCTCGGAGCGCTCGGGCGGACCATCAACGGCTGCTTCGCCGTTATCGCCGACTCCGTGATCCCGAACCGTTTACCCGCGTCAACCGCAACCGCCGTGATTCGATAGCGCGTCAGGTTGTCGGGCAATTTGATATCGACCGTAGCTTCTCCGTTCGAATCCGTCTCAACGGATGGAGCGAAGACGGCCAGTGCGTCGAAATTGATTCGTTGATTGATCGGCGTATCATCCACATTCAAGAGGCCCGTCTTGTAGTTTTGAACCTCTTGCCCATCGATGACAAACTGGTTCTCCGGTCCGCTCGCACCGTTTATCTGAAAACCGGACAAATTCTGGGCCTTAGCGCTCCTCAGAACCGACGAGAAACTCGTTCCTTTCGGCAACGCTCCTCCAGAATCCGCCGAGACGGCAACAGCTTCACTTGCCGGCGGCGGTGGCGGAGGATTCACGTCGTCCGGATTCCCGAGCATTAACTCCGTACGAGAGTGATAATCCTGCGTACCGGTACTTCGCAGCGAGTAGAAAAACCCGAGCGGATCGTCGATGCGGTATCGAGAAAGTGCCAACACGCTTTCGTCGACAACGACGACCGCGACCTCGCTGTTCGCAACCGGCTCGCCTTCGCTGTTTTTGACAACGAGGTCGACCTTCGTCTGGCCGCCCGGAACAAGTGTTTTGTCCCGCGGTTCCGCAGAAACGGTCAAACGTCGGCTTTCAATCGAGATCGAAAGGTTGATATTTCCGGTCGCGAATGCCGGCCGAGTCGAAAGTTTCGCATCGACCTCGCCTTTGTCATTTGTCCGGGGCGCACTTCCCACAAGATCGACCTGTGCGTATATGTTCGGGAGATATGCTCCCTCCAAAGGGATCTTTAGCGTAACGGACGAATCCTTCATCGAAAACCGCTCGGTCTTTACGATGCCGTCGCGACGCAGCGTCAGTACGCCCTCGGCGGGAGTGAAGGGCGAGATGACAAGCAACTCGGCGGTTTCGCCGGGAGCGAATTTCTGTTTGCTGGGGATGATCTGGACTTGCTCCTGTTCGACGTCGCGTTTCGGCGGGGTTTTGCCGCCGGGAACCCAGACAGTGAACTGGCTCTGATTAAACCGCTCGCGATCGTCCATGACGGTAGCGGTTATCGTGTAACGTCCGCCCTCCCTCGCGATAAACGTACAAAGCTGTGCCTTGTCGGCAGACTTCACCGTGCAGACTTGTTCATCGATCGTTTCTTCTTTCCACGTTCCTTTATCGAATGCCCAATCTTTTAGCACCGCCTTGATCTCAACGTCACGTCCGGCAACTAAATTTCCGTCGATGTCAGTGACGATGGATTCGACATCTATCTTTTCTCCCTTCTGGACAAAAGTCCGGGGCGTCTTCACACCGACGTAGAGCGACGAGGGATGGACAAGCAATGAGGTCGAGCTGGACCATGTCTGTCGGTTTACGTCCTGGATCGACGCCGACGCGGAAACCGTATACGGACGTGCCGGATTTACCGATTCGAAATCGATCTTCAGCAGATGTTTCCCACTCGCGTCGGTAACTCCTTTGAACGACTGCGACGAGCCGCCGTAGTAACCACGGCCGTACTCGTTCATTCCCCACCACGGCACCCAAACGCCGAAGATAAAGTCACTTCGGTTCGGCGGCGTGTAATTCGTCGGATTGGCGGTAACGGTCCAGTTCGCGTCAGCACCGGCGAGTCCGCCGCCGGCATAATACTTTCCTTCGACCGAGACTTCGGCGCTTTCACCGACGAAGAACGGAGCTGCCGTTTCGACTTTCGTCGTCACCTCAAACTCGGGGCGACGAAATTCCTGGATCTGAAAATTGTGAGCGAAGACATTTCCGGTCAAAGTACTTGCGGTTGAAAGGTCGATTCGCGCCGTCCCGAGATTTGCGTTATCCGGCAGCTTGAATTTGAAATCGAATGCACCGAAGGCATTGAGAGTTGCCGTGCCCGATGCGATCTCGTTGTTGCGCGGATCTTTTACAGAATAGTTGAGCCCGCTCGCGGAGTCCGCCAGTCCTTCGATGTCGCCGAGCTTACCGCCGGTCATTTTGCGGATGTATCCCTTAACGGCAACCTCTTCCTTAGGCTTGTACATCTTGCGGTCATCGAATACGAACCAGCGAAGCGAGTCGGGCTGGGGCTTTTTGTACCAGCTCCCGTTTTCCTGCCAGTAATATTCGGCATTTTCCGGAAGGAACGCGACATCTTTTCCGCTCTTTGCGATAAGAATATTCTGCTCATTCGGAGCCGATCCGTCCGGGAGCGGCAGCCGAAGAATTCCGTTCGCACCCGTGCGGCTGGTTTGAGCCGCTTCTATCGTCTCGGTATCGACGCTCGAACCGTCGGCGTTCAACGATTCGATCGCGTTGGCCTGATCGCTGCCCCAACCGGTCAGCCAGCTCCATATCGTAGCGACCACACCTGAATCCGCGGGCCTTATTTCCGGTAAATTTACGGAAGTACTACCGTTCGGGTGGATGGAAAGGTCGACACCGGCGAGTGGTTTGCCAGTTTTGAGATCGGTCGCAAATCCGATAAGTTCCGAGCTGTCGACAAATGCGTCCAGGCCAATTTGGGTCGCCTGCAGCCAGGTCAATATGCGCGAGCGATCATACTGATCACGTTTGACGACGGGCTCGACATCCACGATGACGTTTCCGAAACCGCCGTTCAAAGCCTGAGAAACATCCAGCCGAGTTTCGACCATCTCGTCCGATTTGCTTTTGATATTTACAGTCTTGTCGAAAACGAGACGGCCAGGAATGGTCGGACGCTTTCCGTCGTCGTAACCCAAATGTCTTACGTAATTCCGGTAGGCTGTCCAATCCTCAGGCTGGACGCTGTACATCTTTACCTTGACCGAATTGTGATTGGTCGAATAGATGGAATAGGTTTGTTTCGCTGACGGGTCCAACACACTCATGAACCCGCCTTGTGCATAAAGGTTCTGCCGCGCCGACCCGACTTTTATCGTCGCCGTCGCCTGTTGTCCCAGAGTTTGGCCGAACGTGTCCGTCAGTCCGCCGTCGAGCGTTATTTTGTAGCTCGCTTGTCCCTTTTTGTAACCCTCGATGTATACGTAGTTTCCGGATGGATATATCTTCAGCCCTTCAACCGCCGGTTCGACTTTGACCAATTCACTGGTGAACGCAGCCGCCTCGATCGGATTGTTGAATTCGATCATCCACGTTTCGAACGGGCTGCATTCTGTATTCTGCGCCCATCCGCACATCGCCCGGACGAAGCGCATCGGCCCGAACGTTGTGAATTGAAAAGACTGAGGTTTTACGGTCGTTAGCGGGCCCTCGGCTGACGGCGTTCCTTTGTTGATGGTTACGGTAATCGGCGACGCTCCGGGCAGAGCGTTCTCGCTCGTACCGTCCGCGTTCACAGCGCGGAACGCAAGCCAGCGTTTCGCCTGGGCCGCTTTCGCGTAATACGTTACCGAACTGTCTGCGTCAATTTCTGCCTGGGTCGCGAGCCTGATCGGGACGCGTTTGCCCGAACCGGTGACACTTATCGTACGGACAACCGCTTCCGGATTTATTTCCTGATCGAATGAGACAAATATAATCGCGTCGCGGCGGACCACTTGATTCTGCGGAACCATCTGCTCAACCTTTGGCGGCGGAGTGGTGAAAGTCCAGGTTACATCCTTCACCATCGTCTGGCCGTTCGCCGCTCTTGTTCCCGCCGGAACGCGTGCCGTAAATTTTGTCGCCATCGGGAAACGCTTCGTGGTGTCGAACATAAGCGTCTTGGTTCCCAGCCATCGCCACCTTCCCTCGACCTGGGGCGTAAATTCTACCGGTGCGTATTTGGCGGCTTCTTCCTGCGAAGTGACGGCAACCATGGGTTGCGAGAACGTGACGCTGAGATCCGGAGCAAGCGGGATTTCGCCTTCGGGCGAATATCGCACGACTTCGAGCGTTGTTCCAGGATTCACTTTCGGCGTTCCGCGGCCTTCGTCCGATGGGAATTTGACCGGGATCTGGCGGCCCGTTTTCGGCGGGGGAAGTGTACCGACGCGCTTCGCGAAATCGGTCTGGTCGGAATTGTCCGTCTTTATCGCCGGCAGGCGCTTCAGAATACGTTCGGCCTCCGCCTGTGCCAGCGGATCGGTCGAAGCAGGTGTTGGCTTTTCGCGCTTCTCAGCACCTTCGACGCCTTCGCTCAAGCGGAATTTCAGTCCATCAGGCACGTCTTTCAATTTGTTTTCCATCGCCTTTTGCATTGCCTGACCGAAAACGACCTGATGAAATGGAGCCAGAACTCCGATATAGATCGAAAATAGTAATAGCCCCGAAACGAATTTTCTCATTTCCAATAATCTTCCCTTTTTAATATTTGAAGCGATGTTCCCGCGGCGTGAATCGTGAGCAAGTCTAACTCAAGTCCGCTCGCCCGGCCAATGCCCCGGCGGCTTGACCGCCGCCCACGACTTGAGAACGCAATGGCTGCCTATTTCTTGCAAATTCTGTCATTTCGCACTTCGTGGACACCCGTCCGCTATCCGTACGTTTGCTATTCACTAATTTCATTTCCTGTTATACTGGTTCCAAATATGCAACTTCTATAAACGGCATTTCGTAGAGGGTTTGCGGAGAGTTTTACCGAGATAAAATTTTAGGAGCTAAGTAGAAAACATGGGATTGTGGGCTAGGATAATGAGAGTGTTTCGGGCAAGCACCGGAGCGGCGCTCGACAAAATCGAAAACCCGGAACTGGTACTCCAACAAACCATCCGCGACATGCGCGACCGCGTGCCGGAGTTGAATAATTCCGTCGCACAGGTGATGGCGACCGAACGACTACTTATCAAAAACTCTGAGAACCTGGAGAAGCAGGTCGTCGATCTCGATTCAAAGATCAAAGCATCGGTCAAAATGGGCCGCGACGACATCGCGACCGCCTA
>JBDTUT010000022.1:0-56992 GCA_040007515.1 Acidobacteriota bacterium | reverse complement strand
ATGACCATCGGGCATTTCGTGTCGCCGTCCGAACGCCAGCGCGTCACCGCGACCTCGTTGCGGATCTGGTGGAACGCCGGAAAGATGTAATCGAAAAACTGTATCTCGACGACCGGTTTCAAATTGCGGATCGCCATCCCGACCGCGCGGCCGACAATGTTCGCTTCGGCGAGCGGCGTGTTGAACACGCGGGCCGAGCCGAACTTTCGTTGCAGATTCGCCGTCACCTTGAAGACGCCGCCTTTGCCCTTAACCGTCTCGAGATATTCCTCGCGTGAGACATCCGCGACGTCCTCGCCGAAAACGACAATTCGCGGGTCGCGTTCCATTTCCTCGTGCATGCAGCGGTTGATCAAATCGACCATCGTGCCCGCGTTGCCGGAAAGTTCCGCGCCTTCTTCCGTATCGAAAAGCTGCCGGTCGGTCGGGTCCACGTCCGGCGAAAACACATTGCGGTATGCCGAATCGGGTGCAGGCTGCGGCGTCTCGACGGCAATATCGGCGGCCTTATTTACTTCGGCGTCGACTTCTTTGCGCAGTGCTTCCAATGCTTCGGACGAGATGATGCCCTCGGTCATTAAGAATTCGGCGTAAGTCTTTATCGGGTCGATCGCGGCGTCCGCTTGTCGCTCCTCTTCCGGACGATAGAGTTTTTCGTCATCGGATAGCGAGTGCGAGTACGGGCGGATCACTTTGGCGTGGACGAACGCCGGGCCTTTCCGCTCGCGGCAATACGCGACCGCACGCTTGAACGTCGCGTACGATTCGAGCGGGTCGGTGCCGTCGCATTTTTGAATGTAAAGATCGGGGAAGCCGACGACCAATTTCGAAATATCGCCGCCCGCAGTGCCGACCTCGACCGGCGTCGAGATGGCGTAACCGTTGTCCTCGACCACGAAAATGACGGGCAGTTTCAAATTCGAAGCAGTATTCAGCGCTTCCCACCACTCGCCCTCGCTCGTGGTGCCGTCGCCGACCGACATGTAAACGACTTCGTCGCCTTTGAACCCGACGATCTTGTCTTTTAATCCTTTAACTAAACCTGCGCGATAGCTCGCCTCGGCCGCACCGACCGAGTGCAGAGCCTGCGTGCCGGTGCACGAGGACTGTGACGGAACGTTCAAATCCTTGTGTCCCCAGTGCGACGGCATCTGGCGGCCGTGCGAGTTCGGGTCCTTTTCCGCCCCGACCGCGGACCACAGCATTTCCTGTGCGGTCATGCCGAGCCCGAGCATCAGGGCACGGTCGCGGTAATAAGGGAAGAACCAATCGTAGGCGGGCTTCATCGCCAGAGCGGCGCCAGTCAAAACGGCTTCGTGGCCGGCGCCCGAGATCTGGAAAAAGATCTTGTTCTGGCCCTTTAGCTGTATCTCTTTGTCGTCGATCCGCCGCGACATATACATCGTGCGGTAAATGCCGACGAGCGCTTTCTCGTCCAGCCCGTTATATCTGTCGATATTCTTAGCGGCCTTTTTCGTCGTCGCGGACGGCGTTTCGGCTGCGGCGCCTTTCCCGGTCTCTTGCGTTTTTTCGTCCGGGTTATAGCCGTCAGCTTCTGTGGTTTTTGCGGGCTCGGCTACGACGACCTTGCCGTTCTTTGCCTTCGCCGCTTTTTTGTTCAGTTTTCCAGGTGCAGTTGCCATTCGATAAATCCTGCTTATAACAATTATTGATGAATGCGTAACTTTTTACGATACCAAATAAGCCGTTTCCGGGCAATTTCCGAGAGTGCAGAAGCCCGCACGAAGTAAGGGCGAAACGTACACTTTTGACCGTTCGCACTCGATGCGTATCTATTTCGGTATTTTTACCCACGAAGCCGCACGGCAAAGGGATGGTATCAATTTCGTGTTTTTGAGATCAAAAGCGACGAATCACTATCATCGACGGATCAAAAGCTATCAAAACGGCCCGTTTTTCGAGCGCCATGCGCCTGCGGAAGTGTTAAACCTGCCGCTGCTGCGTCAACAAGGAATTTTTCCGCCGGTCCCGCGTTTAAGACGCTACTTGAGCTACCGATACGCCAGCGTCACCGGTGTTCACCGGGCGGTTACTGGATGGTGTCTATTACCTCGCCTTCCTGTCCCAGCAATTCGATTTTCGTCACGAAAGCCACATATTCGAACGGGGAAAGCCCCACGTCGCGAGCCTGAGTGTAAAGATTCACTTTCCGATCAACCCACTCATTCCTTTTGTCTTTTAACGGTTTCCCGATGGTTTCATACGTGCACACGAGAAATGAACCTTCGGCAGCCTTAATTTCGAACTTCGACTTCTCGTCCTTCAGATGAAGTATATAGAACAGACCGTCGTCCGTTACGGTCAGTCCCGCCAGAACCACAGCTTTAACTTTTAGTCCCCGCGAAGAACCGTGATTGGTGCGAGAGGCGAGTTTGGCGAGCGCCACGCTTTGATATGTTTGCTCCGTTTTGCGGACTTGGGAGAATCCGTCGAAAACTACGGACAGCAACAGAAAAATCAGGACAATAAGCTTTCTTTTCATTGACCTTTACCTCTCCCGAGCCCAATTCGATCCATCAATTCAATGAGACTTAGAGAAAAATGGACGGCGATGTCGTCGAGTATTGAAGCGAGCGTGCCGATTCGAAGCGGGTCGTGATTCGGGATCGTGACGTGGTGTTGGCCGTTGGCCGTGGTAGTCAACCGAATGTGGCTTCCGGTCTGGCGAGTTATCTCGTTATTTAACGATTTCAAGCCTTGACGAGGTCCGGGCCGGAAATATCGCGTGGCAGTCTCATGCGGCGATGACTTCTTCGCTGGCAAAATGCAGACGAATCATTTTCGGTTCGTCCGCCGGTTCAAAATGGCAGTCGACCGCTTCGCGAATGTTGGCTCTGAGACCGTCAAGATCATCGCCCTCTGTGAAAATGGACTCGCCTAACGCTCGCGCGGTATATCCAACTTCGGCCGCTTCCTCTACAAGAAAAATTATCTCCGTCATGGCGTGATCATTATAGCAAAGTACCAACTTACCGATGTCAGATCTCGAGCAGATCGCGGCCGACGATGATTTGGCCGGAGAATGTCGTTTTTGCGCTGTCCCTCCACATTTGTTCCGTTATTTGTGGATCATCCGCCGGCACGAAATGGGAAAGAACGAGCGTCTTAACACCGGCCGCCGCGGCGACGCGGCCGGCGTCCTCGGCGGAAGTGTGGCTCGCGAGAAAGTGCTTTTTGATCGTTGTGGCATTCTTCGCCCGAGCTGCCAAGCGGTCCACACCAGGAAGGTACATCGCTTCGTGGACGAGCACGTCGGCTCCTTTGGCTAAGGCGATGAGTGCGTCCGATTTGGCTGTGTCGCCGGAGATGACGATCGACCGGTCGCGGGTGTCGAACCTGTACGCAAGCGCCGTTTTTATCATCGGGTGCTGGACGACCGCACATGTTACCGTGACGTGTTCGTCTTTGAAAACCGGACCGCCCGAAACGATCTCGTGCGGATGGATCAAAGGAGCAATGGGACTGCGCCCTTCGTCCGCGATCCTCGTGCGGATATCCACGTCACTCATTTCAAAGAAAAGCCGATTGATCTTTTTGAGTGGCGGCGGGCCCCACGTGTCGACTCTCGTCTCCAAACCGGCCGTCCAAGCAAGCAGCAGCAAATTGCCGTAATCGGCATTATGGTCAGAGTGGTGATGTGTTATCAAGACGTCGCGAATACTAGCAAGCCGCACGCCCGCGCGCACAAGTTGTGTTGCGACGCCGTCGCCGCAGTCGACCACGTATGGGGCACCGTTGATGATGATCACCTGAGACGAAGCAAAACTGTTCGCACGCGGCCGCGGTCCGCCACCGGTACCGAGCAAAATCAGCCGCGTTTTCGACTGCGAAACTTCCTGCCCCAAACCGATCTTCGGGGAGAGAGCCGCTAACCCGAGGGCCGCGGCAATTCTCGAAATGAAACGTCGACGTGTCTGTGTCATCGCAAAATTAGACGCATACTCAGTGACTATTTGCCCGCCTCAATGGCCTTCAACACCCAACCTTTCGGGTCGATGTTCGTTGTTGCATTTCCGACCTGAATGTTCCCTCGTCGGTCGCTCATTTCCACGCGTTGTATCTTGCCGTTCACTTCGACATCGACGGGCATCGGGAAGGGCATGTTGTTAGGGGTTTCCCATCGAAGGTTCAGAATGCTTCCCGAAGTTTCACTGACGAGATGGGGAAGTTTCGGCTGGCGGAGGTATATTTCGAAAAACCAGTCGAGCTTCATGCCGGATTCCTGTTCGGCGATCGTTAAGAAGTCGTCGGTGTTGACGAGGCGTTCCTGGCGGCCGTCGGTGTAGGTTTCCATTTGTTTGGTCGGATAGGCCATGCGGTGCAGAGCGCGGAAAAAGGCTTTGTCGCCGATGAGGTAACGCAGAGTGTTGAGGACGAGTGCTCCTTTGTCGTAGATGTCGCCGTCGCTTTTCACATAGTCCGGTTCGGCCATGTAGACCTGATATGCGATCTTGGGCTCACGCGGGGCGACGGGCTGCATGTTGCGGACGCGTTTGCGCCTGACCTGCATGGCTTTCAAGTAAGCGTCCTGGCCGTGGAGGTCTTCCTGATAAAGCGTGTCCATGAACGACTGAAAGCCTTCGTGTATCCAGAAATCGCGCCAGTCGCTTGCCGTGACAAGATTTGCCCAGTATTCGTGGCCGAACTCGTGCAGCAGCAGCCAGTCAGTGCCGTCGGCGTTGTACTTGAACTGGTTGCCGTAAGCGATCGCGGTCGAGTGTTCCATCCCGAGATGCGGCGTTTCGACGATGCCGACCTTTTGCGAGCGGAACGGGAACGGGCCGAGATACTTTTCGTAAAACGCAAGATATTTCTTTTGCTCGGCGATGAGCGACGGCCCTTTCGCAAAGTCCTCGGGCAGAACGTAGAAAACGATCGGCATCGTTTCGCCTGTGGTCGCCGACTTGTAGGTATCCTCGATCGTCTTGTAAGGTGCCGCGTTAAAGACGATCGAATAATTGCTGATCGGGTTGGTCATCCGCCAGTTGTAGGTCGACGTGCCGCCGCTGTTTTTCTTGACGCCTTCGAACTTGCCGGGGCCGGCGGCGACTAGCGGATCGGGGACGGTGATGTGCATCGCCGCGATCGCGGCCTTGTCCGATGGATGGTCCTTGCACGGGAACATCAGGTCGGCGCCGTCGTTCTGCAAGGCGACCGAGACCCAGTCGGCACCGCTCGGCGTCTTGGTCCAGATAAAACCGCCTACCCAAGGTGGCCGCGGAGCTTCGCGAGGGACGCCGGCGTAGGTGGTCGAGATCGTTATATCCTCGCCCACCTGCCGCGTCATCGGAAACCAGATCCAGATCCTGCCCTCGCGGCGTTCGTATTTGAGATCGCGCATCTTGGTGTCGAGACCGGTCGGCTCGGCAAGTTTCGAGATCGTGTAAACGGTGTCGAGGTCGAGCACGATGACGTTGGTCGGGATAACGATCTTTGCCGTCATAACGGTCGTGCCCGAGATAGATTTGGTCTTCGGATCGACGTTTAGCGTTACGTCGTAGCTGTGCACGTCGTACGCGGCCTGCTCGAACATCAGCGGCCCGCCTGTGTCCGTCGGGCGAACGCCGAGCTCGCGTTGAGCGAACGCGGAAATTGCAACAAAAAGCAAGAGTGCAGACGCGCTTATTAAATTTTTCATGTGTTTTCGAATTCGTTTACAGCGACAGTGAGATTACTTTACATAGTAATCGGTTTTCAGCGAAAATGGCATCAAAGACGGCACCTTATGAAAACGAGCCTCGCGGTTATAATTTTAGTTCTTTCGGTGTGCGGCGGAGCTCAGGCACAGACGGCCGTTCCGGCAAAAGCTCCATCCAAAACCAACGCCCGCCCCGCTCCGACACCTGCTGCGCCGGCGGCCGAGCCGTTCGACCATGCGGACGTGAAAACGATGGCGGCTCAATGCGTTTCGCTCGATACTGAAAAGGGAATCATCGAGATCGAATTGTTCCCCGAAAGCGCGCCCGAATCGGTGCGGAACTTCCTGAATCTCGCCGCGACCGGAGCGCTTGATACAACAACGTTCAGCCGCGTCGTGCCCGACTTCGTCATACAAGGCGGCGACCTCTACACCCGCGAAGGCAAAATGACAGCCGCCCTCGGTAACCGCGCACGAAAGACCGTGCCGGACGAGCCAAACAAGATCCTGCACGAACGCGGCATCGTCTCAATGGCCCGCGGCGACGAAGCCAATACGGCGACGACAAATTTTTTCATTCTGCTCTCGGCTGCGCCGTACCTCGACGGCAAATTCGCCGCCTTCGGACGCGTAACAAACGGTATCGAGGTCGCCGAAGCGATCAACAAAATGCCCGTCGCGGACGAAAAACCCGACAAACCAATCCGCATCAAAAAAGGCAGCGTGGCCCCATGCAGGTCAGAACCACCTGCGTAAGCGGGTGGTCGAGACGTTATCAACAACTCGAAATAAGCTAACTCGGGTGATGACCGAGGTCGTCCGCAGGACCGAGCAATGACCGTTTGCTTATAGCTAGGCCGTGGTTAGCGTTGACTGCCACCCGCTTACGCAGGTGGTTCTGACTTAATCGCAATAATCCAGATCAAGCGTCATTCTATATTCGTTCGCCATCGACGGGTGGCCGTGGGCCATTGAGACGTCGATGCCTTTTTTGTAGGTTTCTATAGCTTTTTCGCGGTTGCCGGACAGGTCGTAGGCCTTGGCAAGCACGCCGTATGCGTTGCCTTCGTCGTCGGCTTTGGCGAGGTAGGTCTCGAGGATGTCGATTATTTCACGGTGCTGCCCGAGCTTTTCGTATTCCTTTGCGAGCCCGAACATCACCATCGTGTTCTCGGGGTCGGCGTCCAGCATCTGGCGGAAGACTTCGATACGGTTTTGCATGAGATCGATTATCGCATTTCTTGAAGATTTTTTACCGCGGAGACGCGGAGGCACGGAGTCAGAAGAGGGTTTGCTGTGTGGGTGACGGCAATTCGGACGCTGCGGCTTCAGTCAGAGCGGAGGTTGTCTCCTTTTGATTGAAACCGAGCTTGCGGGCGTGGAATTGGAATAGTTTTTTCGTTACTTCCCATTGCTCGGTCTTGCCCTTGTCGCGTTCGGCAAACGACGCATGCTGAAGTTTGCCGCCGCGTTCGCGGCCGATGGTGTTGATGATCTTGTTGACGCGTGTGGGCGAGAGGCGCTCGTGCATTTTTTCGACGAAATAGTTTTCTATCGAATCGCTGTCGAGATGCAGCATGGACATGAACGCACGTGACGCTCCGGCATCCTTTGCACGTTTGAGCAAGCCGGGAATGTCCGATTCGTTGTAGCCGGGAATGATTGGTGCAACCGCGATCCCGGTTTGAATACCTGCGTTCGAGAGCGTTTCCATCGCGCGGAAACGGGCGTCCGGTACGGGCGTGTACGGTTCGAACGGGTTCGATTTCTCTTTCGTCAGAAAAGGGAGCGAAAAATAGACCCAGACGTCAGGCAGTTTCTTCAGAACGTTGATATCACGGGTCACAAGTGGGCTCTTTGTAATTACACCGACCTTCACGCCGAACTCGGCGCAGGTCTGAAGGCACTGACGTGTGAGCTCGTAATGAGCCTCGAGCGGTAAATACGGGTCGGTCGCAAACGAAAAGTCGAGGTGCGGCATCTTTTCGCGTGTTTTCTTCAGTTCCTCGCGTAAAACCTGCGGTGCGTTGGTCTTGACGACGATCTTTGTTTCAAAGTCGGTGCCCGCACCGTAGCCGAGAAATTCGTGATAGCGCCGTGCGAAACAGTATGTACAGCCGTGAACGCAGCCGCGATAGCAGTTAACCGTGAACCGCCAGCCGCCTTCCCAATAGGACGCGTATGCCTTTGTAATTACTTTTCTTGTCGCGGTTTCTTCAAAAACCTCGAGCTTTGTGGGCGGCGGCTCGCCAACGTACTCCGCCGAATATTCTTGGTAAGGATTTGGCGGATTCTTGACGCTTCGCATAGATGAAACAGTAATTCATCTGAGGTAGGAACGCAAGAAAAGTTAGCACCGGGAGCGGTAGCGACCGGGTTTCCCTTTTAGCTTGGGTATCGTCGAATACAAACGGGTCACCCAGTCGCTATCGCTCCCGGTTCTGACCTAGAGTTCCCGCTGCATGAGCAGGTCGGTTTGCGGGTCGCTTCCCAACTGAAAGACGTGTTTGCCGACTTCGCGGAAGCCGTATTTTTGGTAAAAGGCCTGTGCTCGCGGGTTATATTCCCAAACGCCGAGCCACATAACATCGCAGCCGGCATCGCGGGCACGTTCGATGCAGGCGTCCATCAAGGTTTGGCCGACGCCCTGGCCGAGAAATTTCTGATGCGAATAGAGACGAGCCAGCTCGACCGGCTTTTCCGCTGTCACGCCGGCCTCGATGTTGTCGAAAACGATCTTGGAATAACCGGCCAACTCGCCGTCGATCTCCGCGACCAGAAACGAATTTTTCGGGTCATCTAGCTCCGCCGTCAACTGCTCGACGCTGAACGCCTGACGCATGTAATGATTGAGATCATCGGGCGCGTTTTTCGGATGATGAGCGAACGCGTCCCAGAATGTTTGGTAAGCGAGATCGGTGAGAATGGTCGCGTCCTCGGGAACGGCTTGGCGGATGATTATTTCGGACATTAATTTTGCCGCGGATCATAACGGATGACGCGGATCGATCCGCGAATATCTGCTCCATCCGCGGCAGAAGAATCTATTTCATTATCAGTTTGGCGATGGTTTGAAGCTGCATGTTTGACGTGCCTTCGTAGATGGAGCCGATCTTTGAATCGCGCCAGAATTTTTCGACCGGGTAATCTTTGACGTAGCCGTAGCCGCCAAATAGCTCGATCGCTTTGGACGAGACGCGTTCGGCGCATCGGGACGAGTAGAGTTTTGCCATCGCGGCCTCTTTCAAAAACGGCCTGCCGGCGTCTTTGAGGCGGGCGGCGTTGTAGACGAGCAGGCGTGTGGCTTCGATATCGACGGCCATCTCGGCGAGCTGGAACTGGACGGCCTGGAAACTGTTGATCGACTGGCCGAACTGCTCGCGTTCCTGCGTGTATTTGAGAGCGGCTTCGTACGCACCTTGCGCGATTCCCAACATCTGGGCGCCGATACCGATACGGCCCTCGTTCAAAGTTTCGATCGAAACTTTGTAGCCTTTGCCTACCTCGCCGAGGACGTTTTCCTTCGGCACTTTGCAGTTGTCGAGGATCAGTTCGGTCGTCGACGAAGCACGTATGCCGAGCTTGTCTTCCTTTTTGCCGACGCTGAAACCTTCGAAACCTTTTTCGATGATGAACGCCGTGATGCCTTTGTAGCCGGCGGCGGGATCGATCGTCGCGAACGTGATGAAGATTTCGGCTTCGTTGCCGTTCGTGATCCAAAGCTTTTGGCCGGACAGCTCAAAGTGATCGCCTTTATCGACCGCTTTCGTTCTTAACGCAAACGCGTCCGAGCCTGACGCCGCTTCGCTCAGTGCGTACGCGCCGACTTTGCCCTCGGCGAGCTGCGGCATGTATTTCTTTTTCTGCTCGTCGCTGCCCCAACGCATGAACGCGTTCGTCACAAGCGTGTTGTGGACATCGACGAAAACCGAAACGCTCGCGTCGACGCGTGCCAATTCCTCGATGGCCAGGATCGCGTTGAATATGGTCGAGCCGGCGCCGCCGTAGTCTTCAGGCGATTCGATAGCCATCAGGCCGAGCTCAAAACATTGCTTGATCAGTGCCGGATCGAGCTTTGACGCGTGTTCCATCTGCTCGACTTTGGGGCGGACCTCACCCTCGGCAAATTCGCGGACGGAAGCACGGAAAAGCTCTTCTTCTTCGGAAAGCGACGTTAAACCGGGATTCGAAAATTCTTGTACGGATGCTGCAGCGGTCATAAAAGTAAATCCTTTACGGTGTTTTGTTATTTGGGTTTAGATAAAATACCATTTTAATCAAGCCGAATGGCAAAGGCAAAGCAGTGAATCCCGAACCGCAAGCAGAGCAGACACAGTCCGGCTTTCAACCGATCTCGCCAAAACACACCAGACGTCTTAAGATTTTGGGCCTCGTGCTGACGGTCGGCGGCATCGGGCTGTTTTCGTATTTCGTCTATACGGTGGGCGTGCACGAGATAGCGGCGGACGTCGGTAAGTTCGGATTGGCGGGGTTCGCGGCCATTTTGCTGATCTATTTTGCCCGTCTGGTCGCACGGGCCGCTGCATGGTCGATGTCGGTGTATGAGCCGTATTCGCTGTCGCTCAAAGACACGATCCCCGCGGTCATTATCGGCGAAGCGTTGAGCACAATGATACCGCTCGGCATCCTGGTCAGCGGTACAGCCAAAGCTGTCGCGGTGCGAAAGCGTGTGCCGCTGGTCGTCGGCCTGTCGTCGGTCGCGACCGAAAATCTGTTCTACAGCTTTGTGACGAGCGGCTTTCTGATCGTCGGCGCATTCGTTCTGCTGCGCGTGTTCGATCTGGACCGCGGCTGGGTGATAACGATCGATATCCTTATTGCGTCGATCATCGTTGTCTTTATACTTCTGCTTTTGCTCGTCGTGCGGCAGTGGCATTTCGCGAGCGAGACGTGCGAGTGGCTGTACCAAAAAGGATTTGGCCGCGGCATTCTTGAACACGGCCGGCTGCAGGTGCGTCTGTTCGAAAACTTTATCTTCGCGTTTTACCGCAATTACCCGCGTCGATTTCTTCCGATCGTTCTTTGCGATGCGGCGTATCACCTGTTGGGTATCACCGAGGTTTGGTTGGTGCTGAGCCGCATCGTCGAGGGAAGCCCGAGCCTGCTCACGGCGTTTCTGCTCGAATCGGTCAGCAGGCTGCTGACGATCGTTTTCAAACTCGTGCCGTTTTTGATCGGCATCGACGAGGCGGGCGCTCAGTTCGTCGCAAAAACTGTCGCGCTCGGAGCGACGGTCGGCGTCACTCTGGCGATAATACGGAAGGGACGAATATTATTCTGGACCGCGATCGGAATTATCCTGATAGCCAAACGCGGACTCTCTATCCGCGAGATCGTCAACGACGGATCGGCGGCGAAAGTCTGAGCCGATACGTACGAGTTACGCCTTTAGGCGTGAAGCCTCGTCGCCCGCACAGTACGAGTTACGCGTTTACGCGTGAAGCCTCGTTGCCCGCACTCTATCCGACCCTTGACTCGGCTGATGTCCACGAAATTCACGCCTAAAGGCGTAACTCGTACTTTTCACGCCTAGAGGCGTAATTCCTAGCGCTTGCCGAGGACATACCTGTCGTAGACGACCTGCGGAGTGTCGAGGTTGCGGACGGCTTTGAGGTTGGTCGCTAGGCGGATAAATTGGCCCATCGACCACGCGAGCGGCGTCGCGGAACCGGTGCCCTCGCCGAATTTTAGCGGCGGTATATATTGCGAATCGATCTTGGCGGGAATCTCTTTTTTATCCCAGACCTGTTCGGGTATCATCAACCCTTCGTTCGCGAATGCGAGCATCGCGTTCAGGCGAGACCGCGCGGCGGCGAGGCATTGCGCGTTTGCAGTTGGAAACACACCGCCTACCGATCGTCTTTCTGCCTTCGATGTTCGGTCCGGCAATTCCGCATTCCGCATTCCGCATTCCGCAATTTCATACTGTCCCCGCTCGCCGGTCAGCAGCGGCCACGGGCGGCCTTTGCCCGTGTACGTGCCGTCGTAGTTCCATCGGCGGCCGTCGTCCATTTCGCCGTAGCCGTCTTTTGAATAACGGTAAAAGGTTTCGCCGTTCGGCGTCTCGACCATGATCTGTTCGTCGATGACCTTTACCGATTTCGCTATCAGCGGGTCGTTCGCCGGCTTGATGCCGAGACGGACGAGCTCGAGGAAACCGGCGTCGACAACGGTGCGTTCGTCTACCGTCCCGGCTCCGTTGTTGAGCTCTATCTTGTCTCCCGAATCGGGGTTGGCGTTTTGCGTGATGCGAAGATAATAATTGCCGTCGCCGTACGGGCCGGTCGTCGTCGCGGTCATGCGTTCGATGTTGCGTGCCCAATCGTCGGCGGTCGCGAGGTAGATAATTGCGGAGGCTTCGTCGCTGTTCTTCTTCGCGATATCGGCCGCACAAACGAGGCCGGCGATCTCAGCCGCGATCGTCGAAGGCGAAAATCCGGCTTCTTCTTCCCAACGCTCCTGCGGCGTTTTCGGGCCGTTTTTCACGATAAAATCGGCGGCACGTTTCACATGCTTTTCGTACGTCGGCTTGTCGAACCGCCCGAGCTGCCAAGCCATTATCAGCGGATAACCGACCTCATCCATCTGCAGCGAGCCCCAACCGCGCTTGCCATCGAGCCACGAATTTTGCGGAAAGCTTCCGTCATCTTTCTGCTGAATATTGAACAGAAAATCTAACGCCCGCTCCGCCGCCGCTTTATCGCCGAGCGCCATGTACGCCGTGAATACGTGATAAAGATCACGCGCCCATACAAGATGATAACCGCCGCCGACATCCTCGTTCGCGTTCATCCCGCCGCCCCACGGCACCGTCAAACTAGCCACATTCGCCCCGCGAACCGTCTTGTCCTCCTGCGCCTTCAAAACCATCGCGGCCATGTTGAAATGGGCCTGGTATTTGGGATCAACTTTGGGAAGGCCTCTCAAATAGTCAGCCCAACCACTTTGGTATTCCGAATGAGTTTTCCCGAACCCCTTCGTCAGGGAGGACTGAGCCGCAGTAAATGCCCCGGCCGGCGAGGAGCCGAATCCGAGAGCAAAAACCATTTCCGGAACTTCTCGTCTCTGCGCCAACGCCACCGGAAGCACTTTAGCGACTTGCACGATGTTACCGTTTTCGGCTCTCGAAAATGATTGAGTGATCTTTCCGTCTTTTCGAAGTTGCGTAAGGCCGTCGCTTACTCCAAAAAATCCGCTTGTCGGTTCCACTAATGTGCATCGACCGCAAGTTAGAGCTGATGCGATCTGTCCATCCACAGAATAAAAAGTGCGCCCGTCAAACCAACCGGAGTCGTGCATTCCCGTATTGGCAAGTGAAGGATCGTAATAGACGTACAGCTCAAGGTCAGGGTTTTTCGTATTAAATTTTACGGTAAGCAAAACCGTAGAATTCATCGGATCAGTTATATACCTTTTTTCGATCCACCATTCGCTCGAGCGTGACGTAGTGGTCTGTTCGAACGCCAACGAGCCGGAACTCCAATAATGTGAACCGATGTATATTCCCTCAATCGGTGACAAGTTTTTGCTGTTTGACACCGGTTCGGGCTTAATTGTGCTTGTACTATCATCCCGCTCCGTTTCGACCTTTTTTGTTTTCGGATCGACGACCACGAATTGCAGCGTCTGAACATTCGCCACCGTGACGTTGGGGTAATAGACCTCGGTCATTACGCCTTGGGCGAGGGTGAACCAGACTTTCGATTCGAGCGTTGCGGACGTGCCGATCGCCTGCTTGCCGGCGGTCGACCAAAAGGCGTCTTTGCCGGGACCGCCGGGGGCGAGAGTTTGCGCACAACCGACCGCGGCGAAGAGCAAAAAGTAAAAAGGCAAAATATATTTGCCTTTGTTATTCGGACGCGCTGTTTTTCTGAAGCGGTACATTCCTTTATTTCCTTTTTTACCCTTTCCGCGTGAACGCGCCATCTTTCCAGACGAGTTCGTAAAGCTTTTTACCTTTTTCCGAGGCCTCGTAATCGGCGCCTTTTTCCGTTATCTTTTTTTCGAACACTTTCATGGTCGTCCCGACGCGGGGCAACTCGTACCAAATCTTGTTGCTGAATTCCGGCACGGCACGCGACGAAACATCGTTCCACTTTCCGTCGGCGTAATCGAGAAAATAGAAATCATTCATCATCTCGCCCGACGTCGCGACGCCGACGAGGTAACTCGCATCGGGCCGTTTGAAGATTGCCATCTCGATGCACCTTTGCCCGCCGTCGCATCCGCCTTTGAAGTAACCGTTCGGAACATCTTCGACGTCGGTGAATGTCTTTAAATATTCAGCACGTGCCCTTTTGCAGTCTTTATCCGTTGCGCGGTCGCAGCCCTCGAGGACGAAATACTTTTCCGGAAGCAGCGCGAAAAAATCGCGAATGGTTTTCGGCTGCTGCGCGGAATCTCCCGTGGCCGCGGCGGGCGCCGCACCGGAGCGCTCGGCAGCATTACTTGCGGTCGGGGCCGCCGGCGGCTGTGAGCTGCTCCCTGCATCCGTTCCGGATGCACAGGCGGACAACACCAGGCATGACGCAAAAACGGCGGTGATTATTTTCATATCGTTCATCTTCGTCTAAAAATGCGAAATCCAGAAAGTCAGCCGCGGTTTGCTTTCCATGTCATTTTGGTTTTGCCCGCGAATCACGCGAATAAACGCGAATTGAAGAAAACATTATTCGCGCACATTCGCGTGATTCGCGGGCCAATTCTTCATTTAACTTTCAATATCGCCGCCGTTCTTGCCGGCATCGTCGTCTTGATCGTTCCGCCGCTTAGTTTTACATCGCCGAGTTTGCCGAGAGCGTCGGTCAAGGTTGCTCCCACGGGAATCGTCTTGATCATCGAAACGTCGAAAGTCACCTCGGACGGTTTTGTGTCGTTGTTGAAAATTACGACGACGGCTTCTTTGTCCGTCAGTCTTGCGAAAGCCATCTGCTGTTCTTCGTCGAGCAGGTCGAGCGATCGGCCGCGGCGCAGTGGCTCGAGCTGTCGACGTATTTCACCGAGTTTAGCAAGATAGCTCCACACATCGTTTTCCGCCGCGGAGCGTCCGGCAGGCGTGAACGCATTTTTTGTGTCGCCGGCGAATCCGCCCGGGAAATCTTTGCGGTTGTCCGGATCGCCGCCGCCCGGCATCGCGAGTTCGTCGCCGTAATACAACAGCGGCGTGCCGCGCGTGGTCATCAGGAATGTTTGAGCGAGTTTCAGTCCCTCGGGCGTTGCGCCTTTCTCGCTCATGAACCGGCCCATGTCGTGGAGTCCCAGAAACGAAACAAGGACGCCCGGTTTCGGATACAGCCAATCGTGAGCGAGAATTTGCGACACCTGCCGAATGCTCTGGCCCTGGGCAAAGGCATTGCGCACTGCGTAAAACAACGCGTAATCGTAAAGCGTGTCGATGTTCGTATCGATCGCGTCGGGGCCTTTGCGGCCGCCCTGAAAGTAGGCGAGCAATGCCGGGTCGCCGTCGTACAATTCGCCCAGCACATTTACCTTCGAAAATTCGCGGTGCAGCGCCGAGCCCCACTTTTCCCAAAACGCGCGCGGCACGTGCGGCAGCGCGCCCACGCGGACGGAATCGAGGCCGGTCTGTGCTATCCACCACAAAGTGTTCTGTATCAGATAACGCGCGACCTCCGGATCGTTTTGATTGAGGTCGGGCAAAATGTCGATGAACCATCCGTCGATGTTGCGGGCTTGCGTCTGATAGGTCGCACGCGGGTTCATCGTTGTCCACTTTTGCCAGTTGTTCGAAAGATGATTTTCGGGCGTGCCGTTCAGCCACGTCGGCGTCGGCGGATCGTTCGCCCACGGGTGATAAGGCGACGTGTGGTTGACGACCTGGTCTTGCAGCACGACGAAGCCGGCGAGATGAGCTTTTCGCACAAACTCTTTCAGCTTCGCCATGTCGCCGAGGTGTTCGTCGACGGCGTAAAAATCGACGGCTCCGTAGCCGTGGTAACCGGTCGTTTCGGGCACGCCCGGGTAAACCTCTTTCGTGTCGGGGCGGTCGTTGTTGTCGAAAACGGGCGTCGTCCAGATGGCGGACGCTCCGAGCGATTTGATGTAGGGAAGGTGGTCGATGACGCCCTGCAGATCGCCGCCGTGGTAGTGCCTCGGCTTCGAGCGGTCGTACAATCCCTTCGATTTGGCCGGGTCGTTGTTCGTCGGGTCACCGTCGGCGAAACGGTCAGGCATCAGAAAATAAATAACGTCGTCCGTCGAAAATCCCGAGTAATTTCCGTACCGCTGGACCGGCGTAAAGACGCTAAAAGTGAAATTCGCCGAGCCGCCATTGCCGGTCACCTTCAAAGTGTAATCGCCCGGTTTCACGCTCTCGCCGATAGCGATATCGGCGAAAAGATAGTGCCCGTTCGCGCTCGATTTGAAATTGGCGGCGGTGAGCCCCGGCGTCGTCGATTCGACGCGTGCCCCGCCGAGATTCGCGCCTTTGATCAAGACGCGTACCGGTTTGATCGTGCTCTCAGCCCACCAGCTCGGCGGATCGACCTTCTGCACCGACGGGGACTGGGCCGAGATCGTGAGCAGTAAGCAGTGAGCGGCGAGCAGTGAGAAGACAAATCGAATCGAGTGTTTCATAAATCAAATCGGAGGCCGCACCGACCGGAACGAACACGGAAAGAATCGAGCCGCATTCAAACGTCCCTGAAGGGGACATATACAATAGCGTAGGGTGAAATGAGCGCCAGCGAATGGAACCCTACGTGCAAACAGTCAATTGCTCCGCTCCCTGAAAGGGAGCGATAAACAAAACGGCGATCGAAAAATTCGATTCGTCATGATCGACGAGCGTGTTGCTCCCTTTCAGGGAGCCATCGTCTGCTGCGTTCATTCGTAGGGTTTCGCTCGCAAAGCCTCGCTGCGCCCTACGCTATTGACTTTGTCCCCGTTGGGGACTCGAAACGCAGGCTCGATCGCGGCCTGCGTTCCGCTTTCGCCTACGGGACGGGAATTGATTCTCGGGCATAGAGTTCCGTGAGTTTCTTCAGGCGTGCGGTCAGTTCGGGCGTGATGTCGCCGGGTTTGAACCGCCAAAACCAGTTGCCGGAAGTCGACGCGGGCAGGTTCATTCTTGCTTCGTTGCCGAGCCCGAGAATGTCCTGCATCGGGGCGACCGCTGTGTCGGCGACGGAGGCCCAAATGGCTCGGATCAGGTCCCAATTAATTTCGCTGCCGTCGGTGTTCAGGTACTCGAGACAGAAGTTGTGTTCGCGGCTGATGGCGCTTTCATCACGCGTCGAGCCGGCGCCGGCCTGCGAGTGAAACCAGCCGACGGTCGTGTCGTTGTCGTGCGTGCCCGTGTACGCGACGCAGTTGTTTATAAAGTTGTGCGGAAGGTCGTGATTTTTCGCGTCGCCGCCAAACGCGAACTGCAAAATGCGCATGCCCGGCAACGAAAACGAGTCGCGAAGCTGTTCGACGTCGGGCGTGATGACGCCGAGGTCTTCGGCCCAAAACGGAAGCTCGCCGAGTTCGCGTTTTAGCGTGTTGAAAAGATCGAAACCGGGAACGTCGACCCAGCGTCCGTTCTCCGCCGTTTCGTCCTCGCCCGGCACTTCCCACGACGCGGCGAATCCGCGAAAGTGGTCGACGCGGACGACATCGACGGTTTTCAGAGTGTGTTTGATGCGGGCGATCCACCAGCCGAATCCGTCGGCGCGCATGGCGTCCCAGTCGTAGATCGGATTGCCCCAGAGCTGGCCGGTCTTCGAAAAATAATCGGGCGGAACGCCGGCGACGACCTTTGGCGAGCCGTCCGGCTCAAGTTTGAATTTGTCCTGATTGCACCACACGTCGGCCGAATCGAGTGCGACGAAGATCGGGACGTCGCCGGCGATCGAAACGCCGCCGCGGTTGGCGTAATCCTTAACCGCCGACCACTGGCGAAAGAACAGGAACTGGTAGAACTTTTCCGCCTGTACCGCGTCGTACAACGTCTCCGCGATCATCGCGATCGCACCGGGTTCGCGGAGCTTCAGCGGCGTGTCCCATTCGTACCACGGCCGCTGTCCCTGCGACGCCTTCACCGCTTTGTACAGCGCGTAGTCGTCGAGCCACGACGCGTTTTCCTGTGCAAAGGTCTCGAATTTTCCGCGAAAATCGACGCTCGTGACCGCGTGAAAATTCTTGTACGCCTCGGGCAGAATTTTATTCTTCCAATCGTAAACGCCGCCGTAATCGGTACGCCCTTCGGCGAACTGTGGACGGTCGTCGATCTGCTCCTGCGTCAGCAATTCGTCCTCGACCAATTTTTCGGGCGATATCAAAAGCGTGTTCCCCGCAAACGCCGAAAAACACTGGTAAGGCGAATCGCCGTAACCCGTCGGTCCGAGCGGCAAGATCTGCCAATAGGTCTGCCGCGCCTCGACCAAAAAATCGACGAACTCGAACGCCTTGGGCCCAAAGTCGCCGATGCCGAACTCACCCGGCAGCGACGTCGGGTGGAGAAGTATGCCTGATGCACGCGGAAATTTCATCATCGGTTTTCTGTGGCAACGACGATCTCAACACCGTAGATCGCGACCGAGTTACCCGGTACCGTCATTGGGTTTAGTGCAAACTCCGCAGCGGCCGTAACGAGGAGAGCGGCGATCAGCGGTTGGCCGGATTTGAATTTCATAGACCGTTTCAAGTTCGGGAACAAAGTCGAAAAAAGCGGGCGTGAAACTGATTATGTTTCACGCCCGGCTAAAGAACAAGCCGTTTTCCCCCGATGACAGTCGAGGATGCCCCGCGAGCGTCCTTGCTCGCGAAATATCTTTATGAAAAGCTTCAAACGTGCGGCGTGAGGCCGGATCGTTCCGACGCACTACATGGAACGAAGCGTGCGGCCGAATTCCCAACTCGATACTTAGCGATTATTAGCTGAATGACAAACCCAACATCAACAAAGCCCACGCCTTTCTTTTATGGCTGGATCATCGCCGCGATATCTGCGCTGTCGCTGCTGATCAGCAATGGGCTGTCGATCGGCGGACTGCCGGTATTTTACAAACCGATACAGCAGGACCTGCTCGATCTCGGCACCGTCACGATGGCGACCAAGGACGGCGTTACGGGCCTCGGTGCCGGTCTGACGTTTTTACTTGCGGGCGTGTTTTCGCTCGTCACCGGAGTTTTCATCGACCGCGTCGGCTCGAGGCGATTCATGGTCGCCGGCTGTCTCGTTTTGGGTGCGGGTCTGGTCTTTTACTCGTTCGCGAAAACACCGGCGGATGTTTACATTTCCCACTCGCTGCTCGGCCTTTCGCTAGGTCTGGTCGGCGTAATGATACAGACCGTCCTCGTTTCGAACTGGTTTCGGCGAAAGCGCGGATCGGCGATGGGAATCGTTTTGACGGGAACGAGTTTCGGCGGCGTGCTGATACCCGTGATCGCCACGCCGCTTATTTCGGCTTACGGATGGCGTTTGGCGCTGCAGCTTTTGAGTCTGCTGGTTTGGCTCGTTCTGCTGCCCGCGTCCGTGTTTCTGGTCAAAGACAAGGCCGCGGATATCGGCATGAACTTCGACGGCGACGAAAGTTCGCAGGCCGTGCCGGCCGAGATCACAAACGACAACGGCTCGACGTTTCGCGAAGCCCTTGGTTCGCCGGTGTTCTGGATGATCGCATTTTGCGCGGCGCTTATTTTTTACCCGATCTTCACGATCAGCCAGCAGTTCAATTTGTACCTGCAGAACACGATCGGCGTGTCGAAAGAGTCGGCGGCGTTCGCTCAAAGCGTACTTTTCGCGACGAGTGTGGGCGGCAAATTTTTGTTCGGCTGGCTGTGCGACTATTTCCCGACGCGGGCGGTGATAATGATCTGCTGCGGCGTAATGTTTCTTGCAACCGTTATGCTGGTCGGCTTTATCAACGCCGCGACGATCTATGTCTTTCTGCTGCCGTTCGGGCTCGGCTACGGCGGAACGTTCGTATTGATCCAACTGCTCACGGTCGAGAGTTTCGGCCTGCGCGACATCGGCAAAATTCTGGGTGCGTTGACGCTCATCGAAACGCTCGGCGGGTTTGCCGGTTCAGTTATCACCGGTTACCTCGCGGGTCTCAGCGGCGGCGATTACACCGGCGCGTTTTACGGTGTCACCGTCGCCGCGGGCCTCGCGTTCGCATCGACATTCGCCGTGTATCTGCTCGCCGGCCGGCGGGCCGAACTGCTGGGCCGCATTTAGAAAACCCAACACTTCCGACAAAGATAGCAGTATAATCGCGGGATGCGCGCGAGACTCGTTTTTTCAATTATCTTTATCTCGATTCTGAGCATAGCCGTTTCCGCGCAGGGCCGAAGTACGGTCTCGGGATATGTTTACGGGCCGCAGAATGCTCCGGTCGAACGGGCGCAAGTCGAGCTAATGGACGACCTGAATTCGGTGATCGCACGCACGTGGACGGAAGCGTCGGGTCGTTTCAGATTCAACGGTGTTCCGTCGGGCAGGCTTGCGGTCCGCGTCGTTGTGCCCGGCGCTGATTTCGGCGAGCAGACACAGGATTTTGAGATAAGCGGTATCGGAATACGCGGACAAAGCATCCCGGACAACATCCAGCTCGAGTTCCACCTTCGGCCGCGAAAACCGTCGTCCAAAGCCGCCACCGGCGTCGTGTTCGCACAGGACGTTCCCGAGCCGGCGAGAAAGCTATTTTTGGCCGCCGCGAGCGACCTCGACGCGGGCCGATCAACCGAGGGCATCGACGGCCTAAAAAAGGCTTTGGAGGCTTTTCCGACTTATTTTCTCGCCATGGAGCGGCTTGCCTTTGAGTATTTGAGGCTCGAGCGGTTCGAGGACGCACGCAAAGTGCTTCGGGATGCCGTTGCGGTAAATGACGACAGCTTTCAGATCTGGTACGGATTGGCGTACACCGAATATGCGGCGAATAAATACAAAGATGCGGTAGCCGCTGCGGAACGGGCATTAACGCTCGATAAAAGCTCGCCTAACGCCGCGTTCGTGCTCGGCCTGTCGCAGCGAAAGCTTAAACTTTATAAAGACGCCGAGAAATCGATGCTCCAGGCAAAGCGATTCGACAACGGGAAGACGCCTGAAATAAATTGGAATCTAGCGCTTTTATATGCCTACAATCTCAAACGATATCCGGCTGCCGCCGACGAACTCGAGCTCTACTTAAAAGCCCTGCCGCAGGAACCGAACGCGGAAAAGATCAGAAAATTGATAAAGGACCTACGCGAAAATCGACCGCCGCAATCGCTGCCTTCGCCGAATTGATCGAACATTTGGCACGGGCTTTCATCGAAACCGCAGTCTTATCCCGACACGTACGCTTCGCGATGTTGCGAGCGTCAGGACCGGCGTGCGTCCCGATTCGACCTTGCTGTCGAACGCGTTTTCGATCGCGGCGAAGACCTCTGTGTGCCTGTTCAGCCGTCGCGAAACGAAGGCGTCGAGCGTCGAATACCCGCAAAGCCGAAAGCGGTTTTGATCGTCGTCGAATTGGCTGCTGGCGGCCCGGAACTGCACGCCCAGATTCACGACCTTCGCGTTCGAGTATTGGAGCTGGGCCGAAAACTGATGCCGCGCGATCTGGGGAACGCGCAGGCCTTCGAGCGACGGGTCGGGCGGAAAATCGGTCACTCGCGAATCGACGAAAAGATAACCCGCCGACGCCGTGATCTCACGCGTTATGCGGAACTGCCCGTCCGATTCGACACCGCACGAGCGCGTCTGCCCGAGGTTTTGCCGCTGGCGCGTGATGAGCGACGGCGTGACGGAAAGCGTCCTGTTGGCGACCGGCCGCGAAAGCGAGGTGCAGAAAACGCCGCTGCGAATATAGAGCCGCTCGCCGAGTCCGGAAGCGTTGAAACCGCCTTCGAAATTGCGTGCGTGCTCCGCCCGCAGATTCTCGTTGGCGAGCGTCAGAACATCGCCGACGCGGAACGCCCGGTAAAGTTCGTTAAGTGTCGGCTGCCGAAACCCGGTCGAGTATGACGCAAAGAGCGAGACGGCTTCGCGAAGTTTGTACAAAGCCGACACGCGCGGGCTGACGGCCGACTCGCTGCGGTCGGGAAACGAGCGTGATGTTAAAACGCTCGTCGATAACGGTCTGCTCGACGAAACTCCCGACGTTTCCTGCCACCGGTCGAAACGCAGCCCGCCGCTGATCGTCAACCCCGACGAAAGCGGAACGAGAGCGCCGGCGTAACCGCCGACTGACAGTTCTGTACCGCCGGCACTTACCTGCGATGTCGCACGCCCGGCGGAAATAGCCGTTTCGTCGCTTCGGCCCGAGACGCGGCGAGCTTCGAATCCGGCGGTGAACAAATTTCGCGTTCCGAAATTAGCCGCCCATCGTGCCGATCCGCCGACAACGCGGGCCGGTGCGCTTTGCAATCGCGTCAAGCTTTCCGAGGCCCGGTCAGAGGCGACCGCGGTAAACGATTGATGATAAAGCTGCGGACCGCCGTAAAGCCGGAACGCGAGGTCGCCGACGCGGTCGCCGCTCACATCCGCGCCGACCGCAAACCGGCGCAGTCGCGTATCGTTGGTCTGCTGCGGCGTTCCGTTTCCGCGGACCTCGTTATAAAAACCGGCGGACGCAAAGAGCTGTAAATTCTCGCTGCGTTTCCATTCGAGATACGGGTTTATCGCCCAACGCCCGACGCCGGCAGCCGTGTCGATCGGACCACGTTCCGACCGCGCGACGGTCACGAACCCGTCCGTGCGAAACGCCTCGGCGGCGAGCGAGCCGATCAGTTCGCGGTAACCCGCCGAGGCAAATACCGAGACGGACGGCGTGTCCTCGCTGCCGTACGAAGCTTCGGCTGAAAATGTCGGTTCGACGGCCGCCAGTTTGGTGAGGATCGATATCACTCCGCCGATGGCCGAGCTGCCGTAAAGGTCGCTCGAGGAGCCGCGAAGGACCTCGATCTGACGGATCGATTCGGTCGGGACGCGGCCCCAATAGATCCAGCCGCCGAACGGGTCATTCAGCGGGATGCCGTCGGCGACGACGAGTGCCCGGCTGGCACCCGAGGCTCCGATCCCGCGAAGCGAAACGCCCTGTGTTGTCGGGTTCGCCGTGCGGCTTCCTGCCCTGCGGAAAAGCGAAAATCCGGGGACCTGCCGGAGTTTGTCGTCGACGGTCGTGGCCGCCGTCATGTCGAGCGTCTTGCTATCGAGCGCGACGACGCTCGCCGCGGTCGCATCGATGCGCGTTTCCGATCCCGTGACGTTCACTGTTGCCGATAGCGGCAAGGTCGAGAGCGTTATCTGAGTCACGAGCGAGCCGCCGACCGGTATCTCTTGTCGGCTGAAGCCCGCGGCTTCGACAACGATCATTCCGTCAAAATCCGAAGGCAGCGTGAACGTACCGTCTTCGGAGGTTACAGCGCTTATTTTTGGCCCCGACTTCGGTATCAAAGTGACGGCCGCACCGTCGATCGACGCCCCGGAACTATCCGTGACGCGGATCGTCCGGCTGCTTTCAGATTGCGCGCAAACGCAGATCGCCGCCGCCAAAATTATCGCGGCCGCTCGGATAAAAACGGCTGTCGTGTGATCTTTCCCGATAACGTTTTGAGCCGCAAAATGGTCGGGCGGCAAAAGGGATCCATTCGTATTTTGAGCTAAACCGTCCAAAATAAAAAGGACATCCGTTCCGGATGTCCTTTGATTGGAAATTGGTGGAGTCGAGGGGGATCGAACCCCTGACCTCTGCAATGCCATTGCAGCGCTCTCCCAGCTGAGCTACGACCCCGTTTTTTCGGATGCACGGAATGCAAAGCGAATTTTGAATTTAACGAAAATAGACCGGTGCGTCAAGGCAGGCCGACCTTAGGAGTCACGCGCTTACGCTCTAAATGTACGAGTTACGCGTTTACGCGTGAAAGTGTTGGATATGGGGCCCGTCGCAAATTAACCCGAGTGCCGATAACGCGGCTTCACGCCTAAAGGCGTAACTCGTACTGTTGGCTCACGCGAAATTGAACTTTTATTTTCCTTTGAACACCGGTTTACGTTTTTCCAGGAACGCCGAGACGCCTTCGGTTTTATCTTCGGTCGAGAAGCAGATGGCGAAGAGGTCGACTTCGCGGCGGAGGCCTTCGTCCAAATTGGAACGCGACGCGAATTTTACGGCTTCCTTGCACAACTGCAGGGCGATCGGTGCTTTCTCGGCGATCTTTTCGGCGAGCTTGATCGTTTCGGCTTCGAGCTGATCGGCCGGGTGGACGTGGTTTACCAAGCCGAATTTGTGTGCGGTCGCGGCGTCGATCATGTCGCCGGTCAATATCATCTCCATCGCTCGGCCTTCGCCGATCAGGTTGGTCAGCCGCTGGGTTCCGCCGCCGCCGGGCATAATGCCAAGGTTTATCTCGGGCTGCGAAAATCTGGCATTCTCGCTGCACACACGAATGTCGCACGCGAGGGCGAGCTCGCACCCGCCGCCGAGGCAAAAGCCGTTGATCATCGCGATGACAGGTTTGGGAAAGGTGTCGAGCGAATTGAAGAACGTTTTTTCGTGAAACAGGTCGCGCTGAGTTACCGGTGTTTGCCCGGCGAATTCGCTGATGTCGGCGCCGGCGATGAACGACTTTTCGCCTGCGCCTGTGATAATGAGAACGCGGACCGCTTCGTCGCGGCGCAATTCTTCGAGAGCGGCGACGCCCTCGCGGTGAACTTCCTTATTTAGCGCGTTCAGCTTGTCCGGACGATTGATGGTGAGGACGGCGACGGCCCCTCGTTTTTCGACTGTGATCGTTTCGTAGCTCATAAAAATGTAGGACAGGCTGTTAGCCTGTCCGGTGGAATAATTGAGGATGTTCAGAAACAGACGAACAGGCTAACAGCCTGTTCTACGTTTACTCGTCGACGCCTTCGACTACGTTGTCATCGGCGATCCATGCGACAAACAGTCGCAGCCAGTTGTCTTTCGATTCGACCACCGCGACGCCGACGCGCGAGGTGCCGTAATTGGCCGCGGTCAGCCGGATGACTTTCGCTTTTACCTCGACCGGAACGCCGTCAGGGCGGTGCGAGCGGATGTAAAGCGTATCGCCCTGATTGATCGGCTGGTTCAATTGGAAAAGTGCGCCGAGCGTCGAGATGTCGTCCGTCTCGGTCGGTTCGCTCCACGCCGAACCGTCCTCGGCTTTCCCCGACACGACGACTGGGAGCCGCAGTGCCATGCGTAGAGCAAACCGTTTTTCCTCGAACTGAGGCTGCATACTGGTCAACATTTGGGAAAAGAGCTTAGTGTCTCGTCAGCGATTGAGTATTCTAGCACGGAATCTCGGCAAACCACTATTTATGCGGCGGCCGTGCAACGCGAATTAAAACACGCAGATTCAGGACTTTATAAACGCTCGTTTCCGCTCGTGAATTCGACTAATCCGATACGCGATAGTTATACTATATCTATAGTTAACATTCAATGTTTTGTGTTAATCCGAGTTAAACCGTAAGCCGATATGTCACAAAAAGAGATCTCGAAAAAGGTCGTTATTTTAGGTTCCGGGCCGGCCGGATTGACCGCCGCAATTTACGCCTCGCGGGCGCAGCTCGAGCCGCTCGTCATCGACGGACCGCAGCCGGGCGGACAATTGACGATCACCACGGATGTCGAGAATTATCCGGGATTTAGGAATGGGATCATGGGCCCGATCCTGATGGACGAGTTTCGCGAGCAGGCCCTGCGGTTCGGCACCGAGATCATAAACGTCTGGATCGACAGGGTCGATCTTTCGGCCCGGCCGTTCACTCTCTACGGAAAGGAAAGTCAGGACAGCGACGAGATCACGACGGTCATCAAAGCAGATTCGCTGATAATTTCGACCGGAGCGTCGGCGAAATGGCTCGGCGTTCCCGGCGAAGAGCCCGTGCCCGAAGGCTTGGGCGGCAACGGCGTTTCGGCGTGTGCGACGTGCGACGGTTTCTTTTTCCGCGACCGCCCGATCGTCGTTGTCGGCGGCGGCGACACCGCGATGGAAGAAGCGATGTTTTTGACTAAATTCGCATCGGATGTGACGCTGATCCACCGCAAGAACTCGTTCCGGGCGTCCAAGATCATGCAGGAACGCGTGCTCGCGAGCGACAAGATAAAAGTGTTGTGGAACACGGAGATAAAGGAGATCCTCGGGTCTAAGGAAACCGGCGTCGATAGCGTGCGGATCTACAACAACGAAACTAAGGACGAGAGCATCTTGCCGACGAAAGGCGTCTTCATCGCGATCGGGCACAAGCCGAACACCGACCTGTTCAAAGGCGTGCTCGACATGGACGACGTAGGTTATCTGAAGACCGAGGGCCGCACGATGAAGACGAACATCCCGGGCGTTTTCGCTTGCGGCGACGCACAGGACTCGTACTATCGCCAGGCTGTGACGGCCGCCGGGACCGGCTGTATGGCGGCGATCGACGCCGAACGATATCTCGCTGACACGCTGCACGAGGCGGAAAAGAACACCGCATCTAACTGGTAAGAACTGTTTACTGTTTTTCGATGACAGCGCCTTTGACGGCTTCCGCCTTCTGAGGCGTTTTCTCTAATTTGCCGGGGTTAAATCCGAGGTCCTGCACCCGCCGCAAAATTCCCTGGTAGACCGGTTCGGGAAGTTCAGACGTGCGGCTGAGGATCCACAAATATTCGCGTTTCGGGTCACCGACCACCGAGTACTCGTAGTTCTTGCCGAGGTCGATCACCCAGTAGTCGCCCCAGACAAAACCGAACGCTGACAAAAACGACGGTGCGAATCGTACCTTCAGTTTTGCGTTCGTCGCTTTGTCCACGACCTTGGCTTCGCCCTTCGCCGAGTCGACGATGCCGTCCTTGGCCAGGCACTCGTTGAGCACTTCGATCTTGCCGTTCGGCTTGGTCGTGTATGTCGCCGCCGTGTTGCCGAGGCACTGTTTTTGGAAGCGGTTCGGATATCGTGCGATCTCGTACCATTTGCCGCTGTAACGCTTGAGGTCGACGGACGGAACGGTGGCGAGCGGGGCGGGCTTGCCGTTTTGTGCTTTCGACAGCGAGGTAAATATTAAAAGCGAAATTGTGATAAGAATGTACCGTTTTGTGCTCATAAATAGTTGTTCGTACGCCGTTATAAATCGGATGCCGAACCACGCGGTGCGGTTTAATCCTAAAAGATAGATTATAATAGAAGTATCACTATTTATTGAGAAGTATCATTATTTATTGAACAGAACTAGTTTTATGCCAATTTACGAGTATCAATGTAAGGAGTGCCGATCGCACTTCGAAAAACGACAATCAGTATCCGACGAGCCGCTAAAAACGTGCGAAAAGTGCGGCGGCGAACTTGAGAAGCAGTGGTCGCTGTCGGGCTTTCAGTTCAAGGGCGAGGGCTGGTACGTGACCGATTACGCCGGCAAAAAGGACAACGGCGGCGAGAAGCCGACGGGCGGACAACCGGCTGCCAACACCACGGCGGAAAAATCTTCGGCGGGCGAATCAACCACATCGGCAGATACGGCATCAAAGCCAAAAAGCGAGACTGTATCGACGCCTAAGACGGACGGTGGTTCCCCGAAAACGTAAATGATCAACCTGGCCGGAAAATTTGCCCTCGCCGCCGCAATGACCGCAATGCTGTGGCTTCCGGCCGCTGCGCAGTCGCGACGGAGCGCGCGGAATACAGATTCCGACGGGTCGATCCTCAGCGTCACCGCGTGGCGTGTTGACAACAAACCGGACCCTATCAAACTCGAAAATCTGTTTCTCTACGAGAACGGCATCGAGCAAAAGATCAAAAATCTCAGCTTTGACCCGTCGCCCGCGAAGATCGTCCTGCTCGTCGACAACTCTCAGACGCTGCCGATCGAGACCGAAACGCTGAAGAAGGCGGCGATGGAATTCGCGTACGAGATATTCGACGGCGACCAACTGTTCACGCTCGCCTACGACGAAAAGGCCGAGATCGTCCAGGAATGGACGGATGACGCCAAAAAGATGGAAGCGTCGCTCGCAACTTTTCGGAAGAAGGGCAATCCGTTTTTGTTCGACGCTCTTGATTCCACCGTCCGTGAAGTTCTGCGGCCGCTGATGCCGGGAACGCGAAAGACGGCGATCGTCGTGATCGGCGACGGGCTCGACCGCGGCAGCACTACGCATTTCGACAATATACTGAACACGCTGCAGAACGAGAACATCACGGTCTATTATCTGCAGCTGCCAGACCGCACGAGCGGGGCGTTCCGCCGCGATCAGCCGAAGGCCGCACAGGTCGTCACGCAGCTGACCGAGGGCACGGGCGGGAAGGCCTTTCCGCTCGAAGAAGCCCAGACGGCGGCAAAATTCATCTGCGACGAACTGCGAAAGAACCGCTATTTGCTTTCATATTCACCGGTAAACACCTCGACCTACGACGCCCGCCGCGTTTTCCTGGTCGGCGACGAGGGCATCAGCCTGCGGACCAAGAACGCCCAGCCGCCGAACGTAAAATAAGCCGGATTTTCCTGCATTAATTTGAAACGGTAACTGTGATAAACTTCATCGCTGTTAAGATTCCCACGCCCGAGGAGTTTGCCAAGCTGTGAGCGATTCGAATAAGGTGCCGGAGCTGCCGCCGGACGACTTTTCCAAAACTACGCCGAATATAAAGCTGCCCGAGGCCGACGCCGGGCACGCGGATTGGGACAAGACCAATTACAATTTCCCGCGCCAGCCGGCCCCGGACGACTGGGGCAAAACGATCACAAATATCAAACCGATCGACACCGGCAGCCCGCCCGACTACGGCAAGACAATGTACCCGGGCGCCCAAAAACCGAAGGCAGCCGACTGGGGCATGACGGAGGCGAACGTGAATGTCCCGAACGCCGATTTTGCGTCTGACGATTTCGGGCCGCCCAACGACAAGACGACGCCTTATTTCAAATTGCCGGAGGCCGAGCGGGCGAAATATCAAAATTTGCCGCCGACACCCGCCGAACAGGCCGCAAAAGACGAAGAGGAAAAGAAGAAGGGAATTCCCGGCTGGGTCTGGGTCGCCGCGGGGCTCGCGGGAATGTTTTTTTTCATGATCCTCGTGCTCGCCGTCGCCGGATATTTCCTGTTCATGCGTGGGTCGAGTTTTGAGGCGTCCGTTAAAGGAGCTCCGCCGGGAAGCAACGTGCTCGTCGACGACGTGCCGTGGGGCGTGACTAGCGAGGACGGCTCGATCAAGCTCGCAAACCTGAAGGCGGGCCGGCGAAACGTAAAGATCTCGCACCCGAACTTCACGTGCGAGCCGCGTGAGGTGAGCGGCGGCAACGGCGTCACGCCTGAGGCGATCATCGCACGTTGCCAGGCCGTCGCGGTCAAGCCGACCGACGATTGCGGCAACATCCAACTGGGTGAGTTTGACAAAGCGGAACGCTGCTACAACGCGGCTCTCGACGCGCTGCCCGATCCGTTCACGGCTGACGACCTCGTCCGCGCTTTGAACATTCTCATCATCAACTTCGACAGCGGAAAATCCGAAGTTCCGGCGATCAGATTCGCCGCCCTTCAGAAAGGTGCGGGCTTTATCAAGGAACTTCCGCCCGGCATCGTCCTCGAAGTCGGCGGCCACACCGACAATGTGGGCAGCGATGCCTCGAACCAAACTCTGTCCGACGCACGCGCCGCCGCGGTCAAAAACGTCCTCGTAAAATTCGGCGTCGCAGAAAATATCCTACAAACCCGCGGCTACGGCGCGTCAAAACCGAAAGCCGGAGCCGACAACGCGACCGAGCAGGGACGTTTCTATAATCGGCGCATCGAGTACTCCGTAGTTCGCAAATAACGACATCTTTCGCCGCTCTGTTTCGTGTCCTTTTGTGTGATTTCGTGGTTTCAGTCTTAAGAATCTTGGACTGGAACCACGAAATCACACGAAGTAACACGAACAAGACATCGACTTGGTATAAGCAGAAGTAAACATCATACGGCGACCGGGGCGGCGATCTTGCCGTGGGGCTGATATCCCGCGAGGTTGAGGTTTTCGTAGTGAAAGTTCAGCAGGCCGTCCAGTCCTTTCAGATCGTCCGCATTTACAAATTCCAGTTTTGGTAATTCCAATGGCTCGCGGCTGAGGAGTTCGTCGACCTGTTCGAGGTGGTTCGAGTAGATGTGCAAGTCGCCGAATGTGTGGATAAAATCGCCGACCTCGAGGCCGCACACATGCGCGATCAGATGTGTCAATAACGCGTAGCTGCTGATGTTGAACGGCACACCGAGAAACGCGTCGGCCGAGCGTTGGTAAAGCTGACAGTGGAGCGTTTTGCCGTTCTCGATCTTGAATTGGAAAAGCGTGTGGCATGGCGGCAACGCTACCTCGTCGCATGTTTCCGGGTTCCAACCGGTGACTATCAGCCGGCGTGAATTCGGATTCTTCTCGATCTCGATTATCAATCTGGCGATCTGATCGATGCCGTTCATCTGCGGGTAATCGCCGCCGAACGACCGCCACAGATACCCGTAAACCGGCCCCAGATCACCTTCTTCGCGACCGAATCTCGCGGTCTGTTCCGGCGTCGCCCATTCCTGCCAAATATCCACGCCGCGGGCACGCAGTTCCGCCTCGCTCGTACTCCCGCTCAAAAACCAGAAGAGTTCCTCGGCGACCCAGCGAAAAGGCACGCGTTTCGTCGTCACGATCGGGAATCCCTCACGCAGATCGAACCGCGTTTGATAGCCGAAGGCGGAGATCGTACCGACGCCGGTGCGATCCTCGTGGCGTGTTCCGGTTTCCAGAACGTGTCTTAATAATTGATGGTACTGCTTCATTTATTCGTCGTCGTAAAGCGTATCGGCGGTATCGAAATATACACTTCGGACCGTGTCGTCCGACAACTTTATCGACCAGACGCTTTGAAAATCCAGACTCGTCACGTGCATCTGTTCTTCCCAGTCCACGTTTTCTTTACCGAATCGATCCGAAATGTATCGACGTTCCGCGGCCACTCGCGCCGCGACATACGAGGGAGCGAACCTCACAGGCGTTTCACGGGAATCGCCGTCGCCCGCTATAATTGCTAACTGTTCAGAAACCATTTGGTGTTTGTGGAAAATCCACCTAAAAGTTACTATAGCTTCTTTATGCCGGGAAAGCTTGAAGTCAGTTTTAACAGCCCGCAGTGCGGATGGATGTCGATCGGTTTTGACGACGGCGTTAATGAGTTTCACACGACGACGGCGCACGCGCCGCACGAGCTCGCTTTGCCCGAGCTTTTGCAGATACTCAGTGCACTGAAGGATTCCGAAGCGCAGCACAACGAGTTCATCCTGAAATGGAACCGCGACCCCGAGGAATTCGATTTTGTGTTCGTGCGGGAAGGCGAGAGCCTGCTGCTCGAGATCTACCAATATCCGACCGACGAACGCGAGACCGCCGAGCGCGAACTCGTTTTCGTCCACCGCGGAACCGTCGACGACGTTTGCGAATCGTTCGCCGCGACGTTCGAACAGTTGTACGCCGACCGCAACACCGACGAATTCGAGTTCAACTGGCGCCAGCCGTTCCCATACAAGGAATTTGAGGAATTTAAGGGAAGAATGGGACACGGGTAGTTCATAGGCGTTTGAACGCGAATCCGGCGGATAAAGCGGATTCCTGCAGATCAGAATTTTTCATATCCGTTTTTATCTGCCTGATCCGCTCGATCCGCGTTCAAAAAATACCTCATCCACACTCAATGAAAGAAAAGCTTTTAGACCTTCTGGCATGCCCGGTTTGCGGCGGCGATATTTTGCTCGCTTACGCCAGCAAGTACGACGACAGGGAAATTATCGAGGGCGTGCTCACCTGCAAAAAATGCACGCGCGAGTATAAAGTCGTGCGCGGCGTTCCGCGTTTTGCGGACTTGGGGAAGATCGAGGCGGACAAGGCCGAGACCGCCGAAAATTTTGGCTGGCAGTGGACTCATTTTACGCAGGAAGACCCGAAGTACAACGAGCAGTTTCTCGGTTGGCTGCAGCCCGTAAAACCAGAATTTTTCAAAGACAAGATCGTGCTCGAAGGCGGCTGCGGCAAAGGGCGTCACACAAAACTCGCCGCCGAGTGGGGAGCAAAAGAGGTTGTCGGCATCGACCTCGGCGACGGCGTCGAGTCGGCTTTCGCACTAACGCGTAATATGCCGAATGCGCACATCATCCAGTGCGACATTTTCAAACTGCCGTTAAAAAAAGCTTTCGACTACGCGTTTAGTGTCGGCGTTCTGCACCACACGCCCGATCCGAAAAAAGCGTTCCATTCACTGGCGTCAAAAGTGGTAAAGGGCGGCCATATCTCGGCGTGGATCTACGGCGCCGAAAACAACGAATGGATCACGAAATACGTCGATCCGGTCCGCGAAGGCTTCACTTCAAAGATCAGCCAGCCGGTGCTTTATCAGCTTTCAAAACTGCCGACGCTCAGCCTTTTTCTGACGACAAAACTAGTGTACCGGCCGGTCAATTTAGCGCTCAAACCACTCGCTAAACACCTTTTCTACAACGATTACATGAACCACATCGGCTCGTTCGGCTGGCGAGAGCAGCACAATATCGTCTTCGATCACCTCGTCGCTCCGACGGCGTTCTACATCTCGAAACCGGAATTCGAAAGCTGGTGGCAGGATCTCGGGATAGCAAATCCCGAGATCCTCTGGCATAACCAAAATAGCTGGTGCGGGTTCGGCGAACTCGGGTAAGGAATGAGATTCGACAAGAAAATTGATAAGAAGTACCGCAAGTCCATCGACGACGCTTTCGAAGCAATCGTGTCGGGCGGCAACGACGAACACCGGCGGGTGGGGAATCTGATCCTCGATTCGAAAATGCTCGTCCGCGTGTTGCCCGTCAGCAAGGTCAATGCCTCGGGTGTGACGGGTTTGATCGATGCGGCCGACACCAACGACAAGATCGAGGACGAACGTCTTAGTATGCGCGAGGCGTTCGACGAGATCTACATCACGATCGCGGAAGAGACGATCGACACGGGCGGGCAGCGTGGGTGCGAGGGGACGTTCGTGCACGAGGGGCGGCATGCGTTCGATTTTGCGCAGACGATAGCGAGCTTTTCGGATGCGGACGTGAATCCGTTAAGCATCTTCGACCCGTCGCTCTACGAACTCGAGTGGGAAGCTCACCGAACCTCGGGCGAATATATGTTATGCGTCGCCCGCGACGAATATATCGAAGAAGGGATCCAACTGATGATCCTCGGCAACAACGCCGAACGCGGATGCTTTTTGAACACCGACGGGATAAATTGCCGCCTACGCGACAGCTACGGCCTGACGCCCGACGTCAATCCCGGGCCGCGGGCGAGTGAACTGCTAGGTCTTAGGCAGCGCTAAATTCACAAGCCCGCGCGAAGGAACTGCGTTTTCGCGTAAGCCCGCACGAAGTAAGGGCGGAAACGCTCAACATGACCTTTACGCCCTTACTTCGTGCGGGCTTACGCAAGGTTTGTGGCACAATAAGTTTTATGAGTTCAGCGTTACCGCAGGAAATGCAGCAGCACACGTACGCCATCATGGACGAGGTCGAGGGATCTCACTGGTGGTTCGTCGGCCGGCGTGCGATCCTCGAAAGTTTTCTGCAAGACATCGTAACGAAAGTATCGCCAGCGTCCCGCCGGCTGTCCGGAGGCCGTCCCGGCCTCAAAACGGGAGACGCGTCGGCCGGAGGCCAACGAGACCGCCACCGAGACGGTGGCGGTACCATTAGGATCCTCGACGTCGGCTGCGGTACGGGAGCCAATCTCGAAATGCTCGCGCAGTTCGGCGAAGCGGAAGGCGTAGACGTCTCGGACGATGCTCTCGAATTCTGCGCTCATAAAGGATTAAAGGCGCAAAAGGGTTTGGCCGAGTCGCTGCCGTTCGCGGACGAAAGCTTCGACCTGACGACCGCTCTCGATGTGGTCGAGCACCTCGACGATGACGTCGCCGGTCTGAAGGAAATGTTCCGCGTCACTAAACGCGGGGGCTATTCGCTTATTTTCGTGCCCGCGTTCATGTGGCTGTGGGGCGTGCAGGACGACATCTCGCACCACCGCATCCGCTACACAAAATCGCAGATCGTCGAGCGGCTCGAAAGGGCCGGATATACGATCGAACGTGCGACGTACGCCAACTGGACCTTCTTCGCCCCGATTCTCGCCGGGCGAACTATCATGAAAATAACCGGTATCAAGCCGGAATCCGAGAATAACGTAAACGTGTCGGCGCTGAATGGCGTATTCGGCAAGGTGTTCAGCTCGGAGCGCCTCTGGCTCAGAAACTTCAATTTTCCCTTCGGTGTCTCGATTGTGGTGGTTGCCTGTAAATCGTGACTGCAGCGGTACGTCCCAAACGGTTAAATAGTGTCGCAAATCGTCAAATTCGTTCGCCAATCGAACATAAGCGCAATAACTCAAATCGGCTCAACTTCGGCATCTATTGCAGATACCGGTCTCCATATCTGTAACGATAACAACGTTTAGCCGGGCATGCGTGCTGTTACGGCGCCCATCATGTTACGCAGTGGCACAGGCTTTGCGAACAAGTAAGTAGGTCACAATGCTGGGCATTTGCGACAACTCGTTAAGCGAAAAAGAACAAGTGGGAGATTTATAGACATGAGAAACATTTTGAAGTTCGGAATCATTTCATTCGCAATGGCATTTGGTTTGATCCTTGTAAACCCGGAAAACACGAACGCGCAGACGCGGCGATCCGTTAATCGTGAATACCGTCGCGACGTTCGTGATGCCCGTCGCGATTACAACCGCCGCGTGAGCGAGGGAAATTACCGTAAGGCGAAGAAGGAGTACCGCGAAGATGTGAGGGACGCGCGGCGCGAGTACGTTCAGAACGTACGCCGCGGCAGCAACGGTTGGTATTGGAATCAGGGCGGCCGCCGCATGTATCGCCCGTTTTCGACCTGGAATTACCATAACGGGTATTTCATCCGTCGCTATTAGGCAGTAAGTACGACATTAAGC
Organism: Acidobacteriota bacterium; assembly: GCA_040007515.1. Classification (GTDB taxonomy): domain Bacteria; phylum Acidobacteriota; class Blastocatellia; order Pyrinomonadales; family Pyrinomonadaceae; genus OLB17. Next base: position 22,401 of record JBDTUT010000022.1, on the reverse strand, counting down.
AGGATTAAAGCCGCTTTCCTTTCGGATCGCGGCTTTTTCTATTGAATTTCGTGTTCCATCGTTCGCGAAATCTTATCGAGGTTGAGACTCCGGGCCGAAGCTTCGAATATCTCTGTGTACGTACCGCCGAGTTCGTACAATTCTTCGTGCGTGCCGCTTTCGACGACACGACCTTCCTTTAATACGTAGATCACGTCCGAGTCGATTATCTGGGCGATGCTATGCGAGATGACCACGGTCGTGCGATTTTCTTTGATGGCGTCGAGGCTATTCTTTATCTGTTCGGCAGCGACGGCGTCGAGACTGGCGGACGGTTCGTCGAGGAATATCACGGGTGGATCTTTGAGAAAAAGCCGTGCGATGGCGACACGCTGCTGCTGGCCGCCGGATAGCGACAAAGCGTCGGTTTGGTACTTGTGCGGCAGCTTTTCGATGTGATCGTGAAGGTACGCTTTTTTGGCGGCGGTCTCGACCTCTTCGAAACTGGCACGCATAAAGCCGTACCGAATGTTCTCTTCGATCGAACCGCGGAAAATGTGGTTTTTCTGCAGCACGAGGCCGATCTTTCGACGGAGCAGGTGCGTCTCGTATTCGAGAATGTCGACGTCGTCGAGGCAGATCTGACCGGTCGTCGGCGCGTAAAATTTGCAAAGCAGATTGAGCAGCGTCGATTTACCGGCGCCCGACAGGCCGACGAAAGCGACCGTTTTTCCGGCGGGAATCGTCATGTTCACATCGAACAGCGCCTGTGTACCGTTCGGGTATGTGAAGCTGACGTTCTTCAATTCGAATCGGCCTTTGAGCCCGTCGGGGTCGAGCGGGCCGCTTTCCTCGATGGCATCGTCGGCGTCTAGAATTTCGAAAAATCCTTCGGCATAGGTGAGGGCTTCGTTGATCTCGTCGTATATCCGATGAAGCTGGCGGATCGGTGCCGAAACGTTGTTGAACAGCAGAATGTGGAACATGATCGCCCCGATCGTCATCTGCTGATCTAGCACGAGGTATGAGGTGAGAATAATTATCAGCACAACGCCGACCTGTTCCACAAATGTCTTCAAAGAGTCGAAAACGTAATTTGTCTGCCGCTGTTTCAACTGTGCGTCGATGAGTTCTTTTTGAAAGCGAGCCTGCTTTTCGCGTTCGTATTCTTCGCGGACGAACGATTTGATAACGATGATCGACTCGATAATGTTGTACAGGCCGTTCGTCCGCTGTTCCCGCAAAGTTCGCAGCGCGCGGCGGACGCCTTTCAGCATGCTTGCCTGCCGCCAGCTCAGCAGAAAATAGATCGGCATAATGATCGACGCCACAAGGCCGACATAAAAGTTGGCGTTGAACATCAGAACGAGTGCGAGTATTGCGTTGGCGAACAGCGGCAAAAGGTCGATGAATATCCGCTGGACGAACCGCGTCAAGCTTTCCGCACCGCGGTCCATTCGCGTCTGCAAGTTGCCGGTCGCATTTTCGCTCTCGGTAAAATATGCGTAGCGGTAACGCAGGACGCGTTCGACAGCGTACTGGGACAACTCGCTCGACAGATTGATCCTTATCCGCTCGCCGAACATGCTCTGGCCGTATTTGACGCCGATATTCAGCAGCTCTTTACCGAACAGAATGCCGGATATGAATAGCAGCAGTGACCAGCTATCCTCGGCATGCCGGCCTTCGTTCAAAAGGGTTTGTATACTGTCGACCGTGTACCTGAGAACGAGCGGATTAACCTGCGCCGTCACCGCACCGACCAGCGTCAGCACCAGCGAAAACAAGACGAGCCGTTTGTACGGCCGCACAAACGGAACCAGCCTGCTGATGATCTGCCAGATGTTCATTTATAAAAATCTATCACAGCGGCCCGGTTTCGTGCCGTTTTCGTATGTTTCGTGTGTTTTCGTGGTAGGGGCCTAAAATCATAAGAAATCGACCACGAAACACACGAAACATACGAAAAAAAGTCAACAAGATGAACATGCTCAAACAGTCGCCGGCCGCGAGCATTAGAACCGGCAGTGGTCAGGCACGCTGTATTTTTAGTCCGGAAAAGTCTAAATTATAAAGTTCGTCGTTCGTCACTCAAATGGATTCGACCCTAAAAACGCAGAATAACAACCCAGAGCTTTCTTTGTTCCTTCCGGTTCTCGATGAGGAAGAGAACCTTCAGCCGATGCATGCCAAAATTCGGGCAGCTCTCGACACGCTCGGCAAATCGGCCGAGGTCATCTATGTAGACGACGGCTCGACGGATAAAAGCCTCGAGATTCTGAAAGAGATTGCGGCGTCCGACGACCGCGTACGCGTGATCAGCCTGCGCCGCAATTACGGCCAAACGGCCGCGATGAGTGCCGGAATAGACGCGGCGAAGGGCGAAATTCTCATCCCGATGGACGCCGATCTGCAGAACGATCCGGCCGACATTGCACGGTTGCTGGAAAAACTGGACGAAGGCTACGACGTCGTCTCGGGCTGGCGGAAAAATCGGCAGGACAAGCTCATTTCGCGAAAGATACCGTCGCAGATCGCCAACCGAGTAATCTCGTGGATCGGCGGCGTACCGCTGCACGATTATGGCTGTTCGTTGAAGGCGTACCGCCGCGACGTCATCCAGGACGTCAAACTGTACGGCGAGATGCACCGGTTCATCCCGATCTACGCGAGCTGGGCCGGTGCCCGCGTGACCGAGATACCCGTCGACCACCACGCCCGCACGATGGGCAAATCGAAGTACGGTATTTCGCGCACCGTAAAGGTCATTTTCGATCTGATCACCATCAAGTTCATGGCGTCGTATCAGACCAAACCGCTCTACGTTTTCGGGGCGTTCGGGATGATCGCATTTTTCATCTCAATGATCGCCGGTATCTGGGCTCTCATACTGAAGTTCGAGGGAACGTCGTTCATCCTCACGCCGCTGCCGATCATCACGGTCGTCATGCTGGCGATCTCGGTGCAGTTTTTTCTGATGGGACTGCTCGCCGAACTGTCCGTGCGGACGTATCACGAATCGCAGGACAAGGCGATATATGCGGTGCGGGAGAAGGTCGGTTTTGAGTAGGGCCGGAACGTAAGCATCCTGCTTGCAATGAGTGTGAAACGCGAAAGCGGCACCTGCGAAAAGACTTGTCCGATGACCACGCATTTCGCGTCCTTGCGGACGCGTTGCAGGCAGGATGCCTGCGGTCCAGTCGATGCAGGCCGATAGACTGTCGTCTTATAGTAATAGTAGATCTCATGTGCGGAATTACCGGTTGGGTTAAGCTCGGCCAAAACAATCCATCAAACAATAGCGAAGCCGTTCTGCACTCGATGTGCGAGACGATCGTTCATCGCGGGCCGGATTCGGAAGGGTCGTGGACGGATGACCGCGTTGCGCTCGGCATGCGGCGGTTGTCGGTTATCGACCTCGAGACCGGCGGCCAGCCGGTTTTTAACTGTGACCGTTCGGTCGTCGTGATGATGAACGGCGAGCTGTACAATTACCGCGAGGTGCGTGCCGAACTTGAAAAACGCGGGCACAAATTCGAGACAAAGACGGATACGGAAATCCTGCCGCACCTTTACGAGGAATACGGCGACGCGATGGTCGATCACGTCAACGGGATGTTCGCGTTCGCGTTGTGGGACACGCGCAAAAAGAAACTGCTCATCGCCCGCGACCGCTTCGGCGAAAAGCCGCTGTATTACGGCGTGTTCGACGGCAAATTGATCTACGCGTCCGAACCGAAAGCCCTGCTCGCTCATCCGTCGGTCAAGCCGGAAATAAACCTAGACGCCCTTCGCCATTACCTCTCGTTCGACTACGTCCCGGCACCGATGTCGATCTACAAAGGCATCAACAAACTGCCCGCCGGGCATATTTTAACGGTCGAAAAAGGCGAAATAAAAATCCGCCGCTACTGGCCACTCTCAGGGCAGAAGCCTGACCGTGAGGGAGGGCTAAACGGTCATGGCGGGTCTTCACAACGTATTCATACTAGCGGTCAGGGTCCAGCCCTCCCTAACGGTCAGGCTTCTGCCTTTGACGCCAAAGCGTCAGAACTGAAAGCACTGCTCTCCGATGCAGTGAGAATGCGTTTAGTTTCCGACGTGCCGTTGGGCATTTTGCTATCCGGCGGGATCGACTCATCAACCGTCGCCGCGTTCGCCACACAGCACGCAACGGAAAAAGTAAAAACCTTCTCCATCGGCTTCGAAGAAGATTCGTTTGACGAATCGAAATACGCACGCCTCGTAGCAAAACATCTTAACACCGAGCATCACGAAGAGATCTTGAGTGCCGAAAAGGCCGGCGATCTCGTCAGCGAGATCGGTACTTGGCTCGACGAGCCGCTGTCGGACGGCTCGCTCATCCCGACCTATCTGCTTTCGAGATTCGTCAGAAAACACGTGACCGTCGCACTCGGCGGCGACGGCGGCGACGAACTTTTTGCCGGTTATCCGATGTACTACGCCCACAAGGTCGCGGGTTATTACGGTGCGATCCCCGCGTTTGTCAGGAACGGCTTGATCGAGCCGGTCGTGAACGCTCTGCCGGTTTCGACAAAAAACATGTCGTTCGATTACAAGGCGAAACGCTTTGTGCGGGCAGCGAAATTCGACGCCGTTACGCGCCACCATTCGTGGTTCGGGTCATTCTCGATCGAGCAGCACGCACAGCTTTTATCGCCGGACGTTCTAAACAATTCCGACAGCGACATCTATCGCGGAGCACGCGAAATGCTCGCACTTTCCGACGCTCCGACAGAGATCGAGCGGATGCAGTTCCTCGACGTCAATTTCTACATGGCCGAGGACATCCTGACAAAGGTCGACCGCGCCGCGATGGCCGTCTCGCTCGAAACGCGTGCCCCGTTTCTCGATCCGCGAGTCGCACAGTTCGCCGCGTCCGTGCCGCTCGAATACAAGCTGAAAGGAAGTAAGGGCAAGTACATTCTCAAAGAAGCGGTCAAAGACCTGATCCCGGCCGAGATAATCAACCGCCCCAAAAAAGGCTTCGGCATCCCGATCGCCGACTGGCTGAAAGGACGGCTGAACCCGCTCCTTCACGACATGCTCGCCCCCGAACGTCTGAAAGAACAGGGATTATTCAATTCCGACTACGTGCAGACGCTCATCAAAGAACACGAGACCGGAGTTGCCAGCCACCACAAGGAATTGTGGACTCTGCTGGTGTTTCAGTTGTGGATCGAGAATTTCCTACCTTAACGGTTCCGAAAGCGCACGAAAGCGAAATATGTTCGAATCCGAGGCTCGTTTCGACGATTCATCTAAAATATCGATAGGCCGAATTTCCTTTTGCGTTGTGACGGCCTTGCCGTTGATACTTCTTCTTCGCCTTTGGAAAGATCCCGGCTTAACAAAAGACGAAATGTTCGGCGACTTTATGCAAAGTATCATCGTCGTCTTGATTAGCCTTTTATTAACTTGCGTTGGGGCAATTATCGTAGTTGGAGCGATAGTAAAAAAGCTTCCGATCTTATTTTGGTCGATTGCCCTGTTCTTCGCGGCATTACCCCTTCTTGTTGCGATCATAGCTGTGCTTGCGCCACGTCATTGAGGAAAAAACAAAACGCGTTCATTAGCTCCGTAGGAGCGACCTGTTTGTAGCACCGGTTTCACGTACCACGACAAGCTCCGTAGGAGCGTCCTGCGCATTTAATAACAGGACGCTCCTACGGAGCTCATTACTATCATTTCTCCGTTCTACAGACAGGCCGCTCCTACGGAGCTAAAGATGCGTTTTTGCCTGGAACTTAAACAAAATTGGCGAGCGTCGTGATTTCGGTTATCATTTCTTCATATGAAAACTCTCTATCCAGAGATCGAGCCGTTTGATTCGGGGATGCTGAAGGTTTCCGATATTCACGATATTTATTACGAACGCGTCGGCAATCCGGACGGAATTCCGGTTGTTTTCCTGCACGGCGGGCCTGGCGGCGGACTGATACCGACATACCGGCAGTTTTTCGATCCATCGGCGTATCACGTCATTTTGTTCGACCAGCGAGGTTCGGGCAGATCGACGCCGCACGCGGAACTGCGTGAAAACACGACGTGGGACCTGATCGACGATATCGAAAAAATTCGCGAAAAGTTCGGCGTCGACAAATGGTTCGTTTTCGGCGGCTCGTGGGGCAGTACGCTGAGCCTTGCTTATGGCGAGACGCACCCGGACAGGTGTTTGGGGCTCGTGCTTCGCGGGATCTTTTTGACGCGAAAGAAGGAGCTCAACTGGTTTTATCAATACGGTGCGTCGGAGATATTTCCCGATTTTTGGGAGCGTTACCGCGACGCGATACCTGTGGACGAACGGCACGATTTCATGTCCGCTTATTACAAGCGTCTGACCAGTGACGACGAGCAAACTCGTCTCGACGCCGCCCGTGCCTGGAGCGTCTGGGAAGGCTCGACCTCAAAGCTTTATCCCGACCAGGACCTGATGGAACACTGGGAGGGAGCAGACGCGGCGCTTTCGCTTGCCCGTATTGAATGTCATTACTTTATGAACGATTCGTTCTTTCCAACCGAGGATTATCTGATCGAAAACGTCGATAAGATCAGAAATATTCCGACCGTGATCGTTCAGGGCCGGTACGACGTTGTCTGCCCGATGACTTCGGCTTGGGACCTGCACCGTGCGCTGCCCGAAGCGGAATTCATCGTCGTGCCCGACTCCGGCCACTCGGTATCGGAAAAGGGAACTACATCCGCCTTGGTCGACGCGATGGATAAGTTCAAGACACCCGGACGCTAGCCGCAGGGCGTTTCCGGGTGATGTTTTGCGGGAATAGCGGTATCATGATATCGCTCGCCGGCGAAAACCTTTTCGCCGCGATTATCGTCTAAAGATATAGGGTAATTTTATGAACTTTGGAACAACAGAAATTTTATTGATCGTGGCAGTGCTTTTCCTGCTGTTCGGTGCAACGCGGCTGCCGCAGCTCGCAAAATCACTCGGCGCCACGCGCAAGGCGTTCAAGGACGGCATGCGCGAGGCCGAGGAAGAAGAAGCCGCCGAACGCGGCAAGATTCCGTCAAGCGCCGCCGCCCCGCAGATCACTCAAATGAGTGACGAAGAGGTCATGGCCGAAATGCGGCGCCGGACCGAAGCTAAGACCTAATCACGAGATGAAAGTTAAAGTAATAGTACATGAGGCCGATGAAGGCGGCTTTTGGGCTGAGGTGCCGTCCCTTCCAGGTTGCGCTACTCAGGGCGAGACTTTCGAGGAGCTATTAGAAAATCTCTACGAGGCCGTGGAAGGCTGCCTTTCGGTTGATGTCTCTATGCTTCATCTGGGCAAAACTGACCGCATACTCGAAATCGCCATATGAAGGCGATTTCGGGACAAGAGCTTGCGAAAATTCTTGAACGTAACGGCTGGAATTTGTTGAGAATACAGGGTAGTCATCACATCTACGGAAAAACAGGTTCGGACGTGCGAATCTCGGTCCCGGTTCATAAAAATCAAACGCTAAAGCTCGGGCTTTTGCTTCATTTGATCAAAATGGCCGGTTTGCGGCCAGAAGATTTCTGATCAACCTTTCTCGCCCGTTAACAGCGTCGCCTTTACAGAAAATCTAAACGTAAGGTCGGCGTCTTCGGCGTCGATCAGTTGGGCAAGTTTATTGGTGACTTGCTCTTTTTCGTCTTCGCTCAAGGTTTCGAGCCATTCCGGGATAAGAAAGTCGGAAACGAGCGGCGAGCTGATGAACGCGGCACCATCGTCGTACTCAAAGACTTCGACGGCCGTGTGCGTTTTCAGGTTCACAACTCCGAGGTCTCCGGCGATCTTTTCGAGCTGAGATAAGGTCGGCTGCTCGGCGATCAGCCGTTCGGCGTTCGCACCGTGTTCGCCCAGGTCCTCGTCGAACAAAACCTCCCACAGCAGCGAAAATATCTCGCCAAAGCTCCCCGCGGTAACAAAAATAATACCGACCGTGCCACCGATCTTTGCGACACGCACCGCATCATCCACAAATTCCGTTAGCTCGCCGCGTCCTACAAAGCTCGCGTCGGCGAGCACCGTGTCAAACGACTCGTCCTCGAACCGTATCAACGAAAAATCTACATCGGCACTGACTGCTGCTGCTTTTTCCCGGGCAATAGTCAATACGTCTTCGTCCTCGGCGGTCGCGAAGATCGCGATATCGTCGCTGACCCGCTCGCGAAGCGCAAAGACGTGATCGCCCGTGCCGGCGTTTATATAGAGCAGATTTTCCTCGTCCGCGAACTTTACGTGCTTATCGATCAGGTCGGTAAAACGGTTCGTCCATTCCTTGTTTACGTAAAGATCACGCAAAAATGCGAGCTCTTTCTGAGATTTTGCCATACTTATATTTAACCGCACTCGGCGGCCGCAAGCAACGAAGCCGCCGGTGCAGACAACGCAGAACACTGGATTTCGTGGTAACGTGGGAATATCTTTGTTTACTTTTATGTCGAAACACGTTAACGAGCTTTTTGACCTTTCAGGGCGCACGGCGATCGTCACCGGCGGCTCACGCGGCATCGGAAAGGAGATGGCGCAAGGGCTGGCCGAGGCGGGAGCGAACCTCGTGTTGTGCGCACGGCGTGCCGAGTGGCTCGACGAAACCGTCGAGGAGTTTCAGGCGAATGGATTTAACGTGCGCGGACAAGTTTGCGACGTTTCGAAATCCGAAGAGGTCGACGCGGTTGTCGATCTGGCCGCCAAAGAATTCGGCACGGTCGATATACTGATCAACAACGCCGGAACGTCGTGGGGGGCGATGCCCGAGGACATGCCGCTCGAAAAATGGAAACAGGTCATCGACGTAAACCTGACCGGCTGTTTTCTGTTCGCTCAGGCGGCCGGACGCGAAATGCTCAAGCAAAATTCCGGGTCGATCATAAATATCGCGTCGATCGCCGGAATGACCTCGTCGGCGAACGGGCCATTTTACGCGGGTTACGCGGCGAGCAAGGCCGGTCTGATCGGCCTGACACGCGAGCTGGCCGCAAGCTGGGGCCGTCGCGGGATTCGCGTCAATGCGATCGCACCGGGGTTTTTTCATTCGCGTTTGGCCGACGCCGTGATAGACATTTACGAACGTTCGATCCAGGAAAATAACGTCATCCCGCGAATCGGCGCCGAAGGTGAGTTGAAAGGTGTTACCGTGTTCCTGGCGTCCGACGCGTCTAGCTACATTACCGGCCAGACGATTGTCGTCGATGGCGGTATGACGGTTTAATGTAAGGGTTACGCGTTCACGCGTGAAATGTACGAGTTACGCGTTTACGCGTGAAAGTGGTGGTCAGCGGGCCATATCAATATTTAACGAGAGTGCTGACAACGAGGCTTCACGCGTAAACGCGTAACTCTAACGAATTTTATGGAAATTACTCCGGAAGTTACGACATTTTCGGTACTGGTGTTCGGCTTTTTGCTGGGGCTGCGTCACGCGACCGAGGCTGACCATTTGGCGGCGGTCTCGACCATCGTCAGCGAGCGGAAAAATTTGTTCGCGTCATCGATCGTTGGCGGACTGTGGGGCCTCGGGCACACGATTTCGCTTTTCCTCGTCGCACTGGTCGTCATCTTTATGAAGCTAAAGATCTCGCCCGAGCTCGAAACAAAGCTCGAAGCGATCGTCGGCGGCATGCTGATACTACTCGGCCTCAACGTCCTGCGAAAACTGCTGCAAAGCAAAAAGATCCACGTTCACGAACACGATCACGGCGTGCGCCCGCACGTCCACCTGCACGTTCACGGCGAAGAAAAGGCCGAAGCACCGCATCACGGATTTAGCCCGCGGTCGGTAATTGTCGGAATGGTCCACGGCCTCGCTGGCAGCGGAGCGTTGATGTTCATCATCCTGCCGCTCATCCCGTCACCGCTGATCGCCATGCTCTACGTCCTGATCTTCGGCATCGGCTCGATCGGCGGAATGATGGCCATGAGCTTTCTCATCGGCCTGCCGTTCCACTTCACGGCGAACCGGTTCGAGATTCTGAATAAAGGGATAAGGCTGCTTGCTGGCGTTTTCAGCCTCGGGCTGGGATCGTATATCGTTTACGAAAAACTCATCGCAGCGTGACCGCTCTCTCCGGCTCCCCTCCTTCCAAAGGAGGGGTGGCACCGGCTTTGCGGTGACGGGGTGGTTGGTTCTGAAAGAATCCCAACCCGCTTCGTCCCTACACGCGACAACCACCCCGTCTGCCGAAGCGGCATCCACCCCTCCTTTGGAAGGAGGGGAGTTTCGTACCACTACTTCCTGAACTCAAACCCAACAAACTTCTCCGGTACATGAAAGTTCGGCACGGTCGTTCCGGTCGGATTGTATGCGAGGTATCCGCGATCGGGGTCTCGTCCGATGCAGCGGAACAGGTTGCCGAGCCACATCTCGCCCGGTTCCGGGCGTTTGCCGAAGGCTCTGAACGGAATACACATAGCGGTGATCGCCTTTTCGCCCGTCACGCTCGACGCTGTGGTCATTCCCGAGGCATATTCCACATCGATACGCCGCATTCCGCTTGTGAGATCGACGATCAGGTCGACCCACTCGCCCGCCGGCGACGCCTCGAATTCGTAGTATTTCCCGGTCTGATTTTTATCCGGAGCGATGAACAATTCGCATACGTCGTGGTCCCACAGGCCGAGTGTTTTCGCCGACAGGTCGGGTGTTTCCGAGACAATTAACGGCTCCGACTGGCTTGCGTCGAAACGGACGTAAAGCGACGTGTCGGACCAGAGGAGACGTGCCGCCGCGTGCCGCGAAGCCGGAGCTTCGGCGCCCGACCAGTAGCGGTTGATTGTGGCGGAATTAGCGATTCGCCATTCGGCTCGGCCGGTTTCGGTTATCGGAAAATCGTTGGAGACGTGGTTGATGAGGATGTTCGGGCGTTCGGAAATTTGCATCTGTGAATCAGGAAAAAAGAGACTTGAGTTTGGCGGCCGCCCGTTCCAATTCGACCGCGATAGCACGGCCAAGACCGCCGAGCACCATTTTCGCCGGAGCGTGGCCGCTGAACGCGGACGTGATGGCGTAGACCGCGCGGACGGAAACCCGCGGTTCGTTCGAAACGGCGAAAACGGGTTCCCACGTCTGCGGCCGCAGTTTCGCCTTGAAAGCGTCGAGCCCGTCAAAATTATAAAACCGCTTGCCGTGTTTGTGCAGCCAGCTGAGGACAAATTTCAGCCACAGCGGATTGTCGAATGGCGGGACCGACGCCCGCGTCGAGAGCGGCGAAAGGCCGAGCGTCGCGTACTCGGCGCCGTCCGCCGCGACGGCACGCATTGCTGTATCGACCATTAGCTCGACAGTTCCGTTCGGCGCTCCCGGTATGTGCGGAAACTGTTCGAAAAGCCATCCGTTTCGCTGGGCCACGGGCGACAGCATGACAAATCCGACGACGTCTTCGCCCCGCGTCGCAACAAAAATACGCCGGTTCTCGAGTCGGCAAAGCGTGTCCGGTTCGACCATAAAATGCAGCGGCGGCAGGCCCTTCGAGTTGAGCCACTGCTTCAGACAGCGACGCAGCCGCGAATTGTCGTGAGCTTTCTCGGCCGGCCATTCCTCAACGGTGACGCCTTTGTTTTTCGCCCGGTTGATCTGCGCCCGCAGCGATTTTTGCGACGCCACGATCTGCGGCCAGTCGGCCGGACGCCACGACGGCTGCGCACCGAGCAAAAATTTCGAATGCCGTTTCGACGCGCTCACCAGATCTTCAAGCCGCGATTCGGCGGCAAAATAACAAACACGCTCACCGCTTGCGGCGGCGTCCGCCTCGAATTCGGATACCACCGTCAGCAACCGCTCCACCGTACACGCAGGTGCACCCGCGACGACGCGAAATCCACCCGCCGACATGTAACCGGCGACGGCGTCATTCTCGGCCGAAAACCAACGCCGAATTCCGGGGTTAACGATCTGAAACGAAGTAGAGTTCCACCCGTACGCGAGCACCAACTCGCGGGCACGTATGAGTATGGGCGAGTCACGTCCAGCAGCATGGTCGGAAATTGCCGGCAGTGAGATTTCCATTATTTTGTCGAAGTGTTGAGCACCGTCTTGACCGCCATTTTCGCGAGCTTCCAAGTTCGGTTCCAGTCGATCTTGCCGTCTTCGGAGTCGCGGCCCATTAGTTTCGCGACGAACATCTTGCGGAAATCGGCGCCCTCGCGGCGGAGCATGAATTCCTTTGCGTACGGCTTGGCCGTTTCAAAGAAATTGAACTCGGGATCGGTGATAATGCCGATGCCCTCGAGCGTCATCAGGGCACGCATGATGTACGTAAAATTCGACGGAAGGCGGAACGGGTAATCGTACATCACGTCCGCGAGGTCGTAGGTCAGCTCCTTGAAATTGACATCCTTCAGCTTCAAATTCAAATGAAACTCGAACATCTTTTCGACGACCGGGCGGACGACGTTGGGGTTGGTCCCGGGCTTCATAAAATCGAGATCGATCAGGTCCTGAGCGATGCCGGCCGGGTCCTTACTGACGACGTGGAAGAACGCGTCGATCATCTTCGCCTGCAGTTGCGGCGTGATGCGTCCGACCATTCCGAAATCGAAGAACGCGAGCCGTCCGTCGTTCTGCACGAGCAGATTTCCGGGGTGCGGATCGGCATGGAAAAAGCCGTCCTCGAGGAGTTGCTTCAGATACGTCTTGATCAGCAGTCGATTGACCTTCGCCGGCGAAATGCCGAGGCTTTCCTGCTGTGCGAGATCGGTGACCTTTGTGCCGTGGATGAACTCCATCGTCAGCACTTTCGACGTCGTCGCGTTCCAGTAAATCGTCGGGACCTTGATGTTGTCCCAGCTCTTGAAATTTTCGCGAAAGCGCTCGGCGTTCTTGCCCTCGGCCGAGTAATCCATCTCTTCGTGGATCGTCTCGTTAAACTCGCGCAGCATTCCGGACCAGTCGGCGTTCTCGTTCAATTGCGGAAAACGCTCGGCAAAGTTGGCAACTTTTTTGAGTATCTCGAGATCGCCTTTTATCGTCGCCTCGAGATTCGGCCGCTGAACTTTCACCGCGACCTCTTCACCGGTAAAAAGGCGTGCGCGGTAGACCTGCCCGAGCGATGCTGCGGCGACAGGCGTCACCTCAAATTCTTTGTAGACCTCGTTGATCTTTAGGCCGAGCTCTTTCTCAATACGCGCGAACGCGATGTCGTTCGAGAACGGCGGCACGTTGTCCTGCAGCTCACCGAGCGCTTTGACGAACGGCAGCGGCAGCAGGTCCGCACGCGTGCCCATCGATTGGCCGATCTTGATGAACGTCGGCCCGAGCTCGATGAGTTTTTCCTTAAGCCAGACGGCCTGTTTTTCCTGATTTATCTCGCGGTTCGTCTCGCTGCCGAGAAAAAAGCTACGCAGCACGAGCATGAACATGTGCAAAAACCACAGCCTGACGCCATAGAGCATCTCGCCGTAATACGCGAGACGCGTCAGCCTCGCCGCGGTCTGCTTGCGGCGTTTGGCTTGCTTTTGCTGAGCTTTGTGGTGGACGTCGTACTGATCAAGGTACAAAAATAGCGACAGCTTGCCGATCACCTGCGTGACCTGAAAAATCCGCCAGTAACCGCGCAGGCCCTGATACTTGTTCTCGACCGCGGTTTCCTCTTTGATAAGGAACTTTTCCTCGGCGATCAACTGTTCGTTCGTGACCTGTTTCGCGATCGGAAATTCGCTCGTCGGTGAGAGAGCGTGATGGCCGTTGCCGTTACCGTTTGTCGTTTCGATCCCGACCGCTAAACCCTGCTTTTCTTCAAATTCGTTCATTCTAATATCGCTTTCGCCGCGCAAAGAGGTTTCGATGCACGCGATGGCGAATCGCTTTGCAAATTATAAAATCTCCAGCATATTCCGTACGCCTTGCGTTTGGAAATAGTTCAGGGCACGCGCCGAATCGTTCTCGATCTGAGCCTTTAACTCGTCTATTCCGTTGAACTTGCGTTCGTCGCGGATGCGATGCAGGAACCTGACGCGCAGCACGTCGCCGTAAAGATCACCGTCGAAATCGAAAAGGTAAGTCTCGATCGACGGTTCCGCCTCGTTCTCAAACGTCGGACGCACACCGATATTTGTAATACTGCGCCGCCATGTGCCGTCGAGCAGTGTTGCGGTCGCGTAGACGCCGAATTTCGGAACGACACGGTTGTGCGGCTTGAGATTGGCAGTCGGGAATCCGATGGTATGGCCGCGTCGGTTTCCGCGGATGATGACGCCCTCGACACCGTACGGCCGGCCGAGCATTCTGCGGGTGAGATTTACGTGTCCGGCGGCGAGCTGCCGTCGGATCTTTGACGAGCTGATCCGTTGTCCGCGCAGACATACTTCCGGCACTTCGTCCGCAAAAAAGCCGAGCTCCTTGCTCATTCGCCGCAGCAGATCGATATTGCCGCCGCGGTCCTTGCCGAACGCGAAGGCTTTCCCGAGATAGACCTCGCGTGCGTGCAGGCGGTCGTGAATTACGGATTTGAGAAACTCTTCCGCGTTCTGTGCCGCAAATTCGCGGGTGAATGGAATGACGATCGCCTGCTCGATGCCGAGCACTTCAAAATTTGCCAGCCTCTGATCGAGCGTCTGCAGCAGCGGCGGCGCCGATTCGGGAAACAAAACAGCCCGCGGGTGCGGATCTAACGTGATCGCCGTCGCCACCGCACGCACAACTTTTGCACGCTCGACGACCGTCCTCATTATTTCCTGATGGCCAAGATGCAGCCCGTCAAAAACGCCAAGCGTCAAAACGGTGGGCCGCAAAATGTTGGCGTTCTCTGTTCCGTGAAAGATCTTCATTTTTTTTGCATAGGCCCGCACGAAGTAAGGGCGAATGATTCAACGTTGACCGCTTCGCCCTTACTTCGTGCGGGCCTATGCATTAATCGCCCAGGTGTTTGCCGGGTATCAAATAGTTTCGCACATAATCGGCGACCGATTCATCAAGCGGCGTTGTTTCGGCGGTGTAGCCGGCGTTGCGGATGCGTGTCAGGTCGGCCTGTGTGTGATATTGGTACCGGTCGCGGAGGTTTTCGGGCATGTCGATGTACTGGATGTTCGGCTCGCGGTCCAAAGCTTTAAATATCGCCGTCGCGAGTGCGTTCCAAGTGTTCATCCGGCCCGAGCCGACATTAAAAAGCCCGCCGGTTTTATTTTGCAAAAAGTGCAGCGTCATCTCGACCGCGTCCTTGACGTTAACAAAATCGCGGCCGAACTCGCCGTCCTTATATTCCGGGTTCGCACTCTTGAACAGCCCGACCATCCCGGTCGCGGTTATCTCGTCGAAAGCTTTATTGACCAACGAACGCATGTCGCCCTTGTGATTCTCGTTCGGCCCGAAGACGTTGAAATATTTCAGCCCGACGATGTGGCCGAACATCTCGTTCCGCGCCGCGTACTGATCGAAAAGCTGCTTCGAATACCCGTAAACGTTCAGCGGCCGCAAGCTGTTTATCGTTTCAGTCCCGTCCTCCATCCCAGCCGAACCGTCGCCGTACGTCGCCGCCGACGACGCGTAAATGAACCGGATATCGTTCGCTACCGACCACTCAGCCAGATCACGCGTGTACTGAAAATTGTTGCGGAACATGTAGTCCGCGTCCCGCTCCGTCGTCGACGAACACGCACCCATGTGCAGCACGGCATCGGCGTCCTCGAAAAGATCGAGGTCGTCCAAAAAATCATCCGCGTCCACGTAATCGGCAAACCTCAGCGGCGCCAGGTTCTTCCACTTATCGGTCTCGTCCATCCGGTCGACGATCAAAATATCGTCGACGCCCAGCTCATTCAGCCGCCAAACCAAAGCACTCCCAATAAACCCTGCCCCGCCGGTAACAATAATCTTTTTGTTCGCTCGCATTAGAATAGATAATACAATAACTAAACGGGGAATCAGACCGGACGGCGGACCGTGCCGCACGGTATTTTAAAGAATCGCGAAATTAAATTCTGCGAGATTCTACGGAGAAAGTATGCAAAAACGAAAATTGGGAAAGAGCGGTTTGGAAGTGTCTTCGATCGGGCTCGGGTGCATGGGCATCAGTTTTGGGCTTGGGCTGGGGCTTGAAAAAAAGGATGGAGTTGAGTTGGTACGTGCGGCGTTCGAGAAAGGCGTCACGTTCTTCGACACGGCGGAGGTTTACGGGCCGTGGGCGAATGAAGAGGTGGTCGGCGAAGCGGTCGAGCCGTTTCGCGATCAGGTGGTGATCGCGACGAAGTTCGGTTTTAACATTGACGACAGCGGCGTCCAGAGCCCGGACCCGCCGCTCAACAGCCGGCCCGAGCGCATACGTCAAGTCGCCGACGCGTCGCTGAAACGCCTCCGCACTGACCGCATCGACCTTTTCTACCAGCACCGCGTCGACCCCGCCGTGCCGATCGAGGACGTCGCCGGCACGATCAAGGAACTCATCGACGAAGGGAAGGTCCGCCACTGGGGACTTTCCGAGGCGGGCGTCGACGCGATCCGGCGTGCACACGCGGTGCAGCCGCTCACGGCACTTCAGAACGAATACTCGCTGTGGTGGCGCGAGCCCGAACAGGAGATCCTGCCCGCCCTTGAGGAACTCGGCATCGGATTCGTCCCGTTCAGCCCGCTGGGGAAAGGATTCCTCACGGGCAAGATCGACGAGAATACCGAATTCGCCCCGAACGATTTCCGCAACAGCGTCCCGCGATTCTCGGCCGAGGCACGCAAGGCGAATCAGGCCATGGTCGACCGCATCGCCGCGTTCGCCGAGAGCAAAAAAGCCACGCCCGCGCAGATCGCCCTCGCGTGGGTGCTTGCTCAAAAGGACTGGATCGTTCCGATCCCGGGAACAACAAAGATCCACCGCCTGGAAGAGAACCTCGGCGCCGCAAATGTCGTTCTGACAGCGGAAGACCTTTCGGAACTCGACGAACTGACCTCACAAGTCGCGATCCAGGGCAACCGCTACAGCGAAGCCGCTCAAAAAATGATAAACAGGTAACGTACAGAAGCAGAAAGGAAGAGCAAGTGTTAATTTAGTAAAATAAAATAATGAACAATGTAAAAGCTTTCGCAGCCCCCGGCGCAACATCGCCGTTGGCGGAAATTACGATCCCCCGTCGCGATCCCAAGGAAACGGACGTGCAGATCGACATACTTTTCACCGGCATCTGCCATTCGGACCTGCACTACGTGCGTGACGAGTGGCACGAGGTGATGCCGGCGGTTTATCCGGCCGTGCCGGGACATGAGATCGTGGGACGGGTCAGTGCTATCGGTTCGGCCGTTACCAAATACAAGATCGGCGATCTGGTCGGCGTCGGCTGCATTGTCGATTCAGACCGCACTTGCCCTAACTGCAAAGAAGGACTCGAGCAATACTGCCCGAACATGGTGGGAACGTACGGTGCCCCGGATAGTCAGGGGACGGCTCCCGTCACATACGGCGGGTATTCGGAATCGGTCGTCGTGGACGAAAATTATGTCCTGCGCATTCCCGAAAATCTCGATCCGGCCGGCGCCGCTCCGCTGCTCTGCGCCGGCATCACGACATATTCGCCGCTGCGCCACTGGAATGTCGGGCCGGGCAAAAACGTCGGCGTCGTTGGCCTCGGCGGACTCGGCCATATGGCGGTCAAATTGGCCCGTGCCATGGGCGCCAACGTCGTCGTTTTCACTACATCGGAGAACAAACGCGAAGACGCCCTCCGCCTCGGAGCTCACGAGGTAGTGCTTTCAAAGAACGCTGACGAGATGCAAAAGCACGCCGGTTCGTTCGACTTCATCATCGACTGCGTCGCCGCCGAGCACGACATCAACGCGTACATCAATTTGTTGAAGCGCGACGGCAATCTGACGATGGTCGGTGCGCCCGACAAGCCGCTGCCGGTCGCGGTCTTCGGACTGATCTTTGGCCGACGAAGCTTTTCCGGCTCGCTCATCGGCGGCATCGCCGAGACGCAGGAGATGCTCGATTTCTGCGGCGAGCACAACATCACCGCCGACGTCGAGGTCATCCCCATCCAAAAGGTCAACGAGGCATACGAACGCATGAGCAAGTCGGACGTAAAGTACCGCTTCTCGATCGATATGGCATCGCTGAAAGCATGATGACGCCTGCACAAGCCCGCACGAAGTAAGGGCGATCTTTGCGGAGGCCCACACGAAGTAAGGGCGTGAAGCGCCGAGTTGAATATTTACGCCCTTACTCGCGTGCGGGCCTATGCATTCGGAGCCATGGCGCCGGGTTGACCGTTTACGCCCTTACTTCGTGCGGGCTTATGCAATAAGTACCTGAGTGCGGGCTTGTGCAATAAAGCAATGATATGAACGAACTTGCTGAATGGGACAGTTTTTATCTGATCGTCGGCGGAGCCGCCGGAGCGTTGATCGGGCTGCAGTTCGTCGCGATGACGCTGATCGCGAGCCGGCCGAACGCGGCGTCCTCGGCCGACGCCGGTGCTGCCTTTGCGACGCCCACGATCGTTCATTTTGTCGAAGCATTTCTCATAGCCGCGTTCGTTCGTATGCCGTGGAGGAACGAGAGTTCGGCCGCGGCGATGTGCGGCATAGTGGGCGTCATCGGGGCAGTATACACCGTGATAGTGGCCCGCCGAATGGTGATCCAAACATCGTACGAACCTGTGTTCGAGGACTGGCTGTTTCACGCCATACTTCCGCTCATCGCGTACATGATCATCGTGATCTCGGCCATCGAGGTCTCGTCGTACGAACGAGGCTCTTTGTTCGGCGTCGGGGCCGCGACCCTGCTGCTTCTCCTCACCGGCATCCACAATTCCTGGGACGCCGTCACGTGGAACATTTTTGCGGATACCGGGAAATCGGACGGAACGCCCGAACGTAAAGAAACTGATGACCGCGAACCCGAACCAGCGTAAACTGGCATTAGGCCGGCCGGCCGGGCCGAGACGCAGATCCAGCCGTCCGGCAAACGGACATCATTAGCCCATCGATGAAATTAGAAGAAATCAACGAGGTCGAGGACAAGACCGAGCGGCTGAGGCTGTTCAAGGAATATCTACGCGAAGAACTCGAAAGCCAAAAGCAATTCGACAAATTCGACGCCGCCAACGACGACAACGCCGACAGTTCCGAGGACACCGCCTTCAGAGACGAAGCCGGCGGCATGATGTCGCGTGCTTGACGTTCGACGAAAGGACCATTCACTGCGGGAGGTAATGTGATCTCGGCCATCGAGGTCTCGTCGTACGAACGAGGCGCCCTGTTCGGCGTCGGGACCGCGGCCCTTCTTCTTCTTCTCCTCATCGGCATCCACAACTCCTAGGACGCCGTGACGTGGAACATTTTCACCGACACAACCGAAACAGCCGGATCTCCGACGCCCGACCAGATTGACGAAGTCACTGACGATGCTACCCATAGAACTAAATAAGGGAAAGCAATTCGACAAATAGGCTGCAGCCACCGGTAACTCGACGATCCCTTCAAACATGAAAGAATAACTTCGCGTCTCGTCATGGGGTGCAGGCATTGACTAATTTTGTCGTGTATGCGACTCTGTGTGGCCTGATAGAGCTCACCCGATCTCATACCAGATTGCACGGCCTGGCCCCAAAACTAACTAAAAAGAGTTTCGCGAACGCCGCGGTAGTAGAACGTCGATCTTGTAGGGCTACCTTAGACACCACCCAAAACAATACATTTAGGAGAAGAAAATGAAGAAAACACTTCTGATTTTGTCGATAACGCTATTCGCTTCGTTAGCAGCACATGCACAATTAGAAAACCCGAAATTTCAAGAATCGCCGTTCGCAGAGCCAGCAAAGCTCTCTGATGTGCCCGAGAATGCTCGAGTTTACATCGTGGTCAAGGCCGCGAGGGGCGAGAAAACTACGGAATCCTTAATTGAAATCATAAAGAAAAAAACAACGTGGACCGTCGTTGATTCACCCAAGGATGCGGATGTAGCAATTCAAACTGCACAAACTCGCCGTCAGGGGTGGAGAAAGGAATACGGGATGCAAGTTTATGTTCGTAAAGGTGATGCCACACCGCTCGTTTGGCAAAACGTTCGGCTGAACGACCTAGGTGACTCAGCAGCTGAAAATCTAATTGGCGCTTTTATTGAGGACTGGAATAAGGCTCGCGTATCAAAGAAAAAATAGCTTTGCTACTACTCTTCGATTCCTTTACCACCCTAAAACGTAAGCGAACATCAGCGGGGCGACTATTGAGGCGTCGGATTCTACTATGAATTTCGGAGTTGCCGCCTCAAGCTTGCCCCAGGTGATCTTTTCGTTGGGGACGGCTCCGGAGTAGCTGCCGTAGGACGTGGTCGAATCCGAGATCTGGCAGAAATATGCCCATACCGGAACACCGGTCCGCTGCAGGTCCTGATGGAGCATCGGGACGACGCAGATCGGGAAGTCGCCTGCGATGCCGCCGCCGATCTGGAAAAATCCGATCGTCGAGTCCGCCGAATTTTGCGTGTACCAGTCCGCGAGATATGTCATGTACTCGATGCCGGTGCGGACCGTGTGGACGTTTTTGATGTCGCCGGTGATGACGTGGCCGGCGAACATGTTGCCCATCGTCGAGTCTTCCCAACCGGGCACGACCATCGGCAGATTCTTTTCCATCGCGGCGTACATCCACGAATCCTTCAGATCGATCTGGTAATACTCTTCGAGCGAGCCGTTCTTTAGAACCTGATACATGAATTCGTGCGGAAAGTACTGCTCGCCGGCCTTGTCGGCCTTGGTCCAGACGTCGACCATCGCCTTTTCGAGCCGGCGCATCGCTTCCATTTCCGGAATGCACGTATCGGTGACGCGGTTCATGTGGCGGTCGAGCAGGTCCTGTTCGTCCTGCGGCGTAAGGTTGCGGTAATGCGGCACGCGTTCGTAAAAGTCGTGGGCAACGAGGTTGAAAAGGTCTTCTTCGAGGTTCGCACCGGTGCACGAAATGATCTGCACCTTGTCCTGACGGATCATCTCAGCCAGGCTCAACCCCAACTCCGCCGTCGACATCGCCCCGGCAAGCGTAATCATCATCTTGCCCCCGCTCGTCAGATGCGTCTTGTAACCCTCGGCCGCGTCGATGAGCGCCGCCGCGTTGAAGTGCCGGTAATGATGTTTGATAAAATCTGTGATCTGGTTATTCATGTGTAAAACTATTATCCATAGAATCCGACCCGAACGCGACACCGGCCGCGCTCGCCGCTGAGACGCGGGCCGTCTCACTTTCGCACTTAAAATGTCCGAAGTGAGACAGTCTATACTTTGAGCCCGTTGAGTTTATCGCGAAAAATCGTCTCATTTGCCGTGAAGAGATTACGCATCGTCTCATCTGCCATACGAGCGTTACGCCGAAAGGGCGGCATCTGTTTTTCGACGCTAAACTCCGACGCGGACTCGTCCCGTGCGCGCTGACGATCGATTCGCCCGTGTCAAAAGTGCGAACCGTTGCTCCGTCGCCGAAAATGTCGTTTAGTGCAGCCACATGGCAAGTGTATCTGACTCAGCCAGCCGGCGGAAACGATAACTTGGTCAAAAACGTTAATATAGTCGATTATTTTGCAGCGACGGCGCTCCGAGCGAATAGGCCGCGTCGACGGGCAGATCCGACCGCACGTTCAGGCTGCTTTGTTGTTTCTTTTTCGCGACCGTTAAGGCTCGAGGACGGACCAAACAAATCTAGAAGCGGAGCGCCAAGGGGCCGAATCGAAGGCGAACGTTTCGAATACGTGATCGCTTATCACGAACAGGCTGCCGTAAAGTAATGCCGGATGAACCCGGCCGTTGGCCCGGTAATCCCAGATCCACGCCAAGATGAACAACGAGTCTGCGGCCAGCAGAGCGAACCAGATCTCAGGCGGCTGAACGCTGGGGAAATAATGGCGAAAGCGAAACCATGCCGGCCAGAGCACATGTATGGTCGCGATGAGCATGAATCGCTTATGCACCTCGGGCCTGCGGCGATACCACAGAGCTGCGGCAACAAAGCCGAGGAACACCGCCGCGGCCGTGACCGTTCCCAGGATCGAGGAAAGCGCGGCCTCGCCGCCGCCCTGCGCCATGTCGCGTGCGACCTGGAATCGGCCGACGAACGGCATGGTCAGACCCGTCCCAAGGGCCGCTATCAAACCCACCGTTCCCAGCTTGAAATGCAGGCTCCATTTTTCCGCCTTTATCAGCAAGGCCTGTACGAGGAACAAAACGACCCAACAAAAGGTAAACGCCCCGTGAACGTAAACGACCGCCGGTGCGCGAAAAGTCCCCGCCGCGACGGGGACGATGAAAGTTTTCGAAAATCCGATAAGGGCCGCGGCCAAACCGATCAGGCCGATGATTGTATATATCGAAACGTATCGACGCATGCGGCGATTATTCTATTTACCTAAAAGGCCTCGTTGAAGCTGACGTCTCCGGCGACGGCGACCTGGTAGGCGGAGACGCGGCGTTCGAAGAAGTTGGCTAGTTCCTGGACGTCCTG
>JBDTUT010000021.1:0-57544 GCA_040007515.1 Acidobacteriota bacterium | reverse complement strand
TCGCCGCAGATCTCGAGCTGCTTGTCCATGTTCTCTTTGATCAGGTGCATCGGCACGTGGCCGGGGCCTTCGATCATGGTCTGGCAGTCCATTTCCCACGCGATCTTTGTCAATTCGCCGAGCGTGTCGAGTTCGGCAAATTGCGCTTCGTCGTTGGCGTCGGCGATCGACCCGGGACGCAGGCCGTCGCCTAAGCTGAACGCGACGTCGTAGGTCTGCATGATCTCGCAAATCTCTCTAAACCGCGTGTACAGGAAGCTTTCCTCGTGATGCGCGAGGCACCATTTAGCCATTATCGAACCGCCGCGGCTGACGATGCCGGTGGTGCGTTTCGCGGTCATCGGGATGTAAGGCAGACGGACGCCGGCGTGAATGGTGAAGTAATCGACGCCTTGTTCGGCCTGTTCTAAAAGAGTGTCGCGGTAGATTTCCCACGTCAGGTCCTCGGCCTTGCCGTTCACTTTTTCGAGTGCTTGGTAGATCGGCACGGTCCCGATCGGGACAGGCGAGTTGCGCAAGATCCACTCGCGGGTCGCGTGGATGTTCTTGCCTGTCGAGAGGTCCATCACCGTGTCGGCTCCCCAGAGGGTTGACCAGCGCATCTTTTCGACCTCTTCCTCGATACTCGACGCGATCGCCGAGTTGCCGATGTTGGCGTTGATCTTGACGAGGAAATTGCGGCCGATAGCCATCGGTTCGCTTTCCGGGTGGTTGATGTTGTTTGGGATGATAGCTCGGCCGCGGGCGACCTCGTCGCGGACGAATTCGGGCGTGACGAAGCTTGGAATCGAGGCACCGAAGGACTCACCTTTGTGTTGATGATTTAAGGAGCTTCGGTCGCTGCGTTCCGCGTTGGTTAGAAGGTCGTATTCTGCATGCCGGCCGAGATTTTCGCGAATAGCGACGTACTCCATCTCGGGCGTGATGATTCCCTTCCGGGCGTAATGCATCTGCGTCACGCACGCGCCATTTTTTGCTCTTAACGGCGCACGGCGAAGCCCGGGAAACTCGTTTAGAGTCCAGCCTTCAGGCTGCCTCTTAGCTGCTATCTCCTCGGCTCCCTTTGTTAAATACCCGTTGTCCTGCGGCACGATCTCACGGCCCTCATATTCCTCGACGTCTCCGCGTGCAACGATCCAGTCCCGACGCAGGGCGGGCAAGCCATCGCGAACATCACATTTGGCCGACGGGTCGGTCCATACGCCGCTTGTGTCGTAGACGCGAACGGGTGGATTTCGCTCGAGCGTGCCGTCAAAATCCTTGGACGGCGACAGGGCAATTTCGCGGAACGGAACTCTTAAATTGTGTTTGTTCTTATTGACTGTGCTGCCGTTGGTCTCGACATAGATCTTGCGTGAGGCGGGCAGTTTCACTTCATCGCTGGACTTTTCTGCTGCCTGCTGACTGCTGACTGCTGACTGCTTATTCATCGTTTTTCTCCCTTCGTCGGTATTATCCGCATCAGGTTTTTAGGGTCTCCCTCGAATGCGGTGTGCCGAATGCGGAGTCCGGAATTTTGGAATTTTATCTCCACTTCCCGGACTCGGCATTCTGCGTTCCGCAATTCCCCAGGACTCTCAGCCTCGCGGCTCCCCTGAAAACTTACGCTACAAAAATCTTACTACAGGCGGGCCACGTTCGTCATCGCAGCGCAGCGTGCATTTGGCACTACGGTTGCGTCTGACTTTAAATACGTGTTTTTTGAGGTTTTTAGGGTGATTCTGTATCGAATGTGTTCATTTGAGCGGTCACCTGACAAATTAACGAACAGGAGACGGATATGAAAAACAGTTACATCTTCACCGCTTTACTCGGCGCTTCCGCACTTTTGTCGGCCGCGTGTAACGGGGGCAGCAACACTACGGTCAGCGTCAACAGGACGGCAACGAATTCCAACACGGCAGTACTTGCGAACGCGAATGCAAATTCAACGAGCGGCTCTGTCGCAAACACCGTAAGCAACGCCGTTACTTCGGTTACGACAAGCCGCCCCGACGACTTCATGACAGAGGCGGCTATAGGCGGGATGAGCGAGGTGGAACTCGGTAGACTTGCCTCGACGAAAGGAGCGAGCGCCGAGGTCAAGAAGTTCGGCCAGATGATGGTCACCGACCATTCAAAGGCAAACGAAGAGCTGAAAGCCCTCGCGGCGAAAAAGGGCGTAAAGCTTCCGACCGAGCCTGATTCGTCTCACAAATCAATGATCGACGAAATGAAGGGCAAGTCGGGAGCGGATTTTGATGAGGATTATGTCGAAGCAATGGTCGACGACCACGAAGAAGATGTCGCTGCGTTTGAAAAGCAAGCGCAAAATTCGGCCGATCCGGACGTTAAGGCGTTTGCCGCCAAAACGCTTCCGACGCTGAAGAAACATCTGGACGCGATAAAGGCGATCCAGTCGAGTATGAAGTAATCACATTTTGAGGAGTATTTAGATCCAACTGTATACCAGATTACAGAACCGGTGCCGCGTATTTGCGTAGCATCGGGGATTGTTTGATGTC
Source organism: Acidobacteriota bacterium (assembly GCA_040007515.1). Lineage (GTDB taxonomy): Bacteria > Acidobacteriota > Blastocatellia > Pyrinomonadales > Pyrinomonadaceae > OLB17. The sequence continues at coordinate 55,040 of JBDTUT010000021.1, read as the reverse complement.
TTAAAAGACCGGAGCTGACGCGGGTGGGCAGGAAAGGATAATAGCTTTCCAACCTGTGATCCGCATTAGCACCGAGAAAGAGGTCTTGAGACATGGACAGAGTTGAGCTCAATTTAGTTAGAAACGGGAGAAACCATGAGAAAGACCATAATCGCTGCTTCACTTTTGATCGCCGCCGGCGCGTTCGGCTGCGGAGACGCGGGAAATACAAATATTAATGTCAACGCGCGCAGCGCGAACATGAACACCATGAGCACGCCGATGATGACGCCGACTCCGATGATGAACACCAACATGGGCAACAGCGGCATGAGCAACTCGAACATGAACAGCAACATGAATCGCGGCACGACGATGGGCAATACGAACGTTAATCGTATGGGTAATACGATGATGAACGCGAACCGTTCGAACATGAATAGATAGTTGATGGGAGAGCTGAGCGAGCATTCTGCGGCGGCTCTAAAATTTGGATTCGGCCGGGCGGCATCTAGCTTTAGAGCGGATAAACATGGATTGATTCTCCTGTCATCGCCCGGCCGATTTGCGCCACCGGAAAACCGACGTGTCTAAGGCTCGTCAGGGGAAAATCGTATTGTACTTGCTTAAAATCTGCGGACAATATGTCCGCGTTCCGAATAACGAACAAAAGGGAGAAAAACAATGAGCGGTTCATCATCAAAGATCCACAAACGCGACGACGTAGACCCGAAAGACGGGGAACGCGAATACGGCGACGCTCAATTCGCCGATCCGGTGAACAAAAAATACCCGATCGACACCGAGGAGCACGTCCGCGCCGCCTGGAGCTACATCAACCACAAAGACAACGCGGCAAAATACAAGGCCGACGAGGTCGAAACGATAAAAGACCGCATTAGGAGAGCGGCTAAGAAATTCGATATCGAGATCTCAGAAGATTAATTCGTTCGGCTCGATACAACTCAAAAGGCCGCGAGTATCATCTTGCTGAGCATGAAGATCTTTCTAACTCTTTTGGTTGCAGTAATTTGCTCGTCCGGTCTCGTCGCGGCGCAGGATGTGGGAAATATTTCTCGCGTTGGAGTAACGGTCCGCGACCGCGATTCGTTAGTTTTGCCGGCGTTTTCTTTCAATGTCGCGAAGACGGGCGAAAAAGATTTTTCCGCCATTACGGATATAAATGGCCGTTTTGAAATCGCTGTTTCACCCGGCGAATATCAAATTACTTCTTCCCAACTTCCCGCGATCAAGGTTTTTTTGAAGATCAGTGAATTAGGCCCGAATCCGCAGAACCTAGATCTTATTGCCGATTCGTCCGGAGTTTGCGCAGGTATGCGCCCGGCGATCCTAAAATCGGTCGTTCCCCCGTTTCCGCCAGCCGCTCGGGCAGTGCGGGCGCTTGGTCAAGTCACCGTGACAGTAAGCATCGGGCAGGATGGAAAAGTGTTATCCGCCAAGGCGATCAGCGGCCACCCGCTTTTGCGCCGGGCTGCCGAAGTGGCAGCGAAACAATTTCTATTTGAACCATCGCCGGAAAATGCGGAACGCACGCAAACACTGAGTTTCATGTTTTTCGAGCCCGGCGCCGAGAGGAAAGAGATTCCGCGCTTTTCGTGTCCTTATCGGATTCTAGTCGTTCCCGACGCTCAGATACTTGTAAATACGTACGGATAAACTCTAAACATCGCTTTCCAACAGCCTTCTTGCCTCGGCGAGGTCGAGCTTTTCCGCGTCCGAGACGGTCGGATATTTCAGGTTCATCGATTCCATTTTGTCGACGATTATTTGCGATGCCGCGAGCCGCATGAACCATTTTTTGTCGGCCGGGATGATGTACCACGGGGCGTTGCCGGTCGATGTGCCCTCGATCGCGTCGGCGTATGCGTTCATGTAATCGTCCCAGAGCGCTCGTTCCTTTACGTCGCCGGAGGAGAACTTCCAGTTCTTTTCCGGCTCGTCTATGCGCGCCAAAAATCGCTTTTTCTGCTCGTCACGCGAGACGTTCAGGAAAAACTTCAGGATATGCGTCCCGCTTTCCGCAAGGTTGTCCTCGAACCGTCTGATCTGTTTGAATCGGGTGGACCAGATGTTCGTGTCCTTTTTCACATTCTCGGGCAGGTGCTGGGATTCGAGGATCGCGGGATGCACGCGCACGACGAGGACCTCTTCGTAATGCGAACGGTTAAAGATGCCGATCTTTCCCCGTTCCGGCAGCGCTTTTGCGCACCGCCACAAAAAATCGTGATCGAGTTCTTCGATCGACGGCTGCTTGAACGAAACGACACTGCATCCCTGCGGGTTGATGCCCGTCATCACGTGCTCGATCGTGCTGTCCTTGCCCGCCGCGTCCATCGCCTGAAAGACGATCAACAGCGAATATACGTCCTGGGCGTACATAATGTCCTGCAGCTCGCCGATGCGTTTAACGTTTTTTTCGAGGTCTTTTTCTGCTTTGTCTTTGTCTGTGTAGTCGCCGGTGAAATCCGTGGGGTGGTCCTTCAGCTTCACCTTAGCGCCTTCGGCGATCAGAAAATTGTCCGTTTTCATAATGTTCTCTCGGGCGAGCTAAACAAATAGCACGAAACGTTTCAAAGTTCTATATTTTTTTGTCTTGATCGCATCGGCTGCTCTGTCGGGCCGCACCCGTCAAGGAGACGGCGTCTCGGATACTCGTACGGTGCGTCAATTGGAGTTTAGATTCGGCGGCGTGGTACGATAACGGCTGTATTTCACAGTGTTTTTTATGAACATCGGAATCACGGTTTACCCAACATACGGCGGCAGCGGGATCGTCGGATCGGAGCTCGGACGCGACCTCGCGGCACGCGGGCATAACGTTCATTTCATCTCGTCGTTTCTGCCGACGCGCGTGACGGAATTGAGCGACCGTGTGCACTTTCACGAGGTCGAGATGATGTCGTATCCGCTGTTCGAACATCAGCCTTACGACCTCGCACTCGCGACAAAAATGGCGACTGTCGCCAGGGCCGAAAAGCTCGATCTGCTGCACGTGCATTACGCCATTCCGCACTCGATAAGCGCGATACTCGCCCGCGAATCGATCAAGCAAAAACGCTATGTTCCGGTCATAACAACGCTCCACGGGACGGATATCACCCTGGTCGGAGCCGACCGTTCCTATTTGCCCATCACGCGCTACGGTTTGCAGCAATCGGACGGCGTAACGGCCGTTTCGAAATTTTTGAAACAGGCGACGATAGAGACATTCGATTTTGACGACGTCCAGGTCATCCCAAATTTCATCTGCGGGTTACATTATCGACGTCAGCCCGAATCGCCGCTTCGCGAAGAGCTTGCCCCGAACGGCGAGCAGCTGCTGGTTCACGTGTCTAACTTTCGCGCGGTAAAACGCCCCATCGACTGCGTCGAGATACTCGCGAAGGTGAAAGATCGAGGTAAAAAGGTGAGGCTTGTTCTGGTCGGCGACGGCCCCGAACGCTCGGCGGTCTTTTACCGTGCCGACCAGCTCGGCGTATCGGACGAGATAACAGCCGTTGGCAAACAAGCCAACATCGCGGACTATCTGGGTGTCGCTGACGTATTCTTGCTGCCGTCCGAACTTGAATCGTTTGGCCTCGCCGCACTCGAAGCGCTCGCCTGCGAAGTGCCCGTCATTGCCACACGGATCGGCGGAATTCCGGAGGTAGTGACTGAAGGTGAAACCGGCTACCTCAGCGACGTCGGCGACACTGCAAAAATGGCCGACGACACAATGCGACTGCTGGAGGACGAGGAACTCCGCCGCGCGTTCGGCGAAAAAGGTCGCGAACAAGCGATACAACGATACGGGACGGACAAAATCATTCCGCAGTACATCGCATTTTATGAAAAGGTACTCAGCGAGGTCGGAACACAGCGATCTCTTACCGCAAGAAACGCGGCGGCGGCCGTCCCAGAACGCTCCGGACGCTAAGGAGTAATTAATGTGGCATTGACCGATGACGACATCTTGGTGATCCGCAAACTAGTGCGCGAGGAGATCGAGAATGCGTTTTCGGCCCTGTTCACCGCGACCCGGCTCGAAGATTTCGCAGGCCTCATGGCACCGGACATCGAAGCCCGTGTACGCGATGCTCTCGCAAACATCGAAAGCAATTCCGAGAAGCTCTAGCCCCGCCGGCGGACGCGTCACGTTAAGTCACATCCGGCACTACACTTATTCCATGCTCAAAAGGTACATGCACAAACGCGAGCGGTATTTCGCGATGCTGAATGACAACCGCGTCATCCGGCCTTTTGAGTGGGGAACCGAATTCATTAGCGACCACCCGAACGGCGACAACGCGCCGGCCGGTTCGTCGTACGCGACAGACACGCTGAACGCTAATTGCCGGACGATTACAGCTAATATCCCCAGTACCGACTCTCCCATTTTCAAGCCGTGTTCTGACTGATCGCCTCGAATGGCACTACCGATAAGTATATGGCTCGCCGCTAGGAGTTATAAATAAAATATACGCGCCGGATCCTGGCACTTACACACTTCGAATTGCGTCGGGGCCACCTCGACATTTCGTTGATCTCAGTACGGAGGTTCGGCGGTGAAATCGAGGCTGGTGATCTGGTCGTCGAGGTTGATTACCCGCGTCGGGTCCGCGAACTCGTAGCGTTTCGACCTGACCGTGAGCACGTATGTCAGCCCCACACGCAATTCCCCGAAAATGTAATAGCCGAAAGGCCCTGTGATAGCGGTCCGCGGAGTATCGAGATCGCCGCCCGCGAGGGTGACGGTCGCGTTCCTGATGCCGTAGCCTTCCTGGGTCATGACGCGGCCGCCGAGCGACACGTTCGCTGCCGAAGGAGCTAAGAATTCATCTGCTCCGATATCCGGGTTGGTCGCGTTGCGTGTTGTGAGGTCGATATCATTTACCACACCGACCGCCGCCCCGGCTGACTCCAGCGGCGTGAGAGAACCGGCGGGCGCGTGCAGGTCCGTCGCAGATACAAACGGTGGTGCGGACGACGACGCGAAAGATGAGTTATCGTTCGTGGCGTCACCGGAGAGAGTATTCGAATACGCCCGGAAGTTCGATGCCGTTGCGTTGTCATTAGGATTGAAGTTCGCCGCTTCGTATTCGCCGTTTCCGAGTATCGAGCCCACCTGAGCCAACCTGCTCTTGGCGTCGCGCCCCTGGTAATAAGCGTTGTTGTTCAGAGTGAGGTTCATCGAGCTTCCGGCCCCCGATGGCAGCATGATCGCCGCATGCCGCGTACCCGCGGGATTTCCCCCGGTCAATTGGTTGGAGAAGATGTTGTTCCGGACGTCGGCGCCTGCCACTGCGCCACCGAGGATCATAAACGCGGCGGTCACGTTGGTTTGAATTGAACCCGGTATCGTACCGGTCAGGTGGACCGAGTTGTGATAGATCCTGTGGCCGGTGCCGGCCGCGAGGCGAATGCCGAAAGCTCCCGAGGTAGTGCCAAACGACCCGGACCCGGCCGTTTGGTCGTTCGCGATTTCGGCGACGAAATTGTTACGAACCGTATGGCCGTTCCCGCGTACGAGGTTGATGCCGAAAGCGCCCCGAGTTATGGTGTTGTTGTTACGAACGCGCAAGATCTTATTGCGCTCGATCGTAACCCCCGAAACGTTCGGGTTGTTCGATCCGACATCTATCCCGCTTAGTCCTGCGTTCAAATAGCTCTCGATATAGATCGTATTGTCGCTCACGTCGAGGCTCGATGTTCCTTGCACGGTCACGCCCATCGAATAGACTCCGGCTGCGGCCCCGGCGACAGCGTTTCCGATATGGTTGCCGGTGACGGTAACGTCGTTTGATTGGGCAACAGCGTTTCCGTTGAACGCGATGGAACGTCCGGTCTGGGTGATCGCGTTATTTTCAACTACAAAGTTATTGACTGTAGTGTTCGCGGGTATCGTTCGGCTAGCGAGATCGTCGATCCCCAGAGGAGCGTCCGTTGCGGTGGCCCCACCCCTCCCACCGACGTAAATTCCAAAACTAGAATCGGACGAACTGCCACTGCTGGTTATTAAAGTCGAGTTACCCGCTGTGACGTTACCGTTCAACAAGAGATTTTTGAATGAGATGTTGTCTGAACTGCTCGCGGCGGGCGTGGGATTCGCGATACGCAAAACAGACCCAAAAGTCGCGGTGGCAGTGTTGGTGTTACCGATCATCAGATCCCGATTAACCCCCGGCGAGTTCGGATTATCGCCGTCGATCGTTACGTTGTCGGCCCCCTTCAACTGGATCACGCCGAATCCCGTCGCGGGGTTTCCGGTTATCGAGGCTCCGTCTACTAGCGGGTTGATGTAGATCGAGGCGTAACTGGCGGCACCCGCCCCCGAACTGTTCAATGTCGCCGGGGTCGTCCCTTCGCTTGTGCTGGCGCAGATCTCAATGCTGATCGTCCCTGTGTGAGTGCCGGCATTGACAGCGTCGAACGCGGTCTTGATCGTCGGGTAGCCGGACAGCGTTGTCCCGCCGCTCGACTCCACCTCGACATTGGTCGCCAGGCTGCAAGATCCGGCCGTCTCGGGTGACGGCCAGTCAGCGGTACCTTTTAAATACATCGACGTGTAATTGTGTATTGCGAACCCGCCGAAAGCGACGCTGGAAGCGAAATAGCTCGCGGCCTTTCGCGACTCGACAGCAAGGCTGACGTGCCCCTCCTGAAAGAAGGTCACCTTCGGGGGCTCCGGGACGACATCAAGTGTCTCTAGGCCGACCAAAACCCGCCCCACTTTATTGATGCTCGACGCGTAATTGATCTCGTCAAGGTCGAGGCAGATTAAACCGTCGCTCGACGGGCAAACATCGGTGCCGGCCGTATCGCGATATCCCATGACCACCACACTGTCCACGTCCAGATCGATGATGTGTTGGTAAGCAGGTTTGAGCGTACCGCCGGTGGCGGGATATACGACAGGCATGTCCCAAAATGCGTTTATGGCGACGCCCAGTTTTACACTTGAAGGCAAGCTGGCGCGCATGCATTGATAATGTCTGATGAGGGACTGGTATTGAGCTTCGGTCGTAATGGTGGGTTCGACGTCGAGCATTACTCCATCGAACCGCTCGGACGCCGATTGGACCGCATTAAACGCAGCGACCTCCGCCATCCGCTGCACCGGGAAAGCTCCGCTGTCGCATGCGAATCCCGGCCAGTCGGGTGCTCCGTAGGCGGCCCACACTTGCTGGCCGGCGGCGTGTGCGGCTGTGTTTAGCGCAGCCATGTCGGAGTCCGTGTACATTAGCCGCCCGCTAGAATTCGGGGTTCCCTGATAAACGCTGACGAAAAGACGGTCAAACCCGCTGGCGGAACTGTCCGCAACCAGACGGGCTCGTCCTGCAGCGTCCGACACCGGGTTAGGGACGACCGAAGCGCCGAAGACCCACAGAGCTTTCGCTTGCGAAGCAGCAGCACCGGATTCCTTCGAATCTTCCCGGGGCACGATTTCGTTCTTCTTGCCCGGCAATCTTTGCAGGGTTTGCGCACTGACGGAACCACCTGAATACAGTTCAGAAGCGGGCCTGGGGATCGCTGCGGGAGCGAGAACTCCCGAAAAAACAGCAAGGCAAATAAGGGCGTGTCTGCGCGCACGAGTAGGACGTTTGTACATAGTGGGATTGTTCAAGCGAGGTCTGGTTAATTTGTTTTAATTTCCAACCCTATACGGCGAACGCGAGGGCGAAATCGTTGAGGCCGTTAAGATTGTTGTTTCCAACGCTTGCGAAGATAAACGTATCACCGTACCTTGTCAAGTCTGTTGCAATGTCGCAGCCGTTTGTCGGATGAGCTTCGCCGCTGTGCACAAACCTCGGCACTGATACCGGAGCGGACGCGGTTCTTTACACCGATGGCGGGAATTCTTTCGCGATGCGTTATTATTAAGTTTCTGCCGAGATCGAGAAACTACCTAACTATTCGTCGGAGGCAGGCAGTTAGTCGCCACATGCTCAAAAGGTACATGCACAAACGCGAGCGGTATTTCGCGATGCTGAATGACAACCGCGTCATCCGTCCATTTGAGTGGGGAACCGAATTCATCACCGACCACCCGAACGGCGACGACCCGCGAAAACTGTTCTCTGATTATTCGAAAAAGACGGTCACACACAGCGACCAATTTTTTTTCGATCCGAAAACCCCGGATTTCGAACTACTCGGTGATCAGCTTAAGTGGACTTCGGGCGTGACAACGCCGTCGTTTGAAAATAACACCGCGTACGCAACGTATTTTCCGCACGCGACGAACCGAAAGGCCGCGGTGCTGGTGCTGCCGCATTGGAACGCGAAGGCGGGAACTTACTTCGATCTCTGCAAGTTTTTCAACAAAGTCGGGATGTCCTCGCTGCGGCTGACGCTTCCCTACCACGAAGAGCGTATGCCGCCCGAGCTCGACCGTGCCGATTACCTTGTCGTTCCCAACGTCGGACGCACTCTGCAGTCTCTGCGGCAGTCTGTCGTCGATACTCGTTCGGCCGTCGCGTGGCTGAAACAGCAAGGATACGAAAAGGTCGGTGTCGTCGGGACGAGCATCGGCAGCTGTGTCGGATTTTTTGCTTTCGTACACGACATGACGATCGACGCGGCGGTTTTTAATCACGTTTCCGGCTACGTCGCAGACGTCGTGTGGGAAGGCCTCTCGACCTATCACGTTCGCGAAGGCATCGGCGACAACGTCGAACTCGAGGAACTTCGCGAGTACTGGCTGCCGATCTCGCCGCTCGCGTACATGGACAAGCTCGCCGCTCTTCCTTCAAGACCTCAGCGTTACATTTACACGCTCTACGACCTCAGTTTTCCGGTTGATCTCTCGCGCGACGTCATCCGCGAGCTTCGCAAGCGTCACATCAAACACAGCGAAGTGAAAATGCCCTGCGGCCACTACACGCTAGGCACAAAACCGTGGGTGTATATCGACGGTTATAAGATAATTTCCTACCTGCACAAACACCTGAAATAAACAGGTCAGAACCGCCTCGCGTGAGCGGGTGGGTTCTGAAAAGTGCACAGGGGAGAGTTGCGAGTCGTGAGCAGTGGGCGTCATCCTGCTCTCGCCTCTCGACTCTCCCCTCACGACTATCCGGAACCCACCCGCTTACGCAGGTGGTTCTGACCTGTGAAGCTCCCAGCGTTCCTGGTGGGTTACGGATTCGTTTGGGGCGATCGTTTTGAGCGGCGAGAGTGTTTCGACCTCGACAAATCCGCCGGCGGTGTAGACCTCGATGTTGGAATTCATGTCGGGATATCTGGCTCCGTCTTCGAAGTCGAATCTCTTAACGAACTTCAGGTCCCGCCACTCATAACCGGCCCAGCTCTGACGGTTGAGCACGCCGAATTTTTGCTGTGACGGCAGGTTTTCATCGACGCGCAGGCGGACCTCATCCTTTTCAAAACTCCACCGCGGGTCGGTAAAATCGGTGTACGGCCAAAGTGTCATTGTCCGAACCGGTAAAAGTGTCGTCGGGCCGTAAGGCTCGAACGGCTCGTTCGGCACGATCGCGGTGCCGCCCGGACGCATTATCGTCAACGCCCACGCCGAAGCTTCGATAGACGTGTCGCCGCGTTTCGTGATCTTGTGATCGAGCGTCACGCCGCTGCCGGTATCGTCGAGCGTTACGGTAAGTTCCTTTTGAATATTCGCGTGGATGTCCTCGGGCGGGATGAGGCGTAGCGAGAACTCGCCGTCTTCGATAAAACCTACCGGCTCGTTGTCCGGCGAATATGACATCGGCATATTCTCGGGTGCAAGCCATAACCTGTGGCCGCCGTATGGCTTCCAGGTTCCGAGTTCGGTGTTCACGGTGGCCTCGCCGTGCCAACCTAATATGTTCTCACCGCCATCAAAGCCGTAGAAAAGGATCCGCGGACCAAAATCGGTTGAAATAATTACGCTCACGGTCCCGTTCCCTAGCTCGATGCAGTTCGGAAATCCGAGGTATTCGATTTTTTTGATCACGTTCCGATTATAAGCAATCGCTGCCGAATTCTGTTAGAATTTTTCGAAATTGCCGATGACGCCAACCGCACAAAATCACGCCGAGACCATAACTGAAGCTGTCGAACGCCTTATCTCGCGTGCGACAGAACTGCGGGGCGTGACGGCGGCCGAGATCTCGCCGCGAATACAAACCTCGCTCGAAAAATACTTGTTTCGACATAACGCTTCGGCAACGCGCAGCGATGTTTTGGCATTCGTCGCGGAGATCAGGGCGGACGACCTCTGCCTCATACTTGCGTGTGAAAAAGGCGACGGAAAGGCTTGGGAAGACCTTATTGCGAACTTCGACTCGACGGTGAAATCCGCAGCGAGAAAGATGTCGCAAAATTCGGATGACGCGGACGATCTCGCGGGTTCGATTTGGGCAGAACTCTTTGGCCTGCGGCATGACGCCAACGGCAAGAAAAAGAGTAAGCTCGTATATTATTCCGGACGCGGGAGCCTCGCCGGCTGGCTTCGTGCCGTCGTTTCGCAATTGGCCGTTGACGAGTACCGGAAGCAGTCGAGATTCGTTCAGGTCGAGGAAAACCGCGAGTTCGAAAACCTGGCCGAGGAGTCGTCAAATAATTCGTCGAACAACTCGGTCATCCATCACGCCAACAACCCGGAGGAACGGCTCGTCGATAAACAGGCGGCGGACGACGTTTCGCTCGCCCTAAAGGCCGCCGTCGAAACGCTGGATGCGGAAGACCGTTTGATCCTGCAGCTTTATTATTTTGACGATCTGAAGCTAAAGGACATCGCGGCCTCGTTCGGCTACCATGAAGCCACGGCAAGCCGAAAGATCTCTAGGCTGCACTCCGAGATCAGGCGATCAGTCGAAAGATCGCTGCGTCACCATCATGGCTGGAGCGACACGGAGGTAAAGAGGTACCTGTCCGAAACAGCGATGAAATTGGGCATCAGCATCGAAAAGTTGTTTGCCGTTCTCGTAGTTTTGGCCGTTTTGCAAGATTTTCGCTTTTAGAGCGTTCAGTAAGTGGGGCTCGAGAGTCACACCTTAGGCGATAACAAAGGTGTCCGTGGAATTTAGCCGCGTCTGCCGGCCGTCGCTTTCACGCGTAAACGCGTAACTCCTACAGAAGGAATGGAACTGGATTACGACAAGGAAATAGATGCACTGCTGCGGCAAAAGGATTTCTCGCTGCCGTCTGCAGATGCGCCCGGGGTCGAACATCTGGATGCCAACGAGATCGCGGCATTCGCCGAGAACGCGTTGCCCGGCGCGAGCCGCGGTAACTATATGCGTCATCTTGCGTCGTGCGACCACTGCAGAAAAACGGTCGCAAACGTCATAGGCCTGAACGCCGAAGGTGACACCGTGCCTTTGGATCCGGTCATCGCGCCCGTTGTGGAGAAGTCGGCCGCACCGTGGTACCGCGGGTTCTTCCGTTTTCCGGGGCTCGCATATGCCATGGGCGGGCTGGCGGTTATCTTTGCGGCATTTTTGGTATTTTCGATCATGCGAAATACCGGTGGTAACCGGTCCGCCGAAATTTCGCAGGTGTCCGAAGGTCCGCAGCCGTCGGCCACGGGCCCGGGCGCAGCGAGCGATTTTCCGGATACGGGCAGTTTAGCCAACTCTGCGGCGAACACAAATGCGGCGACCGACAGCATGGCGGAGACGAGTGAAGCGTTTAACGCAGCGGCAAATGCAGCCCTGGTCGGGGCGAATGCTCCCGCGAAACCCGTGAACCCGGAGTTTAGGACCGCCGGCCGCGCGTCGGGCAGATTCCAGGAAGGCGGTGTGACTCAGTCCGCTCCTGCTCCCGCAGCGGCGGCTGGCTCGACCTCTGACTCAGCGAGTGGTCAGCCGCAGTTTAAGGATAACAACGCCGCGCAGAGTTCCGAGCGGCAACTCTCGGAACAAAGGAACGAAAATCTGCCTTCCATGTCCAAGTCATCGTCGGGGCCGCGACGCGATATGAATACGCAGATCCAGAACTCACAAAACGAGGCGGCGACGCTTTCCGGCGGCGCGGGCAAACTTGCCGGGCCCAACGGTCGACATTACCTCGCCGGACGCGTTTTCGAATTCAGACAAGGCGTCTGGTACGACACGAATTTCAGCGGCCAGGAAACCGTGAACTATCGACGGGGCACGAGAGCGTACCGCGACCTCGAACCGGCGCTGCAGAACGCAGCCAACTATATCGGGGGCACGGTCGTGATCGTTTGGAAATCAAAGGCTTACCGCATCCAGTAACAAAAAAGGACGGGCTGATCGCCCGTCCTTTCTCTCGTCAATTACCGAATTCCGTTCTTAGTAACTGCCTTCGTTCCGTCGAACGAAATTACTCAGACGCTGTCGTGAACGCTGAACGTCACGCACGTCGTCTTCCAATTCCCTTCTTTCCTTGTCCGAAATGTACCCGTCGGCACGGTATTTCGTCTGGTGTTTGGCGAGTTCCCGCTGGTTACCCGCGAGTTCCCGCTGCAAAGAGAATTTCTGATCCTGATATCTCAGATACGGGCTGTTCCAGTACGGGTCATAAGAGCTCGAGTAACCGTAGTACGGGCTTCCCCGGTAATTTCGATATCCCCCAAAAGGGCTGACATAACGTCTTACGACAACCGGCCGAATGATGGAACGGCGGATAACCACGCGGCCGCCCGTTTGGGCCTGCGCTCTAACGGCGAGGCCTCCGGCCATCATAAACATCGCGAAAACGAATACTAATAATTTTCTACCCATGTTCATATTTACCTCCTCGATCCCTCAAATATCCGCCAGCGGTAAACTGCACCGTCGAGGCCTTATAATTTAATGATCGATTATGTTTCTAAGATGAAACGTGAAACAAAAGTGTTGCCGATTTTTTTGACGCCGGCGTGCGGGAAAATCGTTATTCTATTTACAATAAATAAGCTAAAATCGCTGTATGAAGGCCGCATTTCTTCTCACTTGCCTGCTCGCTTTTACATTCACCGTTTCCAACGCCCAGCCCGCGTGGCAGGCGAATCTCGATTCGAAAATCCGTTTTTACCAGACGACCGATTTCGGCTTCCTGCTCGTGGGAACCGAGCGGAGCTTGTACGCCGTCGACGGGCAAACGGGCGCGCGGCTGTGGCGGCTCGAGACCGGAGCGATCGGCGAAACGGCCGTGACGCCGGTGCCGAACACGGACGTGATCCTCGTCTCGCGCGACCTCGGCTCGAAATCGCGGCTCGAGGCTGTCGACGTCATGACCGGTGCGAGCCTCTGGCAAAGCGAAAAGGTCAAAGGCGACGTTTTGCAGTTGGCAGTCGACCCCGAAAACGATCTGGTCGCGGTCGTTTTGGTGAAAGATCCGCAGGGAGCGTCCGGTTCGACGTTCAAGCGGAAGCCGATCTTGCACGTCCTGCGGATGTCGAACGGCGAAGAGCTTTGGAGACGCGAGTTCGCGGGTGAGATCGAGATGATGCCGTCGCGGTTTGGGGAAAACCTCGGCGAGGTCGCGTACACGCTCGACAATTACCGTGCACCGCTGATTCTCGACGGCCGGCTGTTCCTTTTTTACGAAGGCTCGACCAGCTATGACGTCCTGACCGGAAAAGAGAAGGAACGCGAAAAATTCAAGGTCAACGAGGACGGCCTGGCATTGACTGAGGCCGACCCGGTCGTCGACGCGACGCATATTTTCACATCGGGCCGCGGAAAGATACGAGCGGTAAATCGCCGAAACGGGGAAGTCGAATGGAAGGCTGACGACCTCGGCACCGCGTCGGAAATGGCATTGATCGGCGACACTCTGTTCGTGCGAACCGGCGGGCGATTCACACGGCTGAAGGACGGCGAGTCCGAAGCAAAAGGTCCGTACGGCATCGCGGCAGTCGACGCCTCGACCGGCAAGACGAAATGGCGTTATAAAGGTGCGGACAAGGGAATTACGAATTTTGTATTCGCAGATGCAGACTCGATCGTTATCGCCGATCGCGACGAGGTCCTGTTTATCGACGCATCGTCCGGTAAAAAGTTGATGGAATTCCCCCACAAGATCGACCGTGCGGAATTTGTATTGATAAACGAGTCCGGAGCGATAGTCGTCGGCGGACGCGACGAGATCGCCGCATTCGCCAGTCCGGGCTGGCCGATCGTCACGCGGGCGGGCGGGCGGAATGACGCCCGTTCGGACCCCGGCGGGCGTGAACTCTGGCGGGCGCGTCACAAGGCTCCCGGCCGCGGACCACTGCGCATCATCGGCGGCATAGCTTTGCGGGCGGCAGCGATATACTTTCGATACGGCGGCGTCGCGACATCGGCATTCGGCCTTGCGCGGAACGGGCTGAGTTTGGCGAACACCGTAAATTCGTTCCGCTGGTCCGGACTGCGATCGCGGTTCGGTTCGTTTGATCTGACGACGCTGGCGAGCAATTCGGCTAAAGATTATTTGACCTCGAGATTCTATTCATACGGTGCGATCGCCCGGACACCGGGCATGCTCAACCGGGTTCCCGGCATACAGATCCAGCGGCCGGGAGCGGTTATGCTCGGGCGCGTTGTTCCCTCGCGTGCGGAGATCAAAGATAGTGTTTTCGACCGTCTCGATCCCGACCGGCAACTCGAGCGGCTTTCAAACTATCTGCTGCGGAAAAAGCGGCTGTCCGAATTAAAGGGAAACTACATGTATTTCTACACCGACCTGCCGAAGCCGTTTGACCGAAAGGGCATGGTAGGTGTAAATGTTCATAACGGTCGTGACGGCCGGTTTGTGCTTGTCGGCGACCCCGACCCGGCGTTCGTGACGGACGAAACGGTGAATCTGTTATATTCCGCGGACGGCTCACGCTTGCAGGCCTACGATTCTCTGGATAAATAATTGTTCGAACGGATCCGTGTTTCAAAGATCCAAGGCGGCCCCAAACCTCAACGATCAACTGAATTGCTGCAGATAAATATATGAATAAGATTGCCGGCAAGGCCGCGGCGTACCCTCTCTGTCTGCTGCTCGTCCTCTCGGCCAACGGAATTGCCCAAAAGCGGGAGAAACCTAACGCCGAGATCGCCGGCATGGTCCGCGAGGTGTCCGCGAAGAATATCGAGAGCACGGTCCGCAAACTTGTATCGTTCGGCACACGCAATACGCTCTCGGAACAGGACGATCCGGCCCGCGGCATCGGGGCGGCTCGCGATTGGATATTCAGCGAATTCGAAAAGATAAGCTCCGCGTGCGGCGCTTGTCTGACGGTCGAAAAACAGACGTTTCTGCAAGCGGCAAACCCGCCGCCTCGCGGGCGCGTGCCGGTGGCGACGAATCTGACGAATGTGGTGGCGACGCTGCGGGGCACGACCGATCCGGATCGTGTCTACGTCGTTTCGGGTCATTACGATTCGATGTGCACGTCGCCCATCGACGCGAAATGCGACGCCCCGGGAGCAAACGATGACGCATCAGGAACGGCTGCGGTTATCGAACTCGCCCGCGTGATGTCGGAACACAAATTCGACGCGACGATCGTGTTCATCACCGTGCCCGGCGAAGAACAGGGCCTGCTCGGCTCGACACATTTCGCGGAACAGGCAAAGCAAAAGGCGAGGAATATCGAAGGGATGTTCACCAACGACATCATCGGCGGCGTCACGTCGCAAAAGAACTCACCGAACCGAAACAGGGTTCGTGTTTTCAGCGAAGGCGTGCCGTCGAACGAGACCGACCAGCAGGCCGGAACGCGTCGCAGCGTCGGCGGCGAGAACGATTCCGCATCACGTCAGCTTGCGCGATATATTAAGGAGCAGTCGGACCGCTACCTCAAGAACTTCAGCGTTTGGATGATCTACCGCCGCGATCGCTACCTTCGCGGCGGCGACCACATCCCGTTTCTCGAACGCGGATTCACCGCCGTCCGCATCACCGAGTCGGACGAGGATTTCACTCACCAGCACCAGAACATCCGCACGGAGAACGGCGTCTTCTACGGCGATACGCCCGAATATGTCGATTTTGAGTACACCGCGAATGTCGCCCGCGTGAATCTCGTCGCCCTCGCTTCGCTGGCCGCTGCACCCGCGAACCCGAAAAATGTCGGCGTCGTGACGAGCCGCCTGACAAATGACACCGAGCTCAAATGGGATGCCGGAACCGATGCGGACCTTGCCGGTTACGAGATCGTTTGGCGAGAGACCACTTCGCCTGAATGGACCAATTCCGCACCGGTCGGGAACGTGACCGATTTCGTCATGAAGGGCCGATCGAAGGACAACTATTTCTTCGGGGTGCGGGCCGTCGATAAAAGCGGCAACAAAAGTCCAGTCGCATACCCTCGCCCACTGCGATAGATGTTATAATCTGGCGTTCCTTACGGCCCGAATGCACCGAAGTAAACTATGTTAATCTCGCCCGGCATGGTTTTTGGACGATACAAGATTCGTTCCTCTATTGGCGTCGGAGGAATGGGCGAAGTGTTCCTTGCCGACGACACCCAACTCGGCCGTCCGGTCGCTCTCAAGGTGCTTTTGGACGGCATCGGCGATGGCGACCCGGTACGCAGATTCATCCAGGAAGCCAAAGCTGCATCAGCACTAAATCATCCCAACATTCTGACCGTCTATGAGATCGGTGTATTCGACGAATCGCGGTTCATCGCGACTGAATACATCAAAGGCCACACGCTGCGCGATCGTCTGAAGAAAGAGCCGCTTTCGGGCCGCGAGGCGCTGGAGATCGCCGTTCAGATAGCGGCCGCGCTCGATGCGGCACACGACGCCGGCATCGTTCACCGCGATATCAAACCGGAAAACATAATGATCCGGTCGGACGGCTTTGTGAAAGTCCTCGACTTCGGACTCGCGAAACTCGCGGAAAAGGATTCCGACATTATCGATTCGGAAGAGGCGACCATCGCGCGCGTCCACACGATCCCCGGAATGGTGATGGGGACCGTCAATTATATGTCGCCGGAGCAGGCCCGCGGCCGCGAAGTCGACACACGCACGGACATCTGGAGCCTCGGCATCGTGTTCTACGAAATGCTGATGGGCCGCACGCCGTTCGCCGAAGAAACGACGACCGACACGATGGCGGCGATACTGAAGTCCGAGCCCGCCCCGCTCGGCGAGGATGCTCCGCCCGAGGTCGTCCGAATCATTCGCAAAGCACTGCAAAAAAACCGCAGCGATCGTTATCAAACGGTCAAAGACTTTCTCATCGATCTTAAGAACCTGAAGCGGGAACTCGAGTTCGCCACCGAGTTCGAACGTTCGCAGTCTTCAGGGTCTCGAAAGCCCTTGAACGGTCTCTCGGGCAATCTTAGCGGCCGCGTCACGGTTCGCGAACCCATAGCTCCGGTATCGACTCAGGACGCTGAGCGATATTTCTCGACCGGCGGGACGAACACGACCAGCATTCGGAGCAGCGGCCGCGGCGGCTGGATCGCCGCGGCAATAATGCTGATCGCGGTGGTCGGCGCTGCCGCCTATTTCACGTTTTTCGCGGCGGGCTCGAACGGCATAAATTCGATCGCCGTGCTGCCGTTTGCAAATGCGGGCGGCGATGCCGACAGTGCCGACCTTGCCGACAGCGTCAGCGAGTCTCTCATCAACAAACTGTCAAAGTTACCGCAGCTAAAGGTCATATCACGGAGTTCGAGCTTCAAATACCGCAACGCCGACCCGGACCCGCAGGAAGTGGCCAAGGCGCTTGGTGTACAGGCGTTGGTCATGGGCCGGTTCGTTCAACACGGCGATGCTCTGCAGATCAACGTGGAAATGGTCAACGCCGCGGACAAATCGTTGATCTGGGGCGAATCGTACAACCGAAAGCTCACCGATTTGCAGGACGTTCAGGACGAGATCGCCCGCACCGTTTCGCAAAAGCTGCGGCTGAAGCTGTCCGGAGATCAGGAGCGACGGATATCTAAACAGCTCACCGATAACCCGCAGGCGTATCAGCTTTATCTCAACGGCGTCTTCTATGGTCGAAAACGCGGCATGGAGAATATTCGTACCGCGCTCGACTATCAGAATCAGGCCATCGCGCTCGACCCAAGCTTCGCGCTCGCATATGTCGAACTCGCAGGCGATTACACGCTTTTGGTCGGAAGCGACCTGATAGAACCGGCCGAAGGAAAGCGTAAAGCTCGCGAAGCCGTCGAAAAAGCTTTGGAACTTGACGACACGCTTGCCGACGCCCATCTCGCACTAGCCAGGATCGAAAATGACAATCTCGACTGGGCCAGTGCCGGACGAAGCTTCGAGCGTGCTCTGGAACTCAATCCTAATTCGGTAGCGGCACATAACCGCTACGCATTTTTCCTCTCGTGTCTGGGACGGCACCAGGAAGCCGTCTCGGAGATGGCCCGTGCTCAGGAGCTGGACCCGCTAAGCAATACGTTGAAGAGCACCGAGGGTGCACTTCTCTATATCGCAAGGCGATATACCGAGGCGATCGCGAAGCTGGATGCTTCGGTCGCCCGAGACGATAATGACAGTTTCGCCCGTTCGTATCTCGGCCTTGCGTATACAGAAGTCGGCCGATACCCGGAAGCGATCGCCGAGTTCGAGAAGGTCGTCAAGAGCCAGGGCGAGACGACAAGCAACCTGATCTATCTCGGCCGCGTTTATGCTCTTTCGGGCCGAACCGGTGAAGCCCGTGCGATCGTGCAAAAACTCGAGCAGACGCAGCAATATGTTTCACTTGGAGAGTTTGCGACACTGTACGCTGCACTTGGCGAAAAGGAAAAGGCATTCGCGGCCCTAGAACGCGCATATGCCTCACACGATCTGCAGCTGCAATTCCTCCTCGTCGATCCGGGTTACGATCCGATCAGGAATGACCCGAGATTCGGCGACCTTTTGCGGCGGACGGGGCTTACGGGTTAACCGTTTGCGGATGGTAAATATAATCGCGATCACGATCTCACTCACGGCCCAAACATTATCGGAAGCGGCCGGGTTCCCGATTCGCCCGCAACTGATTCACACATAGCACTTTAACTACAACCAGACTCGCCGGCCCCGCATCACAAATGCCGCTCGATGCCGCGGTGCGAACGATTCATACGTTTGCAGTGTTACAACTAATGCACGCGAAAGGCTGCATCTGGTTGGTCTCGCGGTGCAAATGTGTGAAAATCAAAAGCGCTCCCAACTTACCCCTCGGGATTGATTTGAAGAAAGGAAGATCTTAATGAGAAAGTTGTATTTTTGTTTGACCTCACTGTCGTTCGTTATTTTTTTTAGTTTTCCCTCGTTTGTTTCCGAAGCACGCAACCGTTCTGCAAACCTTGTTTCACCCAACATCGTCATCAGCCAGTTTCAGGCAGGCGGCGGAACCGCTGACGACGAATTTGTCGAACTGCATAATATCGGTTCGTCGCCGGTCGATCTGAACGGCTATCGAGTCGTGTACAGGTCGTCGGCCGGAACGAACGATGTCGGCCCGTTTGCGGTTTGGACGACGACTACGATCGTTGAGCCGGGTCAGTATTATCTGATCGCATCGTCGACATATGACGGCGCTGTCACGCCGAACATTACATACAGCCCTTCGGTCTGCCTTTGTTCGATGAGCGCAACGGCCGGCGGACTGGCGATACGCCAGGGCGACCAGAACACCGGAGTTGTCATCGACGCGGTCGGTTGGGGCGCGGCAACTAATATTTTCTTTGAAGGCACGCGCACTACCGCGCCGCCAATCAACACGAGCCAGAACCGGGCGCTGAACGGCTGTCAGGACACCGACAACAACGTCAACGACTTCTCGAATCTGAATCCGTCGGCTCCGCGCAATCTCGCCACGGCCGCATTCACGTGCAGCGGTGGCGGCACGACGCTTTTCGCGGCACTATCGGCAAATCCCGCCACCGTCGCACCGGGCGGAAATACGCTGCTGAAGGTCACTGTGATACCGGCGACAACGCCGCCGAGCACTTCGGTTACGGTTGTCGGCAATCTGACCGCGATCGGCGGAGCGTCGAATCAGACCTTCTTCGACGACGGAACGAACGGCGATGTGACTCCGGGCGACAACGTCTATTCATACCTTGCGACGGTCCCGGCGGACACGGCCGGCGGCGTGAAACTGGTGGTCGCGGTTGCGGCTGATGCACAGGGACGCTCGGTCGTGATGCAGCAGAACATTACCGTGAACGCTCCGCTGCCCAACGAAGATCCGCTGATCTTCGGCAACCCGACCAACGCCACGCCCGACATCGCGAACGAGAACAATTACCTGATGCCGAAACCGCAGTATACGATCTCGTACAACCGTATGAAGGCGACGCCGAATTGGGTAGCATGGCGTCTCGATAGCACGTGGATCGGTTCGACACCACGCCAGGACGATTACCGCCCCGACACCTCGCTCCCGGCGGGCTGGTACCAGGTGACGGAATTCGATTATTCGGGTTCGGGATATGACCGCGGCCATATGTGTCCGTCGGGCGACCGGACGAATTCGATACCGAACAACTCGGCGACATTTCTGATGACGAACTTCGTGCCCCAGCTCTCCGCAAACAACCAGGGGCCGTGGGAAGAGTTTGAAAGCTATTGCCGAACGCTCGCCCAACAGGGCAACGAGCTTTATATATTTACCGGCCCCGAGGGCGATATCGGCAAGATCTCGCAGGACCGCATCACGGTCCCGCGTGTGACGTGGAAAGTGGTCATAGTTCTGCCGAACGGCGCGAACGACGTGCAGCGGGTGACACGTGCGACACGTGCGTTCGGGATCATCGTTCCTAACCAGCCGCCGTTGAACATCGACACGCCGTGGCGCAACTTCCGCGTCACCGTTGATGCGGTAGAAAACCTGACCGGTTACGACTTTTTCACCGCCATCCCGAAAAATACACAGGAGCTTATCGAAAGAAAGCGCGACAGAGAATGACAATTTACCGGAAAAACGTTTCGCTCATGAGAATGTTCACGTTTGGCCGGATGCACATCTTAACGACACTCGCCGTGGTCTTCGCGGCGGGTGTCGTTTCGCATCCGGCGTTCGCGCAAAAGGAATACGCGATCGCCGCCGTGCAGGGCGTAGGCGACCGGTCGCCGCTCGTGAACGAAGCGGTGAGCGTCACCGGCGTGGTGACCGCCCGCATCCGGACAGGTTTCTTTTTGCAGACGCCCGATGACAGGGCCGATACAGATCCAGCGACGTCCGAAGGGATATTCGTCTTCACAAAATCGGAACCGTCGGTCGCTGTCGGCGACCTCGTCACCGTTACCGGCTCGGTCGAGGAATACCGTCCGAGGAACGAGCCTATCTCGCTGCCGGTCACCGAGATCTCCCACCGCATCAGCGAGGACACGTTAAAAGTAATTTCGAAGGCAAACGCACTGCCTAAACCATTCGAACTGACGCCCGCGGGATTCAAAGCCAACACGATCGGTCAACTCGAAAGGTTTGAGGGCATGCGCGTCCATGCGGCGGCACTAATGGTGGTTGCTCCGACCGGCGGACGCGTTGATATTAAGAACAGCTCGGCGGACCCGGACGGAGTCTTCTTCGCCGTGGTCAAGGGATTGCCGCGGCCGTTTCGCGAGCCGGGACTCGACATACGCGAGATAACCGATCGTGAAAAATTAAATAAAGAACTGCCGAGGCTGCAGATCTTCGACGGCAACCCGGAACTGATACGCGTCGACAGCGACGAGCAAAAATCGGATGCAAATTTGCAGTCCGTCAGCTCCGAGGGCAAGATAGGCGCCGGCGGCACGATGTCGGTGTCGCCTCTGTCTTTGGACGTAGCCGCAGGAACCGGACTCTCGGACATGACGGGCGTTCTTCATTACGCCGGCGGCCGGTACACTCTGCTTCCCGATCTCGAAAAAAGCCGCACGACGCCCGATTCTATAAAGCCGAAAGCGCTGCCCGCGCCGACTGACCGCCAATTCTCGATCGCCGGAATGAACCTCGAGAACTTCTTTGACGATGTCGACGATCCGGCTATCAAGGAAGACGTCGTCACGCCGACGGCGTTCGCCCATAGACTCAAGAAGATCTCGTCCGCGATCCGCGACTACATGCGGACGCCCGATGTGATCGGCACGATCGAGGTCGAGAATCTTGCGGCACTCAAAAAGCTCGCCGAACGCGTTAACGCCGATGCTGTAGCCTCAGGCGAGCCAAACCCGAAGTATGAGGCGTTCCTGGTGGACGGTAACGACGGACGCGGCATCGATAATGGATTTTTGGTTAAAACCTCGCGGGTCAAAGTGATAGAAGTGAAGCAGTTGGGCAAGGACGAAAAGTACAAGAATCCCGACACGGGTGATGACAACTTTCTCAACGACCGACCGCCGCTCATGCTGCGCGCCTCGATCGATGACGCAAAAACAGGAAAGCCGTTCGAGTTTACCGTCATCGTAAATCATCTGAAATCGTTTCTCGGCTACAACGACCCGAAACAGATGGCCAATGTTCGACTGAAAAAACGACTGCAGGCCGAGTTTCTCGCTAAATCCATACAGGAACGGCAAAAGCAAAATCCGGGTGAGCGGATCGCGGTCATCGGCGACTTTAACGCTTATCAGTTTAACGATGGCGTGCTCGACGTTATCGGAACGATAACGGGCAAGACTGCCGGTAAGGACGAGGTTTTCAACCCGTCGGACGATCTCGTGGACCCGAACCTGACCGACCTCGTTGATGTTATTAACGAGAAAGAAAGGTATTCGTACAGCTTCGACGGCAGCGGGCAGGTGCTCGACCATATTCTCATCAGCGACGGATTCAAAAACCACGTCAACGGCTTCGGCTACGCACGCGTCAACGCGGATTTTCCGGAGGCGTTTCGGAACGACCAATATCGTGTCGAACGCTTTTCGGACCACGATCCGGCGATCGCGTTCTTTACGTTCGACGACGTGACAAAGCCGACGCAGAAATAAATTGCTTTAGCCTTCGAGGATGACCTGGGCGACAGCGTGTTCCGCGGTGTGCGAGACGGAAAGGTGTATCTGATTTGCCCCGAGTTTCTGCAGAAGATGGCGGGCTTCGCCCTTGATCGAGAGCGACGGCACGCCCTGGTCGTCACTTACCACCTCGACGTCGTGCCACGTTATCTTTCCCCGCCAGCCTGTTTTCAAAGCCTTTAAGAATGCTTCTTTGGCGGCAAAACGTGCCGCGTACGACTGAAAAGCGGCGGCACCACGGCCCTCGCAATACGAGCGCTCGTTGGGCGTGAACACACGCTCGGTGAACCGCGGCGTTCTGGAGATAGTGTCGCGTATGCGATAAACTTCGACGATGTCGATGCCGATGGAAACGATCATAAACGAGCAGTCACCTGTGACTGACGAGACTTTAACAGAATCCGGCTTCTATTGGCGAGAACGTGACGGCGTAAAGGTGCTCGTCTGCCGCCCGCTCGAGGACGCCGGTTTCGTAAACGGCTTCTCGACGCGTCTGGGCGGCGTTTCGCCGTTTCCCGAAAACGACCTCAACCTCGCCGGATTCGACGAAGACACTCCCGAAAATATATATGAGAACCGCCGCCGGTTTCTCGCCGCGATCGGCGGTGAATATGATTTAGCAACGGCCTGGCAAGTTCACGGCGATCATGTGCGGATCGTCACCTCGCCTGAGGACACCGCGAACTCCGACGAACGAGCCGACGCACTTGTTTCGAATCTGAAAGGAACACTCGTCGGCGTGAAAACTGCCGACTGTGTTCCCGTAATCATCGGAGATCCGGTGAGCGGCGCATTTGCCGCCGTCCACGCCGGATGGCGCGGGACCGTACAGTCGATCGTCGTAAAAGCGGTGAATATGATGCGTTCGGAATACGGAAGCGACCCGGCCGATCTTGTCTGCGCGATCGGCCCCGCGGCCGGTTGTGCAAGGTATGAGATCGGCCAGGACGTCATCGATGCTTTCGCAGCCGCGTTTGATGACAACGCCGATTATTTTAAGCCGACGCGCCTCGGCCATGCACTGATCGATCTGCATCTTGCAAACCGACGTCAACTTAGCGATTCGGGAGTTCCCGGTGCGAACATCCATACGGCGCCGTTCTGCACTATCGAACATACAGATTTGTTCTTCTCGTATCGCATCGAAAAAAAGCGATTCGGCAAAACGGGGCGGCTGCTTTCGGTGATCGGCCGAATGTGAGGCCACATGGCTGATATTTGTTTTACTCGCTGTCGGACCGCGGCAGGACCAATGAACCGACGCGAAAGCCCGGCTGGTTACCGCACCCTGGCAGTTAGCGTAATTTCTTTTGTTTTCGGCGGATAGCAGACTTCTTCCGTGCATGCCTGATATCTTACGGTGGCCCGCACGCGAACGGTATCGCCGCGATATCCAGCCGGAACCATTACTGTAAACCCGAACGCGGTGCGGCCTTCGTAAACGTTGATCGGATCTTCCGAAAACTGGAATTTCCGGTCCTTTCCGCGAGGATAATTTACGGCCGAGACGTTCACTCCGGAACCGCTGACACGAACGACCGTAGCGATCGCGTACTGGCTTCTCGGACGGTTTGAGTTCACGTGCAGTCCGGCCGGGATGCTCATCACGATCGTGCCTTTTGCCGAGCCGCCGCGGGCAACTGGACCGCGTGCGATCGACCCGCTGAATGTCTGCGCGCCCGCGTTGCTCAGTGCACCCGCGATCACGGTAAAGGCCAGGAACAAAACTACGTGGGCAACTGTTCGTTTCATATTTGCGGCTCGGCAATTTGTCACCGGTTTCATCTTTTCAACTCAAAGCTCTCGTTTATTTCACGCCCGGCGATCAGGAACTCGTCCTGACATTCGGCGGGTGTATCGAATTGAAGCCGGTAAACTCGATCATCTTTTTGAATTAATTTTATAGATCGATGGAACGTTACGCCGTCTTCTACGCGGTCTATACGAACGGTGACCGGCGAATCGGCGGCATCGTTTTCCGGCCTGGACGAGACGAATCCGGCTGACTGTTTCAGTTCGTCTACGACCTGGCCTATTGTCGCATATTCTGTGACGCGTATCGTCGCCGCGGCCTTTCGGGCGTTGGGTGCGGTATCGGCGAATTCTTTTGTGTATGCCTGAAACAAAAGGCCGTCATCGGGCGTTACGACATTTATAAAACCGGCCGGCTTTGTTATCGAAAATTCGTCCGTCTCGACGTCCTCGGCTTCCAACGCCCGAGCGGTCGCCTTTTTTAGCCTTGTCGACGCATAGGCCATTAACGCAACAAGAATTAGACCCGGAATTAACAGTTCCATAAGTTTGATCGGAGTGGACGGGACGCGGTCAAGCCGCACGGGCGCCGGACGTTATCTGGACAAGGTTTGGCTCTGCCTTTGCCGCCAGTTGCCCGCAGGCAGCGTAGATATCGCGCCCGCGCGGCAGCCGTACGTATGCGGAAACGCCGCGGGATTCGAGCACCCGTTTGAAGCTTTCCACCTGTAGCTCATCTGGCGGATGATAATCGAGCTGCTCCGCTGGGTTATGCGGGATCATATTGATCTTTACGCGCCGCAGATCGTACTTTTCGAGAAGGTCGGCAAGCTGATTCGCCTGAGCGTCCGAATCGTTAACGCCGCCGAGCAGTACGTACTCGAACGTAAATTTCTCGCCACGCTTTAGGGAACGTTCAAGCTTTTTGGCGGCGGTCATCAATTCGTGAATGTTCCAGCGGCGGTTGATCGGCATCAGGCGATCGCGAAGCTCGTCCGTCGGCGACGAAAGCGAGATCGCGAGGTTCGGCCGTTTTTCGAGTTCCGAAAATTCATAGATCCTCGGCACGATCCCGGCGGTCGAGACGGTGATGCGGTTCGGTACGATGAACAATCCCTGCTCGTCCGACATTACAGTGATCGCCTGAATCAGGTTCTCAAAATTCAAAAACGGTTCGCCCGCGCCCATCGCGACGAGGTTGGTGCCGTGCGGCGTTTCGGTGTCGACGCCGTACACGTCGTTGAGCACGACGACTATCTGTTCGACGATCTCGCCCGGCGTGAGATTGCGAAGCAGACCGAGTTTGGCCGTGAGGCAGAAATCACACTTGAGCGGACAACCCGATTGCGAGGAAAAACATATAGTATCGCGGTTTTCGGTCGGTATGAACACGGCCTCGACCGGCAAACCGTCGGCGGTTTTCATCAGGAACCGGCGCGTCCCGTCCTCAGAAACGTACTTCGAATCGACGCGAATTGTCGCCGGAGCGGCAAGCGTGTCCAGCTTTTCGCGAAATGCTTTCGGCAGATCGGTCATCTCGTCGAAAGAACGCAATCGCCGCTCGTACAAGCCTTTGAATATCTGCCGTCCGCGGTAGCGCGGCTCGCCGTGGCCCGCGACAAAGTCGGCGAGTTCATCCGCGGTCAATCCTGTTATCGGCACCTTTTCGGTCATTGTTTATAGTCTATCGTAACTGAACGCGTTCCTGCACCGGCCACTGTCGTTTGCTACACTGATCTATTAAGCAAAACGGGACCGGAAATACCTAAATGGCGGTAGTCGACGCGCGTAAAATTTTAATATGTGCCCTTGCGGCGTTGTCGCTTTCGCTTCCGTTTGGATGCAGCCGAGCGGTCGACAAGTTGGAGGAAATCCGCGACCGAATAATCGAGCGCAACGATCCCGCTCAACCAGCCGCCGCTACCGTAAACATACCGCTCGGTGATCCCTCCGGCGCGTCCAGCAACAATGCAGACCGAGACAATTATTTGATCACGCGCGCCGCGTACACTCTTTCGTACAACAACGACAAGGGAACCGCCAATTGGGTTGCGTGGAAGATAACCGCCGAAAGCCTGGGCGAAAGTCTGCGGCGACCCGAGTTTCGGCCCGATCCTGAACTGCCGTCGGGATTTCGAAAGATCGTGCCGTCGGATTATTCCGGCAGCGGATACGATCGCGGGCATTTGGTGGCGAGCGCCGACAGATTCGGCGACGCCGCACTCAACGACCAGACGTTTTATATGACGAATGTCGTGCCGCAGACCAAAGACCTGAACCAATTTCCATGGAACAAGCTCGAAATATATACGCGGACCTTGGTTAGAAAGGGTTACGACGTCTACGCGATCGCGGGCGTGCTCGGCAATAAAGGTAGATTAAGAAAACGCGTCACCATTCCGGCGAGCTGCTGGAAGATCTTGTACATCGTGCCTCGCGGCGCGGCCCCTTCGGATAGCGGTTCCGCCAAAGTGATCGCCGTCGAGATGCCGAACGATAACGGGATCGCACACCAGCGTTGGGCCAAATATAAAACCTCGGTCCGGGCACTCGAAGAAAAGACGGGCTACGATTTCTTTTCCGCACTGCCGGTTTCGGAGCAGGACCGCCTCGAAACTAATATCGATCAGAACGCACCGCGGTGAAACAATTCGCTATCGGCCTCGTAAAAACACGCAATATGAAAAGAACGTTCTTCGCATTCGTTGTCGGCCTGATGACCCTCAGTTCCGTTATGGCCCAAGCCGCAAAAGAAGCAGATCCGGCGGACGTCTCGTCGATGGACGGCATAATGAAGGCCGTGTACGACGTTATCTCCGGCGACGCCGGAAAGCCGCGCGACTGGGACAGAATGCGGTCGCTCTTTTACAAGGATGCACGGCTCATTCCGTCAGGCAAGAACCCGCAGACCGGCGTCGTCGGCGCCCGATCGGCGTCGGTGGACGAGTACATCAAACGCAACGAGCCGTTCTTTGCCAAAGAAGGTTTTTTCGAGCGCGAGATCGCTCGCCGGACCGACGTTTACGGAAATATCGCCCACGTGTTTTCGACCTATGAGTCTCTTCACAGCTTGAGCGATAAAATACCGTTTGCCCGCGGCATCAACAGTTTTCAACTTTTGAATGACGGCAAGCGTTGGTGGATACTGACGATCTACTGGCAAGCCGAAACACCCGAGAATCCCATACCGAAGCAATATCTGAAAACAAGAAAATAATTTCGTATGCGGCTGCAGTTTTTTTGATGCGTTCGTTTGCGGCGCGATGAGGTTTTGGTAGTCTATTTATACCTCGTTATGCCGGAACATATTCTCACCCGAAGCCTCAAACTGCCCGTTTCGCGGGCGGACGCATTCGCGTTCTTCGCGGACGCGGCAAATCTGGAGCGCATAACGCCGCCGGAGTTAAAATTTCAAATTCTCACTCCCCAGCCGATAAAGGTGCGGCAGGGGACATTGATCGATTACCGGCTGAGGATCCGCGGTTTCCCCGTGAAATGGCAGACCGAGATCGCGGTTTGGGATCCGCCGCACGCTTTCGTAGACCGGCAGCTGCACGGCCCGTACAAGCAGTGGATACACCGGCACACGTTCGTTGAATTAGATAAAAATAATACGCTGATCGAGGATGAGGTGAAGTATCGGGTCGGCTTTTCTCCGTTCGGCGAGTTGGCCCACATTCTTGTACGGAGAGAGCTCGACCACATTTTCGATTACCGCCAAAAACGCGTCACCGAGCTGCTGAGCGAACACGTTCAGGCCGATCGCCACTCGCCCGAATAAATAAAATCCGCGTTTCCGGTAAGAACGATCTCATCGTCGCTCCGCCATTTTACAGCCGTGACGCCGCCTTCGCTCACGACCTTAACATCGCGTCCAGTCCTGTTCGTGTAGGCACTCAAAACCGCCGCGCCACTCGAGCACGTGCCGGACGCGGCCGTTTCGCCGGCTCCGCGTTCCCATATCTTTATTTCGATCGCGTCACGGCTGAGAACTTTCACAAACACGATGTTCGCACGTTTCGGGAACGCCTCGTGCACCTCGAGCCCGCGTCCGGCCGATCGCCAGTCAAGGTCAAAATCGTCCACATACACGCACGCGACAGGGTTGCCGACGTTTACGCACGAGACACCAAACTTCTCACCGTTTAGATCGACCTCGCGGTCTATCACGTCTGCATCATTGGTCGCGGACTTGAAAGGAATCTCCGAACTCGAAAATTTCGGTTTTCCGATCTCAGCTTCGAATGCGAAATGGCCCTGGCGGTCCGACTCTAGCAGTGTGTAATTCTTGACTCCGCTTCTCGTTGCGAGACGCAGGTCAGGTTCTGTCCAGATCTGGTTGTGATACAAGTACGAGACCGCACACCGCGTTCCGTTTCCGGAAAATCCGGCGATGCTGCCGTCCGGGTTCACGATCTCGCAGAAATAATCGGCGTCGCCGCTATCGAGCTTTTCAAGCACGGCAATTCCGTCGGAACCGGCACCGGTGTGGCGATTGCATATCGCACGTGCGAATGCGGCAATGTCGACGTCCGCAATGGCGGCGTTTTCGACGACGATGTAATCGTTGCCGAATCCGTGGAATTTGCTGAACGGGATCGATCTCAATTCGCTTTCTTCAACTCTGTGACAATTTCCTGACCGTCTTTGTGCCGCAGCACGAATTCGACCGTGTCCCCGACGCTGATGCCTTTCAGGATCGCCGAGTCGATGACGAATAGCTCGGTTTTCTTCGCCGGTTTTACGTCCTTGATCGCCTCATGATCGAGCTCGATCGAACCGCGCTTGGCGTCTATTTTCGACACCTTGCCTTTCGCCGGATAATCACCATTCCCGGGCGCGGCGGGTACCGGCGTCGCGGAAACGACCGGCGAGACATTGGTCGTGTTGTTCGACGCAGCCGGACCGCACGCGGCAGTGAACGTAATTGCGGACGCGGCGAGCATAAACGCAAGGAATTTCATTATTGAATGTTTACCGTTTTACGGGAACGATCTTCAAAGCAATGCGCTCGCCGCCGCGAAGTACGACCACCTCGTATTCGGTTCCCGCTTTGATCTCGCCGAGCACGTATGTGTAATCCATCACGTTGCGAATGTCTTTTCCGGCCAGTTTGACGATCTTGTCGCCCGCCAAAATTCCCGCCTTTGCCGCCGGCGAATTATCGCGAACACCGTCGAGCAATAACCCGTCGGTCGAGTCGGCGTAATTCGGCACCGTGCCCAGCGAGATGTTGAACCCGCTCCGGCCGCCGCTAATGCCACTCGATTTTGCGACCGTGTAAGTCGGCCGCGCCGAAGTTTGATCGACGGAACGGACGATCTCCGAGATATACTTTACGATCCTTGTCTCGCCGTCGTAGTTGATCTTTTCGGCGGTGTCGGACGGTTTATGGTAATCGTTGTGCGTTCCGGTGAAGAAGAAAAGGACAGGAATCTTCTTGCCGTAAAAAGATGAATGGTCCGAGGGGCCAAAACCGTCGTCGCTCAGTTGAAGTTTGAATTGAGGAGCGGCCGCCGTATACGACCATTGCTCTTTGTTTCCCATGCCGCCGGAGACCTTTAACGCGACCTTATTTTTTTCCTCGATGAGCGCCGGCCATTCGACCGCGGTTCCCATTCCGCCGATGTTCAACTTTTCGCTGTTCAACCTCCCGATCATATCGAGGTTGATCATCGCGACCGTTTTCTCGAGCGGAAACAGCGGATGATTGACGTAATATTGCGAACCTAACAGGCCTTCTTCCTCGCCCGAGAACGCCATAAAAATTATCGTGCGTTTGTTCTTGCGCTCGGCGGCGAATTGGCGGGCGAGTTCGATAACTGCGGCTGTGCCCGACGCATTGTCGTCGGCGCCATGATGAACCTCGGTCGAGTTTACGTCCAGGCTTCCCTGTCCGCCGCGGCCGAGATGGTCGTAATGCGCTCCGACGACGATCGCTTCGTTTTTGAGAACCGGATCGGTTCCCGGGACGACGCCGATAATGTTGTACGCGGGCGACGTTTTCTTTTTTAGGTTGACCTTAAAACCGGTGGCGGCCAAGGTCGCGGACGCGTGTTGCGACTTGCCCAATTCCAGCGGCTCGATGGTAGCTTCGGTGATCGCAAGAATTTGCGCCGCCGTGGATCGCGAGATCACAAATGTGGGAAGCGCCGCCTCGCCCAAGGTCTGGTCAAACGACAGACGAGCGAGCCGATCGCTGTCGAGAGACTGTTCACGCGTTACGACGAGTATACCAACCGCGCCTTTATCGCGTGCGATCAATGCTTTCGTCCGTAGGTCAAAACGGCCGAGCAGGCTGTGCGGATTGTCGTTTTCCGGGTTGCCGTCGAGGACGAGCACGATCTTGCCTTTCGCATCCACGCCCGTGTAATCGTCGCGGTTTTGTTCCGGCGAAACGATCCCGAACCCGGCAAAAACGACGTCGGTATTTGCTATGTCCGCGTTCGGCGAAAAACCGACGGGCCTGATCGACGCCGGTCCGGCCACCGCATTTTTTCCATCGATCTCGATGCTGATCTCGTTTCCTACGGGTGACGCTTCGACGCCGGTGACGTACGGAAATTCCTGCAGGTACGTGCCCTTGCGATTACCGGGAGCGGCCTGCAGTTTTAACGCTTTGAACTGGTTCGCGATGTATTCCATCGCCCTCGACGCACCGGGTTCGCCGGTTCGTCTGCCCTCGAGTTTGTCCGAGGCTAGATACTCGATGTGCTTTCTGAGATTTTTGTCGAGAGCTTCTGCAGGAGCCGTCTGCGTCCGCTGAGCAGTAACGCTGAGGGCCAGGAGCAAGACATAAAAGATTGCTGCGAACCGTGTTTTCATACTGTTAGTCCGAAGTTATCGCCCGAAGGTCATTCGACCCAATCGGCGATGAATACGTTGGTGTCGCCCGCTTTTGCGTCGTTTCGGTTAGAGGCAAAGACAAGCTTTTTGCCGTCGGGCGAGAACATCGGGAAACCGTCGAACGATTCGTTGAACGTGATGCGTTCGAGCCCGGTGCCGTCGACGTTGATCATCGCGAGATCGAAGTTGCGTTTTCGCGCGTCGGTCGCGAAATAGTTAGTACAGAACACGATCCGTTTTCCGTCCGGCGTGAAGAATGGTGCGAACGAGGCGGTGTTCAGTTTCGTCACCTGACGCTTGTTCGAGCCGTCGGCGTTCATCGTCCACACTTCGAATGTCGTCGGGACGATCAGATGCTGGGCGAGCAGATCCTTGTAACGCTTCGTCTCGGCAACGGTCGTCGGGTGCGAACCGCGATAGACGATCATTTTCGAATCGGGCGAGTAGAACGCACCGCCGTCGTAACCGACCTCGTGGGTCAGCCGTTTGACGTTCTTGCCGATCGTGTCCATAGAGTAGAGCTCGAGATCGCCGTCGCGTTCGGATGTGAAAATTATCGACTTGCCGTCCGGCGAAACGGTCGCCTCGGCGTCGTAACCCGGCGAGTTGGTGAGCTTCTTGATCTTTTTGCCGTCGGGCGTCGACGTGTAAATCTCGTATTCCGGGTAGATCGCCCAAACGTAGCCCTGCGAAAAATCCGGGTTCGGCGGACATTCGCGATTGCCCTCGAATGTCGAAGCGTACAGAACCTTTTTGCCGCCCTTGAAAAAGTACGAGCACGTCGTACGTCCCTCGCCGTTCGACACCATTTTGACGTTCGATCCGTCGATGTTCATCCGATAGATCTGATCGCACCCGCGGCCGTCGCGCTTCGACTGAAATATGAGCTGTTTTCCGTCAAACGAAAAGTACGCTTCCGCATTCTCACCGCCGAACGTCAATTGCTTGATGTTCGCAAGACGGCGCTCGCCGCTGATCGGCGCAGTGGCCTGCTGCGAAAACACTGCGGAAAAGGATATGACACACAAAATAAGTGCGGCGAACGATCTGATCATAATATTGCAACTTTAGATTGAATTTCGGTCCGGATGTATCTGCGGCAAGTATATCGGATAACGCAGTGACGGAAAAGCGGGCGACTATGCATCCCGCACCGGTGTATCATCTGGTTCTATTTTGCCGAGGAGCTTTTAGTTGTTTCTGTAGTATTCGACGCCGCCGCTCAGCTCGACCGCGATCTTCCCGTTGCTTTCCGCGTAATCCAAATGAGCGACCGCTTCGGAAATCGCGAGAAATCGATGCACGTCGTGGCCGAACGACTTGGCGAACAGCGTCCGGGCGATATCGAATGCGGTCGAGCCGTCTTTCGAGATCAACGAGATCACTTTACTTTGCCGCTCGTCGATCGCACGTACGTAGCGGTGAAATATCTCGTCAAAATCCGTGATCGGCTCGCCGTGGCCGCCGTAGGCAAGCGTCGGTGAGAAACTGCGAAGCCGGGCCAGGCTAACAAGAAACTCGGCAAGTGAGCGGAAACGCTTTTCGGGATTTAGCGGATCGGGCGAGAGTATCGGATTAGGCGTAATTCGCTTCAGCACGCAGTCGCCGCAGATCAACGTACGGTTCGCTTCGCGCACGAACGAGCACGAACCCGGCGTGTGTCCCGGCGTATGCAGAACGTTGAGGCTGCCGCTCTCAAAATCCAGCACCATTTCATCCCGCAACGGCAGGAATTCCCCGTCCTCGAGTGCGTCCGTCAGCAGATTTACTTCACCGTAAAGTGCCTGCAGTTCGGTGAAAACGTTTTCCGGCACACCGGAACGCAGCATCAGCGATCTGTGGATGTCGTTCGAAAGCCGGCCGAACAGGTGGCCGGTTTCCCATTCGTGAACGAGTACCTCGGCGTTCTTCGCCTCATCGCGAACCTGTTTCGCCAGGCCGCAGTGATCCTCGTGCGCGTGGGTGAGCACGATCCTGCGGATGTCGGCGATCTGGACGCCTTGTTCGGCAAGCTTTCTACGAAGTGCCTTAGCCGCCTCAGGAGTTTTCGGGCCGACGTCGATCAGTGTGATCGGGTCTTCTTTGATCAGGTAAACATTGACGTCGCCGACATAGAACGGCGTTGGAATTGATAGCTGGACGATCTTCATATACGGTTTGCGGACAGTAAACGAATAACACGAAATCCGCTGAAAATACAGCTTCTGGCCCGCCCGCCCGCGATGTCAAATTATTTATCGGCGTATACGCCTGCGGTCGGTTAAAATTAGATCGTGAAAGAAAAGATCGCGATCGTCGGTGCCGGGCCGGCAGGTTCGAGCCTGGCGATCAGGCTGGCCGTCAGAGGATTTGACGTAACGCTCATCGAGCGCGAATCGTTTCCGCGTCATAAATTGTGCGGCGAATTTATTTCGCCGGAATGTTTCGATCACTTTGCCGAACTCGGCCTTTTGGACGAAATGATCTCGGCCGGCGGCGATCGTGTTTTCGAGACGACGTTCTTTTCGCCGAGCGGAAGATCGGTGACCGTGCCGAGTTCGTTCATCGGGGGCGAAAGCGCGTTGAGCCTGAGCCGCGCCGAAATGGACCTGCGGCTGTTGAAACGAGCGGAGTCGGTCGGCGTGTGCGTGTTCGAAAACGCTCACGCGTCCGATTTGATCATGAAAGAAACGTCGGCCGTCGGTGTGGGTTTCCGAAACCGTGAAGGTGAAACAATTTCGGTGGAGTCGGACATTTTGGTCGACGCGACCGGACGGGCCGCGGCCTTGACACGTCTTCTACGCAAACGAACTACGGACTCGGCGCCAAGGTCCGCGTCTAAGCCGTCGTTCGTCGGATTCAAAACGCACCTGAGGAACGTCGAGCTCGAGCCTGGACACTGCGAGATATATTTCTTCAAAGGCGGCTACATTGGCATCACCAATATCGAAGGCGGACTGGTCAATGCCTGTTTCATGGTCGACGCGAGATCGGTCCGTGAATTTAAGAGTAACGCCGACGACATCGTTCGCTCCCTCGTTCTTACCAATTCGCGCGCCCGGAAGACTTTGTCCGCGGCCAAACCGGTCCGCGAATGGCTGGCGGTTCCGCTCGGCGATTACGGCAGAAAAGAATTGAATCCGGCGCCAGGATTGTATTGCGTCGGCGACTCGGCGGCGTTCATCGATCCGTTCACGGGCAGCGGCATGCTCCTGGCTCTCGAGAGCTCTGAACTCTTATGCACCGCGATCACGGAAAATTCCAGATCGAGTAAGGAAATTGCGAACCAATATGCCCGTGCGCACGCTTTACATTTCAACAGCCGGCTTCGCACTGCCGCATTGCTCAGGCGTGCGGCATTCGTCCCTTTCCTGACAGGATCTGCTATACGGATCGCGGGCGGAAGCATGTACCTGACCGAACTGCTCGCGCGGCTGACTCGTCGTCGTGCGGTTTCCGCCCTTTCCAAAAGATAAACCGGTGTAAATCACGCTATTTGCTTGCCTTAAATCGCGATTTAAGATAAAAACATCAGAGCATATTCTTGCGCTAGGTTTACTCGACCGATTTACAACTAGAAAAACGCCTTTTTCGGACCCGCGCACAGGCCTTTTCCCCGGTTTTTGTGTCGACGTATCTGATACACGTAAACTAGCTTCGCAATGCAAAGGAGAAATAAATCAATGAGAGCAGTTTGTTGCGGAATTTCGTCCGTATTTGAGAAATTCGTGGTCCTCGCTCTGATCACCGTTTTCGGTGCAGCCGCCGTTATGGCTCAAGCCCAGTCGAATGCGGCCGACCTCGCCGGCACTGTTGCCGACCCGAACGGCGCGGTCGTTGCCGGTGCAACGATCACCGCGAGGGATCTCGCCACCGGTTTGACGCGTTCCGCGACCACGGGAGCAGACGGCAATTACAGAATTTTAGGATTACCGCCCGGCAGTTATGAGATCACGGCTGAAGCCGCCACTTTTAAAAAGACCTCGATCTCGGGTGTGAAACTTACTGTCGGCCAGGCGGCGCAGTTGAATATCACCGTTGAGATCGGCGCCGCGGACGTCGTTGTAAACGTTTCCGCCGACTCGGTCGAGTTGATAGAAACGACGCGTACATCGGTCGCCAATACGATCGACCAGCAGCGTATCGAAAACCTTCCCATCAACGAGCGCAGTGCAACCGGATTTGCTTTGACGCTTTCGACGGTCGGACGTGATAACGGACGCCCGATCGGGCCGGCTCCGACATCGGGACTGAACATCGGCGGCCAGCGCGGGCGTTCGACGCAGGTCAACGTCGACGGTGCCGATTTTACCGACAACTCGATCAACGCGGCACGCTCCACGGTCGGCCAGGAAGCCGTTCAGGAATATCAGGTCGCAACCAACTCGTACGCACCGGAATTCGGCCGTGCGACCGGCGGCGTGGTCAACGTCATCACGAAACGCGGGACGAACGAATTTTCCGGCAACGTTTTCGGATTTTTGCGTGACAAGGAAATACAGGCCCGCAACGCCTTTGCACCTGCGGGGCCGAAACCAGCATTCACACGCGGACAGTACGGCGTCACTCTCGGCGGCCCGATCGTGAAGGACCGAACCTTCTTCTTCGCCGCATTCGAAGGCCGCCAACGCCGCGAATCAGGATTTTTTACAACTGACGTCACTCAGAATCTCACTGCTTCGGTAACGCTGCCGGCAGCTTTGGGCGGGCAGACCTACAATTACCTGACGCCGCAACAGGCCGCCTATGCGAACGCCCTTCTTGGGGTCAGTGCTCCGACCGCGCTCGCTTACCTGAACTTTGCGTCCGGCGGATCACGCACAGCATTGTTCGGTACCAATTCCCTCGTCAATCTAGTTCCCGGACTTGGAATCCCGGCCGGGCAGCAAGTCGGGCCGCGATTCCTGCTGACGGGAGCGCCGGTGCCGTCGGGAACAGTCAACGCCAATGGCGAAGGCATAGCTTTTCGGCCCTTGCTCAGCCTTCAGCGTATTTTCCCCATTCGTGACAAGACGCATTACTTTTCGATCCGCGGCGATCACTCATTCAACGAGGCTAACCAACTGACAGTGCGTTTCAGCTTTAACCCGAGCAAGGTCTCCGGCATTCAGGTAGAATCTCAAAACCAGTCGCTCGGGCAGAACGACTTTTCGAGAACCGGCATTACCGATGTCAAGGACACGTCGTTCACGACCGGCCTGAATACAAGCTTCGGCGGAAACATGCTGAACGAACTGCGTTTCAGTTACGGCCGGCGTGCAACGAGTTTCCGCTCGCAGAATAACGATGCGGTCGCCTTCAACATCACCGACACGGCATTCATCGGCCGCGAATTGTTTTCGCCTGTTGACCGCACAGAGACGCGTTACCAGATCCTCGACAACTTCAACATCGTCGCCGGCAACCACACGTTCAAATTCGGCGGTGACTACAGTGATATAAGGATCCCGTCGGCAACATTCGAACTTAACTTTGCGGGCCTTTTCAACTTCGGCGACTTCACCGCGACCAACCTCGCGGCCTTTCCCGCGCTTCCGGGCGTAGGTGCTGCTCCCGCCTTCACGGCGGTGCAGTCTTACGGGTTGGGCCTACCCTCGATCTACATTCAGGGATTCGGCAACCCGGTCAGCCAGATCAAGAACAAACCGATCGCTTTTTATGCCCAGGATTCGTGGAAAATACATCCGCGGTTCACTATCACCTACGGTGTTCGTTATGACGTCGAGTTGACGCAGACGATCGCTCCGGTCGGTTTCCAGGATCCGCTGACCGGCATCGCGTTGTCCGCCGCCGATATAATGGCCGCGCAGGATGTGCTCGGCGTGCAGCAAGGGCTGCCCCGTGACACCAACAACTGGGCACCGCGTGCCGGATTTGCCTGGGACATTTTCGGAAGCGGCCGCACGGTCGCTCGCGGAGCGTTCGGCCTCTACTACGATCACCCGCTGCTCGCCGTCGCGTTCAACTCGGACATCGCCGATGCCGCGCAGCAGCAGCAGGCAGTTCTCACCGCCGGCAGCCCGGCACCTACAGCTTTGTTCAACGCCGCGCAGGTTTTTCAGGGTACCGTTTGCGGAGTTCAAGGATCTGTTCCGGCGATCTGCGGAGCGACGCGCACACCCGGCGTAGCGGCAAGTTCGCAGTACCAATTCGGACGCCAGAGATTTAACGATCAGACCTTCACCGGGTTTGGTGCGGTCCTGCCGTTCACGTTACCGATCTCGAAGGATTTTCAGTACGCTTCCGCGACGCAGGCAAATCTGGCGATCGAACAGCGTTTGACGAAAAACATGTCCCTGTCTGTCGGCTACATCTTTGTCGGTGCACATCACCTGCCGCACCCGACGGACCTTAATACGCCCAACACGACTTTGCAGATCCAGAACTACCAACGCTGTTTCGGAACTCTGCCGACCACTACTCAGGCAGCTGCGACGGTCAACCCGGCCGCCTGCAGCATTGCGGGACATACATTTGTTAACGTGATTCCGGGAATCATCTCGGTAGACACGACAACGGGCCTACGAGTTATCGCACCGGCGATCGCGAACTTTTTCCGTCCTAATGCACCGAACTACTTTCTCGCTCAGGCACTTTCAGGCGGAGCAGTGACAAAGGCGGTACTCGATTCGCAGCTTGGCGGAACGCTCCGGACACCCGGCGTTATCAGTCCGTTCGGTTCGGTCAATGCTCAGCTCTCGGACGGCAACTCGAGCTACAACGCGATGAACGTCGAGCTCAAGCGTCGCTTTGCCAATAACTTTACGTTCCTGGCAAGCTACACGTGGTCGCACTCGATCGATGACTCGTCGGACCTGCAGACGCTGCTGATCGCTCAGGACGTCAACCGGTTCAACCTGGAAAAGGCAGATTCGCTTTTCGACCAGCGTCACCGTTTCGTGTTCAGCGGCGTGCTTGCATCGCCACAGGGCTGGAGAACCGCAGACGGGTTTATGAAGAAGTTCTTCTCGGACTTCACCATCGCCCCGGTCGTCGAATTGTCGTCGGGCCGCCCGTTCAATATCATCACGAATATTGACACCAACAACGACCAGTCGACTCAGACCGATCGTCCGGACGTTTTGGCTGACGGAACCCTTTGTGCCGCTGTCATTCCGGCAGCCGGCGTCGGGTCGGTCGCACCCGGTTCGCCGTGTTCGCTTTTCGATTTCGACAATAGTGGAAACATTATTTTCGGGATCGGCAGCCTCGGCCGCAACCGCGGCATCACGCACTCGTTCGCCACTGTCGATCTCCGCGTTTCCCGGGCGATCAGATTCGGCGAAAAGATCCGCATCGACCTCATTGCCGAAGGGTTCAACCTATTCAATCGGTTTAACGAGGGCTCGGCTGCTCCATTCTTCGGTGCGGTCAACGCCACGGCGGCAAGAAGCGGCGGCAAATATTTCAGCCGTTCGACCGCTGCCTACGATCCGCGGCAGTTCCAACTCGGCATAAAGGTGAACTTCTAGTTCGCCGTATTTGCCTCGAACATCGGCCGGCTTGAATGTGAGTTCAAGCCGGCCTTTTTTGCGTCCTCGATTCGTATGATAGGCTTTAAATTTATGTCCGGGATCACCGCAGCGATAAAAGAAAAGGCACTCGAACTCGGCTTCAGCAAAGTCGGCGTCGCGGCCGCCGGGCGCCTCGATGCGGAAGGCGAACGGCTCGACGCCTGGCTGGGACGCGGGATGCACGGCCAGATGGCGTGGATGGAACGGGACCCGGAAAAACGTGTCGACCCGCGAGTGATCTTTCCGGGCACACGGTCGATGATCGTCGTCGCTCTCAATTACTTCACGCCTCACGAACATGAACAGAAACCGGCCGCCGGCAAGATTTCACGATATGCCTGGGGCGACGATTACCACGACGTATTAAAAGGAAAACTGGCGGAACTGCTCGAATGGATCAAAAGCGAGATACCCGAGGCAGACGGCAAGATCTGTGTCGACACGGCCCCGGTCATGGACAAAGCGTGGGCTGTCCGCGCGGGTTTGGGCTGGCAGGGAAAACATTCGAATGTGATCACGAAAGAGTTCGGGTCGTGGGTCTTTCTCGGCGAGATATTGCTGAATCTCGAGCTCGACTACGACGAACCCGTCGACGATCATTGCGGCTCGTGCACCGCGTGTCTGGAGGCCTGTCCCACGCACGCGATCGTCGCACCGTACGTCGTCGATTCGAATGCCTGTCTTTCCTACGCGACGATCGAACTGCGGACGCCGGAACTGGCCGGTGAAATATCTTCGAACATGAACGGCTGGCTCTACGGCTGTGACATCTGCCAGGACGTCTGCCCGTGGAACCGGTTTGAAAAGCCGACGCACGAGGCGCGGTTCGAACCTCGTAACTCTGAAACCTCTCTCGGCCTCGACGACGTTCTCGAAATGTCGCAGGAAGACTTTTCCGCACGTTTTCGCCGGAGCGCGATAAAGCGGACAAAGATCTCAGGTTTGCAGCGAAATGCCCGACACCTCAAAGAGGTCCGCGACTAACTTGCGGTGCTTGGATTGATGTATGATTTAGGCAATGCCGCTGCTCGACGCCCACAACAGAACGATAAAGGACCTGCGGATATCGCTCACCGACCGCTGTAATTTTCGCTGTTTTTACTGCCTGCCGAACGGCGAGCCGCCATTGGCTCGTAAGGACACTATTCTGACCTTCGAGGAGATCGAATATATTGCGGAAATATTCGTTTCGCTCGGCATCGAAA
This sequence comes from Acidobacteriota bacterium, assembly GCA_040007515.1. Lineage (GTDB taxonomy): Bacteria > Acidobacteriota > Blastocatellia > Pyrinomonadales > Pyrinomonadaceae > OLB17. The sequence continues at coordinate 14,933 of JBDTUT010000021.1, read as the reverse complement.
AGCTGAGGCTTACGGGCGGCGAACCGCTGATCAGAAAAGGCATTGAGACGCTCGTCGAAAAATTGTCCCTGTTGAAGCCGAACTTGCGCGACCTTGCTCTCACGACCAATGGTTTCGATCTTCCGCGGCGGGCCGCCGCTCTGCGTGCCGCCGGCATCGACCGCGTCACGATCAGCCTCGACAGTCTCGATCGCGAGAATTTTGCGGATATCACCGGCGTCGATGCCCTTGAAAAAGTGCTTCTCTCGATCGACGCCGCTAAACAACACGGGTTTTCGCCGGTGAAGATAAACACCGTTATCGTGCGCGGCCGCAATGACAATGAGATCGTCGATTTCGCCCGATTCGCCCGCGAGCATGATGTCGATTTTCGCTTTATCGAATTCATGCCGCTCGATTCCGGTCACGAATGGCACCGCGATTCGGTCGTTTCCGGCAGCGAGATCCGCGAAAAGATAAATGAAGTTTTTCCGATGGTCCGTGAGGGCTCATCCCGCGGAAGCGAAACCGCGTGGCGTTATCGTTTTGCGGATGGTGCAAAAGGGACGATCGGGATCATCGCACCCGTTACCGAGATGTTCTGCGGAGCGTGTTCGCGCATTCGCCTGACAGCCGATGGACAGATTCGCACCTGCCTGTTCTCGACGACCGAACACAACCTTCGCGACGTCGTCAGAAGCGGCGCCACTCGCGGCGAGATAGTTGAATTCATACGTGCTGTAGTCAACGAAAAGGAAGCTCGTCACCACATCAACGACGCGGAATTCGTACAGCCGGCACGGACGATGAGCTTTATCGGCGGTTAACTCTGCCGCCTGCCGATCATATCCAGCCCGACCGCGGCAACGAGTATCGAGCCCTTGATAATGTCCTGCATAAAGTCGCGGACATTGAGCAGCGACATTCCGTTGTCGAGGCTCGCCATTATCAGCGCTCCGAGGCACGCTCCGAAGATCGTGCCGCGCCCGCCCATTAACGAAGCTCCGCCGATCACGCACGCCGCGATCGCATCCAGCTCTTTCAGCACACCCGCATCCGGGGCCGCGCTGCCCACACGGGCGGTGAAGATGAGCGACGCCACGCCCGTCAGCGCGCCCAGCAAACCGAAGACCTTCACGATGTTGCGGCGGTTGTCGATGCCCGAAAGGCGTGCCGCATCCGCGTTTCCGCCGATCGCATAAAGGTATCTGCCGAACGTCGTCGAATTGGTCAAAAATCCTCCCAGCAGCGCGACCACGAGCAGTATCAGGACTGGTATCGGAACGCCCTGGTACGAGTTCATCACCCAAATGAACGCGACCACGCCGCCGATCGGGATAACGGTTTTTATAAGCTCGCCCGTGTAATCCGCTTCGCCGAGGCCGTAGCTTTTGATCGAGCGGGCGCTTCGGTACGCCATGCCGAGAATAAATGCGACCGCCACACCGGCAAGTATCCAACCCCAGGAATAGGGCAGGTTGTTGTTTCCGATCGCGTTGAACGTATCATTCGATATCGGAATCGTACTCCCGCTCAAAAGCCATTTCACTGCTCCCCGCCATGCAAGCAGCCCGCCGAGCGTGACGATGAACGACGGAATGTTGAGATACGCCGTCAATGCTCCGTGAAACAGTCCGATCAAAACACCGACAATTATCGCGAGTATTATCGACACCGGCAGGCCGTAACCCATCGTCGTCATCGCGTACGCCGCGATGCCGCCCGCAAATCCCATGACAGACCCGACCGACAGATCGATATTCCCGGAGACGATGACCATCAGCATTCCGACCGCCAGGATCGCAGTGACCGACGTCTGAGTCATCAGGTTCGACAGGTTTCGCGAGGTGAGGAATATCGAGTTCGTCGCCCAGTGAAAATACAGCCAAATGCCCGCCAGCACGGCGATCATTATGTACGCCCGCAGCGACGATTTGTTTATCTTGGATTTGGTGGTCTCGCTCATTCGTTTTAGTTTGCTTCCGGGATAATGCGAACTCTCTTTTTTAACCGCCGGTCGCGGCGGCCATCACTTTTTGCGGCGAGGCCGTGCTGCGGTCAAACTCGCCGGTGAGCCGGCCTTCGTGCAGTACGATGACGCGGTCCGACAGGCCCAGAACTTCGGGCAGTTCCGACGACACAAGAACGATCGCCATGCCCTCCTTTGCGAGCTTATTGATCTCGGCATATATCTCCTGCTTGGCCCCGACGTCTATTCCACGGGTCGGTTCGTCGAGGAACAGGACCTTTGGATTTGTCAGCAGCCACTTACCGAGCACGATCTTTTGTTGGTTGCCGCCGGACAGTGTACCGGTGATCGTCAGTGGCGAATTGGCCTTGACCCGCAGCGACTGCATCGGGATCTTTGCCGCCATCGCTTCACGCGTTCTATTCGTGACGAACGCGCCGGATATGCGCTTTAATCCGGCGAGCGTGATGTTGTCGAGGATCGTCTGTTCGAGTATCAGACCGAATCGTTTCCGGTCCTCGGTGACGAAACCGACGCCATTCTTTATCGCGTCCGCAGGCGAGTCGATATCAACTGTCCGTCCACCGATGACGATCTCACGTGAACATTTGCCCGGCCACGCTCCGAAGATCGCCATCAACAGCTCGGTCCGTCCGGCGCCCATCAATCCGGCGACGCCGAGAACTTCGCCTTTACGAACGCTGAACGAGACGTTGTCGACGAGCTTTTTCGTGCCGTCCTGCGAATATGCAGTGAGCCCGCGTATCTCGAGAGCGGTTTCGCCTAACGCGTGTTCCTGTTTCGGGAAGATGTCGCCGACCTCACGGCCAACCATCGCCGCGATGACCTTTTCGCGCGTCATTTCGGCGGTACGGTGCGTCCCGACCGTTTTGCCGTCGCGGAGGACCGTGATGCGGTCGCTCATCTCGAAGACCTCGCCCAACTTATGTGAGATATAGATCATCCCGACGCCGCGTTCCTTCAGGCTCCTGAGGATCGTGAAAAGCGTCTCGACCTCGGACTCGGTGAGTGCCGCGGTCGGCTCGTCCAAAACCAAAATGCGTGCGTCCTGCGAAAGTGCTTTTGCGATCTCGACGAGCTGCTGCTGGCCGATACCGAGATTTCCGACCGGTACGCGCGGATCGATGGGCAGGTGCAGCTTTTCGAGCAGATGAGTGGTCTTGTGGTACAGCTCGGACCAGCTTATTACGCCGAACTTCGACGGCTCTTTCCCGAGAAAGATGTTCTCGCCGACCGTCAATTCTTTTACCAGCGAGAGCTCCTGAAAGATGATCGCGATGCCGGCGTTTTCCGAGTCGCTGATTCCCTTGAACTGACGCGGCTTGTCGTTGATGAGTATTTCGCCTTCGTAAGTTCCCGCCGGATAGACGCCGGACAGCACTTTCATCAAGGTCGATTTTCCGGCGCCGTTCTCGCCCACAAGCGCGTGAAACTCGCCGGCCTCGAGCGTAAAGCTCACGCCGTCGAGCGCGCGTACGCCCGGAAACTCCTTGACGATATTTTTCATTTCCAGGAGCGGCATTTGTTTCTTAATTCTGCGTTAGCTGGGCGGCACGCATCGCGTATTGGAGTTCGGGATTAAGCATAAACCAGAACCACACTTTCCCCGAACGAAGATTTTCGGCGCTGAGCAAAGTGATCCCTAAATCTATACCAATAACGTCAGGGTTTATCCAGCCGTTGTGCGGGTTAAAGGCGTCCGCGAAGCCGTACTTGCCGTAGATCTGGTCGCCGTATTTCGCCTTCATCTCTTTCAACGCCGGCAGCGTGATATCTGGCGCGAACATCAGCGAGCCCGCGGGAGCACACGGTACGACCGTGCCGTCGATCGCCTCGTGCCGCGGCGGAGCTCCCCACGCGACGTAACCTTTTTGGGAATCGGACGCAGTCAGGCCCCAGATGTTCGCCGAATATTTAGGAAAATCTTTGGCGAGTACTTCGATAAAAAAGTCTCTCTGAGCCATCGTGGCTTTGACAGAATTTTCGTAGTAATCGACATTCGGCGGCTGCGCCTCTCGGCGGCCGCGAAAGTCGACCCAGGCGTGCGAGAACTGGTGAATGAACAGCGGCGATACGGCCGCCAAATATTTGTACTTGCCGAATTCCATCCATGTCCTGTCCCAAGCGTACCAGGAACGCGCGGGAACAGAATGGGTCGGCGAACCGATCGCGAGCAGGTTGAGGATCATCTGCTCGCTGTAATCGTGCCAGCGGTCACGTATCCATCCGCTTTCGGGCCGCCACCCGTGCGAAAACAGATACGGGTCGCCGTTCAGCATCCATTTGAAATCGACGCGGCGGTAGATCTTGTCCGCCAATTGCCCGATCTGTTTGTCGCCCGGGAAACAATTCTTCGCGGTCAGAACGCCGCCCAGCAGGATCGCGGTATCGACCGACGAGATCTCGCTGTTCCAGCGGCGCTCGCCGGTAACCGCGTCCATCCAATGATAGAACCAACCGTTTTTGTGGATCGCCCGATTGGCAAAAAAGTCGAGCGTGGTTTTCGCCCGCTCGAGTGCCTGTGACCGGGGCATCCAGTTCCGGTCGGCGGCGATGCAAAGGCCGCTGAGGCCAAAACCGGTGGCAGCGATACTCGCGACGCGGTAATGATCTTCGCCCAATTTCGGTGCCTCGCCTGTCGTTCGGGCGCGGTCGAGCGTCAATCCGGTTTTCGGATCCGAGTGATCGAGAAAGAATTGAAAACTGCGACGTTCGAGGTCCTCGAGAAACGCGTCGTCCGCGACACTTATTTTTGCGGCGGGAACGGGTGCGGCTGGGAGTTTTTCGTTGTAGACGCGCGGCTTAACTGATTCGTTTTTTTTTTCGGCCGATGACGGCCCGACCGTGAACGAACCTTCGAGCCCGCCTTCGGAACTGGTACCGACGAATACCTTAAAATCGCCGGGTTCGACCGTGAACTTCATTTCGCGATCGTAAAAGCCGAGTTCCTTAGGCGTGAGCGTGAATTCGACGCGGCGCTTCCGCCCGGGTGAGAGTGTTACGCGTTCAAAACCGCGTAATTCGCGGACCGGCCGCGTCACGGTTGCGACCAAATCGCGGATGTACAACTGCACGACCTCGTCGCCGCTTCGCTGTCCCGCGTTCTCGACGTCCACGCTGACCTTTACGCTGCCGGCGACGCCGATATTTTCTTTATCGACGCGCAAATTGGTTAAGCGGAACTGCGTGTAGCTCAAGCCGTAGCCGAATGGATAAAGCGGCGTGTTCGGGATATCCGTGTACTTCGACGTGTATTTATTGTTCGCGTCGAACGGCCTGCCGGTGTTTTTGTGGTTGTAGTAGATCGGGATCTGCCCGACGGAACGCGGAAATGTGACAGGCAATTTGCCGCCCGGGTTGGCATCGCCGAACAGCGTATCGACGATCGCGGGACCTGCCATTGTGCCCGCGAACCAGGTTTCAAGTATCGCCGGCGAATTTTCCGCGACCCAGTTTATCGTCAGCGGGCGCCCGTTCATCAGAACGACGGCGTACGGCTTTCCGGTCGCGTGGATCGCCTTTATAAGATCGTTTTGCCGGCCCGGAAGGTCGATGCTGCTTCGCGACGTCGCTTCGCCGCTCATGTCAGCGGATTCGCCCGCGACCACGATCGCAAAGTCGGAATCTTTAACCGCACGCACGGCGGCCGCGAAGCCGTTGTCCGATTCGCATTTCGCGTCGCATCCGGGTTCGTACCTGATCTTTTTGCCGGGAAACTTGTCCCGCAATGCCTGCAGGACAGTTATCGGATCTTCCGGTCGCCCGTCGCCCGACCACGCGCCGTTCATATCGGCTTTGCTGTCGGCGAGTGAGCCTATGACGGCGAATTCTCGAATATTCTTATTTATGGGCAGCATCCCGCGTTCATTTTTGAGCAGCACGAACGAACGCTCGGCCGCCGTTTTTGCGTCGCGTCTATATTCCGCTTTGCCGACCTCGCGCTTCTCGAGTTCCGCGTCCGAATACGGATGATCGAACAGGCCGAGCCGGAATTTGATTCGAAGTACGCGTCGGACCGCCTCGTCGATGACAGGCATCGAGAGCTTTTTTTCTCTGACCAGTTCGGCACCGTGCTGATTGTAGAAACGGCTCACCATCTCCATGTCAGTGCCGGCGTTGAGCGCATAGGCGGCAGCGTCGGCTTCGGAACCCGCGAGGCCGTGAAACATCAGTTCCATGACGGCCGTGTAATCGCTGACGACAAGTCCGTCGAACTTCCATTCGCCGCGAAGCACCTTCTTCAACACGAACGGATTGGCGGTCGCGGGCACGCCGTCGAGATCGTTGAACGACGTCATGAAAGAACCGACACCCGCGTCGAGCGCGGCACGGAACGGCGGAAAGTATATTTCGCGAAGTGCACGTTCTGTCAGGTTGGTCGTGTTGTAATCGCGTCCCGCCTCGGCCGCCCCGTAGCCGACCCAATGTTTCGCCGTCGCGAGCACACGGTTGTTCGCGCTGTAATCCAAGCCCTGAAAACCGCGAACACGGGCGTATGCCATCTTGGAACCGAGAAACGTGTCCTCGCCCGAGCCTTCCATTATCCGGCCCCAACGCGGGTCGCGTGCGATATCGACCATCGGTGCAAACGTCCAGTGCACACCCGCGGCCCGCGACTCCGCCGCCGCGACCGCCGCATTTCGCTCGACACCGGCCAGGTCCCAACTCGCCGTTTCGCCTAACGGAATCGGAAAGATTGTTCGATACCCATGGATCACGTCAAAGCCGTAAAGCATCGGGATCTTCAACCGCGACTCAAGCGCCGCTTTTTGCAGAGCATTGACCTGCTCCGCGCCGCGAACGTTCAACGTCGATCCGAGCAAACCCTTCCGCGCCATCTCCAAATGCTCCGGCCGGAAATTCCCATTCGCCTCGCCGTCGAGTTGCTGCAGCTGCCCCAACTTCTCCGCAAGCGTCATGCGCGCGAGCAACACATTTATCTTGCGTTCGATGGCGGCGTTTGCTGTCGATCGCGCCGTTCGTGTTTGCGCGACCACCGATGGCGCGGCGATCAAAAGGAGCAGCCATCCGACGATCAGGTTTCGGTAAGTAAGGTTCATTGAAACACGGCGTGAGGCGAAGGCGGCCACTCCGCCTTCGCCCGAATTTGTAAGTTCCCGATCAGAACCTGAATCTCGCCTGCAGCTCGACGACGCGACCGGCGAGCCCGCTGGTCGCCTGTCCGAAGTTGCTGTTGGTAAAGATAAGATTGCCGTCAAAAAAGTTAAACGGCGTGAGGTTCAAAGTGTTCAGGACGTTGAAAGCATTTACGCGGAGCTCGAGATTGGCTCCCTCGCCCAAGAAACCCGGCATGCCGAAGCGTTTCGCCACGCTCATGTCGAGGTTGAAGTATTTCGGCCCGCGGAAGGCGTTGCGACCGACACCCGGCGGGTTCAGCTCAAAGTTCGGCGCTCCGGTGTTCGGATCGTTGCGGATCACGCCCGTGAAATACTGGTTGCCGCCGCCCGGAAATATTCCGCCAGGCAAAAGAAAGTTAGCGTTCGTATTCGAAAGCGGCTGGTTCCCGTTGTACCCGGTCGGGCGTATCGGCCCGAAAAATTCTCCGGTGGGAGTTCGAAGTGCACCGCCTTGAAACACCGTAAACGGGTAACCCGTGTGCCGGGTGAGAATGCCGTTGATCTCAATGCCGCCGAATATCTTATACATCCAACCCTGCTTGTTGTCGCGGAAGAACGGCAATTCGTAAATACCGGACAGAACAAAACTATGACGAACGTCGAAATCCGATGGCCCCCATTCCTGCCTCTGATCGAGCGGGTAGGTTTGGTTGGTGACGAAACCCGGGCCCTCGAATGAAAGCTGATCGAGGCTCTTGGCAAACCGGTAATTGAGTGCGATCTGGAAACCCTGCGCAAAACGGCGTTCCGCTCGGACGTTCATGCCGTTATAGTTCGCGCTAACGTCCGAACGTGCGTAGAAAACTGGTGCGAAGCCGCCCGTCGTCGGGCTCGACGAGAAACGCGGGCGGTAAAAGAAGTTGAGGTTGATGAGGCGAACCAGGTTACGGCTCTGGCTGCCCTCGTATTCGATACCGGCGACGATCTTGAACGGCAGTTCGTACTGCATACCGAGCGAATAGCGGTAGACCTCGGCGTTCTTCAAATTGCGGTCGGTCCCCCAGACCTCGGCGTTCCCGCCCAGCACCGAACCCGAGACCGTGTCGATACCCTGGACGAGCCGTGTATTCGCCGGATAGCTGAACGGCGAGTTGGTCGAGCCAAGGACATATTGAACGCCGTCGCCCGCGAAACAACATATTCCGCGTCGGGCAAAAAACGGGGGATTGAGACGCGTATTCGTCAGCAGCACATTGGGCGTTCGGTTGTAAAAAACGCCGAACCCGCCGCGTATGACCGCCTTGTCCTTAAGGTCCCAGAACTTCGGGCTGTAAGCGAAACCGATGCGCGGGGCAAAGTTGTTCTTGTCCGCGTCCGTGAGCGAGTCAACGATCTCCAACCGACCGTCCAAAAGCTCGCGGCCCGGCCCGCCGAGCACGAGAGCTGACAAACGGCCGTTCGCCTCTTTAACCGGACTGTAATACTCGTATCTCAAACCCAGATTTACCGTGAGATTGGGACGCACTTTCCAGTCGTCCTGGATAAAGACGCCGTAGATGTTGTTGCGAAAGTTTCGCCGCGCGTCCGCTTGCCCGCCGGTCCGCGGGTCGACATCGATCTCTTCGAAAACGGCGGCGTCGTTCGCAAAATTGAATAGTCCCGGAAACGTGAACAGCGGGCGGGCGTTGCCGCTGAGGTCGTTGTTGCTCACCTCGCGGCGAAACTCGACGCCGAATTTCATTGCGTGATTGCTGAACACGCGAGTAAGCGTGTCGCGGACCTCGAATGTTTTCTGGTCAAAGATCGCGGGCGTCGTGTCGCCGCGCGGGGCGCCGAAGCGCAACCGGTTGCCGTTGAAACCGGCACCCTCGATCTCGATTCGCGGTATGCCGAAATTGGTCGCGCTCGAGTCAGCGATCTGGTTTTGCGAAAAGCGAACGAAATTCACGCGGAACTCGTTCAAAAGGTTCGCGGAAAATGTGCGAATGTACGTGCCCGTCAGGGATAGGGTTTCGGGCTTGTTCTGCAGGTCTGTGTCGGGACGGCTGCGTGCGCCGGTGTCCGAGATGAGGCTGTCGTTACGCCGCGTCAAGTATCCGATGAAAGCCAGTTGATCGTGGTCCGTTACGTTGAAATCCGTACGAAGATTGAACTGGTCACCGCCGTTTTGCTGGAGATTAATGAGATCGGCGAACTGCAGGTCCGCCACACCGTCAAATCCGCCGCCGGTCGGGCTTGTTATCGTGCCGAGAGTGCCGGTCAGCGACCCGAGATCGAGCCCGCCGGCCACCTGGCGGCACAAATTCATTGCGTCGCCCGGGTTGCCGAAGAAATCCAGACACGTCCTCGCTCGCGTCCCCGCGATGCGCGGCGCCACTCCGGGACTGCTGAGTACGCGTGCGGTCAGGCCGCCCGGGCGGCCGGCGATCACCTGCTGGCGATAAAGGTCGGTTTCGACCCACGCCTGATAAGTGTTGCTCGTGCTGTTCCGGACGCCTTCGTATGAGAAAAAGAAAAACGAGCGGTCTTTGCCCGAACGAAAGATCGGGCCGTCGTTCTCGCCGAAGTTGAAGAACGGCAGCGGGCCGCCAATCGCTCCGCCGAACTGCCTGAAGCGGTTTTCGACGCGTTGCTGGTTGCCCGGGAATTTGTTGAACGCGTTCAGTTCCGGATCGTTGTACTTGTAGAACGCGGCGCCGTGAAAGTCGTTGGTGCCGTTTTGGGAAACGACTTTGATCTGCGCCCCGGAGTTGCGCCCGTCCTCCGCCGAAAAGCTGCTGCTGACGATCTGAATTTCCTTGACCGATTCCTGATTGGGCGTAATATTCGCCGCTCCACCGTGCTGCAGGCTCGAGACGCTGATGCCATCGATCTGGAAATTGTTCTGCGATAAACGCTGGCCGCTAGCGCTGATCGGCACCTGGTTCTCCGATTGGACGATCGACGTGTTGGAACCGCCCGGCCCGGTCGTATTCGGGAAACCCACCGAATTACCGTTCCCGCCGCGGGCTCCGGGGGCTATGATACCGGGCGCAAGTTTTGCAAGTTCGTACGGGTCACGGCCCGTTTGCGGGAGCTTGCGGATCTCTTCGGTGGTTATCGATCTCTGGACGTTGCCGTTCTCGGTCTCCAGAGCCACGGCGTCCGCCTGCACGGTCACCGTTTCGCTGATCACGCCCGCCTCCAGGACGACGTCCTGCCCTTTTACGTTCTCCGCGTCCACCTTCAGCTCATCGATCACTCCTTTCTTGAAACCCTGAAGCTCGACAGACATCGTATAAATGCCCGGAGCGAGCCCGGAAATGCGATAGTATCCGTCGTCGCCCGACGTGGTCGTCTGGGTTTGATTTGTTTCCCGGCTCGTGAGCGTAACTGTCGCGCCGGCGACGGTCCCACCGGCGTTGTCGGACACCGTCCCCTGCACGCCCGCACGGAATTGCGCGTAAGCGGCGGCGGACAGAAGAAACGAAACGAGAAAACCAAGAAAGACGCGTTTGAAGTTCGGGTTTGTTCGCAGCATAAGTTCCTCAGATTGATCGGACAAAGTTTCCCGGCCGAGTAATCGGTGCGGCCGATCGTTCAGAGCCATTGGAATGCGGCTCGGCTCTCAAAGAAGTGAATCGTTTTAGTAAATCGTTTTAGTAGTAAGTAAGTGTATATCACTGCGGATTTTTCACTGTCAAGGATTTTTTTGTCGTGGCCCCTTTCAAGTTGTTCAATTTACAGTATGTTGGCGACCAGAGGTCGATGCGTTCGATGGGCCAACTTCTTGATTTGCGGGGCGGTCTTGTGTGAATATCAGTGCGAATGCCCGAAAAGAGCAAAAATTCGACGTCCGAAAGAACTGAACCTCGAAAAGCCGCGGTCGGTTTGAAGCAGCTCTCCAAACACCTCAAGCTTTCGACGACGACTCTTTCGCTGGTACTGAACGATGCGCCGTCGGCCGTTTCGATCCCGCAGGAAACCAAGGATCGGATATTCGCGGCCGCAAAAGAGCTGAATTATCGGCCCAATTATTTGGCCCGTTCGCTGCGGGTGCAGCGGACGCATACGTTCGGGGTGATCGTTCCGGAGCTAAGCGACGGTTATTCGTCGATGGTCCTGAACGGGATGGAATCGGTGCTGGCATCGGCCGGATTTTTTTATCTCACGGCAAGCCATCTGCACCGGCCCGACCTGCTCGAAACGATCCCGCGGCTGCTGATCGAGCGCCAGGTCGAAGGCCTGATAGTCGTCGACACGCCAATGCATTCTCGCCCCGACCTTCCGATCGTGAACGTTTCCGGACACGAAGAGATCGCGGGCGTCACGAATGTGGTTCTCAATCACATGCACGCGGCGGAACTCGGCATCGGGCATCTGTACGATCTCGGGCACCGGAGGATCGCCGTTATCAAGGGACAAGAATTTTCATCCGACACGGACGAGCGCTGGGAGACCATCAGTGCGGCGACCCGCAGACGTGGAATAGACATCGACCCGCAGCTTATCGTCCAGCTCGACGGCGATTCGCCATCGCCCGAGCTCGGCTATGAGACGACTAAGTCGCTCTTGTCCCGCGGACAAAATTTTACGGCCCTTTTCGCCTTTAATGATGTTTCAGCCATCGGTGCGATCCGCGCGATCGAGGAAACAGGATTGATGGTGCCGGACGATGTTTCGGTTCTGGGTTTTGACGACATTTACGCGGCGGCGTTCCATAATCCGGCATTGACGACGATCCGCCAGCCGCTTTTCGAAATGGGCCGGCTTGCGGCCGTAACTTTGCTTGACATGCTGCGCGACGGCTTCGACGCCGACGTGCCGCGCGTCCTCACGGTCGAGCCCGATCTCATCGTCAGAAAGTCGACCGCCGAAATTCGAAAGCCTTAAAAGCGCCGATCCACCAAAGGGCCGCTGTTTCAACTGCCGGCGTTCTTAATCTATACTTGTCTGAAATCTGACTTCTCAAAAGGCTCGCACATCTATGTCTGAATCGAACATCGAATCAATCCTGGACGAGTTCCGCGTCTTCCCGCCGCCGGCCGATTTTGCCGCGACCGCTCATGTCAAAAGCATGGACGAGTACGAGCGCATGTACGCCGAGGCTGCCGCTGACCCCGAAGCGTTTTGGGCCAAACAGGCCGAAGAACTGCACTGGTTCAAAAAATGGGACACGGTACTCGAATGGAACGAGCCGTTCGCCAAGTGGTTCGTCGGCGGAAAGCTGAACATCGCCTATAACTGCCTCGACCGTCACCTTTCGACCTGGCGGCGGAACAAGGCTGCGATCATTTGGGAAGGCGAGACCGGTGAAATAAAAACTATCACCTACGCTCAATTGCACGCCGAAGTGTCACGCTTTGCGAATGTTCTGAAAAGTCTCGGCGTTCAAACCGGCGACCGCGTGGCGCTTTACATGCCGCTTATCCCGGCACTGTCGGTCGCGATGCTCGCATGCGCACGGATCGGTGCGACGCACACGGTTATCTTCGGCGGATTTTCGTCCGACGCGATCCGCGACCGCGTGAACGACGGCCAGTGCAAAGTGATCGTCACCGCCGACGGCGGATATCGCCGCGGCACCGAGCTCAAGCTAAAGGACATCGTCGACAAGGCCGCCGTCCACTGCCCGTCGGTCAAACACGTTGTCGTTTTTCAACGGACAAATTCGAAGGTCACGATGCGGCCCGGCCGCGATCACTGGTGGCATGAACTTACCAAGACCGTCGATGCCAACTGCCCCGCCGAAGAATTAGACTCGGAACATCCGCTATATATTCTTTATACCTCCGGCACGACCGGTAAACCGAAGGGAATTCTGCACACGACCGGCGGCTATTTGACGCAGGCAGCTTACACGACGAAACTCGTTTTCGACCTGAAAGACGACGACATTTACTGGTGCACGGCGGACATCGGATGGGTCACCGGCCACAGCTATGTCGTGTATGGCCCGCTCGCGTGCGGTGCGACCGTTTTCATGTACGAAGGTGCGCCGAACTATCCCGACTTCGACCGGTTCTGGGACATGATCGAACGCCACAAGATCAATATCTTTTACACGGCACCGACGGCGATCCGGGCGTTCATAAAATGGGGTGAACAGTATCCGCTCAAGCACGATCTGTCGAGCTTGCGATTGCTCGGTACCGTCGGCGAGCCGATAAATCCGGAAGCGTGGATGTGGTATCACGCAGTTATCGGGAAAGAGAAATGCCCGATCGTCGATACGTGGTGGCAGACGGAAACCGGTACGATCATGATCTCGCCGCTGCCCGGCGCAACGCCGACGGTTCCCGGAACGGCGACGCGGCCGCTGCCGGGAATAATCGTCGACATCGTAACGAAGGCGGGTGTTTCCGTCGGGCCGAACGAGGGCGGCTATCTCGTCATCAAAAAACCGTGGCCCTCGATGCTGCGCACGCTGTGGGGCGATGATGAGCGTTACAAACAAGCGTATTGGTCCGAAATTCCCCACAACTATTTCGCCGGCGACGGGGCACGCCGCGACAAACTCGGTAATTATTGGATAATGGGCCGCGTCGACGACGTGATAAACGTTAGCGGACATCGGCTCGGCACCGCCGAAGTCGAATCGGCACTCGTCTCGCACGAAGCCGTTGCCGAAGCCGCCGTCGTCGGCCGTCCGGACGAAATAAAGGGACAGGCGATCGCCGCGTTCGTAACGCTCGAAGGCGGCCGCAAAGGCACTGACGAACTCAAAGATCAGCTTCGTGCACACGTTGCAAAAGAGATAGGCTCGCTCGCAAAACCCGACGACATCCGTTTCACCGATTCGCTGCCAAAGACGCGCTCCGGCAAGATAATGCGGCGCCTGCTTCGCGAGGTCGCATCCGGTTCGCAGGTCCGTGGCGACGTCACGACACTGGAAGATCTGTCGGTACTCGAAAGCCTGCGGCAGGACGAGGAATAATTCGGGCACCGGGTTTGATTTACCCTTTTCAGTTTGTTTTGATTGAGGTATGGAAAACGCGAACTTAGAAACGGCAACTTTGGCGGCGGGATGTTTTTGGTGTGTCGAAGCGGTTTTTGACGATCTGAAAGGCGTCGAGGACGTCGTCTCGGGTTACTCGGGCGGACACAAGGACAATCCGACCTACCAGGAAGTGTGCTCGGAAACGACCGGCCACGCCGAGGTGGCGCAAATAAAATTTGATCCGAGCGAACTTTCATTCGCTGACCTGCTTCGTGTTTACTTTACCGTTCACGACCCGACGCAGTTGAATCGGCAGGGGAATGACATCGGAACGTCTTACCGCTCGGCGATCTTTTATCATTCGGACGAGCAGAAACACGTGGCCGAACAAGTGATAAAAGAGATCTCAGACGAAGGCGTCTACGATAAACCGATCGTTACGGAAGTTACCGCGTTCGACAAATTCTGGCAGGCCGAGGATTATCATCAAGAGTACTTCACCAATAACCCGAACCAACCCTACTGCGCCGCCGTCGTCGCTCCGAAGGTTGCCAAGTTCCGCCAGAAATTCACTAGCCGTCTAAAACGTTGAGCCGCAAAGTTCAGTACCACCTCGCGTGAGCGGGTGGGTTCTTCGGTTTTTACTCGACGTTAACCGGCACTGATACATTTTCAAAAATTACTCCGCGTTAGAGTGTGCAGGCAGTTGACCTCGCACACTCTAACGCGGAGTTTTTATGTTGAAAAAGAAATTATATTCGGTCTCATTTTGGCTTTTATTATTCATATCCCTGGTCGTCGTCGAAACTATCTCGACGTTCGCACAGGACGCAGGCATCACTAGGTTCGTGGAAGGACGCGAGCGTCGGGATAATCCGATCACGGCCGCGCTGTGTTTGCGACCCGGAACATATCCTGTAATTTTGCGTATTCACCTTTTCGTCCTGTTCGATAAACACAAAAATGA
>JBDTUT010000020.1:0-57695 GCA_040007515.1 Acidobacteriota bacterium | reverse complement strand
AGCCACTAGACCCGGCGATGAAACCATCGCGAACATGAAAAAAAGAAGCCGCAGCGATGCGGCTTCTTTTTTATTGTCAATTTCTTTCATTGTAAACGCAGGTTTGAATATTGTTTCGCATCTGACGTAAAGTTATTGTTGCCTTTCCGGACAGTATTTCTCGTGATTATGAAAGCCATGATACTTGCAGCCGGCTTCGGTACGCGGCTGTTCCCTTTGACGATAGACAGGACCAAGCCGGCAATCCCCTTTCTTGGAAAGCCGCTCGTCGGGTATGTCGCCGAATATGTCGCAAAGTTCGGTTTTAAGGACATCGTCGTCAATCTCCACCACCAGCCGCAGTCGGTCGTTGCCGCGCTCGGCGATGGAACAGAATTCGGTGTCCATATCGATTACACTCTGGAGGAGCCGGAAATTCTCGGCACTGCCGGTGCACTCGACAACGCCCGCGAACTTCTCGGCGATGACACGTTCCTTATCGTCAACGGCAAGATCATCACCGACATCGACATCTCGGCCGCGCTCGAAACCCATAAGGCTTCCGGCGCTCTCGCGACGATGATCCTCAAACCGAACGTAAAACGGGAGAAGTTCACGATCGTAGACGTCGAAGACGGGTTGGTTCGGGGTTTCGGAGATTTTGCCCGGCCATTTACAGAAGACGAAATACGCGACACTGAACACGATGCTTTTACACCGCTGATGTTTACAGGAATTCACATCATGGAGCCGCAGGTTTTTGACTATATTCCGCATGGTGTCTATTCCGACATCGTTCCGGTCTTCTATCGTCCAGCATTGGACAATGGCGAGAGGATTGCCGCCCACGTCACGGACGCCAATTGGTTCGAGCTTTCGACGATTCCCCGTTATCTAGACATATCGCTCGCGATGATGGACGGTTCGGACGTTTTTTGCGGGGGTGGTTTTCATGCTTCGGCGAGTTCGTCCATCCGCGATTCGGTGCTATGGGACGGCGTTACTATCGGCGATGATGTGAATCTATACCGGACGATCGTGGCGGACGGTGTAACTATCGAGGCAGGCGAACATTTCGAAAACGCTGCGATCGTGCGGGCAGAGATGGTACGTAACTGTGACGAAATACCGGAAAAGGCATTGAAGGGTTATATACAGGGCGAAAACTACATCGTTCCACTCAACTAGACGTCAAATCTTCTCATGTATGATTTTCGCGAGCGGCTGGTGGAATTTCTCCATGTGAGAAACGAGCCAGGTGACATACAACAGCTGACACCCGACGCATCGACGCGAGAGTACTTTCGTGTGCGCCTCAATGGCACATCGGCGATCGCATGTGTGTACCCGGAACCGTTCATTGCCGCGAAACAGACCTACCTCGACGTCACCAACCTATTTCTCAAATGCGGTCTGCCGGTGGCAAAGGTCCTGTCTTACGACGAAGCATTAGGGATCATCTTGCTCGAGGATTTTGGCGACCGGATCCTGCGGGATGAAATACGGGTCGCAGACGCTCCGCATCGCGAAGCACTGGTCGACAGCGCGATTCGGCTGATACCGCGGATCCAGGCCGCGACGGACACAGCATATGCCTCGAACTCGATAGCGTCGCAATTAACATTCGATGTTGAGAAGCTAATGTGGGAACTTGAGTTCTTTAAGACTCATTACTTCACGACCTTGAATAAAGCGCCGCTGCCGAAACGGACGGAGGCGGCGCTCGACGCAGAGTTTCTCGAGATCTCAGAGGAACTTGAAATGCGGGCAACGGTACTTTGTCACCGCGATTTTCACGCCGCGAATCTGATGATAGATGAAACCGGCGAACTTCGGATCATAGATCATCAAGACGCTCGGATCGGATCGCCCGCGTATGATCTCGTCTCGCTGCTGCTCGACCGTGTGACCGAACTGCCGACGCCCGATTGGCTTGCAGCGAAGAGACGACTGTTCCTCGACACGCGGGTGGAGATCGGTCTTGAAGAGCTGGACGAAAAAGCGTTTGCGGACGAATTCAGGCTGCAGACGATCCAGCGTTGCTTAAAGGCCGCCGGTACATTCTCGTATCAATCTGCAACCCGCGGCAAAGCCTATTTCACCCCGTTTATCAAACCCATGTTCCGAATTGTCCTCAGGGCCGCCGAGAATATCGACGAATATCCGGTACTTCGATCAGTACTCAATGCCGAGCTTGACTAGACTCGATGATGATCGGCCCGCCAGTTTTTCACCGCACGTTTTATTTCCTTATTTTTTGTAAATTCCCCGGCACCGGTTCGCCTGACCAAATCAGCTAGTTCCTCGTCCGAGCAGAATCGTAAAGCGATCACTTGCCCAAGTGGGAGACTCGTGGACGCGCTAGCGACCTCTTCCGGCAGCAACCGCTCGTAACGCAACATTTCCTCAAGCCGGATGACACGATCCTGCGCCTTTAACGCCTGGAGCCGAGCGCCGATCGTCATCAAGATAAAGACGAGCGAAAGCACAACGAACATTCCGCGATCCCAATTCGGCTCCTGGTACAGTCGCACCAATTGATAGATCAGATTGATCGTCAGCAGTGGAACGACAACAAAATGAACGAGCGGAAAGTAGCGAGCGTGATTTTGATAGTTTTGTGGTGTAGGCATAGTTTACGGCCGCAGCGCGAGAGCATTGGAGCATCCCGCGCTAGATCATAGTTTGGTTTGGGCCATCGATTCGCCGGGCATGCCCGTAAAATCTTCGCCGGGATTGACGAATAGATTTTGCTCGAAAAGATATTGTTTGTCGTACAGCTGCTTGTAGCGGCCGTTCATTGCGACAAGTTCCAAGTGTGTACCGCGTTCAAAGATCTCGCCGGCTTCGACCACCAGGATCTGGTCGGCGCTTCTGATCGTCGACAGCCGATGGGCGATAACGAATGTAGTTCGCCCTTCGCGCAGGCGATTGAGCCCTTCCTGGATGAGAGCCTCACTTTCCGAGTCGAGCGACGACGTCGCCTCGTCCAGTATCAAAATACGCGGATTTGCGAGCAAAGCCCTCGCGATTGCTAATCGCTGCCGCTGCCCGCCGGAGAGTTTAACACCTCGTTCACCGACGACGGTGTCATAGCCATTCGGAAACTGTTCGATGAATTCGTCAGCGTTCGCAATGCGGCAAACTTCCCTGATCTCGGCGAGCGACGCCTCCGGATTCGAGAACTTGATATTGTCGAGCACCGTTCCGTCGAAGAGGAAATTATCCTGCAACACCACTCCCAACTGCCGCCGATAGTCACGCAGCTTCACGCTCTGCAGATCCGAGCCGTCGATCCTGATGATACCTTTCGTTGGCTGGATGAAATTCAACACAAGGCTGAGTATCGTCGACTTTCCCGAACCGCTCGAGCCGACGAGTGCTGTCGTCTTCCCGGCCTCGGCGTGAAAAGAAATTCCTTTCAGTACAGGGACGCCTTTGTCGTATTCGAACTCGACATCTTCAAAATCGATCGCACCGCGAACCGTCGGGAGTGGTTTTCGGCCCGCGTCCTGCTCGTCTTCGGTCGTCATGTCCATGATCTCGCGAATACGGTCGAGTCCGGCCAAGGCTTCGGCTATTTGCGTACCGACCGACGTTAACTCGACTACCGGCAAAGCAAGCAGGAAAGTGAACGAGATGTACATCAAAAAATCGCCGAGCGTCATCGTGCCGGCCTGTACGGCGCCGCCGCCGATGATTATCATCACTACGGCGATCGCCCCGATGACAACCGATGAGAACGAGCTTATAGCCGAAACGCCGGTTACGGTTTTCGCGACATTACGGAAAAGCCGGTGGGCGCCGCGAGTGAATGACAGCTCTTCGCGTTTTTCAGCCGTATACGCTTTTACGATGCGAATGCCGCCGAGGCTCTCGACGAGACGCCCGGTGACTTGGGCAGTGATCTCCCCGCGTTCGCGAAATACCGGCCGCAATACTTTGAAGGCGTAGGCCAGAGCGCCGCCGAATATCAAAAGCACAGCTATGGTCGCCGTCGTTAGCTGCCAGTTTAAGTAGAACAGGACGGCAAGCGCGATGACGGCGGTCACGATGCTCCCGATGATCTGCCCCAGCCCCGTTCCGACGAGATTGCGAATTCCCTCGGCGTCATTCATTATCCGCGATATCAACTGACCGCTTTGGGTCGAGTCAAAATACGAGATCGGCAGCCGCTCGATCCGCTGCTGAACGCGCATTCGCATATTCGTGATCGCAAGCTGCGCGGCAACGCCGAGGATCTGAGACAGCGCGAACGACGTCACCGCCTGGATGAGTGTCGAAATACCGATAGCAAGCGCGATCCATTTGATCAGGCCATAATTCTTCTGCGTAAAAATATCGTCGCCGATGTATTTTGTTGACGCAGGCAGCACCATTCCGGCGAGGCGTGAGATCAGCATTAGCACGCTGCCCACTAAAAGCCGCCATCGCGAAGCCCAGATTATCCGACGGGCCTCGACCCATGCACTGGAATAATTAATTTTCTTTTTCTTTTTTTCTTCGGACATTTGGAATCGGGGGTTTTACGCAAATGCTGCACGAATATGCAGAACCATTTTGAACTCATTGACTATAAGCGCAAGTTTGCAAATTGCGGGCGGTAAAGTCAAACAACGGTTCGTTTTGCGCTCGACGCGTTTTCCTTTAGAATCAAGATTTATCCCGTAACTTATGAAGCAGACATACATCAATCAACTCAAAGATCATATTGGCGAAGAGGTCACGCTAAAAGGCTGGCTTTATAACTCGCGTTCGAGCGGCAAGCTCGTGTTTTTACAGCTGCGTGACGGCACCGGCATCGTCCAGTGTGTAGTGTTCAAGGGCAACGACGAAGCCGTATTTGAAAAGGCCAAGGGCGTCGGCCAGGAATCGTCGATGATCGTCACCGGCACCGTGAAGGAAGACGCACGTTCGTCGATCGGGGTCGAGCTCGATGTAAAAGACATCGAGGTCCTGCAAAACGTCCACGATTATCCGATAACGCCGAAAGAACACGGTACAGAGTTCCTGATGGACAATCGTCACCTGTGGATCCGTTCGAAAAAGCAGAACGCGGTGCTAAAAGTGCGTCACACAGTGATCAAAGCCACCCGCGATTATTTTGATAACGATGGATTCACCTTAGCGGATACGCCGATCTTCACGCCAGCCGCGTGCGAGGGAACAACAACGCTATTCGAGGTGGATTATTTCGGCGATGACAAGGCGTATCTGACACAATCCGGCCAGCTCTATAACGAAGCGACCGCAGCCGCGTTCGGCAAAAGCTATGCGTTCGGTCCAACGTTCCGAGCGGAGAAATCAAAGACGCGACGGCACCTGACCGAATTCTGGATGGTCGAGCCCGAGGTCGCATATGCCGGTTACGAGGACATGATGGACCTCGGCGAAGGTCTCATACTCTCGATCGTCGAACGCGTACTGGCTGACCGGCAGGAAGAATTGAAAACGCTCGAACGCGACACGAACGTACTCGAAGCGATCGCGTCACCGTTCCCCCGTCTCCATTACGATGACGCCGTGAAAATGCTTCAGGAAGGACACGCCAAGGGCGAGCTCGAGAACAATTTCGAATGGGGCGGCGATTTCGGTGCTCCGGACGAGACATATCTCTCTAACCAGTTCGGCAAGCCGGTATTCGTGCATCACTTCCCGGCCGCCATCAAAGGTTTCTATTTTGAAGTCGACAAGGATCGTCCCGAGCTCGCTCTGGGCATCGATCTGCTTGCTCCCGAAGGCTATGGCGAGATCATCGGCGGCGGCGAACGCGCGACATCGCTCGAATACCTCGAGGAACAACTGAAACACCATAATCTGCCGCAGGAAATTTTTGAATGGTATCTCGACCTGCGTCGTTACGGCAGCGTTCCCCACGCCGGTTTCGGTATGGGCATCGAGCGCACGGTAGCATGGATGTGCGGAATCGAACATGTTCGAGAGACAATTCCGTTTCCGAGAATGCTTTATAGATTGCGGCCTTAGATGTGTTCGCGCTGCACCTCCTAACGGATTGTGACCATGAGAACTGTAGATCTGATACTCACCGCAGCCGAATCTTATCTGCCCGGAGACTTCGTTGTTCACCGAGCCTTGCCGCGGCGTGAACTGCGTCGAGTCGGCGGCTTTGTCTTTCTGGATCATTTCGATCAGCCGAACATAACGCCGGAATTGTTCGACGTGCCGCCTCATCCTCACGTCGGTCTGCAGACGGTCACTTACCTTTTTGAAGGCGAGATACTTCACATCGACTCCCTCGACAACCAACTGTCGATCACGCCGGGGGACGTTAACTGGATGACGGCCGGCCGCGGCATCACGCACGCCGAACAGGTGACGAAGCTTTTACCGCGAATTCACGGCATTCAAAGCTGGGTCGGCCTTCCCCACGAAAAACGAAAGGTAGAACCTGCGTTTGAACACTTCGCCAAAGAAAACCTGCCAAAGGTGACTGGCGAGAACTTTGAGATCACAGTGATCGCGGGCCGGTGCGAAGAGCAGGAATCGCCGATACCTACATTTCAAGATCTTGTCTATCTGGATATTTTGGCCGACGCAGGAGCATCGTACGAATTGTCGGTCGATCGATCGCACGAACTTGCCGTCTATGTGTGCGAGGGCTCGATATCTGTTGACTCGAAAGTAATTGAGCGTCACGATCTCGCGAGCCTTACTCCGGGAGATTCGGTGGGATTTACCGCAAACAGCAAAGCTCGCTTCGTCCTATTTGGCGGTGAACCGCTTCCCGACCCGACGGTGATCTATTGGAATTTCATCACCGACACGGTCTACGAGGCCCGGCAAAGAGAGTCCGATTGGAAGAACGGCGAGTTCCCGTCTGTCGCAAAATATCGAAAGATCTCATCCGCCGGCGACGAAGACCTGACCGAAAGAATGAAGCTTCTTTGATCGATGTCGGAAGCCACTAACTCGAACGAATCGTGAGGACGGCGATCTCGGGAGGCATCATAAATCTGAACGGCAGAATGCTCGTGCCCGTTCCGGTCGTGACGAACATATCGACACCATTTTCGCGGATATGGCCGAGGTTGTATCGCTGGCCGTAGGTTGACGGGACGAATGGCGAACCGATCACCGGCAGCCAGATCTGTCCTCCGTGCGTGTGTCCCGCGATCATTAGCTTGAATTCGGGGCCGAGCGTCTTGCATTGGTGAAGGATGTCGAAAACATCGGGGCTGTGTTCAAGGACTAGAAGATCGCCAGCCGATTCGCTGCCCGCCATAACAGATCGGACGTCGCTGTCGAACGAGTCCCACGACTTGATCTTGAGGTGATCGTTCAATCCGAGTATGCGCAGCTTTTGCCCGCCTATATCAATAACCGCTACTTCGTTTTGCAGCACGCGATACCCGATCCGCTGAAGCTCGCGCGCGACCGAGGCGTCGTCATACCAGCCGTCGTGGTTCCCGAGAACTGCAAAGACGCCATATTTTGCCTGCAATCCCTTGAGATTTTCGGCCACCTCAGACATCGGCATCTTCAAACGGGCGCGGTTTTCACGGTCCTGAGAAACGTAGTCGCCGACCAAAACGATCACGTCGGCGTTTTGCTCATTTGCGGTTCGCACGATCCGCCGAATGTTCTCTTCGCTGCCGCCGTTCGAACCGCCGTGAATGTCCGAGATCGCGACGATCGTCAGCCCGTCGAATGTGCTGTTCCATCCCGGTATTTGCAGCTCCGTACTATTCACGACAAGGCGGTTGGGTTCGATGAAATAGGAGTACGCGATCAAGGCACCTAGCAATAATAATGCGCCGGTGAGGACGATCGGCAAGCGTCTGTACCACGTTTTCATTCTATGAGATCTTCGACGGGAAATACTCGCTCCATCGATCGTCGACGAGTTTGACAATGTCCGGCCGAGCTTCGACGACCGCGGGATAATGAGCCTTCATCCGCGAATCGATAAAGATCGGTGCCGAGTAGCCGATATGATTGTTTTGGACGATTGCTTCGCGGGCAACGATATCGGTCGCCGGATCGAATCGCGTCCATGTGGCCCAGAGGAATTGATCCGCCGATTTGGCAACATCGGCGTCGTCGTGGATAACGACGACCTGCCAATCGTCGAAAGCTCCCGATCTGGCGAGCCGCTGCCCGAGATCCGGACTTCCCGAGTGTTTGCCAGCTTCGACGACCAGACAACCGCCGCAAAAGACCTCCGCCCGTGATACCCCGTCCGGAAGTATGCCGTGGAACTCACGAGCCAGTTCACGTTTTGCATCGCCGACGCCCATCATTATCGCCTTGCTGCCGTGATTGATCTTACCGCTGGCATAGTCGAGCGTGTCGAAGGACGTCTGGCTGAAAATAAAGAAATCCCGCTGCCAGTCGACTCGGGCGAGAATATGCTCGAATACCGCCGTAAAATCGCGAAGGTCCTGAGGTTTGTCCGTCAGCAATAGGAATTTTGTAAGCGAAAGCTGCCCTTCGCCCAGAATGCGAAATCCGGCGGACAGTGCTTCCCTGCCGTAACGTTCGCGAACGACCGCCGCCGCCAGCGAATGAAAACCCGTCTCGCCGTAGCTCCATAGACCGCGGACCGCCGGCATCACAAGCGGAAACAGCGGCGACAAAAGTTCCTGCAAATAATCGCCGATGAAGAAATCTTCCTGTCGCGGTCTGCCGACGACCGTCGCGGGGTATATCGCGTCCTTTCGGTGAAAGACCGCCTGCGCGTTAAAAATCGGATAATCGTGGGTGAGCGAGTAATATCCGTAGTGATCACCGAATGGTCCCTCGGGCCGACGCAGTTTCGGCGGAACGCTGCCGCAGATGGCGAATTCGGCTTCGGCAATTAGGCGGTGATGGCCTTTTATCGGATTCTCGACAGTCGCGATCTTGCCGTCTGCCATCAGCGACGCGAGCATCAGTTCCGGAATGTCCTCGGGCAAAGGAGCGATCGCCGCAATTATCATCGCCGGAGGGCCGCCGAGAAAGATCGTTGCATTGAGCGCCCGATCCGCTTGCTCGGCCTCGAAATAATGAAAGCCGCCGCCTTTGCCGATCTGCCAGTGGATGCCGGTTTCCTCGGCGTTGTAACGCTGGATGCGGTACATTCCGAGGTTCGCCTTGCCGCTCGTCGGGCTTTCCGTGTACACGAGCGGCAGCGTGATGAAGTGGCCGCCGTCGTCGTGCCACAACTGCAAAAGCGGCAACGCGTCGAGGTTTGCCGGATTGTCGGCTGCTTCGAGCACGGGGGCGTGACGTACGTTCTTTGTCCCGAGTTTCAGTGCGGTGAAGCCGAGGTCACGGTATTCCCACAATTTCGACAGCTTAGGCGGGAACAGCTTTTCCGCGGCCTCAACGGCACGTCGGACGAAATTCTCGGGCTTTTTGCCGAAAGCCAGATCGATTCGGTGACGAGTGCCAAAGAGATTTGTGACAACGGGAAAGCCCGAGCCTTTAACTTTGGTAAAGAGCAAAGCTTTGCCCTGCTCGTCGATGACTCGGCGGTGAATCTCGGCGATCTCGAGATAAGGATCGACATGAGCTTCGACGCGGACGATCTCGTCTTCCTTCTCAAGGGTGGCGATGAATTCCCGCAGATTGCGATGCATAAATAGAATTGGCCGCTATCGGCTCGTCGCGTTCGGCGACCGATAGCAGCCAATGTGAAATGATATTAGCAAAAAAGCGGTTCGGGCGTTACTACCACCCATGTCTCACTTACGAAGACTGTCCTTCGTCAGATCGAGTTCGGAGGCCTTCACGACCTCGACGTGCACGTTTGGAAAACGTTTCGACAGATCGTCCTTGAATTTCGCGTAATCACCCACGATGACAATATCGCCTGAATTCAAATTCGATTTTGCGAACGCGGTGATCTGCGAATCCTTTACGGCGTTGACACTCGTTATATACGCGTTCAACTCTGAGGCCGGAATGCCGAAACTGTAGAGGTCGCCCAAAGCAACGGCGAGCCCGTCCGTGGTTTCAAGGTTTCTGCCGAAGTTCCCGGTAAGTACGGATTTTCTCGGAACCAGTTCCGCTTCGTCTACGGCACCAGTCGCCAGTTTGTTAAGTTCGGCGACGACAAGCTCCGCCACCTCGGCGGCCGAATCATTCTTGGTCTGCGTCCGGGTGCTGAAGTTCGTGCGGGAATTGCGCCAGCCGAAGCTGCTTCCGGCACCGTAGCTGAGGCCGCGCTTTATACGTATCTCCTGATTAAGGCGTGATGAATAACCGCCGCCCAGCACGGAATTAAGCACTAACGCTGCAGTATATCTAGCGTCTTTGCGGCCGACACCCGGAATCGTCCGAGCATAGGTCACGGCTGCCTGACCGGAATCAGGCAGGTCGACCACCAATATGCGGTTGACGGTCTTAACCTTGCCGGAGCTCGAGCTGGCAGCCATCTCCGCACGCGTACCAGGTTCGCGTCGCTTCCCGGTCCATTTTCCGAAAAACTTCTCGGCTAAAGCGTTGGCTTTACCGGCAGCAACATCGCCCGCGAATATCAACACCGCCGAGTCCGGCGTAAAGAAGGAGGAATGGAATTGCGATACGTCTTCGCGGGTTATCGACGCAAGGCTTGCGGGCGTTCCCCCGGCCGGATGTTCGTCGTAACTGTATTTGCTCGCAACGTAATTGCCGAGGAAGCTCGGCTGCTTGAGATTGTACGTAAGGCCGTCGAGCAATTGGCTTTTTAGCAGCTCCAGCTCCTTTTCGTCGAAGTTCGGGTTAAGGGCGACGTCTGCAAGGATCGCAATCGCCTGGTCCAGCTTGTCGGATGTGACTGTGACCGAGACAACGGAATTGTTCCATCCGGCGCCGTTGGTTATCGAGCCGCCGAGAAACTCAATCTCGTTCGCGATCTGCGTTGCGGTCCGGGTCTTCGTTCCCTTGGTCAGCATTGAAGCTGTCAGATTTGCTAACCCGGCCTTATCAACAGACTCGGACGAGGCACCGTTTTTGACGAGCAGCTGCACGGTAACGATAGGAACGGCGCGGCGCTCTACGACCGCCACCGTCAGTCCATTGCCCATCGTTGTTTCCTTCACCGCCGGGATCGACGCGGTTTTTGGGGCCGACGGCGAGGGCGGGTTTTCGACTTGTGCGGATACAAACGCCGTCGTGCCGCCGACAAATACCGAGATCGCCAGTGCTGTCGCAAGTTTTACTTTAGTGAGTGATTTCATCATTTCTGGTCTCCTTGCGAGTAATAGATCACGACGCGGTTTTTATCGCTGAAGTATTTCTTCATAACACGTTGGACGTCGGCAGCGGTGACGGCCTGGAGGGCGGCGACTTCCGAGTTCACCGCTTTCGGGTCGCCCATATACGCCACGGCACGCTCGATCGCGATCGCCCTGCCGTCGTTGTTCTCGCGGCGGCGGATGGCTTCGGTCACGAGTTGGTTCTTTGCCTTTGCAAGTTCGTTCGCGGTGACCGGTGATGACTGGATGTTCTTCAGTTCCGCTAACAGACTCGATTCCAGGGCTTCCGGTTTATTCCCTTCGGAAGCGATCGCTGAGAAATACAGGAGTCCTTTATCGACACGCATGTCGTAGGAGAACGAGGCTTCCTGCGCGATCTGCTGTTTGTAGACCAAGGCTTGGTAGAGCCGTGAACTCTCGCCGCCGGAAAGTATCTTTTCGGCAATGCGAAGTGCGGGAACGTCGGAGCTCTTTGAATCCGGGCCGAGGTAGGTAATCGCCACTGCCGGAAACGGTACGTTCGGAGCGGTCGTGACTTGCCTAGATTCCGCGGTTCGATCGGGTTCAACTTCGGTGACCCGAGGGATCGCGCCCGTCGGCTTCGCGATCCGTCCGAAATACTTATCCGTCCACGCCTCGAGCTGTTTGTCGTCAAAATCGCCGACGACTATCAGATATGCATTGTCAGGTCGATAAAATGTATTGTAAAAATCCTTCGCGTCCTTCGGCGTTGCGGCGTCGAGCTGTTCGAGATTGCCGATGACGCCGCGTTTGTAAGGATGTTTCGCGTACGAAAGGCTGCTGATGTATTCGTAAAATCGTCCGTACGGCTGGGCCAGAACGCTTTGGCGAAATTCTTCCTTAACTACGTCCCTTTCGGATTGGAAATTTGCGTCGTCGACATTCAAATTGACCATTCGGTCGCTTTCGGCCCATAGCAGCGTCTCAAGATAATTCGACGGCACGACCTCATAATAGTTCGTGAAATCGTCCCATGTCGAAGCGTTGTTGAAACCGCCGACGTCTTCGGTCAGCCGATCCATTTTTTCGTTCGGCATGTTCTTCGTCGATTTGAACATCATGTGCTCGAACATGTGAGCAAATCCCGACCGGCCCTGCGGATCGTTTTTCCCGCCCACGTTATACCAAACATGGATGGCGACCGTCGGACTCGTATTGTCGCGAAGCGAGACGACCTTAAGGCCGTTAGTGAGCGTACGCTCCTTGATGTCTAACGGCGCGACCTTGACCTGAGCGGAAGCGGGCAAAGCTGCCAACAACGATGCTCCGGCCAACAGAAAGAGTGCTAAAGTTTTTCGCATTTATGTTTCCTTAGAAATGAATATCGCTTTCGTATACGCAGGAGAAGCGTATAGGGTTTTGATGCAGCAGACGACCAACGCGTTGACGCGTGAAAGCGACGGTCAGCGGGCCCGATTAATATTTAACGAGAATGTCGGCGACGCGGCTTCACGCGTAAACGCGTAACTCGTACCTATTATTTGTAATCGTAAAAACCCTTGCCGCTTTTGCGCCCGAGCCATCCGGCGTCGACGTATTTCCTGAGCAGCGGGCACGGGCGATATTTCGGGTCGCCGAGGCCTTCCTGAAGTACGTTGAGAATTGCGAGGCACACATCGAGCCCGATGAAATCAGCGAGCGTCAGCGGCCCCATCGGGTGGTTCATGCCGAGCTTCATTATCTCGTCGATCGACTCCTTGGTTGCAACGCCTTCGTGCAGTGCAAAGATCGCCTCGTTTATCATCGGCATCAAGATGCGGTTTGAGACAAATCCCGGATAATCGTTACACTCGACCGGCACCTTTCCCAGCCTTTCTGAAATACTTTTCACGGCCGCATACGTCTCGTCGGACGTCGCGATCCCACGAATAACCTCCACGAGTTTCATAAGCGGGACCGGGTTAAAGAAGTGCATGCCGATAACTTGTTCCGGCCGTTTCGTGACCGCCGCGATCTTTGTGATCGAGATCGACGACGTATTGGACGACAGGATAGCGTCGGGGCCAGCAACGGCGTCTAGCTTTAAGAAGATCTGCCGCTTAACGTCAAAACTCTCCGTTGCGGCTTCGACAACCAGGCTGCAGTCCCTTAACTCGTCGAATTTGGTCGTGGACCTTATGCGGCCGAGTACGTTCCCTTTTTCGTCCTCGGTCATGGTTTCTTTCTTCACAAAGCGATCGAGGCTTTTGCCGATATTTTCAAATCCGCGTACTAAAAAGTCCTCTTTTACGTCGCACATAACAACGTCAAAACCTGCACCGGCCGCCGTCTGTGCGATGCCGTTGCCCATCGTTCCGGCGCCGATAACGCCAATGATCTCACTCATTTTGATATTTTCCTGTTTATTAAGTTTGTTCGATTCCGATACCTAAAAATAATCAAATTCGGGCTTTAAAACAAACGAGTGAATGGATAGATCCTTTCACTCGCTCACCTGACCGATGTAGGTATACGTTATTGCCAACTGTTCGGAGCCGGCGGCTGCGGCGGTGCGGAAAGCGACCTATGACCGCCGCCGCCGAGATAAAACTGTTGCCCCTGCTCGCCGAAGAGAAACCAAAGGCCGTAAACTCCGGCGGCGGTTCCGATGGGAAATGACAGGCAGGAAAGGATACTTGCGGCGATTCCCCAATTTCTGGCGTTCGGTTTCTCCTTGTAAAGCATATAGCCGCCGAGAATTTGCGGCAGAATGAACACCGCGGAAATGACGACAATGAACACGATCACCGCGATAAACGCGAGACCCACGACCGCTCCTCCGTTCTGGGCGTTCCCGAGCGACACTGCCGATCCCACGATCGCGTAAAAAATGCACATCACGATCATGATCGCGGCCTGAAATCCGCCGTGAGCCATCAAAAAGATACCGACGAGACGATTGTGTTCCTTTGCAGTCATAATTCCTTCCTCGGGAGCCGGGCTCCTCGGAACAGTTTACGTTTCGACGAGGGCGTCAGTTGCAAAAATCGCTTAGATCCGCTCAACCGCCATCGCGACCGAGTTGCCGCCGCCAAGACAGAGGCCTGCCACACCTTTTTTCGCTCCGCGGCGTTTCATCTCGTACAAAAGCGTCGTGAGAATTCGGCCGCCCGAGTTTCCGATAGCGTGGCCCATTGCAACGGCGCCGCCGTTGACGTTGACGAAGTCGGGGTTTATGCCGAGTTCCTTCATTACGCCAAGCGCCTGGACCGAAAAAGCTTCGTTCAATTCGAACAATTCGACGTCCTCAAGTTTCCAGCCGGCCTTTGCGACCGCACGGCGAATGCCCTCGACCGGCGCGAGCATAATGTATTTGGGCTCGATACCGGAAACCGCGTAAGAGACCACACGGGCCAGCGGTTCAATGCCGAGGCCTTCTGCGTTCTCTCGCGAAGTTACGACGAGAGCAGAACCGCCGTCGTTCACTCCCGGTGCGTTCCCGGCCGTAACCGTTCCACCGTCTTTTTTGAATGCGGGCTTGAGCTTGCTCAGCGATTCGGCGGTTGTATCCGGACGTACCGGTTCATCATAATCGAGCACGATCGGGTCGCCCTTCTTCTGCGGGATCTCGATCGGGATGATCTCGTCTTTAAAATAACCCTTTTGCTGCGCCTCGTGCGCTTTCCGGTGTGAGTTGTAAGCAAAATCGTCCTGCGTTTCGCGCGTGATCTGGTGCTTTTCGGCAACGACTTCGCCCGTATTTCCCATGTGCCAATTTTCGAACGGGCACCATAAACCGTCGTGGATCAAAAGATCGGTCACCGTCTGGTTGCCCATGCGGAAACCTTCACGTGCGGTCTGCAGCGCATAGGGAATGTTCGACATCGACTCCATTCCGCCGGCAACAACAAATTCCGCGTCCCCTAACTGGATCGATTGTGATGCAAGCGCCACTGCTCGAAGTCCCGAGCCGCAAACCATGTTGACTGTCAAAGCCGAAACTTCCGGTGGGAGGCCGGCTTTCATCGCGGCCTGCCGTGCGGGAGCCTGCCCAACACCCGCCTGGACGACGCAGCCCATGATCACTTCATCGATCTTCGCGGGATCTACGCCGGCGCGTTTTACAGCTTCCTTGATCGCTATCGCACCCAGGTCAGGTGCAGTAAAGCCTTTAAGCGCTCCCTGAAATTTTCCGGTGGGCGTTCTCGCCGCGCTAATGATAACTGCTTCTTTTGTGTTAGCCATTTATATAATCCTTATAGGTAAGAGATCGGTCGATATAACAAATAGTTATCTTCTCATAATTGAACACCGACTTGCAATGCCGCGGCGTGTCATGCAAGACGTTTCGATGCGCATGCCGACGATTTCGACGGTCTTGGCACGGTTCGCCTTTTTTCGCTAGTTTCGAGATGCGATCATTCGCCAATGTCTTCGTTCCAGATCTCGGGATTGGCGGCTATGAATTCGGCCATCATTTCACTGCACTCTTCGGAATTCATTTCGATCACGTTGACGCCGTTGTCGCGCAGCCAGTCTAAACCGCCCCGGAAGTTCGCAGATTCCCCGACAATGACTGTCCCGATATTGAATTGCCGAACAAGACCACTGCAGTACCAGCACGGGGCAAGCGTCGTCGCCATTATCGTTTCGCGGTAGTTCCGCTGCCGTCCCGCTTTTCGAAACGCGTCGGTCTCGCCGTGGATAGATGGATCGTTTTCTTGCACGCGGCGGTTGTGCCCGCGGCCAAGCAATTCGCCGCTTGAGTCAAAAAGTGCGGCGCCGATCGGTATCCCGCCTTCGGTCAGACCAAGACGTGCTTCGTCGATCGCGACCGCGAGCAATTTGTTTGCATCGATTTCAGAGTGCATATTAGCGATTTTATCCGGGAATTGGCCGATATGCTAATCTAGGAATATGCTGCAAGAGTTTGCCCCGGGTGACATTTTGGTCTTTCAATTGGAAAGTGGATACGGTTTATTGCGTGTGCTTGATGTTGAGAATGGTAATGCAGACGCGGTTTGGCACGTTGCCGCCTTCAATGAGTTATTTCTTGACGTCGAGAGTGCGGAAGACGCTCTCACCGACCTCGAAAGTCTCTCGTTGAGTTCGCCCCACATCGCCTTGACCAACCGCGCATTCGAAAGCACGCAGGTCGCGCGAATTTCGAATATACCGCTCGCGGATTCGGACATCGCAGCCTTATCAGCGTGGCGAAGCGATCCGGAACGCGAGGTTCACGATCGGTCGGTAAGATTGATGTTAGGGTTACGCTGAGCTAGGATCATCGTCGTTTTAGGCGCCGTGTCGTAGGTGTGGTTACGCTTGCCGGTGGGTAGATCGCCAGATCAGGCTCATCCAAGACCTTGGTCGAAGACTCGTTCGGAGAATTTCCGAAAGCTGCCGCGGCCTTATCTCCTCGCAGCGGCTCCCTCTGTACTATCTGACGGCGGAGAAGCATCGTTCGCCAGAATGTCTGGACCTGCCACGCCGCGATCGCGATCATTAAACCGGCTGCCGGGTAAATGACGACAGGCGTCTCGCGGTCGCGAAACGTTAGATACAACATCAGTACGATCGCAAGCGATGCGGTAATGGTGAGGACGCTCAATACTGCGTTGGCCTTGATATGCATTTCCGGCGATTGTTCACCGCTTTTGAGGGTATCGAAATCGGGCAGAAATATTCCGCAATGACGGCAATAGGTTTCGGGCGCCTGTTCGGCTGTACCGCATTTGGGACAATACATAGGCAGCTTAACGATTTGCGGAATCGAAATGTTCAGGAGAGCTTGCGTCGTTTCAATTCGCTGCTGATCAATTCCAGTTCGCGGCTCACCTGACCGGCAGCGGACGAGTTCTCCTCTGCGCGACGGATCAGGTACGGTATCGCATCCTCGACCGGTCCGTAAGGAACGTATTTCGATACGTTATACCCATACTTCCCGAGAACATACGAAAGATTATCGCCCATGCCGTAAAGCTGCGAGAAAAAGATGTGAGGGTTGTCGCTTTCGACGCGTCGTTTGTTCATTCGTTCGGCCAGATGTTCCGCGCTTATCTCGTTGTGTGTACCGGCGACAAATGCGACGTCATCGATGTGGTCCATGCAGTAATCAAGCGCGGCGTTGTAATCGTTGTCGGTCGACTCCTTGTCGGGATGGATCGGCGACTCATAGCCCATTTCGGCTGCGCGCTCGCGCTCTTTTTCCATATAAGCGCCGCGTACAAGCTTTACGCCGAGGACGTAACCTTCGGCGGCGGCCCGGCGCCGCGATTCGCGCAGGAACTGCAGACGATCGACGCGGTACATTTGCAGAGTGTTGTAGACGATCGGCGCTTCGCGATTAAACCGCTCCATCATCGTCGTGGCGAGACGGTCGACCGCGTCCTGCGTCCACGATTCTTCCGCGTCGATGAATATCGGCTGCCGCACGGAAAAAGCATAATCACAGATCTCGGCAACACGGCTGTGGATCCGCTCGCACTTCGCCTGGCTTTTTGCATCGAGCTTCTTTTTTGCGCTCATACGCTCCAGCGTGCCGAGCGGTGCGATACCGGAAACCTTAAAAACAGAGAACGGAATTCTCGGGTCGTCTTTCGCCCGCTCGATGGTCTTGATTATCTCGTCCTTCGTGTGGTCGAAATCGGCCTCGGTAGCCTTCCCTTCGACGGAATAGTCGAGGATCGTCCCGATATGAGCGTCGCCGAGTGACGCGATGACGGGTTCGCATTCGCGGATCGTTTCGCCGCCGCAAAACTGTTCAAATACTGTGCGCTTGATCAAACCCTTGACCGGTAAGCCGAGAGCTAGCGCAAATTTCGTTGCTCGACCGCCTAACGAATTTAGGAACGGTGAATTGAGCAATGAAAAAAGACGGTATTTTTCTTTGAGTTCGGCGTTTGATTTGTCCGCAAAAGCCGTCGCGGTGTCACGAAAGTCAAGGTGGAATTCGCTCATAAAAAACGGATTTTACCACACGGGCAGGAAGACACAAGGCAAGCGAGGTAAAGGCGCTCGGCAAATTGTGTCTTGCAGCTAATTACTCTATCATTTTCGTTTCGCGACAAAGCTCTCGTCCGGAGAGGTCGCAGTAAATCTTATGAGCAAAGGCCTGCCAAAAAGATCGGAGAACTATTCCGAGTGGTATAACGAGATCGTGAAACGCGCCGACCTGGCCGAGAATTCGGCAGTTCGCGGATGCATGGTGATCAAGCCGTACGGCTTCGCGATCTGGGAAAAGATGCAGCGGGCGCTTGATGACATGTTCAAGGCGACCGGTCATCAGAACGCGTACTTCCCTCTTTTCGTACCGAAGTCGTTCCTTGAGAAAGAAGAGGAGCACGCCGAGGGTTTCGCCAAAGAATGTGCCGTCGTTACCCATTATCGGCTAAAGGCAAATCCCGACGGAAAGGGCCTCGTCGTTGATCCGACGGCAAAACTGGAAGAAGAGTTGATCGTTCGTCCGACCTCGGAAACCGTGATCTGGAACGCCTACCGCAATTGGATCCAGTCGTGGCGTGATCTGCCGCTGCTTATAAATCAGTGGTGCAACATCGTCCGGTGGGAAATGCGCACACGCCTGTTTCTGCGGACCACGGAATTCCTGTGGCAGGAAGGCCACACGGCCCATGCGACCGAAAAGGAAGCCGTCGAGGAGACCGAACGGATGCTCGGCGTATACGCGGACTTCGCCGAAAACTGGATGGCGATGCCGGTAGTTCAAGGCCTGAAAACACCGAGCGAACGGTTTGCGGGAGCGATCGAGACGTACTGTATTGAAGCGATGATGCAGGACGGCAAAGCTTTGCAGTCCGGAACGTCGCATTTTCTCGGACAAAACTTCGCAAAGGCGTTCGACGTCAAATTCGTCAATAAGGAAAACCAGCAGGATTTCCCCTGGGCAACGAGTTGGGGCGTTTCGACGCGATTGATGGGTGCACTGATAATGGCCCACTCGGACGACAACGGGCTCGTCCTTCCGCCGAAACTCGCGCCGATACAGGTCGTGATCGTTCCTATTCACAAATCCGAGGAAGATCTAGCGACGATCAGCGGGACGGTGATGCCGATCGTTGAAGAACTGAAGGCTGCCGGCATTTCGGTTAAATACGATGATGACGACAAACAGCGGTCCGGCTGGAAGTTCGCCGAGTATGAACTTCGCGGCGTCCCCGTTCGTCTCGGAATCGGAATGCGCGATATCGAGAACGGAATGATCGAGGTCGCACGCCGCGACACACTAACAAAAGAATCGCGTGCGATCGGCGGCGTTGCCGCTTATATCAAAGATCTTCTCGACGAGATTCAGGCGAACATTTATAAGAAAGCTCTCGATTTTCGCGAAGCAAATACGTTCATCATTGATACCTGGGAGCAATTCAAGGAACAGATCGAGCTCGGCGGCTTCCTCCTCGCGCACTGGGACGGCACGGCCGAAACAGAGGAAAATATAAAAGACGAAACGAAAGCGACGATACGCTGCATTCCGCTCAATTCCGTCGAAGAATCCGGTAAGTGTGTCTATTCCGGAAAGGAGTCTGCAAAGCGGGTGATTTTCGCACGCGCATACTAGATCCTTTCGTTCGTTCTAGTTTAGACAGCACGTCGAAGCCGCACTTTTCGTGCGGTTTTCGTTTTTGCAAGCAAGATGGTGTGGGAATCCGGTCCAATTCGGATGCTTGAGATCATTTGTGAAAGTGCTACGCCCGCCAGTTACTCACCAAAGCAAAAACTATTCGGTTACACACGAAACGCTACTCCCGAATTCGGTACGACGATTGCAAACGAAATGTCGTTCAAATGAGTGAACGGAATTCGATCACAACACACGAAAAACGGGAGGATAATTATGAACGATATGTTTAGAGGCCTGCTTGCCGGTGCGGCTGCGTGGAAACTGGGCGGAGGCCTTATTTCAACTATCTTGATATTCATCGTCGTATTCTGGCTGCTCGGCAAATGCTAGACCACCATAGACTGTTAGGCTCGCCTGTTGGCGGGCCTTTTTTTTTGACTGCCACTTCCCGTCTTTTCCAAACCTTTCGTAATCGTCAAGCGTCTAAAACTAAGAGCGAGGAGGTTTCGGGTCGCCCGGGAATACATTAATATGCCCATGGGAGATTTTTTCTGGCACGTTTCTGATGGCGACAAAACTGACGGATGAACAACTCGTTGAATCGGCGGTTTCCGGAGACTCCGATGCGTTCGGCGAGATCGTCAAACGTTGGGAGCGTAAGATATTTGCTCTTTGTTTCGGAATGCTCGGTCGCGAGGATGACGCACGCGACGCGGCTCAGGAAGCGTTCATCGCAGCATTCAGGAACATCAAGAACTTTCGCGGCGACGCTAAGGTATCGTCGTGGCTGCACCGGATCGCGGTGAACCAGTGCCTGACGACGAAACGGCGGACGAAGTCCCGCTCGGAAGATTATTTGAACGTAGAGACCGAAGAGGAAAGCCGCATATTCGTCGCTCCTGCAAAGTTGTCACCGCTGCGAACGACCGAGCAAAACGAGCGTATGACGCTTGTCCGGCAGGCGGTCACGTCCTTGCCCGAGGAGCTGCGGGAAGTAGTGGTCATGAAGGAATTTGAGGAGATGACATTTCAGGAGATCTCGGAGGTGCTCGAGTTGCCGCTCAGCACCGTCAAAAGCCGGCTTTACACGGCATTGAAACAGCTTCGACGAAAACTCGAACGGTCGCCCGTAGAGATCGCGTAAACGATAATGAAGGACCATAACATTAACAACTCTTCCTGCGGCTTTAGCGGCGATCTGATCGGCTATCTTTATGACGAGATCGGCGGCGGGGAAAGGCGCGTTGTCGAGCAGCACCTCGCGAAATGTGACCTTTGTTCGACCGAATTCGCGGCCGTCTCGTCGGCACGAAATTCTGTGGGTGAATGGTTTTCGCAGGAGTTTGTCGGCTCACCGACACCCAAGTTCGAGTTCGCTCCGCAGCGTCAGGATGAAAAATCGATCGTTTGGTCGGTCTGGACAATGCTTAGCCGAATACGTTTTCGTGTGCCGGTCTTAGCCGCCGCTTCGGCGCTGGTGATCTTCGGCGCCGTATTGTTTATCAGATCGACGGCCTCTGATACCGAAGTTGCGTCCGTGTCAGTTCCGGCGGTTTCAACACCTTCGGACGAAGGTATTGCTGCGAACCTGGGCGAAAGTTCGCCCGTTCCGGTTCAAACTGCCGATTCGACAAACAGCATCGACATCGCGGCCGATTCGGTTGAGCCATCACGTTCGGTAGACGTCAACACCCGCGCTTTAAGTTCGCGTAAAATGGCCCGGCAGGAACCTAAAACGCGGGAAACACGACCAGGTGAACGAAATCAGCGGACTTTTCCCTCGGATCGCTCAGTTGCTGAAGGAATGCAAACTAAGCCGAGTTTGAACGGATACGAAGAAAAGGAAGACGAAACACTTCGGCTCGAAGATATTTTTTCGGAGATCGACGCAAGCTAGACAGGAGTTCTATGAAGTTCAGCCAACTCTCCCCGTTGATTCTCGTTCTGTTTTTCGCTGTAACAATGGGACTCGCTCAGGACCGGCAGCCAACGGATTTAGAACGGCCGGCAGCAGACGTTCAGCCACCTACGGAAGGCGGTCGGCCCAATCTTTTACACGAGCTTGGCCTGTCGCCCGATCAGCTTCAGCGTCTGCGGGAGATGAACGCCGAGCACAAGCCGCGAATGGAACAGGCTCAACGAGCATTTCGTGACGCTGTAAAAGCGCTCGATACGGCGATCTACGCGGATAGCGTAAACGAAGCGGACGTCGCCGCCCGCATCAAGGTTTATCAGTCGGCACAAGCCGAGATCGCCAGCATACGGTTTGATAGCGAGCTAACCGTCAGACAGATACTCACTCCCGATCAGCTCGTCAAATTCCGCGAACTGCGGCAGCGATTCGAAGAGGAACGTATGAAATTTCGCGGCGGCCGCCGAAAGGGCGAACGTATGGGGCCGTTCCGGAAAATGAATCGCCAAAATCGCACGTTGAAAAACGGCCCTTAGTCCAAATATCCACTTTCTTGACGGGACGGCCGCCACTTGTTTTGGCGGCTGTATTTGTTTGTTGTTTTTTGAAGTTCGTTGTAACCTTAACAAAACAAAACGCTGCACCCACTGTCGTCCCGACGATCGATGAATCCACTGACCAAGTTCATATTTGAGCTACAAGAGATAAGCGTATTGATCGGACGGTCGCTGGCCGGCCTGATGCGAGGGCCGCGTTACATTGCAGAGACGATACGTCAGATGGATCTGATCGGCGTCGGTTCGCTGCCGATCGTGCTGCTGACCGGGTTTTTCACTGGCGGCGTACTTGTCCTTCAAACATTCCCGACACTCGAGTATTACAGTATTCAAAGCGAGGCGGGGCGATCGGTGGCGACCTCGTTGATTCGAGAATTGGGACCGGTGCTCTCGGCTTTGATGGTTTCCGGACGGATCGGCTCCGCAATTTCGGCGGAGCTCGGTTCGATGGTTGTCTCGCAGCAGATCGACGCGATGCGTGCCTTAGGAACCGACCCGAACCGAAAACTCGTCGCCCCGAGACTCCTCGCTCTTGTCTTCATGCTGCCGCTGTTAACCGTTGCGGCGGACATTTTCGGACTCATGGGCGGGGGTGTGGTAGCATCGCTGCTCTTTAATCAGGAAGGCAGTGTTTTTATCCAGTCCGTGAGGAACGGAATATCGACCCAGGACATTATCGGCGGACTGATCAAGCCGCTGTTTTTTGGCTTGATAATCGGCAGCGTTGCATGTCACAAAGGCCTCAGCACCACAGGCGGAACCGCCGGCGTCGGGCGCTCGGTGACTAACGCCGTGGTAATTTCATCGATCTGGGTTATTATCTTTGACTTTTTCCTGTCCAAAGCATTGCAGGTGTTCCTCGACATCGGTCGAATATAGAATCTATAATTACCGGAATTTTATGCAGTCTTTGGAGAACGAAGAGTACGTTGCTGGCGTCGAGGAAGTGCTTGAGGCGACCGATCTCGAGGTGCCGGTCGACGAGCCTGACCGGATCGTACCTGCGATCGAGTTTCGCGACGTACATCTGTCATTCGACGATAAGAAGATCTTGAACGGCGTGAATTTCGTCGTCAGGCGAGGCGAAACCAAAGTCATCCTCGGCCAGAGCGGAGGCGGCAAGTCAACCATCATTCGTCTTATCCTCGGCCTGCTGAAGCCGGATTCGGGGCAGATGCTGATCGACGGCGAGGATGTGACCGACTATTCCGAAGAGGAAATGATACCGATCCGGCAAAAGATCGGAATGGTCTTTCAGGAAGGCGCACTGTTCGACTCGCTTTCGGTTTACGACAACGTCGCGTACCGTCTGCATGAAATGGGCGTCGACGAGGACGAGGTCGAACGCGAGGTACGACGCATGCTTAGCTTCGTCGATCTCGAAGATGCGATCGAAAAAATGCCGGACGAATTGTCCGGCGGAATGCGAAGGCGTGTCGGCATCGCGCGTGCACTTGTCGGCGATCCGGCGATCGTTCTGTTCGACGAGCCGACTGCCGGCCTTGACCCGCCGACCGCCCGTACAATATGTGAGCTCGCGATCAAGCTGCGCGATCTGCAGGACGTGTCCTCGATCTTCGTTACGCACGAAATGAACAACGTTTCGTATCTGTCGTCGGAGTATGCGACGGTCACAGAAGACGGCCAGGTTGTGTTCGAGAAAGAGGGTGAAAAGCTTTGTCTCATAAATACCGAAGTGATAATGTTGCGGGATGGACAGATAATTTTCAGCGGCTCGGACGAACGGCTTCGCAGCAGTCCGGACCGATACGTGCAGCGGTTCATTCACGGAAAATAGGAAAAATTACGTGGTAAACACTCAAGCAAAACTTGGTTTTAGCCAACTGCGCGTCGGGATCTTCGTGCTTTTCGGGCTTGCGGTCCTCGCTTTTCTCATTATCAATTCGACCGGCGACTTCAACCCGTTTGAAAAGAAGCTGCGGCTCAAGGCCAGATTTGCCGCGGCTGACGGCCTTCGCGAGGGTTCCGAGGTTCAGCTCGCCGGTGTAAAGATCGGTAAGGTCGAGGACGTAGTACTTTTGCCGCCCGACAGCCCTGAGGATTACAAGGTCGAGGCGCTTCTCGCGGTCGATAGCGAACTCAACGGCCGACCCATATCCGAGCGTATCCGGACCGACTCTACCGCTCAGCTTGTCGCGACGTCCATCCTTGCCAATGACAAGATGATCAACGTCACTCCGGGGTCGAGCAAAGGAGCTCCGGTAAGCGAAAATCACGTTCTGGAGTCGACGGAAGCAATTTCGATCAACCAACTGACCAAGACCGGCAACGACTTGCTCGAGCAGATCAATAAGCTCGCTATTCCTGCAAATCAAATATTGAATAAGGCCAACCAGGGCGAAGGCACGCTCGGCCGTATCGTTAACGACGAGTCGCTTTACAAAAATCTCGATACCACGGTCGCAGAGACACGGCTGACGATGACCAAGCTCCAGACCACCCTGGAAAAGGTCAATAGCGGAACCGGAAGTGCAGGTAAACTGCTGAACGATCCTCAACTCTACAACAGCCTGAACAAGACCGTATCGCAGTTAGAGGCGATCTCGAACGACATTCGGGCCGGGCGCGGATCAGCCGGAAAGTTCGTAACGGACGACGCGTTATATAACGAGACGCGCGCGGCCATCATCGACCTGCGAACTTCGGCGGCCAAGATCAACGGCATCGCGGACGACTTCAAAGTTATTTCGACGGACCTCGCCGCCGGCCGCGGGAGCGCCGGCAAGTTTCTGAAGGACGAGCAGCTTTACGAGGACGCACGCAGTACGCTCGCCAAGTTCAACTCGACCGCCGCAAAGATCGATTCGATCCTCGGCGACGCTCAGGCCGGCAAAGGCACGTTAGGCAAGATATTGAACGACGAAGCTCTCTACAACAACATCAGCCAGACCGCTTCGAACGTAAACCAACTCTCCAGCGAAGGCACGAAGCTCATCTACGACTTCCGCCAAAATCCGAAGAAATACTTGCGGATAAAGGTGAGCCTTTTCTAAAACAAATAAATCTAATAGATTGACTGTCGCCAACTCGAACTGTATATTATGCATCTGAACGTATAATATGCAGTTCGTTTGCATACTCGTTTTTTCAATATGCAAAAGAGCGACCGCCAAAAAGCGATATTAAACATCATTTCCGCTCAGCGCGTATCGCGTCAGGACGAACTCGCCGACGCGCTTCATCGAGAGGGATTTGTAGTGACGCAGGCCAGCGTATCGCGCGATCTCGACGAACTTGGCGTCGTCAAATTGAACGGAAGATACGCGAGGCAACGACCGGAAACTGCCTTGCTGCCTTTTGGACTCGTTTCCGTCGTCAAATCGGGTGATTCACTGATCGTCGCAAAATGCGCGTCGGGTCTCGCTTCGGCGGCCGCGGTGCGTATTGACGCAGCGGATCTGCCCGGGATCGCGGGAACGATCGCTGGAGACGACACGATCTTTGTGGCGATCAATAAAGGGGCACCGCAAGACGCCATCGCGAACGCGCTTTACGAGTTATTTACGTTCGATAACGGGGGAATATAAGCAATGATAGTTACGGCTGACAAGATCGGTTCGGCGGCCTCTCTGCTGAATTTGAGCAATCTACTTCACGTTGCCTCCTATTTCGGCGAGCCTCGAGCCGGCGACGTGGTCGCTGTTCGGGCTTTGACCGAATCGGTTACCTACGGAAACCTCGAGCTTCCGTCGGGCCGGTTGGCGCGAATCAGCCGCGGCGACGTTATAGTGGGTGTCCTCGGAAAACGGCGGGCATTAAAAGGATTCGTCGGCGATGTCCCGTCACGCGTGGCATCAGGCGATCGCCTGCACTTGCTGAACATGGGCGGCGTTATCGGACAATGCAGCGGACATCATTCTTCCCTTTCCGACGCTATTGAGGTCGAGGTGATCGGAGCCGTGACGGACGAAGTCTGGGAAGTCCTCAATATCGACAGCAACGCGTTGTTGCCGGCGGAACGGCTAGATCCGTCCGCACCGATAATCGTGGTGGCCGGAACGTGTATGAATTCGGGAAAGACTGTCGCGGCTGCGGAGATCATCAAACAGGCAAACCTCGCCGGTTTTCGCGTCGTCGGCGGCAAGATCTCGGGCATTGCATGCCTGCGCGATACGCTGAACATGGAAGATCACGGTGCGGTCGCCACCGCAAGTTTTCTCGACTGCGGACTTCCCTCGACTGTCGGGCACGATGATCTGGCCCCGATCGCAAAGTCGATTCTCAATCATCTGAACACCTTTGAGCCTGACCTTATTGTCATCGAACTGGGTGACGGTATCGTCGGCGGATACTCGGTCGACTCGGTTTTGAAAGACCAAGAGATAAAGAACGCGACGTCATCTTTTGTATTTTGCGCGTCAGACTATGTGGGCGTGATCGGCGGGACGGCTGTTTTGGACGGACTCGGGATCAAGATCGACGTCGTTGCAGGATCAGTCACGGACTCGCAAATGGGCGAGGACTTCGTCGAGTTGAACTACGGGATTTCGGCCGGTAATGCTCGTCGCGGCGGACGGCGGTTGTTTGAGCTTGCTTCTAAAAGTATAGTGCCTGCGTTCGAGCCGCATGTTGCCGAGGTACGAGTATGACAATGGCGAAAATACGCGCGGCAATTTTCGGCGGGTCGGGTTACGGCGGCAGCGAACTGCTCCGAATTCTGCTTTTTCATCCCAACATTGAGATCGCTTTTGTCACCGCGAACGAACACGCCGGGAAGAACGTAAGCGATGTTCATCGAAATTTGCTCGGACTGACGGACCTGAAGTTCGAACCCGCGGCGAGCGACGTTCGCGGGCTGGACGACATCGACATTGCTTTCTTTGCTTTGCCGCATGGCCAGGCAATGACGATGGTGCCGCAGCTTCCGTCGTCCGTGAAGGTGATCGACCTTTCGGGCGATTTCAGGATCGACGACGAAACGGTCTTCAGCGAATTCTACAAATTCGAGCACACGGCGACCGAAATTCAGAAACAATTTGTTTACGGGCTAACAGAGACAAACCGCGAAGCCATCCGCACGGCAAGTTACATTGCCAACCCGGGTTGTTTTGCTACAGCAACGTCGCTCGCTCTTGCTCCATTGGTGAAAACTGGATTACTGTCGGGAAAGATCATTGCCGACGTGAAAACCGGTTCGTCCGGGTCGGGAGCAAAGGCGGCCGCGAACACGCATCATCCGCAGCGGACAAACTCCTTTTACGCGTACAAGCCTTTCGTACACCAGCACATCCCCGAGATTCGGCAGCACCTCGCTTCGGTGGGCGAGTTCCCTAATGAACTTACATTTATGACTCATAGCCTTCCCGTTTCGCGAGGAATATTCGCGTCGTGTTATGCGGAAACATCGGTCAATCTTACGAATGACGACCTCGCCAACATCTATCGCAACTTTTACAACGGCTCTTTCTTTATTCGAATGAACGATGTATCACCCGACATCAACTGGGTCAAGAACACAAATTTCTGCGATATCGCCGTCCATTCCGACGGCAAACAAATCGCGGTATTTTCGGCGCTCGACAATCTCGTCAAAGGCGCCGCCGGCCAGGCCGTTCAAAATATGAATTTGATGTTTGGGTTTGAAGAGACGACGGGCCTGATATTTCCCGGAAGCAATCCATAAACCTCATGACGAATTTCTCATCAATCCAAGAACTGGAAGATAGATACCAGATCGCAACCTATAAGAAAATGGGAATCGCGGTCGAACGCGGCCGCGGAGCTCGGGTCTGGACGAGCGACGGCGACGAATACCTCGACCTTTATGGCGGCCACGCGGTTTGTGCGACGGGCCATTCGCACCCACATGTCGTCGAAGCGATAAAGAATCAGGCCGAGCAGGTCTTGTTTTATTCGAATCTGGTTTATTCGGGGATTCGCGGCCGGGCGGCGGAGAAACTTGTGTCGGTGGCTCCGGCATCGATCACCAAAGTTTTCTTCTGCAACTCGGGCACGGAAGCGAATGAGAACGCGATGCGGATGGCACGAATGGCAACCGGACGCGAAAAGGTTGTTTCGTTTAGCGGCGGCTTTCACGGACGCACCGCCGACTCGATCTCGGCGACATTCCTCGGTAAATACCGCGAGATCGGCAAGCCGAATGTGCCACTGCACGTGTCGGCTGAGTTCGGCGACATCGAAAGCGCCCGAACCGCAATTGACGACACCACGGCCGCGGTAATCATCGAACCGATCCAGTCGATGGCCGGTGTCCGCGAGGCGTCAGCGCAGTTTTTCACCGATCTCAAGAAACTCTGCGACGACAACGGTGTCTTATTGATCTTTGACGAAGTGCAAACAGGAATAGGACGAACCGGGCGCTGGTTTTTTAGCGGAAGTCTAAACGCTGGCGGCGTCGAGCCGGACGTAATAACGCTTGCGAAATCGCTCGCAAGCGGCGTTCCGGTCGGAGCGTGTCTCGCAAACGACGCCGTCGCTTCGAATATTAAGGAGAATGATCTCGGCACTACTTTCGGCGGAGGGATGATTGCGATGGCCGCTCTGCTCGCAACACTCGAGGCGATCGAAAAAGACGAGATGATAGCAAACGCTGCCGCAGTCGAAAGCCGCGTTCGGGAACTGGCGAAGAGCTGGGTCGGTGTCCGATCGGTTAAGGGAAAGGGCTGTTTGCTCGGCATCGAATTTGAGGGTCCGGCCCGCGAGGTCCATGCAAAACTATTGGAAAAGAAAATTATCACGGGTACTTCGAGCGACGGGAACGTCCTGCGGCTTCTGCCGCCGCTCTGTCTTCCGCTCTCGGAGATCGACGCGCTTTCGGAGGTGCTGAGTGTCAACTAATTTCCTAAAGACATCAGATTTCCGACGTGACGAACTCGATTCGATAATCAGTTCCGCTCTCT
Organism: Acidobacteriota bacterium; assembly: GCA_040007515.1. GTDB lineage: Bacteria > Acidobacteriota > Blastocatellia > Pyrinomonadales > Pyrinomonadaceae > OLB17. The sequence goes on along the minus strand of JBDTUT010000020.1, from coordinate 28,668 downwards.
CGATCAAAAGCGGCCGTAACACGGACCGCCCTCTCAGCGGAAAGTCGATAGCACTCGTGTTCTTTAATCCGAGCGTGCGAACGCGTGCGTCGATGCAGGTCGGTATTTTCGAAATGGGAGGCAATCCCGTAATTCTCGAACCTGGCGGTACGTCGTGGACGCTCGAGCACCGCGACGGCGTCGTTATGGACGGCGACAAGACGGAGCATCTCAAGGAATTCGTCCGAGTTCTCGAGAGATATGTTTCAGCGATCGGCGTGCGAACTTTTGCCGAACTCAAAGACTGGAGCGTTGAACGCGCCGACCCGGTGCTCGATGCGTTCGCCCGCTACAGTTCACTGCCTATTATCAATCTCGAATCCGCGATGCATCACCCATGTCAGGCGATGGCGGACATGATGACGATCCGGGAGAAGTTCGGCGTTGCGAAAAAGAAAGTACTCCTGACTTGGGCATGGCATCCCAAACCGCTTCCGATGGCGGTGCCTAACAGTTTTGCTCTCGCCGCGTCGCAATTCGGCCACGACGTCCGGATCGCTCATCCGAAAGGTTATGAGCTAGACGCCGAGCTGCTAAGCGATATCGAAAAACACGCACTCGAAAACGGCGGGAGCGTCGAATATACAAATGACGTAAACGCGGCATTCGACGGCGTCGATGTGGTATATGCGAAGAGTTGGGGTGCGAGCAGATTTTACGGTGACAATCAGAAGGACATCGACCACCGGGCGCAGTATAGAAACGACTGGATCGTTAACGAGACAAAGATGGCTCAAACGAACGCTGCTGCATTTATGCACTGTCTCCCGGTCCGGCGGAACGTGATCGTTACCGACGCGGTGATCGATTCGGCAAACTCCGTCGTAGTCGACGAAGCCGAGAACCGGCTGCACGTTCAAAAGGCGATAATGCAGTCACTTATAAAATGAACATCGAATCATTAGACCTTCTGCGCGAAGCACTGCCGTACATTCAGCGGTTCAAAGGCAAAACCTTCGTCGTAAAGATGTCAGGCAAAGTTACCGAGGACAAGGCCAACCTCGCGTCGCTTGCTCAGGAACTCGCTTTGCTCCATCAGGTTGGAATTCACGTGTGCGTGATTCACGGCGGGGGCAAACAGCTCACCGAACTCGCTCAGCGTCTAGGCGTCGTTCAGACGGTAGTCGAGGGCCGAAGGGTGACCGACGACGACACCCTTGACCTGGCGATGATGATCTTTCGCGGAAAAATAAACACCGAAATACTGTCGGCGCTTAGAAATCGAGGCATCGACGCGGTCGGGCTTTCAGGCATTGACGGCGGTGTGATCAAAGCCGTAAGACGCCCGCCGAAGGATATTGTAAACCGAGCTACGGGCGAGACCGAGACGATCGACTTTGGCCACGTGGGCGACGTGGTTGACGTTGACACGCGCCTTATTCACCTACTGCTCGAAAACGACTATCTTCCGGTCATATCTTCGCTCGCCGCCGACGAGACAGGTCGAATATTCAATGTCAATGCCGACACGATCGCCGCGGAAGTAGCCGTGAAGCTCCGAGCCGAAAAGCTGATACTTTTATCCGACGTCAACGGTATTTATCTGAACGCCGATGACGAGTCGACGAAACTATCTCATCTGACGGCAGCGGACGCAAGGCACCTGATCGCCAGCGGACGAGCCACCGGCGGTATGATTCCAAAACTCGAGAGCCTGATCTCGCTTTTGACCAAGGGTGTCGCGTCGGCCCATGTTATTAGCGGGTCGACAAAGAACGGTCTGCTCGCCGAGGTCTTCACCAACGAAGGGACAGGTACAATGCTCGCTTCGGAATAATAAAAAAGGACAGATCGAATGATCTGTCCTTTTAACTGATGGTGCCGAGGGCGGGACTCGAACCCGCACGGATTGCTCCACACGCCCCTCAAACGTGCGCGGCTACCAATTACGCCACCTCGGCAAAAAACCTGAATTGTAAAGAACTATTTATTAGCGGGAGCGGCCGTATTATTAGCAGCGTCCGATTGAAACTCGTTAGAGGCCGGCGTCTCGATCAATGCACCGTTACTGTTGGTTTCGGTCGCAGTGTTCGAAGTTGCGGGCTGGGTCGCGGGTTCGACCGGGGTTTCTGTCGAAGTATCAGCGCTCGTTCCCTGCAGGACGGAGACGCTGCCGCTCAAAGCAGGCATCGATATCATCAGAGCAGAAAGCATAAAAACGGTCGCCGAAGCGATCGTTAATTTAGAGAGCACCGACGCCGTCCCGCGGGGACCATATGCCGCGCTCGAAACGTTGCTCGTGAACAATGCTCCTGCGTCGGTTTTTCCGGGCTGCAGAAGCACCGCGCCGATAAGTACGATGCAGGACATGAAAAATAATGCGTACAGAATATAAAGCAAATTCGTTACCGTCCAACCGATTTATAATTTACGATCTTCGAAAAGCTGTCTGCATCCAGACTGGCTCCGCCGACCAGTGCACCGTCTATATCCGGTTGTCCCATCAAGGCCCCGATATTATCCGGCTTGACCGAACCTCCGTACAGTATTCGAATACTGTTTGCGACTGTTTCACCGTGAGTCTCACTTACGGTCCGACGGATGAAAGCGTGCATTTCTTGAGCCTGTTCCGGCGTGGCGGTTTTACCCGTCCCGATCGCCCAAACAGGCTCGTAAGCGATAATAATACGTTCCGTGTCGGCAACTGTCAAACCCTCTAAGCCGTTCAACAATTGGCCTTTCACAACGTTTTCGGCCGAGCCGGCTTCGCGTTCGGCGAGCATTTCGCCAACGCAAACGATCGCCCTGAGGCCTGACGCGACCGCCGCCTTCGCTTTTCTATTCACGGTTTCGTCGGTATCACCGTAGAACTGCCGCCGTTCCGAATGCCCCACGATGACGTCGCCGCATCCCGTGTCTTTCAGCATCGCCGCCGAGACCTCGCCGGTGTGAGCTCCGAACTCGGTTTCCGCTGCACAATTTTGCGCCGCGAGACGGATATTTGATCCTTCGATGCGGTCCGCAACGCTTTTGAGCGCGGTAAAAACTGGAGCGATCACCACTTCGCAGTGGTTCGCATTAGCGACCAGCGGCTTCAATGACACGGCCGTTGCGACCGCGTCCCCAAGCAGTTTATACATCTTCCAGTTTCCGGCGATGACGGGTTTTCTCATTTGTTCAGATCTGAGTGGATAGCTTTACCGACAGCTTCCTCGAAAGCATCTTTCAACCAACGATTTCTACTTATCATCCAGCGCTGCGACTCCAGGCAAAATATCGCCCGCCAAGAATTCGAGCGTCGCACCGCCGCCGGTTGATATGTGCGAGATCTTATCGGCGAGACCGGCTTGGTTAACAGCGGCCACCGAATCGCCGCCGCCGACTATGGAAACGGCACCATTTTCGGTCGCTTCAGCGACAGCTTCGGCGATCGCTACCGTCCCTTCGTCAAAAGGTTTTTCCTCGAACATTCCCATCGGGCCGTTCCATACAATAGTCTTTGCTCCCGCAAGTGCCTGCTTAAAGATCTCGATCGTTTCGACGCCTATGTCGAGACCGACGAGGCCCGAGTTGGTGAATGCGATCGGAATCGTCTTGCGCGAATTCAGCGGGTCGTACGAATCGACCACCTGGTGATCGGTCGGCAGGATCAGTTCGACGCCGGCGTCCTTGGCCTTTTGCTCGATCTCGAGTGCTTTGGGCATCATTTGATCCTCGACGAGCGATTTGCCGACGGTGAAACCCTGAGCCTTCAGGAATGTGTATGCCATTGCACCGCCGATCAGCAGCTTGTCGACTTTCCGATCAATGAGCGACTCGATGACGGGAATTTTGTCGGAGACCTTGGCGCCTCCGAGGATGGCGACGAAAGGACGCTCCGGCGAATTCAATGCACGGCCCAGAAAGTCGAGCTCCTTTTCCATGAGCAGCCCGGCGACGCACGTCTCAACGTAATGCGTGATGCCCTCGGTCGAAGCATGTGCACGGTGTGCCGTTCCGAAAGCGTCGTTTACGTATATGTCGGCGAGAGCTGCGAGCTGATTAGAAAACTCGGGGTCATTTTCCTCTTCGCCCGCGTGAAGCCGCAGATTTTCCAACAATAAAACCTGGCCGGGTTCCAGCGCATTGACCTGATTTTCGACCTCGGTACCGACACAATCGTCGGCGAAGCTGACGCGTTCAAACTTGGATTCTGCGCGGCCGACCGCCTGACTTCCCTCTTCCAGGCGAATCGGTGCCTCGCTCCCGGAGCTTTTAACGTCGCGCAGCTCCGGCAGAGCGCTCAAATAATCAAACACCGGACGGAGACTGTACTTGGCCGCGTCGTACGGAACTCCTTTTTCCTCTGCCTTTTTTTTATCTTTTAGCGGCCGGCCCAGGTGCGACGCAAGTATGACTTTGGCTCCGTGTTCGATCGCGTAACGAATGGTCGGCAAGGCTCCGATGATCCGTGTGTCATCCTCGATCACGCCGTTTTTGATCGGAACGTTGAAGTCAACTCGAATAAAGACGCGTTTGCCGTCGATGTTCACGTCCTTGATCGTCTTTTTTTCCATAGCGATATACGAAGAATACTAATTTTCTTTGTCGAAGCAATTTTCCTTTTTCAAAAATTTCGCCTCGTCGATCGGTGCGTTCAAAGTTATTTCGTCCAGTGCGACGTTCATTACGCGTTCACGTTCGATGCGGTACGGGAGTTTTATATCGCCGGCCTTCCGGTAATCGGAGAAAGTCATAGCATAATACGAACCAGTAAAGCTAACAAGCTCTTTGGTTTCCACATCGAAAGCTAATGCCAGGTAGTAACCGTCTTTTGTGCGTGCGTCGATCAGGTTCACCTTACGTCCGTCTCGTTCGAAGACGCCGACAAACGTTAGTGACCGGTAAAAATCCATGTTGGCGACATTCCGTATCGGAGCAAGAATGTCGAGATCGCCTGTATTGGCAAACGGCGGCAAGTCACGGGTCAGTCCGTAATCGGTCTGCACGAAATGTGAAGTGCCGCTGTGCACTTCGCGGATCTCGCCGGCTGCGTCCGACCTCATGATCTCGGCGTACTTGCCGGGTTTTTCAAATAATACGTCCAAGTCAAACTGGTTCTTTGTTCCTTTCACCAACAGCTCGGTTCTCCCTTTCAGGGCGTATGACTGAATGGCTTTTAAGGCGGCTTCCCCTCCGATACTCGCCGCGAAATCGCGTAAGATTTTGAGCGCGGCAGCGTCTTTCACGTTTGACGCCGGTTTCGGTCGCGGCGGCGGTGGCGGAGCCGGACGACCGGAGCCTGACGCAGCTGGCTCGAGCACCGTTCGGTTCGCATCTCCCTTGATCGTGAATTTTGCCGGTGGCGGAGATGCGGCGGAAAAAACCTGCCCGGAAAACTCGATCGGGTCGGCCTGCTTGACCGCCGGAGCATTCCCGCTAGCTATTGCATTTAACGCAGCGTCCAATTGGTTGTCGTGCCCCTGCAGCAATGTTTTCCGATCCAATTTCACGAGCAGGTCCGGGGTTACGCCGGATCCTTCCAAATATTTTCCCGATTGCGACTGGTAATTTGCGATCGGATAGAGAAGGACTGCGCCGGTCGGAAGGTCGAGCGCGACGGACGGAAGAGCTTCGCCCGCGGTCTTGTCGCCGACGACAATTGCCCGTTGGGCATCCTGCATCGATGCCGCGAAGATCTCCGCCGCCGACACCGTTTGATTGTCCACGAGGAACACTACCTTGCCCTTGAAATTCTTGGCCTTCGACGATGCCGTCAGGTTTTCGCTCCCGGTTTTATAGATCGAGGTTCCGAGATCTATCGAAGTGTCGGTCATCATTCCGGCGAGTGCGACCATCGACGCAATAATGCCGCCCATATTGCCGCGAAGGTCGATAATGATCGCCTTTTTGGTTTTGAACTGCCCGATCGCGTCGCAAAACTTGCCGATCACCGGGATCGCGAAAATGTTGAATTTGATATAACCGACGTCGTCACTGAGCGAAGCGGCTTCGAACTGAAGCTGACGGTCCGGAAAGTTTTGGCCAAGCGTGACCGTCTGCGATTTTAGCCGCTCGCGACGCAGACGCATCTCTTTGTGAGCGTCGTTCTCGTCCAGATAGCTCACAGTCACGTAACTATCCTTTTCGCCGTTCAAAAACGACCCGACGATCTCGAACGGCAAATATTTCTTGATCCGTGCGGAATCGATGTTTTGGATCTCGATCCGCCGCAGCAGATCGGCAAGCGAAACGCCGTTGATCTTTTCGATCACGTAACCTGTCTTGAGTCCGGAATATTCGGCGGATGAATTTTGGTTTATTCTCGTGATCACGAACCGGTCGTCGATGATGCGCAGATCGGCGCCGATGCCGTATTGGGTGAGCGGATCGTCAAAATTGAGCTCCGGTTCGGCGGTGTCGTCGGCTTTACCCGCCACGGCCGAACGGTTCGCCTGTTCGACCTCGCGGGCCTTCGCTTCCACTTTTGCACGCTCGATCGCCTGATATACTTCCGGCGTGATTATAGCGAGATGCGAGCGCTGCAGCCGTCCGATCATTTCGTTCAGCAACGCGTAAAGTTCACCGTCCGACTTCGCCATTCGCACGCGAGGTTCGAACTCGGTTTTGATCTTGTTCCAGTTGAGGTTGTTGAAGGTCGGATCGAAGTAGTTTTGGTTGAGCGTGGACCAAACTTTCAAAAAAGCATCTACGCGACGCTGCACGTCCGCGCCCGATGCGGGCGCCGTCGGTCGATACGAAGAGGCACGCGGCGGCGGGGAGAGTTTGGAAATCCGTTTCTTTTGAGAAAATGCCGTCGAACCTGTGCCGACGGCAGCGAGCAGAAACAAAAGCGTCAGGAGGCGTAGAACGTAAATCATGATCGTGCGTGGGAGCGCCTTTTCTTATAGTCCTTTAACTGCAACGTACTTCACAAGATCGCGAACGCGGCACGAGTATCCCCATTCGTTGTCGTACCATGCGAGGATCTTCATCGTTTTGCCGCCGATGACTTTTGTGTTCTCAGCATCAATTATCGAAGAATTTGAATTGCCCTTAAAGTCTATCGATACAAGCGGCTCCTCGCAGAAGGCGAGTATTCCCTTAAGTTCCTCGTTCGCAGCGTTTTTCAAGACCTGATTTACTTCTTCGGTCGTCGTCTCTTTTTCGACATTGATGACCACATCGACGAGCGACACATCCGGCGTCGGGACGCGTACAGAAATGCCGTCAAACTTACCTTTCAGCTCCGGGATCACAAGAGCGACAGCCTTTGCTGCACCGGTGGAGGTCGGGATCATCGAAAGAGCGGCCGCGCGTGCGCGACGGAGGTCCTTATGCGGCAAATCGAGAAGCTGCTGATCGTTCGTGTAGCTGTGGATCGTGTTCATCAACGCATTCTTGATGCCGAAGTTATCGTGAATGACCTTCGCGACCGGGGCCAGGCAGTTGGTCGTGCATGAGGCGTTCGAGATAATGTTGTGCTTGGCAGGGTCGTACATTCCTTCGTTAACACCGAGCACGATCGTCACGTCCTCGCCTTTGGCGGGGGCCGAGATGATCACTTTCTTCACGGTGCCTCTAAGGTGCTTAGACGCGTCCTCTGCTTTTGTGAATCGGCCGGTCGACTCGATCACGATCTCGGCTCCGACCGACGACCAGTCGATGGCGGCGGGATCCTTTTCGGAAAACACCTTGAAGCTATCGCCGTTCACGCTTATGGTATCGCCGGACGCCGTGATCTCGTGATCGAGATTGCCCATTATCGAGTCATATTTGAGCAGGTGAGCAAGCGTTTTGGTGTCTGTCAGATCGTTAACCGCAACAAAGTCGATATCCGCATCACCGAGAGCCGTGCGCATAACATTTCGGCCGATGCGCCCGAATCCATTGATCCCAACTTTTATAGCCATTTTGTGATGAATCCCTCCTCAAAAATTTAGTTGTTAAAAGGTTGACGATATCGCAATTTGAGCTAAACAGCAACGAACCCACATCGCCGGGTAATAGAGGCGGTTTTGCACGCCCACAGGCGAAATTGTTGAAACTATACAAAATTGAGTGTCGTAGTACCCGATTGAGTTTTCGTCTTCATACTCAAATAGCAAATTTTACCCGGAGCAATCCCGAGAATGATAAATAGCCGCCCCAAAAGTATATTCCTTTCGACGTGCATCGCATTTCTGCTGAGTGCAAACGCAGTATCCGCTCAAACGGTGCACGTCTCGAAGATGAATCTGGAAACAAGTGAAGTTTCCGAACGCGTCGAAGGCTCCAGCGTAAAAACTGTTTCCGAGACGGTGGCGGTACCCGAAAAGCCGAACCTCGGCCGGATCGGTGTGCAAACGGCTGATCCGATTCCGCTGTCGATCGACGAAGCCATCCGAAAAGCACTTTCAAACAACAACTCGATCGAGATCACGCGCGACGACGTCCGTTTTCAGGAAACGCAGGTTCGCAGCATTCGAGGGTTTTACGACCCCGTTTTTACGGTGACACCGACGTTTACGCACAACTCGACGACTGGTTCGAACGCGACGAGGGACTTCTCGTTGAACGCGAATATGCTGAACTTCATCCGGCCCGGCGGAGGAAATTATCAGGCATTTTTCAATAACACGCGGACCGAAAACGCGTTTGCCCAAGCTCAGGTGAGTTCCGGAGCGATCTCGGGTTCGAGTACCAGTGCGATCTACTCGTCGACCTGGGGCATTCGTTACACACAGCCGCTGTTCCGCAACTTCGGGATCGATAACACGCGGCGCAATCTAAAGATCGCTCGTCGGCGCCTGGAACAGACCGACGCCGATTTTCGCCGGCAGACGATAGACACGATCGCGAGCGTGCAACGAAATTACTGGGACCTCGTTTTTGCCCTCCGCGATCAGCAAAACCGGCAGGCAAACCTGGAACTGTCGCGCGAAAGCCTGCGGCAGATCATTGCAAGGATCGACGCCGGCGCTGCCGCTCCGCTCGCCCGGTGGGAAGTCGAGACCGAGCTCGCAAACCGCGAAAGCGACCTTCTTGTCGCAACGCAGCAGGTTTCGATCGCCGAAAATGCATTGAAACAACTCGTATTGCGGGACGCCACGTCGTCCGAATGGTCGCAGAGCTATGTTCCGACGGATAAACCTACGTTCAATATAGATTCGGTCAACCTCGACGATGCGATCAAATCGGCGATGGACAATCGTTTCGAGCTAAGACGACTGAAATTGGCAGGCGATATAAATGAGATCGATGTCCGGTACTTCAAAAACCAGACCAAACCGCAGATCGACCTAAACACGACGTTTTCGTTCGACGGATTGTCGCGCGGGGGAGCATCGACCGATTCGATCTTTCTTCGGCAGTTTACTGGAAACGAGGCGATACTTTTGAATGCGCTCAATCCGCTTCTGAGTACGCCGATCCCGAATCCGCAGGTCGAAATTCCCGGATCGCCCGCGTTCCTGGCCGGCGGATTTAACCGGTCACTCGCTAACACATTCCGGACCGATGCACCGAATTACTCGGTCGGTGTCACAATTTCGTTCCCTTTCCGCAACCGGACTGCAAAGGCGAACCTTGCCGGGGCCGAGATCCAGCGAACGCAGATCGCAACGCAAACCCGCCAACAGGAACAAGTGGTGATCGTCGAAGTCAGAAATGCGGTGCAGGGCGTCGAAACCGCCCGGCAGCGTGTACTGACCGCCCGCCGTGCACGCGAGAATGCGGAAAAGCAGCTCGAGGGCGAACGCTTACTTTTCGATTCAGGCAGGTCGACGACGTTCCTTCTCTTTCAGCGAGAGAACACTTTGACCAATGCGAGAAACGCGGAGATTCGAGCAGAGACCGACTATAGCAAGGCCGTAGCCGATCTGCAGCGTGCGACCTCGACCACTTTCCAGATCAACAACATCGAGGTTGAGTCACCGGCAAACGAGAAATAGCCGGAAATACCGGGTTACGATCGCGGAAGCTTAAGAGAAACTTAAAGTGTGGCAACCGTGACACTTTAAGTTTCTCTTTAAGTTTGCGACAATCGTCAGCGTGCAGATCTCCGCTGTCCTGATCACTTTCAACGAAGAAGAAAACATCGCCGCCGCCATCGAGTCTCTCGGATGGGCCGATGAGATTCTCGTCGTCGATTCGGAAAGTAGCGACCGCACTCGTTCGATAGCCGAAGGCATGGGAGCACGCGTGATCGTCCGTCCGTGGCCCGGTTTTTCCGAACAGAAGCAATTTGCCGTCGACGCCGCACGGCATGATTGGATTTTCAGCATCGATGCAGACGAGCGCGTATCTCCGGAATTAGCCGTGTCGATCACTGCTGTAAAACAGTCACAGGTTCGGGCTGACGGCTATAGGATTTCGCGGCTTCCATTTTATATGGGCCGGGCAATACGCCACGGCGGCTGGTATCCGGATCGCCAGGTACGGCTGTTCGATCGGCGAAAAGGCAAGTGGAAAAATGCCGTCATCCACGAATCGGTTGTAATGGACGATGAGAGCCACAGCGAAGATCTTAAAGGCGATATTTTTCATTTCACCGTGAGAAACGCACTCGAGCATCACCGGACGATCGGCGATCGCTATGCTCCACTCGGAGCGCTGCAGATGCAGCAAAGCGGCAGGACTACGGGTTCCACGCAAGCCGCCGCCTCGGGGCTGGGAACGTTCTTAAAGACATATATTGTCAGGTTGGGATTCATGGACGGTTTTCCCGGCTTCTGCATCGCCTGGTTCGCGGCCCACAACGCGTTTTTGAAGCACGTGCTCCTTCTTGAGCTGAAAGAGCAGCCCGACCCGCCCACCAAGACACCAGTCTCATAACTACAACCAACCGTTTCGTTCAAACATCATAGCTTTGGGAAACCAAATGGTTTGCGATATATTTTGAGTGTCGTTTCGGATACAGGACCGTTTTTAACAATAATGAAAAAATCAATTTTGCCGGTTGCCCTGACACTCCTTATCCCCGTTGCTGTTGCGGCGCAAAAAGGGATCGACACTCAGACGCAGACGATCAAACAGGACACTAACAAGACGACGTCGCGAGGCACAGACGCGACACGATCTTTCGATTGGGGAAAAGGCAAAACGCGCGTGCGCGAACTTCTGCCAAACCCGTATCGGCTTTCTGCACGACGCGATGCTCTCATCGGGTCGATCCGCGATGTCCTCAAGGAACGCAAGATCCTTGTCGACGAGGCTTCGTCGAGGCCCGGCGACGGGATTCTAATCACGCAGCCTTTCGTTTTTGCGAAAGGGCCGGTGATCTCGCAGAATGAGCTGAACCGTTACGGCGTTCTTCAGTACGCAGATAATGCGTGGTCCCGGGCTCAATACACGTTGACCATCGAGGTTCAGTCCATCGACGGAGTCCAAAACAATGTCTCGGTGAATGCGAAGGTCGAGGGTCGGTCAGGTAACGGAATGACGTCCGAATGGGTAACAGTAAACAGCTCGGGACTCGCGGAAGACGAGTTTCTGGCAAAACTGATCGAAGCGGTGACGGGAGTTTCTCCCGACCAGCCGCAGACCGAAAATCCGGAATAGAAATGTTCAAGCGCTACTTTATCGGATGCCTTTTTTTCGCACTGATGTTTATGTGCGCGGGCAGCGCCGCGGCTCAGTTCGGTAATGATCCATTTCATCAACGCGACGAGGAAAGGCGACAGGAAGAAATAAAGATCAAGGCGATGCTTGCGAAGCAGCAGGCCGAGCACGACAAAAAGGAACACGCAGAGCTTTTGAAGAACGGCGAGGAGGCGTTGAAGATTTCCACCCAACTCGAGAAGTCATTCGAAATTAATCCATCGCTGACGCCGGACGACAAGAAAAAACTCGAATCACTCGAAAAGCTCGTCACAAAGATCAGAAACGAACTCGGCGGCGACGATGACGAGCAAGACAACGATGTCGCAAAAAAGAACGCCTCGCTGCTGGACGGCTTTCGATATCTGCAAACCACTACTGCACAGCTCCTCGATGAACTGAAAAAGACGACGCGGTTCAGCATCTCAGCCGCCGCGATACAGACGTCGAACACATTGATCCGACTCACACGTTTTCTTCGATTGAGGAAATAGATTTTCGGCTGTAATTCGAACTGTATGATCTCCTTCGGCCGCGGCCTCCGGGTCGCAATTTTTCTGCTAATTTCGGCTGCCGGCGTTTGGGGCCAGACCGAAGAGGTTTACTCGGTCGATTCGTCGATCGTTATTCTCAACGCGACGATAGCCGACAGTACGGGCCGACACGTCTCGGGACTGGCGCAAAACCAGTTTCGCGTTTTCGAAGACGGCACAGAACAACATGTGAGCTATTTTGCAGCGGAGGAAACGGCGTTCGCGGCCGTTATCCTGCTCGATACATCTGGCAGCATGGAAGAGCGGGTTTCGCTCGCCAGAGCGGCCGCGATCCGCTTTCTCGATGGATTGCGAAGCTCGGATAACGCCGCTCTATACGCGTTTGACTCAAAGGTCTCGCTTATTCAGCCGTTCTCGAACAGCCGCGATGTGGTCGAGAAAATATTCGACCTGAAATCAAAAGGGATGACCGTTTTGAACGATGCGGTCTTCGAAGCGGCGGGCGAACTCAGTAAGCGGCCCGAAAAGCGGCGGGCCATCATTGTGCTCTCAGACGGCGAAGACACGTTGAGCAAAAAGTCCGACGATAAGGCATTGAAGGCGGCACTCGCCGCAAACGCTTCGATTTACACGATCGACATGTCATCAATCGCGATGCCACCAGCACAGCGTTCCAGGAGCCAGTCGGCATTAAAGAAGTTTTCTGAGAAAACCGGCGGCACGTTTGTCGCAACTCCTGGTGGTGCGGCCATGAGAGACGCGTTCCGGAACATAGTTGACGAGCTCGGCGTTCAGTACACGATCGGGTATCAGCCGGCGGCAAAGAAGGATGGCAAGTGGCACGCACTCGAGCTGCGGGTATCAAGACCGGGATTGACCATCCGCACCCGGAAAGGCTACGTCGCCCAGTCTGCCAGGTAAGCGGACGTGCTCGTTAACCACCGAGACTTGTTTTGTTCCTGCGCTTATCCGCGTGCCGTTCGATGGCAAGGCCGATGAGCGTACCTATAACCTTCTGAAAACTCTTGCCGCTCGCGGACCACATTTTCGGGAATCCCGACGCATCCGTCAGCCCGGGCATCGTGTTGATCTCATTTACAAGTAGATTTCCGTTGTCTTTTCTCAGGAAAAAATCGACACGAGCAAGGCCCGACGCATCGACCGATTTGAATGCGGCGAGAGCCATCTGCTGTACCTTTGTAACGAGTTCGTCGGAGAGCGGCGCCGGCACCACGAACTCGTTGTTTCCTGTACCCGAGTATTTTTCCGTGTAATCGAGAAACACTTTGGACGGATCTCTGATTATGTATTCACCCGGAAGGCTCGCCTCGGGCCGGTCGTTTCCCAATACGGCACATTCGATCTCGCGCATCTGTAGTCCTTCTTCGACAATGATCTTGCGGTCATATTCCGCCGCAAGATCGATCGCTTTTTCAAGCGACGCTCTGTCCGTGGCCATAGACACGCCGACCGACGATCCCAGGTTCGCGGGTTTCACAAAGCATGGATACGGCATTTTTGCTTCGAGATGTTTGACCGTCGCCTCGCGGTCGGCCTCCCACTCGCTTCGCAAAAACCATACATGGCTGCACATGGGCAGGCCTGCCTCGCGAAAAAGTGTCTTCATAACGACCTTGTCCATTCCGCACGCCGAGGCGAGGACGCCGCAGCCTACGTAAGGAATATCAGCCATCTCGAGAAGGCCCTGGATCGTGCCGTCTTCACCATAAGTGCCGTGCAAAACGGGGAAGACCGCATCGAGCGGAGTTGTAAATGCTTCGAGTGCGCCGGCGGCGAACGCTGTAAGTCCTTTGTAGCGGGTATCGCCGATCATGGCGATCGGGCCTTCGTGGCCCGTTAAGGGTCCGTTCGCCAGGAAGCCGGCGATAGATTCCGGCAAAAGCTTTATCGACTGGTCGGGCGCCAGCCAATTCCCTTGTGGTCCGATCGCAAGCGGAACTACCTCGTATTTCTCAGTATCGATATTCTCGATCACGGCCCTTGCCGAACGAATGGATATCTCGTGTTCGCCCGACCTGCCGCCGAAAACTACGCCGATTCTCTTTTTCATAACAGTTCGATTCTGCAGGCGCTAAAGGATCGTCTTGCCGAGTGCCGACAGAATTAGTTCACACGCCAGCTCGACCGTAATGTTGCTTTGATCCAGCATCGGATTGACCTCGACGATCTCGAACGACCTCATCCCGCCGTGCTCGGCAATAACTTCTAGTGCAAGATGGGCTTCTCGATAGGTTGTTCCCCCGCGAACGAGAGTTCCTGAACCAGGCGCGAATCGCGGGTCGATCATGTCGACGTCGAATGTGACGGCATATCCGCCGGGCGCCTGAGCGGCGATCGCGATCGCTTCTTCGACGCACGGCAGCATCCCGCGGCGGTCGATGTCGCTCATGGTAAAGAAATTATCGCGAAGGCCGAACTCGTGAACGCGCCGCTTTTCCCCGGCGTCGAGGTCGCGAGCGCCAACGTGGGCACAGTATTGCGGCTTTAATTTAGGAGTAAATCCGCCGAGGTTCACAAGTTCTTCATCGCCATAACCGAGAAGTGCCGCAAGCGGCATACCGTGAATATTTCCCGATCGCGACGTCTCAGGCGTGTTTATATCAGCATGCGCGTCGAACCAGATAAGGCCGATGTCCTGACCTTTCTTTTGATAGTGGCTGGCAATCGCAGAAAAAGTTCCGATCGCGATCGAGTGGTCACCGCCGAGAATAACCGGCAGAGAGCCGTCCGCCAAAACGCTCTCGAGTCGAGTTTCGATGCGCCCGCAGGACTCGATCATTTCCCGCAGATGCCGCGGATTCCCAATGTCGCTTCCAGAATCGTCCGGCTCAACGATGTCGACGTTTCCGTAATCTGTGACGTCGTAACCGAGCGCGGCAATATGCTTTATCAGCATCTCCCCGCGAAAGCGAGAGAGTCTCATTGCCTCAACGCCGAGCTGGCTGCCAGTCATTCCTGCACCAAAGCCCAACGGCACGCCCAGGATCCCGACCTTTCGTCCGGCTCCAGGTGATTCATTGAATCTCATAAATCCTATAATTCGCCGAAACCGGTTTCGAACAGCTCGCTGATCGATTCAACAGCTCGCTCTTCGTCCTCACCTTCTGCTTTAACTATTATAATCTTACCCATTGACGCCGAAAGGGTTAAGACACTCAAGATCGATTTTGCGTCGGCGGTTAGATCTCGGATTGGTTCGGTCAGAGTGATGCGACTTTTAAACTGTGCTGCCGCACGGACGAGCTTTGCGGCAGCGCGGGCATGCAGCCCAAGTCGATTAACGACGTTGGCCGAGGCTTCACGCATCCTTTCTCAGCTTCTGAGGTTCGAGCAGCGCTCCGGTGCGATGTATTGCCTGTATGCCCTGCTCCTCCACGACGCGAGCGACCTCGATGAGGCTGACCTCCTCATTTATCGAGGCCAGTTTGATCACCATCGGTAAGTTTACGCCGGTCACCATTTCGACTTCGTTTTCCTTCAGGAACATCGCCGCAATGTTTGTCGGGGTTCCGCCAAACATGTCGGTCATGATCAGGACGCCGAGACCTTGCGACACCTGTTTTATCGCGCGTTCGATCTCATTCTTGGCTATCTCGACGTCGTCGTGCCAACCGATCGACACTGCCGTGAGGTGGCTCATATTGCCGACGACCGTCTCCGCCGCGGCCAGTAATTCATTGGCCACCTGGCCATGAGACACGATCACTCCTCCAACCTTCTTCATAAAAATCGCCGCTTCCGAAACCATGCGTTAACCTCTATTTTTGCATATCGCGGTGCGCAACCGAAACATCGAAACCCTCTTTTCTAAGTCGGTCCCGAAGCTTGTTCGCGATCATAACCGACCGATGCCGCCCACCCGTGCAGCCGATCCCGATCGTCAGATACGACTTCCCCTCACGTTTGTAGAACGGAAGCAGATAAGAGAGCAGGTCGCCAAACCGGCTCAAGGTCTCATTCACCTCATTATGCTTTTCAAGAAAATTCACGATCTGCGGATCGTCACCGCTGAGATGCTTTAGGTCCTCGTCGAAATACGGATTCGGGAGGTGCCGGACGTCGAGCATCAAGTCAAGGTCGCGAGGCCCGCCGTATTTGTGGCCAAAGCTGACGATCTCAACCTTGAGCGGAGTCCCTTCAGGCGTGCCGCTAAACTCTGCGACGATCAGACGCCTAAGCGTGTGAACCGTGTGTTCCGACGTGTCGATGATCAGGTCGGACGCGGCTCTCACGTCCCTTAACGCCTTTCTCTCGGCACGAATCGATGGCAACAGGCCTTTGCCGTTGTCCGCGGGATGCGGGCGACGAGTCTCTGAGAAACGTCGTTGCAAAACCTGATCTGATGCTTCAAAGAAAATGACGAACGGTACAAGCTTCTTCTTTTTGAGCTTATTTAGTTCAACCTGAAATTCGGAAAGAAAATGCCGCTCTCGAATGTTTATGACGAGCGCGGCTTTCTCTATTGCAGTGATCTCTTCAGCATTTGGCAATAGCAGCCGGGAAAACGTCGATAACATCGTCAGCGGAAGATTATCGACACAAAAATAACCGAGATCCTCAAATGCGTTGGTTGCAGAACTCATCCCCGAGCCGCTTAAGCCGGTGATAATAATGAACCGTGGAAGTGCGGAGTTGTGGGTCACGATAAGATTACCAGCCGGGCGGTTCAAAGATGGAAAGGCCGGGCGGTGTTCGCCAAAGCCCGGCCTCGATTCACTGTTATATAATTGGACTGGCGGCGATCGACTTCGGGCCGCGTCCATTCTGCTCCAATAAGCAGGCTCTTCTATACTGGTTCGATCAGGCCGTAATTTTCGTCTTTACGCTTATAAATGACGGCGATGCGGTTCGTTTCGGAATTCCGAAAAACCAGAAAGTCGTTCACAGCGTCGTTAAGGATCAGGGCAGCTTCTTCAGCGGTGACCGGCTTTATCTCATAGCTCGCTTCGCTTATTATCTGCGGGCCCGCCGGCGCCGGAGCGACCGCCCCGTCTTCGGCCGTCAAAACGGCTGCCTTTTCAGCGCGATGAGACTTGTCGGTGATCTTATTCTTTAACTTCAGAGCCTGTTTTTCGATTTTGTCGATCGTTTGCGACAGCGACTGATACATGTCCGCAACGCTGGTGTTAGCGGTCAGGATCTCGTTGCGCCAGTTCACGTTGATCTCGGACCGATGGCGGCCGCGTTCGACTTCAATTATTACGTGCGCCTTGGTCGCGTCACCATTAAAAAGATGGTCGATTCGTCCAAAATGTTCTTCGACATGTGAGCGGAGCGCGGGCGTGACGTCGATGTGCCTGCCCGTGTATTCAAATTTCATAAAGATCCCCCATTGAAGTTTCTATTGTTCCGACCAGCGACGCGCTAGATAACGGTTTTGCGTTCGCGCGAGCCCGGAATATTCATCTGATCGCGGTATTTTGCCACAGTTCGTCGCGAGAGTTTGACGCCTTCGTTACTTAACACCTTCGCGATCTGTTCGTCGGTCAGAGGCTTTTTGGTATCTTCTTCTTCGACCATTTTCTTGATCCTGAGTTTGAGGATGCGGGTCGAAACTTCCTCGCCTTCCTCGTTCATCATGCCTTCGCTGAAAAATCGGCGAAGTTCGATCACGCCCTGCGGCGTATGTGCGTATTTGCGGTTAACCACGCGCGAGATGGTAGACAGGTGCATGCCGATATCTTCGGCAACGTCCTTCAGCATCATCGGCTTAATATGTTCGACACCATTATCCAGAAAATCGCGCTGTCGGTCGACTATGCATTCGACTACGCGATAGATCGTCTGCCGCCTGTGTTCGATATTTCTAAGGAGGTCGACCGCGGAGCGGACCTTTTCTTTAATAAAGTCCTTCGCTTCTTTCGAGGTTTCGGTCTGGTCTAAAAGCTGATGGTAAGTTGGACTGATCCGCAAACGCGGACTGCCATCGTCGGTAAAATATATAACGTAGTCGCCCTCGAGCTTTTCGACATAAACCTCGGGTGCCACAAAGATCGCCTCTTCGGCAGCGTATCGCCGGCCGGGGTACGGGTCGAGCACGCGTATCTTGTTGATCTCTTCGTCCAAAACGTGAACATCGACGCCCGTGTCCTTCGACAAATGCTGAAGCCTGTGCGGCTGCAGATCTTCGAGGTGATTCATCACCAACTGCGCGGCTAACGTATCCTTTTGACCGTTCGCGGCGAGCTGCGCGTAGAGGCATTCTTTCACATCGAACGCACCACAGCCGACAGGCTCGAGATTGAGAACCGTCTGACGTGCTGCTTCGGCAGTTTCCAGCGAACAATCCGAAAGCGCCGCGATGTCCTCGAGCGTCGCTGTCAATCGCCCGTCTCCGTCAAGATTTCCGATTATGCTGATCGCCGCATTTTCCTCAATATCGCTGATATCCAGCATATTGAGCTGCCATTCGAGATGCTCGCTCAAAGACGGATTGTGCGAAAGAAATTGTTCGAAGCTCGGTGCGTCGTCCTTGTATTCGATCTCTTGCGTCCGGTATCCGGGATCGAGGTAATCCTGAAACTCGCGCCCGTAATCGATCTCGTCAAAAGCGTCTGACGCCTCGCCGCTCGCGTCTTCGCCGAACTCGCCGTCCGCGGCGGTGCCTTCATCCATGCCGTTTTCGGCTGCGGTTTCGGCCAGTCTTGATTCGGTATTCGAATCAGTATCACGTCCCGCGTCCGTAACCGCCTGTGCATCGGCGTCGAGGCCGTTCAGATACGACGGATCATTACCGTCGGCATTTTGATCGAGTATATTGTCGGAAATTTCTTGAACTTCGTCGCCTGGCAAAACTTCTTCGAGCACTGGATTCGCGACGAGCTCTTGCTCGACCAGCTCGTTGAGTTCGAGCGAGGTCATCTGCAGCATCTCGATCCGCTGGCGCAGTTGCGGGGTGAGTACCATCCGCTGCTGCAGCTGAGTTGTAAGGCGCATCGACGACATAGATAAGTGATTTGCTTCTATTCCCGGCGGGCGGAGCCGGATATGAAATAGCCGCTATGGTGAAAATTATACGGATTTCGAGTGAAAATAGAAAACGTTGGATTTTATAAACTGAACCGTTCGCCGAGATAAATGCGACGTACATCGGCGTCATCGACAAGTTCGTTCGGACGACCGTGTTTGAGAATGCGGCCTTCGGACATAATGTACGCGCGATCGGTTATGCCGAGCGTTTCGCGCACGTTGTGATCGGTGATCAAAATTCCGATCCCCTGTCCTTTCAAGTACAGAATTATTTCTCGAATATCGTCGATGGCCAGCGGATCGATTCCCGCAAATGGTTCATCAAGAAGGATATAGCTGGGTTGGGTTGCAAGGCAGCGTGCGATCTCGACCCGCCGACGCTCGCCGCCGGAAAGAGCGTCGCCCCGAATGCGCCGAACGTGATCGATGCCGAATTCTTCGAGCAGTTCTTCAAGGCGTTCAAAACGTCCCGCACGGGAAAGTCGAGTGGTCTCGAGAACGGCAAGTATATTTTGCTCGGCTGTCAACTTGCGAAAGATCGACGGCTCCTGTGGAAGGTAGCCCAGGCCAAGCCGCGCACGCAGATACATCGGCAGTGTCGTTACCGGTTTTCCCTGTAGAAGAATGGAACCGGTCTCAGATCGTTCCAGTCCGACGAGCATATAGAACGTCGTCGTCTTGCCGGCGCCGTTCGCCCCAAGGAGCCCGACCACCTCGCCTTGATCCACGGAAAGTGACACATCATCGACAACCCGCCGGCGGCCGAACGTCTTTCGAAGTGATATTGCCGACAGCGCCGTCGACGACAGATCATCAGCGTGACCGTTGTCCGCAGCGATGATATTCGGTTCGTAGGTTTCCAATTGCAAGGCGGGTCAGTTTCCTTTGATTTTATAGACCGACCTCGTCCGACCGGCCGTATTCTGTTTTGTTTTCCCTTCCGATTCGACTCGATTGTTTTTCAGATAAACTGTCAGCGTGCCGCCTTGTGACGAACCGTTTTCCGCGTCGTCGACACGGGCGGGTGAACCCCGAAGCACGACGCTTTCATCAGCCTGTGTGTACTTGGCAAAATCGGCGACGGCTTTGCGGTTGGGCTGAGTGATGACTACGTTTCTTTCCATTTCGGTTCGCGAGACCTGATTGCCGTCCGCGAGATAAACATTCGCGACGCCGCCGGTAATGCGGTCGGTTCCCTGGCGGATATCCACGCTGTCCTCGTACCTCAGCATTCGCGTATCGCGGTTGTAAGCGAGCTTTTGCGATGTCGCGAACACCGGCACCGTTACTTCCTTGCCGTTTTCCTTTCGCTTTGCGTCGTATAAAAGACTCTGCACCGATCCATCCGCAAGGAATGTCCCTTCGTTCTGCAAGATCGTCAACCGGTCGCCGCGTACAAAGTTATTCTCCTGCCAACCGCGGGCATTGCCGGTATAAACCGCAGTTTGTTTCCGATGGTCGAATTCCGCGGCGGCCGCTGTCAGAAACACGGGCTTGTCAGTGCCGCTGAACGGTGTCGCCGAGCCGCTCTGTTTTTGACTGTAGTAAGTCGTGCTCACATTTCCGCGAAGGTAAGACTTTTGCTCTTTAGTATTCCAATCGATCTCGTTCGCCTTTGCCCGAGCCGAAGAATCCCAAACCGTCGGCTCGCCGCCGCGAAGCTGCACTCGGCCATCGCCGCTAGTAAATCCAATGTTGTCGGCAACCGCGTTGCGGTCAAGTTCGGTAAATTTGGCACCGCCCGTTGCATCCATTCGCTCAACATCTTTCGTCGTGGGACTGAACTGCGCGTTCAAGCGATCCGCGGTCAGCGTCTGAACTCCGCGCGAACCGTCTGCCACCTTGGGCGTTCGCTCGGTGCGTGCCTTTGTCGAAGCGACGCAATTCTTCGCATTATTTCCCGACGGAAAAAAGTCGCAGTCGAATCGCGGAGCCGTGACCTTTGTGAGATAAGATTCGGCTGTCGCACGCAGCGGATCGACGATGAGTTCCGCGTTTCCCACAGCCTCGGCCTTTTGAATACTTTTTCCGTCGGGATAAAAGTTCGTTCGAACGTTGTCCGCGGTCAGGCGTTTGTTGGCCGCGTCCAGGTTGTTATCGAGAACATCGAGTTGTATCGAAGTGCGGCCGTCGGTCGTCACCTTCGAAAGCAGTCCGGCACCGGCGAACACCAGTGCGATGGCACGCGGAGCGGTGAGTGTCATCCGGGAATATTCGGCCGTGTTCACCGGATTAACGACCACATTACTGTTGCCGACCGCATTGGCGTTCGTTAATAATTGCTGTGCGGCGAAAGACGCGTTCAGTTCGTTCGCCGAAACCTCGGTCGTACGGTCCGGTGCACTCTGACGGAGGTACGCGTTCGTTCTCGCCGCAGCGTATTTCAGCTTTCGGTCAGGGAAAAGTTCCGCATCGATCGTCTCGCCTTTTATCAGGTCGCCGCCCTGCGTGATCTCACTGCCGCCGCTGAGGTTCACCTTGCCGGAATGCTGATCATACACAGCTTCGGCGGATTTGATGACCGTCGGCTTTTCGTCCTCGACGGTCGTGATCTCGACGCCTTGCTTCAGTTCAAAACGATCGGCTTCCTTAATATACAGAGCGTAACCCGCAGCCACCTTCGTCGGCTTTTCACTGGCGGAGGCCGAATCGATATGCACGTTATCAAAAAGCTCGAGTCGCGAAACATCGCGGCTGTCATTCACGGCTTTCAGGTAAGCAACGCCGCAGCCCGACGAAACGTCGATCTTCCGTTGGTTCGTCGCCGTCGGGAAAATACTTGCCTCGACGCCGTTTTCCACAAATATCTTTTCGTTCAGTTGGTCGTACGACGCGGAGCCGGCGTTCATGTGCGCCCGTTTTGTTTCCGCGTTCGCGGGATCAAACGAATCGATCCTTACGTCCTTCCACAGCTCCAGCCGCTTTTCCTTAACCTTGATCGTTGCTCCGAACGACGAACCGTGAAGGTTATCGCGTTCGAATGTAACCTTGTCGTCGACGGTCACGGTCTCGTCGCTCTTCTTATAAGTGACCTGATCGGTCTTGACCTTTAACGCGTCTCGCGTAGCTACGTCCACGTTCCCCGCGAAATAGGCGGTGAAATTCTTATTCTCTTCCGGCACATAAACGGCTCTCGTAGCGGTTATCTGGTCAAAGGCCGCACCGCCATCCTCAAAAACCTGGAGATACACGTTCTCCAGTTCCTGATGATTGTCCGCGAACGTCGTCGCTTTATCAGCTTTTATATAATATTTGACGACGCCGTTGTCGGCCTCGCGGCGTTCGTAGCCGGAAACGGTCGCGACCACGTCTTTGGAAAGTGCCGTCGGGAAACCTTTCATACGGAATTCGGGATTTCGCGACCGGTAAAAGCCGACAACGACCCCGATCAGCACGAGCGCAAATACGCCCATCGCCGCATAGCGAAAAAATACGGGTATTTTCGCCCGCATTTCTAACCGCTTGATCTGATTGCTTTTATTATCCGGCACTGCTGTTATTATCCGCTCTTAGGTCTTCGACGACAAGCTGAAGCCTCGTGTTTCCCTGCCAGGAATTGGCCTCTAATGTATATGCGAGTTCGATGCGCGAACGCGGGGTCAGCGTTCGCCCCTCTGATTTCTCGACGCCGCTCCACCAAACCGCTTCGAAGTTTCGCGAATCGTCGTCCGTGAGGAAAAGTTTGAGATGCTTTTCCTTCATCACCTTCGGCTCGGAGCGAATTGTTAGGCCGCGAGTGGTAAAAACCGGTTTCGGATTGCCGGCACCGAACGGTTCGAGAGCTTCGAGGTCGCGGATAAGCGAGAGATCCAGATTCCGACTCGAAACAAGCGCGTCGATCCTGAGCGACGATTCCAGATTTTCTTCCGTCAGCGTATCGAACGCGAATTGATCGAGACGCGACCGCAGCAGATCTATGTTCTCGCATTTCAGTTTCATCCCCGCGGCTGCCGCGTGCCCGCCGAATTGTTCGAAAAGCTCGCTGCACGATTCGAGCGCGTTTACCAGATGAAAATCCGCGATGCTGCGGGCGCTGCCGTGGGCGAATCCGTCTTCGATCGAGAGCACGATCGTCGGGCGATGCAGACGTTCGGCGATCCTCGATGCCGCCAAACCGATTACGCCGCGATGCCAGCCTTCGCCCGCGACCACAACGAAGCTTCGCGAGGCCGAATTCGCGGCTTCCAACAAGGCGAGATCGGTGATCTTTTGCTGCACCTGCTGGCGCTCGCGGTTCCGCGAGTCAAGCAGCGCCGCAAGCCGGCGAGCCTCGCCAAAACTTTCCGCTTCAAACAGTTCCACAACATGACGCGCGACGTCCATGCGTCCGGCGGCGTTTATACGTGGTGCGATGCGGAAACCGATATGGTAGCTCGTCATATCGGAATGGCAATCTGCCACTTCCATCAAGGCTTTGAGGCCGAGATTTGTTGTCGTCGTGAGGTCTTTTAAGCCGAGCGCGACTATCGCCCGGTTCTCGCCGGTCAGCCGCATTACGTCCGCGACCGTCCCGATCGCCGCGATCTTGAGAAAGGACCGCAATAGGTTTTCCTTTCCGCGCTCGCGCAGCAGAGCGTGGGCGAGCTTGAACGCAACGCCGACGCCGGCCAGATTCTTGTCCGGATATTCACAGCCGGTTTGGTTCGGATTTACGATCGCGAATGCCGGCGGGTTTCCGCGGACCTCGTCGGACAGATGATGATCGGTGACGATCACGTCCAAATTGTTCGCGTGTGCCCATTCGAGCGGTTCAAAGCTGCGAATGCCGCAATCGACGCTGATAACAAGGCTGCATCCGTTGGCTTTTGCGGCTTCCAGAGCGGGAATGTTAATTCCGTAGCCTTCGGTAAAGCGGTTCGGGACGTGAAATTCGGTCTCTCCGCCGAGCTGCTTCAACATTTTCCGAAGCAGAACCGTTCCCGTCGTTCCGTCGACGTCGTAATCGCCCCAGATCAGTATCTTTTCGCCGCCGTCGATCGCTTTCAGAATTCGTTCGACCGCCTGCGGCATTCCTTTTAATAAGTTCGGCTCGTGCAGATCTTCCCAGCACGGCGCAAGAAATCGCCGGGCCGACTCCGTTTCGCCGAATCCGCGAGCGATCAACAGCGCAGCGATCACAGGCTTTACGCCGAGTGCCGCCGCGAGCGTGCGCACGCTTTCAAAATCGTGTTTTTGGATGTTCCAGACTCTCGACATAAAACGGCCGCGGGTGCGGCTAACCGAGCCCGGGACTCAAAACGCCGCGCCACAACAGTATCAAAAGCACCGAGCCGAGAATGATCCTGTACGCGATAAATACCGCGGTCGAGTTCCGCTTTAAGTATGAGATGAGAAACCAGATGGAAAGGTAGCCGACGATTCCCGCGACCAATGTGGCGACCAACAGCGGATAAAAGCTCTCCGGCGGCAGAATATGCACCGCCTCGCGAAGCTCTAACGCTCCGCTTGCCGTGATCGCGGGAATCGACAGCAAGAATGAGAACCTCGCGGCGGTCTCGCGCGTCTGTCCGGCGAACAATCCGCCCATTATTGTCGACCCGGAACGGCTCGATCCCGGCATTAATGCGAGCACTTGCGAAAATCCGACAACTATCGCGTCGACGATCCCAAGATCCCGCATCCGCTTTCGCTGTGCGCCGACAAATTCGGCGATGGCGAGCAGCACGGCGATCGTTATCAGCATGACGGCGATCGTCCACAGATTCTTTGTTTCCTTGCCCTCGATGTACTTCTTGAATAAAAGCCCGACGGTGCCTATCGGGATCGAGCCGAGGATGATCAGCCAGCCGAGCCACGCTTCCTCCGAAAGCCAGATCGGCCGCACGCCCCGCGTTCCCGAATACCTCATTCCGCGCCGCTGGGTAACCGCACGCCAGTGGTCGCGCAGAAAGGCGTTCATTATGCTAATGATGTCGCCGGCAAAATAAAGAATCACCGCTGCGAGCGTTCCCAGTTGAATGACCGCGATCGTGGCGGTGATCTGTTCCGGATTGCCGCCGTAAAGATCGACCCAGCGGCTCGCGAAAACCAGATGGGCGGTCGAGCTTATCGGGATGAATTCAGTGAGGCCCTGAACAATGCCCAATATTATCGCTTGCAGATAATTCATAGATTAAAAAAGATGAACGCAGCGAGGCTGTACGAAAACAATATGCAGATTCTCTAATTTTGCGGACGATTCGTCAAAGCGGTAAACGGCTGTCGGGCGAATGCGGACTATGTTCGGTATTTTGCCTTTCCCGCGATGCGGTCGTAAAGCCATCCCGGCATAAACTTCCCCGCGCGCACGATCGTCGCCAATTGCCACGGGAAAGCGGCGAAGCGTTTACGCTTTTCGATGGCGTTCAGGAAATGCGGGATGGCGTCGTCGAGCTCCATAACAAACGGCATTTTGTTCTCGCGTCCCGACGTCAGCGGCGTTTTGATGAATCCGGGCTGAATGATCGTAACGCTCACGCCGGTCCCGATCGTATCGAGCCGAACGCTTTCGAAAAATGCCGTCATCGCCGCTTTGCTCGCCGAATACGCCGCCGATTTCGGCAAACCCCGAAATCCCGCAAGACTCGAAATTGCCACAAGCTGTCCCGATCCGCGTTCCCGCATCGCCGGCAGCACCGCGCTCACGGCATTGACCGCGCCCATCAGATTAATATCGATGACCTTTTTAACCGCCGCCGGTTTCAGCGAACGCGTTTCCGCGTCATTGCCGCCGATGCCCGCGTTCGCGATCATAATATCTATATGTCCGAACTCCGCCCGGAAGGATTCCGCCGCCGAATTCACCGCCGCCTCATCCGTCACGTCGCAAGCAAAAACCCGAGCCGTCCCACCCGCCGCCTCGCATCTCTCCGCGACCTCCACCAGCAATTCCCCACGCCTCGCCACCAACCCAACAACCGCGCCGCTCTTCGCAAACGCAACCGCCAACGCTTCCCCGATCCCACTAGACGCCCCGGTCAGGAGGATGATCTTTTTTTCAGCTTCCATTGGCTGAAAGGATAAAGGATAAAGGCAAAAGGGAAAAGGGGCAGAATAAAGTCAGAGCGATAGTCTCGCGAGCTAACCTCGATCCTTTCTCCTCTGTCCTTTTGCCTTTATCCTTTTGCCTTTTGCCTTGGGTTTACGACAGTGTGACCGGGTAGTCGGCGGAGTAGTTGCCGAATTCGGCGTTCTTTTTGATGAAGACGGCGCGGATGTGGCCCATCTCGGGTTGGTTGGGGTTGGCGGGCGTGATCTGGAATCCGCCCGGAGTGTTCGTCAGGAAAGCGACCGCCGAATAACTGCCGCCCTTGGGTGCGTACTCGATGCGCATCGCGTCGTTCCCCTGCAAACTGCCCGCGATGTTGACGCGGTAGCCGGCGGAGACGGTGGTCTTGATCTCGGGGGCCACTTCAGCGATCGGTTTGGGGGTGATCTCGCTGCCGATTATCCCGAGGTCCTCGCCGATCGCGGTCGTGTACTTCGGAGCGGTGACGATCCGGTCGCGCAAAGCGAAGAACTGCGTCACCGTCCCGAGAGTCGGCGTTGCGACCGTCACGCCCGGGAACCCCGGAGCCGCCGGAGCGACGCCGCCGACCGGTTCGCCGTAAAACAACTCGTCCCGCCACTGCGTCAAAGCCATCATCGTCGCCCGCGACTGGTCGACCCCGTTGCAGGCCGCCACGAACGTCGCGCACAAAGCCGCCGCCGACGTCTCATCCGCCGCCGTGAACCCCAGCGTCGTCGCATAATTCCCGAACTTCGCCGCAAAATTCTCAACCAACATTATTTGGGCCGGTATGGATTTCGGCCACCAGTTTCTTCTTGCCATAATCGTTATGGTCTCCTTTTTTTATTTAGTTGGGTAAAGCGAATCTTCCGACGAGCGGCCAAACGGCCCTGAAGCGGTGGTCTGCGAAGGCGGGATTGGGGAGCTTTCGGCAGACTCAAAAAAATTATAATCAAACCTATTTAAAAAAATCAAGCACTTTTTTTCGCCGGTTTTTGCCCCTAATGTGAGCCGGTTTATCTCACGGAAAAGCCGCCGAAACAGATCTGGCAGAAACGCTTCTCGACGAACCGGTCCCCGTCCGGATCCTGCGAAACCTTGGGCACTTTGTGCCCGTTCCCCACGATCCCGCGGAACTCCGTCCCCGCCGTAACCGCCCGCCCCGCCCGATTGCCTTCCGTTTCCGTGCAAACGACCTATCCATTGTTCTTTCAACGCCTTCCGCCCAACTCCCTAAACCATTTTCTCGCCGGGACCTCCGATTCCGGCAAACTGATCTCTCATTCAGGCAAGCGGATAAGTCGTCCAGGCAAGCGACTATCCCGTTCCGGCAACCAACTATTTCATTCCGGCAAACGACTTTTTCATTCCGGCAAACGACTATTTCATTCCGGCAAGCGACTTTTTCGTTCCGGCAAAGGAATATCTCACTCAGGCAAATGACTTTTTCATTCCGGCAATTGAATACCTCATTTGCGCAATCGGGTAGATCAATTTCGCAACCGTCCGAACCGCCCGCTCCCGTGCCCGGGTCCGACGCCCGAACCGCTCCCGCAAAAGCCGGACGGCAGAAGTCGTTCTTCGCCCTCGCCGCGCTTTGCCAGATCATGCCGTGCGGGCAGTCGTGCAATTCCGGGATCGTCTGGTAAAATCCCCTTCGATATGGCGAGGATGCGGAGAATCGAGATCGAGGGCGGGTTGTACCACGTGATCGTGCGTGGGAATGACCGGCAGGATATTTTCCACACGCCCGAGCACCACGGGAAATTTGTCTCGCTGGTAGCGAGGGCGAAGGAGCGGTCGCCGTTCTTCCTTTACGCGTGGTGCCTTATGACGAACCACCTGCACCTGCTAATCGAGCGGCGGGACGCGACGGTCGGCGCGATCATGCAGCGCGTGCTCACCGGTTACAGCCAATGGTATAATCGCAGGCACCGGCACATCGGGCACGTATTCCAGGGACGGCACAAGTCGATCCTTTGCCAGTCGGACGTGTATCTCGCGGAGTTGGTCAGGTACATCCACCTTAACCCCGTGCGGGCGGCTATGGTGGATCGGCCGGAGGATTACCCGCACAGCAGCCACCGGGCGTACCTCGGGCTGGAGCCGGAGGGGATCGCGGACGTAGACCCCGTGCTGCGGCACTTCGGGGCGGTGCGGGAACGGGCCCGGGCGAATTTCCAGGATTTCGTGATGGCGGGCGTGGGAATGCACCACCCGGAAGATCTCGATTCCCCGCTGGAAAGCGGCGTGCTCGGGTCGGAGGAGTTCGTCGACGCGGCGATCCACCGGATCGGCTGGACCGCGGCGGACTCCCGCTCGCGTGCGAGGCTTGAGGCCGGCCCGCCATTCGATGCGGACGCGCTTATTTCGGCGGTAGAGGAGGTGTTCGGGCTGTCGCGCGACCGGTTACCGGGAAAGAACCTGCAGGCCATTATGGCGAAGGAGGTACTCGTGCTTGTCGGTCGCGAGGCGGGAGCGAGCATCGCGGAGTTAGCCGACCTCGCGGGGATCGACGACTCCAGCGTAAGCCGCCGCATCGACGCCGCCCGCGAAACGGCCGCACACGACGCGAAACTGGTCTACGCGAAACAACTGGTAGAGACCCGTTACCGAGCGAAAATCGCAGAAACGCACGCCTGACCCCATTCTTATGCG
>JBDTUT010000019.1:0-60817 GCA_040007515.1 Acidobacteriota bacterium | reverse complement strand
AACTCTCGACCTTTCGATTACGAATCGAATGCTCTACCAGCTGAGCTAGGGCGGCGTTTTTGGCGGCGCGGCGGATCTGCCGTTGGGAGCAAATGTCGCAGCCGAACTTCAAAATATACGTTTCGGGCCGCGGCGCTGTCAAGCAGGACGGCGGGCGGGCCGCGATTTGGGTCTACGATTCCGACCCGGCGTCTTTGCGGTTTGGCGGCGGCGTAGTAAAATCCAGCCAATACTGGTGCAACACTTGTTTTAGATGGCAGACAAATTTTCCGAACGGCTGGGTGAGGCATTCGATAATGCGACGATGGCGGCGATCGCCCGCCGCCTCGGCGTGCCGCACGCGACGGTTCGGAACTATTTCGGCGGACGCATGCCGTCGCCCGAAGTGCTTATAAAGATCGCACGCGAAACGAACGTTTCCCTCAATTGGCTGCTGACGGGCACCGGCGACAGATTTGTCAGATACGATCGGCCGATCGACCTCGGCAAGGTTCTCGAACAAAAGATCGAGCAGATCGTCGACGCCAAACTGGCGGAACGCCTTGGTCCGGCGGTGCCGAAAACAAGTTCCGCCGTACCCGAATTCGACGTCGAGTTGGCGGTCACCAGGCTGAACGACCCTGAACGCGTGATGAGCGAGTGGTTTCGCCATGATGGGCGCGAATATCCGCAAGATTTCGGGGTCGTCTTCTTTCAGGGCTGGCATAGTTTCTCGCCGTCCGAAAAGCTCGATGCCGTCCGCGACGCACGCAAGGTACTCGACCGCACGCTGCGCAGAACGTGATGCCAATTTTTTTGCCCTCGCTGTTTCACGTATGATATAGTGTTTCAGCACACGCACAGCAGCGGTGTCCGCAATTTATGCAGTTCTTAATCGAAAAGATCAGCCGTCTCAGGTTTTCGTGGAACAAACGGCCCCTCGCCGAGGCTGATTTTTACCGGCTGTGCCGCAGGTTTCACATTCACGTGACAGAAATGCCGCTGCGGACCAACGGCTTTTACTACTGCATGAAGGGACGCCATTTTATCGCGATCGACAGCCGCCTGACCGGGCATAAACGGCTTTTCGTGATGTTTCACGAACTCGCGCATTTTCTGATGCATTCGCCGGACGATGGTGTGACGGCGAACTTTCACGGCGTCGGGAAAAAGACGAGAAAAGAATCGGAAGCTGACGCGTTCGCGCTCTGTGCACTGCTGCCGAAAGCCTGGCTCGAGCGCCGCACACCGTACGAGATAGCCGACGACGAAGGCATTCCCGCCGGCCTCGTCGCCGAACGACTTGCGGTTTACCAGGCGTACGGCATTTAGTTCCGCCTCCCTTTTCCCTCCAAATAAAATGATGGACAGTGGGTCCGCATCGGTATAGAATCATCGCGTTCTAGCTCTATAACACCGAAATAACCGGAGAATTTTAGATGGCTGTAAACCAGGTGCACGACCCGCGTGCGGCAACGCGCCGTTTTTTTGCGGTCGTTGCGATCGCCTTTCCTTTGATCATTCTCGCCGGCTTTGCTCGGACATATTATCTTAAGCCAATTTTTGATGCTCCGCCGGTATCGTCTCTGCTGGTGCACCTGCACGGATTTTTGATGACCTTGTGGATAGCGCTGTTTGCCACACAGGTTTTTCTCATTTCCTCGCGACGGGTAAAGGTTCATCAAAAGCTGGGTATCGCTGGCGTTGCATTAGGTGTGCTGATCATTCCGGTCGGGCTATTTACCGCCGTTGCTGCAGCCAAGTATGGCTCGCCGTCGACGCCGCCGGGCTTTCCGCCGCTTGCGTTCATGGCCGTGCCGTTCTTTGACATAGTTGTTTTCGCTATGCTGCTGGCGGGCGTCGTTTACTATCGAAAGCAGCCGGCAAATCACAAGCGGCTGGTGCTTCTCACAGTGCTGAACTTCTTGCCGCCGGCATTAGGCAGAATCCCGCTTGCGCCTGTCCAAACGCTCGGCCCGCTGTTTTTCTTCGGGCTTCCGGACCTGATCGCGATAATTTTTCTGGTCGTCGACACCTGGAAAAGCGGCAAGCTTAATAAGGTATACCTGGCGGGCACATTACTGCTGATCGTGTCTCACCCGCTGAGGATCATTATTTCGGGCACCGACGCGTGGATGGGTTTTGCCGCGTGGATCACCGGCTGACGCCCACACAATTGTGGATCTTCTCGTCGGCTAAACCCGGCAGTATTATTCTTGTCCTTGCGCTGCACGGAATTTGCATATAAAAACATGGGTAGTGTTACCGAATTGTTACCGCAGTGTTGCAACGCCCGCCCGTCGAAAATGCCCGGCCATTTTGGCAGCTTTTTTCGTGCTGTGTATGGCCGGCATGTCGGCTGCTCAGTCACGACAGCCAGCTGACGCAGTTCACTTTTCGCCTCGGTTCGTTGCGCCGCCAAACGCGCGCGGATACTTCACCCGCGGCGCAAAAGCTTACCCGAGCGATCGTGCGGCGAAAATAAAACGGTGGTTCGAGTTCGACGAACTGTCCGTCCATACGCGTTATCGTTTTGTCGAAAACGCCCGCGGCGATACCGTATCGAATCAGCAGCAATACCGGTTCGCCGGCCGCGGAAGATTCAAGTTCGACAGCAAGGGCCGATACAGCGTGGTCGCCGGTCTGTTTACCGGCAACTCTATCACCGGCGGCTGGAACAACACCGGTGTCGGCACGGGCGACGTCCAGACAAATCTCTATCTGAAGCAGCTGTATTTTGACGCGAACCCGGTAAAAGGCCTCGAGATCCAGGTCGGCGGCATCGCCATCAACAACGGCGAGAACACCGAGGCCACCGGCTATGACAACGACGTTTATCTCACCGGCGAGCGGGTCGTTTTCCGCCTCCCGAAAAAGGTCTATTTCGACGAGATCTCGCTGGCAAGCGCGCACATCGGTGAATTCAATCACCCGAGCGTCTTCCGCCGGTTCGACAATTTTGCCAAATCGAATTATCACCAGTTCCTCGTCCGCAAGCAGGTGAACAAACGCGTCGGTTTCTCTGCCGATTACACGTTCGAATCGGGCAGCGATACGTTCCGGCAGGCGGTCAAGATCAAGACATCTGAAACGCATTTTGTCGACCACGTTGTATTCGAGAACTACCAGCGTTTCGACGGGCCGGGCAAATACGGGTTTAACGTCTTCGGCGAACGGAAAGTGGGCAAAAAGCTAACGCTCGACGCCGGCTTTGCCCGCATCGACGGACGGCTGCTCAACGGCGACCGCTTTCCACAAGGCAACCTCTTTCACGCGACCGCCACTTACAAGTTCAGCCCCGAGTTCTCATTATCCACCTTCATCATCCACGGCGCCGGGCCGATGGCCCCAACCCTGCCGCGGACGCGGTTCGAACTGATCTTCAGTTACAACCTCCTCGAAACCCTCCGCCGCCACAAACTGCAATAACAGCACATAGAAATGGTAAATGGTGAAAGGTAAATGGAGAATGAGGAATTGTGAATTGAAAATTGGGCAATTGTAAATTGGCGAATTGTAAATTGGGAATGGTAAGTCTTAGCTGGTAAATGGGAATCGATGCTTAAGCAGCACGTGAACAGAACTGCGGATTAACCGTTCACGGTCGTCGCTGTATGAACTTCGCTCACGCTCTGCCAGCACGTCCCGCCAAGCGCCGCAACAAATTTTTTCCATTTACCACTTACCGGTCCCAATTTACAATTGCCCAATTTTCAATTCACAATTCTGCACTATCCGCTAACGCTTCTGCCTTAGTCTTTTCCTTGACTTGATCTTCGATTTCGCGTAAAACCGAACCAGATTCCTTAATACAAGTGCCCGCTCCAGGCCGCTCTCAGACGCGGTCAAAACAGTCGGGCCGACGCCTTTTCACAACGTACACGTATTCCGGAGGTAGAAACAGCCCGATGGCTTCGAACCTGGTTACCATCACGCGACGCGGATTCGGCGAGACTTCTCGAAAAGATCTCTGGTGGGTCACCCCGCTGCTCACATTTCTGGGCCTCTCGGCGTTCGTCGTTTATTCGACGTGGGCGGCGTTTCAGGGCGATCACTACCGCTATCAGGGGTATCTTTCGCCGTTTTATTCACCGGAGATATTCGGATCGGTGACCGCGTGGTTCGGAGCAAAGCCCACGTGGATACCAAATTGGCTTCCGTTCTCGCCGGCGTTGCTTATCCTTTGGGCGCCGGGCGGATTTCGGTTCACCTGTTATTACTATCGCGGTGCGTATTACAAGGCGTTCTGGGCCGACCCGATCGCATGTGCCGTCGGCGAGCCGCGTCACAGCTATCGCGGCGAGCGAAAGTTCCCGCTCATACTGCAGAACGTCCATCGCTTCTTTCTCTATCTCGCTTTATTGTTTCTAGTTTTTCTCGCCCACGACGCGTACGAAGCGATGTGGTTCACAGACGCCACGGGCCGCACGTCGTTCGGCATCGGTGTCGGCACGCTGGTCCTGACCGCGAACGTCATCTTCCTGGGCCTCTACACATTAGGCTGCCACAGCCTTCGCCACCTCGTCGGCGGAGCCTGGGACATCCTCGCCAACAAACCCGTCCGCAAAGCCGCCTACGGCTGCGTCAGCGGATTGAACCGCAGGCACATGCTGTTCGCCTGGATCAGCCTTTTCGTCGTGGGGTTTTCGGATATTTACGTGAGGCTCTGTTCGATGGGGATCTGGACGGACTATCGGATCTTCTAGGAGATCTATCACTTGGCCACAAAGTCCACAAAGATCTGATTTTTGCTTCGTGTTCTCTGTGTCTCTGTGGTGAACTTTCGGGAAAGATTTCTGTCGACAATTTATGCAACAACGTGTTATAAATGAAACAATCTTCGCGGCCGGTGTCGCGGAGATATTTTGCTTTTAGGGACATGAACAGTTTTTTCGAAAAGCGGTAAGTTTCAAGATTTGTTGCCGCTAACCTTAATAGATGCAATTGTTTGCGTGTCCCGCCAGCCTTCGGGACACGACCGGGACACTGGCGGGACAGTGGGACAACCGAATGCGTGTGGGACACGGTGGGACAGTGGGACACGGGACAAAGAGCGACTACATAGATGGCAGATTATCCAACATTTGAACATGACGTTCTCGTCATTGGTGCCGGCGGCGCGGGCCTGCGTGCGGCCATCGAGGCTTCCGCCGCGGGCGTTTCGGTCGGGCTTGTGTGCAAGTCTTTGCTCGGCAAGGCGCACACCGTCATGGCCGAGGGCGGCATGGCGGCGGCGATGGGGAACGTCGACGATCGCGACAACTGGAAGGTGCATTTTTCGGACACGATGCGCGGCGGCCAGTACGTCAACAACTGGCGAATGGCCGAGCTGCACGCCAAAGAAGCTCCGGAACGCGTCCGCGAGCTCGAAGCGTGGGGAGCCGTTTTCGATCGAACGAAGGACGGCAAGATTCTCCAAAGGAACTTCGGCGGCCACCGCTATCCAAGACTCGCCCACGTCGGCGACCGCACCGGCCTCGAATTGATAAGAACATTACAAGATCACGGCATTCATCAGGGCATCCAGGTTTATATGGAAGTCACCGTGATCACGCTGCTCAAAGACGGAGACCGCGTCATTGGGTGTTTCGCGTACGAACGTGAACACGGACGTTTTCGAATATTCAAAGCCAAGTCGGTCATCCTCGCGACCGGCGGCGTCGGCCGTGCGTATCGGGTTACGAGCAACAGTTGGGAAGGCACCGGCGACGGCCACACGCTCGCGTATGACGCGGGGGCCGAGCTGATCGATATGGAGTTCATCCAATTCCACCCGACCGGCATGGTCTGGCCGCCGAGCGTCCGCGGGATTTTGGTGACCGAAGGCGTCCGCGGCGAGGGCGGGATTTTGACGAACAGCGAAGGCAAGCGCTTCATGTTCGACGACATCCCCGAAAACTACAAAGACCAGACCGCAGACACGCCCGAGGAAGGCTGGCGATACGTTCTCGGCGACAAAGATGCACGCCGCCCGCCCGAGCTGCTCACCCGCGACCACGTCGCACGGTGCATCGTCCGCGAGGTCAAGGCCGGCCGCGGCTCGCCTCACGGCGGCGTCTTCCTCGACATCGCGTGGATCAAGGAAAAGATCCAAAACGCGCCCGAGCATATCAAGAAGAAGCTGCCCAGCATGTACCACCAGTTCATGCAGCTCGCCAACCTCGACATCACGACCACACCGATGGAAGTGGGCCCGACGACTCATTACATTATGGGCGGCATCCGCGTCGACGCCGACACGCAGGCCTCGTCCGTGCACGGCCTTTTCGCGGCCGGTGAATGCGCCGCCGGCATCAACGGTGCGAACCGCCTCGGCGGCAATTCCCTTTCCGACCTCGTAGTGTTCGGCAAGCGGGCCGGCGAGTATGCCGCAATTTACGCCAAAGAAAATTCGGCCGGCTCGATCAACAGCGATCAGGTAGAAGAAGCGGCACGACGTGCTCTCGAACCCTTCGATCGCTCAGGCGGCGAGAACGCCTTCGCCATCCAGCACGACCTGCAGGCGATGATGCAGGACCTCGTCGGCATCGTCCGCACCGAACCGGAAATGCAGCAAGCTCTCGAGGGGCTGAAAAAGCTGCGTGAACGTGCCGCAAACGTGGCGGTCACCGGCAACGTCGACTTCAACCCCGGCTGGCACACGGCGCTCGATCTCAACAATTTGCTCACCGTTTCCGAAGCAATAACGCACGCCGCGATAGAACGCCGAGAATCCCGCGGCGGCCAATACCGCGAAGACTACCCGCAAAAGGATGCGGAACTCGGCAAACTGAATTTCGTCCTAAAGAAAAACGCCGACGCCACAACAAACATCGACCGCGTCCCGATCCCCGAAATGCCGGCGGAGCTAAAGCAAATCATTGAGGAGATGGGTTAGTGTTTTTATTTCGTGTTCTTTCGTGTGATTTCGTGGTTCCAGCCTTCTTATGTCCGAATTGATTTTGAAAGATGAAGTTTACGAGATCGCGGGGAGTGCGATGGACGTGTTTTACACAATGGGGCCTGGATTTTTGGAGCCTGTTTACCACGAGGCTATGAACGTTGAGATGAAACGTCGAAACATCCCCTTCGAATCAGAAAAGGAGCTTGACCTCTATTACAAAGGCATCAAACTCGAAAAGAAATATTTCGCGGATTTTGTATGTTTTGATCAAATCGTCATTGAGCTGAAGGTGGTTCCGGGGATTACGAATATCGAAGTCGCCCAACTCATCAATTATCTGAAGATCACGAAAACAAGGGTTGGTCTATTGTTTAACTCCGGAAGCCGATCGAAGCTTGATTGGAAGCGGTACGTCATTTAAGAACTGGAACTACGAAACCACACGAAAAGTCACGAAAATGAAAACAGCAGTTTTTAGAATTAGGCGCGGAGATAGAGAAAGGGCCGAGTTTGTGGATTACACGACCGCGGTGACCGAGGGGATGGTTGTGCTGGATGCGGTGCATCAGATACAGGCTGAATCGGCGCCGGATCTGGCTTGCCGATGGAACTGCAAGGCGGGCAAATGCGGTTCGTGCTCGGCGGAGATAAACGGCAAGCCGAAACTGATGTGCATGACGCGGCTCGACACGATCCCGATCGACGAGCCCGTAACGATCGAACCGATGCGTGCCTTCCCGCCGATCAAAGACCTGATCGCGGACGTATCGTGGAACTACGAGGTCAAGAAACGCATCAAGAAATTCAAGCCGCGAGCACCCGACGCCGAGGACGGAACGTGGCGGATGCAGCAGTCCGACGTCGACCGCGTGCAGGAATTCCGAAAGTGCATCGAGTGCTTTCTCTGCCAGGACGTCTGCCACGTTCTGCGCGACCACGAGAAACACGCCGAATTCATCGGCCCGCGTTTTCTCGTCTACACGGCGGCGCTCGAGATGCACCCGCTCGACACCGAGGACCGCGTCGACGATCTAAAAGACCTGTTCGGCATCGGCTACTGCAACATCACAAAATGTTGTACGAAAGTGTGCCCCGAACATATTATAATTACCGACAACGCGATAATTCCGCTGAAGGAACGCGTGGTCGACGAGCACTACGACCCACTGCGCAAATTGGTAAAGCTGTTTCGCAGAAAGTAAGAGTTACGCCTTTACGCGTGAAAGGCGTTGGCAGCAGGTCTTGTGAAAATCAGCCGCGATCGCTGGCCATCGCTTTTACGCCTAAAGGCGTAACTCGTAAACGTAAAGTTATGTTTGAACTAAAACCTTTGTCGCACGGTGCGGTCGCCTCTGCACTCGAAAAAGCCAAACATTACCGCCTGCTCAACGAACCCGGAGCGGCCGAGAGCATTTGCCTCGACATTCTCGCCGTCGAGCCCGACAACCAGGCGGCCCTGGTTGATATCGTCCTCGCGATGAGCGACCGGTTCGGCAAAGACTACGCCGTCGGCGATTCCCGCATCCAGGATTTTCTATCCCGCATCACCGACGATTATCAGCGTACCTATTACACGGGCATCGTTTACGAACGCCGGGCCAAGGCCGTGCTTCACAAAGGTGGTCTCAATGCGTTCGAGCTGTTCGAACACGCGATGGAGTGCTTCGAAAAGGCCGAGGATATCCGACCGGCCGGGAACGACGACGCGATCCTCAGATGGAACGGCTGCGCCCGCGTTGTCACTCGCAACAACCTCGCTGCCCGCGAGGTCTCGGCGAACGATTTTATCGAGTAGCGGCCCGCTTTCGCGGTTCTTGTTGCGTCCCCGTTATGATATTATTTGCCCGTTCTTTTTATTCACACGGCACTACCGGCCGCCATCGGTAGAACATTAAGGAGTCAATTTATGGCAGGAAAGTTTGTGGTTAAGACCGGCAAAAGTGGCAAGGTCCATTTCAATCTAAAAGCCAGCAACGGCCAGATAGTTTTGACGAGCGAAAAGTACGAGACGCGTGCGAGCGCGATCAAAGGCATCGAGTCCGTCAAAAAGAACGCCGCGAACGACGCGCGTTTCGAGCGTAAGAAAGGTAAGGACGGTTCGCCGTACTTCGTTCTCAAAGCCTCGAACGGCGAACCCTTGGGTCGCAGCGAGATGTACAAATCGGCATCGTCGATGGAAAATGGAATCGCATCAGTCGGCAAGAACGCTGCCGACTCGACAACGGTCGACGAATAGCCCGCCGTATATACATTAAGATCTAATAATGTTTCAAGCCCGACGCCTCAGGCTTCGGGCTTTTTCGATTCGCTGAATTTGTATGACTCAAAAACGCACCCGTCTCGGTATTGAAGTTTTATTGAACGAACGCGCCGACCTCATCCGCGGCCGCAAGGTCGGGCTTGTCTGCAACCAGGCATCTGTTCTGCCCGACACGTTCCAGCACGCCGCTGACGCCTTTCGCGAGCGTGAAGATTTCGAGCTCACCACGCTGTTCGGCCCGCAGCACGGCATCCGCGGCGACGTGCAGTACAACATGATCGAGACGCCGCACGTGGTCGACGAGCGGACCGGCATCATGGTCTATTCACTCTACAGCGAAGTGCGTGAACCGACGGAGGAAATGCTTGCGAACCTGGACGACATTGTTGTCGATCTGCAGGACGTCGGCTGCCGGATCTACACGTTCATCTACACGATGGCGAACTGCATGCGTGCGGCAAAAAAGTACGGTAAGCGAGTGATCGTCTGCGACCGGCCTAATCCGATAAACGGAAACGCAGTTGAGGGCAATATCACCGAGCACGAATTCAAATCGTTTGTCGGGCAGTTCGAGCTGCCGACACGCCACGGCATGACGATCGGCGAGCTTGCAAAAATGTTCAACGAACATTTCGGCATTGGCTGCGACCTTGAGGTCGTCGAGATGCAGAATTGGACGCGCGAAATGTGGGGCAACGAAACCGGGCTGCCGTGGGTGCTGCCGTCGCCGAATATCCCCGACGTCGACACCTGCGTCGTTTTCCCCGCGACCGTCCATGTCGAAGGCACCGAACTAAGCGAAGGCCGCGGCACAACGCTTCCCTTTTTCCTCAACGGCGCCCCGTACATCGACCCGTACGCGTGGGCGGCCGAACTGCGCAAGTTCAACTTCCTCGGCGTCGCATTTCGCGAAGCGTATTTCCGCCCGACCTTCGCCGAGTTCAACGGCGAAACCTGCGGCGGCGTCCAGATCCACATCACCGACCGCGAAACGTTCACACCGGTCATCGTCGGCGTCGCCATGGTCAAGACGGCCTACGACCTCTACCCCGAAAAATTCCAATGGCGCCAAAACGCCTACGAATACGTCTTCGACAAAAACCCGATGGACGTCGTTTGCGGCACTGACAAAATCAGAAAAGCGACCGAAAGCGGCGTTTCGATAAACGAGATCGAAAAGTCATGGTCGGAGGGATTGGCACATTTCACCGGATCGCGAAGCAAGTTCTTGCTCTATTAAAATTGGCGCCGTCACGTCGCTTCTAAAATGGGCGAGCTATTTTCATTACCGAGATCGACGGCCCACCGAATTGGAACGTGGTGGGAACATCGACAAAATACGAACTGTTACCGGGCGATAGCGCCGTGATCTCTGTGCCACTTTTTTCCAAACACGATTGGCCATTCGTTATGTCTTTCGATTACCGGTTTGGCAGACATGCGAGTGTTCGCTACGGACGTTTCTATAACGTCGGCAACCAAAACCGGTCTTCCACTTGCACCGCTCAGATGGATTCATCGGAACTCAATCCATAGGTTGTCTTATTCCAATAATAATAATCCTGCGCACACTTCTTGCTTAATACTTCAAGACTATTTCACCGCGTGAGAGAATCGCTATGCAAGAATGCGCTCAACTCACGAAACCATTTTTGATCTATTGATTTACCGCTAGGACATCTTCGAGCCAATTCTGTTCAAGGGAATCTTCTTTCTGCACTCTTCTCCGCGTCACGGTCTCGCCCGTTAGTTCTCTTTCAGCAAAGGTCGTATGTCTAATGAAATATTTCACTCCCTTCGGATTCGTTCGGACTTTAAATTGTCCGTTCGGTGCTAATCCAAACAATTCATATGTAATCACTATTGGCGCTGTGAGTCCGTGAAAATCACCTTTGAAGTTTGTGCCGACCACATAATATGAATTACCACGCGGATAACGAAAAAGGCTGACATCCGAGTCGGTACGATAGGTCCCAAAATAAGTTTTTTGCTTTGATTTGACGTCGTACCAAAGTTGCACGCCTACCCCGCACATCAAACCCGTGCAGGCTCGGGGGCTCATCGCAATTGCAATAATGGTCTGTTCACCGAGTTCCCAAAGTTTGATCTGGTCCCACTGCCCGACCATATCCAATCTAAATTTCTGGTCCTCGTCTGGCGCGTTTAGTGTAGTTTGTTTATCCAAACTAATTAGCTCTCCATTTATGCGAACGCTGGATCTGGAGCTATTTCCCGAAACTTCATCGATCCATTCGACTGTCTGCTCGCCGATCCGCAACGTTTCTATCTTTGACTCCCAACGTCCGAGATCGCCTTTATTATTGACCACTTGTAGCGGTCGCTCTTCGTTGATTTCGAAGTAATTACGTAGACGTTCGTAAACAAACTGGCCACAGCTGGGTCGGAATGCTAACCTTGGCGATCGTTGCGAAAGAATGGGAGTTGAAAGGAGTAATAAAAGTGAAAGTGCAAATACGATTTTCATATAGTTGACACACTCCCTACCGGTCGTGTTTCTGCCTTAGTGCTTCGAGGACTTTGTGGCCTCTGGGCGACAATCGATAACCCGGCCGCAGGCTTTCGGTCAGGCCGAGGGCTTTTAGTTTGCGGACCCAGGGTTTGAAGGTTGGGATGTCGAGGCCGATGGATTCGGCGAGGATCTGGGCGTGGATGTTGGGGCGGTCGTGGATCATTTGCAGGTAGAGCAGTGTCCAGTTTCCGCGTTTGCTTCCGGTGTCGAGTTTTTTCAGTTTGGCGATGATGTCGGCGAGTTCTTTTTCGGTCAGCTTCGCGCTTTCCCGGAGCGATTTTCGCGGGTCTTCGCCGGCGAAATATACGCGGATCTTGTAGATGTTCACGTCGCGGTCGTAAAGGTCGGCGATGAGTTCGTCGCGGGTTGCGAACCCGGCCTCGCGTGCGTCCAAGTCTGTGATGTCGTCGAGCGCCACGACATCAACAGTGTCTATCCCGATCACGCCGAGCTGCGTCATCTGCGTCCCGCCGACCTTTACGCCGGACTTCTTCCACCGGCGAAAGATCAGCGTCACGTTCCCGGCTTTGATCCCGTCAATCAGTTTGTTTTTCAGAAGCATAAAGGTCAGAACCACCTGCGTGAGCGGGTGGTCGAAAGTTTATTGTTAACTCGAGAACAGCACACTGGAACGACCTGGCAATTGCGGCAGACGGGCAATAAGCTCATCGCGCCGTTTCCTTCGCAAAATAAATGATCGAGTTGAATGCCACCCGCTTACGCAGGTGGTTCTGACCTTCATCCGCCGCTGATGGCGTTGAAGATGTGGAGTTCGCTGCCGGCGTCGACGTGGGTTTGCAGGCCGTTTTGGCGGCGGATGTCCTGGCCGTGGTAGTAGATATTCACGTGTGGGCGGATCTCGCCTTGCTCGGTCAGTACGCGGTCGCGGAGGCTGAGATGCTCACGCCAGAGCGTGGCGAGGACGTCGCCGACGGTCTTATGACTTCCCACGACCGCTATCTCAGTTTCGCCGTTGCTGAACTCCTTTAAGTGACCGGTGAGATAGATCGTGTGATTCATATTATGTACGGCAGACTGTTAGTCTGCCCGCGAGGACAGGCTGACAGCCTGTCCTACGTTGTGGTGTACGCTTTCACGCACAATATCTCGGGAAGCGCGTTTTGGATCTGCTCCCACGAATCGCCGTTGTCGGACGAACCGTAGAGCTTACCGTTGCGTGTCCCGAAATAGACGCCGCCGATTTCGCTGTCGTCCGCGGCGAGAGCGTCACGCAAAATGACCTCGTACGCGTTTTCCTGCGGCAGGCCGTTGGTCAGCGGTTCCCAATTCTCGCCTTCGTCGCGGGTGCGATAAACGCGGAGTTTCCCTTCGCAGGTGAACCGCACCGCGTCAGCCTGCAGCGGCACAATAAAAACGTCGCCCGGCTTTGTCGCAACGACCCCGAAACCGAAGTTGGACGGCAAGCCGTTCTCGATCTCCTGCCACGTGCCGCCGTCGTCGCGGCTGCGATAGACGCCGTGATGATTTTGTAAAAAGAGCGTTTCCTTTTTGCCGGGATGGCGGGCGATCTTGTGGACGCACTGGCCGAATTCGGGATACTGGTCCGGCATAAAATAAGCCTTGATGCCGGTGTTCGTCGATGTCCAGCTTTCACCGCCGTCGTCGGTTTGGTAAGTTCCGGCGCTGGACACGGCGATCCGCATGCGTTTCGGGTTTTCGTCGTCGGTGA
Organism: Acidobacteriota bacterium; assembly: GCA_040007515.1. Lineage (GTDB taxonomy): Bacteria > Acidobacteriota > Blastocatellia > Pyrinomonadales > Pyrinomonadaceae > OLB17. The sequence continues at coordinate 47,475 of JBDTUT010000019.1, read as the reverse complement.
TTATCGTGTGCAGGCAAAGGCCGCCGAATCCGGGCATCCATTTTTCGCGGTGCGGGTGGTCCCACAGGCCGCGGACAAGCGACCACGTTTCGCCGCCGTCCGTCGACTTGAACAGTGCCGCCGGTGCCGTTCCGCAGTACAGAGTATTGTCGTCTTCAGTCCCGGCTGTGATCTGCCAAATGTTTTCAAGCGCGGCTCCGGTGTCTTCCGGAAACTTGATCCGCATTTCCTCCGGCGTGTCCCAGGTCGCGCCGCGATCGTCGCTGCGGACGAGTTCGGCTCCCCAGTGCATGCTTTGCGCCGCGGCCCACAAACGGTTTCGGCCGCCGCGAGTATCGAGCATCATCGAGTAAACGGAACGTCCGGCAAAGTACGGGCCGTTCATCTCCCATCCGCCACTGTTCTTATTAAGGACGAAAGCACCTTTACCAGTTCCCACGAAAAGTATTGTTTTCGGATCCGCCATAAATGTTTAAGAGTTAACGACGCCTTGTATCTTGTCGTTTTTATTGCGAAGGTCTATGCCGCCTTCGAGAATTGATTTAAGGTTGGCGAGATAGAACGTCCAGCCCTCGCCGCAGCCGATGTAAATGTGCAGGTTGTCGTCCGGAGCGATCTGCTTTTGCGTCAATTGAACGATCTTCATGCCGTCCTCGGAAACGATCTTGACCTCGACGACGCTTTCGTCCGCAAAGGTAAAGCTTAGAAAGTCGTGCCCGTTCGCTTCGAGAACTCTGCCGCGCTCAGGCGAACCGTTAGCGTAACCGTGCCATTCCCATTGGTACGTGTCGCCGCCTAGGAATCGTTCGTCCTTCGCACGCGGCACGTTACCCGGACCGGCGAACACGGCCTTCGACAAGAACCACCGTTCGATCTCCGACCGCGTGCTCCACGCGTTATAGATCGCACGCATAGTCGCGTCGACGGTTATGCGTTTGGTGAACGTGCTCCAATCTTTTTTCACCATGTCGCGATATTCGGCGGGCCGGGACGAAACCGGAGAAAGTGTGTTGATACGAACCATCGCCGACTTGACTTAGATTTCTTTGATTTGTTTCGTGTATTTCGTGGATAAAAATCGGGATCTTTATCCACGAAATGCACGAAACAAGAAACAGGAAAAAGAAACAAAAAACAAGAATCAAAAAAACTCTAGAACCAGCTGCTCTTCTTCTTCGAACTTCCGCCGAAAATGCTGCCGAGCACACCGCGGACGATCTGGTTGCCGATCTGTCGTCCGATGCTGCTGCTGGCGGATCGTGCGACGCTTTTCGTGATCGATTCGACGAGCGTGTCGGGTCCGCGTGCGGCCGAGCGTGCGGCCTTCTCTTCGGCCGCCTGTTGTTTTGCTTCTGCCTCGGCCGTGTCGGCGGCAGACTGCTGCTGCTGGCGTTCCTCGGTCTTTTTCTGCAAGATCTCGAACGCCGATTCGCGGTCGACGGCCTGTTCATATTGTCCCGCGACGAGCGACGAACTCATGATCTGAGCGCGTTGCTCGGGTGTGATCGGGCCGATCTTGCTGACTGGCGGGACGACGAACGCCCGGTCGACAATTGTCGGGATTCCTTTTTCGTCGAGCATGGAGATCAGCACCTCGCCGACGCCGAGCTCGGTGATGGCTTTTTCGACATCTATCTTCGGATTTTCGCGAAACGAGGTCGCCGCCGCTTTCACGCCTTTCTGCTCCTGCGGCGTGTACGCACGCAGAGCATGTTGGACGCGGTTGCCGAGCTGTGCCAGAACCTTGTCGGGGATGTCCGCCGGGTTTTGCGTGACGAAATAAACGCCGACGCCTTTCGAGCGAATAAGGCGTACGACCTGCTCGATCTTTTCGACCAGCACGGGCGGTGAATCCGTGAATAAGAGATGAGCCTCGTCAAAAAAGAAAACGAGTTTCGGCTTGTCGAGATCGCCGGCCTCGGGCAGTGTCTCGAACAGTTCCGAAAGTATCCAGAGCAGGAAAGTCGAATAAAGCTTTGGGGAATTTATCAGGTCATCCGCCGCGAGCAGATTGAGCACGCCCTTGCCCCCGATCGTCTGCATAAAATCGTCGAGTTTGACCGCCGGTTCGCCGAAAAAGAGTTCGCCATGCTGCTGCTCGATCTGCAAAAGGCCGCGCTGAATGGCGCCGACGCTCGCCTTCGAGACGTTGCCGTATTTGATCGTAAACTCGTCGGCGTTTTCGCCCACGTACTGCATCAGCGATTGAAGGTCTTTGAGGTCGAGCAGCATCAATCCGCTTTCATCCGCGATCTTGAACGCGAGCGCCAAGACACCTTCCTGCGTGTCGTTGAGCTGCAGCATTCGAGACAAGAGCAGCGGCCCCATTTCCGAGATCGTCGAACGCAGCGGGTGTCCCTGTTTGCCGAAAACGTCCCACAGCGTCACGGGACTGCCCTCGAATTGCACGTTCTCGATCCCCAACTGTTTGTTACGGTCATCGATCTTCTGATTGCCGCCGCCCGGCTGACTGACGCCTGTGAGGTCGCCCTTGATGTCGGCCATGAACACGGGCACACCGCGGTTGCTGAAACTTTCAGCGATTCGCTGAAGTGTGACGGTTTTGCCCGTTCCGGTCGCTCCGGTGATAACGCCGTGACGGTTTGCCATCTGCGGCAAAAGTAAAAATTCGGCCGCATCTTTTTTTGCGACAAGTATCGGTTCGCTCATAAAAATAAAATTTAACTTTTTTCTTCGTGCCTTTTGACCTTAAGCATGCGAATTATTTACGTGTCATTTACCTTTCGCGTGGTTTAATTCCTTTTTCTTTTTTCGTGTGTTTTGTGGAAAGATATTTTCTTTCTTTCCGACACGAGCGGATGCGAGGGTCATCCACGAAACAGATAAATCAAATCAAAAAAGAAAACAATCCACATTGTTGCTGAAAGCAATCTATGTCGCCGAAGATCGGTCGTCTTCAAGCATTTTGCCGTGCGGCTTTTCGCAGTTGAACATCCAGTTGATGCCGTACTTATCTTTCAACATTCCAAAACGCGACGCCCAATAAGTTTCCTGCAGCGGCATCGTCACGGTGCCGCCTTCGGCCATTTTGTTGAAAACGCTTTCGGTGGCCTCGACGCTGTCGAGCCCGAGCGCCATCGAGATGTTGTCGCCTTCCGCCGCGGGCGGACCCATGCAGTTATCCGCGGCCATGATGAACGTGTCGCCGATCTTCAAGGTACTGTGCATGATCTTGTCGCCGTTTTCCGCGCCGGCCATAGGCGTGTCACCCATACGCTGGATGAAAAGAATGTCGCCGCCCGTGCAGTCTTTGTAAAAATTGATCGCTTCTTCACAGTTTCCCGGAAACGAAATATACGGTTTTACACCGATCATAAATTGGTCCTCGCGTGTTTAAATTAAAATTCGAGCGGTCCGTCCATTTTTCGTTTGCGGACTAGCAGTTTTCGTACTTCCAGTTTCTCCGTTTCCCTTCCGCCAGCCATTCGAGCGTGGTCGCGAGACGCTTGTCGCGTGTCGCATCGGTCTTCGCCTCGGTTATCCACTGGACGTATTCTTTCTTGCAGCTGTACGGGAAATTCTCGAACGTCTCGCGGGCGGCTTTGTTCTTTTTCAGCTCGACGGTCAGATAGTCGGGCACGACAAGTTCCTTTTTCCCGGCTGTCGGCTTTTTATCGACCTTGATTCCCTTTTCGTTCAGTTCGACGGCCTGATGAACGAGGCCGATGATGATGTCATCGGCGGGCAGATCTTCGACCGAGGTGATCCGCCCGAAACTTCCCATCGCGGTCTTCTGCGCGGAAAAGGCGTCCGCTTCGAGCAGCGACTGTTTCCAAAATCCGAACGCGCAGTGCTGCTTGAAAGCGGACATGGCGCACAGCATTCCCTTGTGATCAAAATGCGGAAAACCCCACTTGATCGTCTCGACGGTGTCTGGACAGGCAGTATGAACTAGTTTTCGAATGTGGAGCAAGATCGGCTTTGCAAAGTCGGCAGATTTCTCGATAAACGCGTCAACTCTCGGGTCAATTGCAGGCATAATTTTTCCTGACCGATAAACGAACGGCGAGCTAAATTGGACCTGTCGATTATAAACGATTTTCCTTCCGGATCACCAACTTTAAACCCGACCATTTTTCGCCGACGGCGCACGCTTTGACATCAACGAGCCCGAGTTTTTTTGCGAACGGTGTGCCCGAATATCCAGAGGTCATTTTTTCAGCGGATCGCCGCCACGACCTCTCGTTCACGCGGCCCGTCAAATTCGCACAAATATATCGCCTGCCATCTCCCGAGCAGCAGCAGCTTCCCGGCCGCGAACGGGATCGTCACGCTCGTGCCAACAAGCGAAGTCTTTATGTGCGCGTCGGAGTTGTGTTCGAAATGTCGGAAGCCTTCGAAATATTGAGGCACCAGTTTTTGAAGAAAACCAAGCATATCCGTTTGTACGTCCGGATCGGCATTTTCGTTTACGGTCAGGCCGCAGGTTGTGTGCTGAGTAAAAAGCACACAGATCCCATCGCTCAGCCGGCTTGCCTCGACCAGCCGCCGCGTTTCGGCCGTGATATCGATCATTTGTTCGCGCTCAGCGGACGCGATCTTTATCCTGTCCATTCTGAACAATATACCAAAACGATCGGCCCGTTTCGCCCGCCGCTGTCCGCGTCCGGACGATTCTTGCTAAACTATTCGAAAAGTCCAACCTGCCGGAGAATATATAAATATGAGAAGTTTGCGGTCTGTAATCATCGTCACAGCTTTGCTCGGAGCCGTCTTTGTTGTCGGCTCTTCGGCCCAGAAACAGTACGAAGGATATTCGCTCGATGTCGACGCGAACAACGGCGGATCGTGCCCGATACAGTACCTTCCGTCGGCCGGCGGCGGCAACGCCATTCAGGTCTTTGTGGCAGGAACAAACCAGCAAACGCCGGCCGGAGTGCTGAAGGCGTGCGACGGCGGATCGGTCGTCGGCAACCGCGTTTCGCCAAACAATCTCGGCAAATGGTGCTTTACCGGCAGTGAGGACCTGTACGAGATCAAGCTTACAAACGGAAAGACTTATCTGTGGCCGCCGCTCGATCGCGAAAGCGGCTTTTACAACGTCCGCGACTTCCGGCCAGTAAAGTATTACCCGCAGGCCGCCGTAAAATACGAACGCACCGAGCCGGCCGATTATACGCAAACGATCCGTAACGCCATTACCTACATCGCGGCCCGTCAGGGCGGGACGCTTTATTTCCCGGATGGCGACTATGTTGTCGGCACACTCGACGGTAACCGTCGGGACCCGTCGTACGAAGCCCTCACACTGCCGTCGGGCATAGTAATCCAGGGCACAAGTTCGAGCCCGTCGGTGCCTGGAACAAATCTTCCGTTCAAGGTGAGTGCCACTCGCATTCGACTGCGAAACGACAAGCAATCTATCTTCCGCATCGGCGGCTGCACCGCGAACGTCACCGTCCGCGACATCGAACTGCTCGGAAACGCCGAGCTTTTCGGCGAAGCAAAACGTCCCACCGGCGGTACGTATGGGATCGAGGCCATGGGAAAATGGGCGATCGACCCGAAAACCGGAGCAGTGACGCCGAATTCGAGCCAGTTGATGAAGTTCGAAGGCCTCTCGATACAAAACTTCGAACGCGGCATATACGCACACAACGCCAACGACAAGAACTGTAACGCGAAAGAACAAGGATGCGGTTATTGGCAGTTTGACTACGTCATAGTCAACAACGTTTTTTTCAGCAACAACGGCACCGGTATTTGGATCGACACATTCAACACCGACTGGAAGGTATCAAGCAGTTTCTTCAATTACCACGCTCTCGTGAACCCGCCCGGCGACGGCATTCGCCTGCAAAAGGCAACCTCGATGCTCATCGAACAGTCCTTCGGCGGCGGAACCGATTACGGCCAGTATATCGGCGGTACATTCTTGAATATCGATTATGTTCTCGCGGTCACCGTCATCAGTTCAAGCTCGGAACGCGGGCAGCGCGGGATATATACGAATCCACTTGGTTCGATAAGTTCTACGATGCTTACGGTTATCGGCTCCGGATTCACCGACAAGGTCGAGTTGAATGGACGGTTGAATTACGTTTCGACCGGAAATACTTATCTGCCGAATACGCTTCAGGCTGGCCAGGGCGTCAATATCGTCTCAAGCGGGGATAGATTTTGTCCCGACCCGGACGTTACGCCGCAGGCCTGCGTCGACCAGAGCGGCAAATTTGTGAATAGGCCGCAATTCAACGGCGGAAAGATAATCTTTCAGACTGGCCGACGGGCCGAAGGCTCGGGAGCATATCAGATGCCTTCGACTCCGACATTCTTTGGCCACCAGGTAGAAATGGCGGACGATGACTCGTCGAACACCGCTCCGATGTTGTTTTCGCGTTCGTCGAATTTCAACAAACCGCTGCTGCGTCTCGGCCAATCAAATTACTTTTACGATTTCCAGCGCCGCGAACACAACGGTTTTCTGGCGATCACCGGCAACCAGGACAAGCCGTATCGCGGCCTCATCATTAATGGTCCCATTCAGTTCGATCCAAACATCACTTTTCAGGACATTCAACAGTACGGATCGGTCACGGTCATCGCAGGACAGCCCGTGATATCGGACGGAGCGTTGGTCTACTGCAAGGATTGCCGGAAAAGCCCGACGGGAGTCTGCACACAAGGCACTGCAGGCGTCGACGGAGGTTTCGCCAAACGCATAAACAAGCAGTGGCGATGTGACTAAGAAGCGATGCACCACAAAGGCACGAAGGTCACAAAGAATGAATTCTTTGTGACCTTCGTGCCTTTGTGGTGTTGCCAGCCAGGTTCGTCTAAAGTTATATTTTGTCCCGCCTTATTTGTTAAATAGTTGCAAGTAATTGATAATCAATAGTTTTGATATCAACTAGACTTCTGATAAGTCTGCGCCCCAATTTAACGAGTTACTTATTAGGTTTGTTTTTGCAGATCGGCGAAAACAAGAAGTAGAACAATATGAACAGTTACGTAATTTATTTAGCTCCCGTTTTAGGGATTTTAGGACTGGTGGTAATGGCGTTCAAGTCGGCCTGGGTCAGCAAGCAGGACGCCGGAGACGCGAAAATGCAGGAGCTCGCGGGCTATATCGCCGACGGAGCAATGGCATTTTTGAAAGCCGAATGGAAAGTACTTAGCATATTCGTTTTATTTACTGCCGCATTGTTGGCTTATTCAGGGACGATACATACGGTAAACGGCAAAGAGATCCACTCGAGCTGGGTGATCTCGATAGCATTTATCGTCGGAGCTGTGTTCTCCGCAACCGCCGGATACATCGGCATGAAGGTTGCGACCAAGGCAAACGTCCGCACGACGCAGGCGGCCCGCACGAGCCTGAAGCAGGCTCTGAGAGTGTCGTTCACCGGCGGCACCGTAATGGGGTTGGGCGTTGCGGGTTTGGCAGTTTTAGGTTTAGGCGGCCTGTTCATTGTTTTCCTCTCGCTGTTTGCGGGGTTGGGAGCAAATCAGGTCAAGACAGCGATCGAAGTGTTGACGGGTTTCTCGCTTGGAGCTGAATCGATCGCGTTGTTTTCACGTGTCGGCGGCGGAATTTATACAAAAGCGGCCGACGTCGGAGCCGATCTGGTCGGCAAAGTCGAAGCCGGAATCCCCGAAGATGACGTCCGCAACCCGGCAACTATCGCCGACAACGTCGGTGACAACGTCGGCGACGTGGCCGGCATGGGCGCCGACCTTTTCGGCTCGTACGTCGCGACAATTTTGGCGACGATGGTTCTGGGACAGGAGATCGTCGTAAACGATGCTTTCGGCGGAATGTCTCCGATCCTGCTGCCTATGGTCATCTGCGGTTTGGGGATCGTTTTCTCGATCATCGGCACCTTTTTCGTCACGATCAAAGACGATAAATCGAGCGTACAGCGAGCGCTAAACATCGGAAACTGGGCTTCGATGCTCTTGACCGTATTCGCCTCTTACTTTGTTGTGATGTGGATGCTGCCTGACGGGCCCATCACGTCGCGTGCAAATACCTTTACCAAGAACGGTGTTTTCATGGCGATCGTTGTTGGAACGATAGTCGGAGCGATCATGAGCGTCGTCACCGAATATTACACGGCGATGGGTAAGAAACCGGTAATGTCGATCGTTCAGCAGTCATCTACCGGGCATGCCACCAACATCATCGGCGGTTTGGCAGTCGGCATGAAATCGACCGTTATCCCAATTTTAACGCTGGCCGGCGGCATAATTGCTTCGCATTATTTTGCCGGGCTGTACGGCGTCGCGATCGCGGCGGCGGGGATGATGGCGACTACGGCAATGCAGCTCGCGATAGATGCGTTCGGGCCGATCGCCGATAACGCGGGCGGCATCGCAGAGATGAGCCAGCTTCCTCCCGAAGTTCGCGAACGCACCGACAATCTGGATGCGGTTGGCAATACCACGGCGGCAACCGGTAAAGGCTTTGCGATCGCTTCCGCGGCTCTCACGTCGTTGGCATTGTTCGCGGCCTTTGTAGGGATCGCGGGTATCGACCGAATTGATATTTACAAAGCTCCGGTGTTGGCCGGTTTGTTTGTCGGCGGAATGATACCGTTCATATTCTCGGCATTGTGTATTCAGGCTGTCGGCAAAGCCGCAATGGATATGGTGCAGGAAGTCAGACGCCAGTTCCGCGAAATTCCAGGCATCATGGAATACAAAGCGAAACCGGAATACGACAAATGCGTGGCTATTTCGACCAAGGCCTCTCTGCGTGAAATGATGATGCCCGGTGCCGTCGCTCTGGTTACGCCGGTCCTCGTCGGTTTCATATTCGGCCCCGAAGTTTTGGGCGGATTGCTCGCTGGCGTCACCGTGTCCGGCGTCTTGATGGGAATCTTCCAATCGAATGCCGGCGGCGCGTGGGACAACGCCAAAAAGTCATTCGAAAAAGGCGTCGAGATCAACGGCGAAATGCACTACAAAAAATCGGAACCGCACAAAGCGTCTGTCACCGGCGACACTGTCGGCGACCCGTTCAAAGATACGTCCGGCCCGTCGATGAACATCCTCATCAAACTGATGTCCATCGTTTCCCTCGTCATTGCCCCGTACATAGCCGGGATCGGACAGTAAAGTGTCAGTAGCCCGCACGTAAGTAAGGGCCAGATAACAAAAGACTCAACGTCGTCGAACGCGACAACGTTGAGTCTTTTATTTCTGCTCGTAACCCGCACGCAAGTGCGGGGTCGGAGCGACTTAACTCTTCATTAATTCAATAAACCGTTCAAACAAATACTCAGAGTCGTGCGGACCCGGCGCAGATTCCGGATGATACTGCACGGAAAACACCGGTAGTGATTTGTGGCGGAGACCGGCGACGGTGTTGTCATTGAGGTTGACGTGGGTTACCTCGACTTCCGGGGGCAGCGACTCGCGGTCGACGGCAAAGCCGTGGTTGTGCGAGGCGATCTCGATCTTGCCGGTGGTCAGGTCCTTGACCGGCTGATTGCCGCCGCGGTGGCCGAATTTCATCTTGTACGTCTCGCCGCCGAACGCTGACCCGATCAACTGATGGCCGAGGCAAATGCCGAACATCGGCACTTGCTGCTCGGTCAGTTTCTTTATCTCGGCGATCACACCCGACATCGACGCGGGGTCGCCGGGACCGTTCGAAAGAAAAATGCCGTCGGGTTTGAGTGCGATCACCTCGTCGGCGCTCGTCTCTGCGGGGACGACCGTAATGCGGCAGCCGAACTTCGAAAATTCACGCAAGCTGTTCGTCTTCACGCCAAAGTCGAAAGCGACGACGTGAAACTTCTCAGCGCCTTCGGCCGCATAATCGAAACTTTCGGCCGCCGTCACAGCCGTCGCAAGCTCACGGTTCTCCATTGTCGGCGATGCTAGGATCTTTTGCAGCAGAGCTTCGCCGTTCAGCTCTACGGTCGATATGCCCGCACGCATCGCACCCTTGTCGCGGATGTGCCGGACGAGAGCACGCGTGTCGATGTGCTCGATGCCGACGATGTTGTTCTTTTTCAGATACGAATCCAATGTCTCGGTCGAACGCCAGTTCGAGGCGATCGAGCTCGCCTCACGAACAACGAAACCCTCGACCCACGGCCGCCGTGACTCGACATCCGCCTCGTTGACGCCGTAGTTGCCGATCTGCGGGTACGTCATACAGACGATCTGCCCCGCGTAGCTCGGGTCGGTCAGGATCTCCTGGTAGCCGGTCATCGACGTGTTGAAAACCATCTCGCCGAACGTCTCGCCGTCAGCGCCAAACGACGCACCGTTGAAAGTGCGTCCGTCTTCAAGAACCAAAATAGCTTTTGTCATTTCACTGTAGGACAGGCTGTTATCCTGTCCTTTGATAAATAAACAAATCTAAATTTCGAAACTGGGCAGACTCACAGTCTGCCCTACCTTACTCTTCGTCTTCGCCCGCACGAAGCTTGTCGATCTTTTCTTCCGCCGACATGTTATACGCGCCGTGTTCGAGAAACCCGATGCTCGACGGCTTCCAATAGCGAAAGAACGCCTTGCCGTAAATGTATTTTTCGGGAACCAGTCCCCAGTAGCGTGAATCTGACGAGTTGTCGCGATTGTCGCCCATCACGAAATAGTGATGCTCCTCGACACGCTTTGCCGGAAAGCTGGGCAGCGATTGATTGTGTTCGGTGTCGAGATACTGTTCCGCGAGCTCGTTACCGTCGATATACACTTTGCCGTTCCTGACCTCGACCATTTCGCCCGGAAGTCCGATGACGCGTTTCACGTAACTTTTGTCCGGCTCCTTTGGGTACCAGAACACCACAATATCACCGCGCTCGATGTGGCCCCAACTCACGCTCTTTATCCGGTAATAGACGAGCTTGTTAACCAAAAGCCGTTCGCCGTCGTGCAGTTCCGGCAGCATCGACGTGCCCTCGACCACGACCGGCTGAACAGCAAATACGCCGAACAATATGAACACAACGATTATCAGAAAAATATCGCGTGCGAGTCTAAGGCTTTCCGTCCAGAGGCCTTGCCGCGACTCGCGCCGCATATGGACGACCTCGATGTCACGGTCGTCGCTCGGCGAGATCGGCCCGAACTCGAGTTGGTCTTTTTTTCTGTAATCGAACATAATCGAGACTTTCGATGCCGGAGCGCTATCCGACAGTTGGCTTTTTGCAAAGCCCAGATAAAAATTAGCCCCGAACGGCCGCTTTGTCAAAATATATCTTTATTTGGTGATCGGACCGTTCGAAAATAATAACGTTCCGTTCGTGTTCCCACGTTGCTCTTTTTCGTGTTTGTTCGTGTAGTTTCGTGGCTAAGGATCTATAACCGTAACCACGAAATACACGAAGGAGCACTAAAAAGAACCTTAATGGTAAACGGCCAAACCTATCGTTGCTGACTGACGTAATCAAAGGACTTATATGAATCAACAGATCCGATCGCTCTTTCCCGCTGCCGATAAATATACATATCTGAATAGTGCCGCCGTTGCTCCGATGCCGACGACCGCGGCCGACGCGGTCCTTTCGCAGGTGCGGGACGTCAGCGAGAACGGTTCTGAGCATTTCTCGGATTGGATAGCGACCAAGGAGCGTTCGCGGGCACTGCTCGGCAAAATGCTGAACGTCCGCGCGGAACAGATCGCGTTCATGCGGAACACGTCCGACGGTTTCGCGTCCGTCGCGAACGGCCTGACGTGGCAGAAAGGCGACAATATTGTCAGCTTTGCCGAAGAATTCCCGTCGAACTTTTACCCGTGGCGGATGGTCCGCGACGAATTCGGCGTCGAGTTGAGGCTTGCGGCGGAACGCGAGGGCCGCATCGACCTCGACGAACTTATAGGCGTCATCGACGCCAATACACGCCTCGTCACGATCAGTGCGGTACAGTATGCGTCGGGTTTTAATGCCGACCTCGAGCGCATCGGCGAAGCCGCGCACAAGGCCGGTGCTCTTTTCGCGGTGGATATTATTCAGGGTTTCGGTGCGATGGGTTTCGACCTGCCGGGCCAATTGGTCGATATCGCCTCGTGTGCAAGCCACAAATGGCTGTGCTCACCCGAAGGTTGCGGCTTTATATATTTGTCGGACGACGCGAGGAATCGCATTCGGCCGACGTTTGTCGGGTGGATCAGCGTCGAAACGCCGTGGGATTTTGCCGATCGCGAACAGCCATACAAACCGACCGCTCTCGCATGGGAAAGCGGCACAGGCTGCTCGTCGCTGTTTTACGGCCTCGAGCAAAGCCTAATGCTGCTCGACTCTGCCGGGCTGTCGAATATAGAAAAGTATCTCGCGGAACTGACCGATCAATTGTGCGACGGCATCGGCGGGAAAAATTACAAGATCGTGAGCTCGCGTATCGAAGGCGAGAAATCGCAGATCGTTTGCGTCAAACACAACGGCGGACTTTCGCCGAATGATCTTTACGAAAAGTTGAAAGCGGAAAACATCATCGTCTCACCGCGAGGCGACCGGCTGCGGATAGCTCCGCATTTCTTCAACAACCCGGCAGATATCGACCGCATTGTCGAATGCCTGCCGTAGGGCTAATCGACCGCGATCTCGGAGGTCAGGTCGTCGAGATTGAGCCGTGTCAGGCCGCCGGCGTCCGAGAACGCCGCCGTGCGTTCACGACGCCGGTCGCGAAATCGGAAATAGAAGAAACCCGCAATAATGCCGGCGACTATCGCACCGCCGATTCCCATAACGATAACGACAACCGTCGAAATAAAGATGTCGCGTGTCGTCGTTACAAAGTATTTCTCAACGCGCCTCAATAGGTACGGATCTTCGCCAAGCCACTGGACCGTTTTCTGGTATTTGACCTGATCGAGCAGTTCCGCCGCTGCCGCTTCGTCCGTGCCGTCAAAAACGAACACGTTGTAATTCCCGATCCGTCGATATGCCGTAGGCGCTCCCTCGCCGCCTTCTGCGATCGTCTGTAATACCTTTTGATCGGCGTCGATGGAACCCTGCGGATTGGTGTATTCGACTATCAGCAGTCTCCCGGCTTCGTACGGAGCCTCGACCGCCTCAGTCCCACCGTTGAATTCGATGACCTTGAGCACCGGGCGGTCGCCGAGCGTTTCTCTCAGTTCTTCTGGACTCTTGATGAACCGTGCACGCGCCTGCGCTTCCTCAGCGTCGGGCAAATGCTTGACCAAAACGGGCACACCGTCCACTTCCGAGACCTCGAGCGACTTGGCGGGCGATTTTCCGGCGTCCTGCGCCGAAACGCCACCGATCATCATCAACGCCACAATAGTCAAAAGAATAAAGGCTTTCATTAGCTTAATAGCCGAGATTTCCCCCTGCTCGCGAGCACAAGAACGCCGGCGATCGAAGGAAAATAGAGTTTACCACCAAAGAAATTTCGCAGGTAGCACTCAGTGTACTGATGTAAACCAAATGGTGCATTCACCCGATTCGGCCGTACGCGCTTTGGTTTGAATCCTTGCTTGGATGTATGGCGAATACAATAATATGCCCGAAATTACGCAACAAAATGGTGTATTTTTCGTGATTATCTAGATTGCCTGTGCAAAATTGGGGGTTTGGCACGCCAATTGATAAAGGTAAGCCGAGGGGGAACAACGAAATGGCTACAGAAACATTAGATTTTCCGGTCTGGCAGAAGCGGGCAGATGCCACGGCCGAAGAAAAACAAACGACTCAAAAGCAGTTAGCAAACGTCGGCAAAGCAACCGATTATGAGCTGACGCAGGCTGCGGCCAGCGGTGACATGGTAGCATTTGAAGAAGTTTACCAGCGTCATCACAGAAGGGTCTATTCGATCTGTTTGCGAATGCTGCAGAACTCTTTCGAGGCCGAAGATCTTACGCAGGATGTGTTCATCCAGCTTTACCGAAAGATAGGCAGCTTTCGCGGCGATTCGGCTTTCACGACCTGGCTGCATCGAATGACGGTCAACCAGGTTCTGATGCACTTCCGTAAACGGACCGTTAAATTCGAGAAAACGACTGAGGAAGGCGAAACCCCGGTCCAGATAGTTCCTGGCACCGGCAACCCGTTCCGAATGCCGGTGGTCGACAAGATCGCACTCGAAAACGCGATCGACCAACTGCCGACAGGTTACAAGAACGTATTCGTCCTGCACGACGTCGAAGGCTTCGAACACGAAGAGGTCGCGAACATCCTCGGATGCTCCGTCGGTACTTCGAAATCACAGCTTCACAAAGCTCGCCTTAAACTGCGAAAACTGCTAAAGAAAAAAGCAAATCCGCGTCTTTTAGGCGTTTGATAATAGGAATATAGGTTTAAGACAAAAGGCTTCTCATTTCTGAGAAGCCTTTTTTTGTTCATGGATCAGTCGAAAAATGACCGCTCTTATTTCGTGCTCCATTTCGTGTTGGTTCGTGGTTACAGTCTTAAAGCCGTAACCACGAAACAACACGAAAAGGCACGAACAGGATCACGAAAGGGAATGCAAGCGCTCTAGCGCATGCACGCGTAACTTTTAATAAGCCGCCGCACCCGCTTCAGCTACCGAATGGTCCTGTTCGCCGCTGCCGCCGGAAACGCCGATCGCACCTACGACCTTTCGGCCCTTCTTGATCGGAATGCCGCCGGCGAAGATCATTACCTTGCCGTTGTTCGACGCGTAGATGCCGAAAAACTGGTCGCCGGATTGGCTGTTCGAAGCCAGATCTTTGGTCGTTATGTCGAACGCCCGCGACGTCCACGCCTTCTTTATCGAAATGTCGATGCTGCCGATCCAGGCGTTGTCCATCCGCACGTGCGCGACCAGATTTCCGCCCGCGTCCGCCACCGCAATATTCATCGGCTGCCCTATCTCAACCGCCTTCTTCTCCGCCGCCGCAATTATCCGCCTCGCATCTTCGAGTGTGATCATTGTAAAACTCCTCCCTGTACAAATTCTGACAATGTGTCGTCATTCGATTGTACTTGAGCGGATAACCTTAGACCGAAGGCCGGTTACGAAAACAACGACTGCCCCATCAACTTTCCTTGATGACAATATTGCGTCTTTGCAGTTGGGCGACGAACTTCGCCGGGTCGATCGCCTTTTCCTGCGGCGTCGCACCGCGCGTGAGAACGTCGCCGCTCGCCATCATCTGGGCGATGATCGAAGCAGGAAAAGCTGTCGTTCGCATCATCGCGGAAAGGCCGGTGGCGAAGTCCTGCTTGTCGACGATGTCGTAACGCAGTTTCTTGACCGAACCGTCTTTCTTCCCGACAAAATCGAGCCTGACCAATACGTAATCGGGCCCGTCCGCCGGCAGATGATCTTGAAGCAGATGCCCAAAGACCTTTCGCGGCCTCACCTTCGCAAAATCGACCAATATCTCGTCGCTTGCGCATAGGCCTAAATCGATCATCGTCTTGAACTTTTCACAGTGACCCGCATAGCGGATAGTCTTGTAATCAAGCTCGCGAATTTTACCTAAGAATGTGTCAGGCAGCGTCGACGTTCCGCCCGAAGTTTGAAATGCCTCGAGGGGCGGGAACCCGTCAAATGATAGGCTTTCCAATTCGGTCATCGACTGGATCTCCGCGACATGGCCGTTGCGAATTACACGTGCGGTTTCTACGTATTCGTTGATCAGCCCTTCGACCGAGAAGACGAGTTGGTAATCGAGCGGCGGCACCGGATCTTGCGGCAGTCCGCCGACTCGGATGTGGATCTCTTCGATCTCGTCAAACTTCGCCGCACCGTGCATCGCGAGGATCGAGACCATTCCCGGTGCAAGGCCGCAGTCAGGGATAATATTGATACCGGCCGCTTTTGCTTCGGCGTCGAGTGCGAGTTGTGCGTCGACGACGTAATTGTTACCGCCGAGATCGCAAAAATTCGCGCCCGTCTTTATCGCCGCTTTTGACAGCGGTTCGTTGTACCAGTAATTGACGCACGAGATCACCGAGTCGTGCCCGCGCATGAGTTCGACGGCGTCGTCGAAATTACCGGCGTCGACCTGAGTCGCGGTGACTTTATTCGACCCGATCGCCCGCGCCGCCGACTCGGCCTTTTCGACGTCTGAATCGGCAATGGTAATCGCGGTCACATTCGGCGAATTATGCGCCAGATCGTAAGCCGCACCGTAACCCATACGGCCGGCACCTAGAACTAAGATTTTCATAAATGGAGTTTAGAAGGCAGTAGTTAGTGGAAAGTGGATAGTTAATAGTGGAAAGTGGCCGGTGCTCGACAGAAACTATGAGCCATATCGCTGAAACTTACTGTTAACAATACACACTAACCACTTTCCACTTTCCACTTTCCACTTTCCGCTATCCACTATCCACTTTCCACTTCCCCTCCTACCAGTCGTCCGTTTCGTCCGGTGCGACTCCCGCGACAGTTCCCGCGAGGTCGAACACTTTTTTCTTCCATGCACGCATGCCCTCGAGTAGGTTCAGCGCGACCTGCGGATGGGCGGCGTTGCGCTCGAGGCGTATGACCTGCGCGAGCACGGTGACCTCGTCGTCGGAATTTTCGGTCACCGTGAGGTCGACCTTTGCTCCGACTGTCGGCAGCTTTCGCGGCAGATAAACGAGAGTGCCGGCGGTACCGACATTTTCCGTCAATCCTTCTTCGATCACTTCGTTTCCGTCTTCGTCCTTCCACCTTACACGGATGGGAAAAGAGACAACGTGTCGGGCGCCCTGGCGTCGTTCGTTCATAGTGCGATCCTTTTGAATTGTGTATTTTGAAACTTACTTTCGGAGGCACCGCAACCGGTGCAAATGGCGTCTAAATACTACCAAAAGTTTTCGAAAAAGCCAGTACCAAACGGCTCGAAATCTGCAATGCCATGTACTGTAAGGGGTTGCAGTTTGTCCGGGGTAGACATGGCCGCTCGGAAATGCTAGTATCAACCTCATGTTTCAATCGCGATCGGTTGAAAACAGGCGGAATGGGCCGCCGTTTTAGTCCTCCACGCATACACAACAAGCCGCAGTTTGGTTTTCTAAAGAATGGGTGTAATTACCCGTTTGTATGTATATGTGAGGGCGAAAAATTGACAGGAGAATAATACATGACAAATCTCGTTAGAGGAGGCGTCGTTCTGTCGCTAATCGTTATGTGCGTTGCATTTATATACGCTAATAACACGACCGAACCGGCACTCAGTATGACGAATGATTCGCATTTAGGATCAGAAAATGAAGATGTAGCACAAGAATCCACTTCAGACGACAAAAAGTTAGTTAAGAAAACAGTTAGTGAACGGCCGACCGCGGCGCCGAGATCGGCATCACCCGCACCCTCGGCAGCAGGAAGATCTTTTACAGCTACAGCATATTGCCTGCAAGGCAGAACCGCGATGGGACACGGCGTAAGGCGCGGCATCATCGCAGTGGACCCGAGAATCGTAAAGCTCGGCTCGCGTGTTAACCTCGGGGCCGGCAACTACAGCGGCGAGTACCTCGTATCCGATACGGGCGGCGCCATCAAGGGAAATCGAATAGACATTTGGGTCCCAAGCTGTGCAGAAGCCAGACGATTCGGCCGCCGGAAAGTCACCCTTCGGTAACACACAATTTAATAGATAAACATTCATAATATAAAGAGCCGCTTCGTTCGTATCGAAGCGGCTCTTGGTTTTTCCGGTGCACGTCCGATCAGTATTTCGGAATGATCAGCCTGACCTCTTTCAGCTCGGCCAGGGCACCGAGTCTATCCGGTGCGATGCGGCCGACGGCCTTCGTTCGCGAACCTTTCACGAATTCGCCGTCAAAGCCGGCCTTTCGCAATGCGTCAAGCGTGCTGTCAGGCACCAAGGCGATCTCGACCGATGCCAGTCCGTCGCGAACGAATTTTGCATCGTTCTCACCGGCATCGGTTTTTCCATCCCGCACTCGTACATACAGATCGTAAAGCCAGAAATGCAGTTTTTGAGCGAAGAGAAGAGCTTTTTTCTCTTCGGCGTTGAGCGACTCGGCCGTCATCTTTCTGACCGAGACCTCGACCTTTCCGGTGTTCACGAAGTTGTAAACGATCACGCCGGCAACACGCACTGCACGCCCTTCGGCAAACGTCGGAGCGAATTTCGACAGCATCGCCGCCGTTTCCGCCGCCCGACGCAATTCCTGCGGGCCGGACGCTGCCGTCGCCGATACGACATTTCCCGCGGCGTCGATCTTTATTTCGACCTCGACCTCGCCTTTTGCCTTGGCTGCTTTCGCTTCCTTAGGATAGGTCGGCTCGGGTATCATGATCGCCCGGCCGTTGAGCGGATAGTACTTCGGAGTCTCGGCGGCTCTATTCGAAGGTTTACGTTGGTCGGCCCGAATCATTTCGAGCTCGAGGCCGGTCAACCGGAGCATTTCACCGGTCACCTCGCTGCCGTCTATCATGAACGTATTTTCCGGCCCAGTCGCTCCGTTTATCGAGAACTGGCCTCCGAGAGGCTCCGAACGAATCGCGGCTGACGTTCTGAGCAAACTGATGAACCCGGTGCCTTTGGGCAGTTGCTCGAGCTGTTTAACCGAGATATTGGTAGACATCTTTGTATCGGTCGCATCGGTTGTGACGGAACCCGCCGATGTCACGTTAACGACTGTCGACGCGTTACCGCCGCCACTTCCCGAACCTTGTCCGCTGCCGTTCCCCGATCCGTAGCCGACACCTGAACCCGACGACCGCTTTTTCAGAATCTTCGCGTCCGGGGGCCTCGACAGTGACGAAAGCACTTCGAGCTTTCGCCCATTTATAGGCAGTACCGCGATACCACCGCCGCCGCCGCCCGAGGCCGTAACACTCACGACGTCGGCCTGGGCTCCAACGGTCGTTTCCGGGTCGACGCCTTCCGGTATCATCACCGGCACCTCGACCTTGACCGGATTGCCGTTTTGATTGACGACACGTTCCTCGACCGCGACGAACGAGGTGAATTCCGTCAACAGCCTGAATTCCAAACCGAGATTCGTGATCTGCGTATCGAAGTCGGCGGCTTTGGACGCATTCTCCGTCTTCAGTTTGTCGCTCGATAGAGCGTCGATGCGTGTCCGCGCCCAGAGAGTCGACAGCACGTCATTCGCCGCCTCAGCCTCGGGGAAATTCACGGCGATCTCGCGCGTGTAATCCTGGCCCGCGACCTTTCCCTTCAGCTTGATCGTCCCGGTTCCCGGTTTTGTATAACGGCCGTGCAGGATGACAGGCTTTGCCGAAAAAAGATCGGACATCTTGCCGGGATAAATATCCGCAACAGGCATGCCGTTCCAGTCGATCGAGAGATCGGTCAGCAGCGGCGTGCGGACGCGTTCGTAAAACTTTTTCGCCGCCTTTGAGCCGTCGTCGGTCAGTGCGACGTACTCGGCCTCGCCCTTACCTTCGGCGGCCATTTTGTCTAGCAGAAATCTATTCACCGAACTGCCGATGCCGAATGAGAACACTCGTGCCTGCGGGTGTTTCTGGATCTCGGCGATTATCTCGCCCTCGTTGCCGACGTAGCCGTCGGTCATAAAACACACGATCCGCAAATGGTCCTGCGCATCGGAAGGCTCAAGTGCGGCCTGTATCGCTTTCATCATCTCGGTCCCGCCGCCGCCCTGACGCGAGTCGAGAAACGCCTCAGCTCGCTCGAGATTTGACTGCGTCGCGGGCACCGGCCGCTCGAACAAAACGGACGTGTCGCCGGCGAACGTAATGAGATTGAAAGTATCGTCCGGGTAAAGTCCCTCGAGCGACAGCTTCATCGCCTCCTTGGCTTTATCTATCGGAAAACCGTGCATCGAACCGCTTGTGTCGAGAACGAAGACGATCTCCTTCGGCGTGCGGTCCTCGGACGCGATCTTGTCGGGCGGCTGCAGGATCATCGTAAAGAATCCGCCGCGTTCGTCGCGATGGACGAGAACCGCGTCCTCGATCCGCTTCCCGGTGACGTCGTAACGCAAAATAAAATCCTTGTTCGGGATCGTCTTTTCGCCGCGAAGCGTCACGCGGGCGGCGTTGGGTGCAAAATTTATTTGATCGATCGCGTGCGACGTCGAACGTATTTCCTCGACCGGCACGCCCGCGTTAAGGTTCACCTCGATCGATATGTCGCTGCCGTTTCGCGTTGCGGTCACCGGCGGGCTGATCTTTGCCGCATCTTTTACAGATCCGGGAATGTACCGCGAGCCGACGGTCATCGGGAAAACAAATTCGTACGCACCGTCCTCGTACTTCAAGGTTTCGACGTAGCTGATCTCGATGACGACCGACTCGCCGGGCATTATGTTCGCGACCGATTGGGTGAAAATGTTTGGCCGCTCCTGGTCGAGGAGGCTGGTGGTTTTACCTTCCGCCTTTGCGGCGTCGTAGATCTGACGAGCTTCGTCGCGGCGTTTGATCTTTCCGCGAACGACGCGTGAGCCGATTGTCATCGTCATGTTATCGACCGCTCCGTTTTGCGAAAGCGGGAAAGTGTAGACGGCCTCGATCGGCTCGGTGAAATTGTTTTCAAATTCCTGGCGGACATTTACGCGGGCCAGAAATCCGCTGATCTCAGTTTTGACGGCCGTGCTTTTTAGCGGGCAAGCGCCCAATTCTTTTCCGTTTTTTCCGGCCGCGTACAGCGAGCCTTCCGTAGGTGTTTGGGCGAAAACTCCGGCCGCGAGGCACACCAATACTCCAAGCAAAAATAAAAATTTGCGCATACGATCACTCCAAAATAGGTCAGTTTTTTAAGAGAGACGGCCGTGTCTTTGCAGGCTTAGAGTCACCAAGTCGGAAAAAGGTAGCCTGAGCAGCCGGTTAATTTTTCGTCCGCTATTTTAGGCTTTGAAAATTTGCGGCGTCGAGGTTTCCCTTGCGTGGGAAGTGGAGGAGTATTCCGATGAGGCCGAGGGCGATCCAGAAAAAGAAATATTGGTAGTTGAACGCGAGGGCGAGGATGAGGCCGAGAATCGAGCACATTTCGCTGAGGGCGCAGCCGAGGGCGAGGCCTGTCTGCACGCAGCCGGCGTCGCGGTCGTCGATGGCCCGACGAATATACTGATTGCGGAGAATGAACGACAGAGCGAAAACGACGATCCCGGCGATCGCGAAAACGAGTACGATCAGGGGCTTTTCGCTCATTATCGGCAGCGTCGTGTCGATATGGAAAAGCTGCGGCTTTACGAAAAACACGATCGCCGCGAACAGAAACTGCGACAGCAAAAGCGAGCCCCAGATTATCACCAGCGTTTGATACTCGACCGTAATGGGTTCTTTTGTTTTCGGCATCTATTGTGTCGCCTCCAGTTCTTCTTCGAGCAGTTGACGGCGATAAAGATCGGCATATTCGCCGTCGAGTTTCAGCAGTTCGTCGTGCGTGCCTCGTTCGATAATGCGGCCTTCGTCGAGTACGCAGATCATGTCGGCGTCGCGGATCGTCGAAACTCGGTGAGACACGATCAGCGTCGTCCGCGAACGGCGGACTTCGCGCAAATTTTTGAGAATCCGCTCCTCTGTATATGTGTCGACCGCCGAAAGCGAGTCGTCGAGGACCAATATCCGCGGGTCACGCATTATCGCACGGGCGATCGCCGTACGCTGTTTCTGCCCGCCCGAAAGCGTTATGCCCCGCTCGCCCACGAGCTGCTCATACCCGCCCGGAAACTCCTCGATATCATCCGCCAGACCGGCGATCACCGCCGCCTTTTCGACGGATAGGTCAGAGTCTAAAGTCCCAGGTCCAAAGTCCAAAGTCCCAGGACTATCTCTTTCATCGGAACCCGAACGCCGCAGGTTTGGGCTTTGGACCTTGGACTTTGGACTTTGGACTTTGGACCCGGGACTTTCAACGCCGAACGCGATGTTCGCGGCAAGCGAATCGGAAAACAAGAAAGTCTCCTGCGGCACGAACCCGATCGCGCGGCGGAGCTGTTCGAGCCTGTAATGCCGAATGGGAACGCCGTCGATCAGCACGCTGCCCTCGGGTGCGTCGAGCAAGCGCGGGATGATGCTCATCAGAGTCGATTTGCCGCTGCCCGTGCGGCCGACGAACGCGACCGTCTCGCCCTGGCCGATCTCGAGATTGATGTTTTTCAGGACCGGTTTCCCGTTGTACGCGAAGGTCAGGTCGCGAAACTCGATGCCGCCGCGGATCGCGGGCTGTTCCGCTGCGTCCGGCTCGTTCTTGATCGTCGGCTCGGTTTCCAAAATAGCGTTGAAACGCTTCAGCGACGCCGTGCCCCGTTGGTACAGATTCACCACATACCCGAGCGCGATCAGGTACCAGATCATCCGCTGGAGGTACAAAATGAACGCCGTAAAATTACCGGCCGTGATCTCGCCCCGGACGGCCATCGGCACGCCGACCGCGACAATGAGCACGAAACCGAGCCCGATAAAAAAGAAAAGCAGCGGCCGCATCGCAGCGGCAAATTTTACGAGCTGCAAATTGCGCGTCATGTACTCGCGGTTGAGCACCTGGAATTCTTCGACCTCGGTCTCTTCGCGTGCGTATGCACGGACGACACGAACGCCGGTCAGATTCTCCTGCGTGCGGGCGGTGATGTCCGAGAAAAATTCCTGTATCTTTTCGAACCGTTTGTGAATCTGCTCGCCCAGTATCTTTACCGTAAGCGAGACCAGCGGCATCGGGATGAGCAGCAAAAGCGTGAGCTTTACCGAGATGTTCAGCAAGATCGGCAGCGTTATCGCGAGTGCGAATATCGCCTGAAAACTGTACAGGATCATCGGCCCGACGATTTGCCTGATCGCCGCCAGATCGTTGGTCGCACGCGCCATCAGGTCGCCGACGCGCGTGTTATAGAAAAACTCCGCCGGCTGGTCGACGAGACTGGCATAAAACTCTTCGCGCATGTCGTATTCGATATGCCGCGATGCGTTGATCAAAAAGCGCCGCTGCAAAAACAGAAAGACGCCGCTAACCAGGTTTACGCCCAAGATCAGGACCGGATAGTAAACGATCTTTTGCCACGTGACACCGGCCGCCAGATCGTCAACCGCCGCACCGACCAGATAAGGCACGAGCAGCCCGAACAGCATCGACACGAGGATGAACAATATCCCCGATATGATGTGCCATTTGTAAGGCTTGAAATACCTTGCGAATTTTCTCAGCTGCTCCATTGATCCAAAACCAACTCTAAAAACTCTACGAACTCCATGAACTCTACAAACTCTCTAAACTTTAGTGTAAGTCGAGATCGCCGTCGCGATCAGTTTGCCTTCAGCGCCGGTTACGTCCGCCGAGATCGTAAAGATCCGTTTTCCCGCGCGGACGACTTTCGCGGTGCATTCCACTTTTCCGTCGACGTGCGGCCGCAGGTAATGGACCGTCAGGTCGATCGTCGCCGTGTTTTGATCGAGCGGGATAAGCGTTCGCATCGCAAACGCCATCGCCGTGTCGATCAGCGTCGCGGTCACGCCGCCGTGCAGGACGCCGCTCGGCTGCTGTAGGTCATCGCGCATTTCCATCGTCAGTGTCGCTTCGCCGGAACGCAACTCGGCGAGCCGCATGCCGATCAATTTCGCAAACGGCAGATTGTGCAGAACGTCCGCCGCATACTGTCTTTGTTCGTCGGTTATTTCGTGTCGGTCGTTGGCTGGTGTCATTTAATTTTGGCGGGTCATCCTGTTGAATTCGGCGAGCGGAACCTTGCGTGCCTGATTCGGGATGGTGAACAGTGCATCGTCTGCTTCGAGTTTCAGATCGCGGATCTCCATCGTATACTGCAGCACTTTCTGCCCGTCGCTGCCAACGCTGTAAAACTCCTGTTTGACCGGAATACCAATATTGTCGTCAACAAAAACTATGACCTCGCTCGATCTGTTTTCGTCGCTCAGCGCCCGGAATTTGCTCAACCCGTTTTCGCGGCCGAGGCTTTCATACGTCGTATCTGGCCTGCGGTTCAACAGGCTGGCGGTCACGTCGGTCTCGAGTTCGGACAGCGGCTGGCCCGGTTTTCCCGTGGCCGTTTCCGCATATATCCCGAGTCGTTCGGAATAAACGAGATCAGGAACGGCACGGATGACCGTTCTCTGCCCCGGCGTGCCGTGATCGTAGTCGATCCGGCTCCGTGTGCCTTTCCTCGCAGCGAAGATCCGTCGCTCGCGGCCGCCCGCCGTGATAACGATCTCGGCCTGATATGTTTCCGGCTCTTTAGTCGAAAACGGGGCAGCGCTGCGTTCAGGCTCGAGCGGCCGAACGGCGTGTCCCGTGGTGTTTTGCCAGAGGCCGCAGCCTGTGCCCGCGGCCAGAAAGAACGTGCAAATTACAAAATATCTGGCCGGATTTGACAAAAACATTCGATAATTGAAATTCTAGCACATAAGAATTTACGCGCCCTATGAGCCTGATCGTGTGGCAAATAAAATTTGTGGTAGCCGGCGCATTGATACTGCCGTTCGCGCCGCTGCTGTATTTGCAGGGGCAATTGACGCGCCGCCGCGTCGGTGTGCTGCCGGAGGCTGCCGGGCCGAAAAGCGGCCGTTCGGGCGAGGGCGACGAAGCTGTCGAAATGCTGGCTATCGGCGAATCGACTGTCGCCGGACTGGGAGCCAAAACTCACCAAACCGCATTTGCGGGACAATTCGCACGAGAGCTCGCCTCGCGTCTCGATAAAACCGTTAACTGGACCGTCATCGGCCGCAACGGCGTCACGGCCGAACGCACGATCCGCGAACTCGTCCCCCAGATCCCCGCAAAGCAGTTCGATTTTATCCTCGTCGGCCTCGGCGGAAACGACGTGATGAAGCTCAGTAGCCCGCGCAAATGGCGGCGCGACATGACGCAGCTTTTGACGATCCTCAAAGAGAAAAACCCGAACGCCGTGATCTTTCTTTCCAATTGTCCGGTCATTAAGCTGTCACCGGCGATCCCGCAGCCGATCAACGCCCTGCTCTGGGAACTTTCCAAACTTCACGACGCCAATATAAAGGAGGTCGTCGCGCAAACCGAGAACGTCTTTTACTATCATCAGCCGACAGACGTGCCGCCCGATTTCTTCGCCGACGGAATTCACCCGTCGGAGATGGGTTACGCTGAATGGTCGCGGTCGATGATGGAATTTTTTGACGCACACCACGAATGGCGGCCGCGTTGAACGACACCAGCGAACTCATCGAGTTGATAAAAGCGAACCACGAATGGCTGATCGTTCGGGGCGGAGGTGCGTCGTTTCCCGCGACAACCGATGAGATCGAGGTAACGACCGACCGCGGCCGGCCGCGGATTGCGTTCATCGCCGACAGCGGTTTTAAAGTTTTCGGCGTGCGCTCCTGGACCTGCGACGGCAGCGAACTTGAGATCGAGATCGCATCGCAATTCGGCAGGGACGAGGAAATTGTTCGTCTCGTTCCGCGTACTTCGGCTGCGGAACTGACGCTGGCGGTGGAACTTGCACGCACCGAACGCGCCGGCGAAATAGCGCGTGCCGTCGCCGGACAGTTTCCGTACCTAAAGTTGAAACGCGTCGCACTCAAAAGCGAAAACGGCCGCGTCGCGGAAGCGACATTCGAACAGAAAAATGGCGAGCGGATCGGCATGATGGCGGACGTCACGGAAACGATGACCGCCGAAAGCCTGCTGTCCACTGCTCTTTTGTGGACCGACCGCCTGCGGAGCCGAAGCAAAAGGCCCGTCGAAGGCGTTTGGATCGCCGCACCGAAAAGGCAGGCACGGGCACTTCAAAAGCTTTGCGCGCTTCTGCGTCCCGGTGCACGTGACGACATTCAGATCATCATTCTCGAGCCGGCCAAAGAGCCGCCGTGCCGGATGCTCCGCGGCCTGACGCCCGGCGACCTGTGGCGCGAAAAGCCGAAACAGCTCGTGCTGCCGGAATCGATCGCACCGAGTGCGGCGGCGAAACGCATCGCCGCTCTGTCACCGGAATCCACCGACGTCATCCACTCGAAACAGGGCGAGACAATTAGATTCAACGGCCTGCCACTCGCCCGCGTACGAACGATGCTCGGCCGCGAGAAGACATGGCTCGGCATCGAACGCGACAGGACGCCGCTGACCGAGGAAAATTACGGCGACGCCGCCGCGTTGGTCGGCGAACTCGAAACTTACCGCCGCAGCGATTCCGAAAATCGACGTCACCGATATTACCAGCTCGCACCCGAGTCGTGGCTCGAGTCGATCCTGCTGCGCAACATAAAACTGCTCGACGCAAACCTCGTTCTCTCGCCGATCTACAACCAGTTCCGCGCGTCGAACGACAAGATCGATCTGCTCGCATTACGCCGCGATGGGCGGCTTGTGATCATCGAGCTCAAAACCTCGCCCGACCGCGAGATGGTTTTTCAGGCGGCGGATTACTGGCGAAAAATAGAATTGCAGCGACGCCGAGGACACCTCGCCAAAGCGAAAATTTTCGGCGACCTCGAAATTCTCGACAAGCCCGCGCTCGTCTACGCCGTCGCCCCCGCCCTAAGTTTCCATCGAGATTTCGAATTCTTCGCACGAAAACTCTCGCCCGAGATCGAGCTCTGGCGATTCGAACTGCGTGAGAATTGGCGAAAGGAAATAAAAGTGATCGGGCGGAAGAATTACAGCGACCAACGCTAGTAGAAAATAGTTGGCTGAGGAGCGGGTCTAATTAGATGGGATCGAGGTCGGTCGGGAATTTGCCTAGTTCATTGATTCTTTCCCCGTCAGCCGCGGCCAGTTCGTCGGAGGAAAGATTTCTGGAATTCCACGCACTATTGAGATGCCAATATAAATGTGCCATGCGAACCCGAAAGTCTTCCTCGTGAATTTCGATGTTAGGCCGAACTAGTTCGTTTATCGACTCAAGATCCTCAAGTGCGTCCCCTAAATTGTACGAACAATGCGCACGGACTTCGTAATCATCCATCATAATTTTGCATTTCCCTTGTGACGCGGCATTACCGTTATCAAGAAATCAAGCACCGTCGCCAACAAACTTGTACCCCACGCCGCGAATTGTCCTTACGTATTTCGGGTTGTTCGGCTCGTCCTCAAGGTATTTGCGGAGGCGAACGATGAAGTTGTCGATGGCGCGCGTGTCGGTGTCCTCTTGCAGGCCCCAGACGTCTTCGAGAATGGTCTTACGCGAGACGATGTGCCCCTCGTGCTCGATCAAATATCGAAGGAGTTTCATTTCCATCAGCGTAAGCTGGACGATCTCGCCGCCGCTCAGCAGTTCGAGATTGTCGAAATTGATGACCTTTTCATTGACGGTAAAAGTTGCCGGCAATTTAGAAGCAGCGGCCGGTCCGTTCTGGGCCGCCCATTCGTTCCGCCGCAGAAGTCCGCCGAGACGGGCGAGAAATATCTCGAGATCGAACGGTTTGGGCAGGTAGTCGTCTGTGCCGGCCTCGAACCCGTCGAGCACGTCTTCCGGCCGTCCGCGGGCGGTCAGCATCAGAACCGGCGTGTAATCGGCACGCGCACGCATTGTACGTGCGACCTCGAAACCGTCGATACCGGGCAGCATCACGTCGAGCACGACCGCATCGAATTTTGACTGATCAAGCTCGCGAAGCGCCTCTTCGCCGTTATGGACGACGACCGCGGCGTGTCCCTCGGCCTCGATATTGAACCGTAGGCCTTCGGCGATGTGAACTTCGTCTTCGACAATTAAGATCTTCATCTGGTCTTGTAAAAATTCTATTCAGGCACGCGGCAATTGAACGAAAAAGGTGCTTCCGTGTCCCTCGCCGCGGCTTTCGGCCTTCATACGGCCGCCGTGTTTCTTTATTATCGATTGAACGATAAACAGCCCGAGCCCGGTCCCTTTTGTGCCGTTCGTAGCGTTGCCGGTGACCCGGTAAAACCGCTTGAAAACGCGCTTTAGATCGTTTCGCGGAATGCCGATACCGTTGTCCTTTATAAAGATCTCGACCTTATTGTTCATACGCGAACCTTTGATACGGACCGCGACGCGTATGTCTTCGCCCGAGTATTTGACGGCGTTGTCCAAAAGGTTGACGAACGCGGTCTGCATCTCGGACGGGTCAGCGACGATGTGCAGTTCCTCAGACGGTTCGCTCAGCCGGATCACACCGTCGGCCAGATGATAACGCGATTGCACCGTGCCGACCGCGTCTCGCAGGACCTTTTCGATATCGAGATCTTGCAGATTGAGCCCGCGTTTCTTTTCCTTGGTCCGGCTCGCTTCCAACACCTGCTCGACGGTAACTAGCAGGCGGTCGGTGTCGGATAGCATGATGTCGTAAAATTCGTGCTGTTTTTCGCGGGCGACCTCGCGCGATTTCAATGTTTCGAGATAGAGCTTGATCGATGCGATCGGTGTTTTGAGCTCGTGCGTGATCGAATTGAGAAATGCGTCGTGCTGCTCGCTTCGGCGGATCTCGCGGACCAGAAAGATAGTGTTCAATATCAGGCCGGTGATAATGAGGGCGAAAAAGATCACGCCCAGGATGAGCAGCGCGACCTCACGGAGATTGAGCAATATCCACCCGACGTTCAGGACGACCGCCAAGATCGACAGGCTAATGCCGAGGATGAGGAAGAAAATTGCTGTTTTGCGCCTGCGCATGGATAGAAAGTAGGAATAATGAGGTAAAAAGTAAAAAGTAAAAAGTAGAAAGTATCGGAAAAAATATAAAGTGCCCGGCAGTCTCCTTGCCCGGCACTTTATATTTTTTACCTTTTACTTTTTACTTTCTTACGCCGCTTCGCGAACCGTTTTGAGTTCGGCGCTGTCCGTGTCCGCACTATATGCGTAAACCTGTTTCACGATACCGAGCTTTTCCATGACAAAGATCGTGATCCAGTTGATGTCGATCTCGTACCAAACCAGACCGTGACGTGCCGAACGCGGGTGAGCGTGATGGTTGTTGTGCCAGCCCTCGCCCCAGGTGATCGCGGCGATCAGCCCGTTGTTTCGCGAAGTGTCGCGGGTTTCGAACCGCCGCGTTCCCCACATATGCGTCGCCGAATTCACGAGCCACGTGAAATGCCAGCCGATCACGGTCTTCAAAAATATTCCCCACAGGACCATCGGCAAACCGCCGATAAAGAACAACGCGATCGCGACGATGATCGTCGGAACATACGCGTACTTGTCGAGAGCGACCTGGAAAGCGTCTTTAGTAATGTCCGGGCAGTAACGGACCTTCGTG
Organism: Acidobacteriota bacterium; assembly: GCA_040007515.1. Lineage (GTDB taxonomy): Bacteria > Acidobacteriota > Blastocatellia > Pyrinomonadales > Pyrinomonadaceae > OLB17. Next base: position 18,483 of record JBDTUT010000019.1, on the reverse strand, counting down.
GCCCAAGAGTGGTTCTGCGCCGTGCCCCGCAGGATCCATCCCATGTGTGCCCAGAAGGCTCCTTTGATCGGGCTGTGCGGATCCTTTTCCGTTTCGGTGAATGCGTGATGAATGCGATGTGTCGTCACCCACGTCAGCGGGCCCGACTGAACGGTGAGCGTGCCGAGAATACTCAAAATATACTCTACGAACTTCGGCGTCTTAAAACCGCGATGCGTGAGCAGACGGTGATAGCCGATACCGATCCCGAGACTGCCGCCGGCCCACCACAGTATTAATGCCGCCGTCAGATTTGCCCAGCTAAAATAAAAAAGCGCAACGACCGCCAGCGTGTGAAACACCGCCAGGCCGATCACTGTCGACCAGTTTATTTTTTCCGATTTTGCTTCGAACTTTACAACACTTGCCATTCAATAGACTCCGTTTAGTACTTTCTTTTGGGTGCGGGTTACCGCGCCATTACACAAAGCCTAACAGGTTCAAAGCCGCCTGATTGTAACAGTTTTGTAAGAGTTGAAATTCAGTTTTCGGCATTGCAATCGCTCGGTGCATTTTATAAATTTAAGGCACGCTGCGATGATGCAACATCCTCCGGGAAGGGCATTTCACACGATCCCGGAAAGCCCCGCTGACAGACGCACTCGTATTATTCCCAGTTTTGTTCGGGAAACAACCTCACCACGCTTAATGAAAGAAGTATTAAAAGTTGAGTTTAACGGCGATTTCATCGAGATCAGCCACCCGAAAGGAGTGGAGATCGAGCGGCAGTCGATGGACGAGTACTGGAACATGATCGGCGACGCGTGCGCGCAGTACGATTGCCAACTCGTCCTCGTCGAAGCCGAGGCCCCGCGTCGCAGAATGAACACGATGGACGCCTTTGGATCCGGCATAAAGGCGTCGGAGGTGGCGGTCAGGCTCAGGCTTGCGCTGTGCTTTTCGGACTATAAACCGGACGAGCTTTCTGAATTTTTCAAGACCGTCGCATATAATCGCGGTGTGACGGCCGAATTCTTTTCCAGCCGCACCGACGCGCTGAAATGGCTGGGCGTGTGCGAAAAGAAAAATGAAAAGATGCTGCCCGAATAGGCCGTTTAAACCCTTCGCATTGAGCAATGGCGAAAAAAAGCAAAACTCAAATACGTATTGAGTACGACGCCGTCCGTGTTTTGCTCGGGACGCTTGGCGTTATGCCTCGTTCACTCGCGGTCCCGGTCGCGATCGGGTTTGCCCGCTCCGCCTCTCACCTGCTTTCGTCGCTGCGACGTACGGGAATGCGAAATCTCGAGATCGCGTTTCCGGAAAGATCTTTGGACGAGCGAAAGAAGTTACTACTTGGAACTTTCGAAAATCTCGGCCGCGTGCTCGGGGAGGTCAGCCAGTTCCCGAAAACGACGCCCGAAAAGCTGCGCAAGATCATAGACTTTGAACTCGACGAAGTCTCCCTCGATCTCTACGCCCGCAACAAAGCCGAAAAACGCGGAGTGCTCATCACGACCGGACATCTCGGCAATTGGGAGCTGCTGGTCATGGGCTTCGCTGCACTGCACGAGCCGATCAGCTACCTCGCCCGGCCGATTGACAACCCGCTCATCGAGGAACTGACCGTGCAGTTTCGAACACGGTTCGGCAACACGCCGATCAACAAGACCAATTCGGCGATGCTCGCGATAAAGATACTTCGCGAAGGCGGCATACTTGGAATTTTGTCCGACGTCAACGCACACCCGAAAGAAGGCGTGTTCGTCCCCTTTTTCGGCGTCCCCGCTTGTACGACAAGCGGCGCGGCGATGCTGGCGATACGTTCGAACTCGTTCATATTTCCAACGTTCTGCGTCTGGGACAAAGAGACGAAACGCTACAAATTCGTCCACGGCGAACTGCTCGAACCGTCGAACACCGGCGACCGCAAGCAGGACATCGTGGCCACAACCGCCGCCTACACCGCCGAGATCGAAAAGATAATTCGCCAATACCCCGACCAATGGATGTGGATCCACAAACGCTGGAAAACGCGGCCACCGGGCGAGAAAGATCTGTATGGAAAAGAAGGATAACTACGAGCCGAAGAAATGCGAATCGTGCGGCGCCGAATTCGTCTGCGGAGCCAACGCAGATAATTGCTGGTGTGCCGACGCTGAACTTTCAGCCGATTCCACACTAATACTAAAAGCCAGCTACAACGATTGTCTTTGCCGGAAGTGCCTGCTTACTCACGCTGTTTCCGATCCTGCAAATGTTTACGAAATCGACACAACAGCAAATTAAATCGAACATCGATTGGAATCATGAACGACACTAAATGGCATCAACTAATAGAGAGCATTCAGGGTGACGATATCGAACGTATGGTCGAAGCGTCAGAGCATCTCTACAAGGAAGCTGAAGACTCAGATGTCCCGAGATTGCTTAAACTTCTCGAAGACGATTCATTTGTCGTTCGTGAGGCGGCTGCTTGGCCGCTTGCGTCTGTGGGCGGCGCGGACGCATTGCCCGCATTATTTCTCGCCTACAAACGCGGTTTCGACGAAGGATTGGATAACGATGGCTTCACAACGGCCTTGATCGAACTTGTCGAGTTAAATCGGGGAAGCTGCAGCTCAAGACTCGTAGAACTCCAAGGGTCGTCGAATCCAGATTTCCGTAGGTATGCTACTTGGCTTTTGGAATTTTGTTAATTTTTTCGTGCTTGCGACTGCACGGCCGTGATCGCGACAGCGTCGACGATGTCTTCGGCTTTGCAGCCGCGGGAGAGGTCGTTGCAGGGGCGGTCGAGGCCTTGCAGGATCGGGCCGATGGCGGTGCCGCCGGTCAGGCGTTCGGTGAGTTTGTAGGCAATGTTGCCGGCGTTGAGGTCGGGGAAAATTAGCACGTTCGCTTTGCCGCCGACGGGTGAGCCGGGGGCTTTCGATTCGGCGACCGACTGCACTAGAGCGGCGTCGGCCTGCAGTTCGCCGTCAACGATCAGGTCGGGCATCCGCACACGGACAGTTTTGACCGCTTCGACGACCTTGTCGATCATTTTGTGCTTCGCACTTCCCTTCGTCGAGAACGAGAGCATTGCTACGTGAGGCTCGGCCTGCAAGAGTGCGCGGCATGAGTCGGCGGAGGCGATCGCGATCTCGGCGAGCTCCGCCGAATCCGGGTCGATCACCACGCCGCAATCGGCGTAGATCATCGCTCCTTTCTCGCCGAATTTCTTATCCGGCACGACCATCAAAAAGAACGACGAAACGATCTTGAAACCCGGCCGCACGCCGATGCACCGCAAAGCTGCGGCGACGGTGTGGGCTGTCGTGTTCGTCGCACCGGCGACCGAGCCGTCGGCCTTTCCCTCGCGAACGAGCAGATTGGCGAAATATAACGGATCTTTGACGGTCTGCTCGGCTTCCTCGAGCGTGACGCCTTTTGCCCGGCGAAGCTGGTGATAAAGCTCTGCCATTTTGCCGAATTCGTGGCTCGATTTTCGGTGGTCGAAAACGTCGACACCGTTTAGATTAGAACCCGATTCGCTCGCGAGTGCACGCACCTTTTCTTCGCTTCCGATGATCGTGATCTTCGCGATGCGGTCGCGTGCACACATCGCAGCGGCCTGGACGGTCCGAACGTCTTCGCCCTCGGGCAAAATAATATGCTGCAGATCGGCGGCGGCACGCTCGCGAATTTGTTGAAGGATCATAAGAGTAGACAGGCTAACAGCCTGTCCTACAAAGTTCAAACTTGCTCAAACGCGATGTATTTCCTACACTTGTGACACACCAAATGACAAAGCCAAACAATAAGCTAAAGCGTCGCGAAAAGCAGGAATTGAAAGGCCGGATGAGCAACGCTCTGTCGTTTCTGCCGAACATGGTCAAGCTGCTCGGCCGCTTGCTCAAGGACGCCCGCGTGCCGACGGCCGAAAAGGCTTTGTTCGTCGCGGCGATCGTTTATGTTATTTCCCCGCTCGATTTTATCCCCGACGTTTTCCCTTTCATCGGCCAGGTCGACGATATTTATGTTGTCGCGTTGACGCTGCTGCGCCTTGTTAATAAGACCGACGCGGATGTCGTTCGCCAACACTGGTCCGGCGGCGGCGACATAGTTTCGCTCGCCGATTCGATTGCCGGGATCGCCCCGATGATCCTTCCGAAGCGCGTCGCCCGAGTTCTCTCGTCAAGAGTCGCACTCGCACCCGCAGCATCGCTCCTCAAAAACATCACTAAGAACAAAGAAGCCGTCGTCGTCGAAATTCCGCAATCTGAACTCGAGTAGAAACTCGGCGTCGACGCCGACCCTCTTGTTAAAAGCACGGTTGAGTCAACTCGAACACGGTTGCGTCAACTCGAAACTTCGATGCATAAGCTTTATTCAGGTTTATTTTCTTGTTTTTCTTTAGTTATTTTTCTTTTTTCGTGTGTTCCGTGGATAGATTCTTTCTCAATATTCGGTATCTACGGCAAAAAAGCAAAAATCCAAGAATTTAACCACGAAGCACACGAAACAAATCAAGTAATTCACGAAACCGAAATGAAACGGTCGGTAACAGTTTCTTTTCTCATGAGACATCTGTCTGCATCGGCATTTTCGGAACAACACAAACGCTGCTAAAGCGAATCTAATCTTCATTAAGAAAACTGATTCTAAATTATCAAGGTGCTCCGCTGGGGCTGCCACCAACAATTGACAACTGTTTTTGGATTTCCCGTTTGTTTGCAACTATATAAGGCTAACGCTCAGAAGCTATCTTAAATAGATTGTAAGCACCTCATACAATTCCGCTATACTGTTCTCACGACAGCGGAACGGAAGTAATTTTTATGTTCGAACGTTATACTGAACGATCTCGCCGCGTTATTTTTTTTGCCCGGTACGAAGCGCTCCAATACGGCTCGCCGCTCATCGCACCCGAACACATTCTTCTCGGTCTCATGCGGGAAGACAAAACCATCTCAGCCAGATTTTTTCCGTTCCGCCATACGCTCACGGTCGACGCCGTCAGGCGCGAAGTCGAGGAACGTATCGTCCTGCGCGACCGCATTCCGCAGTCGGCCGAGCTGCACCTCGCACCCGAGGTCAAGAAAATTCTCTTCTACGCGAACGAGGAAAGCCGTCACCTCAAAAACCGCCATATCGGTCCAGAGCATCTGCTGCTCGGCATCGTCCGCGAAGAGAAATCGATAGCGGCCGAGATACTTTTCCAATTCGGCCTGCGCGTCCAGGACGTTCGCGAAGAGATCGGGGCTCAGAGTGGGCAGTCGACGCCGCTTTCCGCCGCCGCCGAAAATTCGAAGACGCCGAACCTTCTCGAGTTCACACGCGACCTGACCGATGACGCCGCTCAGGGCAAACTCGACCCGCTGATCGGCCGCGAGCCTGAGATCGAACGCCTTGTCGAGATCCTCTGCCGCCGCACGAAGAACAATCCTGTCCTCATCGGCGAAGCCGGCGTCGGCAAGACCGCGATCATCGAGGGCCTCGCGCAGCGGATCGTGGACAAGACGGTGCCCAGCTTTCTCGAAAACAAACGCGTTCTTGCACTCGACCTGTCGCTCGTCGTCGCCGGTACGAAATACCGCGGGCAGTTCGAAGAGCGTTTGAAGAAGATAATGTCGGAGCTCAAGGAGAACAGCGAAAATATCGTGTTCATCGATGAGATCCACACGCTCGTCGGAGCCGGCTCGGCCGAGGGCACGCTCGACGCCGCAAATATTCTCAAACCGGCTTTGTCCCGAGGCGAGATCCAGTGCATCGGGGCCACGACGCCGTCCGAATACAGAAAGACCGTTGAAAAAGACCGTGCGCTTGAGCGACGGTTTCAGGCAGTGAAGGTCGCGCCGCCGAGCGAGGAAGAATCGCTGCGTATCATCGGCGGAATCGTCGAGCGGTACGAGGCGTTCCACCAGATCCGGTACACGAAGGAAGCCCTCGAGGCTGCGGTTTATCAGTCGAGCCGTTACATTCCCGACCGTTTTCTCCCCGACAAAGCGATCGACGTTCTCGACGAAGCCGGCGCACGTGCAAAACTGCGGTTCCAGCACGAGAACCAGGGCGAGCCGTCGTGGAAGGAAACTGTCGAAAACTGGAAACGCGCCGCCGCGAATGAAGATCAGCTCATCTCGTATGAGCTCCGCACGATCGAAGATACGTTCTTCGCCGTCGAGGTCACAAAAGACGACGTCGATGAGGTGATCGCACGCTGGACCGGCGTCCCCGTCTCGTCGATCAAACTCGAAGAGGCCAAAAAGCTGCTCAACATCGAGAACGAACTGCAAAAACGGGTAATTTCACAGCGGCCGGCGATCTCGTCGCTGGCCCGTGCTATCCGGCGTTCGCGTGCGGGACTCAAGAATCCGAACAAACCCGTCGGCTCATTCCTTTTCCTCGGCCCGACGGGCGTGGGCAAGACCGAGGTCGCACGCTCGCTGGCAGAATATTTGTTCGCGTCCGAGCGTGTACTTATCCGCTTCGACATGAGCGAATTTATGGAAAAGCATGCCGTGGCCAAGTTCATCGGCTCGCCTCCCGGATACGTCGGCCACGAAGAAGGCGGCCAGCTGACCGAAAAGCTCCGCCGTTCGCCTTACTCGGTCGTCCTTTTCGACGAGATCGAAAAAGCGCACCCTGATCTGTTCAACGTCCTGCTTCAGGTGTTCGAAGACGGCATTCTGACCGACGCGCAAGGCAACACGGTCGATTGCAAGAACGCGATCTTTATAATGACGTCGAACATCGGCGCGCGTTTCATCCAAAAACGCGGAAATATGGGCTTTCAGACCGGCGGCGACGCATCACGCGAGAAAATGGAAGATCAGGTGATGTCGCAGGTAAAACAGACATTCGCACCTGAGTTCATCAATCGTCTGGACGAGATCATTCTTTTCGACGAACTGACGGTCGAGGACCTCGCGCAGATCGTCGACCTGCAGATCGCCAAGCTCAACGAAATGCTCGAAAAGCGTAAGCTGACGGTAAGAATGAGCGACGAGGCCCGCACGTGGTTGGTCGAAAAGACCTGCGTCGACCGCAGTTACGGTGCACGCCCGCTCAAACGTGCCCTTCAGAAATACGTCGAGGACGAACTGTCGGAAGCGCTGATACAAGGTCAGATCGGCGAAGAAAGCGAGATCGAGATCTACCCGGACGGCGACAAACTAGCGTTCCGCCCCGTCCCGGCTGAGGTGTTGGAAGGCGAATTTTTCCATAACTCCTGACCGCGTCTTCAGTCTTTTTTCTTGATTCGTGTGTTTCGTGGATGAACGCTTTTCCACCTTCCGTTATTGCGGGAAAGACTGAAGATCCGAAGAGTTGATCCACGAAATACACGAAACAGATCAAAAAGATCAAGAAAACGAAATTGAATTGTGCGAACGGCTCTCCCGGCCTTTTGCACTTTTTTGTTTTGCGGGGATTGCGGCTATAATTCACGGGCTCGATTAGCGGGCGGTTAAGGCAACCTCGGCCATTTGCGCCGAATCATAGCCAGAGTAATTATACCGTCATTGAAAAGCCGCCGTTTATTGTTTATTCTAAGACTTTTAATCTCGCTACAGAGGCGGCCTTTAGGGCATTTGCGAACTTCTGGTCACGGCCCTGGTTAGGTAAATTTTTCTATGCAAACTTTTCGTGCGTTAGGACTTGTATTATCGAGTCTCGCTTTTTTGATGATACAGTTCCCCGCTCTCGCAGGCAGCAGCAAGGTTTTCTCCTCGCTCACGACGTCAGCGGCCGCTCAGCAGCAGGTAGTCGAAACCGTCGATATCCAGGGAAACAGGCGTCTTCGCGACGAGGACCTGCTCTATTACGTAAAGACCCGCGCCGGCGACGTTTACGACCCGGCCTCCCTCGAACGCGACCTCAAAGAACTGCTTTCGCTCAATTTCTTCGACAAAACGGCAACCCGCGTCATCACGACCGAAGGCGCCCGCGGCGGCGTCAACGTGATATTCGAGGTCCGCGAACTGCCGATCATCCGCGACCTAACCTTTACGGGTTTGAAGGTCGTTCAGGAATCCGACGTTCTCAAAGCGTTCCGCGAAAAGCGTGTCGGTATTTCCAAGGAAGCGGTCTACGACCCGGTAAAATCACGTAACGCCGTCCGCATTCTGCGCGAGCTGCTTGCCTCAAAAGGATACCCGAACGCGACCGTCGAGATTAAGGAAGAAGAGATCTCCGCGACATCGATCGGCCTTAATTTCGACATTAACGCCGGAAACCGCTCGCGCATCGTCGATATCGACTTTCAGGGCAACGAGCATTTCAAGGACGGCGAACTGGCGAACGCTCTCGTTCTCGTCAAGGAAACCGGCCTCATCTCGCGTTTTAAGGGGCAGGACATCCTCGACCTTCAGAAACTTCAATACGACCTGCAGAAGAACGTTCGGTCGTATATGTTCTCGAAAGGCTACTTTCAGGCCCGCATCGGCGAGCCCGAAGTCGTCGGCCTGGGCGTCAAGCGAACGGATTTTATTCCGCTCATTACGCTGCCGCTGCCGCTAATTTCGACCAAGGACGACACGCTCAAGATCATCGTCCCCATCACCGAGGGCAAGATCTTCCGCGTCGGCACGTTAAAGGTGGAGGGAAACTCGATCTTTTCGGAACCGCAGATCCTGTCCTACGTCGGACTGAAGACCGGCGAGATCGCCGACGGAAAACGCCTGCAGGACGCCGTTTACGAAGACCTCAAAAAGGTTTACGGCTCGCAGGGCTTCGTTCTCTACAACGCCGAGTTCGAGCCCGATTTCAAGGACAATCCGGCAAACGCCAACGAGGGCATCGTCGACATCAAGATCTCGATCGACGAGGGCAAGCAGTTCTCGCTCCGCCGGCTGGAGTTCACCGGCAACACGTTCACACGCGACCGCGTTCTTCGCCGTGAGTTCCTTTTGAACGAGGGCGATATCTATAATCAGAATTATCTCGACATCTCGGTCGCGCGTCTCAACCAGACCCAGTATTTCGATCCGATCGACAAGGACCAGGACGTCGAGATCCGCACGGACGAGGAACAGGGCGACGTCGATCTGATCGTCAAGGTCAAGGAAAAAGGACGCCAGCAGATCTCGTTCAACGGCGGCGTTTCCGGCATCGGCGGTTCGTTCTTCGGACTCGAATATTCGACGAACAACCTCGCGGGCCGCGGTGAAACGCTTTCGTTCTCGCTCGGCGCTGGCAACCGTCAGCAGAGCGTGCAGCTCACCTACCAGGAGCCGTATTTCAAAAATCGTCCGATATCCGTGGGCGTATCGCTGTTCGCGTCGCGTTACAGGTTTTTTGGTGAAGGTACAGGCCTGTCGCTCAATCAAGAGCTGTTGAACAACCTTGCGACCGATCCGAATGCCGCCATCACTACTAATTCCGAGAACCTGTTTACCCAGAACACGATCGGCGGCTCGATCTTTGCGACCGCACCGCTTTCGGAACTGTTCTTTAAAAAACGCAGGTTCACGCAGTTCTCACGTCTGGGCCTGACGTACCAACTTTCGGCAACATCGATAACCGAACCGAAGGTAAACGAGAACTGTCTGGCGACGGAATGCATCCCGGTCATCTACGCACAGCCGAACATTGTGACCAGCCGCATGACCGGTTCGTTCGTTTACGACACGCGCCGGCCGGCCGAAAACGGGATCGACACGCTCAGCGGCACGCAGCTTTCCGCCTCGTTCGCGTTCGCGGGCCTCGGCGGTGACGTCCGCACGTATTCACCGAGTATCAGCCTCTCGAAATTTATACCGGTCCGGAATAAAAAGACCAAAGCGCCCGACGTCTTCGCGTTCAGGCTGCAGGCCGGCACGATCGGCACATTCGGTTTGACGGACACGGTGCGCAACGCCAATTCGCTCGCGTTCGTTGGCGGCATTCCCCGTTACGAGCGTTACTATCTGGGCAGCGAAAATGATATCCGCGGGTACACGTCGCGTGCCATCGGCCCGATCGCACCGTTCGACACCTATGTGACGAGCCGAAACGTGGTGGTCGCGACAAACCCGACGGGCACACCCGTGCCGGCTCCCGGTTTCGAGCCGAATTCACCGGTCATCGCAGATCTCGAGTCGCTCGGGCAGCTCACCGGCTTTTCCGGGGCGAATCCGGCACTGCTTACCAGGAGTTTCCAGTTTATCGGCGGCGATACGCAGCTTCTCGGCAACTTTGAATATCGTATTCCGCTCTTCGGGCCGGCCACGCTTGCGGTGTTCGCGGACGTCGGCAGCGTCTTTAATCTTCGAAAAAGCGGCACTCAGGTCCTCAACAGCGAGTTTCTCGGCGACGACCGGTTTTTGGGCCCGCAGGCACTCACCATACTCGGGCTGACGAATGCCCCGGCTCTCGAGAGCAGTTTCCGCAGCGTGCTCTATTATCGCGGCCGTGTGCTCACGAGGACAGACTTTATTAACGAATTTTGCCGCGGGAACCGTTTCGGCTGCCCGACCAGTCTTTCGCCGGAAGTTCAGCAGTTCTACCTGCGGGGTGAGGTACAGCAAAATTCGCTGCTTCGGGTTGACGACAGTGCTTTCGGCAAGCTCGGCGACTTCAAATCGAGCGTCGGAATCGAGCTTCGCGTCCAGGTGCCGGTGGTGAATGTTCCGTTCCGCCTGATCTATTACTACAATCCGAACGCCAAGATCGGGCTTACGCAGGAACTTCCCGGCATTTTCCTGCCCGGCAAACGTAACGGCTTCCGGTTCACGGTCGGCCGCACGTTCTAGCTTTTTCGTGTTGTTCGTGTATTTCTTGGTTACAGCCTTAGATCTGTAACCACGAAATACACGATAAAGAACACGAAGCGAGCTTGAACAGCATGAAACTGGTGGACTGCCCGACTGTATCGGAAATTGACAACATTTTGGCGATAACATAATATTGCTTTTCTTTCCACATTTTCCGAATAGGCAGGCAACAAATCACGCAAAAATAGTTTCAAAGGTACTGTTAGAAATATATATCCGTTGTTTCCCCTAAGATTGAAGGAGTACTACATTAAAATGAGAAGATTTACGACAATTGCGGCCAGCTTTTTCTTTGCGGCCATCTTTGCGGCGTCCGCCTTCGGACAGGCTGCCGCACCCGCAGCGGGCCGGATCGGTCTGGTAAATACATATGCCTTTGGCGACGAAAAAGCCGGGATCGGCAAATACAAGACGGCGATGGCGGTGCTGGACAAAGAGTTCACGCCGGTAAACGACGAACTCAAAAAGCTCGGGACCGACTACAATACGCTCGGGACGTCGATCCAGACGCGACAAAGACAGCTCGCCGCCGGCGGCACCACCGTGCCGATCAAACAGGCCGATCTTCAAGCCGATATCGATAAGTTTCAGGTTCTCGAAACCACGATCAAGCGTAAACAGGAAGACGCAAAGGTTCAGTACGAAAAACGCTATCAGTCGGTAGTAGGCCCGATCTACGGCGACATCGTCAAAGCAATGAACGATTTCGCGAAGCAGAAAGGTTATGCGATCATCCTCGACGGTGCCAAGCTCGAAGAGTCAGGCCTGCTCATGGGATTTGACGACAAATACGACGTGACGAAGGAGTTTGTGACGTTTTACAACGCTCGGCCCGCCGGAACCGCCACGACGGCCACGCCGCAGTAATCACTTTTAATTCCTATCAGAGGGTCAGTAGTCGGTCGAAGTTATCTTCCGCTGGTTACTGGCCTTTTAGTATTTTATACTGCCCGTAATGGTCATTTACGATTCCGTCGCAATTCAGGAGATATTGCCGCACAGGTTTCCGTTTTTGATGGTCGACAAGATCATCGAACTCGAACCGCGCGTCCGCATCGTGGGCGTCAAACAGGTCACTGCGGGCGAACCGTTTTTCGCCGGGCATTTCCCCGGTACGCCGTTGATGCCGGGCGTTCTGCAGATCGAGGCATTGGCGCAGGTCGGAGCGATACTTGCACTTCGCGAATTCGAGGATCGCGAGGAGAAGATACCTTTCTTCAGCGGTATCGAGAAGGCCCGTTTCCGCCGCCCGGTCGTTCCTGGAGACACCCTGATCCTCGAAGTCACGGCCCTTAGGATCGGCAGCAAGGTCCAGAAAATGCACGGCGTCGCGACCGTCGACGGCAACATCACCGCCGAAGCCGAAATATTGAGCATCATCGCGAATCGTCCCGCTCAGGAGTAAAACTATGGAAATGTCCCGAACTCAGTTTTTTATTTATGTGGTGATCGCCCAGCTCGTTTTCGGCGCGCTCATCGGACTCATTCCTTTCTTTCTGGGCCGAAGCAGAAAGGATCCGCGAATGGGCGGTTTCGGTTGGATCGCCTCGATCGTCGCGGGCATTCTTTCGCCTTTGGCGTCGATAATCGTCGTCGCCGTTTTTTCATGGCTGATCGTCCGCAAAAAGAACGCGGTAGTGGCACCTGACGAGTTTCCCGCCGATAATTCCTGATCTCGCTATGAGTTTATTCGTTCACGAGACGGCCATCCTCAGCCCCGGAGCCGAGGTCGGCGAAGACTGTTATGTCGGCCCGTTCTGCACGGTCGGCGAAGGCGTCAAACTCGGTCGCGGCGTGCGGCTCGATTCGCACGTCGTAGTAGACGGCATGACGATGATCGGCGACGAGACGCACGTGTTCCCGTTCGTGTCGATCGGCCTCGCCCCGCAGGACCTCAAATACGCCGGCGAACCGACCGCGACCGAAATCGGCAAACGTAATCAAATTCGCGAATTCGTCACTATCCATCGCGGAACCGCCGGCGGCGGCGGCTTAACAAAGATCGGCGACGACAATTTGTTGATGGCCCAGGCCCACGTCGCCCACGACTGCCAGATCGGCAGCGAAGTCATCATGGCCAACGCCGCGACACTCGCCGGCCATGTCGAGATCGCCGACCGCGCGAACGTCGGGGCATATTCGGGCGTGCATCAATTCTGTCGCGTGGGTGTCGAGGCGTTCGTTGGCGGATATTCGGTGGTCGTCAAAGACGCGCCGCCGTACGCCGTTATCCAGGGAAACCACGCTAAATGCTTCGGGCTCAACCGCGTCGGCATGAAACGCCGCGGCTATTCCAAAGACACGATCGAAAAGCTACACCGCGCTTATCACCTGCTGCTCTCTGCCAAGCTCAACACCACGCAGGCAGTCGAAAAAATAAAAGCCGAGATCACCGGCTCGCCCGAGGTCGATATCCTCATCGACTTCATCCAAACCTCAAAACGCGGCATCGTAAAATAAAAGGTCAGAACCACCTGCGTGAGCGGGTGGTCAACACGTGAACAGTGACTTGGCTTATGTTCCAGGCGTTGAGTTAATGATCGGCGCTCGACCACCTGCTCACGCAGGCGGTTCCGACCTGTGACGCCGTCGGCGCAAAATGTTAAACTTCACCGCTTACCCATGGAAACTCAAGATCAGGAACAACTGTTGAAAGAATTCGGCAAACGCATTCAGCGTTGCTACGGCTGCTTTATCGCATACCATCTTAAAGACATGTATCTCGGCGAGGACGTGACCTTTTTCTGCGAGCACTGCAAAGACGAAACGATGTTCCACTTCAACGATTTCGCCGCGTTAATGGACCATTCGAAGCTCAAAGAAGCCTCGGACGAACATCACCACTGACCCGTTGAAAGTAATTCTGCACATCGAAGGGCCCGGCGGCAGGCAGAGCGTTGATGTCGCCGACGAACTCACGATCGGACGGACCGACCTCGCCCGTCTCGTCCTCGACGATCCGGGCCTTTCCCGACTAAATACCACTTTTTTTGTCGACGACGGCGAGCTCCTCGTCGCCGACGAAAACTCGCTCAACGGCACCTACATTAACGGTGTAAAACTCGCCGGCCCGCCGAAACGGCTTCGAAACGGCGACGAAGTAAAGATCGGAAGCTCGACGGCGATCCGCATCGCGATAGATGACGGGACCGATTCGTATTCACAGCCTGAACCCGTCGAGCCACCCGTAAAGATCGAGCCGGCGAAGCTGGCCGTGCCGCCCGCCGCTGCTGCCCCGGAATCGAACCGCGCGGTGCTGCTGCTGCTCGGTGCCGCTGCCTTGCTGACTTTCGTGATCATCGTCGTCGCCGTTGCAGCATACGTGATCGTTTCGCGGAACGAGGACAAACCGGTCAACCGGGCGGGCCGAACGCCGCAGATAAACAGCGGAGCATTGATTCCCGTCCGCGTGATCGACCCGCTTGGCGGTGAGGATGAAGACGACCTCGACGACCTGATAGCATCGTGGGAAGTTCAGGAAGAAGAGATCAAAGCCGATACGGTGGCCGACGTTTCCGTTTCGTCCGCCGATGCCGAGGATGCCGATCTTAATGTCACGGCCGCCCTGCTCGCCGACCGTCAGAAAAAGGCGTTCGAGGAAAGGCCCGGCGAAAAAGGAATTCGTCCCGCTGGCCTCGATGTGCCAAAGGAACTGTTCGGCGACGGCGTTATCAAACAAAAAGTTAAGCTCCGCGACATGAACGCCGGCGGATATCAGCAGCCGATGGATTTTGCCGAGCTCGCGGAAAAGCGCCTGAGCCGACAGCTCGTCGAGATGCCGATGGCGTCGCAAAGCTTTTATCTCGACGTCGGCGGCAGCGCGCGTGACACGCCGTTCACCGCGTTCAGCTTTAAGGACGGAGCGGCCGAGATCGCTCCCGGCTCGCCGAAATATCAGGCACTCGCGAAGCTTGCCGGCAACTTCGCCGGTCAAAAGTACGACCTGAACAATCCGGGGGACCGCCGCCAGATGCGGATGCGTCTGCTCAGAATGTTCAACCAGCGGGCCAAACCGATATTGAAGGAACTCGCCGACGCTTACTTTCAAAAATTCGGCAGGCCGCTGCGCGTGACTTCCCTCACCCGCTCGATGGACTACCAGATCGGGCTGAACGCCAGCAACCCGAACTCGTTCAAGGTTCGCGGCGAGGGCTCGCTGCCGCCTCACACGTCGGGCTGCGCGTTCGACCTCGCACGTAAGCACATGCCGGCGGACGAGCAGAATTTCGTCATGAAAAAGCTCGCCGAACTGGAAGCCGCGGGAAAGCTCGACGCCCTCATCGAATACGGCGTCAACGCGTGCTTCCACGTCTTCATCTACGACGACGGCAAACCACCCAAAATGTAGGCACCTGCTATGTTCGAAAACAAGTACTCGTTTTTTGTGTTCTACTTCGTGTTCTTCTTCGTGTTTGTTCGTGTTGTTTCGTGGTTACGGATTTGAAAATGGAACCACGAAACAACACAAAATAGCACGAACAAGAACACAAAATGAACCGGAAGCAAAATTCGGTCGCACTTCTTCACGAAGGGAATACAGAAACGTGACGCATACCATTGCTTCCCGCGACGTTACTTTCTAAACTTTGAATAGTGGCCAAAACGGACGAAACAGAGGAAGAGAAACCGACCTTCACCGGCCTCGCAAAGCGGCTCGGCCGGCTGCCTGCGGATAAACGTCGTGCGGCGCTCGAGGTGAGTGCAGCTCTCGCTGGCGTGTCGCTGAAAGCGAGCCGCGAGTTTGTCGAGGCGGTGCCAAAGGCGTCGAAAATATTGTCGGCGGACGATCTGCGACATTGGGGTGAGATGGGCCGGCGCCTCGCGATGGGAAACGCCGAGACAGGAGCGAATTTCTTCGCAGCCGGTGTGTCTGAACTCGCCGTTTTGCCCGACGCGTCGCGCCGCTACGTTTTTCAGATCTGTATAAAACAGCTTGTTCTCTCGAGCTCGGTTTCGCTTGAGACATTTCAACTGATCCCGGAGCTTGCGCGGCGTGTCGACGACGGCGAGTTATTCGAGAGCATTCTCCGGCTCGCGCTCGAGATCGCGAATCGCTCCGCAAAACACAGTTCCGAGTTCCTGCACAAAACGCCGCCGGTCGCCGATTCGTTGGCTCGGTTCGCGGGTGACAAGGAACGCGTTTTCGCCGGCGTCGTAGATCTCGCGTCCATCTTCGCCACCCGCACGGGCGGAATGACCGCCGACCTTTGGGCAAATCTGCCGGCCGCACTCGAAGGCCTCACCGCCGACAACGCCGTCGTCCTGACGCACAGTGCGGCCGAATTCCTCGAGCACGGAGGGAGCGTCACACTGCATTTCGTCTCGTCCGGGGCCGTGGTTCTGCGAACCTTTGACGGGGTCTTCGATGATTGGTGCCTGCTGCTGAAAAAGATCGCACGCCAGGGAAACGCGGTGCTGATCGCGTTTCTGCGGGCGACACCAAAATTCTTCAAACAGATCGTCACGTTAAAGCCGGCGACCGGAACGTCGGACACATCGTCCATCGTACCCGTCGTCCGGCGAGTGCTGCAGCTCGCTGCTCAGATCGCCGAAACCGACGGCGAAAGCGCTCTGGCCGCGTTCCGTTCGAGCAGTTCCGCGCTCAGAAAAGTCTCGCTTGAACAGTTCGAAGAATGGATCAAAACGGGCCTGCGCGAAATGGCCGATGAGTCGTTCAAATCTCGTCGCAGTTATTTCGCACTAGAAACACGTCACTCGCACGCCTCGCTTCAGGAGGTGCGGACCGGCCTGTCGCTCGAGAATGTTCAAACAATTCTGAGGATCTATGTCGAGGGCCTGACCGGCAAAGAGATCGAGGTCGCCCCGCTCGCAGCGATGCCGCAGGAATCGCGCATCGGCAACGGCCGAACGATATATCTGCCGGGCTCAGTCGCCGAATTCGACGATGACGAAATGAACTTTCGTCTTTATAAAGTTCTCGCCGCCCACGGCGCCGGGCAGATCGAGTTCGGCACATTCGACGAAAATACGACCGGCCTGCTCGCCGCATTCGCCGAGCTGTCCGAGCTCTATGAGGCGACCGCCGAGCAGATCGACGCTTTTTCTCTCGCCGGCTACATCGAAGATGTGACACAGGGCGACAAGGCTTTATCCGACGAAGAAATGCGTGCCGAGATCAAAAAACGCCGCAAAGAACCACCGGCGGTCACCGATTACAAAGCCGTCCTGCAAACTTTTCCGCAGCCCCGTCTGGCGAGAAAAGTATTCGCGACAATGGAGAACGCGCGCATCGACGGCCTGCTTCGCTCAACGTATCGCGGCCTGCGCAAAGATCTCGATCTGATGCAGAGGTTTCTGCAAAAGAGCCGGCCGTTCATCTTCGACGTCCCGATCCACCAGGTGCCGTTCGAACTGCTGTTCCAGATAACTCTCTGTGGCGGAGCGACCGACGATGCCCGCCAATTTTACGGACAGATCGTTTCCGAGATCGAAACGATAGTGGAACGCTATCTGGCTTCTTACGGCAGAGATAATGCAATTGAGAATCGAGAATTGAGAATGGAAAATACAGATCCCAATTCTCAATTCCCCCGCCCCACCGTCGCCGATTCTCTCTTCGCGACCAGCCGCGTTTATTCGCTGTTTCAGAACCTGACACCCGAACACACGCAGGAAGAAAAACAGTCCGAAGAGAACGAGCAAGAGGGCGAGTTTGCCTACGAGGACAAGCATGCGACCGAGGCCGTGACCGAGGACCAGGTCAAACGCGAGGAAAAGCCAAAGAGCCTTCAGGACGTCCGCGATTTGTTCAACGCCTGGAACAGCATGGACGACGAGGGCGAGCCGGACGATCTGCAGGGTTCCGAGGCGTGGTCGCACAACGAGATGCCGGAACAGTCTCTGGAATCGGGCGACGTCGCGTTCGCTTACGACGAATGGGACCGCGAGCTGAACGATTACCGCGTCGGATGGAGCCGCGTTATCGAGAAAAAAGTGAAGCTCGGCGACCGTAATTTCGTCGAACTCGCCCGCTCGCGCTACCGCGGCGTTATCTCGTCGATCAGGCATCAGTTCCAGTTGATGAAACCCGAGAACCTGACCAGGATCAACCGCGAGCTCGACGGCGAAGATTACGATCTCAACGCGCTGGTCGATTTCGTCATCGACCGCAAAGCCGACGGCATGCAGTCGGAGAATATCTATACGAAGCGTTTGCGACGCCAGCGTGACGTCGCCGTTTCGATCCTGCTCGACCAGTCATCATCCACCGCGCGCACGATCACGCGAAATCCGCTGCAGCCGTACACGTATCCGGGGCGGCGGATAATTGAGATCGAGAAAGAAGGCATCGTTCTCATGAGCGAAGCGCTCGAGGCCGTCGGCGATATTTATTCGATAAACGGATTCACATCCGAAGGCCGGCGGAACGTTAAGTTTTACGTCGTGAAAGACTTTGGCGAAAAATATTCGGAGGAGATCGAACGCCGTATCGGCGGAATCACGTTTCAAAATAATACGCGGCTCGGTGCCGCGATACGCCACGCTGCGGCAAAGCTGCTCAAGCAGGAGTCGCGGACGAAACTCCTCATCATCCTCACTGACGGCCGCCCGTACGACCACGACTACGGCGACGCACGCTATGCCCGAGAGGACGTCCGCGAGGCTCTTATCGAAGCGAAAACGCACGGCATCACGCCGTTCTGCATCACGATCGACCGTGAGTCCGAAGCTGAATTGAAAGACCTCTACGGCGATGTCGGCTACACGATCATCGACGACGTCCTCAGCCTGCCCGAACGCATGCCCAACA
>JBDTUT010000018.1:0-62803 GCA_040007515.1 Acidobacteriota bacterium | reverse complement strand
TATTGGAGCCGATGATACTGCAGCTTTCAGTTGTGGGAAAGTAGGAAGTCGCCGGGATTATTTAAGAAAAAGCCCGCTCAAATTTGAGCGGGCTTTTTTTCGTCATTTGCGTCGTTGCGGCTATAAAGTTTCATTTGCGCGACATTTTGGTCTTATACTCGCTTTAAGTAGTGCTTCCGGTTCGTCATGCATATCGACAAGTTTTTCAATGCGATTTCATATTCGGCCGTATTCTTCGGTTTCCTCTCGCTTTGGATCTCAGGAACGCTTGGGTTGGCCTCGGGTGGACTCTTTGTGGCTGGTTTGCTTCTGGCCTGGAATATCGAAGGCACGCGTTGGCAAATAACGGAACGCCCTGGGACCGCTCTGATCGTTTTGGCAATACCGCTCTATTTCGCTGCCTGGAAGTTTGGTATTTTTGAATTTGCGAGTACAACAGCCGCCTTGCCCGGTTTTCTTGCGCGGCTGATCCTTACGCTATCGGCCATAAAGCTGCTTCAGTACAAATCTGATCGAGATTGGGTGTTTCTATATCTGATGGGATTCTTTCAGGTCCTGCTGGCGGCCGGGCTCGTTATCAGTGCGCTCTATCTCGGCGTTTTCGTCGCTTACATATTCGTAATGGTCTGTGCCGTTATTCTCTTAGAGATGCGGCGAACGCGGAACAAGGTTGTGGCAGGATCTTCCTCCATGAGGACGACTGAGGAACAGGACACGAACCGTTTAGTCGCTGTTCGCCGGATTCCATTGACAGCTTTCGGACTGATCACTTTGATTACTGTGCTTGCTGCTCCGATGTTCTTTTTGCTGCCGCGGGTCGGAGCCGCCGGCGGCGGTGGGACGGGACAAAATGGCGTTTCGACCTTTGCCGGATTTTCGGAATCGGTACGCCTTGGCCGTATCGGATTGATCCAGGCAGGTGACGAGGTAGTGATGCGGGTGCGTCTGGAAAGTCCGCGGATCGAGCCGTCCGAAATTAGATGGCGCGGCGTCGCACTTGACACGTTCGATAACTTGTCATGGAGCAAATCGAACAATGGCGTGGAAACGCGTTTGAAAGGCGATCGCGACATGATCCAGGTCGATTTCGCGACAGGTCGCGACAGTCTTGTTATACAGACGTTTTATATTGAACCGCTCGATTCGCCGGTTCTATTCGGAATGCCGCGGCCGGTCGGCGTGCAGGGCGGATTTTCGGTCATTTATCGTGACCGATTTGGGTCACTATCGTTTCAACGTCCATTCGAACGCACGAGCTATCGCGTCATTTCCGATTTCGGCAACCCGCTCTTGTCCGAGCTGCGAGCCGATAGAGATAAATATTCGCCGGATGATTCCAACTACCTCGAAATTCCGGCTAACATCGACCCGAGAATCGCGAAACTTACGGCCTCTGTCGTCGACGGAACAAGTAACCGGTATGATGCAGCTGCTGCGGTCGAGAAATATTTACAAAACAATTTTGGATATACGCTGGAACAGAAGTCAGGCGGCGACCAACCGCTCGCCGATTTTCTTTTTAACGTAAAGGAAGGCCATTGCGAGTATTTTTCGACCGCGATGGCCGTCATGCTGCGGACGCAGGGGATTGCAACTCGTGTTGTGAATGGCTTCCAGCGCGGTGAATATAATGAAACTGCCGATGTATATGTCGTGAGGCAAAAAAATGCCCATTCCTGGGTAGAGGTTTATTTTCCCGGCGAAAAATCTTGGGTGACATTCGACGCTACACCGTTTGCGGGTCGCGAGAGTAATGCAGGCGCCGTGGGTATCACGGGACGTGTTAACCATTACATGCAGGCGCTCGAAGCGTTTTGGATAGAATACTTCGTGTCCTTCGACAACCAGGAGCAGCGGTCGCTTTACAGCTCGGTCAAACGCGGCTTCACCGATTTTCACCGCAACGCGACAACCTATTTCGAAGCTGCACAGGCAAAGGTCCTTCAATGGTGGACCGAGGCACGCGGCGATAATGGTGTCAAAAACAGTATTTTAGCTGTCGCGAAGGCCGTCGGAACTTTCGCATTACTTGGCGCAATTGGTTTGGTATTTGTTTGGTTATATCGAAAGGTAGTAAAATCGAAAGTTTGGCTAAGGTTACGCGATCGGCTCTTTGCTCGGCGACGTGCGTCAGTAGTCGAATTTTATGAACGTATGCAGAGAGCTTTAGAGAGTAGAGGTTTCATTCGTGAAATGCATCAAACTCCGCTTGAGTTTGCTTACGCTGTCAGCATGCCGGAAGCGGTCCGCGTAACGGAGAAATATAACGGCATCAGATTTGGACACAAAGATCTTACTATCTCCGAAGCGGACGAAATCGAGGGTTGGTTAAGCGAAATTGAAAGGCGAAACGTCGTCGAGTAATTAGACGTCGCTTTTACAAGGATATCTAGATGAAAAAAGTTGGATTTGTCAGCCTCGGCTGCCCAAAGAATCTTGTCGATTCAGAAGTGATGATGGGACAGTTGGCTGCGGCAGGCTATGAAATTACTAATAATGCCA
Source organism: Acidobacteriota bacterium (assembly GCA_040007515.1). Taxonomy (GTDB): domain Bacteria; phylum Acidobacteriota; class Blastocatellia; order Pyrinomonadales; family Pyrinomonadaceae; genus OLB17. The sequence continues at coordinate 60,301 of JBDTUT010000018.1, read as the reverse complement.
ATGAAGCCGATACAATTGTAGTGAATACATGCGGCTTTATCGAATCCGCGAAGCAAGAGTCGATCGAGGCGATCATCGAAGCGACGGGCCTCAAATCGCGGGGAACGGCGACTCGGGTGATCGCAGCCGGGTGCCTTGTCGAGCGATATCGCGATGACCTGATAAAGGAACTGCCGGAGGTCGATGCGTTCATCGGCACTTCGCAGGTCAACGAAATTTTGAATGCTGCCGATAGCGAATTCGACGCTCGGCGGCTGACCGTCACGCCGATCGGCAATAAGACGTCGAATTATCTTTACGATTTCGACACACCGCGAATGCGGGCGACCGATTCGCATACCGCGTTTATCAAGATCGCGGAAGGCTGCGACCGACCGTGTGCTTTCTGCTCGATCCCCGGAATGCGAGGCTCGTTTCGTTCGAGAAGGTTCGGATCGATCATCGAAGAAGCTCGAAACCTCGCAAAACAAGGTGTGAAGGAATTGGTCTTGATCGCACAGGACTCCTCCCGCTACGGTGAAGACCTAGGGCAGGTCGATGCCCTCGCAGCACTGATCAGAGCATTAGGCGAGATCGAAGAGATCGAGTGGGTTCGTGTTATGTACGCGTATCCAACCCACATCTCCGACGCATTTCTTGCGGCGATCGCCGAGACGCCGAAAGCCGTTAAATATCTCGATATGCCGCTCCAACACGCTGCGCGCAACGTTCTCAAGCAAATGAAACGTGGCGGAACGCGGGAATCCCTGGAAAAATTAATAAACCGCGTTCGTGAGCGAGTACCTGGAATTGCGATCCGCACTACATTTATTACGGGGTTTCCCGGTGAGACCGACGCGGACTTCGACGAATTGATGGGCTTCGTACAAAACTGCCAATTTGATAATGTCGGCGTTTTTACATATTCCGACGAAGAAGGCACGCCGGCGTTCGACCTGCCGGGTAAGGTCGATCCAAAGATTGCCAAACTCCGTCGGAACCTCTTGATGAAGGAACAGGCGAAAATTAGCAAACGAATCAATAAAGCGAAGATCGGGAATACGTACAAAGTTCTCTTCGAGGGACTATCACAGGAATCGGATCTGCTTTTCCAGGGGCGACTGTCGAGTCAGGCTCAGGAGATCGACGGCTACATCCTGATCAACGACATGCCCGAAGACCTTCAGCCCGAGGTCGGAAAAATTTACGACGTTAAGATCACAGAGGCGCATGATTACGACCTCGTCGGGATGATCGTTTGAACAGTGTAGAAATGAATGCGTAGCCGAGCCTCAAATTCTCGAAACAGACGCGAAGCCGCAATATCAGAATTAGATCAGATGAAGTTAAATGTCGAGACCGAAAACCATCCGAAGTATCTGCGGATCACGGCGACAGGCGAGTATTCTTTTGAATTTCTATTCGATTTTATCTCGAAAGTTAAAACCGAAGCCGATAATGCGGGGTGCAGCCGCGTACTTATCGATTGTCGAAAGGTAACGGGCGGAATGGCCGAATTCGAGCGCTTCCATGGCGGCAAACGGATCGCCGAGGTATTCGGAAGCAGTCTGAAAGCAGCACTTTTAATGCAGCCCCAAAACGTTACCAAGCTCGGCGAACTCGCGGCAGTAAATCGCGGTGCCCGTTTCCTGGTAAGCGTTTCGGAGACCGAAGCAATCGACTGGCTGCTTGATGATCGGCGAACCACCAAATAATATAGACGGCCCTCACGTTGGTCGATATTTTAGCGAGTTTCGTATGCTGCCAGCGGACGCCTAATCTTCGTTCTCGTCGTGGGCTTCCGATTCCTGCGTAGGCTTTCGTGCACGAATCTGTGGCAACCTCAGGATCTGCTCGCGCTGTGTTTCGGCATCAAGATAATAGACTCTGGCATTCAACAGGTTGTTCAGGGACACTGAGCCGACTAGTTGGCCCGGATCACCGCGCTCGACAACCGGCATTCTGGTATAACCGGTTGCCGCCATCCGTTCTACAACTATTCGAAGTGGGTCATCGTCGTAAGCGAGGACGGGGCTGTGGCGGATTATCTCGGAGAATTGTCCGGTGCCGGGATGCAATCGCTCGTCCTGCATCATCTTCCTCAGATCACGCCGCGTAACGACCCCGACGAGCCTGTCGCTATCATCGACTACAGGATACATATGCTGGACGCGCTGGCCGAGATCGGTTGGGATAACGGCTGACAGTTCCTCAATTGAAAGAGTCTCCGGCAGAGCGATGATGTCTGTTCGCATAACTTCTCTTGTGAAGATCACTTCCATCGGGTCGAGTGCGTATTCGCGGCTCATATGAAATCCGCGACGGGATATCTTTTCGGTCAAGATCGAACGTCCCAACGTTAATACTGTGAAGCCGTGAGCGACCGTGACGGCGATCAACAGCGGCAAGAGCATATTCATGTCATGCGTGAGTTCGAGGGCAAAAACGATTCCTGTCAGCGGGGAACGCATGGTACCGCCGAGGATCGCGCCCATGCTCACCAGTGGCCAGAAACCCGCGCCTTCCGCGGGGAGTACCATTGCTTCAAGGCCGCCAAGAGCTCCGCCCATCATCAATAGCGGAGCAAGTACACCTCCGGACGTTCCAGAGCCGAGTGAGATCGCCCAGATCACGGATTTTACGAGCAGGATTCCCGCGATCATCTTCAACGGAACGTCGCCTTGCAAGAGTGCTCCGATCGTCTCGTATCCCACGCCAAGTGCCTGCGGAAACATTAGGCCGCCTACGCCGATCGCGAGACCTCCGATCGCGGGCCACCACATCCAGTGTATCGGCAATTTCGCGAAGGCGTCTTCGGATGCGTAAACCGCCCGGGTCAAAGCCATCGATAAGAGCCCAGCCAAAATCCCCGCGGCGACACACGCAAACAGACCGTCGAGCCCGATCGTTGACGGGTGAATCGGAACGGGAAAAAGCGGCCCGGGATCTAATAGATATCGACGGGCGGTCGCCGCCGCGGCGCTTGCGAGGGCGACCGGAATGAAGCTTCGCGGCTTCCATTCGAACAGCAACAATTCGACTGCTAGAAGCACGGCGGCTATAGGAGCAGCAAAAGTTGCGGACATTCCCGCCGCAGCACCGGCGACGAGCAATGTTTTACGTTCGGAACTGGTCAGATGAAAGAACTGCGCGATCATGGAGCCGAACGCACCGCCTGTCATAATAATCGGCCCTTCAGCACCGAACGGACCGCCCGAGCCGATCGATATGGCTGAGGCAATCGGTTTCAGGACCGCAACCTTGGGTTCGACACGGCTGCCTTTCAGCAAGATAGCCTCGATCGCTTCCGGGATGCCGTGACCGCGTATACGTTCTGACCCATACCTAGCGATGAAGCCAATAACGAGGCCGCCAAGCACCGGCACGAGAACCACGAGCCAACCGAGGTTGTTATCGGCCGGCGAGGCAGTCTCGGTGCTAAATCGCTGAAAAAAGAAAAGGTTGGTGAAAAAGGCTATCAGGCGAAGCAAACCAAACGCGACGCCAGCACTGAACAATCCTATAGCGATCGCGAGTAACGAGATCCGCAAAACACGCCGCGAAGTCGTAAAATCGCCCAGCTCCCCGTTTCCGCCTGCGTTCTCAAAGCGCGCAAAAATCCCGCCAATTCCAGTTCTTACACCGTCGGGCATCAAATCTTCCATTGGTTAATAGACTATCAAATGGATCTGGCCGACGCAGGTGTCGAATCAAATTAATAGTTCGAGGAACTTATTCTAATGCTGCCTAGGACCCGGATGAACAGAATATTCTTCCAGTGGTTTACCGAATTTCCATACCAGTCAACCACGTGTTTTGTTTCGCTTCCGACTAAGTTGTTGGCGTGGTAAAGTAATCATTATCTTTGACCTGAAAATTTTGCGCTTCCCGCGCACTGCGCTAAAAAATAAAAAATATGAGAAAAATGATGACTGCAAGGTTGTTCTTTGCACTTCTGCTCGTTCAAGTATTCATGCTGCCGAAGGCGGCTTTTGCTCAAGCCTCACAGCCTGCGGCAGATATAAACGCCGCTATTCGAAAAGAGGGAATGGAGAATTCGAAGATAATGAATACGATGCATTACTTCGCAGATCTCTACGGCCCTCGACTTACCGGTTCGCCAAATCACGTCAACGCCGCGAAGTGGGCCGCCGAAGAGATGAAGCGATGGGGCTTTGACAGTACGGCACTAGAACCGTGGGAGTTCGGCCATCCGGGCTGGGTAAACGAGCGAAATACCGGAGCGATGCTTTCGCCTGTGCAGGACACTCTGACCTACGAGGTCCTCGCCTGGTCGCCTTCGACAAAAGGATGGGTTACCGGTGACGCGTTCAACTTAGTTATCCCGCAGTTCCCAGCCGCCGAGAATCCAAAAATCGTGCAGGGGCCGACACAGGCGGAACTTACCGCGTATCTGGACGGCATCAAGACTGCTGTCAACGGCAAGATGGTGCTCGTCGGCAAGCCGACCTTCATTGACCAGTCTACCCCGCAGACGCCCAAGCGGCTTGCAGATGAATTCGTCAAGTGCCGTACGGACGTGACTAAGACGCCCGCCGATTGCGGCCCTGAGCGTTCGCCGCGAGGCCCACAAATCGTCCCGCGGCCTAATGCTCTCACACCGCTGCAGATCGGCGAACAACTGGATAAGTTCCTCTTGGACAATCAAGTGCTCGTCCGTATCAACGAATCGCAGCTCGACCGCGGGCTCGTTCGGGCGTTCAACAACCGAACGTTCGACATCGCGAAGGTCGTTCCGACGGTTGTGATGCGTAATGAGGATTTCGGGCGCATCGTCCGACTGCTCGATCACAATACGCCGGTTCGGCTTGAATTCGACCTCCGCAGCCGCATTGTGCCCGAGGGAACGACAAGCTACAACGTCGTCGGAGAGATTTACGGCTCGGACAAAAAGGACGAAGTGATCATGCTAGGCGGCCATCTCGATTCTTGGCATTCTGCCACCGGAGCGACCGATAACGCGGTCGGCTGTGCGACCATGATGGAGGCCGCCCGTATTCTAAAGGCGATCGGCGTCAAGCCGCGCCGCACGATCCGCGTGGCCTGCTGGAGCGGCGAGGAGCAGGGACTTTTAGGATCTCAGGCGTATGTGAAGAAGCATTTTGGGTCGTTCGAAAACCCGACTGCGGAATTTGCAAAATTCGGCGGTTACTTCAATATCGACAGCGGCACTGGCAAGGGGCGAATTCTTTCGGTGTTCGGTCCGCCTGAAACGGCTGCTGTACTTCGCCAAGCGCTTGCTCCTTTTAGCGATTTGGGCATTGGTGGTGTTGTGACGACTGCGAGCCGCTCTACGGGCGGAACCGACAGCACTTCGTTCAACAACGCCGGCCTGCCGGGCATCGGCACGCAGCAGGACCCGATCGAGTATTTCGCCGGGACGTGGCACACCAATATCGACACTTACGAGCGCATAATCGAAGACGACGTCAAAAAATCGGCTGTCGTGTTCGCGGTTGCGGTCTATACGCTCGCGATGCGTGATGAACTTCTGCCGCGTTTCAAGGCGACCGAGATGCCCGCCCTACCGGCTCCGAGAAACTAACGTTTACTCTTTATAGGCTTTGTAACGGGCTGCTTTGATGCGGCCCGTTCCTTTTTCGGTACGGCAGATTTCATGGTTTCAGTGCCGGCGGCGATTCCGCTTTCGATGAAAGCCTCGTACGAAGGACAGACGTCTGCGAGCGGGCACTCGAGACACTTTGGTTTCCGGGCTTGGCACACTTGACGTCCGTGAAAGATCAGCCAGTGCGGGAACATTACCCAGTGTTTTTTGGGGACGAGGGCCTGAAGGTCGAGCTCTATTTTTTCGGGAGTTGTCTCGGAAGTAAGTCCGAGCCGCTGGGACAGCCGTGAAACGTGAGTGTCCACGACGACCCCCGAAGCAATACCGAAAGCATTCCCCAAGACGACATTCGCGGTCTTGCGGGCGACTCCGCCAAGGGTCAATAAGTCTTCCATCTCGCGAGGAATCTCGCCGCGATAAACCTCGACCAGCCGTTCGCTCGCTGCTTTGATATTCTTTGCCTTGTTTCGGAAGAAGCCGGTTGAGTGAATGTCGGTTTCGAGTTCTTCCTGTGTGACGGCGATAAAATCGTGTGGACCGCGATATTTCCGGAAAAGATTCCCGGTAACGATGTTTACGCGCTCGTCTGTACACTGAGCTGAGAGGATCGTCGCGATCAGAAGCTCGAACGCGTTCGAGTGCTGCAGAGCGCAGTGAGCGTCGGGATATGCTTTCTTGAGTCGCTTAATTATTTCGGCTGTGCGTTCCGTCAAATCGAGAGTCATCGCGCTAAGGCTAAAAAAGAAAGCCGCAAAATGCAAATTCGGCTGTCTTTGGGTAAAATCGTATCGTTACGCTAATTTGTTCTATGCGAAACTTTTCGGTTTGCCGAACCGAGAGGTATAAGTCAGCCGATAGCTGCCGTCCTGGTCAGAAATAAATGAAGGTTCCATTGCTGGATCTCAGCGAGCAGAATGCCGTCCTGCGGCCGCAAATCGAAGCGGCCCTCGGCCGTGTGTTGGACGCTAACGGCTTCATTCTCGGAAATGAAGTGAAGGAGCTCGAGGGCGAACTCGCATCGTATTGTGCAACAAAGCATGCGATCGGGTGTGCCTCGGGCAGTGACGCCCTGTTGCTTGCGCTGATGGCTGTTGGTGTCGAAGCAGGCGATGAGGTGATCACTACACCGTACAGTTTTTTCGCAACCGTCAGTGCGATCACGCGTCTGGGTGCAACGCCTGTCTTCGTCGACATCGACCCGCGGACTTATAACCTGGACGTCGCCCAGATCGAAGCGAAGATCACCGAACGGACTAGAGCGATCGAACCGGTTCACCTTTATGGCCAGTGCGCCGAAATGGCGGCGCTTCGCGAGGTTGCCGCAAGGCACGACATTCCATTGGTCGAAGACGCTGCACAGGCGATCGGAGCAGAGGAGAACGGCATTCGTGCGGGAGCCATGAGCGACGTGGGGTGTTTTAGCTTCTACCCGTCGAAGAATCTTGGCGGCATGGGTGACGGCGGATTCATGACGACCAATGACGATGAAATTGCCCGCAAGCTTTTGGCTCTTCGCGTACACGGCTCCGAGGAACGTTATTATCATAAGTGGATCGGGCTGAACTCCCGGCTCGACGGATTTCAGGGTGCAGTGCTTCGTGTAAAACTTCCTTTGCTCGACGGTTGGTCCGATCAGCGAAAGGCAAATGCAGACTATTACGGGGAATTTTTTACGGACGCGGGACTTTCCGAACACATCAGCCTGCCGTACGAACGCGGAAACGTCAGGCACATTTACAACCAGTATGTTGTTCGCGTTAGCGGTGGTCGCGACGAGCTGCGTTCCTTTCTGACCGAGCAAGGAATCGGTACCGATATCTACTATCCCGTGCCGCTGCATATGCAGGAATGTTTCGCCTATCTCGGCCACCACGAAGGCGATTTTCCGGAATCGGAGAAGGCCGCCCACGAAACCCTTGCTTTGCCGATATATCCGGAACTCAAGCCCGAACAGCAACAATACGTGGTCGCGAAAATAGCCGAATTTTTCGATTAATGCCAAAAGAGACTTCAGGGCAAATGATATCGTGGGAGCGAGCGAGAGGCAGGTCAAAGATCCTGGCGATCGGCGTTGCGGTCGCCGCCGTGGTGGCGGCATGGTATGGAGTCAGTTGGCAGATCGGAAACATGCTAGCCGAGCTCACTCCTCCGAGTCAGCCTGACTCGCAAGAAGTCGCACAGCTGGCCGTGGCGCTCGCACCGAGCGATCCCGCAACCCGCTGGCTTGTCGCAACAAAAGAAAAAGAGAAATTCAGTCCGGAAAGCATCGAAAACGCGACTCGGCTCTTCGAAGACGTCGTCCGGCGTTCACCGAACGATTACCGTTGGTGGATCGAACTTGGCCGCTCGAATGAGCAGGCGGAACAGACCGAGAATGCCGAGGCTGCATTTGGCCGGGCCGCTCAGCTCGCCCCGAATTTTACTTTTCCACACTGGCAGCTCGGCAATTTCTATCTACGGCAGAATCGGACTGAAGACGCGTTCGCGGAGCTGAAAAAGGCTACTGAAGGAAGCCTGTTGTACCGCGACCAGGTTTTCTCGCTGGCATGGGATTATTTCGATAAGGATCCGGCGAAGGTCGAGGAACTTGCAGCGGACACGCCGGATGTGAAAGCGAGTCTCGCGCTTTTCTTCGCCGTTCGAAACAGTCCTGTTGATGCCTTGCGTGTCTGGAACACACTCCCGGACGAGGAAAAAGCTGCACATCCGGTGATAGCAAAATCGATCGCCCAAGGCTTTTTCGACAAGCAGTTCTATCGCGAGTCGCTTGAATTCGCCCGCCAGTCGGGATTGGACCCTGAGGCACGTGCTGAAACGATTTCGAACGGCGGATTCGAATCATTCATCGGTGCCGACGATTCGCTCTACTCGTGGAAGGTCAACCGTAACGACGGCAAGCTCGATATCGCGACAGATTCATCCGTAAAACACACCGGTGCACGAAGCATACGATTTGCGTTTCGCGGGTATGCCAAGCCTGTGCTGTCCAATCTCAGCCAGTTTGTAGCAGTACAGGCGTCGAAGAAATACAGGATCTCGTTTTGGGTCCGTACGGAAAATCTACGAAGCGGCGGCAGTCCGCAATTAGAGATCGCAAACGCAAACGACGCCACTTTGTTGGCAGTGTCGCATCCGTTCGCCGGCAGTTCTAACGAATGGGAGCAGATAACGCTGGATATCGTGACACCCGCAAATTGCAGCGGAATCGTCATCCGGACCGGACGACAGAGTTGCGGCGAATGCCCGATCTTCGGGACTTTCTGGTACGACGATTTTTCAATAGTTCCGCAGTAGCGAAAAGATAAAGTATGCCCTCGGCGAACAAAACAGCTTTCGTTCTGATTTGCGTGATCGTGGTGATGACTACGCTCGCGTACGGAACCGTCCATCAGCCGACTATCGCATTATTTTATATCGGTGTGGCCGCATTGGTCATACTTTGGTCGATCGATGGGCTAAAAAGCGGGATGGTTCGGTTCAGCAATAGCTGGCTGCAAATTCCGCTGCTCGCCGCCGCCGTTTACGGTCTTATACAGGTCATTCCACTCGGATCGGTCACCGGCGCGGCTGGAGTTTCCGGGATTCCGCGAATGATCTCGCTCGACCCGGCGTCCACGCAGGTTAACGCGATACACTTTCTATTTCTATTCTTTTTCGCGGCTGTCACTTTCGCCTTGATCGATTCGGCCTCCCGGATCGCGCGGATCGCCGCCCTCATAACGGTTTTTGGAACGGTATATGCTTTTTACGCGATCCTGCAATCCGTGCTCAGTCCCGACAAAATATACGGAATTTATGAGCGGGCATTCGCGTCGCCTTTTGGATCGTTCGTCAGCCGGCATAATTTCGCCGCATACATGGAGATGACGATCGCGATCCCACTCGGAATGATGTTTGCCGGCGCGGTCCCGCGTGATAGACGTCTACTCTATGGTACCGCCATCGCTCTGATGGGCACGGCACTGCTCCTGAGCGGTTCGCGCGGAGGGTTCGTTGCATTGATCGCGGAAGTTGCCCTGATGACCATGCTCACCTTGCGATCCGGAGGTGTTAGGGCGATCGGAACGAAGATCGCTTTGGCAGCGATATTATTGATCACTATCATCGGCGGTTCGTTATTTGTTGGCGGCGAGAGCTCGCTCACTCGAGTAGCGGAGACGCAAAATGCTGGCGGTGCAGCATCGATCGACAGGTCCTATATTTGGGGTGTGACTCTGGAAATGATCCGGAGCAATATGCCATTCGGCGTCGGCCTGGGTGCATACGGGGTTGCTTTTACGCAACTCGATACGCACAACGGAACGGAACGCGTCGAGCAGGCGCACAACGATTACCTCCAAATCACCTCCGACGCCGGATTGGTCGGGCTGCTGATTGGCGGATTTTTCCTTTTTACGTTTTATAAAGTCGGGCGCGAAGCGATAGCAGTGGAGAACACATTCCGACGTGGTATCGCGGTAGGCGCAGTATCAGGGATCTTCGCGATACTCGTGCACAGTGCTTTCGATTTCGTACTGCACACGACGGCGATCTCGGTACTTTTCATTATGCTTCTTGCTCTCGTTACTGCCAGTCGAAGGAGCTACGAGGACGACTCTTCCGAAGACGAACGTCCGCACAATCGTCGCGGTTCGCGCGGGACAGTCGCTGCGATTACATCGGGACGGCGGAGCACATCGAATAGCAAATGAATTGATGAAGTTTTGATGGGGGGGCTCGGCGTCTCCTGTGGTCCCAACCCGCCTGCTAATGCCGATGATCTGACCTACGTTCTTTATCAAGTACAGGCAGAACGTTAGATCTCGGCTTGCTCGATTTGGTGTTTGTGCGAGCGTCGCAGCAGGCTGAGGAGGTACCAGATAACCCCGTGGGAAACATATGAGACCGAGAGTATCAGCAGCATATACTGCGAATATAGGTACATCAGCATACCTATGGCCGCGATCACGAGTACGAGGTATAAATTTCGTCGACCCGTCCCAACGGTCTTCATGCTCGAATATCGAAGCGTACTGACCATCAACACACCCAGCACTCCGATAAGTATCATCATCAGCATCCCGTAAAAGCGTGCAGAGCCTTCGCCGTAGGAACTTAGCGGAGCCGGCGAGTAATGCACGATCGCCGCCATCAATCCCGCGGCCGGCGGAATTGGTAAACCTACGAAATTCTTTTTATCGGTTTTAGGTGTTCCTTCGATCAGCACGCGCGGCCTGGTAGCCTGCAGGTTGAACCGGGCGAGGCGGAAGGCTCCGCACATCAAATACATAAAAAGAAGAAAGACGCCAAGCCCGTACTCGGTGCTGCTCTCGCGAAACGCGGCGGCGATTCCCCAACTGTAAATAAGAGCGATCGGCGCAATGCCGAACGTAAGTACATCGGCGAGGGAGTCGAACTGTACGCCGATCTCGGTCGCCGTTTTCGTCATTCGGGCCAGTCGCCCATCCAGCGTATCAAAAAGTATGGCGAGACCGATCGCAACCGCCGCGTAGTTGAAATAGCCGCCAGCTCCGGACGGATTCGTGTAAATTAGCTGAAACCCGCGGATCGAATAAAGCACCGCGAGAAACCCCATGCCGATATTGGCAGCGGTAAATGCGGTCGGGATGACGTAGAGACCCTTTTTAATACCGCGATGTACGGTCTGTTGCTGGTTACTTTCCATATCAGGCCAGCTTGGCTATAACTGTTTCGCCGCCCTTAACGCGGTCGCCAGTCTGGACGAGAACTTCCGCGCTTCCAGGGATCAGGAGGTCCGTCCGCGAACTGAATTTGATCAAGCCGAATCTTTCCCCGGCACTCACGCTATCACCGGCCTTTTTCCAACATACGATTCGGCGGGCCAGAATACCGGCGATCTGCGTACAAACTACCGTGAAACCGTTACCGTCGATCGTTAGCGAGTTTCTCTCGTTGACCAAACTCGAATTATCGCTAGTTGCCGGATTCTTTTTGCCCGCCACGTAATTCGCGTTAGTAATGGTGCCGGTTATCGGCGAGCGATTGATATGAACGTCGAACGGCGAAAGGAAAACGCTGACCAACTTGGTCTCTCCGTTGTCCTCGATCCTCGTAACACGTCCATCAGCAGCAGATATGATCAATCCGTGGCCCGCAGGTGTCACCCGATGAGGATCGCGAAAGAAAAACGCCATAAAAGCCGCAACAGCCACAAACAGCGCCGCGACGATCCAAATTTGGAAAAAGCCGAGAATTAGCGCGATGACGAACGGAACGATGACATAGGGTAAGCCGTCTTTGACCATAATGAGTAAAAGGCTCAACGCAAGATTCGCTGATAAAGGAAATCACGAGCTCAGCCTTTATAACGATAAGACATCTTACCTTAAGAATCCGAAGTTGAAAAATCGAAAAAAAAGCCCGGTACTCAGAGGTACCGGGCGAAAGGAGGATTGTATGAAGAAACTTAAACTCTGACCGGATTATCTTTAGCGTAACTAAAAGCACACCAGGCTGAGAACAGATGGACGACCCACCCAAGTAGTCCGGCTGATCCAATCCAGGAAATGCCAGTCACTATTAGCCAAAGAACACCGATCAAAATTCTGCCGTTGTAAACCTGTCCAATTCCGGGAATCAAAAAGCTGAGTAAACCAGCAATATAAGGTTCTCGCATCTTTCAAATTTACCTCCGCACATTAATCTCACGCCCTTGGGCGGTTTTTGTTCCAAAACTTTTTACGACTTCTTGTGCTCAATGTTCCAGTAATTGATGAACAACGTAATGTATGCCGAAAAACAGTGCCACACCGGCGAATACGGAGAACGAGACAAGAGGTTTATGCCCGCCGTGATGATTCACCTCCGGGATCAGGTCTGACGCCGCTACATACAACGTTACGCCGCTGGCGAGCGGCAGTGCGTAAGCGACCGAAAAACCGAGGGCATTCCCGAGAAAGTAGTAAAGAACGATCCCAACGATCGTTGTCATTCCGATCAGGGAAGTAGCAAGCAATACCTCTTTCATTCCTTTACCGGCAGCGACGATCATCGAGCCGATAGTGAAACCTTCGGGGAATTTGTGCAAAAACACGGCGATAAAAACTAGGAGGCCGATCTTAAAGTCGATCTGCGACGCTGCCGCGATCGAAACCCCGTCAAAAAATGTGTGGATCAGCAAACCGCCGACACCTGTGTAGGCAGATCTTGCCGGCAATACGCCCTCGCTGTGCACTTCTTCGCCTAAATGAAAATGTGGGGCGATAGTGTGTTCGAAAAATTGAGTTATCAAATATCCACTTAGCAAGAGCAGCATCGGCACAGACAAATTGTCAGCCGATTCCGGATGAGTGCTCTGCCAAAGCAGGATCGTCTTTGGCACTATCTCAAAGAAAGTGACGGCGAGCATGAACCCGGCGCCAAGAGCAAGCAAATATTTCAGACTTTTGCGGTAATTTTGCTGGATACCGGAGGGAAACAGAACAAGCCCGCCGAGCACGTTCGCTAGTGCAGCGAACACACCGAAAACCAATAGCTGGAGCAAAACTGAGTCCATAGAGGTTGTTAGATTAACACGCCACTACAAACTAAGGAAAAGCGGGAAAATACGTGTTCAAAATGCTTTAAATTACGGTATTTCCAAGACTTGCTAATTTAAGCACCTGATTAACCACTTTAACGAAATTTGTTCTTGACAAGAATTTCGCCTAGGGCATATTATGCTTTTACAGATTCGATTATGCGGCCGGACGGGCCGCTCCGAGAGTCTTGAAAATGATATAAGTGTTTAACTATTTAAGCGCTTCCCACGGGATAGATACTCTAAATATTCATACGCGGCAACATAGTATAATTTTCGGTCCTGACGGGGAAAAGATCGGAGATTATCGCGTTTCACCCGACAAAATCACAGCGATATCGAATTTGGCGCAGCTAAATGCGCGGTGATACCCGTGTCGATAGAGAAGGTGCTCTTTGAACAAATCGGCTAAAGAGGCTGAAAGCCTGCATACATCGGTACTTCTCGAAGACACGCTTGAGCAGCTCGCAGTTCAGCCGGGAAAGACGTATGTGGACGCAACTCTGGGTATGGGCGGGCACGCTGAAGCGATTCTCGCAGTCGACGGAACCCAACTGATCGGTATCGACCAGGACGCCGAGGCGGTCGAATTAGCCAAAACGCGGTTAGAACGCTTTAGCAAGCGAGTGACGATCGTGCATTCGAACTTTTCGGAGATAAAGGAGGTTGTATCGACTCTTAAGATCGAAAAGGTGGACGGAATTCTCGCCGATCTCGGGGTTTCATCACTTCAACTCGACAGCGAGGAACGCGGATTCAGCTTTCGCAGCGACGCACCGCTTGATATGAGGATGGACCGCGGCACCGGCGACTCCGCGGCTGACTTTCTGGCCGAACTTTCCGAGGAAGATATTGCCAACGTCATATACCGGTTTGGCGAAGAAAGATTTTCACGCCGCATCGCTCGGCGGATCGTAGAAAGACGAAAAGCCGGCCATCCGGTAACGACGACAAAAGAGCTTGCCGAACTGGTTGAACGCTCGGTAAAGCGAAGCCCGAAGGACAAGATCCATCCGGCCACGCGGACATTTCAGGCACTGCGAATTGCAGTGAATCGCGAAATTGACATTCTCGAGGACTTTATCAAAGACGCCGTGGATCTCTTGAGTTTCAACGGACGGCTGGTAGTTATCTCATTTCATTCACTTGAAGACAGAATTGTGAAACAGACCTTTCAAAAGCTAGCAGGCAAATGCATGTGCCCCCCGCGGATACCCCAGTGCGTTTGCGGAGCTACGAAAAAGATCGACATACTCACACGAAAGCCGGTCGTTGCCGGTGAGCTGGAGATCGACAAAAATCCACGAGCAAGAAGCGCAAAGCTTCGGGCAGCCAAACGTTCCATTTAAGCCAAGTAATTCAGTACAGTCAGGAGACCGTTCAATGAGAAGAAGGAATAGTGCATCTTTCGCTTCGCCTACCTATATCGCACGCGACACGTCTTCAGTTTCGTGGGGCTACTTTATTCTCACTGTAGTGTGTGCGTGTGTCGTCGCGGCCGGGTTTTTTCTAGCGGCAAGGCAGCACTTTAATACGATCGACTACGGCTTCAAGAACGGCCGACTCCGCAAACAGGTCGACGATTTACAAACGGAAAGACGCCGCCTCCTGCTCGCCCGCGAAGTTTCCATGTCACCGGCCGAGATCAAGCGCGCCGCTAAGAATCTCGGCTTCAGAGACCGGGGCGAAGTTGTGATGATCGCGGCTAAGACGCCGACGCTTGCTAACTCAACGGCCGTACGAAACGCCGATACCGTTTCGACGCCCTCGAGGGTTTCCGATGCACCAACGCCGGTGAAAGCATTTTATCCGGAAGCGGCGAAAGTCGACGCGGTTGATAGGTCAGTCAAAAAGATAGTGATGCAGAAGGTGAGAAAAGTCGATGACAGCAGATTAGTTGCATCCGTTCGGTAACAACATGGCTAAGCGGAAGGTAAAATCCAAAGCGCGTAGTTCGAGGCAGGTTGCGTTCACCCGCTTCATGTTTGTCGTCGCGGTTTTTGTACTATGGATCGGCGGAATCAGCGTCCGCCTCGTCCATCTTCAGGTCAATCAGCACGAATGGCTCGCGAAAAAGGCGAGTGATCAACGGCAGAATTTAGTTAGATCGCGCTTGCCGCGCGGTACGATTTATGACCGGAACGGGCGAGCTCTGGCAATGAGCGTCAAGGTCAACACGCTCTACGCTAATCCGATGGAGATCGACGATCTGGCCTCCGCCGCAAAGGCAGTGGGCAAGGCTGTCGGCGTAAAAGAGAATGACGTCCTACGCCAGTTACGAGCCGCAAAAGAAGACGGCCGGAAATACGTCCCGCTCGCGAAAGGACTCGACACGCTTGCCGCCGAGCGCATTAATCTTGCGCTCGAAACGCCAAATCTTAAAAAAGCCGGTACGCCGAAATTTGCCGGCCTCTACTGGCGCGACGAGCAGAAACGGAGCTATCCGCACCAAAGTCTGGCTGCGCATATCGTTGGTTTTAGTAACGCCGACGGCGTCGGACAAGCCGGCATCGAGCAGTCGCAGAACGAACTCCTTTATGGTGCTGTGATCAGAAAGGAACAGGAACGCGACCGATTGGGACGTGTGTACGACGAGACGGTTTTCGAACAAGAAGAGCCAAGCGACGTTGTCCTGACCATTAGCACTTCGATGCAGTACAAGGTGGAAGAGGCATTGCAGAAAGCGGTCGTTGCCTCAGGTGCCAAATCGGGAATGGCAGTGGTCATAGACCAAAAAACCGGCGAAATTCTGGCGATGGCGAATTACCCGACATTCGACCCGAACTCGCTCAAGGGGATTTCGAAAGACAATCTGACCGACCGAGTCATTCAAAGTGTCTATTCTCCGGGCTCCGTATTCAAGCTCGTTACCTACGGATCGGCGTTGGAGAAGAAGCTGATCACGCCTGAGGGAATGATCGACGCCGGCAACGGGACGATCGAAGTTGCAAAACATAAATTCCGCGATTCCCATGGCATTGGCAGCGTAACTTACGCAAAAGCACTGGCCCATTCGAGTAACGTCTGCGCGATCAAAACTGGAATGCGGGTTGGTAAGGATGACTTCTATTCGATGCTGCAGAAGCTGGGTTTTGGGCGTCGAACGGGCGTCGAATTGCCGGCCGAATCGCCAGGCATCGTTAGGTCGCCCGCAAAGTGGAATGGTGACTCGTTAGCATCGATGTCGATCGGTTATGAAATTGGAGTATCGGCTTTGCAAATGGTTTCGGCTTTTGCGACGATAGCCAATGATGGCGTCAAAATTCAGCCGCACATAATCAAAGAAATTCAAAAGTCAGGTGCTGTGGTTAATACCGGTTATCAACCTGATACTACGCGAGTTGTGAGTGTCGAAACTGCTCGCGACCTTAGGAAGATGTTGCGCGAAGTCGTGCTTTCGGGTACCGGAAGGCGTGCGCAGCTCGATGGATACTCATCGGCGGGAAAGACCGGAACCGCATGGAAGTTCGACGAGGTTACCAAGAAGGTCAGCTCGTCAAAATACATTTCGTCATTCATCGGAATGGCGCCGGCCGAAAACCCCGCTGTGACGATCGGTGTCGTGATGGACGAACCGAAGATCGGCGGTCGTGACGGCGGTGTCGTGGCGGCTCCTGTTTTCAAAGAGATCGCGGAACAGATCCTTCCGGAACTTGGGGTTTCAAGGGACGGGCCGATGGACAACAAGACGGCCGCAGTTGAGGAAATCCCGGAAGCTGTTCCGGCCGATCCGGGCCTGAAAGCGCCGGCCGAAGATCGGAACTCCACTGTTGATCCACAGCCTAGGGTCGAATCCAATACCGATTTAGTCAAGCGAGTCGATAAGTCGTCAGTTTCGCCTAATAAAAAGGATCGGGATGAACAGCCGAAAGCGGTGAGTCGGCCGAAGGCGACCGAACCCGCAAAACAGAAGGCTCCTACGAAAAACAAGTCATCAACATAAAGGACGCGGTTCAGGGAATTGAAGCTTGCAACGGTAATTAAGTATATCAACGCGGCGGCGCCGCAAATTGACCCCGCATTGACGGAACGTGATGTCGTGTCTTTCGTGATCGACTCACGCGAAGTGAATGCGGGCGATGTGTTTTTCGCGCTGTCTCAACCGGAGTACGCCAACAACGGCTTTAACGGCGATTTCGAGGACGCGACTGTGTATGTCGCAGGGGCGCTCGAGGCCGGCGCCGCGGCGGCGGTCGTACGCCGCGATCGATTCGAGGAGCATAACGAGTCGCTTGCGGGGTTTGCTGATCGTCTGATATTTGTTGACGACGCAATCGAAGCTCTCCAGGCGCTGGCTCGCCATGTGTACCTCGAGTGGGACCGGCCGGTAGTCGCGATTACCGGGAGTGCAGGCAAGACGACTGCGAAAGAATTAACGGCGCACGTGTTGGCTTCGAGCGGCCGCCGCGTTCTGCGCAATATCAAGAATTACAACAACGGGCTCGGCCACCCGCTGACGGTTTTGAACCTTACACGCGACAACAGCTACGATATCGCCGTTTTGGAGATGGGAATGTCGACGCCGATGAATGAGATCGCCCGACTTTGCCGAATCACGCCGCCCGATGTTGCCGTTGAGTTGAACGTACTGCCGGTCCATCTCGAGCATCTCGCGACGATCGACAATATTGCAAAAGCGAAGGCCGAACTCGTTGAAGGCATGAAAGCAGGTGGAATCGCGATATTGAACGCCGACGACGCCCGTGTTTTTGCGATGAAGTCCTTATCGAAAGGATCAGTGCTCACTTACGGCCTTGAACATGATGCTGACGTGTCCGCGTCGAAGATAGAATTTTCAGGTTTCGGCGGTACGACATTTGAGCTCACGACGCCGATGGGCAATGCGATCGTTTCATTTTCACTTAACGGAAAACACAATATTTTGAATGCACTCGCTGCCGCCGCGGTTGGACACAGTTTTGGAATGAACGCCGAGAAGATCGCCCGGGCGTTAAGCACTGCCGCAGCGCCAAGCCAGCGAGGTGAGATGATCGAGTTTGTCGCGGGCTTTTCGGTGATCAACGATTCCTACAATTCGAATCCGGCAGCGCTTCTTTCGATGGTCCGAACGTTGATGGATGGCGGCAGGAATGCAAAACGAAGAATTGTTGTTGCAGGTGAAATGCTCGAACTTGGGGCGGATGCTGCCGCGATCCACCGCGCAACGGGGCAGGAGATCGCATCGTGCGGAATCGACCTGCTTATCGGTGTTCGCGGTTTTGGGAGCGAACTTGTCGCGGGAGCCAAGGACGCCGGGTTGAAAGAAGCGGTTTTCGCGGCCGATTCGGCCATAGCGGGCGAGATGCTAGCAGAGATAATTGCCCCGGGTGATGCGGTCCTGATCAAGGGCTCGCGTGGCGTGCGGACGGAAAAGGTGTTAGAGGTACTCTCGGCAAAATTTGAAGTGGAGAAGGGCGAGGCTGTAAAGCAGTGAGTTGAACGCGGAAATATACGATTCCGTGACCATCAAAACGCAAAAACCGAAAATGCTTTATTACTTTCTCTATCAGTTCCTCTACCGTGATTACGGCGCCGCAAGTGAATCGTATTTCTACAAAGGTTTTAACGTCTTTCAATATCTGACCTTCCGGACAGCATGGGCAACGATCACTGCGCTGCTGATATCTCTTGTCTTTGGCAAAAAAGTGATCGCAACACTGGCGGCAATGAAGTTCGGCCAGGAGATCCGCGAAGAGGGGCCTGCATCGCACCATGAGAAAAAGGGCACGCCAACGATGGGCGGCATATTGATAATTGGGTCAGTCTTTATTTCGACAATTCTCTGGGCACGCCTCGATAATCTTTATCTGTGGCTCGCGCTCGGTGCGACGACTATGTTCGCTGCCGTCGGGTTTGCTGATGATTATATAAAGATAGTCAAGAAACGAAGCCTTGGCCTGACCGGACGGCAAAAACTCGCGGGTCAGTTGGTCACGGCGATCGTCGTGTGGGCAGTGCTGTATTTCTTTACTTCTTATTCGTGGAATCTCAGTATTCCATTTATTAAAGAGACAGCGACCACGCAGATTACGGTCATACCGGCAGTTGTCTATCTTCTTTTTATAATCTTCGTTCTATTGGGTTCCTCCAACGCGGTGAATCTTACCGATGGGCTCGATGGATTAGCGACAAGCGTTACTTTTGTCGCGATGGCGGCGCTCACCGCGCTGACATATGTCGGTAGCGATCGGCGATGGGCGGAGTATCTTGACATCACGTTCAATCCGTCCGCGTCCGAGCTGACGGTGTTTTGCGGGGCTATGGTCGGAGCGAGCCTTGGTTTTCTCTGGTACAACTCGCCCCCGGCCGAGGTTTTCATGGGCGATGTTGGCTCGCTCGCGATCGGAGGGGCTCTCGGCACGGTGGCGATCCTGACTAAACAGGAGTTCCTTTTGCCGTTCATCGGCGGTGTGTTCATCCTCGAAGCCGTGTCGGTGATGCTGCAAGTTTCGGTATTCAAATTGACGAAACGGGGGGGACAGCCGGGTAAGCGTATCTTCCGGATGACTCCGCTCCATCACCATTTCGAAATGTCGGGTTGGAAGGAACCCAAGATCGTCTTTCGTTTCCTCATCGTGGCGATCTTGTTCGCTCTATTAAGTTTATCGACGCTGAAATTGCGTTGACGTGTTCGGCTTTTGCTTCGGCTCTCGGAAGTAGATTGAAAGTGGTTTGAGGTCATGCAGATAGAAGGTAGAAAAGCCTTGGTACTCGGCGCCGGACGTTCCGGCTTCGCTTCCGCGAAATTCTTAGCGGATCGCGGAGCCGTGGTCGCCCTTCATGACAAGAAACCCGTCGAGGACTGGAGCGAAGAATCACGGGCGCTCAAACAAAAACACGGTGTGGGATTGATCGGCGGGCCGCTGCCGTCCTGGTTATTGGACCAGATCGATCTGGTGGTGATCTCGCCCGGCGTTCCAACCAACACGATCCCGGCGCGATACGTCGATCGAAAGGACGGTGAAGTGATCGGCGAAGTCGAGCTTGCGTATCGGTTTATGAAAGGCCGCATCGTCGGAATCACCGGCTCGAATGGTAAGACGACCACGACCACATTGATCGGCGAAATCTTGCGGAACTCCGGCATCGACACGCAGGTCGGCGGGAATATTGGTACGCCGCTTTTAAGCGTAGCGGAATCATCTAGAGACGAAAGCTGGACCGTGGTCGAGCTTTCGAGTTTCCAGTTGGAAACGATCCGCGATTTCCGACCAAACGTCGCGATTTGCCTGAACGTTACGCCAAACCATCTCGACCGCTACGAGTCGTTTACGGAATATGCGGCTGCGAAGCACCGCATTTTCATGAACCAGACAGCGGATGACGTTGCGATCCTAAATGCAGACGACGAGATCGAACAAAGCTGGGCCAGCGGGTTGAAAGCGAACGTGACGCTTTTCAGCGTTAATCGGGAACTCGAGGAAGGGCTTTTCCTACGAGGTGACGAGCTTGTTTGCAGGGCGAACGGGTCGGAGAAGGTTCTCACGACGCGCGGCGAGATCTTTCTTCGGGGCTTACACAACGTCGAGAACATATTGGCCGCTTTTGCCGCAGGACTCGCGTGTGGAGTTTCACCGGAATCAATGCGCGCGACGGCTGCGAATTTTCGGGGCGTCGAACACCGCATCGAATTTGTCGGCGAGATCAGGGGCGTACGTTTTTACAACGATTCAAAGGCAACATCGGTTGACGCAACGTCGAAAGCTCTTGACGCAATGTGCGAGACTGACGGGGAAACGATCCTGATACTCGGCGGCCGCGGCAAGAACGCGCCATATGCGCCGTTGATCCCGCTGATCGAAAGTTCCGTTCGAGCGTTGGTTTTGATCGGCGAGGACGCCGACAATATAGAGTCGCAGCTAAATGGGATCGTTCGGATCGCACATGCAGAATCGATGAAGACTGCTGTCCGGACTGCTTTCGATCAAGCTCAAAGCGGCGATGCTGTTTTGCTCGCTCCGGCATGCGCAAGTTTTGATATGTTCAAGAGCTTTGAGGAACGCGGCACCGTGTTCAAGGAGAACGTCGCAGAGCTCGCGATTGAATTTCCTGAGGCGAAAGTAGGGCGCCCGGTTTAGGGAATCGTTATGTTCAGCAGGCTTAGAATTGATTGGTTGATGTTCGCTATTGCAGCGGGGCTCGCGCTCTTCGGCACGCTTATGGTGTATAGCGCGTCGGCCGTCATCTCAGCCAAGGAAACGCAGGGAGCGACCCAATTCTCCTACTTCTATAAGCAGCTAGCGTTTACGCTGTTGGGAATCGCCGGCATGTATATAGTAAGCCGGTTCGATTACCGAAAGCTGCAGAACGAAAAAGTGGTTTACGGGCTGTTGGCGTTTACGGCGGTATTGCTTATCGCCGTGTTTGCCTTTCCTGAGATAAATGGAGCCCGACGTTGGATACGGTTTGGCGGATTTTCGTTTCAACCGTCAGAGCTGGCAAAAATCAGCCTTCCAATTTTCCTCGCTTATTTTTTGACAAAGAATGAGGCGAACGTAGCCGACATTCGGACGACGGTGATCAAGTGCGTTGGTGTTCTCACGCTTCTGGTTGCATTGATCTTTTTGGAGCCCGATCTCGGGACAGCGACGGTGCTCTGCGCGGTTTTCGCGACCGTATATTTCACCGCCGGTGCGAACATTCTGCACATTGCCGCTCTCGGGGCGACAATGGTTTCGCTCGGAGTGGTGGCCATCCTGATTGCACCATGGCGAACGGTGCGGGTATTCGCTTTTCTTGATCCGTACACCCATGCCGCGGACGGAGCGTACCAAGTGGTTCAGTCACTGTACGCTATCGGCTCGGGTGGTATCTTTGGCGAGGGATACGCGATGGGACAGCAGAAATTATTTTACCTGCCGTATCCGTATTCGGATTTTATTTTCTCAGTGGTCGGCGAGGAACTAGGGCTTATCGGTACACTCACGATCGTAACTGCGTTTGGTTTGTTGCTTTGGCGCGGCAGTCGTGCGGCCTTGACCGCACCCGATCGCTTCGGGACTTTGCTCGGTATCGGCTTGATAACCGGCATCATCGTGCAGGCGCTATTTAATATCAGTGTCGTCATTTCGATCGTACCCGCGAAAGGAATACCGCTGCCGTTCATTTCGTACGGCGGAACGTCCGTAGTGATGACACTTATTTCGGTAGGAATTCTGCTTAGTATTTCCGAACGGTCCGGCGACCCGGTGGTCGAGTCGGGGATAGCGGAGCCGTCGGTACATCGGCGAAAGGCAAAAAAGGCTTATCGATAGATCGGGTTGGTTGAATAAATAATGCGTGTGCTTATTGCTTCCGGCGGAACCGGTGGACATATCTATCCCGGAATCGCCGTCGCAAGAGAAATATTGCGACGTGACGAGAACAGCGAAGTGCTCTTCGTGGGGACAGCGCGCGGGCTGGAAACTAGGATAGTTCCGGAAAACGGGTTTCAGCTTTCGCTAATCAACAGTGCAGGTCTAAAGAATGTAGGAGTTGTCGGTAAGATAAAGGGAATGGCGTTGCTGCCGCAAAGTTTTCTGGAAGCCAGGCGGATAATTCGCGAATACCAGCCCGACGTTGTTGTTGGTGCAGGTGGTTATGTTTCCGGGCCGGTACTGATGATGGCGAGTTGGATGAAGATACCGACGCTTGTAATGGATTCGAATGCGCTTCCCGGATTCACCAACCGCCAACTTGCTCGGTTCGTCGACAAGGCGGCACTGACGTTCCCCGAGGCACTTCCGTTTTTCGGTACGAAAGGTGTGTTGACCGGGAATCCGGTCCGCCGCGAATTTTTCGATCTTGAGCCGAAAATGAAATCGGCAAGTTTGTGTATCCTTATATTCGGCGGTTCGCAAGGTGCACGTGCGATCAACGACGCGATGATCGCTTCGCTGCCAATGCTCGAGGCATTCAAAGGCAAGATCGGCATAACGCATCAAACGGGTGAAGCCGACTTCGAGAAAGTACGGGACGCCTATAGTCGCGGTCAGTTGGACGAAGCCAATGTTCGACCATACATTTCGGATATGGTCACGGAATTTTCGAAGGCCGATGTTGTTATCTGCCGTGCCGGAGCGACGACATGTGCTGAACTTGCAGCGGCGGGCCGGCCATCGATAATGATCCCGCTTCCGACCGCAGCTGACGATCATCAGCGTAAGAACGCAGAGGCGATGGCCACAGCGGGAGCGGCGAAGATGATCCTTCAAAAGGATTTAAGCGGCGAGAGCCTAGCTGCTGAGATCAAGGGTTTTTTGTCCAACCCAGCGATTCTGGTCGAAATGGGGAGAGCAGCAAAAACACTTGGCCGTGTCGATGCGGCCGAGGCCAACGTGGACCTCATTGAGAGTCTCTCGAAAAAATAGATGTTTAGACACGTAAAGAGAATCCATTTTATCGGTATCGGCGGCATTGGAATGAGTGGTATCGCCGAGGTTCTGTGCAACCTTGGATTTTCCGTGTCGGGTTCTGATATAAAGAGATCGAAAAACACCGATCGACTCGAGCAGCTCTATAAAATGCGAATCGTTGAAGGGCACGCGGCCGAGAACATCCAGGACGCTCAGGTGGTAGTGTATTCGTCCGCCGTCCGGCCGGATAATCCGGAGGTATTGTCGGCGAAGCAAAGGGGAATACCGGTTATCCCGCGTGCCGAGATGTTGGCGGAGTTGATGACCCTAAAGCCGTACGCAGTAGCGATCTCCGGAACGCACGGTAAGACGTCAACGACATCGATGGTTGCGACAATTCTAAATCACGCGGGCATCGATCCGACCACGGTCGTCGGCGGCGTGGTCGACACCTTGGGCTCGAATGCAAAGATGGGAAACTCCGATTGGTTCGTGACCGAAGCCGACGAAAGCGACCGCAGTTTTCTGATGCTTTATCCAACGATCGCCGTCGTGACGAACATCGACAAGGAGCACATGGAATCGTACAAAGGCATGGACGACGTCGTTCAGTGCTTCACCGATTTCGTTAATAAAGTGCCTTTTTTTGGTGCGGCCGTCATTTGCCTTGACGACCCGAATGTTCAGCTTATAATTCCGAACATAAAGCGTCGCCGCGTGACTTACGGCCTAACTGCCCAAGCTGATATTTCGGCTCACGATATACGGTACAACGAATCATTCGGCTCGTCGTTCACCGTTTGGATAGGCTCAGAGATCATTGGCGATATCGAACTCCCAGTCCCGGGACAGCACAACGTTTATAATGCGTTAGCTGCGACGGCGGTGGCACTGGAACTCGAGGTGCCGTTCGAAAAGATCGCCGAGGCATTCGCGACATTTAAGAATGCGAACCGTCGGTTTCAGTTCAAGGGCGAGGTTCGGGGGATCACAATTGTCGACGACTACGGTCATCACCCGACCGAGATCCTTGCGACGCTATCGGCTGCGAAATTTAGTTCCGGCGGACGACGAACTGTTGTGGTATTTCAGCCGCACCGGTTTTCGCGTACACAGGAGTTGATGGATGAGTTTGCGCTGGCATTCAACAATGCCGATGTCCTTTACGTGCTGGATATCTACGCCGCGAGCGAACAGCCGATCGAAGGCGTTACCGCTGAAGTGCTTACC
Organism: Acidobacteriota bacterium; assembly: GCA_040007515.1. Classification (GTDB taxonomy): domain Bacteria; phylum Acidobacteriota; class Blastocatellia; order Pyrinomonadales; family Pyrinomonadaceae; genus OLB17. The sequence continues at coordinate 35,631 of JBDTUT010000018.1, read as the reverse complement.
GATAATATTGTCCGGTACGGTCACAAAAAAGCTCGGTATATCGGTTCGATCGATACGGCCGCGGAGTTGGTTGCCGCCGATCTGCGCGAAGGCGATCTAGTAATAACTTTGGGAGCCGGGACCGTTACACGTCTCTCGGACGACATATTGGAAAAGCTGCAAGGATAAATTTAATTGCCCACTCCCCGCAACTATGGCGACGAAGACGAGAAAAAAACCTGCTGCTCTGAAGACTGTAAAACCGGTCACTAAACGGCGTCCGACAAAGGGCCGTCGCGGCACTACGAAGCAGTCTGACGCCGGGCGTAATTTTGTATTGCCCTTCTTTCTGAGTTTCTGCATGTTGATCTGCCTCGGTGCACTCGGTTTTTTGGGTTACCGGACAGTGATTGCGTCGGACTTTTTCAGTGTCACGACGATCGAAGTGCGCGGCACAGAGCGCGCTTCTAAGACGGAGATCGAACGTATCGTTAATGGGCAGAGCGGAACTTCGGGCGTGTGGAACGCGGACTTGGGTGTCATAAAGCAGAGGATCGAAAAGGTCTCGTTCGTGAAAAGCGCAGCGGTGTCGCAGATCCTGCCGAACGGGATCCGAGTCGATGTCAAAGAACGCATTCCGAGAGCGATCGTACGCCTCGCCACCGGAGACTATTTAGTCGACAGCGAAGGCGAGGTGCTAAGCCCGGTCGAAGGTAACGAAGAAAATCTACCTTTTGCGATGGCCGGGTGGGATGAGGCGAAATCGGAAAAGGCCCTGAAAGAAAATATCGAACGGGTAAAACTGTACCAAAAGATGCTCGGCGAATGGCAGGACTCAGATCTGGCGACGCGTGTGCGGATAGTCAATCTTGCCGACCTTCGCGAGCCGCGTGCGATAACCGAGGATTCGGGTACGACGGTTTCGATCGCGGTTGGGCGGGAAAATTTTGGCCAGCATTTAGCCAACGGCATCAAGGCAATCGTTGGAAAAGGTGCGACGTTCGAAGCTGTCAATCTGGTCGGGCAAAATATGATCCTCGCGCCAAGAAAGACGCAGTAGAATTTTGCCAGGTACGCGGGAATTACTATGAATCATGAAATCCAGGCGATCGGACTAGACATCGGAACGAGCAAGGTCCGGTGTGTGGTCGGCGAGCCCGGCGATGACGGGAAGATGAATATCGTCGGTATCGGTGAAGCGGAGTCGCGTGGCCTGCGTCGGGGAATCGTTACAGGAGCTGAAGCAGTTTCCGAATCGATCAGGCGGGCCGTCACCGAGGCCGAGCGGGTGAGCGGACTCGAGATCGATTCGGCGGTCGTCAATCTATCCGGTGAGCATTTTCGAGGAGAAAATAAAGCAGGTGTAGTTGCCGTCGCGGGTGCAGGACGAGAAATCACTGAGGAAGACATCGAGCGGGCGATCGAATCGGCAAGCGCGATGCAGTTGCCGTCGGGTTGGGAAATATTCAATAGGCTCCCGCAGGAATTCATCATCGACGGACAGGACGGAATCACCGAGCCGATCGGAATGAGCGGTGCGCGTCTGGAGTCGCTCGTTCACATCGTCATCGGACCGAGTGCGGGACGCCAGAACCTCGATAAAGCTGTGCGACGTGCCGGGATCGACGTCGAGCGGCTTATGCTCGAACCACTCGCCGCGGCCGAGAGTACTCTAACCGATGATGACCGCGAGTACGGGTGTGCACTCGTGAACATCGGTGCTGAGATCACGAGCATGATGATATTTGGCCGCGGAGCCGTACAGCACACTGCAGTCTTTCCGTTCGGCAGTTTGCACTTTACAAAAGATATCGCTGTCGGGCTTCGCGTATCGATACAGGAAGCAAACAAGATCAAGCATCTCTACGGCTGCGTTGCATCGTTCCTGCTGAGTGATGACGAACGGCAGGAGATCATCGAGATCGTTCCTGTGGGAAGGAACGAAACACGCGGGCTTTCGAAGGAAATCCTCTGCGATATCATGCAGCCGCGTGCCGTCGAGTTACTGCAGCACGTAAGTCACGAGGTTTCTTCAACGAAGGCGCAAATCTCGAGCGGGGTTGTTCTGACGGGCGGCGGCGCTCTTTCGCGCGGGATGGTAGATGTTGCGGAACAGGTCTTCGATGCACCGACGAGACTTGGTTTTCTCGAGCCGTCATACTTCGGCGGGCTGGCACGAGAAGTGCAGTCACCCGAGTGGGCGGTCGGTTGTGGCCTCGCGTTGTCTTCAATGCGTTCACAGATGCGCGAGCACAATAACGGCTCGCGTTCGCACACGCGGAAGGTAGCCGAATGGTTCGAAAGTTTTCGCGATAAATTTAGATAAAATTCACACGGCGGCTGGATTTTTACCACAAATCGTTGTATGCTGTCTCGCCATCAGCACAATATATAGACGAGGCTGAAAAACCTCAAAACTTCACATTTTCAATTTTTTAATACTCCCGAAGCCGGGAAAGCTGCAGTTATTTTAACGGAAGGCCTACAAATGAACACTAGCGGACTCAAAATGTTTATCGACGAACCGCCGATCACCGGCGCGCGGATCAAGGTGATAGGCGTGGGCGGCGGCGGCGGGAACGCTGTCAACCGCATGATGGAAGCAGGAATAAAAGGCGTCGAGTTCATCGTTGCCAATACCGACCTGCAGGCACTCAACGCATCGAACGCTCCGCTGAAAATACAACTCGGCGGCCGATCGACTCGTGGACTTGGTGCCGGCTCGAATCCAGAGGTCGGCCGCGATGCCGCACTTGAGGACCACGAGAAACTACTTGACGTGCTCGAAGGGTCGGACATGGTTTTCGTTACTGCTGGACTCGGCGGCGGCACGGGAACCGGAGCAGCTCCTGTCGTCGCATCCCTTGCCATAGAACTCGGTGCATTGACGGTTGCGGTGGTAACCAAGCCTTTTAATGTAGAAGGCCGGAAGCGAATGGCACAGGCCGAACGCGGTCTCGCTGAACTTCGCGGCTGCGTCGACACGATCATTACGATACCGAACTCGAAGCTGCGCGAAGTTGAGGAACGTATCACATTGATGGACGCGTTCCGTCGTGCAGACGATATTCTATTACAGGCGGTTCAGGGCATCACTGACCTGATCACCACGCCTGGGATTATTAATCTCGACTTTGCTGATGTTACGACCGTCATGCGTGGCCGCGGGGTCGCCTTGATGGGCATCGGTTCCGCGAGCGGCGAGGACGCAGCGTCGAAGGCCATGCGTGCAGCACTCGACTACAAGCTTCTCGAAGAAAACTCGATCACTGGGGCGAAGGCGGCGTTGATCAATGTCACCGGCGGCGAGAATATGCCGCTCGGCGAGATCGAGGACGCCATTGGTATGATCGAAGAAGAGTCCGACGACAACGCGGACATTATTTGGGGCAACGTCATTAAGGAAGGCATGAACGACGAGATCAAAGTAACGGTGATCGCTACCGGCTTCGATACGACGGCTCAGATGATGATGCCGAATCCACGCACTTTGGATAACGGCATTAATACAAACTCACCCGTCTTTACATCGGACGTTAACAAGGACGAAAATCTCGACGTGCCGACATTTATCCGCCGTCAGGCTGACTGATCAGAGAACAGGTTTCACATATGGATAATTATCCGACGAAGTCAGATAATCGGGAATCTCGTAAAAAACCTCCGCCGGTCGAAACGCTGGCTGAGGTTTTTTACTATCGTAAACAGATCGACGCGCGAACCGAGATGGTCGTCGTCCTAAGCGATGGCGAAGAGATCGTCGGTACGATCGAGTGGTACGACCTCGACGCACTAAAGATAAACCGCAAGGACGCTCCAAATATCCTACTGCCGAAGCATAGTATAAAGTACATATATAAGGCGGAGGACCGCCAGGATTAACTCGATACTCGGCGGAAATGTCACAGTCAGAAAGCGGTAACCTCGATTCATTTAACCAATATCCGAAACCGCGGATCGGAATTACGATCGGCGACCCGTCCGGTATCGGGCCGGAGATCGTTCTCAAGGCGGTTTCCGATGAATCTGTGCGCTCAATCGTCGACATTATTTTGGTCGGGAGCCGAGCGTTATTAATTTCAACCTCCAAAGCGCTGGGCCTTGACCTTGAGTTTGCCGATGCCGTATCTATCGATTCGCGTCCCGGCGTGCTGACGATTCGCGATCCGGGCGGCCTACCGGATTCTGCGCCCGCAGGCCGCGAGTCCGCTGAATCCGGTTTCGCAGCCGCCCGGTGCATCGAAACTGCTGTTGCGATGTGGCACTCCGGTGAGATCGACGCGATCTCCACCGCCCCGATCAGCAAGAACGCACTAGCTCTCGCGGGCTACAAGTATCCGGGACACACCGAGTTTCTCGCTGAGCTTACGGCAACGACTGAATTCGCGATGAGTTTTTTCGCCGAGCCGCTGCGTGTAGTGCTTTTGTCGACGCACCTTTCACTGTTGGACGCGATCGACGCGGTAAAGTCGGATGCGTTAGTGAAACTTATTAGTTTTGCGAACGCCCAGTTATCGCAGCTTCTCAGACGCGAAGTTCGGTTGGCCGTTGCAGGTTTAAATCCTCATGCTTCCGAAGGAGGAATGTTCGGAACCGAGGAAGCGGACGAGATCATTCCAGCGATCGAGCACTGCCGGAATCATCATGGCATTGACGTTTCAGGGCCTTTTTCGTCAGACACGATCTTCCTCCGGGCATACCGCGGCGAGTTCGACGCGGTCATCGCGTGTTATCACGATCAGGCCACGATCGCAGTTAAATGCCTTTCGTTTGGGTCGGCCGTTAATGTGACGCTCGGGCTTCCACTTATCCGCACCTCAGTCGATCACGGTACGGCCTTCGATATCGCCGGTAAGGGTGTCGCGGATGCTTCCAGCATGAAGGCGGCGCTCCAAACAGCTGCCAGGCTAGTCGAGCTTTCCAGAGATCCATTCCTCATTTGATACAATCAACGAGGCACCTGCCAATGCCTCTTTACTTGACATATAATTCAATGGAGCGATTCGTAATCGTCGCCGACGACGACCAATTAGTGATAGACCGTGCTCAGACTGTTATCGAACAGGAGGGTTTTATACCGGTAGTCGCACACGACGGAAAGCGGGCTACAAAGCCCTTCGTTCGAATATCTATATTGTTGCGGCGTTCCTTGATCTCGAAATGCCGTACATTCACGGCATCGAACTCGTCAAATATATGAAGAGCGACGATACCCTCAATGCTGTTCCCATTGTCGTAATGAACGAAAGGTTAAATCCGGACCTGCTGCACGACGCACTCGCCGCGGGCGCGATCGCGTCGATTCAAAAGCCGTTCAGAGCGGCCCAGTTCAGAACACTTTTGCGCACCGTTGCCGGGACTGCTCCTGAGCGGAGCATTTCTTGACGCTAGAGTTGCGAGGTGTTAGCGTTTCTGAGAACGCTTGCAGTCCGCAGTAATTTAACTAAAGGAGCGATCTATTTGTGTCTAAAGGCAAACTGATGTTAGCTGATGATTCGGTAACGATCCAGAAGGTCGTCAATCTCACCTTTGCTGACGAGGGCGTCGACGTCGTGGTAGCCGGGAACGGCGACCTCGCCATGCAAATGATCGCCGAGCAACGTCCCGACATCGTGCTTGCGGATGTAAATATGCCCGGCCTGAACGGCTATCAAATCTGCGAACGACTTCGCCATTCGGACGAAACAAAAGATATTCCCGTCCTTTTGCTGGTCGGTTCATTCGAGCCGTTTGATGAAGATGAGGCAAAGCGTGTCGGCGCAAGCGGATTTATGACAAAGCCTTTTCAGTCGATAAGGCTTTTGGTTTCACAGGTTTCCGAATTGCTGGAAAAATCCGATCAGACGGTTGGAAGTGCTCCAAAAGGTGATCTGATAGATGAACCTGCAGGGGACGAGCTTTTGTCCGCACCTAGGCCCGACGAACCGCAAACCGCAGATATCGAAGATCTTTACAACCAGAGTTTCGCCAGTACGGTCGAGATTCTGAACGTCGAAGGCGACAACTCCGACAAATTCGCCGACGCGGGAATGGATGACGAAATTATCGAGACGACTTACGTCTCCGGCGATTCCGCGAAAACCGAGGATATGTCGCCGGATAATTTTCCGGATTCGTCGCCGTTCGAAGAGCGCGTCTCTCACGAAAGTGAACACCCACGTACGGAGCCGGATGCCATCGAATCCGTGACGGATCTCGAAGGCTCAGATGTTCGGCCTTCAGACGAATTTAATGAGCCCGCGTCGGGGTCAGCGTTCGATCAGACTCAGGAAATGCCCGACTATCAACCGGAGAGCGTATGGTCGAAGGTTGTGTCACGTCCTGATGAAAGTAGCATTGTGGATCCAGAGCTCTCCGCAGCCGAGCCAGAAGCCGAGGCGAAAAAGTTTTCGTTGAGTGACAGTGCATTGCTGGAGTTGCCGGGCCGTCAGCCGTTTCCGGCAATCAGCACTTCAGTGGCACCAGCTTCGTCCGCGTCGAATCAGGTAACGAGCCTATCCCCCGAGCTTATCGATTTGATAGTCGAAAAAGTGATAGAAAAGTTGTCGGGGAAGAAGGCTTAGGTTTAACGATTTCACCGTCGATAAACAAAACAGAGGTTAGTTTTCATTTTCGAGATGAAAACTAACCTCTTTTGCTTTAGAATTTAAGGTTTGCGAGCGATTTCACCTCGGTCCGGCAGAACTGCCTGCTACGCCGACCACATTTCTATGGAAATTCCGAAGACCTATAACCCGAAAGAGGCCGAGCTCGACCATTACCGCCGTTGGGAGGCGAACGGTTTCTTTACCCCGGAGATCAATCAGAACAAAGACGCGGAGTCGTTCTCGATCGTCATTCCGCCGCCAAATGTAACCGGAACGCTGCATATGGGCCACGCGCTTCAGCACACGCTGATGGACACTCTGACACGGTGGAAGCGAATGCTCGGTTACCGCACGCTCTTTTTGGTCGGAGTCGATCATGCCGGAATCTCGACGCAATTGATGGTCACGCGGCAACTCAAGAAAGACGAGCACAAATCGCCGCAGGACGTCGGGCGCGAGGCCTTCACTGCCAAGGCTTGGGAATGGAAGGAAAAGTATGGCGGCGAGATAACGCAGCAAATACGCCGCGAGGGGTTATCGGTCGATTGGTCTCGTGAACGCTTTACGATGGACGAAGATCTGTCGAAAGCTGTGCGCGAGGTCTTTGTGCGGCTTTACGAAGAAGGCTCGATCTATCGAGGCACACGCATTGTGAACTGGTGCCCTAAGGACAAAACTGTTCTTTCGGATCTTGAGGTTAAAGAAGAAAAAGCAAAAGACGGCAAGCTCTATTATCTAAAGTATCCGATTGTTTCGTCTTACGACATTCTGCAGACCTTAACGGTCGCGACGACGCGCCCTGAGACGATGCTCGGCGACACGGCTGTCGCAGTAAATCCGAATGATGAGCGGTATTCGTCATTGATTGGCAAATCGATCGATCTGCCGCTCACTGACCGCCAGATCCCAATAATTGCGGATGACTATGTCGAGTCCGAATTTGGAACCGGAGCTGTCAAGATCACGCCGGCTCACGACGCGAACGACTGGGAGATCGGCGAACGTCACGGGCTCGAAAAGCTGGTCATAATGAATCACGACGGGACGATGAACGAAGCGGCGGGTGCGGAATTTGCCGGTCTCGACAGATTCGAAGCGCGCACACGTATTGTTGAGAGATTCGAGGAACTCGGCCTACTCGAAAAGATCGAAGATTATGAAGTAACGCTGCCTAGATGTGAGCGCTGCAAGACGATCATCGAACCGCTTTTGTCCGAGCAGTGGTTCGTTAAAATGGATGGTCTCCGTGACTTAGCACTCGACCTGATGCGAAAGGAGAATTCGCCGAGATTCGTACCGGAAGTTCCGCACAAAAAGGTATATACCGCTTGGCTCGAGAATCTCAGGGATTGGACCATCTCGCGGCAACTTTGGTGGGGACACCAGATTCCGGCGTGGTACGACGATGCCGGAAATGTCTATGTCGCTCGCACCGCCGAGGAAGCCTATGAAAAGGCCGGCTCGAGCGGCCTGCGGCAGGATGACGACGTTTTGGACACGTGGTTCTCGTCCGCTCTTTGGCCGTTCTCGACGCTCGGTTGGACAGGCGAGGTGACCGAGACACAGGATCTCGAGACATTTTATCCGACCGACGTTCTCGTCACGGGACGTGACATTCTGTTCTTGTGGGTTTCCCGAATGGTCATGACCGGGTTGAAATTCCTCGGCGAAAAGCCTTTCGACGACGTGATCATACACGGGACGGTCCTCGACAAGAACGGACAGCGGATGTCGAAGACGAAAGGAAACGGCATCGACCCGCTCGACGTTTTTGACAAATATGGCGTCGACGCTACGCGTATGACTCTTGCGGGCTCGGCGACCGGGGTCGATTTTGCATGGCGTGATGAACGCGTCGAATCGTTCAGGAATTTTGCCAATAAGATCTGGAACGCAACGCGGTTCTGCCTAATGAATTCCGAGGGCGCATCCGTCGATCTCGGATCTCTCAAATTCAATTCCGGAAAAGGTTCACTCGCGGACCGATGGATCGTCTCACGACTGAACAGAACTGCAAAAGCAGTCAATTACGCGCTTCAGACTTATCAGTTCCATGAAGCGGTGCAGCTGCTTTATCATTTCTTCTGGGACGACTTCTGCGATTGGTACATAGAACTTGTAAAAGATGAGATCACGGCCGGCTCGGGGTACGCTGGAGCGGACGACGGCGATAGTCCGGGCGTCAAACCTGAAGCCGTCGAGGTTAGTAAAGAGACCGCGGCATCTCGTACGCGGATCCTAACCGTATTGGAACAAGCGCTCCGAATGCTTCATCCGTTCATGCCATTCCTCACAGAAGAACTTTGGCAAAAGCTTCCGGGCGTGTCGAACGGAATGCACAACGTCGCTTATGCGACCGCCGAACGCACGATCATGCTTGCTGATTATCCGAGCGGCGACGAAGCCCTGATCGACGAAAAAGCTGAAAACGAAATGTCGGCGGTCATAGAACTTATCTCGAAGGTTCGCAATATTCGGTCGGAAATGAACATCAAGCCGAGCGAGAAAGTTCCTGTGCACGTCGCCGGGTCGGACAGCTTACGATCGATCCTGGCGGAGAACGAATCAAAAATATTAAAGCTTGCACGTGCTGATAGAATGGTGCTTGCCGAAACGCTTGAGGTTCCTAAAGCATCGGCCAGAGCCGTCTTGACGGGAGCCGCCGAGATCGCCATCCCGCTCGAGGGCCTGATAGATTTTGCGAAGGAGCGTGAACGGCTCGAAAATCAGATCGCGAAACTCGATGTTGAACTACAGCGATTGAATGGACAGCTTTCGAATGCGAACTTTGTCGAAAGGGCTCCGGCGGAGAAGGTTGATGAATTGCGGGTACGTCAGACCGAGATCATCCAGCAGACTGCGACATTGGGCCAAAACCTTGCGGCTCTTGCATAATCAGAGAACACACATATGAATTGGCTCGAGAATGGTGAGATCTTAGGATCGATAGGTGAATTTCTAGCTGAAGACATTGGCCGCGGCGATATCACGACCCAGTCTACGGTCGAGAACGAAGTGCGCGGGCTCGGTCGGTTTTTGGCGAAGGAATATTTGGTTATCTGTGGGCTCGAGGTCGCCGAGGCCGTGTTCGTGCATCTCGACGCGGAGATCTCGGAGATTGAGACCGGTTATAACGAGGGCGATGAGGTCGAGGAAGGAACAATTTTTGCGACGCTAAAAGGTTATGCAGACGTTTTGCTTACCGGTGAGCGCGTCGCCCTAAACCTGCTTCAGCGAATGTCCGGCATAGCAACCCTTACGCGTCAGTACGTACGAGCGGTCGAGGGCACAAAAGCTCAAATAGTCGACACTCGCAAAACTACGCCGGGACTCCGAATGCTCGAGAAATATGCCGTCACCATCGGCGGCGGAAAAAATCATCGGATGGGCCTCGATGACGGCGTACTGATCAAGGACAACCACATCTCGCTTGCCGGCGGCATAACCGAAGCTGTTGTCGCGGCCAAACAAAAGGTCGGACATCTGCACAAGATCGAAGTAGAGGTTACGAATTGGGCTCAGCTGCGCGAAGCGATAGAGGCGGGAGCCGATATTGTTATGCTCGATAACCAGACGCCTGACGAAGCAGCAAAACTCGTGGATATGTCGAGGAACCTAAACCCGAACGTTTTGATCGAAGCCTCGGGCAATATGGATCTGGACCGCGTCCGTTCGTTCGCCGAGGCGGGCGTCGACCTTATTTCTGTGGGCCGAATCACCCATTCCGCCCGCGCGGTCGATATTTCGTTCAAGATACAGACGATTTAAGATCGTTGCCGACAGTTAGGTCATCCAATTCGGTGTCGGCACTCTTGAGCGGGACGTAATAAATAAATAGAACCGTGATTATCAACGCGGCCGTCGAGGCAATTCCACCCTCGATGCCATAGGTGCCGCCGGTCAGCCAATCTGGGCCCCTATCAATCTCTTTGAAGATCGAGACCGAGCTCAGTTCGGTAAGTCCGCTCACCTCGATTCCAAAGACCGATCCCTGCATCCAATTCCACATCAGATGTATTCCGAACGGAAACCACAGATCGCGCGTTTTTAGATACGCGATACCGAAAAGTATGCCAGCGACCACCGTGTCCGCTGTTGAAATGCTGCTCACGGCCGGATTTCCCAAGTGCACCGCGCCGAAAAATACCGCTGTCAGAACGATCGCGAACCAAGCCAGCCCCGACCGGGCGAGAGTTTGAAACATATACCCGCGAAAAAAGGCTTCTTCAAAGGCTGCCGCCAGTGACAATATCAAAAGCGAACCGGTCAGGGCCGTGGCGATCTGACGAAATGAGGCTTCTCGATTGAACTCGAGAGTAAAATTGCCGAAAACATAGGCGATTCCGACCGCGAACGTGAGGCTTGCGGCGCCAACGAGCGATCCAAGGATAAAATGTCTCAACCAGCCTTTCGAAAAAGCGGCGCCTAGCGCTTTGTACGGAAGGCCTTCGAGCCATCTGCCGCACAGCCAGCCGCTAACGAGCGTCGAGAACAGGGACATCGAACTGCCAAGACCGAATTCGGCAAGTCGGCTTAGCTGCCCGCCCAACGATGCCCGGACGATCGAGTAGCCCACCGCTGCGATAACCGCGGAACACAAAGTCCACAGCAGCAGAAAGATGATCACGCGCCAACCGCTTCTAAATTTGTCGCTAGAGTCAAAAAATACGGTATTGAAGTTCATGCGCTTGCTAGAGAATAGCCCAACACGTCACCACAAACAACGCGGCCTTATGTGCTAAACTGACTGACGTGCAGACGCCCCGACGGCCAAAACAAAGCAGGTTGACGCTCGTCGTTTTAGGGCTTTTTGTTCTGGCGCTTCTCACATTCCTGATCCTTCTGCAATCGTCAAATTTGTGGAAGAGCTTTTCGGTCGAATCCGCCAGCGACACCTTGTTGTTGTACGCTCTTTCCTCGCTGAATTTTATTGCATTCGTCATATTCGGCTTCATCTTTTTGCGGAGCATTATCAAGCTCACTAAAGAGCGCCGAACGCTGCAGCTCGGGTCGAAGATCAAGACTCGCTTGCTTATCTACTTTGCCGCGGTAAGCCTACTGCCGATCCTCGCGATGGCCGGATTTTCCTATCTCTTTATGAACCGGGCGCTGGAACGCTGGTTCACGCAAATCCCGGAAAATGTAGTTCGAAAGGCCCTCGATGTGCAGAACGAAGCCGTCGCCGACCAGTCGCGGGAGCTCGGTGAGAGCGCCAAAATGCTCGCGGCCGTTCTAGAAGAAAGTGTCGTAAATGCCGACCGGCTGCATGAGGTTGCTGAGGCGGGCAACCTCACGGTTGTTGCAATTCTGGACCGCGACCGACGCCCTTTACTTTGGGTCGAAGAGCCGCTGGAATCAAGCCAAAAGGCCGCGCTTGACTCAGTCACTGCCTTGGTTATGTCCGGCGATCTCTCGTCGCCGATGCTGAGCGACGCTCGTGATTACGATGCGGCGGCTGCACCGATGTCCGGCGGTCGCATGCTCGTCATCGTTCCCGATCTTCGTGAAAGCGATTCGGTCAGCCAAGTGGTCGATAAGTCTCTGTTGGAATTCGACCGGTTAAAGGAACAGCAGGTTACTGTTCGGCAGATCGGTTTCCTTACGCTTGGCGGCCTGACGTTTCTGCTGATCTTTGCATCGACATGGACCGCATTCTATATCGCCCGCGGCCTTACGCTTCCGATACGCGCGCTCGCCGAAGGCGCGGATCAGATCGCGAAAGGTAATCTTTCACATCGTGTCGAAGTAGCTGCCGAAGATGAATTGGCTATTCTCGTCGATTCGTTCAATCAGATGTCGACCAAGCTCGAGGAAAATTCTGCGGCCATAAGCGAAGGCAGGCGTTACATCGAGACGGTGCTGCAATCGCTGCCGACGGGCGTCATTTCGTTCAATTCCGAAAACCGTATACGTACTATCAACCGTGCGGCGAAACAGATTCTGCGGCTCGAGAACGCGGATTTTACGAGTTTCGAACTGCGTACGCTAGTGAATGATGAGAATCGTGCCGTATTTGAACGTCTTCTGGCGCGAGCAAAGCGTATTGGCCATGCCGCCGAACAAACCATGCTTCAACGCGAGAATCTGGGAGGCCTGACAAATTCGGACGCGAATATCCCGGTCGCGCTGATCGCGACGGTCCTGCCTGATGACAACGGAGCGGTTCTCGTGATCGAGGACCTGTCCGAATTGATCGCCGCTCAACGAGCCTCAGCATGGCAAGAGGTGGCAAGGCGAATGGCCCACGAGATAAAGAACCCGCTAACGCCGATCCAGCTCTCGGCCGAACGCATTGCCAAAAGATTTAGTGTGCAACTCACGACCGCGCCGGCGGCTGTTGGCATAAGGAGCGAGTCAGATCTCGCGAATAAAGTTATAAAGGAAGGCACCGACATCATTCTCCGCGAGGTACAGAGTCTGAAAGCAATGGTCGACGAATTCTCGCGTTTTGCCCGCCTCCCGGATGCAAAACTCGAGATCGGAAATCTCAACTCGGTGATCGATCAGGTCGCCACTATGTACGAAGACCGTTTTTCCGACGTCGAGATCGAGTTCAGTCGCGAGGCCAGCCTTCCGGATATTTTGCTCGACGTCGAACAGTTGAAACGCGTTTTCGTAAATCTGATCGAAAACTCGATCGAGGCATTTGATCAGAGTTCGCGCGGCAAAACGATCAGTATAACGACTCGTCATGACATTGGGCTCGGAGTCGTTGCTGCGGAAGTTGCCGACAATGGACGCGGCATCGACGCGGCAGATATGCAGAAATTATTTCAGCCGTACTTTTCGACCAAGAACCGAGGAACAGGACTCGGGCTCGCGATCGTCAGCAGAATTGTTTCCGAGCACAATGGCAAGATCAGAGTTTCGTCAACGGAACCGACAGGCGCAACGTTTATTTTGGAGATTCCGGTTACACACGCGAATAGTTGATGCAGAACAGTATTTTGATAGTTGATGACGAGCGGGGGATTCGCGAATCACTTCGCGCAGTTCTCGAGGATGAAGGCTTTGAAGTCAAAACGGTCGAGTCCGGCGAAGCTTGCCTTGAGATCACACAATCGACCATTTTTGCGTGCATCCTGCTCGATATCTGGCTCGGCGACGGCATCGACGGGCTGGAGACGTTGAAAAAGCTTCGTGAGAGTGGTATCGATGCTGCCGTTGTAATGATCTCCGGTCACGGAAATATTGAGACTGCGGTTAAATCGACGAAGCTCGGCGCCTTTGACTTTATCGAGAAACCGCTGAGTTTAGAGCGTACAGTTGTGACAGTCAAGAACGCGGTACGACAGCGGCAGCTCGAGATTGCGAATACCGAGCTCCAAAAAGAAATTTCAGAAGATTACGTTATGGTCGGCGAATCGGTCGCGATGCGCGCCCTTCGTAAGCAGATCCAAATTGTTGCACCGTCGGATGGTAGGGTCCTTATTTCCGGCGAAAGCGGAACCGGAAAGGAGCTTGTCGCGAGAGCGATACATTCGCAATCGAAGCGGAAGGCGATGCCTTTCGTTGAGATAAATTCGGCCGCTATTCCTGAGGAATTGGTTGAGTCCGAACTTTTTGGTCACGCAAAAGGCGCATTCTCTGGTGCCATGGCGGCGAAGAAAGGGAAGTTCGAAGTCGCCGACGGCGCGACGCTTTTCCTTGATGAGATCGGTGATATGTCGCCCAGGGTTCAGGCGAAAATGCTGCGCGTCTTGGAAGAGCAGCGATTCGAACCCGTAGGCAGCAATACTCCGGTAAAAGTGGATGTCAGAGTGATCTCGGCAACAAACAAACGGCTCGACGATCTGATCGAGAACGGCAATTTTCGGCACGATCTTTTTTACCGTCTAAACGTGATCCCGTTTCAGATCCCACCGCTACGCGAACGGCCGGAAGACGTGCCGCTCCTTGTTGAGCACTTCAACATTCGTTTCTCGCGCGACAATGGAAAATTGCCTAAACAGTTTACCGAAAGCTCGATGGATGTTCTGCAAAACCATATTTGGCTCGGTAACGTGCGGGAACTGAAAAACACGATCGAACGCGTCGTGATTATGGCCGCCGGCGACACGGTGGAAAAGGATGATCTGCCCGAACTCGGCTTTTCCGATGAACGCCCTGCGTCGAGCTTCCGTTTTCCTTCATTCAAGGCAGCAACCGATGCTTATCACCGCGAATTTATCGTTCACAAACTCGCGGAATTTGACGGAAATGTAACAAAGGCGGCCGAAGAAATGGGCGTAGATCGGAGCCATCTTTACCGGCGAATGCGAAGCCTCGGAATCGCGGGGAAATAGACAGATAAAAAAAGAACGAGCGGAGCAATTGGCTCCGCTCATTCTTCGCGTTGAAACGGTACTACTACTTTTTATTTCCTTTCCGTGTGCCCGGCTTTTTTTCTGAAGTGGTTGGAGCAAGAGGAAATCCTCGCTTCCGCATTAACGCTTCAACTTTCGGATCGCGGCCCCGGAAACCTCTATATGCATCCGCCGGATCGATGGTATTCCCAACTGAAAACACGTATTTCCTCAACCGCGCGGCGACCTTTTTGTCGTAGGGGCTGCCAGCTTCAGTGAATGCCTCGAACGCATCTGCGTTCAGAACGTCGGACCATAGATAGCTGTAGTAGCCGGCGGAGTATCCGTCACCCGCGAACACGTGGCCGAAATGAGGAGTTCGGTGACGCATAACGATTTCGTGCGGCATTCCGAGTTCCGCGAGTGTCGTCTTTTCGAAGACGTCCGGATCGATCTTTTGGGACCCCGCGAGGTGCATCTTCATATCTACGAGAGCACTCGCTAGATACTCGACCGTTGCGAAGCCCTGATTGAATTTTGACGCCTTTTCGATCTTGTCGACCAACGCCTGCGGTATGGGCTTTCCGGTTTGATAGTGGACAGCGAACCGCTGTAAGACTTCGGGTGTCTCGATCCAGTGCTCGAGCAATTGCGAAGGGAATTCGACATAATCGCGGGCGACGGCAGTTCCCGAAAGTGTCGGATAGTTAACCTTTGACGAAAGGCCGTGGAGCGCGTGGCCGAACTCATGGAACAACGTTGTAGCGTCGTCCCAGGAGATAAGCAGCGGTTCCCCAGGCTTTCCTTTCACGAAATTTGCGTTATTCGAGACGATGGTCGTGACCTCACCGTCGAACTTCTCCTGGCTCCGGTAAGAATTCATCCACGCCCCGGAACGCTTGCCTGCACGTGCGTACGGATCGAAATACCAAAGGCCGACGTGCTTGCCCGTCGTCATGTCCTTCACTTCCCAAACGCGAACGTCGGGATGATAAACCGGTACGTCTGTAACGGGCGTGAAACTGAAATTGAAAAGCTCGCCCGCGACCCAGAACATTCCTTCGCGCAGCTTCTCAAGCTGCATGTACGGCTTTACCTCGTTTTGATCGAGTGCGTATTTCGCAATGCGTACTTTTTCCGCGTAAAACCGATAATCCCATGGCTCGATCTTGATCCCGGCATTTTCTTGGTCGGCCAGCCTCTGCATATCGGCGACTTCTTCGCGGACGCGGGCGACGGCGGGTTTCCACACTCCCATCATCAGATCCATCGCTCGGTCAGGCGTTTTGGCCATCGCATTCTCAAGACGCCAGTGGGCATGGGTCTCATAGCCCAGCAGTTTTGCGCGCTCGGCACGCAATTGCAGGATCTCGGTTATGATCGCGTTGTTATCATGGGCGTCGCCGTTGTCGCCGCGGTTGACGAACAAAAGCCACGCCTTTTCGCGGAGGTCCCGACGCGAAGAATACGTTAGAAACGGGTCGATCGACGAACGCGTGTTCGATATAGCGCCGACGGCGTTGAGTTTGCGTCCTTTTGCGTCTTCGGCCGCAGCATCGCGCAACGATTGCGGCAGTCCGGCGAGATCCGCTTCCGTTTTCAATTCGAGATACTTTTCGTTTTCGTCGGCGAGCAGGTTTTGGCTGAATTTCGTGTACAGCTTAGCTAACTGCTGGTTGATCTCGGACAACCGCGCTTTCGGCTGCGCTCCAAGTTTCGCACCGGCACGAACGAAATTTGTATAGTAACGCCACGCAAGTCGTTGCTGTTCGGAGTTGAGCTTCGACTTAGCGGGCGAGTTATAAACGGCTTCGATGCGCGTAAACAGCGATACGTTCTGGGTGATCCTATCCGCGAACGCGGCAAGCTTCGGATCCATTTCGTTTTCGACCTCGCGAAACTCCGGTGAGCTCATGTTCGAGCCCCAAATGCCGTAGAACGTTTGCGCTCGGTCGAGCGTTCGTCCGGTACGTTCCAGTTCGGCGATCGTATTCTCGAATGTCGGTGGGGCAACACTGCCGGCGATCTTGTCGATCTCGCGGAGGTTCTCTGCCATTGCCGCTTCAAGCGCGGGCTTAAGGTCCGCGACCGTCACCTTGTCGAACGCGGGAACGCCGACATAGGGACCTTCCCACTTTGCGATGGCCGGGTTTTGTTCGGAAACCCTGTCGGACGCAGCCAATGCCTTCCGCTGTGAAGTCTTATCGATCATAAATACAGAAAACATTAACGCGCAGAACGCGACGATTAATGAAATAAAACGTGGTTTAGTCTTGAACATGTTTTTCCGATACTCTCAGCCGGGTTTAACTGCTGGAAAAGAAGTTACGTTGTCCGCATCACTTGCCGGCAAGGTGACATAAGTGAGGCCGAATACTCGCGGATTTCTAATACGCAATAAACCGACCAATGCGTCTGATAACGAAAAGCAACAGTTGGTTAAAGCCAGCGGCGCAGTCGTGCTAAAACTAATTGTAATTAAGCCGGAAATCGCAATTTATGGGCCTCGGGAATTTGATTAATTATAGCCGATATCCCGGCAAAGTCCGAATGCGGCCCGTCGGAAAAGGTTAGAATTTCAGTTGTCTTGGGATTGGGGCGACTCTGCCACCGGGCGGCTGTTGGGAACTATGAATTCGATGTTCCGCCCCGGTGGAGAAGTTCGTACGCAGGGTTTGATCGAACGATGCGCCGGTGGGACGAAGGCCGGATTCGGAACTTTGCTATAAGGCGAGCAGCCAGTCCTTTGCCGCATGAATATTCGAAAATACCTCTATTTCGTATCCGAGGTGGGCGGCCGCGGCCGCGCCGAATGAGTTGATCGGCACATGGTCTTTCTTCATGTCGAAGAATGCGATCTTCACACCTTCGAAGCTGCTCCTATCGCGTTCGCGTATTGCACGAAATGCATCTCGAATTTCGATGTTATTCTCTATCATCTCGACTATCAAAAGCTTTCTATGCCCGGTGTTTCGGAGTTCTTCGGCGATACGATTCCAGTAGCTAACCGTCACGTCGTAGCTGTCGTGTTCAGCAGACACCTCCGCCCGAAGATACTCGGGCTCACTTTCGAATTGAATAACGAACTGGTGTGTTTTGGCTTGCGACATTTCTATGGCTATACCTTTTCCAAAAAGATCAATATCAAGTGCAGGCGAGTACAACACTTGGTGGTGCTTGATGACAACAAAATCGCAGTGCTGAGAAGGGTATGCGGTCTGATTTTCAAAAATGGCCCAAGGCGATCTTTAAGGACAGTCCCACGACTAGTCGCAACAAGACGATTGCCGGCCTCGTCGAATTCCGTTCCGATCGATTTATCACCGACGAATCGTGTTTCAAAGACTCACTTCAACTTTAACATTGGTGGAAGGATACCGGATTGCAAGATCTTTCCGGATATTTGTCTCGCAGGATGCGGCCACGGTGTCTGATTGCAGACGATCGTTTGGCTGCGCAAGGGAATGTAATTTTCTAACATGAAAACCCTTACCTTAGCAAGTTAGTTGTGCGGAATCGGGGATAAAATTCGTTGTCCTTTCAGTCGCTGTCATCGAAATAAGCTTGTAAGCGTAGATAACCATCAGCCGGCCTATTGGCGGTTACTTCAGGCTTTTAGCCCGTGTTGTGAACGACGTCGAGTCCGATTGCGGCGAAATTGTCTTTTTCTTATATTGGCGTCATATTATTGGCAAGCGCATCGCGAGCACCGCTGTGCGAATCTAACAAGGACAGAACATGAGCAAAAAATCATTGCCCGAGTTGCCGCTGGCCGGGTGGCAGGACACGTTAAAAACGTTCCACATGTGGAGTCAGATCGTGGGCAAGATCGCCTTAGCAAAGACGCCGCTCATCAATCACTATTGGAATGCGACGCTCCGCGTTACGCCGCGCGGTTTGACGACGCTGCCGTTGGCAGATGCATCTGTGGGCAGTTTTTCCATCGAGTTCGACCTGGTCGCACATCAACTGGTCATCAAATGCGAGAATGGGGAAACTCGAAGTATAGAGCTTTACCCGCGGACGGTATCTGATTTTTATAACGCTGTCATGGCAGTGCTGGGCGAACTCAAGATCGAGGCGGATATCTGGACGATGCCGGTGGAGGTCGAGGATCCGATCCGTTTTACGGAAGACACGATACATTCTTCATATGACCCTGAATATATCGAACGGTTCCGCGAAATCCTTATCTGGACCAACGGCGTGTTCAGGGAGTTTCGCTCGCGATTCGTCGGTAAATCAAGCCCGGTGCATTTTTTCTGGGGCAGTTTCGACATGGCGGTGACACGATTCAATGGGGAAAGGGCACCTGAGCGCGATGGAGCTGACTCGATCACCCGCGAAGCGTACTCGCATAAATGTATTAGCCATGGTTTCTGGTGCGGCAGCGGAGCCATTCAGGAACCGGCATTTTATGCGTATGCCGCGCCTGAACCGGACGGGTGCAAAGTCGCACAGATCTCGCCGCCGGAAAGCTATTACCATCTCGATCTAAGCGAATTTATCTTGCCCTATGAGGCTGTTCGGAATTCAGCATCACCTGAAGGTACTTTGCTCGATTTTTTGCAAAGCACGTACTCCGCTGCTGCGGATCTTGGAAGTTGGGATCGGGGTCAGTTAGAGCGCTAGACCGGGAAGCCCAAAAGGTATATCCGAGCCTTTCATAGGTCGGCGAGATTGCGTAGGGATCTTCTCGCTATTGCTTCAAAAACGCTGCGAATCCATCCAAAAACATTTGAACGGAAAGAATAACCAGTAGCATTCCCATTAATCGTTCCATAGCAATGAGGCCCCTTAATCGCAGCAGTCGATATAGGTAAGGTGCCGAGAGCAATATAGCGGCGCTGACCGCCCACGCGAGAGTTAGGGCAGCAAGCAGTTCGAATATGCTGTTTCGGCCGGATTGTTTCAATAAAAGTAGCGAAGCCAGAACCGACGGTCCGGCGATCAGCGGAATGGCTAAGGGGACGAGGAAGGGCTCACCTTCCGGCGTATCGCCGACTATGCCGCCTTCGACCGGAAAGATCATTCGCAATGCGATTATAAAAAGAATGATTCCGCCGGCGATACTTATTGCCTCCTGTTTTAAACTCAGCAATTGCAGCACGTAGCCGCCGAGAAAGAGGAAGGCGAGAAGCACCACGAACGCCAATAATATTTCTCGGATAAGAACGAACCGTCGCCGCTCCGGATCGACGTCCTTCAGCACTGCCAAAAATGGCGGGATGTTGCCCAAGGGATCCATGATCAAAAGCAGCGTGAGCGCGGTGAAAAGAATTGTCATTGACTTAGGGTATCGTTTTGATACGTCGGCCCGGGATCTCTTGGATGCATTTTCTCCGTTTACCTGTCTTAGTTCTACGATTATCTTTCACTCCGCCAAGCGCGTCGATTGCGAATGTGCACGGGTCCCTGAACATAATGCTTTCTGCAAATCGGTCGGCGGGCTTTATTGTAGCTTGAAACTACTTTCGGAGCGTCGCTTTCGAGGAGTGTTCTGCCGGAGTTACCGTGTGAGTCATTCAGACACGCGCTCAGCCTTTCGAAGAGGCGTATACTGAAATGGATGCCGGTCGAACAAGTGCTGAAGAAGATTGAGGGGAAAGTAAGATCGGCCTTTCCAGTATATATACTCGAAAGGCCGATAAACATTGGTACACCCGGCATGATTCGAACATGCGACCCCTTGATTCGTAGTCAAGTACTCTATCCAGCTGAGCTACGGGTGCAAAAAGCGAACCTCTAGACTACAAATCCCGGCATTGTCTGTCAACTCGGCGCGTGTTCGTGCCGACATTTAGCGGGCGAAGTAGCCTTGCCGCGTTCGGGAAATAAGGTCGGGGCTGTTGACCTCGACTTTTATCTGCCGCCACTTGCCGTCCCGCTTATCGTTTGCCGGTTGATATTCGATCGTGTAGAGCGTCCGAAGGTCTGCCGCAACTAGAGCATAAAGCTTGGCCATTTCGTCAAGGCGGTTGATGGCATTCAGTGTTCCACCCGTGCGGTCGGCCACCAGCTGCAGTCTGGCTCGCGCGGCTTTGAACATTGCAATCTGTCGAAGAGTCGGATCCGCTAACCTTGCCGGATCGCCCGTGGGAAGTGCCAGCGGGTATATCGTAACTCCTTGGGCATCGGCCCGATTAAGGATCCGGTTCAGAGTCTCGCTGGTCTCGGGTTTGAGAGCAGTGGGAACCTGTGAGTCGGTAAGGCCAACGAGTTTTTGCCGATCCTCGTCACGTAGAGCGGTATCGACGCCGTCCGTAAGCACAACGATAGCTTTACGGCGTTTTCCTTCACCGGCGAGTTTCTGCAATGCCAACTGAAGGCCTTTATAGAGATTGGTCTCACCGCTTCCGTTAGCAACACTGATCGAATGAGCTGCGATCATCCGGTTTGTCGTGAAGTCGTTCAGCATATTTACCTTGCTGTAAAATTCAATAACCGCGATCCGGTCATCGGGGCCGAGTGCGTCAAGAAATCTTGCGGCTGACATCTGGATATTTTGTCTGAAGCTTCGTGTCGAACCGCTCATATCCAGCATCATTACGACGCTGAACGGGGCGTTCGTCGTTTCGAATCGGGAAACGTCCTGCTTCACACCGTCCTCGAAAACCGAAAAATTGGATCTGTCGAGGGTCGTGATCTGGCGGCCGCGCTGGTCAACGACTCCGACATTCAGCCGGACGATCGCCGAGTCGACGCGCACAGGATCGTCGTCCTGTGCTCTAACCGTTATAAGGCCGGCCGTAAGCATCAGCCCGATCAATATTAGTTTTCGAAGATTCATAGGGTGGATTCTAACAATGAGATTCAGTTTATTAAAACTCGGTTGCACGGCGAGAGGTTTCCGAAATCAATTAACAGAGCCTGCGTTTTCGTCTATAATGTGCACGAGTGGGGTTTGCTAGAATTCCTTACGGTCGGTCGTTTTCGTCTTATCTCGTGTTCAACGAATAGATGCCGGTGCTTTACCAACCAAAATTTTGCTGCCATTGCGGCGAGGCTATCGAGCGGGTCGAATGGACGCTTTTGACCAGCCGACGGTTTTGCACTGTTTGCGCGTCGGTTCAAAAGCACTATGATCTCGTTCCGCGAGCCGTTTTGGCAGCGGGACTTATCGGCGGATTGTTTGGTATGTCTGGGTTCGTGACTCGTCAGTCCGACGAGCGGTCCCAGCCACCTCAGATCGTATCCGCGAAGCCCGCACTTTCGGTCGCGAAACAACTGTCTGTCGCACCTAGCACGGCAAGCTCTGATCGCCCGTCGACGACGCCAGCCAAACCAAACGATCAATCTCCCCTAACGAATCAGGGTCGTCCGGCGCCGATTCAAAATAAGGTGAAGGCCGATGAGTCTGAAGCCGTCTATTTTTGCGGAGCCGCGACAAAAAAAGGTACGCCGTGCTCGCGGCGCGTGAAAACGCCAGGTCGGTGCTGGCAGCATGTCGGCCAACCCTCGATGGTCGCAAACACGAAGGTGGCCCCGTCAAAGTAACGGCCGGTTGTAACGCCATCGCCGGTCGGTAGAATCGATTGTTAAATATTATTGTTGAAACGAACTCAATGCGTTGATGTTTCGCGATAATTGTTACAATATACTGGTTTCCTGTTCGTTTACCCGACTCAAGTCAACCTAATAATGAAACCTCTTGCTCAAAACTCATTGATCCAGAACCGCTATCTGATCGTCCAATTGATCGGCAAAGGCGGCATGGGCGAAGTTTATCTGGCGGTTGACCAACGCCTGGGAAGTGCCGTCGCACTGAAACGCACATATTTCGCGGGCGATGAGATGCTCGGCAATGCCTTCGAACGGGAGGCCCGAACCCTGGCACGCATGCGTCACCCGGTTCTGCCAAAGGTAAGCGACCATTTTGGCGAGGGCGAAGAGCAATACCTTGTGATGGAGCATATATCCGGAGACGACCTATCGAAGCGACTGGAATCGGCACAAAAGCCGTTTCCGATAAGCTGGGTTTTGTTTTGGGCGGATCAACTCCTGGACGCGTTGTCGTATCTCCATTCACACGAGCCGCCCATAATTCATCGCGATATTAAACCGCAAAATCTTAAGCTGACCGACGAGAACAATATTATTTTGCTCGATTTCGGGTTGTCGAAGACATCCACAGGGATGACGAATATTTCTCAGTCCGGAAGCACGGGCAGCGTTGTCGGCTATACGCCGCATTACGCGCCGATGGAGCAGATCCGCGGGATAGGAACAAGTGCGAAGAGCGACCTTTACTCTCTTTCAGCTACGCTCTATCAACTTTTGACGAACACGGTTCCGCCAGACGCTCTTTCACGTGCGGATTCGATGCTCAACGGATCGCCGGATCCTGTGCAGCCGCTAAGCGACCTCAACCCGGAGGTTTCGATAGCCGTCTCTGACGTGATCCTCAAAGGAATGGAGGTCAGCCAGGAGAAACGCTTCGCCGACGCTCGCGAAATGCAAAAGGTTCTACGGCGTGCGTTCACCGAAATGCAGGACGCAGTCTCCGCAAAGACCGTTGCATTCAATGGCCAGTCGGATAGTCCGGCGATAGCTCCGGGCCACGAATCGGCACCCGTTAGCTCTTTCCAGTCCAGGGAGCAAAGCGGGATACATGCCCCTAGAACGGTCGTCGAGCAGAGCGGCCCGCCGATGCCTGTTGATTCGCCGGCGGATGTTGATTTCGACGCGACCATCGCTTTCGATTCGGCCGATTCTCCGGCGGTGAAACAGTCGGATGTAAAGACGGAAGTTTTTCTGGCGGGAAGCGACGCATTTCAGATCCCGGATGCGCCAGAGCAGTTCGTTCCGCCGACTCCCTTCAGCAGCGAGCCGCCGATTCCGGAGGCGTTTGTTCAAGCCGAACCTGCGCCTGTTTCACCAATCAGAAGCGAAAACGATGGGATTCCTCAGGACGCGACGATGCCCGTAATCGCTTTCGAGCACGAGGCGCAGTTCCCGGTACCACCGCCGCCGCCGGCTAAAACTGTCGTTGAGCGGCCTGCAGTTGCAGTTAAGTCGAAGAAATCAGGCAGTAAAGCAGGACTCATAATCGGCGGCCTCGCAGCGTTGTTCGTACTGGCGATCATCGCTGTCGGTGCCGGTTATATCATGTATTCGAATTACTATCCTGGAACGGCCGTGGTCGAACCGACTCCGTCGCCAGAGCCGACGCTCATGCCGTCTCCGAGCCCGGAACGCACGTTCGAAGCATTGACAAATTCAAACGCGAATTCTGAATCGACTGCTGCGTCGAATTCGAATAGTTCTGTTAATGACTTGACTGTTTCGGCGACGCCGGTGCCTGCGCCGTCGGCGCAGCAGTCACCCGATGTGGCGACACGGCCGGCGCCGGTACCAGCTCGTACACCCGCCGCGCGTCCCACCACGCAATCGACGCCTAAGACGACGCCCAAGCCGAAAACCCCGAGTGACCGTACAGTAATTCTTCAGTAGTCAGGAGAATCCGATGACCCACAACAATTTGCGAAAATCAATTTTATTCTCACTGCTGTTGATGTTCAGCATGGCCGTTACAGTTACGGTCGAAGCCCAGACTAAAAAGGACATTAAAAAGTCGAATCAACTTGTCGAGCAGGGCAATAGGGAATTCGGCAAGAAGAATTACCGCGGTGCTGTCGACAACTACGCTCAGGCTGTAACGCTTAATCCGAAAAATGCAACGGCACATTTTTGGAAAGGCTATGCTCACTACTATCTCAAGGAAACCGACCAAGCATTAACGGAACTGGATCTCGCATCGGCGCAAGGGTATGCACCCATAGAAATTTACAAGGTCAGATGGTATCTGAACTACGACCGGAAGAATTATGATGCAGCGTTGGTTGATGTCGAGGCCGGACTAAAAGCCGAGCCTAACAACCAGATGCTTCTCAGGGCGTCGGGCGACATAAATTTTGAAAAGGGAAATTTCCGCGAGGCGTTGCAAGCATACCAAGCTGTGATCTTGCTGTCGCCAAACGACGGTGAGCTTTATTACCGGATCGCCAAAGCTCAGCAATCACTTGGTGATACCGAGGGACAGGCTATGGCCGCGACAGAGGCCATCGCGAAACGCACCCGGTTTTTGGCGGAAGCGAATGCGATACTTGGTGAGGCTTATCAGAAGCAGCGGAAATTTGCAGACTCGGCCGCAGCATACCGCAAAGCGATCGACGCGAAACCCGATATTTACGCTAATTATCGTAATCTTGCCGAGGTCTACCGTGCCGAGAATAAATTTGACGAAGCGATCGACATTTCTAAACGCGGCCTTCGTCAATTTCCCCTCGACGGGAACTTTTACACGGATCTGAGCTGGTATTACAGTCTCGCCGGCCGTAACGAGGAGGCCATACAAGCGGCGCAGGCCGGAGTCAGGCTGCTGCCGAACCAGTACATGGCATATACGAATCTGTGCCGTGCGTATAATGACGTCAAAAAACCGGAGTTGGCGATCGCCGAGTGCAACAAGGCCCTGAAAATCAATCCGAACGACGGCGAGACCTACTTTTATTTGGCACGAGCCCACGACCTGATAGGCAAGACCGCCGAAGCAACGCGCTACTACGACAAGGCCGTTACCGGACTGGTTGAGTTTACAAAAGGGAATCCTGAATACTCAGACGGATTTTACCTGCTCGGAAACGCTTATTTCGCCGACAATCAGCGGGAAAAGGCCATCGAGGCCTACAGCAAGTGCTTGGGACTCAATCCCAATTTCGTAAAGGCCCGTTACAACATGGGAATTATTCAGGTACTGCAAAAGAATAAAAGTGCTGCGATGGAGCAGTACAACAGCCTGTTGACGCTCGACCAAGCACTCGCCGGAAAGTTGAAAACGGAAATCGACAAGCTTTAGGTCGGAGTTGATTCATTTTTAAGGCGGCCGAGTTTATATCTCGGCCACTTTTGCGTTCAAGCGATCATCTTAGCGAGAAACTCGAGCGAATTGCCCATCAGAAATCGAGCCAGGTTCGGCTGATCGTGCGATCGATCGTAACCGACGAGTTCGACATATGCCCGGCCGGCCACTTCCGAACCGTTTATCACAGCCTTGACCCCACATACACCTTCCCAATAGACGATCATCGTGGTTCCGCGTGTATCAAGTTCCTGATCTTCCATGACGGGTGTGACCGTCATATCGATCTGCTGATCGGGAACCGTGACTCTCCAGCCACTGGGATAGATCGCGCCCGAATTCGGGCTTTTCCACTCACCGGTCGGCTCGATCGAAAATTCGTCGTTCTTGAGTGTCCGGGCGTTTCCGTCCCTATCCACATAGGTGCCGCTCGAATAAGGCGACGTGCCGCCGCTGTCATTTCGTAGCCGATAGCACATGAGCTCACATTCGTTATCCAATTGGATAGAGAACCAATCCCAGCCCCTTTGATTCTCGGTCGGTGTCCATGTTCCGAACTCGCGGTCCATCCATGAGGTCCCGGTAAAGTGTTCGGTCTCGCCATTTTTCACGAGGTCGCCCTCGACCTGCATACGTGTATATGAGAAATAGCGAGAGGCTTGGCCCTCGTCCTTAAATGAAACGCCGGCGCTGCCGTTGAGCACAACCTTTTTCGACGGTGTGAGAGTTGCTTCGAAGACGAGGTCACGGTCGATCGTCGCTCTGACTATATGAGCACCGCCCGCTTCTCGGACAGACCAGTCTCCGAGCCTCAAAAAATAATGTTTCTCACTTGCTGATGCCGGTTCGTCGAACGGACCGTTCGAACTTTTTCGGTGAGCGTAACGGAAAGAAGACCGTTCGTGGTCGGTTACCGCAAAATGGGCAAAATAAAATGGATTGCCGATCAGCCTCAGCGGAACCACAGAAAACTTATCGAGGTCCGTGCGGCGTTTGAAAAACACGAGCTCAAAACTGAAATGCCGGCCCGCGTCGGTTCGCGCGTGCCCGGTGTAGTACCACCATTCAGTTTGTGCGTTCTCATGTGCGGCGAGATCCCGCGGAAGATTGACGGGGTCAAATTCGGTACCGTCGCGGAGCGTGTCCGCTTCGCCGACGACCCGCAGCGTGACCTCGTTGAAAAATGTTGCCGCGGTACTCTGCAGCCTTTCCAATGCCTCGTCGAAAAATAATTGAGCGCTCATGTCTGTAATGTTATTCGTGAGAATAGTCCTTTCGGATTATTTTATCTTACAGAAATGCCGGAATCGAGACGCTGAGGAAATCGCGAGTTTACTAACGCTGAAGCTTGGACAAGCCGGTGTTCACATTTACGCTCTGGATCTTCAGCACTACTCGGACCGGATCGGACCGCTGGTCCATCTCCGCCGACACAAAGGGTGCGTACGCGGGATCGGATTCGAGAGCTTTTTGCAATTGAGCCACTGCTCGACGATCATGCGAAGGTTCAACGACTTCAGCGATCTGAGCGAGGCCGTTGCCAAAGACATCCGCGACGACGACTACTTCGTCATCCTTCATCTCGCCCCGGACGAGCGAACGCGTTAGGGCAACGAGTGCACCCTGCGGATTGACGCTCGGTGATTCTCCGGCAACAGCCATGCGCGAACGCGCATAATTTGACGGAGTTAGAACAGCCTGACCGTCGACGCTGCTTAGGTAAACGGACGTACTCGTTGAGGGGCTGCTGACTGATGCATCACCGGGTTGGACATTCGTAGTCATCATCCCGGCCAAAAGCATGAATCCGCAAACGAGCGTCGTGACGCCGGCGATCGCCGAAGGCATCAGCCAGACGTCCGTCCAGCGGCGTCTTGTTTCGATCAAATGAAAGGCTGGGGTGGTTCCGGTCACCGCCAGCGCTTCACGCACGGACGCTCGTACAGACTCCAAAACCGAAAGCGGCATCCGCGGCCGCGACATGTCTCGCAGCCCGGTGCGTAATTCCTGATAATCCGATAGTTGCTGACGACAAAGCGGACACCGGGCCAGGTGCTCTTCGACACCGCGGCGTTCGCCGTCGGACAGGATATTGTCCGCGAACAATGGCAATTCAAATTGTATATCCCGGCATTTCATTTCTTATCAGTCCCTTTCCGGACGGCCGAAGGCGTGCTCCATATTCGTCGGACACCGCACGCGATCTTTAGAAACGCAACATCATCAGTGAATGACTGGCTGACCCCGGCTGTTTTCTGCTCGCAGAAAACAACGCATTGTCTCGGTCAGTTGGCGGAACGGTTTCGATGATGTTTGTTGTTGCTGGTCTTTTCAAATAGCACCGATTGCGTCCCGTCTGTGTCTGCTTTCGACATTCGTTCACTTCGACCTATCGTTTGGCACCGATTATCTCGTCTTCAAAGATGAAACCGGGGCGAGGCAGTCATTCAATGATTATCAAATACCTTTCAATTTCTCGCGGAGCTCTCGGCGTCCGCGTGCGATCCTGGATTTCACAGTACCTAGGTTCAATTCTAAAACCTGTGCGATTTCGTCATATGTCATTCCCTCGATATCGCACATGATCACGACCGTTCTGAAAATATCCGGGAGATCTACAAGTGCAGTTCGCAGTGCGGTCTCTCGTTCCCTGCGAATCGCGGTTTCTTCCGGTCCGGGCGAATTTGACGCCAGCGTATCCTGGACCAGCCGTTCGCCGCCACCAACCGTCGCGTCGAGCGATACTGTCTTGTCGCCGCTGCGTCGGCTCCACCAACGAAAACGGTTACGCGAATGATTCAACGCAATGCGGAACAGCCATGTTCGTAATTCTGAGTCGCCGCGAAAACCTTTGATCGCTTTCAAGGCACTTAGGAACGTTTCCTGCGTCAGATCGCCCGCTTCTTCAGCGTTGTCCGTCATCCGGTAAAGCAACGCGTAGATATCGCCGGAATAGCGGTGAACCAAGGTATCGAAAGCATGAGCGTCGCCGGCCCGCAATTTGTCAATGAACTCCAGCTCGGCCAAGTCCGTGTCAAGTCTTGCCGCCGCCGCGACATTAGTGAGGCTGCCCTCGTCAAAACCGATAGACTTGCTAAAGAACATCCCTTAAGGTCACTGTCTCGGCACATCCAACGGTCCGCACCCGCTCGGTGGCAATGGCCGCGAGTATTAACTTAGACACCGTCGCTCCCGAGAAGTTCCCGGAATAGAAAGAAATTTCTGCTTTGGACGGAAACGCCGCTGCCAAAGATGGAATTGGATAGGTTGTAGTTGGAATATCCACGTGTTTGTTTGCTCTGCAGGCGGATTTAAGATACATTTACTCTTTTGGAAATCGGCCCGCTGCGGCAATTATACAACGTTAGTGCAACGCAAAATTGCGATATTTTTTTGAGCGATGGCAAGAAAAAGAAGGTCGGTTGAAACGGTCAACCTGCCAATAAACGACAATAAGGACACTCCGGCATACGTGGACTCGTTCCAAAAGTCGGTCGGTAAAACGATCGAGCACGCGGGCAGGAAGCTTGATGGCCAAGGTAAGAATATACTTTACGGCCTGGGCGCTCTGCTGGTTCTCGGGATCATCGTCTGGATCTTTTATACTTGGAGCGGCAAATCGAACGCCGCCGCGCAAGCTGCTCTCGGGAAAGCGATCGAAACCTCGCAGGCTCAGGTTACTGATCAGGCGCCGCCTGCAGGCTCGACCGCAAAGACTTTCAAGACCGAAAAAGAACGTGCCGAGGCTTCGGTCGCGCAATTCCAAAAGGTCGCTGAAACCTATGGCGGAAGCGCGGGCGAAAAGGCGAAGTACTTCGCTGCGGTCAACAAATTGTCGCTCGATCGCGGAGCCGCGATATCCGAACTCGATGCGCTGTCGAAAACCAGCGGTGAGGTAGGCAAGCTTTCGAAATTCGCCCTCGCGAACGCGAAAGTCGCCGACGGTCAGCTCGATGACGCGGCCGCTCTTTACAAGGAACTTGCGGCAACGGACGACGCTGTGGTCGCAAAAGATACGATCAATCTTCAGCTCGCTTCCGTTTACGAAAAACAGGGCAAGAACAAGGAAGCCGCCGACGTTCTGTACGATCTCGTAAAATCCGCAAGCGAGGCAAAGGACATGGACGGCAAATCTTTGCCGCTCAGCACGACCGCCGAGAGTGCCAAGGCGAAACTCAAGATGCTCGATCCGCAGCGGGCGGCCTCATTACCCGAGCCGGCCGGTGACGCGGCAGACGGATTACCATTCGGAAACTAGTTCAGCGTCTTTGCATACATTTGAGGTCCGGATCGGGTTCGATCCGGACCTTTTGTTTTTTGATTGCGAATCGCGGGATTTTGCGAAAACGATAGGATTCGGTATTTTACACATTAATAGCCAGATTTCGCGTTTGGAATCGTGCTAAATGAATTTGATGGATTCCGAAACAACAATCGCTCGGCCCAAGCGGAACAAAAGTAAGACGGTCATCCATTTCGCGGGAAGTCGTTATCTCTCCGCGGCGATGATCGCGTTGTTCTTCGCCGCCATGATTTCCCGGTTTGGCCTCGACCGCTCCGCGATCGCGACGGTCTTGATCGCCTGGTCGACGATCCTTGTTTTCGCATTAACCGATCGTATAGTGATCGACCGCAGACGAATTGTGCGGACGGGAGTGATGCCGTATCTCGCAAGTATGTTCTCAGGCCGTAGCCGGCGTCTCAAATTCGCAAATATCGAACAGATCGAAACGTATGCGGTTCAGCGATTCAAACGTGGAGCGAGCGTTTCTTACGTCTACCGAACAATAATCCGTGGCGGCGGCGCGCAATTTATCATACGCTCAGATCGACGGGCCTATGGACGTGTCATCGCGACGAGTTTTGCGAACGTCCCGGATGACGTTATGGATAATCGTTCACTAGAGCTGCGTGATTATTTCGCCGACCGGCGGCTCGTCCGTTCCCGCGTCCGAGCGTCCGAAATACCTCGCGGCGATGTACTGGAAGGCACATGGCGAACAGGAAGAATGGGACGTCCAAAAAGCGCTCATAGGCCTGCCGACACGGCTCCCGACACCTGTCGAGCAGAAAACCTGCGAAGACTCGCGAACGAATTGCGTATCGCCGGATTTCTCGTCCAATCCCTCGAGACGTTTAGGCGTGCCGTTCTTCTTCAGCCGCGCAACGGCTGGCTGCTGTTCGAATTCAGCCGGTGTATCTTGTCCTGTGCCGCGTCCGAACGGGACGAGGCGATCGAACGACGGGGCTTTGCAATGATGCGGCTGGCGGAACAGAGGGCCGGCCGGGATACGGAACTATTGTCACGGCTTGGGGAGAGCTATTTCCACGCCGGAAATTGGCGTCGGGCGTCGATCACGTTTCGCAGGTCGAGCGAGACGGTCGGGGCCACGTTTCGCTCCGTTCGCGGCCAGGCGGAGATCGCGCTTCGCGAAGGAAAGTTTGCTCACGTCGTTCACAACTTCTCCGTCGCTAATGCGCTTTCACAGGTCCGTTCACTTAAGCGCTGGACAAACGCCGAGGTTGACTACTTTTCACGTCTCAATGGTGACGACGATTACATGGAGCTCGAAATCAGCCGTCTGAATCTCGCGGACACACTTAACCGGTTAGGCAATTCGGCATTACCCGTTGTAGCAGCCGGAATCGCGATCATTCTAACATTCGCGATTATCGGCAACGGCCCGCTGTCAGATGTCGGCTGGACAATAGCGGCGGTGGCGATCGTATTCCGGGTCGCGGCCCGAGTCGGCAGCGATGTTCTCGCTTCTCGAATTCCACTCGACGCTATTGATCAATAAAAAAGCAGGCCGCGAAAGCCTGCTTTTTTCCAACATTTAAGCTGATTACCGATCGCCGATGCCGGCTTTTTTACTCTTGATGTCCTTCTCGGCAGACTTCGCTTTCGCTGCCGGTTTACGCGGAGCTTTTGCGGCAGTCGGCTTTGCAGGCGACGCTGCGGCGTTCAACTGTTTCGCCCACTGGTAAGGCATTACTTCCGAAACGGTCTCAACCTTCCTAATTATAAAGTCCGTTAACGAATCGACGATCCAACGATGGTTATATTCGCCGACCGACGCCAATTCCGCATCTGGTGCAGGGTTCATAAAATCGATCGCGTAAGGAATTCCGTCCTTAATCGCGAATTCGACGGTATTCAGATCGTACCCGAGAGCCTCGCAGATCGTGATCACGTCTCGTTCGACGCGTGCGTGCAGTTCCGGCGACAGATAATTATCGACGTCGACGTATTGCATTCCCGAAAGATATGGTTTTGACGGGTCGTACGGCATTATCAGGACCTTCTCCTTGCCCACACAATAGCAGCGGACGAACTGATCGTACTCAATGCCTTCCTGCAGCGTCATGCAAAGCGTACCGCTCTGATTATATTCGGTCCAAAGCTCTTCGAGTGAGTGGATTTTCGAAACATTCTTCCAGCCACCCCCGTCGAACGGCTTAAGAAACGCAGGAAAACCGACGTAATCGATGATACCCTGCCAGTCGAGCGGGAACTCCAGATTTCGCAGCGATTCGCTCGTGACGTCCTTTATGTAATCCTGTTGCGGCAGCAGGACTGTCTTCGGGATCGCGACTCCGATTTTTGCCGCCAAACTGAAATTGAAAAATTTGTCGTCGGCCGACCACCAGAACGGGTCATTGATAACGTACGTCCCCTCGAGCACCATGCGTTTAAGCATCGCTCGGTAGTACGGTATTTCGTGAGAAATGCGGTCGATAATAACGTCGTAACGTTTAGGTTCGTCGAGACGAATCCCACCTACCGTCATCATTTCCGCGATTACGTTTCCGCCGCCTTTTTCATTTATACTCTTGATAATTGACTCGGGGAACGTTTGCTCGCGTCCCGCTAATATTCCTACACGCTTCATATATTTGTTATTCCTTACAAAGATCGCGGCATCATTAGTGAACCGCAGTTAAAAACGCTAATTTTAAATGATTACAGATAAGTGGGCAAGGCCATCAATCTAATTGCAAAACAACGTTAAAAAGTTGTATTCTTAGTCAGCCGGCTGTTCGACAGCCTCAAACACTTCTTTTCGCGCTCCTTTCTTAGTGTCTGCGGGCACACCGTCAATCTAATGAATATTGCACAAACCACTTCACAGGCTACGCTTGCGTCTAATGGCGCTGGAACGCCGGCCGCTGCGGGTGTCCCGCAAAACGCCCAATCGTTTCACAATGTCCTAAATCGAATGCTCGCGGTCGACAGCAAGGTGAGCGACCTTATCTTCTCGCCCGGCCGCCCGCCACAGGTCGAGTTAACTGGCGACCTCCAGGGCGTAGATATTCCGGGGCTCGAACGATTGAAACCGCCTCAGATCAACGCGATGGTCGATGTAATGCTGACCGGTAATGAACAGGGCCGCGAGACATTGGACAAGAAAGGCTCGACGGATATTTCGTATAGCGTTCCCGGACTTTGCCGCTTTCGAGTGAATATTTTCATGCAGCGTGGAACGCATGCGATCGTGATGCGGGTCATCCCGACGAAACCGCCGAACTGGCAGGAACTCGACCTGCCCGAGGGCGTGAAGACGGTGGCGGAGTTGAAAAACGGATTAGTTCTCGTAACCGGACCGACCGGCTCGGGTAAATCTACGACCTTGGCGGCCGTCATTGATCTGATCAATTCGACGAAAAAATACCACGTAGTAACCATCGAAGATCCGATCGAGTTTATCCACGACCACAAGCTGGGAACGATTCATCAGCGCGAGCTGCATTCCGACACGCCGGATTTTGCACTTGCGCTGCGCGCTGCACTCCGCCAGGCGCCGAAAGTAATCCTGGTCGGCGAGATGCGCGATCGCGAGACGATCGAAGTTGCATTGGAAGCTGCCGAGACAGGTCACCTGGTACTTTCAACGCTTCACACGATCGATGCCGCGAAGACGATCGACCGCATCATCGGCGTTTTTCCGAAGATCGAGGAAGCGGCTATCCGCACGCGTCTCGCTCAGTCGTTCCGAAGGATAATTTCGCAGCGTTTAATGCCGAAGATCGGCGGCGGACGCACAGCAGCCATTGAAATTCTGGCGTCCAATTCGCGAACGCGTGATTATATTGAAAAAGGTGAGAAGGAAGGCCGTTCGATAACGGATGCGATGAATGACGGCGAAATGGAAGGCATGCAAACGTTCGACCGCGTGCTGGAAAGCATGATCCGTGATGGCAAAGTAAAAAGGGAAGTCGGCCTGGCGTACGCGACCAACGCCAACAATCTCGCTCTGGCGATCAGTGATCTAGACGAGATCCGGCAGGTTCCGCGCGAAACCGCAGCGGCTCCTCCGCCGGTAGCAAAGAATTCGACGATGCCGGAGATCGAAGGATTTGAGCTGTGATAATAAAACCTCCAGGCTATTGATTTGAACTCGGCAAGAGTTCGTAGTTGCCCATCTCGCGGTTGTAGGAATCCAGAGCACCGACCGAGTCAGCCGTAGCGTCGAGCATCTGCTTGGTCATTGCGATCGAATCGGACAATTGTTCAAAGTCGAGCAGTGAGAATTTTTCAGGAGTCGACATGGTGACGATCTCATCGTTCAAGTAACTGAAAAAGTTCTCGATGGACTGCAGCTGGCCCTCGACCAGCTTTACGCTGCGTTCGATCTCGTCGAAAGAGGCGATGCGTCGTTTGAGAATCTCGACGTTTGTCTGCTGGATGCGCTTCGTCTTTTCATCCGTACCGGCATTTTCTGCAGCGCGGTATGCCTGAGAAAGCTGGTTGTGTACTGCCTGGCGGTTTATAGATTTGAGATGCTGTTTGCGCCTTCGGTACACGTCGAGCAGGTCGACGAAATCTTCCCATCGCTGATCCAGAGTTCGCAAGTTGCTGGGCAGCGACGCCGCGCCGGTAAACTTTTTATAGTTGTCCTGGATCTTTTCTTTCAGCCAGCGGAGGTACTCAACCGCTTCGCGCTCTCTCGGCGTAAAGGTCTTGATGAGTTTTTCGCGCGCCGTTTTATTGGCGAGCATCAGGCGTTCCTTTTCGCGTTGCTGGACGAGCTGGCGATAATAAGGAAGGTTCGGGACGACCATTATATAAACGACTTCGAGAATGAGCGCCAGCAGGAGCGGCCATACCGACATCGAGTAGGCCGCTGCTACGGCGAAGCCCGCCAGGCCCCAAAAATTGAACGGCTCTTTCGCCGCCTCTTTGGCGTAGCTCGTATTAAATCTCTGAATGTCCCGCTGGTATTTAGCTATATCTGCCATAGAGAACTAGATGCCGATCTAGTGATTTGCGTTTGTTACAAGTTCGCGGGCGGCCTGCTCATTGGGATCTTTCAGCTAGAAAAAACTCGGCTAGCCGTTGTCGATCAGTTCGACCGATTGAGGTCGTTAGTCTCGTTGACGATCACCTGGTCGAGAACATCTTCTTCTTTCGTGCCCGGCGCCGCGCCGATCTGTTTGCTCGAAGAATTTGCAGAACCCGACCCGAGAAGTCCCATTTGCTGTTTGTATTCGAGTAGCTTGTCTTGAAGCTGAATGTCCATCGCTTCGCGCTCGATGTCCTGCATCTGCGTATCGACCGACTGCGACCCGAGCTGAAGCTTTGCTTCCGCGGCTGCGACACGGCGGTCGATCTTTTCGCGCATCTCGTCGAACGTTGATGCGTCGTCGCCGATGTTGAAGGTCTCCATCGTCTGGGCGAGTTGCTCTTGAAGCTTGGCCTGCTTGGCGGCGCTGATAAGCTGCATCGCCTCGGCGGTGCGCTTCTTCATATTCAGAACGTAATTATCGCGAGCTTTGAGCGCCTGCTTTGACGCGAGCGAAGCGTGCTCGAGCTGGGCGCCGGTACGCCCGAGATCGAGTTGGGCCTGCTGAAGCTGGCCGATGTAGGCGGTCGCGATGTCGTCGCGGCCCATTTTGACCGATGCTTTGATCTTTGAAT
>JBDTUT010000017.1:0-63396 GCA_040007515.1 Acidobacteriota bacterium | reverse complement strand
TACGATCGAGGCCATCCGCTGGCGGCGATTGATTATTTCCATAAGAAAAGGCAGGTACCGCATGGGGTGAGCTAGCTTTGATCAGGAAACTCAGCGCTCATTATTTGCGTAATCTGTTCTCTCAGTACCGGAAGTTCGGTATGTATAGTGTTCCAAATGATGTGCCAGTTTACAGCGAAATAAACGTGCACCAAAATGTTGCGGGTCCCGATGATCGCCTTCCAATTGATCCCAGGATGTCGATTGCGAAACTCTGCGGGAAGTTTCGATGCGGCTTCGCCGATCACTGAAAACTTTTGTATGGTCGCGCTCTGGACGAGATCGCTTTGAGTAAATTCTGCCTCCGAAACATTCATCGTGAACCGCATTATCGCGTCGGCAGCCGTCAGAATGTCTTCGAGATAAAGACGTTCATGCCTCATAAATGATTTCGGCATCTGCCAGAATCTGGTCCTTGATCAGCGGTTTCAGGCCTTTTTTTGTAACGAGGTCCACACGTTGGCCTAACATGTCTTCAAGCTCAACCTGGATGCCCGAGTATTCGTACAGCCCAATATTCGCATCGGGGAGGAACTCGACAAGAAAATCAAAATCGCTGGTGGCCGTAAAATCTCCGCGAACGCGTGACCCGAACAGGCTCAGTTCTTTGATTTTATGGCGTTTGCAAAGCTGGTCGATCCCGGCTCGCATAGCGGGAGCAAGCTCTTCCTTCATACGCTCATCTCCTTTCGCTCTTGCTCAGATATTCCTGAGATAGTCGAAAACGTACTTTTCTCCGTTTTGTTTTGCCGCGACCGTTGCCAGATGAGAATCGGAAGCACAACGGAAAGCAAAACAATTCCAATAAGGAATATCCAAAAAAGTTGGTCGAAAACGGAAAAATATTGACCGTCAAAAGTCATCTTTCGTTCTTTTCCGCCACGCGACCAACTCTCAAATAACAATTTGCTCACAATAATGGCAAGCCCTAAAAAAAGCGGAGCAAAAAACGAGATGGCCATTCTCCAAATCAATTTCATATTGTAGGAATGAGCTCACGACATACGATATATACGTTATGCACTCATCTCCTTTTTTGCCTGCTCCGGCATTCCGTATGATTCCTCGTCGTTCGGATAATTTCCGTTTTTCACGTCGTCCATCCAGCGGCCGATGGCGTCGGTTATTACCTGGCTGACGTTGGCGTATTGGCGGACGAAGCGTGGCTGGCGGCCGAACGTGAAGCCGATCAGGTCGTGAAGCACAAGCACCTGGACGTCACACGAGCTGCCGGCACCGATGCCGACGGTCGAGATGGTCAGTTCGTTTGTAACGATCTCGGCGATCTCACGCGGGACGAGCTCGAGAACGATGGCGAACGCGCCTGCTTCCTGCAGCATGTGCGCGTCCTCGATCATTATCTTTGCGCTGTCGGCCGTCTTCGCCTGGACGCGATAGCCGCCGAGCTTGTGGACGGACTGCGGCGTCAGGCCGACGTGGGCCATGACGGGAATTTCCTCATCGACGAGCCGTTTGACCAGACGAACGCGGTTGCGGCCGCCCTCGAGCTTGACCGCCTCGGCACCGCCGTCTTTCATCAACGTCAGTGCGTTCTCGACAGCTTTATCGTCGCCGGTGTGGTAGCTGCCGTAGGGCATATCCGCGACCACCAGCGCCCGGCTCGAACCGCGTTTCACTGCCTTTGTTGCCGAGCAGATCTCGTCGAGAGTGACGGGAATCGTGTTGCCGTAACCGTGGATGACATTTCCCATGCTGTCGCCGACAAGAATGATGTCGACGCCTGCTTCGTCGACGATGCGCGCGGTCGGGTAATCGTACGCCGTCAGGCAGACGAGTTTTTCGCCTTTTTCCTTCGCGGTACGCAAAGCCGGGACGTAAACTTTCTCGGGTTTATCGGGTTTTAGATAGGCCATAAATTCGAATAAAGTCTATTCCTTTGTTGTGTTTAAGTCTAGCTTTGCGTTCTACGCGGAAAGGGCCGCGTGATCGTTCGGGTCCCAGCGTTTTACGGCGGACATGTCGGTCGAATTTTCGAGCAAACTCTTGCTATCGCGATGCAGGATCGGGTGAACGAAGTTCGGGGCGATCTCGGTGAGCGGGACGAGCACGAAGTTTCGCAGATGGATCCGCGGATGAGGCACGGTCAAAAATTCCGTGTCGACCTTTTCGTGCCCGTAGAACAAAAGGTCGAGATCGATCGTCCGCGGCCGCTTTAGGGACTTGTCCTTGCGGCCAAGCAAATATTCGATCCGCAGCATTCGCGCCATCATTTGCGAAGGCGTGATGCCGTCGGCCTTCATCTCGGCGACCATGTTCAAGAAGCTGTGCTCGGTGTCGATGCCGACCGGTTCGGTTTCGTAAATGCCCGACAGTTTCGTTACGTTGAAACTCGCCTCCATCAACCCGCGGACCGCGAGCAGCAGATTGCCGGCACGATCGCCGAGATTCGAACCGATACCGACGTAGGCTGTGATGGTTTCAGTGTGCACAGGTGGTAAATAAGTAGATAAGCGAATCGCCGTGGCTTGTCAACCAAATGGCGTGTCGGGTAGACGAATACATTTGATTCCAAAGGCGGAAACACGACCGGTAGGGAGTGTGCCTCGTAACGCCAGTGCGCACTCCCTACCGGTCGTGTTTCCGCCTGTAACTGCTAGCCAACACAATTAAGAGTACGAAAGGAAAGATAGATTTACTTTTGCGGCGTTCAATGATTCAATAAAATGTGTCATTTAGACAAATCCAGTAATGTTTTCTTTGCGATAACATTCGGGCGGACTTGGGGTGGTCCGTCTTGACAAAATTAACACGCCGAAACCTATGCCGCGCAGAAAGTTCCGACATACCACACGTTTCGATCCTTCGACCGACCGGTCACATCAGGAATACATTCTCAATCAGCCAGCGCAGTTGACGACGCGAACCGAGCTTTTACGGCTCATACGCGGCGGCGAGGACACGTATCTCGAGCTGAAGGTAAAGCTGTCCAACTCCGAACGTATAACACAGGGAATCGTCGCGCTCGCCAACACGGACGGCGGGACGATCATTTTCGGCGTCAACGATCAGCTGCGCATCGAGGGCGTGACCAACCCGGAATGGGTGCAGGAAGAACTGACGCGCATTTGCCGCGAGGAGATCGTGCCGCCCGTCATCCCGCTCATCGATTCGATCGCGTTCGACAGCGGCAAACGTATTGTCGCCATCGACATCGAGGGCAAACGTAAGCCGTATCGAACGCGCGACGGCCGGTTTTACATGAGGTTCGGGGCCGAGAAAAGGGAAGTGTCGCGCGAGCAATTGTCGATGTGGCTCGACGAGATCAGGCCGCTCGGGTACGAAACGATTCCGCTTTTCAACGGCGTCGAGGACGATTTCGACGACGGCCTTTTGTGGAGTTTCGCCGGTGCGTTCGAGGATGTAAATCCGACGATAAATCTGTATCAAACGGCGGACTTTTTGAAAAAGGACCTGCTGCTTGCCGTCGGCGGAGCGGAAGACTTTTTCCCGACCGTCGCCGCCGTGATGCTGTTCGCAAAGAACGAACGCATCGCCGATCTGTTCCCGCGTGCGGCCGTGACGCTCGAACGGTTTTCGGGTGAGAACGGCGGAACGCAGCTCGTCGAACGGATGGTCCTGCACGGCAATTTGCTGACTCAATACGAGTCGACGCTGCGGTTCATTCAGCGGTATTGCGATCTGTTGAAAGAGCGGCCGAAGCCGACACTTTCTGTCGTCGGATCGCCGGTACGGGCACGCTCGAACTATCATATTTATTCGATACGCGAAGCCGTGGCGAACGCGCTCGTTCATCGCGATCTGGCGATCCGCGATTCGCCGACGCGTGTTGTCATCCACGACAACTGGATCGAGATCATCAATGCGAGACGCACCGGCGGATTCGTGCCGCCTGCGTCGCGGGCGATCCGATACGGCATCACGCAGCGGCTCAATCCGCAGATCGCGGCACTGTTTAACCGACGCGAGTACGGAGCGAACATTCCACGCGGCGGACTGCCGATGCTGCTAAAACAGGGCGAAAGATTCTCGGGAAAACGTGTCGAGATCTATACAACGAACGACGAGTTCAAGCTGAAGATCTACGGGGTGTAACTGACCGGACGGCAGTCGACTGGATCGCAAGC
Organism: Acidobacteriota bacterium; assembly: GCA_040007515.1. GTDB lineage: Bacteria > Acidobacteriota > Blastocatellia > Pyrinomonadales > Pyrinomonadaceae > OLB17. Next base: position 59,251 of record JBDTUT010000017.1, on the reverse strand, counting down.
ATCCTTGCTTGCACGGACGCGGGAGCGTCCGAACAGTGCCGAATAAAATTTCAACTTGGGTGCTCACCACGAGTTGCAAGCAAGGATGCTTGCGGTCCAGTCGATCGATGAAATTTTCCACAAAGAATAAGAACTTTACACTCACGTTGCTGACGGCGGCGACGGCGGTTATCTATTATTTCTCGAATCCGGAGCCAAAATCTTATTACGACTACACATTCCGCGTGGCCGCGAACATCCTCGGCGGGAGCATCGGTTTTACGGAAAAGCCGCCGTCGTGGCTGAACGAGTTCGTGCCGCTCGACGGCGTTTATTATTCGGTGTTCCCGTTGGGCGGCGTCGTCACGATGATGCCATTCGCCTTATTAAAAGTGCTCGGCCTGATGGATGCAATGCCGGGTGCTTTTATCGCCGCCTTGTGTGCCGCGATCTCGATCGTTTTCCTTTACTTGATCTCGAAACGTTACGACATCTCGGAAGATCGGCAAGGTTTGATGATCGCTGGGATCATGTTCGGGACTTGGACGTGGACGAATCTGACATTGGCCGGAGCGTGGCAGCTCGCACTCGGTTTCGCGATGGTCGGCGAACTCGGCGCGATCTATTTCACTATTTACGATCGCAGGCCGATGCTTGCCGGAATCTTTTTCGCGCTTGGGTTCGGGAACCGCACGGAGATTTTACTGACGGCGCCGATATTTTTCTATCTCTTAACCCGTACCGCCGGCGTCCCGCCGGCTGTTCCGCAGGCCTCCGGCGGGCGATTTCTGTCGTGGGCGGGACGCCCCCGAGACAGCCGACGGGACGCCGGCGGTACTCTGGCGTGGTTCTGCATCGGTCCATTCGTACTCGGGGTGCTGACGCTTGTTTATAATTACGTCCGATTTCATTCGTTCACCGATTTTGGGTACGCACGGATACCGGGCGTGCTCGATGAGCCGTGGTACGACCACGGGATATTTTCGTATTACTACATCCCGCGGCAGATGTGGGAGATGTTGTGGCGTCCGTGGAATGTTCGCGGCACGTTTCCTTATCTGATGCCGGACGGCTTTAGCAGCTCGATACTCTGGAGCAGCCCGTTTCTGCTTTTTTCGATACGCTTCGGTGCACGTGACCGGGCGTTGAAATATTCGTCGTGGCTGGCGGTGTCGATTCTTTGTGTTCTGCTGTGGATGCACGGAAACTCCGGCGGATGGCAGTTCGGGTACAGATATGCGATGGTCTGCCTGCCGTGGATGTTCGTGATATTGCTCGAATCGGCGCCGAAAAAGGTCACGCCGCTCGAATGGGCAGCGTATATATTTGCATTCGCGGCGAACGCCTATGCGACCTGGCTCTTCCACTGGACAGACTACCTCAAGCCCTAAGTCAGATCCACCTGCGTAAGCGGGTGGGTTCCGTTCGGTCGTGAGGGGAGAGTCAAGAGTCGTGAGCATGAGGGCGTTATCCTGCTCTCGCCTCCCGACTCTTCCCTCTGCACTTTAAAGAACCCACCCGCTTACGAAGGTGGTTCTGACCTGTTAGGATTACGTTTTTGATATGCTATTGGACCTTTCGCCACTTAGGGTTTCTCGCGATTACAGGCTGCTGTTTTTTGGGCAGCTTGTTTCGTTTTTCGGGTCGATGATGACGTTTATCGTGGTGCCGTGGCAGATGTATCAGATGACGCAGTCGTCGGCGATGGTCGGGTACATTTACCTGGCGGAATTTGTGCCGATGGTGTGTTTGGCGTTTGTCGGCGGAGCGTTGGCGGACTATCTCGACAAACGCAAAATGCTGCGCCTGACCGAGATCGGACAGACGTCGGTGACGGCGATCCTGCTCATCAACTCGCTGTTGCCGCAGCCGCACGTTTGGGTTTTGTTTTTGGCGGTTGCGCTGCACGCCGGATTCGCGGCGATCCAGCGGCCCGCTTTCGAATCGTTCATCCAAAAGGTCATCCCGAACGAAATGATGTCCGCCGTGATGGCGCTCAACTCCATCCGATACAGCGTCGGCGCTATCGTCAGCCCGGCGATCGCGGGAATTATCGCGACGCAGTTGAGCGCGTCGGTCGCGTACACTATCGACTTTGTTACATTCGCGGCGTCGCTCGTCGCGGTGTTTTTGCTGCGGGCCGTACCTTCGCCGGAGAATGCCGAAAAACCGAGCTGGCAGGGAATAAAAAAGGCGTGGAAATACGCGTTCAGCCGGCAGGAATTGCTGGGCACGTATTTCATCGACATCGCCGCAATGTTTTTCGCGATGCCGCAGGCGTTGTACCCGGCACTCGCTGTGATATACGGCGACAAATACGTCGGCTTTTTTCCCGCCGCGATCGCCGCCGGTGCACTGGTCGCCAGCATCACGTCCGGTTGGACAAAAAACATCCATCGTCACGGCTTGATGGTCACCGCCGCGGCCGTTTTGTGGGGCGTCGCGATCATATTTTTCGGAATGGCGGACAGCATTGTGACAGCGTTGTTGTTCCTTGCGGCTGCCGGATTCTTTGACATGATCTCCGGCATTTTCCGCGGCTCGATCTGGAACCAGACGATACCTAATTACCTCCGCGGACGCCTCGCCAGCATCGAAATGATGAGCTACCTCACCGGGCCGATGCTCGGGAGTGCTAAAATGGGAATCGTCGCGGAAAAGTTCGGCGTGAGAACGGCGTTGGTGTCGGGCGGAATTCTCTGCGTAGTGTCGGTAGCCGGCGCGGCGTTGCTCTTGCCGAAGTTCGCGACCTACGACGGCCGCGAAGGCGTCAAACAAAAAGAACGCGAAGAGGCCCAGCGAGCGGAAATGCTGAGAGTGTCGGAAAGCGAGTTTTAATGTAGGACAGGCTGTTAGCCTGTCCTAGAGGTTGAGTGCAGTAACATTATTGTTGAACGCGGATCGAGCGGATCTTGGCGGATAAATGCGGATTTGAAAAGATATAAAGAGCATTCATACGCGTCAGAATCCGCCTGATTCGCGTTCAACAATAAAGCGATGAAGCGGCTGACAATATTACTCTCGTGTTGCGGAAGAAGAGGACTGACTAACAGGCTGCCTTACATTTAATATGCCAATTGTACGAAAACGTCAGATCGAAAATCTCGAACAAATGAGCGGGGAAGAGTTGCAGCGGTTCATCGATTCGCTGCCGGCGGCGCAGCATACGATGAGCGAGCTGATCGATTTTGTCGAGGACGAATTGTTTGAGCGTGAATGCAACCACAGCCTGCAATACGCGATGCGGTTCATGATGGACAACCGTCTCGACTTCGGCCGGCTGACCAATTGGCTGAACGCCAACGGCGGCTATTGCGACTGCAAAGTGATGGAACAGATCGCCCCGCTATGGCGAAACAAGTTCGGCGACGATTAGCTACTTGTTGTTCCGGGTTAGATAATTGCCTCCAGCTTTAGCTGGAGGTACAGAAGGCAAAAAATGTCAGGCTTTAGCCCAATTTCGCAGGGAACAGAAATTAGGCTAAAGCCTGCTGTTTTTGTTGAACTGACCTCCAGCTAAAGCTGGAGGCAATTTATAAAGCGGGAAGCGATCCAGAATCTCGACGGAATGTGATCTACTTCTTTCCGCTCAGCAGTGAATTCAGATAGCGACCGGTGTGTGAACGCTCGACTTTGGCGACTTGTTCGGGTGTGCCGGTGGCGACTATTTCGCCGCCGCCGACTCCGCCTTCGGGGCCGAGGTCGATTACGTGATCGGCGGTTTTGATCACGTCGAGGTTATGCTCGATCACGACGAGGCTGCCGCCGTTGTCGATGAGGGCACGGAACGCCGTCAGCAGTTTGTTGATATCGTCGAAATGAAGTCCGGTCGTCGGCTCGTCGAAGATGAAAAGAGTTTTCGACTTCGTTTTCTGTGCTAGATGAGCTGCGAGTTTTACGCGTTGAGCTTCGCCCCCGCTCAAGGTTGTCGCGGACTGGCCGAGCCTTAAATAACCCAGCCCGACGGCCTCAAGCATTTTCAAACGCGTCGTGAGTTTTTTGACGTCTTTGAAAAACAAGATCGCCTCGCGGACGGTCATGTCGAGGACCTCGTGAATGTTCTTTCCCTTGTAGCGAATTCCCAGAACCTCGTCGCGAAAACGCGTGCCGCGGCATTCCTCGCACGTCAGCTCGACGTCCGCCAAAAACTGCATCTCGACTGTTACGGTGCCGCTGCCCTGGCATATTTCGCAGCGGCCGCCGGGGACGTTGAACGAGAAATGTGACGAATTAAACCCTTTCGCTTTCGCCGATGACGTTCCGGCAAACACCTCGCGGATCGCGTCGTAGGCTTTGATGTACGTAACAGGATTTGAACGCGGCGTGCGGCCGATCGGCGATTGATCCACAAGCAGCACGTCGTCGACCAGGTCGTCGCCGGTCATCTCTTTGAAAAAGCCGACAGGTGACTGCCATTCGCCACGCTTCTTTTTCATTCCCGCGTAAAGAATGTCGTGGACCAGCGTCGATTTGCCCGAGCCGGAAACGCCCGTCACGCAAACGAGCATGCCGAGCGGAATATCGACGGACACGTTTTTCAGGTTGTGCTCGCGGGCCTCGACGATCGAGATCTTTTCCTTGGTCGCGGGCTTTCGCTTGAGAGGGACTTTTATCTCAGATTCACCTCGCAGATACTTCGCCGTCAGCGAATTTGTATCAGTCAAAAGCTTTTCGAAATCGCCTTCGAAAACGACGTTCCCACCCAACTCGCCCGCGTACAAACCGATGTCGAGAATGTGGTCGGCCGCCCGCATCGTCTCTTCGTCATGCTCGACGACAAGCAGCGTGTTGCCGATGTCGCGGAGGTTTTGGAGAATTTTGAGCAGCCGAGCATTGTCACGCGGATGAAGGCCGATGCTCGGTTCGTCTAAGACGTAAAGCGTGCCGACGAGCAGCGAACCGAGATTGGTCGCAAGCTGGATGCGCTGCGCTTCGCCGCCGGATAAAGTGGCAGCGACTCGGCTGAGCGTTAAATATTCGAGGCCGACATCGACGAGGAACTTCAGCCGTCGACGGATCTCGAGCAGGATCTTGTCGGCGATCTTTTCGCGTTCCTCGCTGAGCTTCAAATTCTCGAAAAAGTGATGAGCGTCGACGATCGACATCGCGACGATCTCAGGCAGCGATAGCATCCCGATCTTGACGTCACGGGCCTCCTGTCTGAGACGAGCGCCGCCGCAGTCAGGGCAGGTCGTGTAGCCGCGGTATTTGGCCAAAAATACGCGGACGTGCAGCTTGTACTTTTTGGTCTCGAGCCACGAGAAAAATCCCTTGATGCCGCGCCAGCCTTTGCCGCCGTTAATTATCGCGTGGCGCGTTTCGTCGGGCAGGTCGGCGAACGGCTTGTTAACATCGATCTTGTTTTCCGAAGCATATTTGAGAAGTTCTTTCTGCGCCCAAGCGTGCTGTGGCCGTGTAAACGGTTCGATCGCGCCTTCTTTTATCGAGTTCAGAGGATTCGGTATCACAAGGTCGTAATCGACGCCGATCGTGTTGCCGAAACCCTGGCACGTCGGGCACGCCCCGAACGGCGAGTTGAAACTGAAAAGGTGCGGTTCCGGCTCTTCGTAAACCGTGCCGTCGTATTTGCAGATGAAGCGGTCACTGAACTTCAGAACGCCCGCCCGGTCAGAACCGGGAGCGGTAGCGACTGGGTTACCCGCTGGTTCCGCGGACGCTTTCTTGCTTCGGGGCGACCCGGTCGCTACCGCTCCCGGTTCTGACAACTGAATCACTGCGGCGTGTGCCTCGCGGAAACAGGTCTCGAGCGAATCGACGAGCCGCTGGCGAATATCGGGGTCGGCCTTCAGGCGATCAATGAGGACGAACGTGTTTTCGAAATCGTCGAACGGATAATCTTCCGGTTTTTGCAGCTCGAGCATTTCGCCGTTGCGGAAAAGTCGCGAAAACCCTTGCTGCAGCAGCAAGATCAAAAATGCCGAAACACTTAGTTCGTGTGACGTGACCGTCGGTTTTGCCTTGCTCTTTTTTGCCGGCTTTAATTCTTTGCTCTGAGCGTTCTGCAGCACCGGGAACAGAACATAAAAACGCGTACCGGGTGCAAGCGTTTCGAGGATCTCGTCGGCCGCTGATTCGGGCGCGTCCTTTTTGACCTCACGGCCGCACACGTGACAGAAGGTCTGTCCGGCGCGTGCGTACAGCAGCCGGAGGTAATCATAGATCTCGGTCTGTGTCGCGACCGTCGAGCGCGGATTTCGCGTCGAATTCTTTTGCCTGATCGCGATCGCCGGTGCGATGCCGGTTATCTCATCGACATCCGGCTTGTCCATCCGTTCAAGAAACTGCCGGGCGTAGGCGGACAATGATTCGACGTAACGCCGCTGGCCCTCGGCGTAGATCGTGTCGAACGCGAGGCTCGATTTGCCCGAACCGGAGACGCCGGTAATGACCGTGAGTTTGTTGTGCGGGAGCGAAACGGATACGTTCTTGAGATTGTGAACCTTCGCCCCGCGGACCTCAATTGCATCTTCCTTAGGCTTTACTGCTTGCATAGGTGAAAAAACCTGCCATCTGCGCAAAGCTCAATTTTAACAAATAGGCGGGTTCCGTACAATCGACAGCACTGCCGCTCGATGACGAGGCGTTCTGAATGGCTTTCCGACGCGCCCCGCGGACAGCGAAATCCGAACCGCCGCCGTTCGAAAATCACGTAACTGTTGCGAGGAAAGTGTATATAGAACTTGTGTTAAACAGTTACGTTAACTTATTATCGTAAGTGGCACAGTTGTTGCGTTTCGCATACTGTGCTTTCAAGTTTAGATCTATTCAATTCAGGGGAGTTAGGTACTCACAACGGGGAGTTATGAAGCAAAATTATCCAAAAAGCCGTACGGACGAGATCGTCGTCCAGGAACTGAACGGCGAAATACTGGTCTACGACCTCAGAGACAATCGGGCGATGTGCCTCAACGAAACATCGTCGGCAGTCTGGCGCGCCTGCGACGGCAGCAATTCTGTGGCTGACATCGCCTCGCGCGTCGGCAACGAAGATATTGTCTGGCTTGCCTTGGCGGAATTAAAAAAGGAAAAACTGATCGACGGCGTGCCGTCGACGCCGGAGAAGTTCGACGGCCTGTCGCGCCGCGACGTTATCAAGAAGATCGGCCTCGGGTCGATGATCGCATTGCCCGTGATCGCGGGACTTGTCGCACCGACGGCCGCCCACGCGGCCTCGACCTGCGTGGTCGGTGCCGGGACATGTATGTGTGCGGGACCGAACACCGGCGTGGGCAATGCCTGCACCGCAACCACGACGTCGTGTACCACAGGTTGTGTCTGCCGATTTTCCAACAACGGAAATAATAACGGAGTTTGCGCTCCGTAAGCAGCGTCTTGCCCAATCGGCACGAGTTGATCTCTAACGCATCGAGGTCCGCGGCATCGCGGGCCTCATTCTGTTTAACGCCAGAGTTTTGATGACAGAACTGCGTGATCACGCAATATGTGACTCGAAAAGCGCGAGTATGAGACGGCTCGCATCCTCAGCGTCACCGCGAGGCGACTTTATGACTGCGGCGTTTTCCACCATTGTCTTCAGGACCGATAAAGTGAACTGCGGGTTGGTACGGATCGGAATCGTGTCGCGGATCAGCTCTATCAACCCTTTCCCCTTCGTCAGCGGTCGCGGATCCCAGCGGCATTTAGGTTTGTACTGAGTGAATAATATTAGCCCCACGGGAATGCTCTCGGTGCCGGCGACTCCGCCGAACGACTCGACCGCGTGATCGGTCTGCGAACGATCGTCGGGAACCAGGCGCAGAGAAATCATCTTCGGAAACGGGCGGACGCGTCCGTCCTTGTCGATTACGGCGTACTCGTCCGAGTAGTACACCGCTCCGCGTTTTACCAGCTCCATGACCAGTGTGCTCTTGCCCTCAAATGTTTTAGCCGGCATCACTATCGCCTTGCCTTTCCACGCGACAACGCCGGCATGAACGAAAACGTGACCGACCGCGAACTCGGCCACCGCCAAACGGACGAGCGAACTCAACTGCCGCAGCGCCCTCGTTCGAGCCGTTCTAACGCTGACCTTCTCGCCGTTTCTATAGAGCGAATCCTTTGCCGAACGGTTCCAAACGTAGTAGAAAGTGTGATCGACCTCGACCTCATTGACGATCGTGTAAGAATCCGCAAGAAAGTCCGGGAGCATTTTGCGAATTACGCGGCGGGCGATCGCGTCGGTCGCGGCGATGCAAACCTTAACACCGTACGCTTCGATAAAAAGCTTGTGAGCGAAGCGGGACTTGTTTATTCGTGGACCTTTGGTATTGGGAGCGGTTCCGGTTTGTACCATTTATGCTTCGGGCCAAGCCCGGACGATCGTGCTACCAGCGCAGGTCGTAGGCGGAGAAGTTTTCGCGCCAATTTTCGGATGGGTCGAATTGGAGATAGGGAATGCGACCGTCGTAGGCGATTAGTGTTTCGGGGACGCGGCGGAGGCGGTAGCAGCCGCCTCGGGGCGACGCGACCGAGAGCGTTATCGAGCCCTCCGCTATGCGCGAGACGACGGCGGTTCGCCAGTCTTTTTTTGAACGGACGAGCAGGCGGCCGCCAAGCGGTATGACGGCGAGAGTTATTTCAGCTTCGGCAGTTTCCACGATTTTTGTTGCGAACGGTAAGTGTCTAAAGGCATCTGCACGAGATACGGCGTTTTTGCGGGATCAAGGTGTGTCAGCAGCGATTCGAGATCCGATCGTTTCATTGCGGTGCATCCGCTCGTGCCCGTATTTTCGTCCTTCCAGATATGTAGGAAAATGCACGAGCCAGCGCCTTTTTGCGGCGGATACGAGTTGTAGGCGACGAACACGCCGCGTTCGTACGCCTCGCCGACCGCGAGCATTTTTTCGGAGCTTTTCCAATCGTAAGCGCCGACCTGCATGCGGTCAACGATCGTGTTGTAGTGATTGGAATTTACGTCGTCGACGCACTCGGTAAATTCTTTAAGATCGGTATAGGGAAGCTTTGTGACGGGCGTCGTTTTTGAGCCAAAGGCGAAGGTCAGCGGGAACAATCCGGCTGGCGAACGTCCGTCGCCTTCGCGTTTCGCGACCGGTTTTGTGTACGACGACGGCGTTCCCCAAAGATCATGGTTTATATCGTCGTCCAACCCGAGCCCGCTTCGCCCGACAACGACGAGGAATGATTCACCTGCCGGTTTCCATTGCGAGCTTGCGGTCTTTCGTTCGTAAAGACGTGCGGTTCCCTGAACTGCGTCCCAGTTTTTCGTCGCCACGACGAGTGCCTGCAGCGACTCGGAGAAAGGCGGCCTGATCGCGGGACGTGTCGGCTTTTTTACCTGCGCAATCGCCGAAAGAATGGTTAAGCAAAGTAGAATGCCGCAAGTAATTATCTTCATTTTGGGTTGAAAAAATGCGGGGGCAAGCCCGCCTTCCTGCCTGCGTGCGGACTCGATGAGTGGGCGAGTTTACGACACCCACTCAATACAAATGAAATGCAGTCAGGAAGGCGGGCTTGCCCCCGCTCTTATAACTACTCAATCCTCAAATACCGTTTCCGTCTTTGTCGCTTTGCTCACGGCATACAGCCGCATGCCGACTGAGATAAGGACGACCGAAATTCCCATCCACAAGATCGCCCAGACTATGCCGGGCAGGCCGGTCGCGGCGGCCATGTTTGCGGCGTCCGAATGCATATTCGTGAAGCCTGCGATAAACGTGAGCTCAAAGAGGCTAAACACGGCGTTGAGCAGACATTGAACCGCGAGGAATGCGACGGCGAAGTTTGCCCATTTCTGACTCGCAAATCTTGCGACGCAAAACAGTCCGGCGGTGAGCGCGACGCCCGTAAGAAGCGTGAACGCCATGCTGCCGAGCGTCACGTTCGCGAAAAAGTTCCAGATCGGTGCGAGTATGCCGAATATTACTGTTAGCACGCCGACGATGCCCGACGAGATGTAAAGCACGCGCTTTGACGAAAGGCCGTAGCGAATCCACGCGAGCAGAGCGGCACCGAACGCGGTCGTGCCTACGTATCCCGCGCTCGAGATAAATAACTGTGAGAACCAGCCCGATCCGACCGAATAAACCTCGCCGCTCGTGTCCGGCGAAACCGTCAGGCTTTGCACGGCACCGCCTGTAAGTATGGCGGCGAGAACGTGGGAGCCTTCGTGAATGAAGGTGGCGAAAAGCTGCAGCGGATAGACGATGTACCCGACCAGCGGCAAATACCACGACGCGACCCACAGCAAAAGGCTTGCGAGCGTGGCGATCATCAAAAGCTTGACCTGCGGACGTGCGTTTTCGGCTATCGTATATCTCATTTGATCGTAAAACTCCTGTTCGACCTCTGCATTCTGTTTACGAGTTATTTTACCGCAAAGTTCGCACTCCTGAAAGGAAATCGGGAAGCGAGTTGGGCGTTTTGGGAATCGGTGAATTTATATTCTGGTTCTTGTTCGTGCATTTCGAGTGTTTCGTGGTTGGAGTTTTTAAGAATTAACCACGAAACACACGAAATGCACGAAAGAAGGGCAGGCGTGGACGGGAGCGGTCAGCGTCTTTTGTAGTCGGACTTGCCGCCGGTTTTTGATTCGAGGCGGATGTCGGTGATCTGGATGTCTTTCTGCACTGCTTTGCACATGTCGTAGATGGTAAGTGCGGCGACCGAGGCGGCGGTCAGGGCTTCCATTTCGACGCCGGTTTGCGCGGTCGTTATCGCTTCGGTTTCGATGGACACGCCGGTCGCGGTGATCTCGGCGGTGACATTCACCTTTGAAAGAGCGATCTGGTGGCAGAGCGGGATGAGATCGGAGGTTTTCTTCGCCGCCATAATGCCGGCGATGCGGGCGATCTCGAGCGGGTCGCCTTTCGGGTTCGAATTGTTTTTCAGCTTTTCGATCGTCTCCGGCGAAAGCAGCACGCGAGCCGAAGCGACGGCCCGACGCACGGTGGCGTCTTTACCAGAAACGTCGACCATTTTTATCTTGCCGTGTTCGTCGAGGTGCGAAAGTTCGTTCATATTTTGCGTGCGCTGAAAATCAGCGTGTTGCCGCCGAGCAGCACCTCGTCGGCGTTGAGTTCGTCGGACCATCGGCCTCGTCGTTTTTCGGCGGACGCGAATTTCGAGCTCAGCCGAATGACCGCAGCGAGCGGCAAAAACGCCCACGAGTTGCGCTTTGGTTTATCGAGGTGAACGCCATCGAGTGCGAAGCCGTTTTTTTCAAGCAAATATCTCAGCTCGGAATACCCGATCGGATTGACGTGCAGAGCGATCTCTTCCATCCCGCCGAAGTCCGATTCGATCTGTTTGCGGGCCGGTTCCGACAGCGGTTTGAAATGCGATGTGTAACCGGAAAACAGCCATTTCAAACGCTCTTCGATGTTCAGGATGTTCGGGACTGAAACGATAAGATGCCCGCCCGCGGCGAGCAGTCGCGAGAATTCGCGGATCGCATTCGCCGGGTTTTCGATATGCTCGAGGCCTTCGACGCAGACGACATAATCGAAAGACGCGTCGTCGTACGGCAAACGGCCGTCGAGATTGCCTTGCCGGTTTTCGATGTCTTCGAGCTTGAAGATCTCGGGATAAAGATCGCTGCAACGGACGTCGAAGCCGGCGTTTTTCAGCCGAAGGGCAAGTGCACCTTCGCCGGCGGGCACGTCGAGCAGCCGGCCGCGTTTGCGGTCGTTGAGTATTTTCTCGACGGTGTCGTAAATCGCTTCGTGAGCGAGCGCAGCAGGAGCTTCCATTGCTTAAATTAGAAAAGTGCCGACAACGTCGCCGGCCTCGTATGTGGTTCCGGCTGGCACGAAAATCAGTGCGTCGGCCCGCGAAAACCCTATAAAATCTGACGAGCCGAGCCATTTCAGCGGCACGGCGACCGCTCGCCCAGTGTCGTCCGTGCCGATCGCCGCCGGCAGAAAAGTGTCGCGTTCGGCGGTGCCTTTCGCCTTTTTCGCGGCAATGGCAAATCCGGGGCGAAGGCCGAGTTCCGCTGCTCCCTGCATCTTTCGCATCGCTCGCCGGACGAACAGGTGAAACGTCACGGCCGCGGAAACGGGATTGCCGGGCAGGCCGAAAACGAGCGTTTTGCCGAGACGCGCAAAAACCGCGGGCTTTCCTGGCTTTAGCCGAACGCGTTCGAAAAATATCTCGGCGCCGAGCGACCTGAGGACGTCTTTCGTCAAATCGTATTTGCCGACCGAAACGCCGCCCGTGATGACAAGAATATCAGAACCCGCCGCGGCATTGCCGATCGCTGACGTGAGTCCGTCGACGTCGTCCGCGGCCAGCGGATGCTCGATCGACGTACCGCCCGATTCGCGAACGAGCGCGGCGATCATCGGCGAATTTGAATTGCGTATCTGATCCTGTTGCGGCGTCTGATCGATCGGCACTATTTCGCTCCCGGTCGACAGGACCGCAACCTTTGGCCGGACGCCGACGCGGACATTCGAATAACCGAACGCCGCAACGCTCGCGATCATGCTGGCCGTGACCAGTTCGCCGCTCGCGAATATTTTTGTCCCGGCAGCCGTCTCGGCACCTTTGGCGATAATATATCTTCCGGGCTTGGTCGGTTCGGCAATTTGTACGGACGATCCCGTTTCGCTCTCCGCCGTCAGTTCGAGCTTTTGCACGGCGTCTGCTCCATCGGGAACCGGTGCACCGGTCATTATTCTGACCGCGTCGCCGGAAACAACTTTGCCGCGCCAGCCGCGACCGGCCGCCGATTCGCCAACTATCCGCAATTCGACCGGAGCATTTTCCGTATCGGCCGCGACGACCGCATAGCCGTCCATCTGCGAACGATCGAACGGCGGCAGGTCGCTGTCGGCAACAATATCTTCGGTCAAGACGCGGCCGCAAAGCTCACTGATAGCGACGCTTTCAATCCCGAGAAGCGGCGTCTCGCGGTCGATAATTTCAAATGCGTTGGCGATCGGGATCATCAGGGGCCAAAACGGCGGCGATTTTCGCACAAACAGGAGCGAAGTGATAAAATAAAAAGCGTTCTCAAGCTGGAAATCTTATCATATCAAAATTTAAGAGAGGAAAATCAGACACCGTGATCGATTTTGAATTATCAGAAGAGCATGTTGCACTGCAGCAGACTGTGCGGGAATTTGTAAAAGGCGAGGTCGCTCCCTTCATTAAGGAATGGGACGAAAAGTCGTATTTCGAGCCCTCGGTCTTTAAGAAAATGGCCGACCTCGGCCTGATGGGCGTCTGCATTCCCGAGCAGTATGGCGGAGCGGGATTCGATTACATCTCGCTCGGGCTCGTCTGCGAGGAGCTCGAGGCCTGCGACACGTTCCTTCGCGTCGCGATGTCCGTCCACGTCGGCCTGAACAGCCTGAGCGTTTACAGTTGGGGAACCGAGGAACAAAAGCAAAAATACCTTGTCCCGCAGGCGAAAGGCGAAAAGATCGCAACATTCGGATTGACCGAGCCGAATGCCGGATCGGACGTTATCGGGATGAAATCGTACGCCCGACGCGACGGTGACGACTGGATCTTGAACGGCGAAAAGATGTGGATCTCGCTCGCCAACGTTGCCGATAATTTCCTCTTTTTCTGCTGGACCGATCAGGAAAAACAAAAGGTCCGCGATCATTCGGGGCTGAGCTGCTTTATCGTCGAACGCACGATGCCGGGGTTTTCGAGCGGCACGCTGCACGGCAAGCTTGGGATCAAGGCAGGGAACACCGGCTACTTTTCGCTGCAGGACGTGAGAGTTTCGAAAGAGAACATGCTCGGGAAGGAAGGCGAAGGTTTTAAGATCGCGATGTTCTCGCTCGAGAACGGCAGGTATACCGTCGCGTCCGGTGCGACCGGCGTTATCCGTGCCGCACGCGATGCGTCCGTCGAGTACGCGAACACGCGTGAGGTACAGGGCCAGACGATCGGCAATTTCCAGCTCGTCAAACAAAAGATCGCCAATATGGAAGCCGATTACCAGATGGCGCATCTGCTGTGGCTGAAAACCGGCTATCTGAAAAACGAAGGAAAGCCGTCCGCCAAGGCCGCCAGCCTCGCCAAATGGCAGGCGACGGTTCGTTCGGAAACGGCCGCGTCGATGGCGATCGAGATCCACGGAGCGAACGGTTACACGAACGATTATCCGGTCGAGCGTTATCTGCGAAACTGCAAGGCCGCGGTGATCTATGAGGGAACCCGCGACATCCACACGCTGATGCAGGCGGACTGGGCGCTGGGAATGAAAAAAGAAAAATCGGCAAGAGTAACACTGCCGCCATACCGACCCAACGAAGCAAAAGGCACGGCAAGCTAACAGAACATGAAAGGTAAGAGTTACGCGTTTACGCGTAAAAGTGATGGGCGTGTGGCCCGTTGCAAACTAACTCGAGTGAGGACCACGCGGCTTCACGCGTAAACGCGTAACTCGTACATTGATAACGCGGCCTCACGCGTAAACGCGTAACTCGTACGGTAACTCTTACGGTTATTTTGTAGTTGGGACTTCGGGGCTGCGGTTGGTTAGTTTCCACCCGTTGTCTTCTTTGACAAAGACGACTTTTATCCCGTTCGGGTAGCCTTTCGAGCGGATCTCGGCGACGGCGCTGTCGCCGTTGATCTGTTCGTTGCGGGCCTCACAGAGGTCGTTGGTCACCTGGTCGTCCGAGAGGAATTCCGTCAGCGACTTAACTCCGTCAGCCTTCATCTCGCCTTCGAAATACTTGATCGTGTCGCGCGAGTAGATCTTACGCAGCGCGGCCTCGTCCTTTTTAACCATCGCCGCACAATACGCTTTGTAGATCGGCGTCAGCGTCGGCGCATTATTCGTCGTCTGCGCGGGCGTCGGCGTAGTGGCACCGAGCGGATCGGCCTTTGTGTTTGCCGAATTCGCGATGGTCGCGTTCGAGGTGTTGACGGCGATCGCGGTGTTGTTCGCGGTTTCGCCGCCGCACGCACCGAAGGCGAACGCGACGACGGACAGTAAAATAACTATTGAAAATTTATTGATCATATTGCTCCTTTCGGAAATACCCGCCGCACCTTCGCACGACGCAAAGTCCAAAGTATAATAAAAGAAACGACAATGGACAAAACCGCCAAAACCGAACTCTATCGTACTTTTTTGATCGAACAGCTGCCGGAACCGCTGACGCGTGCGAGTGCCCACATACAATTATTCGACAATTACATCGCCAACACGCGTATGCGGCTGCGGACTGTGCGTAATCCTGATTCGAAGGAGTGGACATACATCCTTCAGCAGCGAATGCACAGCGAAACGCTCGCTTTTCAAACGAAGCTGGCCGAGATCTATCTGAACGAAGCGGAACATGAGCGCTTCGAGATATTCGAGGGAACCGAGATACGCAAGAACCGGTATTTCCACGAATACGACGGCCGAACCGTCGAGTTTGACGTGTACATCGGGAAACTGTGGGGGCTGAATATCGCACGCGTCGAGTTTGACGACGAGTCGGATTTGCGTGAATACGAACCGCCGCCTTTCGTGTTTTGCGAGATCACCGACAACGCGTTTTTTCGCGGCGAAAATTTAGTCGGCCGCACTTTTGAGGACGTTCAGGCCGAAGTCGCGAAACTGGACATTCCGGCTCGGCAAGCCGCATCTATGGAATAAAAAAAAGGCGGCCACATCGGCCGCCTTTTTTATTCTGTGTAAATGATCCTACCTCGTGCGTGCCGCCATCGGGACGAACTGTTCGAGGGACGAGTAGATCTGCAGGTACATCTTCGTTTCGTTTGGGATCAGGTTGGTCCAGTTTTCGCCGCCGCGGTTGATGTAACCGGCAAGCCTCGCCGGATTTGAATTGTAACCGGCTGCCATCAACTGTTCCTGCGTCGCGATATTGTTGATCATCGCATTGCCGATGGTCGGGCTGGCGACAAGGTCGTTCCACGTCATCTGCATATAGAGCAGCATCGCCTGCGTCGCGTTGACGTGGTTGCGCATGCCCTCGACAAAATCGGGCATCAGGCCAACGCCCGGATATCGCGACCGCATCATTCGATAAGTCGCCGGGATCATCTGGACCATCCCGCCGGCCCCGGCCGAGCTTACCGAATAGCGGTAAGTCTGCCCTTCGTTCAACGCGTAAAGCGTGAAAATGTCGTTGTAAATGATCGAGCGGCTTTCGTTCTTAAAACGCATGTGGTCGACGTGCTCGACCGTCGCGAGACGCTCGGCGATGTCGGCGACTTTGGGCTGAATAGTGATGCCTTTATCAGCCAGCCGATCGCGGGCAATCTCGATGACGTTGCGAACGTATAACCGTCCGGCGCTTACTACATCGGGCGTCACGATTCCCGTGTGCGTCGAAACGTAATAGGCCGTCTCCATGTATTTGCCGTCGCGTACGACCGGATACTGGACGATCAGCGGCGTGTGTGCGACGCCCCAACTGTCGACGATCGAAATCGGCGTATTGACGCCGTTGCCGCGGATCGTGCGGATGATAACCTGTTTGCCGTTTTGCGATGTCGTGACCTTGTCCTGCGAGGTCGAGAGGAACGCGTCCTTCACCATTACGGCAAAGTCGATCTTTTGCGTTTTGGAATCCAAAAATGCGAGACGTACAAAATCTGTCGATACGACGCTCTCGTTTATTGCGGTCGCGATCGGCCGGCTCTGCATCTCGCGTTTCGCTTCGGCGATCTTGCTCTTGATCTGCCCGAAGCTCATCATCTTCAACCCGGCGGCCGCGGCGGTGTTGAACGAAGCGGCAGGAGCAAACGAACTGGACGGCGCGGCAGCTACCGGAACAGCCGCTGACGGGCCGTGCAGCTGACCGCTCTCACCGACGATTATCGGTGTAGGCGTCGGCCTGGGGGCCTGCGGCTTGATCGGGGGCATCGTATTCGTGATAACAACATGAACCGGCGTGGGCGTCGGTTCGATCACTGCGCGTGACTGGGCAGATGCCTGCGTGCCAAAAAGCAGGAGGGCAGAGATCGCGCTGAAAAAGAGCGTTTTCATAATTCGGAAGATCGGATTTTAGGGCAGTCGGTGAACGTCATGTGCAGGAAAAATCTCCCGCATATATACAGATTCGAACATTTAGCGATAAGTTGTCAAACAAAATCGATATTTTTATACAATCCACAATAAAAAGTTATGCCGAGGTTGCGCGGACCGTGAGCGGCAAACTAGTGTATAGAATGACGCGGACGCAATTATCAATTTTCGATCTATGAACAGACTTTTTGGAACAGACGGTATTCGCGGCGTTGCCGACATTTTCCCTCTCGATCTCAAGACAGTGGCCGCGATCGGCGAATCGCTCGCCCGGCGTTACGCCGATAAGCTCGGCCGCGCGCCGACGTTCTTGACGGGACGGGACACACGGGAATCGGGGACGCGGCTCGAGGCGGCGCTGCATGCCGGAGCGTTAGCGGGCGGAGCCGCGATCGAATCAGCCGGCGTCATCACAACGCCGGGCGTTGCTTACCTTACGCGTGAATTCGGTTTCGACGCCGGTATTGTCATAAGCGCGTCGCACAATCCGTTCGAGGACAACGGTATCAAGATTTTTTTGCCCTCGGGGCGAAAGATCGACGAGGAGACGGAACGAGCGATCGAGGGCGACATACATGCGGGAACTGAAGTCGAAACCAAAGATCTGAGCGTTCTGCATTCGGGCCGTGTTGCGGAATTCCACGCGGCGTACGTCGAGCATCTGTTGGCGGCGTTTCCGGAACTCGATCTACGCGGCCTGAAGATCGCGGTCGACTGCGCCAACGGAGCGGCCTGCGAATTTGCGCCGGACGTTTTCAAAAAGCTTGGCGCCGAGGTCTTAGCGATCCACGATCAGCCTAACGGGCGGAATATCAATTTTGAATGTGGCTCGCTGCATTTGGGAGGCGTTCGTGATCTGACCGTGGAGAATTCGGCGGACATCGGCGTCGCGTTCGACGGCGACTCGGACCGCGCGTTGTTCGTTGACGAACTGGGAAACATCGTAGACGGCGACGCTGTTTTGTGGATACTCGGCTGTCTTTTCGACGACCAAGGGCAATTGCCGAACAAGACCGTCGTCGCGACTGTGATGAGCAACATCGGCCTCGAGATCGCGTTCGCGTCACGCGGAATTAAGCTGGTGCGGGCTGCCGTCGGTGATAAATACGTGCTCGAGGAATTGCTGAAAACTGAGTCGAAACTCGGCGGCGAGCAATCGGGACACATCATCGTCCCCGAGCAAAGCCTCGTTGGCGACGGGATCATGACCGCTCTTTTCCTTTTGCGGGCGATGCGGACGAGCGGGAAAGAGCTGTCGGAACTGACAGCCGGTTTTGTTCGCTATCCGCAGGTGCTCGTCAACGTAAAGGTGAAAGAAAAACGCCCGTTCGACGGCGTCTCCGATGTCGCCGTGCTCAGCCGTGAGATCGAAGACGAACTCGACGGAAAGGGAAGGCTGCTGCTGCGATATTCCGGTACCGAAAATCTCGCACGCGTGATGATCGAGGGCGAAGATCAGAAGTCGATCGAGTCTCAGGCGAAACGGCTCGCAGACGTTATCAGCGTCAGCTTGGGTTAAGGACGCCGTTATCGCTTCAACCGTCGCTAACGCGACGGAAGATCGGAACGTTCACTCACCGTGGGCTGAACCCGCGGCTAAATTCAATTGACCGCTACGCGGTCCACTCAGGATATCGCCGACTACGCGATCCCCGCTGGATATCGACGACTGCTGTTTTGGAACTCCGGCTCAACGAGACCGTGGCGCGGTGAAAAACGATTTTGCACGATCAAAATTGCTGCTTGCTAAATTCGGCGGATGAATATATATTGTCTTCACCGAAACGGTAGGTGGAACCTCCGTTTCCAGTGATGGCTGGGGTGAGGACGGTCGTCACGAATTGGCAGGTGAGGTACACTTCCACGTTGCTTCGCCTGCACACCTCTAACAATGTTGCCGTGAACCGCAAAGCGTTTCACGGCTTTTTGTTTGCCGGCTGTTACAATTACGCTTGCAGATGAGTAAAACCCTTTCGATAAAAGTCGGCGGCAAGGTCGACCGGTACGATATACGAATCGAGACCGGGTCACTCGCCGCGATCGGTGAATGGGCCAGCGTCGTCACAGACGGAAGGCCGCGAAAAGCCGCGCTTATTTCCAACGCAAAAGTTTTCGGTTTGTACGGTGCGGCGGTCGAAAGCAGTCTCGCCGCAAAAGGCTTCGATGTGAGCGTCTGCCTGATCGGCGACGGCGAGCGGTTCAAGAATCTCAAAAGCCTCGAGCACGTTCTCGGCTTTTTGAGCGAGAAAGGCTTTAGCCGTTCGGACGGCATCGTCGCCCTCGGCGGAGGCGTTGTCGGCGATCTCGCCGGATTTGCGGCGTCCGTTTACCTTCGCGGGATAAGGTTTTTGCAGGTGCCGACGACGCTGCTGTCGATGATCGACTCGTCCGTCGGCGGCAAAACGGCCGTAAATACGCCGAACGGCAAAAATCTCGTCGGCACTTTTTATCAACCGGCTGGCGTCCTGATCGATCCGTCGGTGCTGAAGACTTTGTCGCGACGAGAAATGACCGCGGGACTTTGCGAAGCCGTAAAGCAGGCCGCTTTGGAAGGCGGCAAACTGTTCACCGTGACACGCAACCTTGTTTCGGGATTCGACGTCGGGAAGTTCGCAAATTACTTTGACGATCGATCTTTCGTCGGCCGATTTGATGAACTTATATCTGCTCAGGTGTCGTTCAAGGCGAAAATTGTTCGCGGAGACGAACGCGAAGACCCGGCGAGGATCGACCCGAAATCGCGGAAGATTCTCAACTTCGGGCACACGCTCGCGCATGCGCTCGAAAAAGTCACGGCGTACCGTTATCTAAAGCACGGCGAGGCCGTCGGATACGGAATTATGTTCGCCGCCGAGGTGTCGAAAAAACTTGAATTATTGGCCAAAGATGAAGTAGAATTGTTGAACGATGTTGTGCATCGGGCCGGGCCTTTGCCGTCGATCGCACATCTCGATCCGCTAAAGGTTTTTGCGGCGTTCAGTTACGACAAAAAGATAGTCGACCGGTCGCTAAACTGGATACTTCTTCGAGGTATCGGAAAACCGGTCATCGTTCCGCAAAAAGACATTCCAAAATCGGTTTTGACCGGCTCGCTAAAAGCTCTGCTAAAGCATTAACCTTCGCCCGAAAAGCAAAATTCAGGAGTTTTCCGTATGACGAATTCCACTCAAGACCGCAGGTCCGAACGCGGTGCCGTCGGTATAAAAGTATTATTGATCTTTCTCGTGCTATTTCTCGCGGGCAACGCCGGATATCACTACATACCGGTTGCCTACGACGGCGCGAATTTTCGTCAGGAAATGGACACCGCCGTGGTGAAAGGACTCGCCGCATCGGGCCAAATGAAACCGCTCGACGTTGTTAAAGCCTCGGTCGCGCGTGCCGCTTCGCAAAATAACGTGCCGGCCGATGCATTGATCGATATCAAGCCGGAAAACGGCGGTACGATAATCGCCTCGGTGGCGTATTCTAAAAAAGTAGGGATGCTCCCGTTCGGCCTTTACGACTACGTGTACAAATTTGACTACACCGCGCGGCCGACAGGTTACCTTTTGAAATAGTAGTGATCTTAGACGGCCGCGGCGAGAGCGTCGCGGACCTTTGCGGGTTGGATCTGGATGAAAGCAGGCGAGGCATCAGCCAGCCACGTCGTCGGACACACGCCGCACGTTGTGCATTTTTCGACCGCCGGACACGGCAGACTCGAAAGCGCAGCGTGCGCTTTTTCGTTTTCGGTCTTGAGAAAATCGAACGAAAGCCCGGAATCGACGATCGACCACGGAAGAAATTCGTCGTAACCGCGGTTACGTGACGTATGAAAAAGCGGATCGACGCCCGTTTCGCGAAGAGCTTTATCGACATCGCCCTTCAGTGCAGCGGCCCGCTCGATGACCTTCGCGACCGTGCGGTCGCCCGACGAGAACAACGCCTGTTCGTGAGCGATGCGTGCCGACATAAAGCGGACGTCGACGTTCGGAATTCGCGAAAGTCCTTTCGCGACATACTTGATGCGTTTTTTCAATTCGCGTTCGTCGCAAATGCCGCCCCATTGAAGCGGCGTGTTCGGTTTCGGCACAAAGCCGTTCAGCGACGGAATGATCTTGCCCGCCCAGCCGAATTTCTTCCCGGCCTCGAGCATGCGGTCTTTCACCCTTTCGACCAGCACAAATATCTCATCGAGGTCTTCCTGCGTTTCGGTCGGAAGGCCGACCATCATGTAAAGCTTGATCGTCAGCATTCCGCGGTCGAACACCGAGCCGCAAATATCGACGATCTCGTCGTTGGTAAGATTTTTGTTGATGACGCGACGCAGCCTGTCGGAACCGGTTTCCGGCGCGACGGCGATCTGCTGATCTTTGGATTCGACCAGCGCGTCGAGCAGCTCGTCGGAGATTTGATCGAGCCTGAGAGACGAAACCGAGATGCGGTAGTCCATCGCCCGCAATTCGCGAAGAATGGTCGAAATTTCCGGGTGGTCGCAGACGGCCGTTGAAACCAGGCCGATCTTGTTGGTCTTCGGACGCCACTCACGTGCCTTTGCGAGAATGTCCTTTGCGGGAACGACACGCGGCGGATAATAGTTGTAACCAGCCCAGCAGAAGCGGCAGCCTTGGGAGCAGCCGCGCGAGATCTCGACGAGCAGGCGGTCGCCCATCTCGGCCTCAGGCGACCAAACGGAAGTCGACGGGCAGAAAATGTCCTGCGTCGTCAAAAATTCGGCGAGCTCGGTCTCGCCGCGTTTAATCGCGCGACGGAGCGTGCCTTCCTTCGGGTTGACGGATGCCAGAGCACGTCCGACGCGTCGGGGTACGCCCGCTTCCTTCGGTATGTAATCAAATACGGTGCCGTCGTCGTTGTAAACGACGTCGTAAAGCGACGGGATGTAAAAGCCACGGCCGATCTGTGCGAGCGCGAGCAAAATGTCGTCCTTCGTTTCGTTTTCGACGATCGCGTCGATCAGTTGGAACGCTAGGATCTCGCCTTCGCCGACGGCGATGATGTCGGTGAAATCGGCGATCGGCTCGGGATTTAGAAACGACGCCGCGCCGCCCATGACGATCAGCGGGTGAAAATGGTTGCGGTCCTTCGCCCAGACGGGAATGCTCGAAAGCTGGAGCATTCGGGCCATGTTCAGATAATCGGTCTCGAACGAAATAGAGAACGCGACGATGTCGAAATCACGCACCGGCGTCTGCGTCTCGAGCGACAGCAGCGGCGTGCGGGATTTTTCATATTCTTTCAGGTCCGCGTCGTCCGGCAGAAAAACCCGTTCACACGAGACGTCAGGAATGCTGTTGAACAGCTCATACATCGTGTGCAGCCCGAGGTTTGCCATCCCGATCGCGTGCGTGTTCGGGTAGCAAAGCGCGATACGAAGGCCTGCACCGCGCGTTATCTGGTAACCTTCCTCGGCGGCGAGTTTTTTCTTTGAGCTTTCTACGATCTGTCTGTTCATTTATTTGACAATCAATCAGAGTAGCAGACAAACGGTCCGCGAAACAATAAAAAACCCGCCAATTCAGCGGGCTTTGTATTCGATGCAGATATAGGTGCGACGCTTTGTCTACCGATTCTTTTCGACGGGCGGTTTTTGTGTCAGGACAAAGGGACGATGCTGGACGACGAACTTCTTCTCATCCGTAACGCCGTCGCCGTCAACGTCTACCTTGACCTCGAGCTTATATTTCTTGCCCGGCTCGTGCTTTTGAGCAAGATCATACGCCAGGCTGTACTGGCTTCGAAGCATGCTGTTTATGGAGTTTAAGTATGCCGGTACCTCACTGCCGAAGGTCATTTCAAAATGCATTCCGCCCGACTGCTTGGCAAACGTATTCATGGCGTTTTTCGCCTGCAAAAATGTCAGGCGGCCGGGCATACCCGTGATGCCGTCCAGAGCGCCCAAACGGTCCTCATATTTTTTGTAAAAGAGATTGCCGGTGCTGATGATGTAGAGCGGAATTCCCGCCTCCTGAATGATCTTCTGCACCTCGCCGTAATTCGTTCTGCTGAACGTGTCGATGCCGGACGCGACGAGGATGATCGCACGCCGTTTTGACTTGACCGAGACCATGCCGCCGTATTCGGACTTGTCCTTTTCCGAATCCTCAAGCACGACCGAGTCGCCTCTGCCGCCGACGAGAGCGAACTTTATCGCGTCGAACAGATTGTTTTCGCGAAACGCCGGATTGTTTCGCAGCAGCAGATCGATCGTCTGCCGTATACGTGCCGGATCGTTCGTAAAATCCGTTATCGGCGTCGGCCGCATATCGAACGCGATGACCGACGCATAATCGTTGGGCGGCTTGATGAACTGAGTGAGAAACTGAGCGACGGGCCGGATCGTTTCGTATGTGCCGGGCTCGAAGACGCCGCCGGCTGCCGAGCCGAGCATTTCGGTCCACTTGCTGTATTCAAGAACGAGGGTGACGGTTATCGGCGATTCGGGAGTCGTGAAGCTCGAAATGTTTTGTTTGACACCGTCTTCGAAGATCTGGAAATTCTCTTTTTTCAGGCCCGTGACGATCTGTCCTGACTTTTTGTTATAAACGACCGCGTCGACATTAACGATATCGGTCTCGACGGTCAGAACTTCTTTCTCCTCGGTTGCTCCTTTCTCTTCCTCGAGGCGTTTCTTTTCTTCGGCTTCTTTCTTGAGTTCGTCTTCGGTTTTCGGAGCGGGCCGCTGATTACGTTTCTCGGTGCCTTTCGGCGGGTCGGGCCGCTGCGGCCTCGACTGGCCAAAGCCGGTCTCGGACAGCGAAATAACGACGAGCGTCAGAACAAAAACACAAAGGATCGAGCGGACAAAAGCGTTTCGCATTGGATGTTTCCTTAGAAAGAGATACTCAGGTTAGATACAAATTGTCCGCTTTTAGTTGGATTTACGCAAAGCTGCCGTGATCAACCGCCCATGTTCGGGTCGATCTCGACTTTAACGCTGAATTTACCCGAATTGTCGCTGAGGTTTCCTTCGTTCACGCCGAGAAAAAGAGCTCCGTCACGCGATGCCGTAAATTCGCGGCTCGTGCCGATGTAAATAAAATCGTTGTTATCGTCGCCGATTACGGCGATCAACGCACCGGTCGGAACGCTCTTGAGCAGTTTTGCGGCGTCCTCGATGTCGTAACTGCCGGACGGGCCGGTCGTC
This sequence comes from Acidobacteriota bacterium, assembly GCA_040007515.1. Classification (GTDB taxonomy): domain Bacteria; phylum Acidobacteriota; class Blastocatellia; order Pyrinomonadales; family Pyrinomonadaceae; genus OLB17. The sequence goes on along the minus strand of JBDTUT010000017.1, from coordinate 35,135 downwards.
TTGCCGCCGCCGAGCGAAATTTCCCCGTCACCACTGATCGTAATCTTCTGACCTTTTTTGACGACCCAGCCGGAATTCGTCCATCCATTCGAAGTGTTGTCGGCCTGAACGCTGACAGCGATCTCTATCGGTTTCACGCCGGAGTACGACGGCTTTACGGCGGCGACCGGGTCCGACTTAAGTTGCGGCTTGGTTGGACTGACGCTCGCGGGCGGTCTTGTTGGGGTGTCGGTGGTCACGACCTGCGGGGACTTTCTGGCCGGCTGCGTCGGCGGGATGTACTTTGCGTTCGAGACAGGCTGCGAGACGGAATTCGAAGCCGTTGTCGAGCCGAGTCTCTGGTCGAACTGGATCGATTCGACTTCGTCGGCCATGAACGACATCTCTTTTCGCCGCGTGCCTTCGCCGACCGTGACGACGAATTTTCCGCCCCCGAATGTGGTGATACGTCCCTTCACGATGCTGCCGTCCTTTAACCTGATCGTATCGGCAAACGCCGCCGTCGACAGGACAAAAACCAGAGAGAATGTAATTAACGCATTGAAACGCATAAATCGTGATCGCATATGACCTCCGTCCGTCGAGCCCCGGGCTAACTGTGGAAAGCTCAGGTTTTAGCCGGAATAATGATGCTAAAGTATTGGCGACAGTTGCTAAATAAGCACGGCGCCGGGATTTGCGAGAATTATACATCGCATTGCAAAGCGGCGGCTGCAAGAATATTCACCGGGCCGCGTTCAATATATGACGGCGGCCTGCGCGGCGCATATCAAGGGGTTTTGAGGGGAAATATGTCTAAGTTTAATTTTAGTTTCGTTTTTTCTGCGGTCGCAGCACTTGTGTTTATGGCGGCCGGCGCGTCGTCGCAAACGCTCGAGGTACCGTCCGGCGAGTGGCGTCTGGCCGAACTGAACGGCAAAAAAGCCGACGATACGAAAGCGTACATCGACATCGACGTGAACGCGGCGCGGATAACGGGCAATGCCGGCTGCAATCGGATGTTCGGCAGTGTCGCTGGCGGAAACGGGAAGATACGATTTTTGCGGATCGGCTCGACGAGAATGGCATGTGCGGATAATTTGGCCATGCGAACGGAAACGCAATTCGTGAACGCGCTCCGCCGCACAACGCGATACAGTGAGAACGGCCGGATTCTCAGCCTGTTTGCCGGGCGGCGTGTGGTCGCGAAATTCACGGCCGTGCGGCGGATGCCGCCTGAAGAGCCGACGGCTTCGGGTCTCGAAAGCATGAAATGGGTGCTGGATTCTATCGGCGGCGATCGTGTGTCACAACAAGAGTCCGAGGCGTTCATCAATTTCGATGCAGAAAAACATAGCGCGGGCGGGAACTCGAGCTGTAACGTGTTCGGCGGCAGTTATACGGCGAACGGTGAGAAACTCGCGGTCACGGACGTGATCGCGACGATGCGTGCGTGCGTCGAGGACGACCGCATGACGATCGAACGGCAGTTCCTCGACGCACTCGAGAAGACCGACCGCTACACGATCGCGGGCGACAAATTGACGCTTTATCACGGCCGCGAAGCGCTGCTGGGCTTTGTCGGCAAGGCGAAATAGCGTGCGACAAAATACTTAACGGAGCGGGCCGCCTTGCGTTATCATATTAGAATATGAAACGCGGCGGCCTGGTCACGTTGACCTCGAAAGGCCTCTATTGCAAGCAGGGTGATTTTTACATCGACCCGTGGAAGCCGGTTCCGAAGGCCGTCGTCACGCACGCCCACGCCGATCACACCTATCGCGGAAATCAGGATTACCTGGTGCCGGCCGAGGGCGCGTTGCTGTCGCGCATTCGGCTGGGAGACGAAGCGAACATTTCCACACAATCTTACGGTGAAATCGCCAAGATAGACGGCGTCAGCGTGTCGTTTCACCCGGCCGGCCACGTGCTCGGCTCGGCACAGGTGCGCATTGAATACAAGGGCGAGATCTGGGTCGTTTCGGGCGATTACAAGCTGATGCCCGACGCGACGTGCGCTCCGTTCGAGCCGGTGAAGTGCCACCACTTTATTACGGAAGCGACGTTCGGGTTGCCGATATATCGATGGCTGCCGACGGGCGAAATATTCGAGCAGATCAACCAGTGGTGGCGGCGGAATATCGAAAAGGGAAAGGTGTCGGTGATATTCGCCTACGCTTTGGGAAAGTCGCAGCGGGTCATGAACGGCATCGATCGTTCGATCGGGCCGATCTTTACGCACGGAGCGGTGGAACGTTTGACCGAGGCGTACCGGCTGTCGGGCGTCGATCTGCCGGCGACGAAATATGTCGGGCTGGTCGAGAATAAAAAAGAGTTTGCCGGATCGCTCGTCGTTGCGCCGCCGTCGGCCCAGGCGTCGACGTGGCTGCGAAGGTTCGGCACGCACTCGACCGGATTCGCCTCGGGATGGATGATGGTCCGCGGTGCGCGTCGCCAGCGTGCGGTCGATCGCGGTTTTGTTTTGTCCGATCACGCCGACTGGCCGGAACTGCTCGCTGCGATCAGATCGGCTGAGGCCGAGACCGTTTACGTGACGCACGGCTTTTCCGAAGAGGTCGTTCGCTATCTGAACGAGACGGGCACGCACGCCGTCCCGCTGAAAACACAGTTCGTCGGCGACGACGCGGCAGAGATCGACGAATAATTGACGGAGGACTTGGGGGCCGCCCGGCGGTCATTTGTTTTTTCTTTTTTCTTTTTTCGTGTGTTTCGTGGATAAATTCCTAAACTTTTTCTTTTCTGGCGATAAGAAGTTTTATCCACGAAACAGATCAAATAGGACAACGAGGAAGTTCGCAGATTTTGTCCACGAAACAGATCAAATAAGAAAAAATAGGAAAAGAGGAAAAGAACAGGAATCGGGATACCGGCGGCTTGGGTGGCTGGTGGTTTATGAAGCTTTTTACGGAACTTTACACATCGCTTGACCAGACTAACAAGACCAACGAAAAGGTCGAGGCGATGGGGGAATATTTTGAGCAGGCGCCGCCGGACGATGCGGCGTGGGCGTTCTATTTTTTGTCGGGCCGCAAGCCGCGGCAGATCGTGCCTTCGAGAAAGCTGCGCGATTGGGCTATCGAGCTTGCCGGAATTCCCGAATGGCTTTACGAAGAATCACGCGACACCGTCGGCGACGGATCGGAAACGATCGCGCTTTTGCTGCCGAACAATTCGACGACCGACGATACGCCGCTGAGAGTGCTGGTCGAGGACCAACTGCTGCCGCTTCGCGGTGCGCCCGAGGACGAGCAGCGTGCGGCGGTCACGTCCGCGTGGGCGAGGATGAATTACTCGCAGCGGCTTGTTTACAACAAACTTATTTCGGGAGCGTTTCGGGTCGGCGTTTCTCAGCAGTTGGTCGTCCGTGCGCTGTCGCAGATCTCCGAGGTTCCGATCGACGTGATAACGCACCGGGCGATGGGCGATTGGCAGCCGACGCCGGAATTCTTCACCGGACTGCTCAGCCCGCATCTGGAAACGGACGAAACGCCGATCGCACGGCCGTTTCCGTTCCATCTGGCTCATCAGCTCGAGTCCGCACCGCACGAACTAGGCGATCTTTCCGATTGGCAGGCCGAGTGGAAATGGGACGGCATCCGTGCACAGGTCATCAAGCGTAAGGACGAAGTGTTCGCCTGGTCGCGCGGCGAGGACCTGATAACCGAACGTTTCCCCGAGATCGCCCGAGCGGCTGAAACGCTGCCGAACGGGACCGTTCTCGACGGCGAGATCCTGCCGTGGAAGGAAGGACGCGTCTTGCCGTTTACCGAACTGCAGCGCCGGATCGGACGCAAGAATCTGTCGTCGAAGATATTGTCGGAGGTGCCGGTAATTTTGCAGTGCTACGACCTCCTGGAACTGGACGGAGCGGACATACGCGCGTTCGAGTTTGCCACCCGACGAGGTTTGCTCGAGGAGACGATCGAAAAGCTGCCGCCTGAGGCACAGAAAATATTCCGCGTGACCGAGTCGGTTTCCGCCCGCGACTGGCCGGGCATGGCGACGGTCCGGGAGCAAAGCCGCGTGCTCGGCGTCGAAGGATTCATGCTCAAACGCCGCAATTCGCCGTATCGAACGGGCCGGCACCGTGGCGATTGGTGGAAGTGGAAGATCGATCCGCTGACGATCGACGCGGTGCTCATTTACGCGCAGAAAGGAACCGGGAAGCGGGCGAACCTGTTTACCGACTACACGTTCGCTGTCTGGAAGGACAAGGAATTGGTGCCGTTCGCAAAGGCTTATTCCGGGCTGACCGATGCTGAGATCCGCGTCGTGGATAAGTTTGTACGTGCCAATACGATCGAGACGTTCGGGCCGGTTCGGAGCGTTGAGCCCGAGCTAGTTTTCGAGATCGCGTTCGAGGCAATACAGCGTTCGACGCGGCATAAATCGGGCGTTGCCGTGCGGTTTCCGCGAATTCTGCGTTTCCGCAACGACAAAAAGATCGAAGACGCCGACTCGCTCGAGGCCATTCACACGATGCTCGACGCCTACCAAAATCCGACGTGAAGCATAACGTCGAGTCCGGCGAATTTCATCCTTACCCGCACATGAAATTGACGGGCGAGGCGTTCCCGCGTCTGCTCGCGACGCGCAGGCTTGCGGACGACGGTGCGGAATATTTCGGCGCATTTCTCAATCGGACTGCCGTGCGGATAATGATCGATCTTCTAAACCGCACATTTCGGCTGAGAACGTGCGATATCCCGATCGACGGATCGTTCGCCGTTCCGTGCACGCAATATTACGCGCGCCGCTGCGTGGCTCCTTGCGTCGCGAGTCTATGTACAGAGTCAGAATACGAAAAGCAAGTCGAACTCGTCCGACTGTTTCTGAAAAACGAACGCGGCGAATTTCGTTCGGAGATGCTGAGGCGGATCGAGGCTGCGGCGGGAGATCTCGAATTCGAAAAGGCGGCTGTCCTTCGAGATGTGCTCAAAACGATCGGGGATTTCTGGGAGAATCCGCGCTATCAAATTTGGCTTGACGACACTGTTGACACGTACGGGTTCGACGACGAGGACGCGGCACTTTCATTCTTTCTGGTCACGCAGCGGCTTCGCCGGACTTTGGGCACGCACGTGTTTAAAGCGTACGCCGATCCGGAGTTCGCGGGCGAAACGCTTGGCCGGATCATCGAGTCGATGTACCAATTTTACGCTCCGCGTGAGATCCGCGTGCCGGCGGATTTCGAAGGCCGGCGGGATGTGGCTCATCGTTTGAGCGAGAGATTTGGACGCGAAATTTCGATAAAAATTGTCCCGCAGCGATCGCTTGGAATCACCGCCGGACGTGCGCTGCACAAAAAACAGGACGAACTTCATCTAAGCGTTCTGGCGAAACCGGAAACGGTGGCGGAGACGGCCGCTAATTTGAAAAAGATCTTTACGCTTGCCGCGATCCCAAAGCAGGTCGAGGCGCACGACGTGGCTCACATTTCTTCGACGTCGTTTGTCGCCGCCCGCATCGTTCACGACATTCACGATCGCCGAATTGCCGCGTTCGAGTACCTGAACTCGACGAAGAAAAGCGAGCCCGCCGCACTGGCGGAACTCGTCGCACGCCGCGAGATCAAAACTGATTCCGAAATAGGGCTTATTCTCGTCGACGGAGGCAGGACGCAACTGAACGCGGCCGTCGCAGCTCTGGGAAAAGCACCGCGCACGTTCAAGGTCATTTCGGCCGTCAAACCGCCCGGCAGGCACTCTGAGATCTCGCATTTTTTGACGGAGGACGGCAGACGCGTCGAGTTCGACGTCACAAGCGGCACGCATCGTCTGCTTCTTGCGGTCCGTGACGAGGTTCACGAGCTTGCCAATTCGGTCCACCGGCTGACACGCGACATGGCCGGATTTTACGACCTCGCGGGCATTCTGCCGTCAATCGACGAGGCGACGAGGCAGATGCTGATCGCCGATGTCGGGTCGATCCGGCGAATAACAGAAATGACGGACGAGCAGATCAGGAAAATGTTCGGCGTTAAGTTGGCAGAGCCTTTGGTCCGCGATCTGGAAAATTATCGAAGCGGAAATTCCGTCGACGTTTTGCCGCTGATCGTGCCGATCCGATACGACGAATTCGCGGGCGGTGCCGGGGACCTCAGGCCGATCCTTACGCGGGGAGATAAAACTTAGAGCCGAGCGAAACGGATCTTGTCAGAACCGCGCGAGAATGTGGACGTTAACTTTTTCCACATTCGAGTTCTGCGGCCGGAATTGATTCTCGCGAAAAACCGTTTGTATGCGAGCGGACCGAACAATTAAGCACAAAAATGGCAATCTGCACATTAAACAGGCAGCGGATCGTCAGTGGGCGGAGGCGGAATCGTTAGATCGGTATTTCCCGGGTTCGGGGTGCGCCGCACGAACAGCGGGCGTCCGGCTTCCGTCGAGCATCGACGCGATATTCGCGGTTTTGGGTTCGCTCGATCGAGATTTCTTTCCGTTCGGTAAGCTGTCCGACAGAAATCGGAGGCAGGCATAGCATAACATCCAACATTGAAGTGCAAATGTAAGTGTGTGAATGCGGTGTCAGTGCAAGGACACACGCATCGCGAAAGAGGCTATTACGACGTACGTAATGGCCTCTTTCGTTGTTTTGCCCGGCAGCAAAGTAGCATTTCATCTGTGTGACTTCAGACCGGATATAATTCGAGCGCACAAAATAGCCTTCGAGCTCATCCGGACCAGCTATCGGACACTCTGTGTAAATATTCAGCAAAGCGAACTAAGATCCTTCGGCAAAAACGGCGATCTGCACCGTCAACGCAGTAAAAGGAAGCCGATCGCAAAAAACCCCAGTTGATCAACGAGGAGCTGATCACAATGGACCGAGAGCCGAAAATAAGGAGCGACGAGGACATTCGGTCGAACAACGAGTATCGAGACCTCATCGATTCGACAGGCATAGGTGTGCTATTTCTCGACCGCAGCCTGCGGATCAACCGTTTTTCCCGGCCTGTATGCGATGTGTTCAGCTTGGCGGAGTCGGATATCGGAAGGCCGCTTGCGGACATTCAAAGCCGCCTCGAATATTCCGATCTGCGTGCGGACGCCGATCAAGTTCTCGAAACATCGCAAATGGTCGAACGCGACGTAAGGTCGACCAACGGCACGGCCTACCTCATGCAGATGACACCCTACCGCACTGCCGATGAACGAGTTGCAGGCGTGGTTATCGCTTTCGTTGACATAACATCGCGTGTGAGGGCGGAAGCTGAACTGCGGGCCGCTTATTCCGAGGTTAGCGAAATGGTCGAGAATATGAGCAATTCCTCGTTTGCCGTCGACCGCAACGGGAATTTTACATACGCCAATCGCCGTGCGGAGCAATTTCTGGGAATAAGCAGAGGTGAGGTCCTCGGCAAGAATATTTGGAGAGTGCTGGCCGACACGGGAGAATCGGAGTTTGTAGAAAAGCTCAGAAGAGCGTCCGGCGTGCAGGCCGAACAGACGTTCGAGGCATTTTCGCCGAAACTCAACCTTTGGATGGAGGTCCGTGTACACCCTGCCTCGTCGGGGGCGTCGGTGTATATACGTGACATAACCGAGCGTAAAAGACGCGAAGAAAACCTCGCGTTTCTAGCCGAGATCAACAGGGATCTTGCCGCGGAATGACCGAGCGTTTGCGAAAGTGGTCGATCGCTCCGTTGCTTCGACCTCGGGCCCCGTGCCGAAGCGGTAGCATTGGTCTCCACAATTGCCGGAAAACTGCACGTCTCTTCAATTTAATTAGCCTGCGGTATCACACCGCAACCTCCTTAGACGCACCGTTTGGGACGGGTGTTGACGTGCTTGTCGGATCGTGCGTTATGCAGGTGACAATTTCTCTTGCAGTTCTTTGTACGTTTCGGTACTATCGCCAACACAGACTGTTTAAAGAGCCATTGATGCGAACGGATTGTTTCGCGATCGTGTTCATATGCTAGGCGAATTTGTTCGGCCTAATCCTCGGCCTTATCCGCAGCCGGACGGCTGTCTCGCGATTGTTAAAAGAATCATGGACAAGGTCGGGAATAAAATACTCAGTCACTTCAACGCCTCTCGCGTGACGCTCTCCGAGATAGACACTGAGAGCGGCAACGTACATATTCTGCATAACTGGGAGATCCCGGGCGGACCTCCGCCGCCGGAAACGTATAACGCAACTGAATATTTCGAACCGGCGATGATCGATGAGTTGTACGCCGGACGCCTGGTGGCGATCGACGACATCGCGGCCGACTCGTCCGGTGCCGCCTACGAAGCAGCTCGCAACGTTCGTTCGATTCGCTCCAGTCTTCATTCACCGTATTTAATTGACGATCGCAGGCTCTTCGAACTAGGCGTACATAAAGCGGATCCGCACCACTGGTCCGCCGACGAAAAGGACCTTTGCCGCGAGTTGACGTCAAGCGTTTGCCTCCGGCTCGAACGCGCAAGAGGTGATCAACAACTTCGTGAAAGTGAAGAGCGGCTGAGAATGGCGACGGAAGCCGCGGAAATGTTCGTCTGGGAGGCCGACTTGGTCAATAAGAAAATGACCTGGGCCGATAATGCCTCAAAAGTGCTCGAATGTCCTCCGGAATATCTCGCCGAAGCGCTGCACGAAAAGTGGCGCTTTATCCACCCCGAAGATCGGGAACGCTCAAGCCGCGAATTCAACGATGCTATCGTCGACCGAAAAGGCCATTTTTCCGTCGAATATCGGGGCCTCGACAGGGAAGGGCGAAGGACCTACTGGCTGGCGCAGGCATTTTTGACCTCCGGCAAGGACGGTATTCCAACGCGTCTTGTCGGCACCACGCAGAACATAAGCAGGCAAAAGCGAAGCGAAGCGCTGCTGCAGCGATCGGAGGACAGCCTCCGGCTGATCCTGAACAGCGTGGTCGACCACGCGATCCTGACGAGCGACGAAAGCAGGATCATTACGGGTTGGAATCCGGGTGCCGTGAGCATATTCGGGTACGAAGTGGACGAAATAATCGGACAGCCTTTCGACATCCTGTTTACGCCGGAGGACAGGTCGGACGATATTCCGGCCCGTGAGCTAAGGAAAGCCCGTGAGAACGGACATGCCAGTGATGAGCGGTGGCATCTGCGTAAGGACGGCACGCGCTTCTATTCGTCCGGCGTGGTGAGCCCGCTACAGGGAGCGGCGGGCGGCTATGTAAAGATCGCCCGCGATCTGACAGCAAGACAGCGGGTGGAGGAAGAGCTGATGCAAGCCCGCAAGGAACTCGAAGACCGCGTGCGGGAACGTACCAGGGAACTGAACGAGTCAAATATTGCACTGCGGCAGGAAGCCATCGAACGGGTGAAATCGGAGGAAGAACGCGTCGGGCTGCTTCGACGGATCGTCACCTCTCAGGAAGATGAACGCGGACGCATCGCCCGCGATATACACGACCAACTCGGACAGCGGCTGACCGCACTGAGGCTAAAGATCGCCTCGTTGAAGGATTATTGCGGGGACGACGAGGAATTATGTGATCGGGTGCTGCACCTTGAGGCGATCGGTGCGCGGCTCGACGCAGAAGTTAGTTTTTTGGCGTGGGAGTTGCGTCCGCGTGCGCTTGATGACCTCGGCCTCGTGACCGCGGTTGAAAACTTTGTGAGCGAATGGGCTTTGCATTTCGACATTGCCGCGCAATTTCACTCGAACGGCGTGTTGAAACACCGCCTCGAATCCGAGATCGAAACAAACCTATACCGCATCACGCAGGAAGCATTGAACAATGTATTCAAACATTCCAAGGCGAAAAACGTCAGCGTGATCCTCGAGCGTCGCGACGACGAAATTATTCTCGTGGTCGAGGACAACGGAATCGGATTTGAGCCTTGCGATCGGGAAGTGCAGCGCGGCGGCCATGGGCTCGGCCTCGTCGGTATGCGTGAAAGGGCTGCGATCATAGGCGGTACGGTCGAGATCGAGTCAGCAAAAGAAGCGGGAACCACTATCTTTGTCAGAGTACCGGCGAAGTTCGCCCTGTGAGGCGGTGCGGATGGACACTAAAACTCGAATACTGTTAGCCGAAGACCACGGAACTGTCCGCGAGGGCATAAAAATGCTGGTCAATGCCCAGCCCGACATGGAAGTGGTGGGGGAAGCGGCGAATGGAGCCGCCGCTCTCCTCGAAGCTCAAAGAGTGATGCCGGACCTTGTGGTAATGGACATCTCGATGCCTGAGCTCAACGGCCTATTGGCAACGAAACGGCTCAAGCGGATCGCGCCGTCGATAAAGATACTCACGCTAACGCGTCACACCGACGACGGATATCTTCAGCAGTTGATAAAGGCCGGTGTCAACGGATACGTGCTCAAACAGAGTGCTCCGACCGAGCTGATAAACGCCATACGCGCGGTCGTCGCGGGCAAGTCGTACCTGGACCCGACGCTCGCCGAAAAGGTGATGGGCGGATACGCCGGGTCAAGTGGGCTGGCGGGCCAGGGGCCGAACAAGATCACCGGCCGCGAAGCCGAAATTCTGCGTCTGATCGCCTGGGGATACAGCAACAAAGAGATCGCAAGCCGGCTCGACATCAGCGTAAAAACCGTCGAAGCTCACAAAGGAAACACGATGAAGAAGCTCGGCATGGCAAGCCGGATCGACATCGTCCGCTACGCTATCCTCCAGGGTTGGCTCCAGGACAACTGAGTTCCGGAATCTAACACGTTTTCTAGATTTTTCCTCTAAAAACTCAAAATATAGGGATTATCCCTAAGTAATCTATCTACCTTCCCGATATCACACGACTGCTGAGCGTGAGAATATCTAACCATTCGATAGGTTAATGGTCGCGATGGGTCAGGCGGCGTGTTGGAAGATGCAGGCATCGGTGGATTTGTGCCTAATCACACCCCGCGACGGTTCCTCTTTGTAGGCGACCGGAACACAAGGTTCACAGATACTCTCGGTTACGTGAAATCACTTTCAAGTAGAAGAAGGTGCTTTACGTTGAACAGCTTCTGATCTGGGTGAAGTGAGATGGAAAAAATCGAAGGGACATTCGGCTTGTACGAGCTCAGCGGCGACGGAACGGTGCTCTACTCACGGGCGGCACGCATGAACTACGACGGCGGTGAGCCGCACGACATCATTGGCCGCGATTTCTTCAGGGAAGTCGCCCAATTTGAAAATAAGGAAGATCTTCGGCACCACTTCAGGAGCTTTTTGGTAAGCTCGCGGTCCGCGGACAGCTTCGGTTTCGAATGTGAATACGGAGAAGGTTCGATACAGACAAAGATCACAATGACGCGTGGGCATGAAACGGCGAACGACGCAACGGCCAGCATCGTGATCATGGATATCAAACAGGCAGGTAATTAGTTATAGAGGTTTTACAAAATGCAGCAAGTTAATAATCGTTTCGGATCGACCGGTGGGCATATGAGATCGAAGTTAAGCGGACGGGATGTTGTCCTGCCTTCAGCTAACGAGAGAGATGGATGGCCCGCGGAAGTAGATGGGGTCGACGTCCGTGCGAGAAACCGAACGATCAAGAATGGTCTGCTTTCAAAATTACCGGCGGATATTCTTAGAAAATTGCGGCCTCATATCAGGGAAATGATGCTCGAAAAGGACGAGTATCTTTATCAGCAGGACGATCATGTCGACTCGGTCTATTTTCCGGAGTCAAGCGTGATCTCAGAATTTCAAATACTGGAAGACGGCCGCACGATCGAGGTCGCAATTACGGGTCCGGAAGGCGCCGTCGGCGTTTCGTCGGCCTTTGGCTGGTGCGCTGCTACGAGCTGCACGCAGGTTTGCGTTCCCGGCACCGTCTGGAAGATAAAAAGCGAAATACTCGAGCGCGAGATCATGAACAATATCGAGCTGAGCCATTTGCTGCACGATCAGATAAATTCAAATATTCGCCAGCTTTCGCAAAAGATAATCTGCAATACATATCATTCGCTCGAACAGCGCTTCTCGACATGGCTGCTTGAAATGACGCAGCGTTGCATGACCAACCGTCTGCAGGTAACTCAGGAACATGTCGCGCGTGTTCTCGGTGTCCATCGTCCGAGTGTGACCTATATCGCTCAGGAACTCCGCGATCTCAAACTGATCGACTACCGGCGCGGCCGCATAATTGTTACCAGCCGCGAGGGACTAAAGAAACACGCGTGCCACTGCTATTCGGAAGACGGTGCATTTTTGGACGGGGTGCTGCACACAAACACCTGGAACTCGAAGTTCAAGCACTGAGTAGGCGTGATCGGTTGAACTAATCAAGGCAGCAGGCTTATGCAGCCTGACGGCTCGACGCACTGATCCGATTAAAATTTTCGCGGTCACGCACGATATTGTGTGTGACCGAATTTTTTTTGTCTTTTTCGACGGTTTCGCAGGTAGAAATCCCGCCTAGTTCGACAGGCCCGAACGTAATCTTCGTAAATGTAATAAAGAATACTGATTACACGATCCGGAATCCGTAATATTACCCTTAATGACCCAGCGAAGCGGGAACCAGCCTCGCCTGTAAATGCCCTACAAATTGCGTTTACGGACGGTTCCCGCTTTGCATTTTTATCTTGGTAGGTGGGGCTGTTTTCTAGCTTTAGCCGCCCTTTCGGCGATTCGTCGTCATCTCGTTTTGATTTATTGCACGCCATGTAGAAATGTACTGTAACTATACACACAGAGCGTCCGTATTTTAAGAATTCTCCTTGTAATTACTAGAAAAAACACACCTATTGCATGGCACGGCGCTTGTAGTATATAGCGCACAGGAGATTAATAGTTCGATATATGAAAACCGAAGCTTTCCCCGGACGGGCCGCCTACGACTTGGTGTGTTTCTCTCATTTGCGATGGGATTTTGTTTACCAGCGTCCGCAACATTTGCTTAGTAGATTTGCCAAAGACCGGCGCGTGTTTTTTATCGAGGAGCCGGTCTTTCACGACGAAGCGTCGTTGCTTGAGATCTCGCCGAGGGAAGATCAGTTATCCGTTGTTATTCCACGTTTGACCCACGGATCAGACGTCGACTCGGTAATGCGAGGCCTTCTCGACCATTTCCTGTCGGAAAACAAGATCGATGATTTCGTAAGCTGGTATTACACACCGATGATGACGGCGTGGACCGATCATCTTCAGCCGCAGGCGGTCGTGTTTGACGTGATGGACGAACTGTCGGCGTTTAAGAACGCACCGGCCGAATTGCTTCAGCGGGAAAGGCAGTTGTTTGGCATGGCCGATCTGGTCTTCACGGGCGGATCGAGTCTTTATGAATCGAAGCGAGGCCAGCATCATTCGGTCTACTGTTTTCCATCAAGCATCGACGTTAAACATTTTGCGCGTGCGCTTGATGTTGATCGTACGCCGGACGACCAGGCTTCAATACCCGGGCCGCGGGTCGGGTTTTTCGGTGTGATCGACGAACGGACGGACATCGATCTGCTCGGGCGATTGGCTGATTTACGGCCGGATATAAATTTCGTAATGATCGGCCCCGTCGTCAAGATCAGCGAGGACGACCTGCCGCGACGGGAAAATATTCACTATCTCGGCGGCAAGGACTATCTGGAGTTGCCGGACTACATTGCCGGATGGGACGTGGCAATGATGCCGTTTGCGATAAATGAATCGACCAGGTTTATAAGTCCGACAAAAACTCCCGAATATCTCGCCGCCGGACGCCCGGTGGTTTCGACAGCCATCACCGACGTGGTGACGCCGTACGGCGAAGCCGGGCTCGTTTACATCGCCGAGACGCCTGGGAAATTTGCGGCGGCGATCGACGCGGCACTTGCGGACGACGCTTCGGAGCGCAGACGGCGTGCGTCGGAATTTTTAGGCGATATGTCCTGGGATAAGACCTATTCGTCGATGGCCGATCTTATAGACGATATTGTTAAGGAAAGGTCGCCGAAAGCGTCGGCCATGCGTGTTTGATATTTGAGCTCGATATTAATAAACGATCGCGTTTTATTAGAGCAAGGGGAATATTATGTTTGACTATTTAATTGTAGGAGCGGGTTTTGCGGGAAGTGTTCTCGCAGAACGATTGGCGAATGGACAAGGGAAAAGCGTTCTGATCTGTGATAAACGAAATCATATAGGCGGCAATGCATACGATTATTACAACGACGACGGCATACTGATACATAAATACGGGCCGCACATATTTCATACAAACTCGGCAGATGTATTCGATTATCTTTCGAGATTTACCGAATGGCGGGATTATCAGCACCGCGTTCTTGCGGACGTCGACGGAATGCTCGTGCCGATCCCGATCAATTTAAATACGATCAACAAGCTTTACGGGCTGAATCTCAATTCTCTTGAGCTGAAGGCGTTTTTCGAAAGCGTGCGCGAAAAGCGCGAACCGTTGCGCACCTCGGAAGATGTCGTGGTCAACGCCGTCGGGCAGGAGCTTTACGAAAAATTTTTCAAAGGCTACACGAACAAGCAGTGGGGCCTCGACCCGTCGGAACTCGACGCGTCTGTAACTGCCCGCGTCCCGACCCGCACAAATCGAGACAATCGCTATTTCACGGACACGTTCCAGGCGATGCCGAAACACGGCTACACGCGGATGTTCGAAAAGATGCTCGATCATCCCAAGATCAAGATCATGCTCAACTGCGATTACCGCGACATCGCGAAAGAAATATCGTTCCGCGAGATGATCTATACCGGCCCGGTCGATTCGTTCTTCGAATACAGGTACGGCAAACTGCCTTACCGTTCGCTGGAATTCAGGCATGAGACGCATCACACATCCGTCTTTCAGGAAGCTCCGGTGGTCAATTACCCGAACGGTCAGCCGTACACGCGGATCACGGAATTCAAGTATCTGACCGGCCAGGTCCACGACAAGACCGGGATCGTCTACGAATATCCGAAGGCTGAGGGCGATCCGTATTACCCGATCCCGCGCCCGGAAAATGCGGAACTTTACGCAAAATATAAATCGCTTGCCGATGCGCGAAAGGACGTGCATTTTGTCGGCCGACTTGCGACGTACAAGTACTACAACATGGACCAGATCGTCGCGCAGGCATTGACTGTCTACGGCAAGATAGTTGGCCTCAAACGCAAGGAAGCAGCCGCGCTTCGCGTGCCGGCGGGTGCGATCATTCCGTATACGAACGGGAAATCGAACTACGGAAACAACAGGCCGAGTGTGGAAGCGGTAAGTTAAGACAGACGCTCAGGCCGCTGTTTGAAAATCATCGGGAGCACTCATTTGAAGCAGTTGAGATTGTTCTTCGATAACTTGGGCCAGCGGGGGAAAAATTTCCCGTCGGCCGGAGTCGTCTGCGTAATCCCAAAGACCGTTATGGCAGTGCCGGTCGTCGGCCCAGCCCGGATGATTCACGACCGGGTAAAGACATATGCCGTAGACGGGAACGCCGAGCGAATGGGCTTCCGCAGTTTGTTCGCAGACGTATCTAAACCAGTCCGGCCGCTCGTCGTCCTCAATACCGGTTTCCGCGATAATAAGCGGCTTTTCGTAGCGGCGGTAAAATTCTTCGAGGATCGAGCTGAGCGGACGGTAAAGCCGGTGGCCAGGCGCGATCTTTCGACGGTTCGCGTAGAACCATTGATTGTGAAAATAATAATTCAGGCCGATAACATCGATGATGTCAGGGCTGCCGCCGAGTTCGGGCGATTTGAGGCCCATCAGCATATCGAATGCCTCGAATTGAGCTAGACGATATTTTTCGGCGGCATATCGGGCGGCGTGCGTCCTCTTATTAGTTACGACGTGGATCGCGGGGTCGGTGAACATTATTTTCGCCGACGGACTCACCGCACGGATCTCGCGCGTCGAGACTATCGCGGCCCTTACAAGTTGTTCCTTGAGTTTATGCCCGAGTCGGAGCTTTGCCGGATGGAACGCACCTGCCGTACCGGCGATCCATGAGAAAAAGGATATCTCGTTCACCGGGCAGGCGACGACGTGGTCGCCGAATTCGGAGGTGAGGAATTCAGTTGCCGCTTTTGAAAACAATCTGAATCGTTCGATAAAAACGGGCGAAAAGATGTCGATGTCGTCCGGATAGCCGTAATGAAAATAATCCCACATTACCTGGACACCGGTTGCGTGAGCGGCTTTGACCTGAGCGGCGACGCTTGAAAAATCGTAGCGGTATGGTTCCTTTTCGATAAGGTGCCAACGCAGCCCATCGCGGCAAGTACGGATGCCGACATCGCCGAGACGCGCGTAGTCCTGCTCAGCGAACTGGTCGTGACGCGTCGAGGAGATCAGATCTAGCCTTCGTCCGTCTCGTTCCTTGTGGGTGGAACATTCAAATCCGCCCATGAGAAAACTTTTGAATGGCTTTTGGATCATAGAAAAATTAGCGGCGAACAATATTTTAAGCTAAAATTTTGGAATAGAGAATAGCTCCGGTCAAAGAGACTATCGCGGAAAGCGGTATTATTACAATAGTTTATGAACGTCCTAGTCACCGGCGGTGCCGGTTATATCGGAAGTGTTGTCGTCGAAGAATGTTTGCGGGCCGGACATCAGACGGCGGTTATCGATAACCTCGTCAAAGGACACCGCGATATGGTGGCGCCGGACGCGCGGTTCGTCGAGGGCGATCTGAACGACGCGGCGCTTTTGAAAAAAGTGTTTTCCGAGCACAAGATCGAGGCCGTGATCCACATGGCGGCTTATTCGCTCGTCGGCGAATCCGTCGGGGAGCCGGCTAAATATTACGCCAACAATGTTGTCGCGGGCCTGTCGCTTCTAAATGCGATGCGCGACGCTGGCATAAAAAAACTTGTATTTTCGTCGACCGCGGCCGTCTACGGCGAACCTGAAAAGCAGCCGGTTGTGGAAACCGACACCTTGCAGCCGACCAACCCATACGGCGAGACAAAACTCGCGTTCGAGCACGCGTTGAAGACATACGATGCGGCGTACGGATTGAAATACGTGACCCTGAGATATTTTAACGCCGCCGGCGCGACCGAGCGGTGCGGCGAGCTTCACGACCCGGAAACGCATTTGATCCCGCTCGTGCTGAAGGCGGCCCGCGGCGAGATGCCCGCGATCCAGATATTCGGCGATGATTATCCGACACGCGACGGCACATGCGTACGAGATTACATCCACGTCGTCGACCTTGCCCGGGCGCACATCCTTGCGCTGAAAGATCTCGATACAAAGAGTGCGACCTATAATCTGGGCTGCGGCGGAAATGGCTACACGGTCCGCGAGGTTATCGATGCCGCGACGTCGGTGACGGGTAAGGAAATTCCGGTCAAGATCGGCGCACGCCGGGCCGGCGACCCTGCGGTTCTCGTCGCGAGTTCGGAAAAGGCACAGAGTGAACTTGGCTGGCAGCCGGAGTTCGAGGATATCAAGTTGATAATCGAGTCTGCCTGGAAATGGCTGGAGAACCGCGATAGGGAAATTGGCCGCGAGCAAGGCAGCTGACCTCACCTCTATCCGATCTTCAAACGGCCGAACCCGCGCCGGATTTTTCGGCCTTCGATGCGACGAACGGACCCACCGATGCGGTAGACTTCGCCACTATCGATTTAAAGTCTTCGACGAGAGGTGTTGGCAGCCACCGCTTGCCCTCGTGACGATTGAGCCGATAGAGTCCAAGCTCGAGATAAAAGTCCTCGACGGGTTCGTGTGCGAACCTGTACCGCCAGTCGACCATCGTAAACAACGGGAACCACGTATAACCGATAACGGGAACGCCCTGGCCGCGGAGCGTTTTGATCATCGAAACCGACGAATGCAGCCACTTGCCGCGGATCTCGTCACTTCCGACCGCGCTCGTCTCGGTGATCATCACCGGCACTTTATAACGCTCGTGAAAATCGGTGATCATTTCCATGAAACCGTTTCCTTCGGGTTCGGTCTCGCTGAAAGTGAGTTTGCCGCGTTTGTCGATATGAAGCAGTTTGGTCGACCACTGCGGGTAAAAATTCAATCCAAGAACATCCAGTTCGATCGCACCTTTGCCAAGCTCGTTCAGCTCATCCGGCGAAGCGCCGTTCCGCACCAACCATGAGAACAGCAAGTGATCGTGTGTGAGGCGGCCCGAAACAAGATCGTAACAAAGATAGCCGCGATGCTTCTCCTCGTGGGCCAGGGCAGCTAGGTCTTCGCGGACCGTTCGCGTCAGGCCGGTCGCCTCGACGTGCACCATCACCGAGTCGGGGTCGATCGACTTTATCGCCTTCACCGTCCGCTGAATGCCGCGAGCAAGCTGCAGCATGATCCGAATGTAGCCTTTCTCACCTTTCAAATAAGGCGGCCACAAACCTCGCATGCCGCACATCAGCGAGTTGATGATCGGTTCGTTGAGCGGCGTGTACCATTTCAAAAGCGACTTGTAGCGTTCGGCGAACGCGGCGGCGTACCGGGCGACGTATTCCGGGTAATCCTTGTTGACAAATTCCTTGTTCAGCCAAAACGGGCAGCCGTAATGCATCAGGTCGACGATCGGCAGAATACCGAGTTCCTCGACCATGAACGGGATCACCTCGTCCGTCCAGCTCCAATCGAACACGCCGGGTTCCGGTTCGACCTTATACCAGGGCACGCCCCAGCGCATTGCCTTGAGTCCGAGGTCGCGCGAAAGTGACAGATCTTCGCGCCAGTGTTCGTAATGGCCCATCAACTCGTACTCGTCGAGCGAACGGTGGCCAGGCCGTGCTTGGGGCACGAAGGTATTCTCGATACCTGCCGCCCAGAGAAAATTCTCGGGTAAGCCATTTAAAAAGTTATTCGGTCTCAAAATATTTTTAGAAAAAGGATCGGCTTCTCGGGGAGAAATTCGGAGAGGAACTCCGACTCAAGCAGTTTAATTTTGAATTTTCGATTTTTCAAATCGTTTTGCACCCAAATTCTTGGACGAATTGTTTAGTCGTTTGGATGCAAAGTTTCCGTGGACAAAAAGTTTTCGCCCAAGCGGCCCTAGATGGCCGTTGCGCGGACCATTTCGACGAATACCGAACATCTTTGGCTGAAAACCGCGACCTTTGTTATCGGCAAAACACATTCGATGTCACCGAGAACCGCCGCGTCGAGAGCCGTCGACAGCCGGCCGCGGAATTTGACGAGGCGAAGTTGATGATAGCTTTCCGCCGGGAATTCGCCAAGATCCATTACTTCCAGTGACGTCTCGCCGGCGGGAGCTTCGAGAAAGGCTTCACCGGTCCTGATACCGAGTCGGGCGACCACGTTGTCGGCCTCATCGAGGAGTTCGATACCGTAAGCGAACTCCGAGGACGCACCTTCGCCAAGACGAATGTTGGCCGCAAATTCTCCGTCGCCAAAAAGCTGAGAATGGGTAAGGCGGCACTCCGAATCGGACGAGATCATTACCTCGCCCGCATGCGGCTCCGGCGTCGCGAGGTGCGAGCCGCCGGTTTTCCAACAGCTTAGCTCGAAGTCGGTGTCGAACATTTCCTCAAAGCCTTCGGTGATCGATAATGCGGCGAACTCGACGGCGGCGTTTTCGGCATAGATCGCGATCGAGATCGGCCGCGAGTGAAAGCTCGATTCGGCAGAGAAGGCGGACGCGTCCACTTTCGTTTTTACAACAGTGCCGCTGCATTCGACCCTGATCAGATGATCGGCGCCGAAATCGAAATCGGCCGGCAGCTCGAGCTCGTTACGCACCTCGCCGTCGTCCTTGACGATGATCGCGGCCGTCCGCGTTTGGGGCCAGAAAGAAAGTTCGAGCTCACTTCCGTTATTTCCCGCAATGCGAAAGCCGAATCGCGACGACGCATCGTCCAATTCGCTGCAGCGTACCGTGAATTCGCAAAGAAAACTTTCGCCCGTCTTGTACACGCGTTCGCACGACTCGCCTGTCGAGCCGACAACGCCGTTTTCCATCTGGCGCCATGCTCCTGTCGACCTCGTCGCGTCAGCCGAAACGTCGTTTATCGACGGCTGGTACGGAGCGATCTGAGGCGTGTATGTCGCACCGACGACGAAAAGGCGATCGCCCGCAATATCCATCCGGTCGATCGCAAGCACTCGGCCGGCGTCCGTCCAACAGTGATAGATGCAGTAGAGTTCGCGATTGTTCGGGCCGCGTACGACGGAGTTATGGCCGGGGCCGACAACCAGACCCGGAAGCGTGCGAAGAATCGGCAAAACCCGTTCGCCGTCCGAGAACTGATGCCATTCTTCTTGCCCGAAAATTTTATCCGTAGATGCGAAACTGACGCCGTAGGTCGTGTTCTGCCAGTTTCCGCCGCTGAACATTTCAAAGTAAATGCCTTTCCGCTTCAACACTGTCGGGCCCTCGACCGTGTGCCACCGGACGCCGCCTTTCTCGTGCCGCTGCGGGTCGTAAACCTGCCAATCATACTTTGCCCGCGTGACCGGTTGCGGGTCGCCCTCAAGCTGAAACCAGTCGACCATCTTGTCGACGACGGTGCCGGTGCCGATGTGCGTGTGCTCGAGAAAGTCGGTCGCGTAGAACATGTAACGCGAGCCGTCATCATCGATGAACACGTGAGCGTCGATCGCGAACTCGGCCGTGGTAAGAACGCGCTCCGAATCGACGAAGCCGCCGTCCGGCCGGTCAGACACCGCGACGCGAAGGTGCATCAGCGTCTCGTTTCCGGCGCTGTAATAGAGATAAAATTTGCCGTTGTCGTAGGTGACCTCGGGTGCCCAGTAGAACGGTGGGGCGTCCGCGATAGGCGCCATCGCACCGCCGACCTCGCTCCAGTTCACGAGGTCGTTTGATCTTATGATCCGGAAAATCCGGCCGTCCGGGCCGTGGCCGGTGCAATAGCCGAAATACTGCCCTCGATGTTTCAGGACATACGGATCTGGAAATGAATCGGGATAGACCGGGTTGAGATAGGTCTCCCGGCCGTCAGAACTGTTGAGCACTTGCATGCTTGTGGGTCAGCGAAGCCGATCAGTTCGCCATCATCTGAGCATTTGGAAGAAGCTTTTCGAGACGCGCCGCAACCTGCATAGCATTCGGGGCATAAAAATCGTCCGCGCCCGGCGTGCCGGCAGAATATGTCATCGAAATGATCGCCGGGTCAGGGTCGTCGATTCCGCACTTAACGATCTCTCGGATAGCATGCAGATCGTTGTCCGCCGAATCGACATTCAGGATCACAACGTCGGGCCGATCGCGGGTCGTGTAATCCGATATCTCCTCGAGCACCTCAAAAGCGTCGAACGCTTCGCAAGTTAGAAAGCGACTGTCGGACAGCCACTGACGGATAAACTCGCCGTCGGCAGATGTACCATTTTCGAGAAGTAAAATTACGGGCATGTGCACTTGTCCGTGTTTCATATATGAATTCCTCAGTACGAACACTATAAACCAAAAGGATTACTTTTAACTGTACGCGGCATTACATTAAGTAGAGGCAGCAAAAAGCGTTCCGCGGGGTTAAAGGCGGTAAACGTGCCGAAGCACACGATCTAAATGCGGGTAATGCACGGTTTAAAGCGACGTGTTCGAAAGATCGCAGACGCCGGCAGACGCAGCGATCCGATGCGCTTGCGATCGGGGGCCGTACGGATATATGTCGGGCGGGCTATCGAGGTTCGACAAGGCTGCGAACGGCGGTTGAAAGGTCGTCAATATCGACGGGTTTTGCGATGTGCATTTGGAAGCCGGACGACAACGCCCGCTCGCTGTCCTCGGGACGGGCCATCGCGGTGAGCGCAATAGCGGGAATATCGGCGCCGTTCTCGGGCTCGCGCGAGCGGAGCTGCGTTATCAATGCATAACCATCTTCGCCGGGCATGTTTATGTCCGCGAGCACAACGTCCGGCAGCCACTCAGACAGCGAAACGAAAGCCTCGGGGACGGAGGACGTGGTTCTCACCTCGGCACCTGATAGGCTAAGCGCAAACCGCAGCATTCCGGCCGCGTCCGCGTCGTCATCGACGATCAGTACGCGAATGCCGTCGAGTTTTTTGGCGCCGGCCGCGCCCGGCTTCGAGCCGTTCGATGACGACCGCTCGGCCAGCCGTTCCGTCGAGCCGATCGTCAGCGTAAGCGGCAGAGCGATCGTAAAGGTTGCTCCCTGGCCGAGTCCGTCGCTTGTGACCGAGACAGACCCGCCGTGCAGTTCCGCCAGATGGCGAACTATGGCGAGCCCAAGGCCCAATCCGTCATGCGTCCGGGTGCTCGAACTATCCGCCTGCCGGAAACGATCGAAAACGTGCGGCAGGAATTCAGGTGCGATGCCGTTGCCGGAGTCGCTCACGGTGATCTCAACATAGCTGTCGACGCGGTCGTAAACGATATAGACCGAGCCGCCCGCCGATGTGAATTTTACGGCGTTCGTCAAAAGATTCCAGACCATTTGCTGCAGCCGCTGAGAGTCGCAAGTGATCGTCGTGATGTCGGTCCTGAATTCGTACGAGATCGAAATGTCCTTGGCGATCGCCGACGGCCTTGCCACTTCGATAGCGGCTTCGATCAGCGGCGTTACCTCGGTCGGCGACAGGTCGAGATGAATGTTCCCGCTGATGAGCCGCGATGTATCGAGCAGGTCGTCAATGAGCTGCGACTGCGATTTCGCGTTTCGGAATATCGCCTCGAGCGCGTTTTTCTGTTCGGATTCAGTCAGGCCGCCCACGTTCAATATCTGCCCCCAGCCGAGGATCGAATTGAGCGGCGTCCGCAGTTCGTGGGAAACCGTCGCGAGGAACTCGTCCTTCATGCGATTTGCCTTTTCTGCCTGCTGCCTGAGCGTCTTTTCGCGCAGCAGAAGGTTTTCGCGTTCCGTCTCGATCCGCTTGCGGCGGACGAACTGGCCGATCTCGCTGCCGATCGCGAAGAACATGTTCAGCAGGCTCTGGTTGTCCTTTAATTTCTCCTTCGCAAAGATCTCGATGGCACCGTAAAATTCGTCACCGATCACGATCGGGAAGCCAACGGCGGTCACGATGCCGGCGGTGGTTGCCAGTTGAGCGCGCGGATATTTCTTGCCGTGGTACTCGCCGTCGAGCCAGACCGGCCCGTTTTGATCCCAAACCTGCCCGGGAACGCCGATCCCGGGCATGAATGTCCCATTTAGGCT
Organism: Acidobacteriota bacterium; assembly: GCA_040007515.1. Taxonomy (GTDB): domain Bacteria; phylum Acidobacteriota; class Blastocatellia; order Pyrinomonadales; family Pyrinomonadaceae; genus OLB17. The sequence continues at coordinate 12,151 of JBDTUT010000017.1, read as the reverse complement.
CTCGTCGATGATCGCCCGTAACTCCATCGTCTCGCTGCATGCGGCCGCGGCGAGGCACCACAGCGTCGTCGTCGAGTCGTCCAGCGTCCATATCGCCGCGAATGACGCACCGAGGTGCTGGCAGAACGAGTCGAGGATCGGCTGTGCCGCTGACTCGAGGCTTTCCGCCTGGGCGAGCGTGCGTGTGATCGAATGCTCGATAGCAAGGCGGGCCTCGGATTGCTTTCGCGAGGCGACCTGTTTTTCGAGTTTGCTGTTGCTGGATTTAAGCTCGGCCGTGCGCCGCTGAACACGGAGTTCCAATTCGACGTTCATCGAGTCGAGTTGAACGTTCGCCTCCTCGAGCAGAGCGGACTGGCGTTTGATCTCCTGATTCTGCCGAAATAGACGGGCAAAGAAATTGACCTTCGACTTTACTATTTCTGGGCTGACCGGCTTTGTGAGATAGTCGACGGCACCGAGCGAATAACCTTTGAATACGTACGCTTCGTCGACGCTCGTCGCCGAAATGAAGATGATCGGCGTGTCTTGCGTCTTCTCACGTTCGCGGATCAGTTCGGCGAGGTCGAAACCGTTCAGGCCCGGCATTTGAACGTCGAGAAGGATCAACGCGACATCTTCGGCGAGCAGGAACTTCAACGCCTCGCGTCCCGACGACACGGAAACGAGATTATGGCCTTCATTCTCCAGAATGCTCTGCATTACCAGCAGATTTTCCGGGCGGTCGTCGACAAGAAGGACGTTTGTTCGTGATTCCTCACTCATTGTTTTTTCGAACTAACGGTCCAGCCAGATCCTCAGCAATGACAGCAGTTGTTCGGTGTCGACCGGCTTCGTGATGTAATCCGACGCACCGGCCTCGAGACACTTCTGACGGTCGCCTTTCATCGCTTTTGCAGTAACGGCGATTATCGGGACAGACTTAAATTTCGGTATCTGCCTGATCGCCGTCATCGCCTGAAAGCCGTCCATTTCCGGCATCATGATGTCCATCAACACGCCGTCGATGCCGGGCGTCTTGACGAGCATCGAGATGCCGTCTTTTCCGTTCTCGGCGTAAACGACGTCCATATTCTGGCGTTCGAGCGCGCTCGTGAGGGCAAAGATGTTGCGGATATCGTCATCCACGATCAGGACCTTTTTGCCCTGCAGCCTCGGGTCGGTGACGTTCACCCGCTTCATCATGTTCTTTTGCGCATCGCTGAGAACGGCAACGTCGCGGTGAAGGAACAGAGCCGTCTCATCAACAAGACGCTCTAGCGAGTCGGCATCCTTGATGATGATCGTTTCGGCGAGCTTCTTGATCCGGGCGGTTTCGCGTTTGGAAAGATCTTTACCGGTGTGCACGATAACGGGCAGTTCCGGAAAGCCCGCCTTCTGTTTAATGCTGCCGATCAGCTCCGACCATTCCATGTCGGGCAGCATCAGATCGACGATCGCACAGTCGAATCGGCCGTCATTCAGTGTCGCGAGAGCTTCTTCGCCCGTCGACGCTCCGGTGACTTCGATATCGGGGCCGGCGAGCAGTTCGACGATGCTGTTCTGCAGCGTCATATCATCCTCGACCAGAAGAAGACGTTTGACCGGCCGTTCGATAAATGACTTCAGGCTTGCCACGCCTTCGACAAGTCTTTCCCGGTTGGTCGGCTTCGGGATGTGCCCGAGTGCGCCGAGTTTCAGCACGTTTTTCAGATCGTCGATCACCGAAATGATCGAAACCGGAATGTGCCGCGTCGACGCGTCATGTTTGAGACGGTCGAGCACCGCGTATCCGTGCATTCCCGGCAGTGTCAGATCAAGTGTTATCGCGCTCGGCCGATATTTTCGGGCCGTCTGCAAGGCATCTTCGCCGTGCTGCGAGACGAGGCACTTAAAGCCTTGCTCGCGTGCGATATCCATCAGGATACGCGCGAAGCTGTTGTCGTCCTCGATGACCAGCAACACCTGATCGCCAGACTGGATCGAGCTTCGGTCGTCGCTGATGATTATCTGAACGCGTGACGCCAGCCGCTCTTCAGACTTGCTGGAAAGGGAAATAAGACTCGGTTGGGAAACCGCGTTCTCACTACCGTCGTCACCTGCATCATTTTTGTCCTGCGGATTCAGGCTCACCAGCTCGTAGCTTTCCGGCAGGTAAAAGGTGAATGTGCTGCCCTCGCCAGGCGTGCTCTCGAGCGTAATTTCGCCGCCGAGCAGACGGGCGATCTCACGGCTGATCGACAGGCCGAGCCCGGTGCCGCCGTACTTGCGGCTCGTCGTGCCGTCCTCTTGCTGGAACGCCTCGAAGATGAGCTGCTGTTTGTCTTCGGAAATCCCGATGCCGGTGTCGCGCACCTGAAAAGCGATAACGGAGGACGCACGATTCAAGCTGTTGTTATCGAAACTCCATCCGCTGCCGGCCACGCTGATATCGACGGCGACCTGCCCGTTCTGGGTGAATTTGAAAGCGTTCGACAATAGGTTTTTGAGAACCTGTTTCAATCGTTTCACGTCGGTCTGCAGGCGGCCGGGCAACCGATTTTGCAGCCCAATGATGAGCTGCAGGCCTTTGTCGGCGGCCACCTGGCTGAAAGTTCGCTCGATATCTCCGCGAAGTTCGCTGAAGTGAACTTCGCCGATCTCGACGCCCATCGTGCCGGATTCGATCTTGGAAAGATCGAGGATCTCGTTAATGAGCGCGAGCAGGTCGGCACCTGACGAGTGGATCGTTTCTGCGAACTCGACCTGTTTTTCGTTGAGATTTTCGTCCGGGTTATCGGACAGCATTCTCGAAAGGATCAACATCGAGTTGAGCGGCGTTCGAAGCTCGTGCGACATATTGGCGAGAAACTCGGATTTGTACTTCGAGCTGAGTGCGAGCTGTTTTGCCTTGTCTTCGAGTGCCATTCGGGCGAGCTCGATCTCGCGGTTTTTCTGCTCCACCTCGCTCTTTTGTTCCGAGAGCAGCGTCGCTTTTTCCTCGAGCTCCTGGTTGGTCTGCTGCAATTCTTCCTGCTGCTGTTTGAGGAGTTCTTCCGATGTTTTCAGCGACTGCGCCTGAAGTTCGAGACGGCTGTTCGTTTCCTGCAGTTCGGCTTGGCCGAGCTGGAGTTCCTGTGCGAGCGACTGCGACTGTTTGAGCAGTTCCTCGGTCCTCATGTTCGCCTCGATCGTGTTGATGACGATGCCGATCGACTCGGTGAGCTGATCGAGGAACGCGAACTGGATCTCGTTGAAGGGCGTGAACGACGCCAACTCGATAACGGCCTTTATCTGGCCTTCGAACAGTACGGGAAGAACAACGATATTCGTCGGCGGCGCCTCGCCTAGTCCCGAATTGATCTTCACGTAATCAGTCGGCGGATTGTTGACGATGATCCTTTCCTTCTCGAGAGCGCATTGGCCGACGATGCTTTCGCCGAGGCGGAATTCGCTCGACATCGACTTGCGCTTTTTGTATGCGTAGCTGGCGAGAAGTTTGAGTACCGTCTCATCTTCGCTCGTGTCAGTTATATAGAAGACGCCGTGCTGCATCTCGACCAACGGAGCCATTTCGGAAAGTATAAGGCGGGCAACCGTGAGCAGGTCACGTTGCCCCTGCAGGAGACGCGTAAACTTGGCGAGGTTGGTTTTCAACCAATCCTGCTCGGTATTCTTGCCGGTCGTCTCACGCAGATTGCGGATCATCTCGTTCACGTTGTCTTTAAGAAACGCGACTTCGCCGGACGCGTCAACCGTGATCGACCGCGTAAGGTCGCCCTTGGTCACAGCCGTCGCAACATCCGCCATCGCACGTACCTGGTTGGTGAGATTGGCGGCGAGCTGGTTCACGTTGTCCGTAAGGTCGCGCCATGTTCCGGATGCACCGGGCACGTTCGCCTGGCCGCCGAGCTCGCCTTCGATACCAACCTCGCGGGCCACGGTCGTAACCTGATCGGCAAATGTCGCGAGCGTGTCGATCATGGCGTTAATGGTGTCGGCGAGCTCGGCGATCTCGCCGAGGGCTTCCACTTCGAGTTTGCGGTTTAGGTTGCCGTTCGCGACGGCGGTCACGACGCGTGCGATACCACGGACCTGCGTCGTGAGGTTCGACGCCATGAAGTTGACGTTGTCGGTGAGATCTTTCCAAACACCGGCGACGCCCTTCACCTCGGCCTGGCCGCCGAGTTTTCCTTCCGTACCGACCTCACGGGCGACACGCGTAACTTCGGACGCGAACGAGTTGAGCTGGTCGACCATCGTGTTGATGGTGTCTTTCAGCTCGAGGATCTCGCCCTGCACGTCGACCGTGATCTTTTTGGACAGATCGCCGTTCGCCACGGCCGTGGTCACAGCCGCGATATTACGCACCTGGCCGGTGAGGTTGGAGGCCATGAAGTTCACGTTCTCGGTCAGATCCTTCCACGTTCCGGAAACACCTTTAACCTGAGCCTGTCCGCCAAGTTTGCCTTCCGTACCGACCTCTCTTGCGACTCGCGTCACCTCAGAAGCAAAAGACGAAAGCTGGTCGACCATCGTGTTGATGGTGTTCTTAAGTTCGAGAATTTCTCCTTTTACGTCAACGGTGATCTTTTTGGATAGGTCGCCCGTTGCGACGGCGGTCGTTACGTCCGCGATGTTTCGCACCTGTGAAGTCAGGTTCGAGGCCATAAAATTTACGTTGTCCGTCAGATCCTTCCACGTTCCCGACACACCGCCCACGACGGCCTGTCCGCCGAGCTTACCTTCCGTTCCCACTTCGCGGGCAACACGTGTGACCTCCGACGCGAACGACGACAACTGATCGACCATCGTGTTGATCGTATCTTTCAGTTCGAGAATTTCACCTTGCACGTCGACGGTGATCTTTTTTGACAGATCGCCGTTGGCCACGGCCGTAGTCACAGCCGCGATGTTTCGCACCTGTCCGGTAAGATTGGACGCCATGAAGTTCACGTTGTCGGTGAGATCCTTCCACGTTCCGGAAACGCCTTTGACCTGCGCCTGGCCGCCGAGTTTTCCTTCCGTTCCGACTTCGCGTGCGACGCGGGTTACTTCGGACGCGAATGAGTTGAGCTGGTCGACCATCGTGTTCAGCGTATCTTTCAACTCGAGAATCTCGCCGCGTACCTGCACGGTGATCTTTTTCGACAAGTCGCCGTTGGCAACTGACGTGGCGACCTCTGCGATATTTCGCACCTGAGCGGTCAGGTTGCTCGTCATGAGATTTACGTTGTCGGTGAGATCTTTCCAAACGCCGCCGACGCCCTGCACTTCGGCCTGGCCGCCGAGTTTTCCTTCGGTACCGACCTCACGCGCCACGCGGGTCACTTCCGACGCGAACGAGTTGAGCTGGTCGACCATCGTGTTGAGCGTATTTTTGAGTTCGAGAATCTCGCCGCGAACGTCCACCGTGATCTTTTTGGACAGGTCGCCGTTGGCAACCGATGTAGCCACGTCGGCGATGTTTCGTACCTGACCGGTGAGGTTGCTGGTCATCAGGTTCACGTTGTCAGTGAGGTCTTTCCATACGCCGGCGACGCCTTTCACTTCGGCCTGGCCGCCGAGCTTGCCTTCCGTACCGACCTCTCTTGCGACTCGGGTAACCTCGGAAGCAAAAGACGAAAGCTGATCGACCATCGTGTTGATGGTGTCTTTCAGCTCAAGTATCTCGCCCTTAACGTCTACTGTAATTTTCTTTGAAAGGTCACCGTTCGCGACGGCCGTGGTAACTTCAGCAATGTTTCGAACCTGGCCGGTGAGGTTGTTGGCCATGAGGTTCACATTATCCGTGAGATCTTTCCATGTACCGGACACGCCTTTAACCTCGGCCTGTCCGCCGAGTTTACCTTCCGTTCCCACTTCGCGGGCAACACGCGTAACTTCAGACGCGAATGAGGATAGCTGATCGACCATCGTGTTGATGGTGTTTTTGAGTTCGAGGATCTCGCCCTTAACGTCCACGGTGATCTTTTTGGACAGATCACCGTTCGCCACGGCGGTCGTTACCTCTGCGATGTTACGGACCTGACCAGTCAGGTTCGAGGCCATGAGGTTCACGTTGTCGGTTAGGTCCTTCCACGTTCCGGACACGCCTTTGATCTGTGCCTGTCCGCCGAGCTTGCCTTCGGTTCCCACTTCGCGAGCGACGCGGGTAACTTCTGAGGCGAATGCACCGAGCTGGGCGACCATCGTGTTTACCGTCTTACCGGTTCGCAGGAACTCGCCGCGCAGCGGACGTTCGTCGATCTCCAGATTGAAATTCTGCGAAAGATCGCCCTCGGCAACGGCGCCGATCACGCGGGCGACCTCGGTTGTCGGCTGCGCGAGATCGGTTATGAGCGTGTTGACCGAGTCGATGCACGATGCCCAACCGCCGGTCGCCGAGACGAGGCGGGCGCGCTGGGCGATCTTGCCCTCTTTGCCGACGACCTCGCTGATCCTGCCGAGTTCCGACGCGAGCATCTCGTTACGTTCGATGATCTCGTTCAGCGCGTCGTAGATCTTCCCCGCGGTGCCTTCGCCGCTGATCGGCAAACGCGGAGTAAAATCACCACGCTTCACCGCGGTCAAAACGTTGAGCAATTGTGCGGGATCCAGATGGTCCGAACCGGAATTTCCGTTGGCGCTTCCGCTGCCGGATTCCGATTTAAAGGACGAACCAGTTGCTTTCGCCTTGCGGGCGGACTTCGACGCTAACACGACAGCCATGTATTTTCTCCGTTGGATTCACGAACCGAGCGCAGCTATAGGGCTTGGGGTCCCGACTGAGCGATTCGTGGAAACAGGTGATTACTAACCAGTGGGCAATAACAGTATAGATAGGATCGGTCCAGAATTCTAGTGGAATCTATTCGGACATCGGCTTTTGGATCAAACAATTTATCGCATTGACGATGTGAAACCGGCACCAACTGCGCGATAATTCGAGCATCGGCGGGATCGCTATAGCTAAATGCACGCCCGGGGTACTGAAAGGAATATCGTGAACGAACTTATGAACAACGAAGAAAAAAAACATTTCAGCGAACAGGACCTGTCCGAAGGGGAATTGGTCGATCAAGAGCCGCTCGAAGAGGTCGAATCGCCGGCTGTTCGGCTGGCGGGATATAATCAGATTCCCGATTTCGGCGACGACACGGAAGGAACGCTGCAGGAAACGGACGGCGATAAAGCTGACGACGATTCCGCATAGCGAACATCTGATAATTTGCTGAGCCGGGGCGATCATTTCGCCGACGGCTTCTATCGACGTTTAAAAACTCACGAAGCCAACGCAGGATGGGAGGGCTGCCGCTGGAAGTTCCCTCGGCGTTCGCCGCAGCTGTAGTCGAAGCCGATATTTAGAAAAAACTAAGCTTCGCGAGTTTGTTCGATCTTGGCGCAATCGCCGGCATTCGGGCTCCTAACGCGCCGTTTGCTTACTAGAATTACCACCGCTTTCAGCGGTCCGCACTTTTTCAACATAGGTCAGATCGCTTTCGTCGAAAAACCTTGCAAAGGGCAAAATTAGGTGGGAACACACTATTTCTTGTTATGTTTTGGTCCGATCGAGTGGTCCACGCGGCCCCATAAGGTGTTTCTCCAATCTGACGGAGATGCATCGGGTAAAGCCGCTGAACCGATCGCCATGTGACCGTTTTGGTAATAAACAGGGAGCTCAACCTAAAATTACCGTCCGGTTTTTAGTTGGGAGGCGTGCTGGTGGAGATATTACCTGTTCTCTTAAACGTTGCCGTCACGGTTTTTGCCGTCAGCAGCATGCTCTCGGTGGGGTTTGGGCACAAGCTCCGCGACGTGATTTCGCCGCTTCGTGATATACCCGGCCTCATCACCGCCGTTGTTGCAAATTTCGTACTCGTCCCGCTGCTCGCGGTCGGTATCGTGTGGCTTATACCACTCGACCGCGGGATGGCGACGGGGATGATCATAGTCGCCGCTGCCGCCGGTGCTCCGATGGCGATCAAACTCGCGTCCAATGCCGGAGAGAACGTTGCCTTCGCTGCCGCGATCCTTGTGCTGCTTCTCGTTGTATCGATCGTTTATATGCCGCTGGTCATTCCGCTGCTTGCAGAAGGCGGGTCGGTCAGCGCATGGTCGATCGCCCGGCCACTTGTTCTTACGATGCTGATGCCGCTGGCCGTCGGTTTTCTCATCAAGATCTATATTCCGCGATTAAGTGACGCACTGCTCCCATACCTGGGGATAATAACCAACGTGTCGCTTGTGGCTTTGGTCGCACTGACACTCTACCTCAATTTCAGCTCGGTGATCGGCGTATTCGGCACGGGCGGGATCCAGGCGGCACTGCTGCTGGTCGCGGGCTCGTTCGCGATCGGTTACGCGGTCGGAACGTTCGATAAATCGGAGAAGACGGTGCTGGGCTTTGCCACCGCGCAGCGCAATTTTGCCGCGGCGAACGTAGTGGCGATCCAGGCGTTCACCGATTCGGGAGTGCTGGTGATGGCGATCGTGATCTCAATGGTCGCGATGCTTTTGCTCCCGCTTTCATTGGCTTTCGGCAAGCGAACGGTGAAAGACATTGCGGTCAACAAAGACGCGCAAAGAAAAATCAGTGGCGCAGGTTAAATGTTAAAGAAATAGAGGCGAACCGCGACAAGAAGGTGACGATGGAAACGGTGGGAGAATTCATACGATAAATATGAAATGTACGTTTTTGTTTCTCGCGGCGGCAATGTTTGTTAGCCAGGCCGCTTGCGGCGCGGGAAAAGGAGCTGTGAGCAGCGCGCCGTCCGCTCAAACGAATGAATCAACCGACGAACAAGTGAAAAGTATGAAGTTAAGGATAAAGGTCGGAGAAAAAGAAGCGACAGCCACTTTGAACGACAGTGAAGCGGCGCGGGATTTTGCTTCACTTTTGCCTCTGAATCTGACTTTGGAAGATTACGCGAAGACCGAAAAAACCAGTAATTTGCCGAAAAAATTATCTACCGAAGGTTCGCCTGCGGGCAGCGACCCGGATGTCGGCGATATCGCTTACTTCGCGCCCTGGGGAACTTTGGTGATTTATTATAAAGATTTCGGCTACTCGAACGGTCTCGTCATTCTCGGAAAAATAGACGGCGATATGGAAATTTTCAATGTGCCGGGTTCGGTCAAAGCGACAATCGAGTTGATTAAGTAAAAAACAAGAAATTAAAAAATGACAACGAACAAAAATGGATTTTATCAGGGAAAGACTGCCTTTGTAACGGGCGCGGGAAGCGGCATCGGACGCGCGGCGGCCCTGGCGTTTGCGCGCGAAGGCGCGAGTGTGACGGTGGCAGACGTTTCAGACGAGGGCGGCCGGGAAACGGTTCGCCTGATCGAGGAACAAGGCGGGCGGGCGCTCGCCGTCACGTGCGACGTGACGCGGGCCGATGACGTGAAGGCTGCTTTGCACAAGACTGTCGAGGAATTTGGGCGGCTGGATTTTGCCTTTAACAACGCGGGCGTCGAACAAAAGAACTTCGCGCTCGCGGATATCGACGAAGAGGAATGGAACCGGATCATGGACATCGACCTTCGCGGTATCTTTCTATGTATGAAATATGAGATCCCGCTGTTGCTGAAGCAAGGCGGCGGGGCCATCGTCAACACCTCGTCGGGCGCCGGAGTCATCGGTATCAAAGGCGGGTCAGTATACGCCGCCGCAAAACACGGCGTGATCGGGCTGACCAAGTCGGCGGCCCTCGATTACGCCGCGCAAAATATCCGCATCAATACGGTGGCTCCCGGATACGTCGCGACACCTATGATGGACCGTTTCACCGGCGGTACCAATGAAGGCTGGGACAAGATCGCCGCCGAGACGCCCATCGGCCGGGCCGCGAAGCCCGAAGAGATCGCTGCCGCTGTTATTTGGCTCTGTTCGGACGCGGCCTCGTTCACAGTCGGCCATACGCTCGTCGTGGACGGCGGACAAACCGTGCCCTAGTTGTGGCAAATCTACAGGCCCGGCATCACGAGTTGTAGGGTTTTCGGCAACCAACAACCCGTAAATATGGAGAACACGAAAATGGAAAATACGGAGATGAAAACTGAGGACGCCATTTTCCCGAAAGGCGAAAGAGCGCCGGCGGATTATTTTACGGGGACGGTGTATCTGCAAATGCTCGCTCAAAAAACCGGCGGCAATGATTATTCGATCGGGAGCGTAACGTTCGAGCCGGGAGCGAGAAGCAATTGGCATACGCATCCGGCCGGACAAACTTTGATCGTCATCGACGGCAAAGGACTTTATCAGGAAAAAGACCGCCCCATAAGAACGATCAACAAAGGCGAGACGATAATCTGCGGTCCGGACATTGAGCACTGGCACGGCGCGTCGCCCGCAAGCGCTATGACGCACATCGCGATCACTAACGATAAAGGCGAAGGCGGTGTGAACTGGCTCAGGCCGGTTACCGACGAAGATTACAGAGGGAATCAAAAATAGGGGGGACCATGAACGACAAAGATCGATTAGTAGAGGCGCAAAGCTTGCGTCCCTCGCGCCGCAACTTTATTTTATCGACAGCTACTGCCATTGCTGGCATCGGAGGTATCAATCTAATGAATTCACAAATCGCGAATGCGGCCGACACACAAATTGCTGGCATCGGAGACGGCCCATATCCTACGGAAGGTATGGCGGCTTATTCTCCGAATGGACCGCATAAGCTCATGAAGTTTCAACGGCGCGCTCTGGGCGCAAAAGACGTTGCCTTCAAGATTCACTACGGCGGTGTCTGCCACTCTGACATTCATACGATCCGCGAGGATTGGGGAAAGATTCAATTTCCCCTGATCACCGGACACGAGATGGCTGGCGAGGTGGTCGCTGTCGGATCGAGCGTCAGTAAATTCAGAGTCGGCTCCCGCGTCGGCGTCGGCACGATGGTGAATTCCTGCCGCGTTTGTACAGAGTGCCAGGCAGGACAGGAGAGTTATTGCCTGAACGGAAATGTCCAGGCATACGGCTCAAAAGATAGAGACGGCACGATCACGCAGGGCGGATATTCAAAGTTTGTCGTCGTGGACGAAGATTTCATAATCGATATTCCCAGCGCGATTGACCTCGCCGAAGCGGCTCCGCTGATGTGCGCGGGAATCACCGTTTACTCGCCGCTTCGCAGATGGGGAGTCTCGCCCGGCAAAAAGGTCGCTGTTGTGGGAATGGGCGGGCTCGGACATTTGGCGGTCAAGATCGCGACGGCGCTCGGCGCTGAAGTCACCGTCTTCACAACGTCGCCGGACAAGACGAGCGATGCCAGACGCTTCGGCGCTAAGGATGTCGTCATAAACACAAAAGGAGCCGATTTCTCGAAGTTTAACAATGCATTCGATTTTGCTCTGGATACAGTTCCCTATAAGCACGATCTCAATCCGTTCATCCCGCTTTTGAAACGTAATGCGACTTACTGTCGCGGCGGTGTCGGTAAAGTCGTCGATTCAAATGAGATCGGTCAGATGAATCTCGTGCTGGGCAGAAACTCGCTTGCCGGATCGAACACCGGAGGCATCAGGGAAACTCAAGATATGATCGATTTCTGCGCTCTCAATAAGATCAAGCCTGAGATCACAAAAATCCCGATGAACGGAATTGATGATGCCTGGACAAAAGTCTTTGAGAAAAAAGCGCGCTACCGCTATGTGATTGATACGAAAGCGTAGACGGCTGGGAAAAGCCGAAGAAATCGCGAATAAGCAGCCTGGTTGCTGCGAAAGAAACTATTTTTAAGGGGGCAAGTTGGTATGAACACGACGGAAACGCAGAATGCGGCAAATACACAGCCGGACGAGCGCGGCAGTGGGAAGACGAGGCCGAATTTTATCTTTATTTTGGCGGACGATCTCGGTTACGCGGATCTCGGGTGCTACGGCGGGCGTGAAGATACTTCGCCGAATCTCGACAAAATGGCAGAAGAAGGGATGACATTCTCGCGCGGCTACGCGAACTCCTCGGTCTGTTCGCCGTCGCGATTTGCCATCATCACCGGGCGGTACCAACACCGTTTGCGCGGCGGATTCGATGAGCCGATCGCGAGTGCGCGCGAGGAACTCGGGCTCCCGCCGGAGCATGCGACGATGCCGTCGCTGCTTCGTGATGCCGGGTACGCAACGGCCCTGATCGGCAAATGGCATTTGGGCTACCTGCCGTGGTTCGGGCCGCTGAAAAGCGGTTATCAGGAATTTTTCGGCCATCGCGGCG
>JBDTUT010000016.1:0-65192 GCA_040007515.1 Acidobacteriota bacterium | reverse complement strand
AAAACCGTGACTCTTGCCACCAAACCGGACATGAGTGCGGCACCTGCCGCGAACATCTCGGGCAAGTGGACGATGATGGCAGATGCCGGCGGTCAGCAGATCGAAGTCGCGATGGACCTCAAGCAGACTGGCGGCTCATTCGATGGCTCGATGTCGTCGCACCTTGGAGCCGGGACGATCGATAAAGGCACAGTGGCCGGAAAGAGTGTTTCCGGCGTCATGCGTGTGGACATGAACGGCCAGGCAATGGAGATACAAATGGTCGGCACAATAGACGGCGAAACAATGTCCGGTTCACTCGTGGGCGCCGGACTTCCGCCGATCGTTTTCACGGCTTCGAAAGTGAAGTAATAACGACCGGGATCATACCAAAACGCGTGGCTTTAGGGCCACGCTTTTTTTTGTATATTTTTCATCGTGTACTGTATGAACGAAGCAGAATATATGTTTCGTTTCGATACAACAACGTAATTTGCCGGAACAGGTCGCCGCCCCTATCTATTGAAATAGATACGCTTTCGTCAGTCGTGACTCTCGCGGCACAAGGTTTGCATTTATCGATCTGGACACGCGTCATATTCAAATAACAAGGGAGAATAGAGTAATGGAAGCTACATCAAGACAAGGCCAGAAACCAATATTGACAGGAATGTTCAGAGATCGTGAAAGCACTGAAGGTGCTTACAAATCTTTGAGGGACCGCGGTTATTCGGACGATGACATCAACGTGATCATGTCCGACGAAACACGCGACAAGTTTTACTCAGACGGTGATTCCAACCTCGAGGGTAACAAGGCTCTCGAAGGAACCGGTGTCGGCTCGGCTATCGGCGGAACGCTCGGCGCCATCATCGGCGGCATTGCGGCCATCGGTACGAGCCTCGTGATTCCCGGAATCGGACTGGTAGTGGCAGGCCCGATCGCGGCAGCCCTCGCAGGTGCCGGTGCAGGCGGACTTACAGGTGGCCTCGTCGGAGCACTTGTGGGTTGGGGTATCCCGGAAGAAAGAGCGGCGGAATATGAGACTGGCGTCAAGGAAGGCGGAACTGTTCTCGGCGTAAATCCTCGCAACGACGAAGATGCTAACTACTTCGAAAACGAGTGGAAAACAAACTACCGCGGCGAAAACGTCTATCGATAAAATTCACCGCATGTTAAATGCAAAGAGAAAAGGCCTCGATGTAAATCGAGGCCTTTTCTCGCTTTCGCGGATGCGAGCAAGCCCGTCGTGCGATCGCTGAGCTCGAATGGCGACACTCCTTTTCGAAGTGCTTTATCGCTTGCCGATCATGGCGGTATCTCGCCGGTCATCATGCAAAAAAGGCTGAAGAAATTTCAGCCTTTTGATCTAACCTTATTTAGCCGCGGACTACTTTGCGGCGGCAAGATTAAGGCGCGTTTCGGCGGCTTCGATCCGCTCGCGGATAGCTTCAGTCTCTTCGAGCGGGGCGGCCGACTGCGCTGCCAGTTCTCTTTCCGCTGCCTCTTTTTCCGACCGTACGGCCGCCAGGTCTATCTCATTGGCGGATTCCGCGGTGTCTGTAAGTACCGAGACTCGATTATTACTAACTTCGACGAACCCGCCCGATACCGCGAGCCTTTCGACCGTGCCTTTATTCGAGTAAAAGAGGATCCCCGGTTTGAGTGCCGAGACGAGCGAAGCGTGATTCGGCAATATGCCCGCCTCGCCGGTCGCCGTAGGAACGGTAACCGAATCGACGTCAGCGTCAAATACCTTTTTCTCAGGAGTTACGATTTCAAGTTTCAACATAAAGTATCGCCGCCGTCTCGGCGGCTGTATCGGCAGCGTCCCGCTGACGACGCGAGGGCGGGACACCCTCGCGACAGCCGGCGGGACGCCGGCGTTACACTATGCAGCCGCAGCCATGTTCTTGGCCTTTTCTCTTGCCTGTTCGATCGTGCCGACCATGTAGAACGCTTGCTCCGGCATGTCGTCGCACTTGCCGTCGAGGATCTCTCGGAAGCCCTTGATCGTGTCTTCGACTTTCACGTACTCGCCCTTCAGACCGGTGAACTGCTCGCCGACCGTGAACGGCTGCGAGAAGAAACGCTGGATCTTACGTGCACGCGAAACCGTCAGCTTGTCGTCTTCGGACAGTTCGTCGAGGCCGAGGATGGCGATGATGTCCTGCAGATCCTTGTAACGCTGCAGAATACGCTTAACTTCCTGAGCCGTGTTGTAGTGCAGGTCGCCGACAATGCTCGGATCGAGAATACGCGAGTTCGATGCGAGCGGATCAACGGCCGGGTAAATACCGAGCTCAACGATCTGACGCGACAGAGCCGTCACGGCATCAAGGTGAGCGAACGTGGTCGCCGGTGCCGGGTCGGTGTAGTCATCCGCCGGAACGTAAACGGCCTGGATCGACGTGATAGCACCGGTCTTGGTTGAGGTGATGCGTTCCTGCATCTCTCCCATTTCCGTCGCGAGGTTTGGCTGGTAGCCCACGGCCGACGGCATACGTCCCAGAAGCGCGGACACTTCCGAACCGGCCTGGGTAAAGCGGAAAATGTTGTCGACGAAGAACAGAACGTCGTTCCCCTGATCACGGAAGTATTCGGCAACCGTCAGCCCCGAAAGTGCAACGCGGAGACGTGCCCCGGGAGGCTCGGTCATCTGTCCGTAAACCAGTGACACCTTCGAATTCTTGATCGCGTTCATGTCGACCTTCGTCAGATCGAATGCACCCGTTTCTTCGAAATTGTGCGTAAACGCGTCGCCGTAGGTGATAACTTTCGACTCGACCATTTCGCGGAGAAGATCGTTTCCTTCACGAGTGCGTTCGCCGACGCCGGCGAACACCGAAAAACCTTCGCGGCCCTTGGCGACGTTGTTGATCAGTTCCATGATGAGAACGGTCTTGCCAACGCCGGCACCGCCGAAAAGGCCGATCTTACCACCGCGCAGAAACGGCTGAATAAGATCGATGACCTTGATTCCCGTCTCGAACATCTCGAGCTCGGTTGCCTGTTCGTCGAACGCCGGAGCGTGACGGTGGATCGGGTAACGCGTTTCGGAACTGACCGGTCCGAGTTCGTCGACCGGATCGCCGATCACGTTCATCACGCGGCCGAGAGTTGCTCCGCCGACCGGAACCGTGATCGGGCCGCCGAGGTCGATGACCTTCATTCCGCGGACCATACCGTCCGTCGGCAGCATCGAGATAGCGCGAACGCGTCCCTCGCCCAAATGCTGCTGCACTTCGGCGACGACATCCACGGGTGTCTCAACATCAAAACCTTCTGAAACGATACGAAGCGCCTGGTGAATAGATGGAAGATAATCTTTGAATTCAACGTCGACGACCGGACCGATGATCTGGACGACCCGCCCGACCTGCTCACCGGCGTTGCCATTATTAGTAGCCATTTTTAATTAAAGTGCTCCTGTAATAGATAAGAAAACGGACCCATAACAAAGGAGAAAGAATACCACAGCGTTCCGTGTCCGTGCAAAGCGGCACAAGCCATTGTGTTCCCGGTACCAGCCCGCGGTCCGCTGCGGGTCAGTTGCCCGTTTTACGATCGTCGGCCATATGTTTTTATTGCATTACATGCGGAAATTGCAGTACAATTTGACAGCGGTCAGCCGGCCGGCTTTTACCTTACATTCTCCCTGCGTCGACATTGCCATATCCCCAGATGGCAGCCGTTTCTAAATCGAGAAAGTCTTTTCGTCATAGACCGCCATGCCAGCACCACAAAAGCTAGCGTCGGCTATGATCCAGGCCTCATGGATCGCCGTCCTCCTCGCCACTACAATTTGCGCTTATCAGTTAGGCTCAGGAGTGCTTTTCCTGTTGCTCCCGATCTGCGCCTTCGGTCTGCTTGCTAATCGGATGTTGCGAATGGTCGTCGACATGTCGCGCGAAAAGGCCGAACGAGATGGTCGCCATTTCGAAGAGCTCTCGCATTACATCTCTGAACAGGAACGCACGCGGCATGACCTGGAGATCAGCGAGGAAAAATTTCGCAACGCGTTCGATCACGCGTCGGTGGGCATGGCTCTCGTGTCGATGTCGGGCAACATAATCAAGGTAAACGCGGCATTCGCGGAGTTGCTGGGTGTTGATGAGTGCGAACTTTTAGGTACGGATTTTACTTCGCTGATGCCCGCCGATGCGGTGGACCCGCACCGCCGCGAGTTAACAAAATTATTCTACGGAGCTGTGCGTTCGACTCAGATCGAACAGTGTCTATATAGGAAAGATCGCGAGACGGTTTGGGCATTGTGGAACGCCTCACGGAATCCGGGCGATCTTAACGACGAGGCACACTATATTTTTCAGTTTCAGGATATCACCGACAAAAAGCGGGCCGAGCAGCAAATAGTGCATGACGCGCTGCACGACGGCCTGACCGGACTGCCGAATAGGATCCTCTTCGTCGATCGCGTGCAGGTCGCGTTCAGGCGTGCCCAGCGCGGATTTAATATAAATTTTGCGGTTTGCTATCTCGATTTCGACCGCTTCAAGTTGGTCAACGACAGTTACGGACACGAGGCCGGCGACAAGCTGCTGGTCGAGATCGCCGAACGCATCAAAAGCGTTCTGCGAACGAACGACACCGTCGCCCGCTTCGGCGGTGACGAGTTTGCGCTGCTGATCGAAGAGATGGCGGACGCAGACGATGTGGTGACAACACTCGAACGGATACGTCAAGAGATCGCCCGGCCGTTCGAGGCGGACGCAAAGCCTGTTTATTTCACCGCCAGTATCGGCGTCGCGCCGTGGTCGCTCGATTATGAACGTCCGGAACAATTGCTGCGCGACGCCGATACAGCGCTTTACCACGCAAAGCGTTCCGGACGAAACCGATACGAGTTCTTTTCGCAGGAACTGCGCGAAACCACGGTCAATTACCTGCAAAGCGATACAGACCTTCGCGAAGCTGTGTATTCGAACCAGTTCCGCGCCTTTTATCAGCCGATCGTAAATATTGCAACAGGTGTCCTCGCCGGGTTCGAAGCGCTGATCCGCTGGGATCATCCGCGACGCGGGCTTGTTTCGCCGTCGGAATTTATCCCGATCGCGGAGGAGACCGGCCTGATCTTCCCGATCGGCGAGTGGATGCTAAGGGAAAGCTGCTGCCAGCTCAGCGACTGGCGGCACGCTCACCCGAACGCCGACGACCTGTGGGTGAGCGTCAACGTTTCGGCCAAACAGTTCAAGGATGTGGACCTCGTCGGCCTCGTAACCGATGTCTTGGCGAAAAGCGGGCTTCCCGCACATCTTTTGAAGCTCGAGCTTACGGAAACCGCGATGGCCGACAATATCGATCACCTCGTCGACGTTATGCTGCGTCTAAAAGACATCGGCGTCCGCTTGAGCATCGATGACTTCGGGACCGGCTACTCCGGTCTCAGTCACCTTCACCGTCTGCCGCTCGACTCTCTAAAAATTGATCGGGCGTTTGTATCGCGAATAAATACGGGTGAAAGTGACGAGATCATTCGAACGATCGTCACGCTTGCCCGTTCCCTCGATCTCGAAGTGATCGCCGAGGGCGTAGAGAACGACGAACAGCTCGAACACCTTCTGCTGCTCGACTGCCAGCTCGGGCAGGGTTACTACTACTCGCGGCCGGTCGACGCCGCATCTGCGGAAACATTTGTCGCGAAGCGCTCGACCGAGCGGAGCGTGCCCGCTCTGGCCCACCGCCATCAACTCGAAACGGCGTCGACACGGGAGATCTTCTAAGCGAAACAGCCGATCAAGCTGCTCTTGTTTCGCCGCCCAGTATCGTAAACACATCGCCGCTGATATAACTCGAATCGATATTCGACGCAAAGAACACGTATGCCGGTGCCACCTCTTCGGGTTGGCCGGGACGCTTCATCGGCATGTCGGCACCGTGTTTCTTAATTTCCTCCGGTTCCTTATCGGCCACATTGAGCGGTGTCCAGACCGGCCCGGGCGAAACGCAGTTCACTCGTATCTTTCGCTCAGCAAGACTTTGCGCGAGCGATTTGGTAAACGCGTGGATCGCTCCCTTGGTCTTGGAATAATCGATCAATTCCTTCGCGCCTTCCAATCCCGTGATCGAACCGGTGTTAACGATCGATCCGCCTTCGGGTAAATACTTCAACGCAGCTTTTGCCATTCGGAAATAGCCGTAAATATTCGTCTTGAACGTCTCGTCGAACTGCTCGTCGGTTATGTCCTCGATCGATTTCTGATGGTGTTGAAAGGCGGCGTTATTGACGAGTATATCCAGATGCCCGAATTCCTTATTCGTCCGCTCGACCGCATCGCGGCAGAACGCCGGGTCCTTGATGTCGCCGGCGATCAACAAACACCTGCGGCCCTCGCGTTCGACCTGAGCCGCCGTCTCGGCTGCATCGACTTGCTCTTCCGGCAGGAAAACGATCGCGACGTCCGCACCCTCGCGGGCGTAAAGCACCGCGACGGAACGCCCGATCCCGGAATCACCGCCGGTAATGAGAGCGACGCGCCCGGCCAGCTTTTCCGATCCCTTGTAACCGGGTGCCAGATATTGCGGCCGGTTTTCCATTTCCTTTTCGATACCCGGCCGTTCCTGCTTTTCTTCCGAAAGCGGATTATGCGGCCGCGCACCTTTCTGCTCCGCAGCGATGTCCGCATTCGCTACGTTGCCGCCACTCTGCTTGTACTTTTTTCCTACGTTTGCCTCGTCTCTCGACTTTGCCTTATTTGTTCCCTGTCCCATTGCTCACCTCTTTTTCGGTCAAAAAAAGGAAAGGCAAATGTTATTTGCTCTTTCCTTTGGACGGATCTCTGCACCAAACATTTACGTTTCCGGTGATCCTAACTCGATTTCTTCCGGCCGGAGCCGCTCTTTTTACCGCCGCCGTCGCTCTTATTTACGGTCGCCCACGCCCTCTTTTCCGCTTCGTCGTTCGACGGGCCGCGTTTCTCGTATCCTTCATCGATGTGCTCGGCCTGCCGTTTCTGCTTGTCGGTGTACTTGTCTTTATCACCTCTTGGCATAATTAAACACCTGCAATTACAATCTGTTAGCCACGCGTTCCCTCGTCGGCAATTTCGCCCGGAAATAGATATTCCGCGCCCTGTCGTATATATCGGTCACGCGCGCCTCGCGGCTTTCGTTACGAGTGTTGCGTATGATGATCGGATCGTCCGTCTCGGACTCGATCGCTTCGAACGACGCACGGCCGACGACCGGATTATAAATTGCGTTTGCTGCTTCGCTGATAAAATTCGTCAACATCGATGTACCTCTATCTGTTTCTCCCCGGTGCTCTGTTCTGCGTCTGTGATTGTGTTCGGTAATCAACTTTGCAATCTGTATGCCATCAAAATCTGTCTGCTTCGTTACAGACCGCGGGCTATGAATCAAAATTCGATTGACAGCGCATTTGTGTTCTAGTAGCCTCGACTTATATTCAAAGTTGACTAACCAGGAACCGTAAAATTTGAGTAATTTGCAAAAGTTAGAGCTTCCGTCCCAGGGCCTCAATACGCTTTTCGGCGTGCAGGACCAAAACATCAAATACCTTGAATCACTGCTCGACGTGAATATTGGAGCGCGCGGCAACGAACTGCTGATCGACGGCGACCCGCGCGATATTGAGACGATCGAGCAGATACTTAAGGATTTCGGCGACCTCTTCGCGGACGGCAACAGCTTCTCGGACAAGGAACTCCGCGACGCGTTCAAGCAGATAGCTGAGGACCGCGCGTACAGCCTCAAGGATTATTTTCTAAAGGCGAGGTTCAACCCGTCGGGCAAGAAACAGGTCGCGCCGAAAACAGCTAATCAGCGAAAGTACCTCGACGCGATCGCTAACAATGACCTCGTTTTCGGCATCGGCGTCGCCGGCACCGGAAAGAGCTTTCTTGCGGTCGCGATGGCTGTCGATGCATTGTTCAAAAAGCAGGTCAGCAGGATCATACTGACGCGGCCGGCAGTGGAGGCCGGCGAGCGTTTGGGCTTTCTACCTGGTGATCTGCAGGATAAGGTCGATCCTTACCTCAGGCCGCTCTATGACGCACTCTTCGATCTTGTTGATTCGGAACGCGTCACCAAGATGCTCGAAAAACGAATTATCGAGATCGCTCCGCTAGCGTTCATGCGCGGACGCACTCTTTCCGACGCGTTCATCATCCTCGACGAGGCGCAGAATACGACCAGCGAACAGATGAAGATGTTCCTCACCCGCATCGGTTTCGGTTCTAAAGCTGTAGTCACCGGCGACAAAACGCAGATCGACCTGCCGCGCGGCCAGAAAAGCGGCATCAAGGAGGCCGAGCATATACTCGCCAACCTCGAAGGCATCGAGTTCGTCCACTTCACCGACAAAGACGTCGTCCGCCACAAACTTGTTCAGATGATCGTCAGGGCCTACGAGACGCATTCCGAACAACAAGATACTCACGGATAGAGTCAATGCCGCTTGTCGTTAACCTCCAACGCAAAGTAGATATAAAGGAAATCGACCTGCGGCCTTTTGCGGCGACACTTGCTACGTCGGTCAAAGAAGCCGAAGGCAGTGATTTCTCCGTCGCGTTCGTTTCCGACCGCCGGATGAAGGAACTGAATCAGATGTTCCGAGGCAAAAACATGACCACTGATGTCCTGTCCTTTCCGAACGAAAACGATGAGTTCCAGCACTTCGATTCGCTTAACGACCCTGACACTTCCCGATCCGCACAACTCGGCGACATCGTTATTTCGGTCGAACAGGCCGCTAGACAAGCTGCCGAGAACGGACTTTCGCTCGAGCTGGAGATCAAGCAGCTCATGCTGCACGGCGTGCTGCACCTTTGCGGGTACGATCACGAGACCGACCGTGGAGAGATGAACAAACGCGAGCTCGAGCTTCGTGATAAACTCGGCATTTGAACACAGGTTGACTTGTTATGCCCGATACACAAAAAACCGCTGAACCATGCGTCATGGTCATCTTCGGCGCGACCGGAGATCTGACCAAGCGCAAGCTGTTTCCCGCGCTCTACAATTTGGCAAAGGGAAATTTTCTGCCCGCCAATTTCGCCATCGTCGGCGTCGGCCGGCAGGAGATCAGCAGCGAAGACTTTCGCAATCAAATAATCGCCGACCTCAAGGAATTTGCCGGAGCCTCGGCCAAAGACAAACTGATCGACTGGTTCTGCGAACGGACGTATTACACCGGCGGCGATTTTGATGACGACAAAAAGCTCTTCGGCGACCTGAAGGACCTGCTCGCGAAGGTTTGCCACGACCACGAGATACCCGAGAATTTTTTCTATTACATGGCGATCCCGCCCGACCTGTTCGCCAACGTTTCCAAAAAGATCGTCAAAAACGGCCTCGGCCGCGAAGAGAACGGTCACTGGCGCCGGTTCATCTTTGAAAAACCGTTCGGCCGCGACCTGCCGTCCGCCAAAAAGCTCAACACCGATCTGCTGGCCATCTTGCGGGAACACCAGATCTACCGCATCGATCATTATTTGGGCAAGGAAACGGTCCAGAACATTTTGGTCTTTCGTTTCGGCAACAGCATTTTCGAGCCGATTTGGAACCGCAATTACATCGACCACGTCCAGATAACCGTTTCCGAAGAACTCGGAGTCGAGCTCCGCGGCGGCTATTACGACAGTGCCGGTGCATTGCGGGACATGATCCCGAACCACATTTTTCAACTTGTAACACTGACCGCGATGGAGCCGCCAGTGTCGTTTCAGGCCAACTCGGTCCGTGACGAACAGGCAAAGATACTTCAGGCGATACAGCCTTTCTCGCCGGAGGACGCGTTGCACAAAGCGGTCCGCGGACAGTACGGCGACGGGCAGATCGAAGGAAAACCGGCTCGGGCATACAGGTCCGAAGAAAAGGTCGCACCCGAGTCAAACACCGAAACATTCGCCGCGTTAAAACTGTCGATCGACAACTGGCGTTGGGCCGACGTGCCGTTTTACGTTCGCACGGGCAAGCGGATGGCGGCCCGTAATTCGAGCATCATCATTCAATTCAAAAAGGCCCCGCTGATGCTATTTCGCGATACGCCGGTCGAGCGGTTGCGGACGAACCGGATCGTAATCCACATTCAGCCCGACGAGGGCATCACGCTGCATTTCGGCGCGAAGATCCCCGGCCCGATCGTCCAAATGGGCGCCGTGGATATGGATTTTAATTACCTCGATCACTTCGGCAAAACCATCAGCACCGGTTACGAGCGGCTGCTGTTCGACTGCATGATCGGCGACGCGACGCTGTTCCAGCGTGCCGACATGGTCGAGGCAAGCTGGAAGATCGTCACCCCGATCCTCGACGTCTGGAAGGCGATCCCGCCGCAAGACTTTCCCAACTATCCTGCAGGTTCCTGGGGCCCAGACGACGCGGAACGTCTGCTCGAGCAGGACGGCCGAGCTTGGAAAAATGCCATCGAACCTCTGCCGGAGAGCAGCCAAAAGTGAGGGCCGACGGCAACATATTGATCGCTCGCGATCTCAGCGAATTGATCACGGAATTCAAGAAGATCTTTGTCGAGTTATATTCCGCGGCCGTCGCGGACAAAGGCTCGTTCACGATCTCGCTTTCCGGCGGATCGACGCCGAAAGCGATCTATCGCGAGCTCATCGGACTGGACGTCGATTGGTCAAAGGTATATTTCTTTTTCGGCGACGAACGGTGCGTTCCGTCGACGGACAACGAAAGCAATTTTCACATGGCCTCCGGGGCATTTCTCTCGCCGCTCGGCATCCCGGCCGATCACATTTTCCGCTGGCAGACGGAACTCGGCGACCCCGAGAAGATCGCCGCGGATTACGGTAGCCGGCTCAGCGAGTTCTTCGGCGGGATGCCTCGTCTCGACCTCTTTCTGCTTGGAATGGGTCCTGACGCCCACACCGCTTCACTTTTCCCCGAAACGTCAGCGCTTCACGAAACCGAAAAGATCGCCGTTGCCAATTGGGTGCCGAAGTTCAACGCGTTCCGGCTCACGCTCACGCCGCCTGTAATAAACAACTCCGCAAACATTCTTTTCATTGTGACCGGCCCGGAGAAAGCCGACGCGTTACGCACGGTTTTGACGGGTGAACACCGGCCCGATAGCTTTCCGGCACAGTTGATAAAGCCGACTTCCGGCAGCCTGAGATGGTTCATTGACGGGCCCGCGGCCGCCGGGTTACGGCCCGCGTAGATTTGCTTTAAACCGACGGCAACCTTACCATCAAGGCTTGCTGGAATATGGAAATTGAAATAGCGGTTTGCGTCGTCATCCTCCTTGCCATGGTCTTCCTGGCGACGGTGGACATGGCGTTCTCACAATTATCAGATCTAAGTCTGCGGCGATTATCGAGCGAAGCGGACGAAACCGCTCACCCTCGCTCGACGCGCATCCTGCGCGAGATTCTCGAGAACCGTGCACGCTTTCGTTTCGCGCTCTCGTCCACCATCCAGTTTCTGCTCATTTCCTTCACCGTACTTGTGACGGTGATCGTACTTGGATTCACGACCGACCCCGCGACCCTGATCATTTCCGCATTGCTTATCGGGATCATAGCCACCGTATTTTTCCGTCAGATCCTTCCGCGGCTCATCGTCCGCGGCAAACCCGAGGCCGTCCTCCTTTTCCTCTTGCCCGTGGTAATGCCGGTCTTTCGCATCGGTGCATTTTTTGCCGGGCCGTTCGACCGCTTTTTTATCGCCCGCGAACAGCAAAAGCTTAACGCGACCACCACACCCGATAGTTCGGACGAAAAAGACGATGACAACGCGGACGACTTCCAGGCCCTGATGGAGGTCGGCGAAGCCGAGGGCATTCTCGAAGAAGATCAACGCGAACTGATCGAGTCGATGGTCGAGTTTAACGAGACGCGTGCCGGCGAGATAATGACGCCGCGTACCGAGATCTGCGGGCTGCCGGTAAACTCGACTATCAAACAGGCTCGCGACCTGATCATCGACCAGAAATATTCCCGCCTCCCGGTCTATCGCGACAGCATCGACAATGTCGAAGGCGTGATCTACGTCCGCGATCTGATGCAGGCATGGGCCGACGGCCGCGAGGACGAGCCGGTCGCCTCGGTCGTTCGTGATGCGTACTTTGTCCCGGAAACAAAATCGGCGTCCGACCTGCTCAAAAGTATGCAGGCGAGCCACGTCCAGCTTGCGATCGTCATCGACGAATACGGCGGCGTCGCGGGAATTCTGACCGTCGAGGACATCATCGAAGAGATCTTCGGCGAGATCGAGGACGAAGACAGCGAGGACGAAGAGATCGTCGAGATCATCGAGGGGACGGACGGCTACTTTGACATGCTCGGATCGACCGATATCGACAAGATCGAACGGCTGTTCGGCATCGATATCGAAGATGAAGATTTCACAACGGTCGCCGGCCTGGTAACGAGCGAGGCGGGCTATGTCCCGAAGGTGGGCGAAAAGCTGGAGCTCCGAGGCCTCGAATTTGAGATTCTGCGCGCGGACGAAAAAAAGCTCGCCATGCTGCGCGTCCGAAAGGCCAACTCGCCCGACGCCGACAACCGTCACACCACGGCCGCATAATAGTTGTGTAATCGCCACGCTCTGATATAATCCCTCAAAAACAGGAGGCATTATTATGGCTATCAGACTTGGTGACGAAGCACCTGATTTTCAGGCTGAGACGACCGAAGGCCCGATCAGTTTCCACGAATGGCTCGGTAATAGTTGGGGCGTTTTGTTCTCGCACCCGAAGGATTACACGCCGGTTTGCACGACCGAATTGGGGATGGTCGCGAAGATGAAGCCGGAGTTCGACAAACGCAACGTCAAGGTAATCGGCCTCAGCGTCGATCCGCTCGACTCGCACGGCGGCTGGGCGAAAGACATCGAGGAAACACAGGGGACGGCCCTAAACTTTCCGCTCATTGCCGACCACGACCGCAAGGTCTCCGATCTTTACGACATGATTCACCCGAACGCGAACGAGACGCTGACCGTCCGCTCGGTCTACGTTATCGGCCCGGACAAAAAGGTCAAGCTTATGATCACATATCCGGCAAGCACCGGACGCAATTTCGACGAGATCCTCCGCGTGATCGATTCGCTGCAGCTAACGTCGGATTACAGCGTCGCAACGCCGGTCAACTGGAAGGACGGCGACGATTGCATTATCGTACCGTCGGTGTCGGACGAACAGGCAAAGGAGAAATTTCCCGCCGGTGGGACCACCGTCAAACCGTATCTTCGGATGACGCCGCAGCCGAACAGGACGAAAGCGGCCGGTTCGTAGATCCAACGCCGCATCGCCGATAATTATCAAAGGCGGCCGCAACCGGTCGGCTTTTTTTCACACAAATTTGCAGAATGAAATTGAACGCAGAGATAGCCGAAAACAAACACGAGATCGAGATCAAGCGAGAAGGCGAGCGCGTTTTCGCAAATATTGATGGGCGTGAGTACGACGTCGAAGTTTCTGAACCCGAGCCGGGCGTTTACCTTATAAAGAACGCCGGCAAGGTCTACGAAGTTTCGATCTCGCAGGACGCGTCGGCACCGGGCGTTATGAACGCGAGTTTGGAAAACCATACGTTTCCGGTCCGCATCACTGATCCCAAACGCTTGCGCGGAGCGGCCGACGCCGACGGTGTTCTCGACGGGCCGGCCGAGATCAAGACCGCCATGCCCGGAAAGGTCGTTCGCGTTCTCGTCGCCGCCGGTGCCGAGGTCGAAAAAGGCGACGGCGTCGTCGTCGTCGAAGCGATGAAAATGCAGAACGAATTAAAGGCACCGAAATCGGGCAAGATAAAAGAGATCCGCGTTTCCGAGGGCTCGACTGTGGCAGCCGGCGAAACACTGGGCACGGTAGAATAACTCAGGCCGCTACGAGTTCCTTTCGAGGAGAAGCGACGCTGCGCATCGGACGCGCAAGGTTCTCCATCATTTCCGCGAAACCATCGAACGTCAGCGACTGAGCGCCATCAGAAAGAGCAGCGTCCGGCTGCGGATGAACCTCCACGATCACGCCGTCGGCCCCGACCGCGATCGCGGCCTTTGCCGTCGCGGAGATAAGGCTTCGTTTTCCGGTCGCGTGCGACGGGTCGACGATGATCGGCAGATGCGTCATTTCCTTCGCGAGCGCCACACCCGCAAGATCGAGCGTGTTCCTCAAACTATGATCGAATGTTTTGATCCCGCGCTCGCACAAAACGACATTCTCATTTCCGCCGTGTAATAGGTAATCGGCGGCCGACAGCCATTCCTTGATGGTCGCCGATGCTCCGCGTTTCAGCAGTATCGGATGCCGCGTCTTTGCAAGCTTTTTCAGCAAGGCAAAGTTCTGCATGTTCCGTGCACCAACCTGTATCATATCGGCGTATTCGCAACCCGCCGCGATATCGTCCTCGCTCATGATCTCGGTCACGACGGGCATTCCCGCAAAGTCCCCGGCCTCACGCAGCAGCCGCAAGCCTTCGATGCCGAGGCCCTGAAAATCGTGCGGTGAGGTCCGCGGTTTGTACGCTCCGCCGCGAAGCATCACGGCTCCGGCCCGCTTTACAGCGACCGCCGTTGACCTTACCTGTTCTCGTGACTCGACGGAGCACGGCCCGGCGATCACGACGGCGTCGCTGGCACCGATCGGCACGTCGCGGACCCATACAATTTTACGCAGTTCCCGTTCGTCCGGCTGCACGTGATGCAGAGCTCCATTCTCCGACCGAGTTTCCTTTGACTTCCAAATGTCCAACATATTCTTCTACTTCCTTTCCTATTTTATTCCGTCATTTACCGATCAGGTAAAACGTCGTGCGGTTATCGATCGCATTCGCGACATTTTCTCTCAACACTCTGGCACCGTACATCTCGGCGGCACGGCGGCTCCCGATCGCCGCATTGTCTCGGCCGTTTGCCGCGGCCACATCACGAATGCTCGACGCTGTGTCGCTGCCAAAAGCCGTTGATATTTGCGGATTCTCCGCTAAAAAGCCGCTGCATTGTTTTAGAGCTTCCGGGTGCGACGTCACGGTCCGGACCGCGGCAAATTCTGTATTCGTCGCTCCGGCAAGAACGTGATCTATTCCGAGTACGATCTCGTCGCGGACTGCGAAATTGCTCTTCGCCAGCAGCAACGAGGTAGATTCGATACGGCCAGCTATCGTGTTTCGTACTGGAATGACGGCGAGCATTCCGTTCGTCTCAGCCTCGCGAAACGCGGCCTCGAAACTTGGACATTCGACGAGGTCGATCGCGTCGCCGAGCAGCCGGATGGCCGCTTCCTCACTGTAGCTTCCCTTAATTCCTTGGATCGCCACTCGCGTCATCTCGTCTCCTCAACGACCTCGCTGCGAGCAGGAACCGCGCATCGCTGCATACGACGCGACTCGAGCAGTATTTCGCCGAAAACGCGCGCAAGCGCCGCTTCGCCAAAACTTCCGTCACTGCAGCGGGCGACGCCGCGCATGACCTCCGATTCGCGTCGACGGTCGAAAACCGGAATTCCCGCCTTAGCCTTGATCGCCCCGATGCCGTTTACGATCTTTGCCCGCCTGTCCAATAGTTTAACTATGGCTTCGTCGATCGCATTGATCTCGATCCTTGATTTCTCGATATTCATATTTCCAATACAAAAAAGCCGCGAACTTTTCAGTTACGCGGCTTCGATTCTGTGATCTTTGTGCTTGTTACACGTCAACCCAAACCTTAGCCGCTTCACTAAAAAAGTAAAAGTACGAAAAGCTAAAGTTGTAGAACGTGGCTGTGTGCATTTGATAACGCGGAGTTATGTTGCGTTAATTAAGATAAATAATTTCTCGTGCGGTGTCAAGGACTATTTTTTTCAGTTTTCGGAAATGTTCCACTGATCGGGAACACAAACGATATATTTATTCTTTTTTCTTCAGTTCGTGTGTTTCGTGTACTTCGTGGTTACGTATTTCTCTTGATTAGAGCTCATCCACGAAATACGCGAGCAGTGAATGTCTCGAGCTTCACCTCGTCTTGGAATTGAGGCTAAGAATATTCGCAAACAACCGGTATGCGCCCGGTACGCCGGCAGGCAATTGCCTGAACATCGAGTAGCTGCAGTAAACGTACTTCCCTTTTCCGATATCGGCCACGACGAGCCCGCCGTTGTTGACCGGCTCGCCCGCATCGTGCGACTCGAGAAGGCCCGTATACTTCGGTTCGAACGCCGAGAAATTGTACAAATTACGTTCCTGCACCCAACCTTTGAAATCATCCGGAGTGATCTTGTTCGGCGAATTTAGAATCGGGTGCCCCGGTTCAAGAATATTCACCGCCGCAGTCTCGTCCGCAACGCGCGGCCCCATTTGCGCAGGATACGGCAGCACGACTTGCTTTGCGAACGACGGCAGTTGATATTGCACGACGAGCGTCCCGCCGTATTTGGCAAAATCGAGCAGACGTTGATTGTTCGCGACGACATCGGGGCGAACCTGGTACGCGCGAATGCCGACGACGATGACGTCGAACCGTGACAGGTCCGACGACGCCAGATCGTTCCCGCCGAGCATCTCGACCGCGAGTCCCATTTGTCTGATCGCGTCGGCCACACGGTCGCCGCTGCCCGCGATATATCCAACCTTGACCGGCGCGACGGCGAGGTCGATAACCTGCATCGCCGCCTGCGCAGGCGTATAAAAGCGATGCGTCCGGATATGCGGATAAGCGATGACGTTCATCTTAGACGCGAACACTGTTGGATCGATCGCACCTTTCGACATCGTCGACGCACGGGCTCTGAGAGTGTAGGCGCCGGCCGAGATATTCTGCGGTATAGGAATTTCGAAAAGCACCGACGCCTTGTCGCCCTTGCGCGCCAGCGAAAACGTTTTTCGATTCGATGTCCATCCGGGTATCGAAAGTTTGTCGATCGATAACGCGACCTCGCCGCTCTGTTCGCGGGGCGAATTGTTCACCACGCTTACCACCACCAGCCGCGTTTGCACTGTTTTGGATGTCGGAACGATAACGAGCTGCTGGTCCAGATCGAGCGTCAACGCCGGAACGACGTTCAGGTCACGTCGTAACTCGCCCAACACGCCGTCGGTAAATCTGTATTCGACCGGCACGGTCATTTCGACCATCCGTCCGTCGATCGTCATCTCGATCCGCGCGGCAAGAATCGGTGCCTGGAACGGCAAAGTCACGTCGGGGACGTTTTGCCATTTGAATAGATCGCCGTCGCGCGGCGATTCGAGCCAGTACGGCTGCGTCGGCGCCGGCCCGTCGTTAAGCGACGCCGTAAAGTACGCGGCATAGTTCGCCTTTTCTCTGCGGGAAGGATTCGGGTCGCTCTCGGCCGGCGGCTGCGTAGGAGAGAACGTTTTGCCCGAAGGCGTGACGAGGCTGAACGAATTGACGCTCACAGCGTCCGGGAACGGCGTAAAGACGCGCACGTTGACGGGAAACTCCTCGCCCTGCACCACGGTTTCCACATCCGAAACGGCATCGATCTGGATTCCAGCCGCTAATTTTATCGCGGCAAGGAACTCAGCACGCTCTTGTCCCAAGAACGCTTTCGCCGCCGGATCGCGTGTCGATCTCGCGGCCTCAATGGAAAGAGCATATCCGTCCATCAGAAGCGAAACGATCTTCTCCGGCGAACGAAAATCGTATTGCTGATACACAGCGGCGGCGATCGTTTGCAGCCGCGACAGTCCCGCCTCCATGTTCTCGTCTGCATTGCCGGTGTTGGCGGCAATTCCCTTTAACGACGTATCGAGGCCGTCAAAAATATCGGCTTCTTTTGCGGTGCCTCCGTCTAGGTCGACTGCTGAGAACTGCTCGCCTTTCAACTCCGGCACGCCCTGTTCCTGCGTCCTGTGCTGGCTGCGTGCCTGCATCGCGATCTCGAAATACGAACGCCCGAGAAGCGGATCGTATTTTCCGGTGTTGACACGCAGCGTCGGCTCGGTGCTGCCGCGATGCCGAGCGTAGAATTTCCTTACGGTCCATGCCGGACCGCTGGATTGACACTTACCCATGTCGGCTGCGGCCTTCACCGCGAGGGGCGAAATATAACCGGCGTACTGGTGCTGTCCGTGCCCGTCGGCCGGCGTGCCACTGAACTGCGAAACGACGACGAGCGGCCGGAATTCCCTGATAACGCGAACGACGTCGCACAAGACGACATTTTCGTCCCACTTCTGACGCGCTTCCGTAAGCGTCTTCGAGAACCCGTAGTCGTACGCCCGCGTAAAATATTGCTCTGCTCCGTCGAGACGGCGTGCCTGCATCAGTTCCTCGGTGCGGGCAACGCCGAGCGATTCGCCCATTTCGAGCCCGATCGCGTTCTGGCCGCCGTCGCCGCGCGTCAATGACAAATATGCCGTTCGGGCGTTTTCGCCGCGGGCGAGATAGGCAAGCAGAGACGTGTCCTCGTCATCGGGATGGGCGCCGATCATCAGAACGCTGGCGGACGTGTTGAGCCGTTTCAAAAGCTGGGCAAGGCCAGTCGCTCCTCGGTCGTAAACCGGCCGAACCTGCGAATTGACCGTGACCAAAAACGGCACGCAGACGCAAGCCAGGACAAACAACAAGATCGACGTCCGTCGAACGGCGGAAACGATTCGGTGAATGGCACTTTTCATAATCACTGCTGCCTAGGCGTCACCGGTCCGGGGTTCCTCGCCGACGGTCAGGCTGATCAAATAACCTGCTATCACCGTGACGAGACATCCGATGACGTTGAACCATAAAAACTCGATCGACGTGTAAATGCTCGCTATCCAGACGGACGCGATGCCGAACAGTAAGCCGAAGAACGCGCCTCGGGAACGCGCACGCCGCACCGCGAACGCGAGCACGAAAACGCCGAGCAGCGAACCGTAAAAGAACGATCCGAATTTGTTCACGACCTCGATCAACGATCCCAGATTGGTAGCAAATATCGCGACGATGCACGCGAAAAATCCCCAGACGAACGTGGATATTCGGCCGACGGCGACATAATGGCTATCGGTCGCCTCGGGCCGGAACAGCCGACGGTAGAAATCGATCGTCGTCGCGGTCGCGAGAGCGTTAAGTTCGGCGGCGATCGACGACATCGCGGCGGCAAATATAGCGGCGATTATCAACCCGATAACGCCCATCGGCATGTTCTCCAAAACAAAGGTCGGGAAAACGTAATTGATGTCATTGAAATTCTTATCGCTCGACGCTCGCACATAGTCGACCGCCTCTTTTCGCACAGCGTTGAACTCGTGGTCCGCGGCAACGTACGCCTCCGGTGAGCGAGCCGACTTACCGGCCGAAAATTCGACCGCCGCCTCCCGCCGCGCCGCGTGAGCGGCCTCATACCGCCGTTCAATCGCCTGAAACCGCGGATCAGACTGAGCCTTAGCGACCTCGTTCGCGTTGAACACGATCGGCGGCGCCGTAAACTGATAAAACACAAAAACCAGAATGCCGATCAGCAGTATAAAGAACTGCATCGGTATTTTGAGAAACGCGCTCATGAGCAGCGACGTCCGCCCTTCGCCGACGGATTTCGCCGTCAGGAACCTCTGCACCTGACTCTGATCACAGCCAAAATACCCGAGCATCAAAAACAGCCCGCCGATCAGGCCCGACCAGATCGTGTATTTTTCGCGAAGGTCGAAACTGGTGTCGACCGTGTTCAATTTGCCGAGCGAACCCGCAAGATGGAGCCCGTCGGTGAACGAAACGCCCGCCGGAAAGCTCGACACGATCACGATCATGCAAACCGTCAGCCCGAAAAAGATGACGAACATCTGCTTGACGTCCGTCCACGTCACGGCCTGAACGCCGCCGAAAACGGTGTAAATGGTCGTCGACATCCCGATCGCGAAGATCGTGACGATCAGATTCCATCCGAATACGATCGACAGCACGATCGACGGTGCTGAGATGATAGTTCCGACGCCGAGGCCCCGCGAGATCAGAAAGAAAAAGCTCGTCAGCGTTCGGACGCGAACGTCGAAGCGCTTTTCGAGATATTCATAAGCGGTGAAGACATTCGCCCTGTGAAAGAACGGCACGACCGTGACGCATAAAACGATCATCGCGAACGGCAGGCCGTAGTAGAACTGTATGAATCGCATACCGTCGGTGTACGCCTGGCCGGTGGTCCCGACGAGCGTTATGGCGGACAGCTGCGTCGCCATCACTGACAGCCCGACGGCCCACCACGGCAGCCCGCGGTCCGCCAGAAAGTAGCCTTCTTTCGTGCCGCTGTGCTTGGTCATGCGGATGCCGTCCCAGATGACATACGCCAGATACACGGCCACGACTATCCAATCAAGCAGCTTCATGTTTTACCGGTCAGTTCGCGAAATAACGGGAAAACGCCCAGAGCGCGGTGATGACGACGAAGGTGTTGACGATCACGGCTATGTAGATACGCCGCCAGAAGCGCTCGTGGGGTTCATGATCGTTGTCTGAATGGTCCATATATCAGGTGCGATGGAAACTGCGTTCGATGTCCTTCATGGTTAACCTTAGAATGACCGGCCGGCCGTGCGGGCAAGTCGTCGGCGACGACGTCTCGAGCAGTTTGTCGACGAGCCACTGCATCTTCTCAGGCGTCAGTTTCATGTTGATCTTTATCGCCGCTTTGCACGCGAGGCTGGCGGCAATGTCGTCGCGAAACGTCGCCTTCGCACCGCCGCGTTTGTCGAGTTCGATCGAATCCAGCACCTCGGCGAACAGATTACGCGTCTCGCCCGCCGGCAGGTCCGTCGGTACCGATTTGATCGCTACCGTTCGCCCTGAAAGACGCATGATACGAAATCCGATCGTCACCAGATATTCCTCGACCAGATTGAACACCTCAGCCTGAGCCGGTGACAAATCGAATGTCTCCGGCAGCAGCAGATTTTGCGACTCGACCTGCCGTGCACCTTCACGATGGCGAAATTTATCGAACAAGATTCGTTCGTGCGCGACGTGCTGGTCGATCAGCAGCATGCCCTCGTCATCGACCGCAATGATAAAACTCTCGTGCAATTGCGCGATCGGCTTGATCTTAGCGTTCGAAACGTCCGCGACCTCCGTCGGGCTGACCGCTTTTACCGCCGAATTGAATGGGGGCAATGTGACGGAATTGTCCGCAGTTCCGTCAAAGTTCGACACCTGCTCGGCCGACGCGGGCTCGTACGACAGCGGAACCGTTCGGGCCTGAGCAACCTGCTCAAAGCCACTGGAAACACTTGCAAGTCCGCCGTTAGAAGTCGACTCGGCCGGTTCGAAGACGTCGTTCCCGGACACTCGTGGCTGGACCGATTCGGACACATCGTTGAAAGACTGTTCGTTGAACTCGAATGTTTCGGCCTGAATGGCTGCGAATTCCATCCGCGGTTGTTCGATGACGGTCTCTTCGCGGTTCGATGCGGCGATCGGATCTTCATTGGGCGACGGTGCGACAGTCACCGCAGTCTCTGCTACGATGCCAGCACTTGCGAGAGCGTTTCTGACGGCTTCGGCGATCGACTCCTTGACGGCCTCTGTTCGGCGGAAACGCACCTCGGTCTTTGCCGGATGGACGTTGACGTCGATCTCTTCGAGCGGAATGTCTACGAACAAAAACGCGACCGGGTAAACGCCGTGCGGCAAAACCGAGCGGTAGCCTTCGATCAAACCGGCGGCAATCGTCCGGTCGCGAACAAACCGCTGGTTTACGAAAAAGTACTGCCCGTCGCGCGTCGTACGACGCTCACGCGGAGCGGAAATAAATCCCGACACCTTCGCCACAAAATCGCGGCCGCCCGACACGGGCAAAAGGCTTTCAAGAAGTCCGCCGCCGAAGATCTGAAACGCCCGCTCCCGCAGGTCCTTTGCCGGAGACACACGCAAAACTTCCCGGCCGTTATTGGTCAGGGTAAATGCGATGTTCGGATGAGCGAGTGCGTAATGAGTAACGATGTTCGTGAGATGATAATTTTCGGTCGCTTCTGACCGCATGAATTTCCGGCGGGCGGGCGTGTTGAAAAACAAGTCCCGCACGGCGATCGTCGTGCCGGTCGTGCGGGCCGCGTCCTTTACATCGACGAGGCGTCCGCCTTCAATCAAAACCTTTGTCGCGATCGTGTCGTCCTCGGTTTTGGTCAGAAGCTCGACCTTCGCTACCGACGCAATGGACGCCAGTGCTTCACCTCGAAAACCAAGCGTGCCGATGCGGCCTAGGTCGTCGAGCGTGCTGATCTTGGACGTGGCGTGGCGCTCGAATGAGAGGATCGCGTCGTCTCTGACCATTCCGTGGCCGTCGTCGGCGATGCGAATGAGCCGCCGTCCGCCCAACTCGACTTCGACCTGCACGCGCGTTGCACCCGCGTCGATCGAATTCTCGACCAGTTCTTTGATCACAGACGCTGGCCGCTCGACTACTTCGCCGGCCGCGATCTGGTTTGCCAAATTGTCTGGTAACACTCTTATTTTCTGCATCTTACAAATACACTATCCGATGGCCGCTGTCGTCGAGATCGATACTGTTATACACCCAATCGATGAAATATTCGCCGTAACGGTCGAGATACTGAGCCACATTCAGCGAACGCTCCTGCAGATGCCCTCTAGGCAAAAGGTTCGTCGTCGCCGATCGAAGCCGGCGGTCGATCACTTCGTCGCTTCGCAGCCTCTCGCGTTCGAATTTGGACCGCGTGGCGGCGATATGATAAATGATCTTCCTTCGCCGGTTCGCAAAACTCGATGCCAACGGCCCGTCGAACGCCGACAGCGTCTCATCCAACCGATGAAGCTGCGCGTTGATTTTCTCTTCGACATCGGCGAACAGCATCGCCGTATTCGGGTCGATAACCCTTGCGACGACTTCCGAACGCAGCGAATCGAGATCTCGAAACAGATCGGTGAATTCCAGGCCGAGCTTTTCCAGATTACGGCCAAACCGGGCCTCGACTATCGTGAAACTCTGGCGATGCAGGATCGGCGTAACCGGCCGGTCGAGGATTCGATACGCCTCACTGTTCTGCG
The DNA here is from genome assembly GCA_040007515.1 of Acidobacteriota bacterium. Lineage (GTDB taxonomy): Bacteria > Acidobacteriota > Blastocatellia > Pyrinomonadales > Pyrinomonadaceae > OLB17. The sequence continues at coordinate 42,296 of JBDTUT010000016.1, read as the reverse complement.
CGAAATACGCGATTTCGGCACCGCCGCCGAAATAACAGACGGTTGGGAATAGGTAGTCCTGAACGACCGGCCGCAGCATTACGCCGGGACTGAAGCTTTCGGGGCTCTGCATAGCGATCTGCTCGAGTTCGGCTATCGTAAAGACAGCCTTCGAGCCCGCGGCGTGAATCTTGCCGTCGCTTCCTTTCTTGAGCGCGACGCGGCGGCCTTCGTCGTCGTGCCAGAACAATGGGAAATAGTCGGGTGCGACCTCGACCTGCGTGTGATAACCGTCGGCCTTTAGTTCCACACCGCGTTCGATGATCGCGTCGACGATTTCCGCTGAATCTGTGATCGCTTGTTTGTAGATCGGCGAGGCGAGGCGCTTCAGTCCGGCATCGAGCGGATCGACGACGATCAATCCGTACGGCGCAAAAATGCGGCTGATCAGCCTCGCAAACGCCGTTCCGTATGTCGCTCTGTCCGTGTAACTCGCCTTCAAAAGGTCGCGGGCGGTCTCGCTAAACTCCGTCGGCGGCAGGAATGAGAGAAGTTCGTCAATGGCGCCGCCGGCGGATTCATCGAGCACTACCTCGCCCACGGGCTGTTTTTCGACATACGCTGCGGGGACGTAACTTACGTCCTGCAGGCCGCCATCGTCACCGGCGATCGTAGCGACAGAAACTTCTTCGAAATCGTGGTCCTCGGTCGCCGCCCAGAAAACCGGCACTGCGTCGAAACCGCGGCTGCGAAGGCACGCCGCCGCTTTTACCGCCGAAAGAGCCTTGTAGATCGTGTAAAGCGGCCCGGTAAACAGCCCGGCCTGCTGCCCCGTCAAAACCGCGACAGTGCCGCTTTTACGCAGCAGATCGATATTGTCAAAGGCTGCCGCCCCGGCACCGAATTTCGTGTTTTGCTCGACCAGAATATCGCAAAGACGCCCGCGGTCGACTTCCTGCCGCTCGAGAACGGTCGCGATGCGGTCGGCGAGATCGGTGTGCGATCTCACGGCATTAGGATAAAAACGAGTGAGCGAAAGCGGGTCGGAAAGATAGTCGAGAAACAGCTTTGACTGTCCGGGAATTTCCGCGAACGGCAGGCTTTCAACTCGCATTCGGAGCTCGCCGGTTGCGCTGGGACAGTCGGTTTCTTGATTCACGTTTTAGGATGCTCCTGAGACCCTTCAGATTATAGAATTGTATCCGGTAAGTGCCAAGCGTAACAAAAAAAGACGGCCCGCAAAAGCCGTCTTTTCTTATACATCGCGGTCGAACTAATTGCCGTTCGCGGTGCCCGATTCCTTTTTCGCGGTGTCGGCCGCCGCATGCTGTGTACGTTCGATTATGTAGACTCCCGACGAGTGCGATCCGGCAAATATCCGGTTCGGGTCATTCGGGTCAAAAGCCATCGACCAGACACGACGGCTAGGAATTTTCATGTCCTTCGAATCGACGCGTTTCCATTTCATTCCGGCGTCGCTCGAATAGTAAACTCCGCCGTCTGATTCGAGAGCGCTCGAGACAAAGATCTCGTCCGTATTCTGCGGATCGATCAGGATGCTGGTGTAGCTGCCAAGCGGCAAATTGCCGCCGCGCCGTATCCAGCTTCGGCCGCCGTCGCGGCTCACGTAGAATGCCTGGTTCGTCCCGACGTAAATGTAATTGGGCCGTTTCGGATCGGACGCGATCGAGCTGACCGCAATATTTCCGGGAATGCCTTCGACCTTCGACCACGTCTTTCCGTCGTCGTTCGATACGAGAACGCCCGCACCTGCCGTCCCGACCCAGATCGTTCCGGGTACGAGCGGCGAAGTGTGCACGACAAAAACGTTGGTCGCGACGCCGTCACCGAACGGCAACTTTTCCCAGCCCTTCGTCACGTCGTAGCTGCGATAGAGTCCGCTGTCGGTTCCGGCAAAGATGCCGTGCTTGTCGTCATCCGTAAATGCGAGGACCTTGACCTTTTCGGTGAGGTACGGCACAAAGTTGGGGTCGGGCGGTGTTTTCGCCGCGGCCGCGGTCTTGGCGGCGGGCTTAACGTTGGTTTTCGCGGCCGCACTCGTCGTCCTTGCCCCGGCTTTCTTCGCTGGTGCTCTTACTGCCTTCTTTTTTACGCGCGGAGCTTCGAGAAGCGTCCAAGAAACACCGCGATCGGACGAACGGAATATTCCGACGTTCGTTCCCAGATACATTTGATTAGGATCGACGCGATCCTGAAGAACCGCGAAGGGAGACACGCGGTTTACGTCCAGCGATTTCGCTTGTGTCCAAGTGCGTCCCGCGTCGCTGCTCGTAAAAAAGAAACCGCCGCTCGACGCCGTGTTCTGTGTCGTCGCGTACAGCCGATTAGCCTGTGCAACGTCCGGCGTCACCGTGTAGGTGAACCGGCTGGTAAAATTGGTGTTCGTCGGGACAAAATTCTTGCCGCCATCGTTCGAGACCATCACGCCGTAATTGTTGGTACCGATGAAGATGCGGTTCGGCTCGGACGGATGGACCGCGATCGAGTTGATCTCGAGATCTCTCGATGTCGTGAGCATCCACGATTTGCCGCCGTTCGTAGTCATCCAAAATCCTTCGGTCGTGCCGGCGTAGACCGCCCCGGGAATTGCCGGATTCTGAACGAGATCGCGGGTTCGGCGCGACTGCGACGGAATTCCTTGTATCTTTGCCCACCTGTCGCCGCCGTTGAACGACTCGTAGATTCCGCTGCAGGCTGACGCAACGACGTGCTGCGAGTTTCGCGAATCGATGGTGATGGCGAACACATCCGAATCATCGATCATCCCGTCCTTTTTCAACGCCCACGTTTTGCCGCCGTCGGTCGACTTGTACGGCCGCCAGTTCGTGCCGGCGTAGATCGTCGAGTCATTCTTAGGATCGACGGCCAAGGAGTTCAAATTCACGGGCATCGTAGCCGATTCGATCTTGGACCAGTCGTCGCCGGAGTCTTTCGAGACCCAAACTCCGGAGCTTGTTCCGACGTACAGCAGGTCGGGATTCTCGGTCGACTGCGTCATCGCGTGTATCGCTTCGTCACGCAGCTCTTTGGCCTCCTTCCAGGTCGCACCACCGTCCTTCGTTTTGAAGAATCCGCCTGCACGCTTGCCCCGGTGGCCGGAGGTATAGATCACGTTGGAATCACGGCTGTCGACGAACAGTTGGTCAAGAATGAGCTGTGGGCTGTTCAAATTCACCATAAGCCGCCAGGTGTTACCGCCGTCGGATGACGCATGTATCTGACCGTCCATTGTGCTCAGGTACATCTTGTCCTTGTCGCGCGGGTCGATCGCGACGACGCGCACGTCGCCACCGGTCGGCCCGACCACTTCCCACTGTGAAAACTTGTCCGGATCGCTGAAAACATTGTCGCCATCACTAGCGAGGGCCGGTAGGCTCGAGGCCGCAACCGAAACCATCGCTGCCAGCGATAATGCCGAGATGACTTTGGAAAAAAACGTTTTGATCATATTAGTAATACCGATACGCAGACAAAGCCTGTGGAAATGACTTTATAAAAGAGCGGCCCAGCGTTTGGATGCTCGAACAATGCCGGACGTTCGCATTGTAACGTTTGCGGCACAAGCCATATTTGTAGGGAAAGGGTTTTCGAACAGTTGCACTGAACAGTTTACACAAAGCCGCACTTAAAGCAAAACTTTAGGTACGAACCGTGAAAAGAAAAGAGGCCTCGCAAGCGAGGCCTCTTTTTCGTTATGTTCACATCAAAACTCGATGTAAAGCTTGTGTCACCTACGGTGCCGGATTGGCAGCTGTCGGCGGGATGCGATAGAGCTTGGTGTTCGCACCTTCGCCCGTGTCGCCGCCTCTGACAAGCGTGATACGGCTTCTGTCGAAGTTACGGAATGCGATGTGGTTCGTGATCAGTTTCTCACGAGCCGCGATCTCACGATCCGTACCGTAGTTGATGATGTAACCCTGGTTGTTCGGGTTATTCTGCAACTCGGCGAAGAAGGTATCAAGACGTCCGCGAATTTCATCATTCGGGAGCTTGCCGAAGGTGTCGATCAGGACCGCTTCCGGTGCCGCTGCGACAGGTGCCGTTTCAGACGCCGTGGTTACGCAGCCGCAATCTGCCTGTCCGGGGCCGATATCCACGGTGGCCGTGACGTTGCCGCCTGCCATTGTCGAGTCGGTGCGAACACTAATGCTCGGCGTTCCCTGGCCGGATTCGATCGTGCCTGAGCTGACCGTCCAGTTGTAGCTGGTCGGGGCCTGGCCGCCGCTCGCGTTGGCAGTAAAGGTCATTACGTCACCAGGTGTCGTGATGCCCGCAGGGCCGCTGACCGAAAGGCTTGCACAGTCGCACGCCGGTACACAGTCGCATTTTTCGACCGTGATGGTGCGTGTTTCCGTTTTACCGCACAATCCGCAGCCGTCATCGACGCCCGACGTGATCGTGTATGTTCCCGGCTGAAGTCCCGTGACGTCCCAGGTAACGTTCGCTCCGGTTCCTACGATACGGCCGCCCGAGACGGTGTAGTTGTAGGTAAGAACGTCGTTTTCAGGGTCAACGGCGGTCGTTGCAACTGCGAGTGTCGCCGCGTCGTTGCAGGTCGTGCCTTCACGCGGACGGAAGCCCGGTTCGCAGCCAAGTGTTATTGTCGTGTCGCTGACCGTCACGTTCGTGACGTTCGCGAACTGGTTGACCAGCTCTTCCTGACGCTTGTTGCGGCGCCCGATCCATACCTGAGCAATAAATCCGTGCGGATCCGTCGATGCAACGAAGCCCTGCGGAATGCCCTGGAAGTTGTTGGTGACCGTGATGGGCACACAATTTGTCTGGTTCGTGTTGCACGGGATCGTTGTGCTCGTGCGGAAAGATTCCGAATCATCGAAGCTGTCACGATCCTGCTGGTTAAAGTGGTGACGATAAGCGAAGCCGAGACCCGCCCAGCGAACCGGGAAGATCCTGGCGCCGACGATGCCCTCTTTCGGATTATTCTCGAAAGCATTCGGCGTGCGGCCGCCTACGTACTGAAGCGCACGGAATTCAGCGATCGGCTGGAAGTACTTGTTGACCGGGAAATCGACGCCGATCGAAGCAAGCAGTTCATCAGGACGATCGAGCAGCGTTGCGTCGCCGCTCTTCACATCGGCATTCCAGTGGTAGCCGACGTTAGCCGAAAGATTCATCCACTTGCGGAGACGAGCATCTGCAAAAGCAGTTACAAGGATGTCGCCGCGGTTGCCGCCGGGGCTCGCGCCGCGCTGCAGTTGATTGAAGCCCGAGAAATCGTCAGCACTGTCCGCATAGAAACGGTATGCCGCGATAAATCCGAGTCCGACGGGATTGTTCAAACCGGTCAAGCGGAATTTGCCGCCGACCGTGTATGTGTTGAACGACGATTCGCCGAACGTACGGTTGATGAACGGAGCGTCAGCAATGTACGTCGGTGCGGTCGTGAATACGGTCGGAACTTCGCCGCCGACAACTGCTGCCGGAACGGTTCTAAGCACGATACCCGGCAGAATGCTGCCGTATACCGAACCAACGCCCGGGAAGTTATCCGCGCCGCTGCCGCCGATAGTCGGTGTTCCGATAAAAGCGCCGGTACCGAATGTGGTTCCCGCGATTCCGCCGGTGTAGGGAAATTGAACGAAAGGCCCGGTTCCCGTAGGACGGAAAAGTGCCCGTCCAGCCAGGTTTCCGGTGCTAAACGGCGACAATACGATCGCAGGAGCGCTGCGGGGCACGCCGTTTATCAACACTCTCGAGTTCGGCAGATAAAAGCCTGAGAGATTGCGGGGCGAATTTACCTTGATCGCGCGATAGCCGTCCGTATTGAAGAAAAGTTCAATATGGTTGGTCAATCCAACCTGAAAGCTAAGCGGCACCTCGGAAATATCAACATTCCCCGGATCGCGGTCATAATTGCTATATGCCGCACTGAACGTGAACTCACCCCGTCTAAGGGTTTGTCCGTCATATACAGTAAAAAGTCCAGTTGCGCCGCCCATCGGGCCACCTGTTCCAACTGTCGGTGCCGTGTTTCTGGGGTCTTTCGCAGACCGCTTGCTGCTGTCTACCGTTGTCGTCGTCTGTGCGGTTGCCGCTAAGACGAGCGTAAACAGTACCAGCGTCACAATAAACACTCTGTAAGCGAGTTTCATCATATTCCTCCGCCGAAAATAAAAAATTAAATTTCAATTTGTAGCTAAAAAATATATTACCGCAATATTTATTAGACTACTCAATTATTACACACCCTAAAAAACTTGCCAATCTGAGCCGCTAAATAGCTTAGCTGCTAATGAAGGAAGCCGGTTACAAGAGATTTCTAAGGTCGATAACGGCGTAAAGTCAATAAACCGTGATTTTGGGCGCGTTATCTTCCCTTGCAGTAACCTTAAACGAACTTTTTGCCAAAAGCAAGCATTTTTAACAATTAGCTAACTTTATTAGGCATAAATCCCACGCATTCTCGTGTCGTAAGCGACCCGGTCGATGGCCAGCATATAAGCAGCCGTCCGGGTGTCAACATCGTGCTTGTCTGCGTAGTGGCACAGCTCATTGAAGCTGGCGACCATCTTTTCCTCGAGCCGCTGGTTGACCTGGCTCTCCTGCCAAAAGTAACCCATCCGGTCCTGAACCCACTCAAAATACGACACTGTCACTCCGCCGGCGTTCGCGAGAATGTCCGGTATCACAAAGATGCCTGCATCATGGAGCAGCTTGTCGGCCTTTGGCGTCGTCGGGCCGTTCGCGCCCTCGGCGAGAATCTTGCATTTGATGCGGCCGGCGTTCTCCGATGTTATCTGGTTCTCGGTCGCACACGGTGCGAGCACGTCGCATTCGATCTCCAGGAGTTCCTTGTTCGTGACCTGCTCGGCTCCCGGATAGTTCTCAAGCGTCCGGTTCTCCTGAAGATATTTGAGAACGTTCGGTATGTCGAGGCCGTCCGGATTATGAATGCCGCTGCCGACATCCGAGATGGCGATCACTTTGTAGCCGGCTTCGTGCAGCAGTTGGGCTCCGATACCGCCGACGTTGCCCGAACCTTGAACGACGACGCTGGTTTTTTCAGGCGTCAGGTCAAATCGCTTGATCGCCTCGTTTATAGAGAACATCACGCCGCGGCCCGTCGCCTCACGCCGCCCGAGCGAACCGCCGAGTGCGACCGGCTTTCCGGTAACGACGCCCGTTACGGTGTGACGGGCATGCATCGAATAGGTATCCATGATCCATGCCATCGTCTGCTCGTTGGTGTTCATGTCCGGCGCGGGGACGTCCTTGTCCGGCCCGATAAAATCGATCAGTTCGGCTGTATAGCGACGCGTTAACCGCTCGAGTTCGCCAAGTGACATCTGCTGCGGGTTGCAGATAATACCGCCCTTGCCGCCGCCGAACGGGACGTTGACGACGGCACATTTCCACGTCATCCACGCCGACAACGCCTTCACTTCGTCGAGCGAAACATCCGGTGCATAGCGAATGCCGCCTTTCGCCGGCCCGCGTGCAAAGTTGTGCTGGACTCGGTAGCCCTCAAAAACCTGAATGTGCCCGGTGTCCATTCGAACCGGGATGTAAACCTTAAGTTCTCGGCTTGGAACGCGCATCACTGCGTAGAGGTCAGGGTCGAGCCCCAAAAGCTGCGCCGCTCGATCAAAGCGCTCGCTCATTGCTTCAAAGGGATTTTTCTCGTCGCTCCCTTTAAAGCGCCTCATTTCATCAGCCATCGGATTTGCCATTGTTAAATACTCTCCAATTATCCTTCATTGTCGATCAGGTCAAAATCAATACTTAGACCGGGTTCATCGAACCCGAGCGAAATCCTTCGAGGTCGAGGGTGACGTACCGGAAGCCGAGCCGTTTAAATTCGCTCACCAACGCGTCCCTCACCTGTTTGTCGAAAACCTTATCGATCTCGCCCGCCGCGATCTCGAGGCGCACGGTTTCGCCGTGAACGCGCACACGGAACTCCTTCAGCCCGAGCGTTCGCAAAAGATCTTCGCCTACTTCAACTTGCCTCAGCCGGCCGATCGTGACCGGAACGCCGTGCGCTACACGCGACGCAAGACACGGGCTTGCCGGCTTGTCCCAGGTCGGCAGTCCATGCGACCTGCTAAGCTGCCGGATCTCGGCCTTGCTCAACCCGGCCTCAACAAGCGGGCTCCGCACTCCTGCTTCGTTCGCCGCCGCCCGCCCGGGCCGATGGTCGCCGACGTCGTCGGCATTGGTCCCGTCGATCACAAATTCGAGTCCGCGCTCGTGCGCAATGCGTTCGAGTTTACCGTAAAGCTCCGATTTACAAAAATAACACCGGTCGGTGCCGTTCGCTCGATACTTTTCGTTGTCGATCTCGTCGGTCTCGATCGTAAAAAACTCAAAACCGAACTCCGCAGCGATATTCGCGGCCCCGGTGCGCTGAAATACTGAAACGCTCGGCGAAAGCCCGGTCACCGAGACGGCATTTGAGCCGAGTTCCTGTGTCGCGACGAGAGCGAGATAGGCGCTGTCGACACCGCCCGAGTAGGCGACCAACACGCTAGTCATTTCGCGCATCAAACGCCGTAGGAATAACTCCTTTTCGAGCGCCGCCGCGCCTGGGACGGCCACCTCAGTGTCGTTCGGTGCACCGGCGTATTGACGGGTTTCCGGATTTGTTTTTTGGAGGTTCTGCAAGCTAAAAATCTTAGCTCACTCAGAACGCACAGCGCAAACCGCTGACGCTGAAAACATCGCCCGGGCATTTTCGCAAAAGGTAGTAAATTACGGAACGTAATGCTAGAATCGTTTCGTTACCCCTGATCTCAATGTCACCTTTACCGTTGTTCGAATTCATGACAGCCCGACTTCGTTTTATCGCGATCGCCGCGATCCTCGTCGCTGCATTCGGCGGTATGGCAGTTACTGCTCAGGATGACGAAGAGGCGGCCGACGATCCCGCCAAAGATGCGATCGCACTTTTCAATAAAGGGCAAGAGGCCCACGAAAAGGGCGAACTTAAGGTCGCTCTCGACCTCTACGCGAAGGCGATCGCGCTCATCCCGGAATTCCCCGAAGCGGAACTCCAGCGAGGCAACGCGTTTCTTTCGCTCGGCCGCACCGCCGACGCCGAGACGGCATTCCGGCGGGCGTTGGATCTTCACCCCGACTGGACATTGGCGATGGCGAGCCTCGGTTCGGTTCTGGTCAGCAAAGATCAAAACGCCGAAGCCGAAAAGCTGCTGCTTCGCGCGATAGAACTCGATGAACAGAACTTCCCTGCCCTTTCCGCGTTGACCGAACTCAGACTAAAGACAAGCGCGAAACCGGACGTCCTTCGTGATCTGCTGCACCGGTTGATGGACCTGACGGCGAAATCGAAACCGACGGCGTCCGTCTGGTCGGCACGCGCGGCGCTCGAAGATGCGTTGGGTTCCGTCGACGCCGCTAAATTAAGTGCCGAGAAAGCATTGGCCCTGGAACCGCTAAACCGGACGTCGCTGGGCGTGATGTTCAACTCCGCGATCACCGACGGTGACGCCGCACGCGCCGCTTCGTTCCTCGGCCGTTACGAAAAGGCTGATCCCGCGTCGACCCGGCTCATATCGATGCGGGCAAGAATTCTGCTCGTTCAGGGCAAGCCCGTCGAGGCGCTGGCGGTACTGAATGCGGTCGCTAATCCTACGCCGGACATGGTCGCTTTACGTGACAAGATCGCCACGGCGAGTTCGACAAATTCGGCCGAACTGGAAAAGCTGCTCGAAACAGACAATAAGAATGCCGACGCGCTCGGCCGTCTCTGCACCATGCTGAGGACCGAAAATCCGGCCAAGGCGCTCGACTATTGCCGCCGAGCTTCCGAAGGCGAGCCGAACAATATAACGCACGCCATCGGTTACGGTGCCGCTCTCGTTCAGGCAAAGCGTTATCTCGACGCCGTTTTGCTTTTCCGCAGGATCTTGCTGATCGCGCCGGACAATTCGAGCGTTCGCGCAAACCTTGCGACGGCTTACTTCCAACTCGAACGGTACGACGAAGCCAAACGCGAATATGAATGGCTGACTCAGCGTCAGCCCGAGAACGCCGCGGGATTTTTCTTTCTCGGTATCACGCACGATCATCTCGGCGAATTTCTCGACGCGATGGCAAATTACCAGCAGTTTCTCAAGATAGCCGACGAGGGCCGCAACGGGCTCGAGATCGAGAAAGTAAAGTTACGGATCCCATCCCTCGAAAAACAGATCAAGGAAAAACGTGGCAGAAAAACAAATGCGAAGAGTTAACGGCTGTGTAAGTCGTTCGTTCAGGTTCGTCAAGCGCGGAATTGTCGACGCCGTGCCGATCTGCTTCGTTCTATTTCTCGTGTTTTTTGCCACAACGGCCGCGCAGACGCCCGATCTCGATTCCCCGGCACCGCCGCCGCTGCGAAAGATATCCAAAGGCGAAAAGGAACAGCTTAACTCGCAGCAGGAATCCAAAAGGCGCATCGAGGTCGCGCTCCGTCTGATGGACGGCAGAATGAAAAAGGCCGAGGAGCTAAAGGCGGGCGAGAACTTCGACGCGATGTTTCTCGAGCTCGGCGGCTTTCACGGCCTGATGGACAACACGCTCGATTTTATCACCCGCGAAAATCGGCGAACCGGAAAGGCCCTGAATTATTTCAAGAAATACGAGCTCGGACTCCGGTCATTCACGCCGCGACTCGAACTGGTTAGGCGTGACCTTCCAACTCGTTACGACCCGTATGTTTTGCGGCTTTTGCGATACATGCGCGATGCTCGCAGCAAGGCGATCGAGCCGTTCTTTGATGACACGGTGATCCCCAACAAACCATAATGATGATCTTCAGCAGCAAATTTGTTCGGCGGTCTATCGCCGCGTTCGCGGCAGTCGCGGCTTTCATAATAATCATCGGCGGCCGTGCCGAAGCCCAACGCCGCGACTCTATGACCGAGGCCGAGATCGAACTGATACGCGACAATCAGGACATAGACCTTCGCGTGGACGTGCTGACAAAAATGATCGACCGCAGGTTTGCCGCATTGAAACTCGATGTCGCCGGATGGAAACCGCCCGCCAAGGAAACCGACAAATGGGGCGAAGAACCGACCGGCACGCGGCTCCAGCTTTTGACTGATGTCAGACGATTGCTGCAGAAAGCCGTCGACGACGTTGACGACGTCTCCGAACACGACGCGAACGCACTCACGCAAAACAAGACCACCGGAAAACTGTTCCCGAAAGCCCTCCGAAAACTGAGCGCGGCTGCAAGCCGTTATTCGCTAATCCTAAAATCGTCGCTCAAAACCTCCATCGACGAAATGGAGCGCGGCTCGATCCTCAATTCCATAGACCTCTGCGACCAAATAATCGAAGCCTCCACCAAACTCCCGCCGGAAACAAAAAAGGAAAAGAACTAACTCGCACGCGTCCCAGAGTACGAGTTACGCGTATACGCGTAAGGCCGTGTCGCTTCGTACGAGTTACGGGTTTACGCGTGCAGCCGCGTAGTCAGCACTCTAGTTGATCCTTGACTCGACCGATCACCTTCGCTTTCACGCCTGAAGGCGTAACTCGTACTTTCAATTTCACGCGTAAACGCGTTACTCGTACTTCCGCTTTCTCGCGTAAACGCGTAACTCGTACTCTGGCCCGTCTTTTTGACAGTGTTCCCGTCGGAATGATAGCTTTTTCGTTTACACCTTATTTATATGTCCTCGGAAACACTAAAGAAGACTCCGCTGAACGACGCTCATCGCGATCTTGGCGGTAAAATGGTCGATTTCGGCGGTTGGGATATGCCGGTCCAGTACAAGGCCGGCGTTATCGAAGAGCATCTTCGGACGCGCACCGCCGCCGGGCTTTTCGACGTCTCGCACATGGGCGAGATCTGGGTCGAGGGCCAGGACGCGATATCCTTCGTTAACCGGCTGACAACGAACGACGTCACAAAATTGGTCGACGGCCAGGCTCATTATTCTGCATTGACCAACGAACACGGCGGCATCGTCGACGACCTTCTGGTATATCGATTCGATGCAAACAAATTGCTGCTTGTCGTTAACGCCGGCACGACCGACAAGGATTGGGATTGGATAACGTCCCACGAAAACAAAGGCGAAGACCTCGCGCTGACGAACGCCAGCAAGGATTACTGCCAGATCGCCGTTCAGGGCCCGAAGGCGACCGGCATTCTTCAAAAACTCACCGACACTAACCTCGGCGAGATCAAGTATTATCACTTCACGACCGGCCACGTTGACGGCGTCGAGTCGATCATTTCGCGTACCGGTTACACCGGCGAAGACGGTTTCGAAATTTACGCCGCACCCGAGTTTGCCGAACAGCTGTGGAATAAACTGCTCGAGACGGGGAATTACGGCGAAGCCGACGGCATACTTCCCGCGGGACTTGCCGCTCGCAACACGCTTCGTCTTGAGTCGGCGATGTCGCTCTACGGCCACGAGCTCGGCGACGACATCAACCCGCTCGAGGCAAATCTCGGCTGGATCACGAAATTGCAAAAGGGCGATTTCATCGGCCGCAAAGCTCTTGCGGAATTAAAGGAAAAAGGTCTTAGCCGTAAGTTGGTCGGCTTTGAAATGCGCGAGCCGGGCATCGCACGCGACGACTTCGGTGTCTTCGTCGGTGGCGAGGAAGTCGGCAAGGTGACGTCCGGCAGCCCGGCGCCTTACCTCAAGAAAAACATCGGTTTAGCATTCGTTCCCGTCGAATTTGCAAATACGGGACAAGAACTTAAAATTAACGTGCGGGGCAAGATGCTATCCGCCGAGATCGTGCCGACGCCGTTTTATAAACGGCAGGCTTAGCGTTTTTGAAATCAGCTGTCTATTTCCGTGGTGCGTTCGCGTTTTTTCGTGTGAATTCGTGATTTCAGATCTTTAACTTTGAAAGCTGCACTTACGAAGCAAAACGAAAAATTCGAGAAAAAGACGCGAAAACAAAAACCATTTTGAAAGCACCGACGAATTCCCTTAGTAACGAACAACGATTTTGCTCTCTCTTTAGATAAACTTTATGTCAAACATTCCTGAAGATTTACGTTACAGCAAGGACCACGAATGGGTCAGCGTTGAGGGCGATGTCGCCAGCATCGGGATTACCGATTATGCCCAGCATTCGCTCGGTGATGTCGTGTATATCGACCTGCCGCGGGCGGGCGACAAATTCGCCGCTCACGAGTCATTCGGTTCGGTCGAGTCGGTCAAGGCCGTGTCCGAAGTATTCACGCCGATCGCCGGCGAGGTCGTCGAGGTCAACGACACGATCAACGACTCGCCCGAAAACGTCAACGGCGATCCGTATGGCATCGGCTGGTTCATGAAACTGAAAATGGCCAACCCCGGCGAAGCCGACGGCCTCATGTCCGGCGAAGAATACGAGGAATACCTCTCCGCGAACGCGTAGAATTCGCGGTCGGTTGTCGATGTGTGTCGGCCTAACTCGCCGTAAGCTGCTCCTGACAACTGACCACCGACCACTGACAACTATTATCGATGCGTTACATACCAAATTCACCTGAAGAGCGCGACGAAATGCTCGCGGCTGTCGGCCTGGCCAACGCCGGCGAGCTTTTTCGTTCTATTCCGGCCGACGTGCAGCTCAACCGAAAGCTCGACGTCACCGATCCGCTCGCCGAACCCGAAGTCATTGCGGCAATGGAAGGCCTCGCGGCTAAAAACACCGCGTCCGCCAAACCGTCATTCCTCGGCGCCGGCGTTTATTCGCATTACTCGCCGACGATCGTCGATCATTTGATACAGAGGTCCGAGTTCTTTACGTCGTACACGCCTTACCAGCCCGAAATTTCGCAGGGCACGCTGCAGTATATTTTCGAATTCCAGACGCTCATCTGCCAACTGACCGGCATGGACGTCGCGAACGCGTCGATGTACGACGGCTCGACCTCGATGGCCGAGGCGTACGTGATGGCACAGCGTGTCACGCGAAAGGACAAGATCGTCGTCGCGAAAAGCGTGCATCCGGAATATCGCGAGGTCGCCCGCACGTACACGCAGCACGGCGATGCCGAGATCGTCGAGGTGGATTTTGACGAAAAAACGGGGCGGCTCGCAGGCCTGTCCGCGCTCGATGACAAAACGGCAGCACTGGTCGTCCAATCCCCGAACTTCTTCGGCTGCATCGAGGACCTCAAATCACTCGCCGATCAGGCACACGCCGTCGGAGCTCTATTCATCGTCGTCGTAACGGAAGCAATATCGTTCGGCCTGCTCAAATCGCCCGGTTCATGCGGCGCCGACATCGTCGTCGGAGAGGGCCAGTCGTTCGGCGTCCCGATGAGCTTCGGCGGCCCGCACGTCGGCCTGTTCGCGACGAGCGACAAATTCGTCCGCAATATGCCCGGCCGTCTCGCCGGTGTCGCTTACGATAAGGACGGCAACCGCGGATTCGTGCTCACGCTCGCCACCCGCGAGCAGCACATCCGCCGCGAAAAAGCGACGTCCAACATCTGCACCAATCAAGGCCTGATCGCACTCGCCGCGACCATATATATGGAATCGATGGGGAAAACCGGACTGCAGGAAGTCGCCGCCCAAAATGCCCAAAAAGCCGCGTACGCCGCGAAAAAGATCGCAGCTATCGACGGTTTCGAGATCGCGTTCTCGGCACGGACGTTCAACGAGTTCGTCGTCCGCGGGCCGCGATCAGCGGAAGACATTTTGTCGAAGCTCCGCACCGACAGCGGCATCGTCGGCGGACTCGCACTTTCGAAATATTACGCCGACCGGCCGAACGAGTTTTTGGTTTGCGTCACAGAGACTATGAAAAAGGGGCAGATCGACGCGCTGGCTGCCGGGCTTTCATCTATGAGTTGATCCCATGATCTTCGGGCCGTTCGACATTTTGCTGTGCCTGCTTCCCACGATGATCGTGATGGGAACCATCGCGGTCAGGCTCTATCAGCAGAACCAAATGATCGAACGGCGCAAGAGACATCGCGGGATGATCGAATGTCCGAACTGCCGCCAGTTGATAAACCGCGAAGCGTACATCTGCCGGTTTTGTTCGCACGAATTGGCTGCAGAAACAAAAAAAGAACTCATCGATCAGTGAGTTGAGGCGACACGTATATTCGAGTATCGAGGACACGAAATGATCGGCACAAAAGGTTTTTCAAAGGACATCAACCGCAGATCGTTTTTTTCCGCTGCCGGGAAAGGCCTCGGCCTGATGGCCGTTTCGTCAGCCGCGGTCGCATCGCTGTTTGAAAACATCAACGCCGCCGGTCGCCGGATTGAACATCTCTCACCGCTCGACGCGGCAATGGACGAGGATTACTGGGCGACCATTCAACAGGCGTTCTCGGTCACACGCGGCATCGTCAACCTTAATAACGGCGGCGTCAGCCCGAGCCCGCGAATGGTCACCGAGGCGTTTGTCCGCTACACGTGGCAGCAAGAGGACGCGACCGCCTACACGATGTGGCAATTGCTTGAGCCGCAGTCGGAAACGATCCGCACCGGACTCGCCGAAATTTTCGGTTGCGACGCCGAAGAGATCGCGATAACGCGAAACGCGTCCGAGTCGCTCGAGATCCTTTTGATGGGCATGGACTTTAAGTCGGGCGACGAGATATTGACCACTACGCAGGATTACCCGCGGATGCTGACGACGCTGAAACAGCGCGAGCTTCGCGAGGGGCTGAAGCTCAATCTGATCAAGATACCGGTCGCGCCGAACAACGTTAACGACATCGCCGCCGCGTTCGAGCGGGCCGTAACGCCGAAGACAAAGCTGATCCTCATTTCGCACCAGATCAATCTCACCGGGCAGATCAATCCCGTCAAAAAGGTCTGCGAAATGGCACGAGCGAGAGGCATCGAGACGATCGTCGATGGCGCCCACTCGTTCGCCCAGTTCGACTTCAAACGCGACGATCTTGGCTGCGATTACTTCGGCACTTCCCTGCATAAATGGATATACGCACCGAAAGGCACGGGCATGCTTTACGTGCGAAAGGAAAAGATCCCGAAGATCTGGGCGCTGATGGCGTCCGAAGATAGGAACAAGAACGACATCCGCAAATTCGAAGAGATCGGCACGCACTCGGCCGCGATGCGGCTCGCGATCGGAGAAGCGATCCTGTTCCACAACGCGATCGGCGGCAAGCGAAAGGAGGAACGCCTGCGTTACCTCTCGCGTTATTGGATGAACAAATTAAAGGACGTGCCCAAAGTCGGCTTCAACACGTCGTTCGATCCGGCACAGTCGTGTGCGATCGCCAATTTTAAGATCGACGGCGTCGACCCCGTAGCTCTTGGCGGCTACCTGATGTCGAAGCACAAGATCTTCACGACGCCGATCGTGCACGAAGAATTTACCGGCGTCCGCATCACGCCAAATGTTTACACGACGCTCTGGGAACTCGACCGTTTCACAAAAGTCGTCGAGCAGATCGCGATCAAAGGTTTACCGAAAGCATGACCGGAACGCCGGCATCCGTGCCGGCAACGCTGCGAAGCGGCGTAGATTTTTAATATGAGCATTAAAAAAGTCACACAGCATCCGACGCAGAACGAAGGCCTTATCTTCGAACGTTCACAGACCGGCCGCGTCGGCTACAGTCTGCCGAAACTGGACGTCGAAGAAACGAACATCGACGACCTGATCCCGGCCGAACTCCGCCGCGACGACGATCTCGAAGGCGTGCCGGAAGTTTCCGAGGTCGACGTAGTCCGGCATTTCACACGCATATCGACGTGGAATTACTCGATCGATCTCGGCATGTATCCGCTCGGCTCGTGCACGATGAAGTACAATTCGCGGCTCAACGAAAAGGTCGCCCGAATTGCCGGTTTCGCGAACCTGCATCCACTCGCGCCCGAAGAAGAATCGCAGGGAGCACTCGAGTTGATCTACGAGCTTGAAAAAGACCTCGCCGAGATCACCGGCCTGCCCGGCGTTTCGCTGCAGCCGGCCGCCGGTGCACAAGGCGAAATGACCGGCGTAATGCTCATCCGCGCGTTTCTCGACAAACGCGACGGCGAAGCGTCGAAAGACAGACGAGTGATGCTAATTCCCGATTCGGCACACGGCACAAATCCGGCGTCCGCTGCACTCGCCGGTTTTACGGTAAAAACAATTCGTTCAACCGACGAAGGCCTGACGGACCTCGTTCACCTGCAAGAGCTATGTGACGAAGGCGGCGTTGCAGGACTGATGCTGACCAATCCGAACACGGTCGGCATCTTCGAAAAGAACATCAAGGAAATCTGCAAGATCATCCATGCCGCCGGCGGACTCGTCTACATGGACGGCGCGAACATGAACGCGCTCGTCGGCATCGCAAGGCCGGGTGACATGGGCGTCGATGTTATCCATCTGAATTTGCACAAAACGTTCTCGACACCGCACGGCGGCGGCGGCCCGGGCTGCGGCCCGTGCTGCTGCTCGGCCGATCTCGCTCCGTTTTTGCCGACACCGCGCGTTGTTAAAGAAGGCGACTCGTTCCGGCTCGACTACAATCTGCCCGATACCATCGGCCGTGTAAAGGCGTTTTTCGGCAACTTCGGGATGATGATCCGTGCGTTGGCGTATATCTACACGCACGGGGCCGAAGGCCTGAAGGAAGCAACCGAGGCCGCCGTGTTGAATGCACGCTACGTCTCGGAACAACTTAAGGAAGATTTCGATAAGCCTTTCGATTCGGACCCGATGCACGAGGTCATCTTCTCGCACAAAAAACAGTCGCGAAAAGGCGTGCACACGCTCGACATCGCCAAGCGTCTGATCGATTACGGATTCCACCCGATGACGATCTACTTCCCGCTCATCGTCGAAGGAGCGATGCTCATCGAACCGACCGAGTCCGTCGGGCGTGCCGACCTCGACGCCTTTGTCGAAGCCATGCGCGACATCAACAAAGAAGCGCAGGAAAACCCGCAGCTCGTCATCGACGCGCCGCACTCGACCCGCATCGGCCGCCTCGACGAAGCCACCGCCGCACGCCGCCCGGTGCTACGTTGGAAACCAGATATGGAGAGCCGCTCGCAGTCAGCTTAATTCAGCAAATCACGCAAAACCACACCGGCGCAGTCGTCTATAAAACGATTGCGCCGCTTTTCGTTTGGGTATATACTTCCGGCGCATTCACAAACAACTTGCCTCCCACGATCAATTATTCGACCTTTTGTCGAAGGAGTCTTTATGGTTCAAGCAGTACAAACACCAACAATAAACGAAGACAAAATGAACGCCTTTCTGGGCAAGGTTGTGACCGATTTCGGCGCTTCCCTGAGCTCGGTCCTGGGCTTCATCGGAATGAGACTCGGCCTGTACGAAGCCCTTGCTGATTCCGAAGGGATGACGCCGGCCGAGCTCGCGGCAAAAACCGGCACGTCCGAACGCTATGTTCGCGAATGGCTTTTGAATCAGGCGTCGGGCGATTACGTCCATTACGATGCAAAATCGGGCCGCTACTCGCTCTTGCCGGAGCAGCAATTGGCTCTGACAGACGAAACAAGTCCGTATTATGTCGGCGGCGGATTTTATGTCGTAAAGGCGTTGGCGAACGCGCAGCCGCAGATCACCGAGGCGTTCAAAAACGGCATGGGAATGCATTGGGGTGAGCAGGATCCTGACATGTTCGTCGGCACCGAAAAGTTCTTTCGTCCCGGATACACGGCTCATCTCATCGCCGAATGGATACCGTCGATCGCCGGGGCCGACGAAAAGCTACAAGCCGGTGCGACCGTCGCAGACATCGGCTGCGGTCACGGCGCCTCGACTATCATAATGGCGCGGGCGTACCCAAAATCGCGGTTTTATGGCTTTGACAGCCATCCCGCTTCGATCGAGAATGCCCGAAAGCGCGCGAAAGATGCCGGCGTCGAAGATCGCGTCGAGTTTGGTGTCGGTAACGCCGCAGATTACCCGGACCATAAATACGAACTGATAACGTTTTTTGATTGCCTGCACGACATGGGCGACCCCGAGGGAGCGATCAGGCATGCCGCCGAGACGCTCGCAACGGACGGCAGCGTTATGGTCGTCGAACCGATGGCGGGCAACTCGATCGAGGAGAATTTCAATCCTGTCGGACGAACGTTTTCGGCTGCGTCGACGCTCTGCTGCACCGCGAACGCTATCGCACAGGGCGGCCAGGCGCTCGGGGCAGTCGCAACCGATGACGCTCTGCGATCGGTTGTCAACGCCGGCGGGCTTTCGCACTTCCGACGATCGGCCGAAACGCCGTTCAACCGTGTTTTCGAGGCACGCCGCTGATCGGTCGCATGCGCTTTTCAGACCGGCCGGCAAGTAGTTTCTCGACGAACGCCGGCCCGGCAAACTGGTTTCCCAAAGCGCGGATTTTCTCGCGGTCAGAGTGTTTTTACGCACCGCTAAAGTTTAGGCCTTCCCATTCGCTCTGAGTTTTCGGGCATTTCCTGATTGCACGCTTATTGCATTGCGATCGTGTGTACCACGCGCTCTCTCGCCTAAAGCGCGGCTGGTACCGGAGGAAGATCATGTTCAAGACTACGAAAGGTTATGTTTCAACGTGGCTGCCTGTAGTGTCGTTCGCGGCGGTCGCACTCTTTATTTTCTTGCCCGTGTTCACCGGAACGTCCGTCGACCGGTTAGTCTCTTGCGGTGTCTCGGCTTCGGCGATACCGACGCCGGTGCCGCCGGTATATTCGGGTTACAAGGGCGTGACGATCGGAATGTCGACGGAGCAGGTGCGTGCCAAGCTAGGCAAGGCCCGCGACACTTCCGACACGGAAGATTACTTCGTCTTTTCAGACAACGAAACTGCCCAGGTGCTCTACGACAATGAAAAGACGGCAAAGGTCATTTCGGTAAATTATATCGGCGCAAATCCTTCGGCTCCTCAGCCAAAAGCGGTATTCGGAGCGGATACTGACGCAAAACCGGATGGCTCGGTCTTTAAAATGGTGCGCTACCCGAAAGCCGGATATTGGGTCTCGTACAATCGCACCGCCGGCGAAAACGCGATGATCATAGTGACGATGCAGAAATTGCCGGCCGGATACGCCGAACAGTAACCCGAAGCCATTTGCGGCCTAGAGTTTACAGATGAGCGCGAACTAAACTATATTAAACGCGATGACAGTTAAAATCGGGATCCCTAAAGAGATCCATCCGGGAGAAAAGCGCGCCGCTGTTACTCCGCAAACCATAATCAGATTACGGAAGCTCGGTTTCGAAGTAGCCGTCGAGGCCGGTGCAGGTGCTGGAATCAACGCTGCCGACGCCGCCTTTATCGAAGCAGGTGCCTCGGTCGTGGATGACACGCGCTCGCTGTGGGCCGGTTCCGACGTGATCCTCAAGGTGCGCCCGCCGGAACAGCACACGGCACTCGGCGTCCACGAAGCCGAACTCCTACGCGAAGGCGGCTGGCTCATCGGATTCATTTGGCCCGCCCAAAACCGCGAACTTCTCGATCGTCTCGCCAAGCGAAAAGCGACCACCTTCGCGATGGACTCGGTCCCGCGAATAACGCGTGCGCAAAAGATGGATACGCTTTCTGCGATGGCGAACATCGCCGGATATCGTGCGGTGATCGAAGCCGCGAATAATTTCCCCCGTTTCTTCGGCGGACAGATAACCGCCGCGGGGCGCATCGATCCGGCGAAAGTCCTCGTGATCGGTGCGGGCGTCGCCGGACTTTCTTCGATCGGAGCGGCCCGTTCGCTGGGTGCCATCGTCAAGGCGTTCGATCCGCGTTCGGCGACGAAAGATCAGGTCGCCAGCATGGGCGCCGAGTTTCTCGAGGTGCACGTCGCCGAAGAAGGCGAAGGCAAGGGCGGCTACGCTAAGGAGATGAGCGACGCATTCCTGCGAGCCGAGATGGCGTTGTTCGCCCAGCAGGCGATGCAGGTCGACATCATCATCACGACCGCTCTGATTCCCGGCAAGCCCGCACCAAAACTCATCACTCAAGGAATGGTCGAATCGATGAAGCCCGGCTCGGTCATCGTCGATCTTGCCGCCGAACAGGGCGGCAATTGCGTCCTGACGGAGCCCGGCAAAGTCGTTCAACACAAAGGCGTCACGATCATCGGCTACACCGACCTGCCGTCCCGCATGGCGAGCATGTCGAGCCAGCTTTATTCGTCGACCATCGTCTCCCTTCTCGAAGAACTCGTAGATGACACTGGCAACCTTCACGCCGACCTCGACGACCAGGTTATCCGCGGAGCGATCGTCCTCGACAACGGCAAAATGATGTACCCGCCGCCGCTTCCGCCGGCGCCGCCCGAACCCGGCGTACCGACAAAAAGCATCGCGTCGCTTTCAGAACCGGGAGCGACAGCGACTGGTTCAAAGCATAACAACGGAACAAGCTCCGGCGTAAGCCCGACGATCCTCGCAGTTGCCGGAATTATCCTGATCGGCATCGGGGCCGTCGCCCCGGCGTCGACGCTGTCGCATTTCACGGTCTTCATGCTCGCCTGCTTCGTCGGTTGGCAGCTAGTCTGGAACGTAAAACCGGCATTGCACACACCGCTCATGAGCGTCACTAACGCCATTAGCGGAATAATTTTGGTGGGGGGAATGCTCCAACTCTCCGGCGTCGACCTTAACCTGACCAGCATCCTCGGCGCCGTCGCCGTCCTCATCGCCGCCATCAACATCGCCGGCGGCTTCTTGGTGACAAATCGGATGCTGGCAATGTTTAGGAAGTGACTTTACTTGATTTGAATACCGCGTAGCGGTCCGATGAATTTAGCCGTGGGTTTCAACCCACGGCCGGCTTAATCTATTACTATTACCGCGTCGCGTAGCGACGCCTGAACCGATCATTGATTTCATTCGTCGCTACGCGACTGAGATGTCCATTCCAACTCCCGTGGGTTGAAACCCACGGCTAAATTCACCGGTCGCTCTGCGACCAAGGTATGAAAGACAGCCTGATCACAATCGCCTACATCGCCGCGAGTGCGTTGTTTATCTTGAGCCTCGGCGGACTGGCAAAACAGGAGACTGCGCGTCGCGGGAATTGGTACGGGATCATCGGGATGGTTATCGCGCTCGTCGCAACCGCCGCCCGAATGGATTTCGGCAGCTACACGCTACTGCTCGCGGTCCTCATTCCGGGAGCGGCGATCGGAGCCGTCGTGGCTTCGCGTGTTCAGATGACGTCGATGCCGCAGCTCGTGGCGATTTTGCACAGCTTTGTCGGATTGGCGGCGGTGCTCGTCGGGTTCGCGACGTATCGCGGCACGCACACGGTCGAGGCCGGCGGAGCGGCGATCCATCTCGTCGAGATATTCATCGGCGTCTGTATTGGTGCGGTCACGTTCACCGGATCGGTTATCGCGTTCGCAAAACTACAGGGCACGATCGGCGGGCGGCCGCTGCTGCTTCCCGGCCGTCACTTGATCAATATTGTTCTCCTGATCGCGACGGTCGGAATGGGAGTCGCATTTTTTGTATCGCCTGATCCGATGGTCGGCCAATGGCCGCTGCTTATAGCGACGATCCTAACCGGAATCATCGGCGTGCATTTCGTAATGGCGATCGGCGGGGCGGATATGCCCGTAGTCGTCTCGATGCTGAACAGCTATTCCGGCTGGGCGGCCGCGGCGGCGGGTTTTATGCTCGGCAACGATCTTTTGATCATCACCGGCGCCCTCGTCGGGTCGAGCGGTGCGATCCTGAGCTACATAATGTGTCAGGGAATGAACCGCTCGTTCTTGAGCGTCATGCTCGGCGGATTCGGCACGGAAAGCGGCACGACCGCAAGCGGCAGCGAAGCTCCCCAAGGCGAGGTACATTCTATCGAGGCAGCCGGCGCGGCCGACATGCTGCTCAATTCCCGCAAGATCGTCGTCATCCCCGGCTACGGTCTCGCGGTCGCACAGGCCCAGCATTCGCTCGCCGAGGTCGTGAAAATTCTCAAAGCCAAGAACATCGACGTTCGTTTTGCCATTCACCCGGTCGCGGGCCGCCTGCCCGGTCACATGAACGTTCTTCTTGCCGAGGCGAATATTCCGTACGACATCGTCTTCGAAATGGACGAGATCAACGACCAGTTCAAGGACACAGACGTCGCATGGGTGATCGGCGCCAACGACATCGTCAACCCGTCCGCTATGGACGACCCGAGTTCCCCGATCGCTGGTATGCCGGTCCTGCACGTCTGGGAAGCACGCGACGTCATCGTCATGAAACGCGGCATGGCCAGCGGCTACGCCGGCGTCGACAACCCTCTGTTTTACAAAGACAACACGCTCATGCTCTTCGGAGACGCGAAGAAGGTCGTGGACGAGATCTTAGGAGCGATGCGCAGCTAACAAGTCAGAACCACCTGCGTGAGCGGGTGGTCAGGTCGTGATCGGTGACTATGCTGATTTCTCACACGTTGAGTCGATAATCGGAGCTCGACCACCCACTCACGCAGCTGGTTCTGACCTGTCTATCAACGCAATTCTTTTCACGACATTTCCCTTTTCGAGATGCTCTTCAACTATCTCGTGCACGTCGGCGGGCGTTACCTGGGCGTACCAGACGTTTTCGGGATAGACCAACACCGTCGGGCCGATCGAACAAAATCCTACCGAGCCGCAGTCAGTCAGCAAGATCGTTCCGTCGGGATTTCGCCCTTTCGACTCTTTTCCAAACCTCAGGTTCTTTTCCTTTAATTCTCTCTCGAACTCCGCCTTTACCTCCGCCGCTCCCACCGCCGAGCACGATTTCCCGTTGCATACAAAAACGTGGTGTTTAATATCGGCTTTTGCGACGGGTGCGAGCCTTTCGAGCTGCTCGCGATCGTCAATGAACTTCTTGTCTGCCATAGTTTTTATTTTGCCACGAATGCGGCGTTCGACGCATCGAAAGAGCTTACGATTGTGTTAGAATCTCTCTTCGATTCGGGTCAGCAGTCGTTGGGTTGGCACAAATAGTCCGGGTTCGAAAGCGACAATTCCGTCTTAATAGTATCGATTCTTTACTCCGCACTCGCTTTTATGGCAGCAGGTATTATCATTCACATCTCGGTCGGCGCCGAAAAGCGCACCGAGTTTTTTTCGGAGGAGCGCGTCAGCATCGGCTCCGACGATACCTGTGACCTCCAGATCCATTCGAAGCAAGTTACGGCCGCCGGGGTTTGGGTCGAACTCGAGAACACGGACGGCGTTTTTCGCATCACCAAATTTCACCCCGATCTGACACTCCAAATAAATGATAAGCCGATCCGTCGATATATTGCGGTCGCCGACGGTGATATATTGGAGATTGCCGATTCGGACATCTCGTTTTCATTCTTCTCGCTCGCCGCACGCGGTTCACTGATAACGACCAACCGCGAACAACCGCAGATCGCACAGTTTATTGAAGAAGCGGCGCTCGAATCCGCGACCTCGCCCAAACGCGACGACGCCAAGGCGTTCCTGCGTGAATTTACCCGCGAGCTGATGCGTGAGGTCAGTTGGTCGACGAAGTTGATAATTCTGGTCCTTGCCGTCGGATTTCTCACGGGCGTTCTGTACCTCGGCTTCGCGGTCAACCGCGAACTGCAGCAGAGCCGCAAACAGTCCGAGCAGCAAAGCGCGATCATCAGCAAGCTCGAAGAAAAGCTCGGCGAGACCAATGACCAGATCGGCGAACTCGACAGGACCAACAAAGACATCATTAAAACCGTGTCGCTCGCGCAAAATTTGCGGGTCGGATACGGCAACGGCGTGTGCCTGATAGTCGGCGTCTACGACCTGGTCGATCGCTCGACCGGTAAAGTCTTGCGTTACGCCGACCCACAGGCTTACAAACCGAACCCATACGAACCTGCGCCGTCTGAAGATGCCGTTCCGTCGAATTCGCCTTCACCCGCCGGGTTGACGATCGACGGCACCGGCAGCCCGGTCGAATACGATTTTATTGGCACCGGCTTTCACGTCGGCGCCGGCTATATCGTCACGAACCGCCACGTGCTGCAGCCGTGGACCGAGGACGATCAAGTAAAGATGATGATGCGCGATTCGAATGGCCGTGCGCGTTTGAAACGTCTCGTTGTTTATTTTCCGAACCTGCCGCAGCCGTTCGCATTGAAAGTCTTGCAGACGGGCGCTCGTGAGGATGTCGCCGTCGGTTCGATCGACGCCGCCGCATTGCCGGATACGGTCGCTGCTCTGCCGCTCGAGACGGACGACGATGCAGCGACGATCGGAAAAACGGTCGTCACGATGGGCTACCCGAGCGGTCCTGATCGCCTGCTCGCGATGGTCGATGATGACGAGGCGAAATCGATCAATTCCCGCTTCGGCAACTCGCGTCAGAACCTCGTGAATTTTCTTGCCCAGTCCAGAAAGATCGTTCCGCTCACAACGCAGGGATCGATCACCGACCTCGACACGCGCCGCATCGTACACGACGCGAAGACGGCCGAAGGCGGAAGCGGCGCACCGCTGTTCGGCCAGACCGGCAAGGTCATCGGCGTAAATTTCGGCGTTTTTACCGAAAACACGGCGTCGAACATGGCGGTTCCGATCCGCTTTGCGATCGAACTCCTGAAAAAGGCCGGCTGGAAATCGCCCGAGGAGCTCGCCGCCGCCCCGAATCAAGTTGCCGAGGCCAACACGAACACCGCCGCGCCGTCGAACAAACAATAAGTTTCATCTATGGACAGCCTCGTCTTTTCCAACATGTTTCACCGTCCGGCGCGCACCGTCGTCAGCGTGCTCGGAATCGCGGTCGGTGTTCTGCTGATCGTTTTCACGGTCGGCCTATCGAACGGCACTATCCGCGAACAGGCGACGCGCGAGGCGAACGTCGGCGCTGAAATATTTCTTCGTGCATCAGGATCGATCGGGATGAGCGGTTCGGAGTCTTTTCGTCTTCCGACCTCACTCGCGAACGACGTACTCGCCGTCAAGGGCGTGCGGTCGGCGGTCGCGATCGGCCAAAACTCGATCGACGCCAGTGACAACAACACCGGCAAACGTCTCATCGACGGCGTGCATTTTGACGAATATTCGGCGATCTCCGGCCTTCGGCTGATGGAAGGGCGAGCGTTCAACGAGAACGCGGACGAGGCGATAATTGACACCGCCTGGCAAAAGCAGAAAAAGTTGAAGGTCGGCGACACCATCCTGGTCTACGAGCGCAGCTTTACGGTCGTCGGAACGTACGAACCCGCCGGCGGCGCCAGATTGAAGATCCCGCTTTCGACAATGCAGACGCAGCTCGGCAGCGAAAACAAGGTCTCGTCGATCCTTATCAGCATCCAGCCCGACTCGAACGTCGAAGAGGTCGGCCGCGGCCTGCAGGAAAAATTTCCCGATCACCAGGTCATTCGCACAAGCGATCTCGAAGAGCTCTACATGGCCGGCTTCCCTGCCCTGAACGTTTTTCTCAACGTCTTTATCGGCGTTGCCGCAGTCATCAGCGCACTTGTTATCCTCCTGACGATGTACACGACCGTCACGGAACGTACGCGCCAGATCGGTATTATGAAGTCGCTCGGGATGAGCAATCCGAAGATCGCGTGGACGATCACACAGGAAGCTATTCTTTTGAGTTTTCTCGGGATCGTGACCGGTGTAATTCTGACTTACTTGCTACGCTACGGCCTGACGAAGGTTACGACGCTCGAGGTCGAGATGAGCCCGTCGGTGCTGGCGGTCACGCTTATCGTCGGACTCGTCGGCGGAGCTCTCGGCGGCCTCTATCCCGCAATGCGTGCCGCCCGACTCGACGCAGTCGAGGCCCTCAGCTACGAATAACGCTGAGCTTCAAAACTTCTTTTCTTATTTGATTTGTTTCGTGTGTTCCGTGGATAAATCCCTTTCTTCTTTGATTTGTCTCGTGTATTTCGTGGATAAATTCCCTTCTTTTATTCAATAAAGTCGAAAGAAATTATCCACGAAACACACGAAATAAGAAAAATAAAAGAAAATCTAATCTCTTACCGACAGTGGCTGGTTGCGGGCGTTTATCGTCGTCTGTTCTGCCATCAGCATTCTCTCGCCGTCGATGTCCTCGCGTCCGGTGTTCATGTGTTTCGGCAAAAACAGCGAGACAAAGAACGCGAGCAGCGACATCACCGCTCCGACAAGAAAAACCGGCCTTATCGCCTTTTGCATCGAGCTTCGCAAAGCATGAAGCTGAGCGTCGCCGATCTGGTTGTCGGCGGACGGGGCGATCAGAGCGTTCGGATTTGAGGCAAAATCTTCGGCCTGCTGCGCCGTAAACACACCCGAACCGTCGGCCGCGACTGCTCTCAACTGGTAAGCCAGGCCGCCGGTCAGAACGGCGCCGAGCACCGCCACTCCGATAGCTCCGCCGATCGCGCGCGCGAATTGATTCAGCGATGTCGCGATGCCCAACTGGCTCCGCTCAACTGCCTGCTGTACCGCGATCAACAGCGTCAGCATCGTAAGCCCGAGTCCGGCCCCAATAATAACAAGATCGAAATACAGCCAATACCGTGGCGAGTCGGTTCCGAAAAATGAGAGCAGCACAAAACCGAGCGTCAGGACCGCGAATCCGATGAACGTGATGATCCGCGGGCTGACCTTCAGCATCAGCCGCCCGCCGATGACTGACATCGACACCCAGCTAAGCATCAGCGGCGTCAGTAGCGAGCCGGCCTGCGTAGCCGAAAACCCAAGTACGCCCTGGGCAAAAAGCGGTACGAATGAGATAGCCCCGAACATCGCGATGCCAGCCAGAAACCCGCACGTTACGCCGACGGCGATCGTGCGGTTGCGAAACAGGTCGAACGGAATGACCGGGTCTTTCGCACGTGTTTCTACCCAGTAAAACACGCCCAAAAGAACAGCAGCAGTTATAAGCAAAGCGATATTCTGCGCACCGAACAACGAGCCCGAACCGTTCTCGACCAAAGCCAGCATCAGAACGCTGACCGCTATCATCAACAGCGCCGCCCCGGCATAATCGATCGTAGGTTTCGTCGTCGGCTTCGGCTCCTTCAATGCCAGTCCGATGATAAGCGCGGCTAGCACGCCGACCGGCAAATTAACCCAAAACACCCATCGCCACGAGATTTGATCGGTGATAAACCCGCCGACCACAGGGCCGACGACGCTGGACAGTCCCCAAACGCCGCTGAAATATGCCTGCATCTTCGCCCGCTCCGCGACGGAGAAAGTGTCGCCGATGATCGTCATGCCGAGCGGCACCAACGCTCCGGCACCGAGTCCCTGGATCGCCCGGAAAATGATCAACTGCGTCATCGAAGTCGAAAATCCCGACAACGCCGTTCCCACCAAAAATACGCCGATACCGATCTGATACAAGAGCCTGCGGCCGTACAAGTCTGAGAGCTTTCCCCAGACCGGGACGGTGACGGTCGAT
This sequence comes from Acidobacteriota bacterium, assembly GCA_040007515.1. Lineage (GTDB taxonomy): Bacteria > Acidobacteriota > Blastocatellia > Pyrinomonadales > Pyrinomonadaceae > OLB17. Next base: position 14,051 of record JBDTUT010000016.1, on the reverse strand, counting down.
GTGACGAGGTATGCGGAAAACACCCAACTGTAATGGTTCAGCCCGCCGAGCGACGCGATCACGGTCGGCATCGCCGTCCCGACGATCGTCGCCTCGAGCGCGGCGATGAACATTCCCGTCATTACGCCGATCGTTATAGCGATGCGGCGGCGCTGTGAAAAGACAAAACCGTCTTCCGCGGCACCAGCACTGCTGTTTGTTCCCAGGTCCAATTCGTCCATCTTCCCCTCGCTCGTCTATTTTTCAAACTGCTGCCGGTCCTGTTCGCCGATCTCTTTTATCTTTTCCATCAAAAGGTCACCGATCTCTTTATGAGTGCGTATCGAGTCTCGCCGCTCGTAATACGCGCCGAGATCCACCGGCTCGCCGAACCATATACGGATCTTCTGGCCCCCCGTCCAGTTTCCCACGATCTGTTTCGGCAGGTCGTTGCCGAGGCCCGCGATGAATACCGGTATCACCTGCGGATGAGCGTCGTAAATGACCTTGCCTATTCCCGGCTGCGCCGGCAGGAAACTGTACGGATCGGCATCGTGATTGCGACCGCCTTCCGGGTGAAAGCCGATAACATTCGGCGCCCGGTCAGAGCATATTCGCACCAGCTCGCGGACCGAAAACTTGTCGAAAAGGCGTTTTCTCGCTTCCTTTCGCTCGCGAAAGAACGGCGGGTACATCGCCCACCAGCCCATCACGAGATTCACGAACCAGCCGGCCGGGTTGTCATAAAAGAACTTGCCGCGAACCGGAAAATAAAGCGTGATCGGCCGCTGCGTCCGGCGAAACAAAACACTCGAAACCGTGTACATGTCAAAGAATGAGCGGTGATTCGCGACCAGCACGACCGGCCTGTCGACCTCGGTCCGCTCAAAATTCTCGATACCGAACACATTCATCAAATTGTAGGTCGCAAGATATATCCACAACGAACCGATGTGCCGCTGGCAGAACGTCCAGAACCGTTTCCACGCGGGCGTGTTCATCCGCCGCACGAGCCGAAAGGCAGTACGTTCGGTCGCCGACAGCACCTCGATCTCTTCCGCAAGCGGCGAGAAAGGCTGTGACGTTTTCGGAATTGTATTGTGCCGATTTTCGAGCACGACTTCGTCTGACATAAAACCGATATTTTACCATTCGCCGCCGCGACCACGAAACCATAGAAAAAACTGGTGGACATTATTAAACTGCTTAGATATGCTTTAATGTCCCTGACGATCAAACGATAGCACCGGTCGCACCGCCAGCTTCCGATAGACTCAGGCAAGCGTCGATGTTTGTGCGTCACTGCCGTCATCACCATTACCTATAAAGCAATAAAAGCGAAGGAGCACTCGATGTCCCACAATTTTGGCCGTTTGTATCTCTCCGCGTTCGCGCTTGCCGCGTTTTTCTGCGTCGGCGCCGACGCTCAATCCGGCGCCATTTGGACGCAGGTCGGCGAAGCGTCCCTGCAGCAGCAAGATCAACTCCAACGCCAAGACGTTCCGAGAGCGTATCGTACGTTTCGGCTCGATAAACAAGCGTTGATCGGCGTATTGGACCGTGCTCCCGACGAGTTCGCCCGTGCGGAGCGATCGGCCGATTCGGTGATAACACTTCCGATGCCCGACGGCTCGCTCGCAAAATTCCGGTTCGAACATTCGCTGGTCGTCGAACGCGGGCTGCTCGATAAATATCCCGAGCTCGGCCGCACATACCGTGCCGTCGGCATCGACGACCCGACCGCTTCGGCCCGATTCGATCTGCTCGCGTCCGGTTTTCACGCCATCGTTCTTTCGCGTGGCGGCACCGTTTTGGTCGACCCGTATACCGCCGGCGACGTGTCCACCTACATAACATACGACAAAGCGGACGCGCCGCGGAGTTCGGATTTCTCGTGCGATTTCGACGATCAGAACGCCGTCGACGGGATCTCGACGCCTTCGCCCGCGAGGTTCGAGTTCGCACCCGACGCGGTTTCCGATCTTTCGTCCGGAACACAGCTTCGCACCTATCGCCTCGCACTCGCCGCGACCAACGAATATGCGGCCGCGGTCGGCGGCAACACGATCGCCGGCACGCTCGCCGCGCAGGTCCTGATCATGAACCGCGTCAACGGCGTCTATGAACGCGAAGTCGCGATCCACATGAACATCGTTGCAAATAATAACCTGCTGATCTACGCCGGCGACCAGTTGTGCGGAACAACGCCCGTCGCGTGCACGTCCGCCAACGACCCGTACACGAACAACAACGGCAGCACAATGCTCGGCGAGAACCAGACCAATCTTAATGCTTTGATCGGCACAGCCAATTACGACATCGGCCACGTATTTTCCACCGGTGGAGGCGGCGTCGCTACGTTGAACGGGCCATGCGGTGCGAGCAAAGCACGCGGGGTCACAGGCCTCTCCAATCCGGTCGGCGATGCGTTTGCGATCGACTACGTCGCGCACGAAATGGGCCATCAGTGGGGCGGCGTCCACACGTTCAACGGCAGCGTCTCGAATTGTTCCGGCGGCAACAGAAGCTCTTCGGGTGCATACGAACCAGGCAGTGGCATCACGATCATGGCGTACGCCGGCATCTGCGGAAATCAAAATCTCGCGACCCACAGCATCGACACTTTTCACGTAAAAAGCCTCGAACAAATAATCGCGTACAGCCAAACCGGAAACGGAAACACCTGTGCGGTGACGACGCCTTCGCTTAACACGCCGCCGGTCGTTTCGGTTGTCGGCGGTGCGTCGTTCAACGTTCCGATGCAGACGCCTTTTGCACTGACCGCAGCGGCGACCGACGCGAACGGCGACAGTATCACCTACGACTGGCAGGAATACGATCTCGGGGCCGCGACCACCGCCGTTCCGAACACGGACGCGACCGGTGCGATGCCGATATTTCGACCGTACCTACCGACCACGGGCGGAACGCGTACGTTCCCGTCGATGCAGTACGTCCTCGCCAACGCCAACGTCCCGCCGTCGACCTATGGAAACAATTTGCTGACCGGCGAACTTATGCCGTCGATCGCGCGAACCATGACGTTTCAGGTAATCGCCCGCGATAACCGTGCGGGTACCGGCGGGATCAGCACAACGACCGCAACCGTAGCCGTCGACGCCGCGAGCGGCCCGTTCGTACTCACAGGCCCGAACACCGCGGTTACCTGGACGCCAAGTTCGTCGCAGTCCGTGACCTGGAATGTCGCCAACACGACGGCCGCTCCGGTGAGCGCCGCGAATGTAAAAATTTCGCTGTCCACCGACGGCGGACAAACATTCCCGACCGTGCTGGCGGCATCGACGCCCAACGACGGCTTGGAAACGATCACCGTGCCGAACGTACTGACGACGCAGGCCCGCATCAAGATCGAGGCAGTCGGCAACATCTTTTTCGACGTCTCGAACGCGGACTTTACGATCAGCACGACGGCCCCGCCGACCGGGTCGAAGCGATTTGACTTTGACGGCGACGGCAAAGCAGACGTGTCCGTATTCAGAAGCGGCACGTGGTACCTGCTGCAGTCGCAGAACGGTTTCGCTGCCGGAAACTGGGGAATTGCGACCGACAAGCTAGTTGCCGCTGATTATGACGGTGACGGCAAAACCGATCTCGCGGTCTTTCGCGACGGCGATTGGTATGTCCAGCGTTCGCAGGCGGGAATTTTGATCACACATTTCGGTTCGGCCGGCGATATTCCGATCGCGGGTGACTTCACCGGCGACGGCAAGGCGGATCTAACGGTGTATCGCGCCGGTGTTTGGTACATATACGACACGACGAACGGCTCTTATTCGCAGGTGCAGTTCGGCATCGCGACTGACAAACCGCTCACCGGCGATTTCGACGGTGACGGCAAACAGGATCCGGCGGTTTATCGAAACGGCGTCTGGTACGTCCTCGGTTCACAGCAGGGGTTTTTCGCCGTTTCGTTCGGCATCGCCAGTGACACACCTCTGCCCGCGGATTATGACGGCGACGGCAAAACCGACTTTGCCGTTTACCGCGGCGGCACGTGGTATCTGCAGCAGTCAACGGCCGGTTTCACCGGCTTCAGCTTCGGAATCGCTGCTGACGTACCGGTCCCGGCCGATTACGACGGCGACGGTAAAGCCGACCCGTCCGTTTTCCGTGATGGCAACTGGTATCAGTCGAGGACCGGCAGCGGGTTCACCGCCGTCCAGTTCGGCATCGCGACTGACAAGGCCGTTCCGGCGCAGGGTAATTAATAGCAATCCGGGGAACCTGGACCGCAAAAAAAGAAATAGCCGGACGTGGATCGTCCGGCTATTTCTTTTTAAGTTTGAGTCGAAGCTCGGCGTTTATTCGATATTAAAATACTTCGCGTCCGGATGGTGCACGATTATCGCCGAGGTGGATTGTTCGGGCTCGAGCATATATTCGTCTGACAGCTCAACGCCGATCCGATCCGGCTGCAGCAATTCGAACAATTTCGTCTGGTCCTCGATCCGCGGACACGCGGGATAGCCAAAGCTGTAACGCGAGCCCTGATAACCCTGGTGAAACAGCTTCGCAAGTTCGGGTGCGTCGCCGCCGGCGATTCCCAACTCTTCGCGAATTCGTTTATGCCACATCTCCGCCAGCGCTTCGGCCGACTCGACCGACAGGCCGTGGAACAAAAGATAATCGGTGTAATTGTCCGCCTTGAACAGCATCGCCGAATGTTCGCTTGCCCGACGTCCCATCGTAACGAGATCGAAAGCGACCACGTCGACCGTGCCCGAATCCACCGAAGCGAAATAATCCGAAAGGCACAAATTCTTTCCGCCACGCTGCTCGGCGGGCTGACGCGGGAACGTGAACCGCATGCGTTCGGTTTGCTCATCGTCCTGATAAATTATCAGGTCGTTCCCGCTCGACTGACACGGGAAATAACCGTACACCAATTTGGCCTCGAGCAGTTTGTCGCGTATCGCCTTCGCTTTTACTTCGGCGAATTTCGGCAGAACGGTTTCCTCGAGGATTCGCTTATATTCTTCCGGCGTCTTGCGTCCCTGCTTGTACTGCCACTGGCCTTTGAACAGAGCGGTCTCGTTAATAAAACCGAAAACCTTGTTCAGGTCGGTGATCTCGACCACCTTCGATCCATAGAACGGTGCGGTCGGGATATAACCCGCCGGTGGAATTTCCGACTTGGCCGTGTGCGTGGTGTCACCAGTCGAACGCATCGAAACACGGGCCGCAGATTTGCCGAGCTTCGCATCGTCGCCGACGAGGTCCTCGACATCGGTCACCGTTTCGATCGTGTCCGATCCGTTCCGCGCTATTCGGTGCTGTTCCGAGGTTAAATTCTTTGCCTTATCGACGGGTAACCCAGTCGCTACCGCTCCCGGTTCCGACCCGGCCGCCGCGGCTTTCGATTCCGCATTCCGCATTCCGCCTTCCGCATTCGTTAGTTCGTCCATCGCGTGCAGCCCGTCGAATGCGTCGCGTGCGTAGAACAATTTCCCGTCGTAGAGCGGGATCAGATCCTGATCGACGTAACGCCGATTGAGCGCCGCACCGCCCAAGATAACCGGCACCTTTATTCCGCGTTCGTTCATCAGCTCGAGGTTGTCACGCATTACGAGCGTCGATTTGACGAGCAGCCCGCTCATCCCGATCGCGTCGCCTTTCGATTCGTCCCACGCCTTGAGGATCTCATCGATCGGCTGTTTGATACCGAGATTGACGACCTTGTAGCCGTTGTTGGTCAGGATTATATCGACGAGATTTTTGCCGATGTCGTGCACGTCGCCTTTGACGGTCGCGAGCACGAGCACGCCCTTGTTCGAGCCCTCGACGCGGTCCATGAAAGGCTCGAGAAATTTCACCGCCGTCTTCATCGCCTCGGCCGACTGCAGCACGAACGGAAGCTGCATCTGGCCCGAACCGAAAAGATCGCCGACCGTTTTCATTCCGTCGAGCAAGATGTCGTTGATGATCTCGAGCGGCGGATATTGTTCGAGAGCCTCTTTCAGCGAGTCCTCAAGGCCGATCTTTTCGCCATCGATGATGTGATGTTTGAGGCGTTCCTCGACCGGCAGATTCGAAATGTCCGGCTTGATCGATTGTGCCGTCTTCCCTTCGAACAGCGTCGTAAATTCCGTTAGCGGATCGTAAAGGCAGATGTCGCCGTCGAACTTTCGCTTGTCGTAAATGAGTTCGAGCGCAACGTCGATCTCGTGTTCGTTGAACCGGTTGAGCGGCAAGATCTTCGACGCGTTGACGATCGCCGAGTTCATTCCGGCCTCGACGCACTCGTGCAAAAACACTGAATTCAGGACGATCCGCGACGCCGGATTGAGCCCGAACGAAATATTCGAAACGCCGAGAATAATATTCGTCTCGGGCATTTCCTCGTGGATCTGTTTGATCGCCGCGACGGTCTGCTCGGCGTTTCGCCTGTCCTCTTCGATCCCGGTCGAGATCGGCAAAGCCAACGGATCAAAGAAAATATCGTGGGCCTCGATGCCAAACTCGGTCGCGTGTGTGTAAGCACGCCGTGCAATTCTGATCTTGTCTTCGGCCGTGCGGGCCATCCCGGTTTCGTCGATCAAACCGATAACGATTCCGGCTCCGTATTCCTTGGCGAGTTCGAGAACTTTCAAAAATCGCGGCTCGCCGTCTTCGAAATTCGTCGAGTTCAAAAGACATTTGCCGCCCGCGTGCTGCAGTCCGGCTTCCATCTTTTCCCACTCGGTCGAGTCGAGCATTATCGGTATCTTGACGCTCGTCACCAGACGCGAAATTAGTTCGTGCATATCGGCGACGCCGTCACGACCGACAAAATCGACGTTCACATCCAGGATGTGCGCGCCTTCTTTTTCCTGCGATTTCGCGAGATTGACCAGCCCGTCCCAGTCCTCGGCCTCGAGCAGGTCACGCATCTTCTTCGACCCGGAAGCATTGACGCGCTCGCCGACGATCAAAAACGAATTGTCCTGCACGTACGGCTGCTGAAAATAGATCGACGAAGCGGCCGGAACGAGATCCGCATTACGCTGTTTCGGCGAAACACCTTCCAGACGCTCGACGACCATTTTCAAATGATCGGGCGTCGTTCCGCAGCATCCGCCGACGATGTTCGCACCGAAATCCTTCGCAAAATGCTCGACCTGCGCGACGAACGTTTCCGGCGTCTCGTCGTAATGCTGTTTGCCGTCCTTCACCTCGGGCAATCCTGCGTTGGGCAAAACGGAAACCGGCATCGGCGAATTTTCGCACAAATACTTCAGGCTCTCGGTCATCTGCCGCGGGCCGGTGCCGCAGTTCATGCCGATCACGTCGATCGGATACGGCTCGAGAGCGGTGAGCGCCGCCGCTATCTCAGTCCCGTTCAGCATCGTCCCGAATGTCTCGATCGTCACCTGAGCGATGACCGGCCGCCGTTCCTTTCTTTCTTTGAACAGATCGAATATCGCCGACAGCGCCGCCTTTGTCTGCAGCAGGTCCTGACAAGTCTCAACCACAAAAAGATCGCTGCCGCCGTCAAAAAGCCCGCGAACCTGCTCGACGTAAGCCTTTTTCAGATCGCTGTAAGTAATATGCCCAAGCGTCGGCAGCTTGGTTCCGGGCCCGATAGATCCCGCGACGAACCTGGGCTTTTCCTTGGTCGAAAAATCGCTCGCGATACGTTTTGCCAATTGTGCCGCCTTGAGGTTCACGTCGTAAGCCTTGTCCGCAATGCCGAACTCAGACAGAACAACCTCGCTGCCGCCAAAGCTGTTAGTCTCGATCACGTCGCATCCGACTTCCAAAAAGCTCGTGTGCACCTGCTCGATCGCGTCCGGCCGCGTGTAAAGCAGATTCTCGGAACAATTCTCAAAGTTCGCCCCGCCCCAATCGTCCAGCGACAAGTTGAGCGATTGGAGATACGTCCCCATCGCACCGTCGAAAATGACGACCTTTTCCTTTAATAGATCGAGAAAATTACTCATAGATCAATAGCTGGGACTGGACCGCAAGCATCCATGCTTGCAACTCGTGGTCATTCGCCAAGATGAATTTTGATCACGCCTCGTTCGAACGCTTCGCGTCCGTGCAAGCAAGGATGCTTGCGGTCCAGTCGAAAAAAACTCTGCGCCACAAGCACAGAGTTTTCGAATACGGGTATTAAATTGAAACTCTTAGCTTTTTAGCGATTTTTATCGTGGTCGCAAGTCGCTCTAACTCACCACGGAAATTAAAGATAAGTTTAGCGAGACTCGCCGCACTAGTCAACCGGCCGAAAAAACCGGCCAGCGGCATTTTCCTCGCTCGTTCTTTTACCAGACCGAGAGAGTTCCGTCGATCAACTTGCTTCCCGGAATGCCGCCGGAGGTACGCGAAACCACCTTCCAGCCGTCGGGGCCGCGGCGAAAAACATCTGTTATGTAGCCTTTCGAGTCGAACGGCCTGCCGTCCACAGACCCGATCCAAATGTACTTCGACGTGACAACGCCGACATCACCATATATGTTGGCCGATATAGCTTTCTGTTCGAACTTGTCGATCTTTATGTGATTAAATAACCCGTCCAGCCACGCCTTACGTTCTATGAATTGTTTGCTATTGTCCCAATTTTTTAACGCATATTCGGGCGCCATCAACGATTCAAGTTTTGCTTTATCGTGTTTGACCATCGCATCCATCCAATCACGAGAGATGCGTTCGAGATCGGCAGGCTGAGAACCGACTACCGGTGCTGCAGGCGACTTTTGCGCCAATGCGGGGCCGAAGGCCGCAATTACAAAGAGCAAACCGACGAGAATCGTTTTCATTTAACTACCTCGATAAGGCAAAACACCCGTTCGCCTGCGGGAACGCAGATTTGCTCTGCGAATGAAACTCAGCCGACTTTTAGGAATTGCGTCCGACCGTCCTCTAGCACAGCTACGCCAGATTTCCGCGAACAAGAATGGGGTGGCCGCAAAACCACCCCATTCTATTCGCCAATACTGAGAAGAGCAATACAATTCGTATTAGCCCCGAGTATTCGGTTTACTTCTTCAAGGCCGCTTTGAACTGGCTTTCCAACTGTGTCGCAAATCCCAGTATGTTCGCCTGGTCCTTGAATTTCGCTTTCAGAAGGTCGAACGCCTCCTGGCCTCGGGGGTCGGCGAGCTTGATGATCGCCTGAGCACCGCTAAAGACCCCCTGAAAGCTATTGTTATCCAATGATCGCTTAAAGTTGGCGAATATCAGGTCAAACGCCCGCGGATCGCCTTTCCCCGTCGCCGCGATCGCGACCATTGCCGAACGCTTTACGGCGACAGGCTGCGCCGCGTCGGTCGCCAATTTGTACGCGACGCCGAACGCCCGCGAATCGCCGAGCTCGGCAAGCCCGGTCACTCCGGCCGACTGAATGCGCCCTTTCCACGACGGCATCGAAGTGAGTTTGATCAGAGCGTCGTACGCCTTATCGCTCTTGCTCCGCCCGAGTGCCTTTGCCGACTCATCGATCACGCCGTAACTGCGGTCGTTCAGCGACGAGATGAACAGCGGCACGTATTTAGCGTCCTGCGTTTCGCCGAGCAGTTTGATCGCGTCGGCCTTTACCAGCGTCTGCGGGTCTTTTGCGAGCCTTAAAACTGCCTGCTCGACTTTGGGGTCGAATGACGCAGCGGCGCGCGGCGTTCCCGGACGCGGGTCGGGTGAATATATATTCGCGATAGTCGAAAGTGCCGCACGGCGAATTCGCCAAAACGAATCTTTCTCCGCCGAGGTGATCAGTGCCGAAACGATCTGCGGTTTTTGCCCGGCGTCCGAGGCACGTTTTTCTAATTCGCCCATCGCCCACCGGCGGCCGAGGACGTCCTTGTCGTTCGCCATTTGGTAGAGAAGCTCGTCGGTCGATTTCTCGAACTTCATTTCCTTCAGCATCGTGCTTTCGAAATCGAAGTTTACGAGTTTCGGTTTCGCCGCCGAGTCGAACGTGAACACATTCTCCGCCTGCGGCTTCATCCAAACGCGTTCGACACGCCCGTCGATCTCGACGTCCACGAACGCCTGGAAAAATTCCGTCTGCGGATAATCATTCGTCACGTCGATCTTCTGCGTCTGCTTGACGTCCAGCGTCAGCTTTTTCGCCGCGTCGTCGTAAGCCTGTGTGATCTCAAAGACCGGATGTCCCATGCGGTACAGCCACTCGTCAAAGAACCAGTCCATCGACTGCCCGCTGGTTTCCTCGACCGCAATTCGCAGTTCCTCGGTCGAAACCGGCTGATGCGCGTTGGCCGTCAAATAATGTTTGAGCGATGCGAAAAACAGTTTGTCCCCTAGATGCTTTCTCAGCATGTGCAGCACCGAACCGCCGCCCGGATAAGCATAGTTGTCGAACATCGCGTCCTTGTTCGCGTAATATTTCGTCACGATCGGCCGCCGCTGTCCCTGATTCCAACTGCCGAGCACCTGGTCGTGATTGTCGCGGATGTCCGCGTACAAAAATTCCTCGTGGCCCTTCAGCTTTTCGTCCCACATCGCCTGCATATAGGTCGCAAAGCTCTCGTTCAGCCAGATCTGCCCCCAATCGCGGCACGTTACGTAATCGCCGAACCACTGATGCCCGAGCTCGTGCGACTGCAGCGATTCGCTGTCGGTGTCGAGCAGCTCGCGCTCGTCGTGGATCATCTCCTCGATCTGCGTCGTCGCCGAAATATTTTCCATTCCGCCGCCGAAATCTTCGACAAACGTTTGCGAATATTTCGCATACGGATACCGAACGCCCGTGATGTCCGAAAAGAACTTGATCGTCGCCGGAAGATTCTTCACCGTCGCCGCGACTTCCTTCGTCTCGTTCGGGTACGCGTAGCCGATCACAGGCGTGCCTTCAAAATTCTGCACGACCTCTTTATATTCGCCGACGACGATCGACGTCAGATAATTCGAATAAGGCTGGTCCATCTTCCAGTCAAAGGTGCGCGTGCCGTCGGCGTTTTCTTTTGTCGAAACGAGCTTGCCGTTCGAGATGACTGTAAAAGGTTTTGCGACCGTCGCGGTCAATTCGGTCGTGCGAAAGTCGTTCGGGCTGTCGTACGACGGGAACCAGTAACGATTAAATTCGCTCTCGCCCTGCGACCAGATCTGTCGCGGCTTGTTCGGCTGGTCGGCGGTCGGTTTTATAAAACGTAAACCGCGTCCAAAGCTGCCGATCGCCGTGTCGGCGTCCGCCGAGTTAACGTAGTTCGTCGCGTAGCTGACCTTTACCGTCACGTCTTCGCCGCCTTTGTAAACGCGGTCGAGCGTTATGTCCAGGTTATCGTTGTCGCCCTTCGCGTCGTAATTGAACTTCAGATCCTGTCCGCTCGCGTTCTTTACCGAGTTGATCGTCATCGCCGCCGCGTCCAAAAAGATGTGGTCGCTGTCCATAAATGGAGCGGCCGTGACCGTCGACGTCCCCAACGCCTGTTCCTTGTCCCAATCGAAGCGAATGTCGATCGCGATGTGCTTGACGTCGATCTTTCGGCTGCGGATCCAATTCACCGGCGGCAGCCCCGTCTTCCCTTCCATCTGGAAGAACGGCGGATCATTCAGCGGCCGTGCGGACAAAATGCTCGAAAAAACGAGCACCGACAACATCAACCCGGCCCCAAGCCGGCGTGCAAAACCATTTACGAACATATTTTCTATAAGGACTGACCCGGGAAACTTAATTTTATTAATACCAAATGCTGTCGAACATTTACGGGAACGCAGAACGAAAAGTTTCATTTTGGGAGTTCACCGTCAGTGTCGGTTATCGGCCGAGGAGCAGCGGGATATTCCCCAAGCTGCGAAGCAGCGAAATAATACTAGCCCCAGGTGAAGCGAAGCGAAACCTGGGGTGCGGACGAGAAGAGACGTCGAGAGCCTGTGAAACAGGCGAAAGAATATGCTCGACCTATTCCTTTCGCCTGTTTCACAGGCTCTTATTCAAAGACTTGACCGACTACACGTTCCGCCTTCGGCTGCACGTGTAGCTAAAGTTATGCCGCTGCTCCGCAGCTAAAGACCTTCATTTTTTCAAATTAACCAGCTACCCGACTCCCAGCTTCCTCGCCGTACGCGCGGGTTCTACATCAGCAAGACGAATATCGCAGAATCGCAGGCCTGACACCGACTTCCGAATACGTCTTTCCCCGCTGCCACCCTATTCTTTCCTTGTTGGCAACTTACTACCTTCAAAAAGAAACTCTGCCTGGTCAACGTCGGACACCTTGAGCAAGTATTTATAATGATTCTGGTGCCCGTAATCACCTGTCGAACTCTCGAATATCCCCGCAAAGGTCACTGACAGCGTTCGTCCTTCCGACCTCTCAGTTCTTAGATCCTCCAGGACTCTACGACTTTCCGCATTCAGATTTTCGAATTCCACCCAGGTCCTTTTCTCAAAGTCAAAACAGTCGGGATCATAAAGCTCTGCCCATTCATAGCCTGACCTGTAAGTTGCCGCAATTCTTACTTTTTTGCCGTCGTAAGCCGATGGATTTTGGATAAGTTCGCAATAAGGAACTTCCATGAACGTATCAGTGATTTTGTTGTCACCTTGTTCTTGCAGACCAGCGCACGATAGCTGGGTAGTTATGGAAAGAAACAAGACCAAATACGCAACTTTCATAAAAAACGAAATATGGGGCCAGGCCCGCGATTCTGCGATTTTAGCATGGTAATGTTTTGCGGCGGGCGCTTTGGATCGGTGGAATGCAGCTGGGCGTGAAGGCTCGGGACGTGAACGGATGATTCGGGCAACTGCCCGAATCATCCGTTCGCTTTTCCGAACGGCTCGTTCGCCTACCCGAGCGAAATGTTCGTTTGCCGGAATCATTTATTCGCTTGCCCGAGCGAGAGATCGGCTTGCCGGAATGAAAGATCTGCTTGCTGGAATGAAATATTCAATTGCCGGAATGAAATATTCAATTGCCGGAATGAGATATTCGTTTGCAGGAATCATTTTTCCGCTTGCGCAAACGAAATATCCGCTTGCGCAAATGAGATATGCAATTGCGCAAATGAGATATGCAATTGCGCAAACGAAATATGCAATTGCGCAAATGAAATATTCGTTTGCAGAAATGGGCGTTCCCGGTGAGGGAATGGTTTAGGCAAGCGGGTGGAAGTGATTGAAAGTTAACGGGATAGGTGATTTTGGCGGAATTTTCGGCTGGGAGGCGTGGCGATCGAAAATCGGGAGTGCGGATTTCGCGGAATCTGGTGCTGGGACCTAACGCGGCCTTACAAAAGGCGTGTATTTGGGCTCGTTTGGCGAGGTTTGGCTGATGGTTGTCAGCGGATAGCGGAAAGTTGGACGTCTGATCTTCAAATGTCCAACTTTCCGCTAACCGCTAACCGCTAACCGTTTTCCGTAGAGTTTTCCGGCTGTGTTATCCCCTGTTTCTTAGATAATTGAACGCCATCGAGGCGATGTCGTCCATTTGGCTGCCGTCGCCGTCCGCGTCGAGGAAACCGCCCGACGGCTGCTGCGGAACAGCCGCGGCCTGTCCGCCGCCTAAAAGTCCGCCGAGCAATCCGCCGAGGCCGTCGGCGCCGACGCCCTGCTGCTGTTTTTGCCGCCCGAGATATCCCATGACGATCGGGGCGAGGAACATCAATATTTGCGCGACCTGTCCCGACTGCAAACCGGTCTGATTGCTCACCTGCTGAGCGACCTGGCCCTGGCTGCCGCCTAAAATGTGCCCGAGAATGCCGCCGGCGTCGGCCTGACGCGGAGCGGCGCCCTGCTGGCCGAAGATCATGCTGCCCAGACCGCCGAGATTGTCGAGAATACTGCCGTCATGGTCGGTCTCGAGCGCTGTGTTCAGGCTCTCGGCTCCCTGCGGAGTCGCGGCGTTCGACGCAAGGCCGCCGATCAGCATCGGCAGAGCCGCCTGGACCGCCGAACTCACCGACGACTGGTCGGCTCCGACGTTTTGACTGATCTCATTCAAGGCAGCGCTGCCCTGATCCTGGCCGAGAAGGTCCTGTAAAGAAAGCATCTTTTTTTCTCCCGTTGTCAGATTGTCTATGTCCCCGCTATATTAACAAAACCACGCTCGGCGAAACAGTCGAGCGATAGATAGAAGCGGGCCCGTTTCCGCGTTTGTGTCTTATTCGTG
>JBDTUT010000015.1:0-65453 GCA_040007515.1 Acidobacteriota bacterium | reverse complement strand
GCACTTCGCGAAGATCCGGACGTACTGCTCGTCGGCGAAATGCGCGATCTTGAAACCATCTCGATGGCGATCGAAACGGCCGAAAGAGGACATCTCGTTTTGGGCACTTTGCATACCACGACTGCGGCCTTGACGGTCGACCGGATCATTGATCAGTTCCCCGCCGACCGTCAGCAGCAGGTCCGCGTGATGCTTTCCGAATCGCTTCGCGGCGTGATCGCACAGACGCTTGTGCCAATAAAGGGCGGCGGGCGCATCGCGGCTATGGAAGTACTGATCGTAACGCCCGCCATCAGCGACCTCATCCGCGAAGGCAAGACGTCACAGATCCAATGGGCGATGCAGACCGGTGAAGACCAAGGAATGGTGACGCTCAACGATGCGCTTTTCGACCTTGTTAAGCAGGGAATCGTAGAACCGCGAGATGCATTTGCGAAAGCGGACGATAAAGATAATTTCGAGGCAATGCTCGCTGAGGCGGCGATCAAGCTATAGGCTCGTGCACGCTAAAGTAAGAAAGCCCTTTCGTACGAAAGGGCTTTCTTACTTTAGTGTGCGTGCATTAATTGATCATTTGTTCAAAGGCCCGGAAAACGCGCCGCCTAGCATACTTGTCCGGATTCCGGGCGCTGTTGAAAAACTTTGGTTGGCGGAAACGGACACATTATTTGCGGTCAGTGTCGTACCGGTGGCACGCTGAAATTCCGAAATTGCGCGGTTCAGATCGGTCTGTGCCTGCAGTTCCCTTCCGCGTGCAGCGAGCAATTCGGTCTGACGCTGCAGCACAAGATAAAAGGTTGTCGTACCCGCACGAAACTGCCGCTGTTCGCTCTCCGATAATTGTTCCGCCGACGCTCGCGACGCCGCTGCCGATGCCAGGCGTGCCTCGGCGGAGCGCAATGCCTGAAGTGCGTTACGTACCTCTGCTTCTACCACTTGTTCGGTCTGTGCTCGCTGGTTTCCGATCCGGTCGGCCTCGACGAGCGTCCGTCCAAGATTCGCCTTCGCCACGGTATTGCCCCACGGCAGCGAGATCGCGACGCCGACGCGATATGTCGGATAATCGAGCTGCGCTAAGTTGCCGAGAGAGTTAATGTATCCGCCCACGAGGTTCGATGGCACACGGCTGAGCCCGGTCGCCGGATTTATCGCCGCTGCGGTCTGCGTTCCGGCGAGTCCCTGCGCCGTGTAACTGCCGACAAGATCGATCTGCGGCTTGGTCTGATCTCTAAAATACCGCTCATCGATCTTGTTGATCTCCGCGTTGGCCTGAAGCTGCGTGATCTCGGGCCTGTTGGCCAAGGCTTCCGTCAATGCGACCTCTAACCCGATCCGCGGCGGTTCGAGGCCGATCGGGGAAATGGGTGTGATCGCCCGCGGCCAAATTTGCGAATTGCGGTCCGGAAGCATCAGCGTCTTCAGCGTGTTCTCCGCACGCGTAACGTCCTCTTGTGCCGAGTAGACGCTTTGTTCGAATGTCGTGATCTGTGAGGTCGCGGCAATAATGTCGATGGGTGCAAGCACGCCTTTTGAGACCAGGCGCTGATTACTTTCGAGCTGCGTCCTCGCTTGCTTGACCGCGTCGATCTGAACCTGCAAATTCCGAAGCGCAAACGCCAGATTCCAATACGCCTGTTCCACTTGTGCGATGACCTCGATCGCCCGTTGGCGAAACTGCGAGTCCGTTAGGCCGAGATTCTTTTTCGCGATCTCGATCTGCCGCCGATTACTGTCGAAACGAAAATTGCGGAACAGCGGCTGCGTATATGAGGCAGTCAAAAGTGTCGGGAACTGCGGATTTAGGAATGAGTTCGTGTTGCTCGTCGTCGATCGCGTCGAATCGAAACGCGCCGAGTATTGGCCACCCAGCCACGGCGAATAACCGTCAACGCCCGCGGTGCCGAAATATCGCGTCTGCGTCACCGCACCGTTGACGGCGCCACCGATCGCCGAAGCCGTCGGCGTCGTCGCACTTTCATAATAACTTTGGCTGTTGATCAGCGGGTCGTAAACACCGCGAGCTCCTCGTAGATTAAACTCGGCGATGCGCACCGTGTCTCGCGAAGCGTCGATGTCATTGTTGTTTTTAAGCGCCATCTCGATGGCCTCATCGAGCGAAAGCGGAAGCTGATTCGCAACGTCAACACCGACTCTTTCTGCACTCGGAAGCGGCCGCGGCGGCGCCTCGAAATTCGGAGCGATAGGCGGCGGATCATACGGCAGAACAGCCGGAGCCGCGCCGCCCGAATTACCGACGTTTTGACCGGGCGTCTGCGGGATAACGTTGTTCGGATTCGCGATCTGCCCGCCCGGCACCACGCCCGGTGCATTCGTAGCGCCCGGAGCCGTGGTCGTTACGCGCGGCAACGTCGGCTGAGTATTCGGATTGTTAGTCGGATTTGTCGGCTGCTGTACGCCGGGGTTAGCCGTGTCGGGATTAGGATTTTGTGTGGGATTCGCCGGTCTTGTCTGTGTCGGATTTGATGGCGGCGGCGTTGCGACAGGCGTTTGAGCCTGCGCGTGCAACGCACAGACGCACGCCAAACCCGGTATCGCCAAAGCCCTAAAGATCGATTTTCGTAAATTAAAGCGCATTTCCAAATACTTAGTCAGGAAGCGTCTCGTTCGACACCCGCGAATCAGCATCGGCCTCCGTCTTTCGGCCCTTTTTGCGACGAAATGAGGTCGTTAGGCGTTCGAACGCGGGTCGCAGAGTCGCGGCCTTAAAACTACCCAAACGCTCGCCGAATCCTCTAAAAACCGTCGATTCGGCGGCATCGTCAAATAGCGAGTAAAACACCGGCACCGCGAGCAGCGTCAGCAGAAGACACATCGACTGACCACCGACCACAAGTATGCCGATCGACCGGTTCGTTGCGGCCCCGGCCCCGCTACCGAGAATCAAAGGGATCATGCCCGCGACTAGGGCCATCGTCGTCATTAGGATCGGACGCAGACGGTCACGGTTCGCCTGGATGATCGCGTTGTAACGGTTCATCCCACGAGAACGAAGCGTGTTCGTATGGTCGATCTGCAGAATGGCATTCTTTTTCACAATACCGAACAGCAGCAGAATACCCAGTGCCGAAAATATATTCAGCGTCTGTCCGGCCATGGCCGTGGAAAGCAATGCGAAAGGAACCGAAAGCGGCAGCGTGAGCAGAATCGTCACCGGGTGGATGAAAGATTCGAACTGCGCCGCGAGGATCAGGTACATGAAAACGAACGAAAGCAAAAACGCGTAGAGGAACGAACTGTACGCACGCTGAAGTTCCTTCGACTGGCCCTGTACGCCGCTGGAATACTCGGCCGGTAGATTTAGCTCACCTACCAGCTGCTGCAATCTAGAAAGAGCGTCCGACTCCGAGGCTCCCGGCGGCAGGCTCGACGAGATCGTCACGACACGCTGACGGTTGAGACGGGCGATCGACGACGGGCTGCGCGCCTCTTCTACGCGCACGAGTCGGTCAAGTCCGACCGGAGTTCCGCTCGACGAAGCGACAGTGAAAAATTGCAGATTGTTTCTCGAACGCCGAAACGGTTCGTCCGCCTGCACGAGAACATCGTACTGTTGTGTCCCCTCGTTGAACGTCGAAACGCGCTGACCGGCGGCCGCGATATTCAGTGCGCGGGCAATATCGGTCGCGTTGACGCCCAGGTCGGCCGCCTTTGTCCGGTCGATCACAAACCGGACTTCCGGAGTTCCAATGTCGACCGAGTTGTCCGGGTCACGGAACGTCGGATCCTGTTTCATTTTTTCGACCAGGGCGTTGGCGTATTCGTTCAATTGCGCCGTTTCCGGCCCGGAAATGTAATAACCGACGCCTGACCCGCCGCGGCCGAGCCCGATACCTTGAGCGATCGACGACGAGGCAGATGCGTTAATGCGCCAATCTTTATTCCCATATGGCCGGACCATTTGACGGGCCATGTTGATCAGATCGGCCTGGCCTTGTTTTCGTTCTGACACGGGCACGAGATTGACGCTGATGTTGCCGCTGTTGCCGCTGTTGCCGCCGCCGAAGCCGCCCGCGTTCACAACGGTGTTGCTCACACCGGGCATTTGCTGTCGTATATCGCGAGCGATCCGGTCGAGTATGGACTGCGTCGCGGCGAGTGACGTGCCCTGCGGCCCACGGACGCTGATCTGAAACGCCGATTCATCTTCGTCCGGCAGAAAGGCCATACCGACGTAACGGAAAAGCGGATAGATCGATGCAACCGTGATCACGCAAAGCAATACCACAACCCAGCGGAATCGCATGGACAATCGCAGCAGCCATGTATAAGCGCTGTCGACCTTGCCGTAGATCCAGCCGTTCTTGGACGAACGTCCCTCATCCTCGTGAGCAAGGGTGAAAGAATCAGACGCAAGTTGTTCGTGATCTATTTCTTCCGCACCGAGCTCCGAATGCGGATCGACGACCGTCGGCACATAGTCGTTCGCATGCTTTGGCCGTTTGATCCATCGGGCGGCCAGCATTGGCGTCAGGGTGAAAGACACGATCAAACTCACGGCGATCGCCGCCGCCGACGTTAGGCCGAACGATGACATGAACCGGCCGACAATACCGGTCATGAATCCGACGGGAATGAAAACAGCTAGAAGCGAAAGCGTCGTCGCCAGGACGGCAAGACCGATCTCGCGCGTCCCTTCGATCGCCGCCTGGAACGGGTCCATCCCCTTTTCCTCGACAAAGCGGTAGATATTCTCCAGAACGACGATCGCATCGTCGATCACGATACCGACCATCAGCGTCAGCGCGAGCATCGTCATCTGGTTGAGCGAATACCCCAAAACCGCGATAGCCGCAAACGACGCGATGATCGACGTCGGAATCGCCAGGGCAGAGATGATCGTCGAACGGAAGTTCCACAGAAAGAGAAATACGATTATTGCCGCGAAGATAGCTCCGAGAACGAGATGTTCTTCAATCGCGCTCAGGGAGGTTTTGATAAACTCCGACTGGTCGCGAACGACGGCGACGTTGAAATCCTTAGGCAGCGTCGGAATGATCTCGGCCATTCTCGTTTTAACGCCTTCGATCAACGCGACGGTGTTCGCTCCCGATTGTTTCCGCACCGCGACAGCCACCGCGGGTTTACCGTCGAGCGACAATGTATTCGTCGGATCGGCGCCGCCCTCGACGACGCGGCCGATATCTTTGAATTTGATCGGGAAACCGTTTTTGGTCGCGATGACGATGTCGTTAAATTCTTCGACCTTTGTCAGTTTACTGATCGTACGAAGTCCGACGGTTGTGGCACCCTCGACGAGCGTTCCGCCGGGAAGTTCCTGGTTCTGGGCGGAGACCGCGGCAGTTACCTGCGACGTTGAAAGACCGTAAGCGCGAAGCCTATCGGGGTTCACGTAAAGCTTGATCTGCTTCGTGCGGCCGCCGAACACGACGACCTCGCCGACGCCGTCCGTCGACTGGATCTTTTCCTGGATCAGCGTGGTGACCATGTCGGTCAGTTCAACGATGTCGCGCGGTGAGCTGACCGAGTACATCAGGACGGGTTGCGAGTCGGGGTCACTTTTGCGGGCGACGGGCGGGTCGGCATCTTCGGGCAACCGGTTAGCGATCGTGCTTAATTTTTGCTGTACTTCCTGGAAAGCCTGGTCCGGGTCTTTTTCGAGATTGAAGGTCAGCGTGATGTTCGAACCGCCGCGGGACGACGACGAACGCATTTCGTCAACTCCGGGTACGGTGTTGAGAGCTCCTTCGATCGGATCGGTGACCTCCGTCTCCATTTCGGCCGGTGCCGCTCCTGAGTTGCTGGTCGAAACCGAGATCGTCGGCAGATCGATCTTGGGAAATCGATCGACACCGAGCGTGAAAAAGCTAAAGCCGCCAATGACCGTCAGAAACAGCACAATGACGGTCGCAAAAACCGGCCGGTGAACACAAATTTCAGCTAACCACTGCATAAAACCTACCCACTTGTCCTACGACGCAACCCTCACACCTTCGTACAATTGTTCCAGATTGCTTGTAGCGACAGTTTCGTCACCGTTGAGGCCGCTGAGTATCTGCACGAAATCTCCCTCTTCCGTTCCGAGCTGCAGCACCTTAAGGTTCGCCACTCCGTCTACAATGACGAATGCACGGTACGAGTTCGTTGTCCGGTCATTGTAGACAGCGGTCTTGGGAACAAATACGCCGGTGCCGCCGCCTTCGCGTATGATTCGTGCCGTCCCGAACATTCCGGAACGCAAAGCATTATCGCCGTTCTCGATCGAAGCCTCGATAGTCGCGGACCGCGAGACAGGATCGACCGCCGGGTTAACCGCCGTAACAGTCCCCGCAAAACTGCGGTTCGGGTAAGCGTCCACCGAAACGGAAACGCCGCGGCCGAGAGCGACCTGCGGAACGTCGGCCTCGGAGATTTGCATCAATATTTTGATCGGATTCGTTCTAAGGATCGTCGCGATGACGGTCGCAGATGACACGTATTCGCCGACCGCGACCGGGCGGGCGCTGACGAATCCGGGAAACGGCGATTTGATGACGGTGTCGGCGACAGCCTGTTCGGCCGTACCGACCTCGGTTCGTGCGGCGGCGACGGCCGCCTCGGCACTCGCGATGGCCTGATTGTTCTGGCGGGCGGCGTTCGCGGCTGCCTCGAGCTGCTGGCGAGCGGTGTTCACCCTCGCCCGAGCAGTGTCGCGATTCGTCTTGTACTGTTCGTATGTTATAACGGCAACGTCACCCGTTTGCACAAGTTCTCTATACCGCTGTTCATTCGCCTCCGCCTGTCGGAGTTCGGCTAATGTCTGTTCATAGCTCGCGTTTGCCGCCCGCACCTCGGGAATCGCAGACGCATTGAACGTACCGTTCGGACTAAGCCCAAGCCGTGCCTCCGCCTGCCGCACTGCGGCAATTTGCTGCTTCACTCGCGCCTGAGCGCCGGCAAGTTGAAGGCGGGCGTCACGATCGTCAACCTTCGCGATAGTCGCTCCCTGCGATATGAACTGGCCGACATTCGCATAAACATTAACTATCTTACCGGCAACTTTCGGCGCGACATCCGACGTCTCGTTAGCAACGAGCGACCCTGTCGTAGAAATATAAGCAGGAACCGGACGCGCTTCTGCCTTTGCGACCGTGACGGTTACGATCGGGCCGGCATCAACACTGGCTTGGTTACTATTGGAGTTCCCACCGCGATTTGCTTTTGAACTTGATGCGCCGCACGCGGAGGAAAGCGCCAAGGCTAAAAAGAGAAATAAAAATGGAAATAGGCTCTTGGCGCCCGCTAAATTTGTTCGCAGCATACGAGTTTGTTTAAGATGTTGATTTTATCTTAGTTGGTTTGAACATATAAAACTGTGCGTGTAAAGTTTTGTAAATCAATGTCTTGACATCCTCCGGGCCGCGATGGGATTTGCGATTAACACGTACCTCGTCTAAATTGTAGTTATTAAACGAATCGAGAGGTAAATTAGATGATCAACGAGATTTCGGCCACCGACCTAAAAAAGCGTTTAGACGCCGGCGACGCCATTCAACTCATAGACGTGCGTCAGCCCGACGAGAACGCTTTCGCTAAGATCGAAGGAGCAAAACTCATCCCTCTCGGTGACGTAATGAAGCGAATGAACGAGATCGACGAAACCCGCGAAACCGTCATCCACTGCAAAATGGGCGGCCGCAGTGCCCGCGCGATCGAAATGCTTCGAGCCGCTGGCTTCAAAGGTGATCTGAAGAACTTAAAAGGCGGGATCACCGCGTGGTCGAACGAGGTCGACCCGAAGATTCCAAAATACTAGGCTCACCAACTCGAGCTGATCGGTGACTCAGCCCGCAAAAAAAGCTTTCCTCAACAACGCGGCGTGCTCGTCTCTCAGGATCGGGCGATTTTCGCCGTGCGAAAACACGCTGGTCGTGTCGGTATCGTGACCGAGCGTTCCGAAAAACATAAGACTGTCATCGGATGTGTGTATCATCTCGTGCAGAAGCGTCCCGTGGTCAGGATGGGAAATTGCTGGGTTCAGGATCACGAAGTTCGGGAATGCATCGACGCCCACCCGCCTGCCCGCTGAATAACCGGTCGTTGTCAGCCTCTCCGGGCCTTCCAGATCACAAAATATCACCCTCAGGATATCGTTAGAACCCGCGTCAGCTCGCTTCGCTGCCTTGAATAGGCTTTCTGCATCACTCGCGACATTAGGAGTTACCGGTGCCGGATGAGGAAAGCTTTTCAGACGCACCGCGAAATCGAGAGTCATCTGATGCGGAACCAGCAGCAGCCTTGCACGCGCGAACAACTGCAGTATCGGGCGGCCCCGATCGACGCCAAAAGTCGGCGTGATCGCGTTTTGCAAAGCAACTTTGAGACGTACGGGACTGAACTGCGTCGTCGTGCTGCCGGCCGTTATTCCAAATCGGGAAGATTGACTTGCTCCGGCGCCGGCACCCGGCGTGCGTTCGTTTAGACAACCGAGCATCAGCGGCCTGCTCTCGCTCAGGACCATGTCGCGATCCAGCGTTGCGATCGTCATCTTTCCGACAATATTATCCGGCGTGGTTTGGTAGCTGAAATTAATGATTCCCCGGCTCGTTTTGTAATTAAGCACGGCTTTTGCGGTCGTGGGGCCGTAGAGCCCGGCGGTAACCTCGGAAATGTCGATAAGAAAACCGTCGAGCTTCACAAGTGCTCGTTGGATCTTTGGGATATGACTGCCCCGCGTTCCGACCACCAGGTGGGCCTTATCATTTACCAGACACGCTTCCAATGCCGCATCGCCGCGAAACAATTTCGAATTCAATGGCACCGAGTTATCCTCCGACATCAGGCTGCGAACAGCGAGCTTTTCACGGGCCCATTCGCTTTGAGAGCAAATATACAACTTTTCTCATATAACAGATCATTTTGTTTCAGCGAGGTGCAAATGTATATCGTCGCTCAATTTAACGATCTGCATTTCTTCTGCCACATTTGTCCTGCACGACATTGCAGGTTTTTCTTTGTCGCCGTTCTTTATCCAGACCTGGCAATTGAGGCATTCGCCGTTCCAGCAGAACTCGCCTTCCGAAATAGCTTCCATGTCGAGGTACTGAAAGCCGCGAAGAATCGAGTTGTTTTCGGGAACGCTGCATTTGCGACCGAGGACCTCGATCTCGACCAGGCGTTCGAAGGGTTCGAAAATATCGGAGTATTCCATAGTTCGCGACTAGTTTTACCCAAAGCAATGGGTAACGCAACGTACGAGTTACGCGTTTACGCGTGAAAAGTACGAGTTACGCCTTCAGGCGTGAAATGTAAGAGTTACGCGATTACCCGTGAAAGTGTCGGATATGAGGCCTGTCGCAAGTTAACCCGAGTGCTGATAACACGGGCTTCACGCCTAAAGACGTAACTCGTACTGGAAATCTTGTGTTACGTCGGTGATTCTATAGAATGAGTTAGAGGTAACAAAATATGTCTTTGGTACTCTACACAAAACCCGGCTGTCCTTACTGCCAAAAGGCAAAGGACTTCTACAACGCCGAGGGCATCGAATTCATCGAATACGATGCGCAGAATGACAAGCGACGGCAAAAGGAAATGCTCGAGTATACTGACGGTGACCTGGTCGTTCCGGCGATCGTAGAGGACGGCGTTTACGTCGCTTCCGGCTGGGGAACGCCTCGACGCGGCTGAACGATCGTAACCGAATAGCCGGCAGTTTGCCGGACAAATTACATTTTCGATTTCAGATTTTGGATTTTAGAAATCTGCGCATAGACTTAAACGATTGTACGGGCACGGATGCCGCGCCCGATTTTGACGATCCGATATCGGCATTCCGGAATCCAAGATCAGTATGATTGGTTCCCAGATAAACCAATATAAAATTCAGGAAAAGATCGGCTCGGGCGGCCAGGGTACGGTATACAAGGCTCTCGATACCAAACTCAACCGCACGGTCGTGATAAAAGTTCTTCCTCCGGAACTTACAAATAAGACCTCAAACTTCAAACGATTTGAACGCGAAGCACAGCTCTGTTCGCAACTCGATCATCCGAACATCTGCACGATCTACGACTTTCATGACGCGAACGGCATTTTTTACATCGCGATGCAGTACATCGAAGGTAAAAATGTCAGGCAGCTCGTATCCGGCCGGCCGTTAGAATTAAAAAGCGCTCTTTCGATCGCGATTCAGGTGACCGACGCCCTCGCGTACGCTCATTCAAAAAACATAATTCACCGTGACATTAAGGCCGGGAACATCATGGTCACCAGTACCGGCCAGGCGAAGATACTTGATTTCGGGCTCGCCAAGCTGCTCGAAGACGAGCAGTTGGAAAGCCAACGCGGACAAAAGGACAAGAACGAGATAACCGAACTCGGAATTCCGTACGGCACCGCCACGTATGCGGCGCCCGAGCAAGCACGTGGCGAACGCGCCGACGCCCGTTCCGACATCTTTTCGACCGGCGTTCTGCTGTATGAAATGCTCACCGGAATATGGGCGTTTCAAGGCAAGACGGTTATCGACGTTCGGCATCAGGTGCTCTACGGAACACCCAAACCGATCGCCGATCTGCGACGCGACCCGTTCCCGCCGCAATTGCAAGCGATCGTCGACAAAGCTCTCCAAAAAGATCCAAAAGAACGATATCAGAAGATCTCTCTAATGCGTGATGATCTTCGATTCGTGCTGCAGCAGATCGCCGGAGCTTCGTTGATGGCGACCGACACTTACGCTCCCTCGCATATGGACAGCGGTGTTCTCAAACGCGCACTCGACTGGTTTACCGGGAAGTCGGTCCCCGAGCGGCCGTCGGCGCGCACGTCGTCGATGTCCAATCCGCCTTCGTTCGTGCCGGACGTTACTCTGACCGCAACCGGCCAGGATAAGAAAAGTGTCGCGATACTTCCCTTCAAAAATTTAAGCGGCGAAGAAGGTGCAAATTTTTACGAGTTCTCACTGGCAGATGCCGTGATCACGGAACTGGCCCAATTAAAATCTTTGATCGTAAGGCCGAGTTCGGTCATCGCAAAATACCAAGGCGCCGACGTCGACCCGCGTGAAGCTGGACGCGACCTGCGCGTTCATGCAGTACTCTCCGCCGGATTTATCCGCGGAGCCGACAAGCTGCGCGTGACCGCTCAACTTCTCGACGTGCTGACCGGCGAAATATTGTGGAGCGACCGTATAGATGCCGACGGTAATGACATTCTTTCGGTCCAGGACGGCATCGCACAGCGAATTCTGGAAGGCCTGCGACTCGAACTGTCGGACAACGAGCAGGAAAAGCTCGGCCGGCGCATGACCGACAATCACGAGGCGTGGGAAGAATACCTTCGGGGCCGCGACAATTTTGGCCGGTTCATTTTCAGGTCGCTGTCTGTCGCGGACTGTGACGCCGCGATACAAAACTTTAAGAACGCGATCGACCTCGACCCGCATTTCGCGATGGCGTACAGCGGACTGGGCGCCTGCTACGCAAACCGCGTTTTCAAGGGCCTGGGAGAAGCCGAAGATTACACGTACGCCGAGACCGCGTTCAGCAAAGCGTTCTTTTACGACCCGAACGTGGTCGAGGCACGAGTGCTGATGGTCATGATCTACATGGCTCGCGGCGAAAAGAAAAAGGCCCGTTCCGAGATCGAGCTGCTGCAAAAGCAATTCCCGAACGATGCCCCGCTCTATTTTGTAAAGGGCGTGATGCACCGCCTCGATGGCGAATACGAAGAGTCGCTGAGAGCGTTCGAAAAGTTGTCCCGTCTCGACCCGGCGGCTCGCGCCGTTTCGGCATATAACCGCGCGCGCATCTACATTTATGAACAGGAATACGACAAGGCGATCAAAGAGATCGAGCGGGGTGAAAAGGCCGAGCCCAACCACCCGATGCTGAAGATATTCCGGTCCGGCGTTTACTACTATCGCGGCGACAAGCAGATGGCGATCGACCTGATCGAAAGAGTTCTCAAAGAGCAACCTGAGATGGACGGTATCAAGCCGCTTTACGCGATCTATCTTGCGGGTTCGGGCCGCGCCGAAGATGCCCGTGCACAGTTGACCGACGATGCCCTCGCGATCTCGCGTGCCGATCACGACATGGCATATTGGGTCGCGTCGACCTACGCACTTCTGGGGGACAAGGATCTCGCATTCAAATGGCTGAATCGAGCAGTGAAACTCGGCAACGAGAACCGTCCGCATTACGAACACGACCACAGCCTCGACACTCTCCGCGACGATCCGCGGTTCGCCGAGCTTATGGCCAAGATCGGAAACGGCGAATAAAGCTGCAATTTTATGAACGAAAAAAGAGCCTTTGGAATCCTATACGGAATCCAAAGGCTCTATTAGTTTGGTGTTTTACGAGGCGAGAAGATCAGGTCAGTGAGGGCGATCTTTCCGAACGAAAAGATCAGGTGGGCTGTGTGAGGGCGATCGAGAAAGCTGTTATGCTGCGACCTCTTCGGTGGCGAGCGTTATCATCTGGCGGACGCGGTGTTTGAGAGCTTTTTCGAATTGGCGTGCTTCGTTGACACCATCGAATGAAAGCTGCTGCAGAGTCGCTTCGATCCGTTTGCGGTAATCGGACACTAGAGAATCGGAAACACCGAGCATTTCGGCAACCTCGAGTTGTGTGCCGCTGTCCGAGACCAAATAGCAATGCCAGAGAACGCTGATCATTCGGTCGTACTGTTTCGATTTGCCGCGGACCGATTTGCTAAGGTCCAACAGAAATCCGTCCACAAAATCCGCGGCAGCCGATTCGGCTTCGTTTCGCAGGTAATCTTCTTCGGGTGTTTGACGGGTGTCGGGTATTTCGAAATGGATCTTATCGTCATCGTCGCTGTCGCCGGAGCCGCCGACAGGCACGAGATGAATGTCCATGATCGGCAGACGCGACATCACGAACGACCGCAGCGAGCGAACATCGACCGGCGAATCGATCGCCTTAAAAACCCGGATAATAAGTTTTTCGAGTTCGACGTTGCTGATAACTATCTGTGCGTCGCCGGTGCATCCGACCATACGGGTATCGCGTTTATGGAAGGATACGACTTTGACGCGTTCGTCCATCTCCTGCACGTCGCGCCGCATCTTCAGGATCTTCCAGTCGTTTAGGCCGTACAAACGGTCAGCCAGACGGCGATGTGCCTCCGGGTTATCGACATTGTCGAATCGCTTGAAATTCTTGCTTGTCTGAATGATCGTCGAAATTCGTCTCGCGAGCCGGTACGATTCCGGATACCTTTTCCGGAGCTCCGCCGTCAGCATGTTTGTCAGCTCTATCTGGCTGATCTCGGCCTCGACCTCGGCGTCGGTCATCTCCGTGTCGACGTAATGCTGAAATCGCTCTTTGCTCAGCAGCGCGACGAACAGTTCCTGGGTAAGATCGGTGTAAGCGTTATATTTACCTTCTTCGACAAGAAAACCGGCACGTTTTGACGCCCGAACGAGCGGATGAGAAGAAACGATCCTGTGAAGTTCGATCCAGATCTGGTTTACATCCGACGACTTCAGGCTTTCGTTCCATTTGCCGACCTTATGCGTTCTGACCGGCATAGCTCGCGGAGCTCGTTCCTGCTGCTTGATTGAGTTCATATAGATCGTTCGCGGAGCCTAAATAACTAAACCGCATCGAGAGGATTCGGGAGTGTTTGCGGTGATGTCGAAAAATGCCGATAAGAAAAAGGCGGCTTTCGTCACACTGCTGAACCGATTCCAGAGAGGCTTTTGGCTAATTTTGTTTTGGTGAAGGCAAACTTTCGGAAACTAACCACCGAGCAATGCGGTCAATTTTTTTTGGAGGGCTATGAGATGCGTTCCTCACTTCCTACAGTTAAGATACTAACAATTATTCGACGATTGAGCAACAGTTTTTTGCGGTGTTAGGTTTTGTTTAACACGACAAGGTAAGTGTGGTGTTATCAAGCACTTACAGGCCTGAAAGCGGTCGGCAGCTTAGGAGTTTGACACAAAGTCGTTGTTTTCCGTAGGCGTCTTTTGGAATGCGGGCGGCATTGCGGATTTACAGAAGTTGTAGCATCCAAATTTTGTTGACGTTGACACTCCCGTTTTCACAGGCCGAGAACGGATAGGTGTCCGATTTATAAAGTAATGTCGAGTTTTTGTAAGAGCGCGGATTGCCCTTCATCACAACGGCTTCTCGCGTTTCAGACCGGTGAGATCGATCAGGTAGAGGAGAGGGCGATCAGCGCCCATTTAAGCCTATGCGAATTTTGCGAGGCAGAGGTCGACTTCTATGAATACTTCCCGCCGGTCGACGAGAAAGTTGTGCCGGCAAAGATGCCGCGGCCGCTCTTCGAACTCGCGGCAGCGCTTATGGGTGATCGCCGCGGACCGTCGTTCTCGAATCTCTCGAGCGAGATCGATCACGTTTACGATGATGGCGTCTAGAAAGCTGCCGCTTTACTAGCTGCCGCAGATCTCGTCTATCGCTTCCTCGTACTTTTCGTCGATCACGCTTCGCTTGATCTTCAACGTCGGCGTCATTTCGCCCTTATCGATCGAGAACTCTCTCGGGAGCAAATATACACGCTTCACGCGTTCATAGTCGTTCAATTCGCGAGTCAGCGCCACGGCGTCGTTCTGTATGCGCTTGATCACCTTCGGATTTTCGCAAAGCTCTTCGCGCGTCCCGTCGGCGGCGATTTTCTCGTCCCGTAAAACTTCTTTGAGCGCTTCCCACTCGGGCACGATCAATGCCCCGACCTGCTTTCGTCCGGAACCCACGACCACCGGCTGCGAAATGAGCGGGCTTTGTTTCAAAAGGCTTTCGACCTGTAGCGGAGCGACGTATTTGCCGTTTGAAAGTTTGAACAGGTCCTTCAGACGATCGGTCACGTAGTAGTGTCCGTCGGTGTCCATATAACCGACGTCGCCTGTGTGGTAAAAGCCGTCGTTGTCTATCGAATTGGCGGTGTCTTCGGGCCGGTTAAGGTATCCGGTCATGACGTTCCGCCCGCGGATCAGGATCTCGCCGTCGGTTTCGGCGATCTTCATTTCGATTCCCTCGAATGGCCGGCCGATCGAGCCGATCTTGTTGTCCCCGGGCCGGTTCGCGCACGCAACGCACGCCTCCGTCATTCCGTATCCCTGGAGTATCGGAATTCCCGCCGCCCAGAACGCCAAGGAGAGTTTTTTCGAAAGCGGAGCTCCGCCCGACACAAAAAACCTCAGGCTGCCGCCGACGCCCTCTCGCCATTTTGAAAAGACAAGGCGGCTCGCGAGAGCCTGTTTTGCTGCAAGTACGGTCGGGACCGATTCGTGCTCGTCCCTTGCTTCCGAGTATTGCTGCCCGATCTCCAACGCCCAGTTGAACAGCGACGTTCGCCATCCGCCGGCGGCCTTACCTTTCTTAACTATCTTGTGATAGACCTGCTCGAAGAGCCTTGGAACGGCCGTCATGATCGTCGGCTTTACTTCCTTCAAACACGCGGCGAGCTGATCGAACGCGGCGCAGTAATGTATCGATACGCCGTTCGAGCACAGAACGTAGAACACCGTCCGTTCGAAGATGTGCGAAAGCGGCAGCACGGCCAGCGAACGGTCGGACGTTCGTATCGGCAAATCTTTCGAAATAGCGACAATGTTGGAAACGAAATTGTCATGTGTGAGCATCACGCCTTTCGGTTCACCGGTAGTACCTGACGTGTAAATGATTGTGGCGAGGTCGTTCTGCTCCACGACGGCAAGCCGCTCCTCGAACGTCGCGGTATCGTCGCCTTTTACATTTTCTAATTCTGCCAACGTCATCGCGCGGCTGCCGGCTTCGGCAACGCCGTCGGCGTCAAAGAAGATCAGTTTTTCCAGACGCTCGACACTATGGATCGCATTCTCGGCGTGCTTCATCAACTTCCGGCCCGAAATGAACAGCATCTTCGCGTCTGAATCTTCGAGTATGAAGCGTATTTGCTCAACCGCCTGCGTTGTATATATCGGCACGTTCACCGCACGCAGCGAAAGAATAGCCAGGTCCGTCAACGACCACTCGGGACGATTCTCGGAAATTATCGCAATGCGGTCGCCGGCTTTTACGCCGAGGCGAGCAAGGCCGTCGGCGATACGGCGGATGCGTTCGATCACGTCGAGGCCCGAAATGTATTTCCAGGCGTCGCCGGACTTGTAGGCAAGTGCGTCCGCCTTATTGTTCCGGCGGAACGATTCAATGCAAAAATGCGGGATCGTCTGCGGGATATCTTCAAAGCCGATTAAATTATTCACTAATGATGACGCCATCCGAAATCTGATGCTAAACCGCGTTAAGTTCTGGCCGAGGATAAGTCATATTCGCAGAAGCGTGGCCCTAAGTCCAATAGTTACGGTCGAGTGAACGGTAATTGATGGCTTCGCTAATGTGTGCGGAATCGATGTTTTCGCTGCCGCCAAGATCTGCAATAGTCCGGGACACTTTGAGGATGCGGTCGTGGGCCCGGGCGGAAAGTCCTTGTCGCTGCATTGCTTTTTCGAGCAGCGATTCGCTCATTTCATCGAGGGCGCAGTGCTGCCTGATCTGCTTCGGCGACATCGCGGAATTTGAAAACACTCCGTCGTGGCCGAGACGCTTTATCTGCACGTCGCGAGCGGCAATAACGCGTTCGCGGATAGCGGCAGACGGCTCGCCCTGAGCGACGCCGCGGCCTCTAAGCTCGTCGAATTTCACGGCCGGAACATCGATGTGAATGTCGATGCGGTCGAGCAGCGGGCCCGAGATCTTGCCGACATAACGCTGGATCATCGGCGGCGAACATTTGCACTCGCGCTGGCTGCCGAAGTATCCGCACGGGCACGGATTCATCGACGCGACAAGCGTGAAATTCGCCGGAAACGTGAGCGAGCTCGCCGCTCTCGAGATCGTGACCTGTTTGTCCTCCATCGGCTGCCGCAGGACCTCGAGAACGCTGCGGTCGAATTCCGGAAGTTCGTCGAGAAACAAAACGCCGAGATGGGCGAGGCTCACCTCGCCCGGTTTCGGTATCGATCCGCCGCCGATCAGTCCAGCTTGCGAAACGGTGTGGTGCGGCGATTTGAACGGACGCTCTTTGACGAGTCCCGATTTCCCTGTCAGGCCGGCGACGGAATGGATCTTCGTTATCTCAAGCGCTTCTTCGAATTGAAGGCGCGGCAAGATCGTGGGCAGCCTCTTTGCGAGCATCGTTTTGCCGGATCCGGGCGGGCCCAGAAATAGAATGTTGTGGCCGCCGGCGCTCGCGACCTCGAGTGCCCGTTTCGCCGTTTGCTGGCCGCGGACCTCCGAAAAATCGACGGCGTAGGGGCTTTCCTCGGCGTGCAGTTCGGCGAGATCGAGCTTTAGGGCCTGAACGCGCGTCGGTCCGCCTTTTTGAAGTTCCTGTACAAGCAGCGCCGCTTCGCGAAGATCACGCACCGGAAAAACATCGATGCCCTTGACGACCGCGGCTTCCTTCGCATTTTCTTCCGGGAGGATAATATTGACGATGCCGTTCTCGCGAGCGGCAAGTGCGATCGAGAGTGCACCGCGAACGGGTCGAACGCGTCCGTCGAGCGAAAGCTCGCCTATACTCAGAGTATTTTCAAGACCTTCAAAATCGCCAAGATCGCCGTTGGCGCCGAGTATACCGAGCGCGATCGGCAGGTCAAAGCTTGCACCTTCCTTCCTGACGTCAGCAGGTGCGAGGTTTATGGTCGTCTTGTGAAACGGAAAGAAATACGAGCTGTTGCTTATCGCCGCGCGAATACGTTCGCGCGATTCACGGACCGCGGTATCGGGCAATCCGACGATCGTGACCGGTGGCGAAATGTCCGCTTCGCCTCGGGCCGGCTGCAGGTTTACCTCGATGTCTACGATCAGGGCGTCAATTCCGTAGACCGCGGCAGACTGCGTTAGAAAGAGCATATTTTGGCGTTTTTAGTGAGAAGATTCTGAAATACCTGAAAGTTATACCAATAAACCCTTCAAAAAGCACGTGCGTCACGTCACCGTTCGATCACATCGACCGGTACGGATCATTCGTGCGCGGCCAACTGGGTCGGATCAAAAATCCGCGGCGGCCGCGATGCCGAAATAATCATTGCGGATACGTCTGCCCGATTGGTAGAATAGAGGTCCGGCCGCTTCTCGAATACCTCCGGCACGGCCTTTGCTCTCGATTCTCCTTTGGCGAACGGTTCTTTTGATCCCAACCCGACTTTTACGTTTTACGTCCCTTCCTCAAATGACTACTCAATCATCTTTGCGTATTCCAATGGATCTCTCCACATCCCGCGTGAATACTCCCGTACGGAACGAAGTTCAAAAAGAACACATACTGATCGTCGACGATTCGCCTGTAGTGAGAAAGGCGTTCGCGCGCAGCCTCGGTGCAAAATACGACTGCTCCGAAGCCGGTTCGGTCGTCGAAGCGTTCGAGCTTCTAAAAACCAACGAATTCGAGCTCGTCATAACGGACATAATAATGCCGGGCCTGTCCGGCATTGAGCTGCTCCGGCGCGTTATCGAAAGCTATCCGAAAACGGCCGTCCTCATCGTATCCGGCGTCGACCGGCCGCAGCGCGCTCTCGACGCCGTTCGCCTCGGCGCCTTCGACTATCTGATAAAACCGTGTGACGCAGGCGTGCTCGAACTCACGGTCGAACGTGCTCTGGAACGGCGCAATCTGCTTATTAATGCCAACCGTTACAAACGCGACCTCGAAGAGCGCAACAAGGAACTCGTTCACGGCAAAGCGCAGTTAGAACGGCTGCAGGCCCAGATCGTTCAGAGCGAAAAGATGGCATCGATCGGTCAGCTCAGTGCCGGTATCGCGCACGAACTAAACAATCCGGTCGGGTTCGTACACGGTAATCTCGACCTGCTCGAGGGCTGCGTCAATGATCTCATGGGCCTGCTGCGATACTACGACCAGGCTGGCCTTCCCCCCAATATTAAGGCCGAAGCGGACGCCATCAAAACACGTATACATTTCGCTGACACGGTAAACGATCTCGGTTCTATCATTTCGGATTGTCGCGAAGGCACGACACGTATCAAGGACATCGTTCAGAACCTCCGTACATTCTCGCGCCTGGACGAAGCGGAATTCAAGAAAACCAACATTCACGAAGGCATCGACTCGACCATCCGGCTGCTGTCGCGATATCTGAGCAGCGGCAACATCGATCTTGTTCGCGACTACGGCAATATCCCGGCGATCGACGCATACTCGGCCCAGTTAAATCAGGTTTGGATGAATCTGCTGGTCAATGCCGCCCAGGCTGTCGGCGCCGTTCAGGGCGTGGTGCGTATCGCTACGCATTCGGACGGCACGAACGTCACCGTTTCTGTCAGTGATACGGGCAAGGGCATCGAACCCGACGTGCTTTCGAAAATATTCGACCCGTTCTTCACGACCAAACCGGTCGGCGAAGGAACGGGGCTCGGTCTCTCGATCACGTTCGGCATTGTCGAACGCCACGGCGGAAAGATCGAGGTCAGGAGCGAGTTGAACAAGGGGACGACCTTTTCAGTAATACTTCCACTAAGGATCGAAGCACACGTCTCTGCGTCAGCCGTACACGTGCCATCAGCAGGAAATCAGAGCTATGCAATATAAAATTCTATTCGTCGATGACGAAAACGCGAATCTGCGGTTATTGGAACGTTTGTTCCGGAACGAGTACGAAGTCTACAGCGCCGCGTCCGGCGCCGAGGGTCTCGAACTTTTGGCTTTACACGATTTTGCCCTGATCGTTTCCGATCAGCGTATGCCCGGAATGACCGGTACCGAGTTCCTCATGCGCGCCGCAGATATGCGTCCGCAGACGGTCCGCATAATGCTGACCGGATACACGGACGCGAACGCCCTAGTCGACGCGTTGAACAGCGGTGTCGTCTACAAGTACATCGCCAAGCCGTGGGTGAACGAAGATTTTCAACAGACCGTAAAACGCGCGCTGCAGCATTATGAAACGCTCAAAGCCCAGCGAAGTCTGCAGCTTCAGAACGAGCGTCTGCAGTCGAGAATAAAAGCGACGCGCGACGGTTTTGTCGAGGTCGTCGCCGACATGCTCGAATTAAAAGAGCCGCACGCCCGGGCTCATGCCCGGCGAACCAGCGAATACGCCGCGCAGATCGGCAACGCGATCCAGATGGACCGCGCGGAGGTCGAGCAGTTGATGCTCGCGGCTTTTCTGCACGAGGCGGCGCTATTTCGCATTCCGAACGAGATACTGTTGAAAGATTCGCCGCTTACGGTCGAGGAACAGCACATCGTGAAGAAGAATTTCGAGCCCGGTCTCGAGATACTCGAGCGGGTGCCGGACCTCGCGGAGATCGCCTCCGTGCTGCGGTTTCATTACGAGCATTTTGACGGCACCGGGCAGCCGGGCGGATTTTCCGGAGAGCAGATTCCGTTGCACGCGCGGATCATCGCGGTCGCCGACGCCTACGACGCAATGACGGCACCCAGACTGATCAAACCCGGAATTAGCCACCAAGACGCGATAATGTCGTTGAAAACGGCCGCAGGGAAGAAGTTCGACCCATCCGTCGTTGCGGTATTTTGTGCGTTAAAGACGGTCACGAATGTGGTCGAATCAGAGCTCGAACTCTTGAGCATTTGATCCCTCGATCTTGTGTCCTCAAAAAGTCCGCTACGGCCGTGTAGCGGACTTTTTTGTTTTTCGTGATCAATAGGCAACATTTCCTTACGTGACGCTGAAATAGAAGTGGCTGCTTGAAGGAACACCCCGATTCGCAGGGTTAGCTGGTTGATCAAGAATTAGCTTTTGTTTTTTCGATTTTCGTCATAAACTTCTTTTGATAGAGCAACTTTGCGTCGGGGGTACACCATCATAGGCAGCGAAGACTTTTTACAATCCGCCAAAAAATTTCCAGGAGTGATTATGGACTCATCCACGGCGGCGATAGAACAAGACATCGCCTTCGGGTTCGAGGAAGCCTCAGACCCCGCGTTACGCCAATCGCCTGCCGTCGAAGCGGTTTTCGCTCCTGCGTATGATGTTGCCGAAATTCCGGATGCGTCATCGCCCGATCTTGCTCTCTGTCAAAAGGCCGCAGCGGGAAACCTGGCCGCCTTTGAGATGATCTACCAGCGTTATCACCGACGCACTTACAGCCTTTGCCTGCGCATGACCAGCAGCCAGACCGAGGCCGAAGATCTCACTCAGGAAGTTTTCATACAGTTATTCAGAAAGGTCGGCAGCTTTCGCGGCGATTCGGCTTTCTCGACGTGGCTTCACCGTTTGACGGTCAATCAGGTCCTGATGCACTTTCGCCGACGCAGCGTCAAGAACGAAAAAGTATCGGATGACGGCGAGATGCCGGAGCAGGCGGTAGCCGGCACGTCAAATCCGAATAAAATGCCTGTCGTCGACCGCATTGCCATCAAGAACGCGATCGCCGAACTTCCGAGAGGATATCGCAACGTTTTCGTGCTGCACGACGTCGAAGGCTATGAGCACGAGGAAGTTGCGCGCATGCTGTCCATCTCGGTCGGCACCTCGAAATCCCAACTGCACAAGGCCCGGCTCAAGCTGCGCGGGCTCCTGATCAAGCAGAACGACCAAAAAACTTCTGACTGAAGGGCAACCCTTTAATTTCGCTTTTAATCTATAAGGTTGAATACAAAAAAGGAAGTTGTTCCCTGAGCTCCTTAGCGTGAGCTACGGTCTCGGTCAGGCGTTCCGACTATTAGAAATGAATTGCAAGGATTGTCAAGAATCGATAAGTGCGTTCCTGGATTGCGACCTGGACGAGCCCTCATCGAGCGCCGTGCGCGAACATCTTGCCCTTTGCACGGGATGTGCAAAGCTGTGTGAAGATTTTGCGGCGATCGTCGATTCGTGCCGCGTCGACAGTCCGGCCGAGATCATTCCCCCCAACGCTCAGGCCCTCTGGTGCCGCATCAACAACATCATCGAAAGCGAAATAAAGCCGCCGCCGGCACCTCAGCCTCCCCCGGGCTCGTTCGTCCGCCGTTGGAATTTTACGCTGCCGCAGACGATCGCCGGACTTGCGGGTGTCGCCGTAATAAGTTCACTTCTGACGATCGTCGGTATTCGCAATTATTTCGAGCCGAGCGGCGACGATTTTACCTCCCGCTCCGCATCGACGCAGACGACATTTGAAAAGGTAATGAGTAAGGTCGGGCTCGTCGATACGCCGCAACAGTCACGCGAACGCCGTTATAAAGAGCAGGAGGCCGCGATCGATTACTGGAACAAACGTGTTCAGGCTCGAAAGTCGCAGTGGGACAACAAGATGCGCGATGCGTTCGACCGAAATATCAACGAGATCGATCAGACCGTCACCGAATACAATATGATCTTGCAAAAAGACCCGCAGGACGACCTCTCCGGTGAAATGCTCGATTCTGCTCTTACTGACAAAATGAATCTTCTCCGGGAGTTTGCCGATCTTTAAGTGCAGACCGGACGCGCGGGAATGATCCATAACTTGATATTACGATTCAAATCCCCTTTTTCCGC
Organism: Acidobacteriota bacterium; assembly: GCA_040007515.1. Lineage (GTDB taxonomy): Bacteria > Acidobacteriota > Blastocatellia > Pyrinomonadales > Pyrinomonadaceae > OLB17. The sequence continues at coordinate 43,009 of JBDTUT010000015.1, read as the reverse complement.
CAAAGCTACGATTCTTCTTATGTTGAGCGTAGTTTTTTTCTTTGCGCCTGATCCTGCCTTTGCGCAGCGGCGATTTTCGAAAAATTATCCCGCGGCGAACGATGTGCGCCTACAGTTGCTCAATCGTTCCGGCACCGTTACGGTCGAAGGCTGGAACCGGCCCGAGGTAAACGTGAGTGCGTATCTCGAGGCCCCGGCGGCCGTGATCGCTCCGCAAATGATCGGCGGCACGATCTATATAAACCTCGTAAAGGATAACGAAGGGCGCACCGCCGGCAACGTTAATTTCACGATCCGGGTTCCGTATGCGTCGAGTGTCGACATCGAAACGCGAATGGGCAACCTGACTGTATCGAATGTACGCGGCGGCCTCGTTCGTGCTCACATTTCGAGCGAGGGCGACATCACGCTGACAAACATCGACGCCAGTGCCGTGTCGGCGCAGAACGGCATCGGGAATATCTTTTTCGACGGCGAGATACAGCGCAGCGGCAATTACAGGTTTGCGTCGCTTCGCGGCGATATCAACATCCGTATTCCGATGAACTCCTCGTTCCGTCTCGTCGCGACCGCTCCGTCAACTCGAAATATTTCTCTCGGGCCGTTTGCAACGCCCGAGATGCTTTCGCTCGCGGACGGCCGCCGCGTCGTCGGACGCTTTGGCGACGGCAGCTCCTCTGTTACAGTTACCAACCAGCGGGGCGGCATCTCGTTTCTGAGGCGCTAGGCCTTACTTGCCTGCTTTGCACACACCTTTACAATGAAAAAACTGAGTCCGTTGCTAATGCTGCTTTTCGTTGGCCTTCTGTCGGGCATCATATTTGGCCAGACGGCTCCCACGCTGAAGCGAACTACCTATAAAACTGACAAACTAGATTTCGGCTCGGGCGGGACGGTCGAGATCAAAGGTGCGCCGGTCGGCTCGATACGTGTCGAAGGGAGCAATGCAAACGAGGTCGAAATATCGGCGACCATCGAGATAACTGCACAGACCGAAGCCGATCTTGCCACTTTATCGGGCGTAACCGGATTTGTCCTTGACGAAAGCCCGGGCCGCACGGGCATAACCAGTGTCGGGATAAACGACAAAAAGATCTTCAAGCAGCTCGGCAAAAAATCATCGAAGACTCTTGCCGCAATGCCGTACCGCATCGACTACGTTATAAAAGTGCCGCGATATTGCGACCTGATCATCGACGGCGGCCGCGGCGAGCTTTCGATATCCGGAATCGACGGTTTCATTCGCGCGAACTTTCTCGAATCCGATGCAAAGATCGCTCTGGTCGGCGGCAGCATCACGACGACCATCGCGAAAGGCAGTATCGACCTGACGATACCGACACGTTCATGGCGCGGCCGTTTTGCCGACGTTCAGTTGGCGGCCGGTACCATGGATGTGAAATTTCCCGCCGGCCTCAATGCCGAAGTCGACGGTACGATCCTCAGGACCGGAAAGATCGAAAACACTTTCGCCGATCTCAAACCCCGCGTCCGGAAGGGCGAGTTCACCGACAAGGCAGTCGTGGCGAAATCGGGCACCGGCGGAGTCGCTCTAAAATTTACGGTCGGTGATGGAACGCTCAAATTCTCACGTTACAACGGAGCCGAATAGAAAGCCGCGGATTTGAATTTCAATCACGAAAGGCGATAAAGTAACGTTACTTTATCGCCTTTTTCGCTCCATACCTTTATGACAATCAAGTCGGATATTTGGCTTCGCAGAATGGCTGAGGAGCAGAAGATGATCGATCCGTTTCTACCGAGCCTTGTACGCGAGGTGAACGGCAACCGGATAATTTCGGCCGGTGCGTCGAGTTACGGTTACGACATGCGCCTCGCGGACGACGGTTTCCGGATCTTCTCGTCGGTCCACGCCAAAGAGATCGACCCGAAACATTTCGATGACCAGTTCTCTCTGATCGAACCGCAGATGCACGACGCCGAAGACGGTGCAAAATATTACCTACTGCCGCCGCATCATTACGGCCTCGGCGTTACGGTCGAAACGTTCAAAATGCCCCGCAACGTCACCGGCATCGCTCTCGGCAAATCGACGTACGCCCGTGCCGGCCTCTTGGTCAACACTACGCCGCTCGAAGCCGGTTGGACGGGCCGCCTCGTCGTCGAAATCGCAAATCTGGCCAACCTGCCGCTCCGCGTTTATGTTAACGAGGGCATCGGGCAGATCCTGTTCTTCGAATCCGACGAAAATTGCGCCGTAAGCTACGAGGACCGCGGCGGTAAATATCAGGGTCAGACAGGACTCACATTCGCCAAGGTGTAGGCCAATGTTGAACCGATGTGCGTGCGCAATATTTTTCTGCCGGCTCGGTAAATTATTATTGGATATGACTGAACTACGACGCATTTCGTCTTTACTGCTTTGTCTCGTTGCGATATCCAGCCTGTCGTATGCGCAGGAAAACAGTCGTCCACGAGCACGCGATCTCGGGCTGACCGTAGGCATTCTCGCTCCCGGCACTCTTAATTCAATAACGGACGTCCCGGGCGTATCCGTGGGACACACGACGATCATCCGAGGCGAAAACGTACGCACCGGCGTGACGGCAATACTCCCGCACGGTGGAAATCTGTTTCAGGAAAAAGTGCCGGGCGCGGTTTTCGTCGGCAACGGATTCGGCAAACTCGCCGGCTCCACTCAAGTCAATGAATTGGGCGAGATCGAAACGCCCGTCGTCCTGACCTCGACGCTTTCCGTACCAAAGACTGCCGACTTTCTGCTCGATTACATGCTCGCACTTCCCGGAAATGAGAATGTGCAGTCGATCAACCCGCTGGTCGCAGAAACAAACGACGGTTTCCTGAACGACATTCGCGGCCGGCACGTCACCCGCGAAGACGTCCTCGACGCCATCAAAAATGCGAAGAGCGGAGCGGTAGAAGAAGGCTCGGTCGGCGCCGGGACCGGCACGGTTGCTTTCGGCTGGAAAGGCGGCATCGGAACGTCGTCGCGGAAACTACCCGATTCGCTCGGCGGCTACACGATCGGCGTTTTGGTACAAACGAATTTCGGCGGCGTACTCACGATCGACGGCGTGCCGGTCGGAAAAGAACTCGGAAAATATTATCTGAAAGAAGCGGTCGGTCTGAATGGAATAAGCGGTGTATCAAAGTCCGAAATAGACCTCACCGCCGACGGTTCGATCATCATCGCGATCGCCACCGACGCTCCGCTCGACCACAGACAGCTCGAACGTCTCGCGGCCCGGTCGATGTCGGGATTGGCTCGGACCGGTTCGGCGATGACGAACGGCAGCGGCGATTACGCGATCGCGTTCTCGACGGCCGCCCAAAACCGGATCAGGTCGAGTGATGCGAAACGTTCCGTTCAGGTCCTCGGTAACGACGCGATGTCACCGCTTTTTCTCGGCGTTATCGAAGCGACCGAGGAAGCCATCTACAACTCGCTCTTCAAAGCGACAACTGTCACCGGCAATCAAAAGCGCACGATCGAGGCTTTGCCGATCGAGCAAACGCGAACGATCTTGCGCAAATACGGTAAGATCAAATAGATGCCGTTCGCGAAAAGGATGCTGAAGATCGAAAACTACATCAGCGGAGAGCTTGTAAAACCTGCCTCCGGCGAGTACCTGGACAATTTCGATCCGGCAATCGGCGAGGTGTATTCGCATATCCCCGATTCGGATGACCGCGATGTGCATCTCGCGGTCGAATCGGCTCAGGCCGCATTTCCCGAATGGTCCGCGACATCGCCGGAGCGGCGGTTCGAGATACTGATGCGGCTCGTTTCATTCATCGAACGCGACGCCGAGGAACTCGCACGTGCCGAAAGCATCGATAACGGCAAGCCACTATCGCTCGCCCGTACGATGGACATTCCGCGTGCGGCCGCGAATTTCAGGTTTTACGCGACGGCCGCTATGCACACCGCGAACGAGTCGCACGACACTTCGCTCGGCAACGGAGTTCAGGCGATAAATTACACGCTGCGCCAGCCGCTCGGCGTTGTCGGCTGCATCTCGCCGTGGAATTTGCCGCTTTATCTTTTCACGTGGAAGATCGCGCCTGCCATCGCCTCCGGCAACTGCGTCGTCGCCAAACCGAGCGAGGTGACGCCAATGACCGCATATCTCCTCTCGATACTCTGCATCGAAGCCGGCCTGCCCGCAGGCGTACTGAACATAGTTCACGGCCTCGGCCCAAAGGTCGGCGCCGCGATCGTCGCACACAAGGATATAAAAGCCATCTCGTTCACCGGCGGCACAAAGACGGGCGAAGAGATCGCACGAGTCGCGGCACCGATGTTCAAAAAGCTCTCGCTCGAGCTCGGCGGCAAGAACCCGAACATTATTTTCGCCGACTGCAATTACGAAGAAATGCTCGCGACGACAGTTCGTTCGTCGTTCGCAAATCAGGGTCAGATCTGCCTGTGCGGCTCGCGTATATTTGTCGAGCGGCCGATCTACGAAAAATTCAAGAACGATCTTGTAGCGCGTGCGGCTGCCTTAACGATCGGCGACCCGCTCGACGAATCGACGAATCTTGGCGCGGTCGTTTCCGAACCGCACATGCAAAAGATATTGTCCTATATCGAACTTGCCGGCGAAGAATGCGGAAAGATTCTCACCGGCGGCAAACGTGTGGTTGTCGATGGACGTTGTTCGAACGGATACTTCGTCGAGCCGACCGTCATCGAGGACCTCTCGCACGACTGCCGGACAAATCAGGAAGAAATTTTCGGCCCCGTCGTCACCATCATGCCGTTCGACACCGAAGACGAAGTCCTCGGCTACGCGAACTCAGTAAAATACGGTCTCTCCGCAACCGTCTGGACCGAAAACCTCTCGCGCGCCCACCGCGTCGCCGCCCGCCTCGAATCGGGCATCGTCTGGGTCAACTGCTGGCTCTTACGGGATCTGCGAACACCGTTCGGCGGCGTAAAAGACAGCGGCATGGGCCGCGAAGGCGGTTTCGAAGCGTTGAAATTTTTTACCGAAGAAAAGAACGTATGCATAAAGGTGAACGATGGTCCCTAAACAATTCCTTAATCTAGGGGTCATAATTCTTGCCGGATTACCTTTTTTGAGCTGCGATGCCGGTCAACCCTTCTCCGAAGCGACGCTCGAAGAATCGTCCAGCAGACCTGTACAAACCCCGGAGCCTACTCGTGCAACCATGCGTGCGGACGTCGTTCCGATCGGAAAAACGTCCGATATCGATCTGGCAAAAATTGGGCGTACACAACCGACAGGTCGTTTTCAGGATCTCGAGAACGACCGTTCGGAAGTCGTCGAACAGTTGGTGGCTCATGGCAAGGCATCAATACCATACTTGATCAGCAAATTGGACGACAACTCGAGAGTCGACGCCCACGTATTCGATTCTTGGTACCAGACATTCATCGGCGACATCGCATTAGCTGTCCTGGGCGATTTGTTTAGTGCCCCGGGCGGAACCTCAACGGTGCCGGGCATGGGATGGGATGAATTGCTTGGACGCGGAAATAATCGCGATATAACCGCTGAGGAGCTTTTACGCGACTATATAAAGAAGCATGGGCGAAAGACGCTAAAGCAGAAATGGGAAAATATCTGGATTGCCAATGAGTCCAAAATACATTGGGACCCGATTGGCAGATGTTTCAGAATTGAGGATTCAAAATAAATATGAAGAAGTTTTTAGTATCACTCGTGGCTGTAATGCTCGTCTCGACTGCGCAGGCTCAGATGAAACCGCCGACCGAATCGGCGATGGACCGATTTTTGCGATACGTGAAGATCGACACGCAGTCGGCTGAAGATCAGAACACGGTGCCGTCAACCAAGAAGCAGTTCGATCTGGCGCGGCTTCTCGAAAAAGAGTTGACGACGCTTGGCGTGCAGAACGTGCGCGTCAGCGAATTCGGTATAGTCTACGGACAGATTCCGGGAAATCTGGCGGACAATTCAAAGGTTCCGACCATCGGTTTTATCGCGCATATGGATACATCGCCGGCGGTTTCCGGGGCGAATGTTAATCCGATAATCCACAAAAATTATCAGGGCGGCGACATTGTTTTGCCGAACGATAAGACGCAGATCATCACGGTCGAAAAGAATCCCGACCTCAGAAATCTGATCGGCGACGACATCATTACGGCGGACGGCACGACGCTGCTTGGCTCCGACGATAAGTCGGGCGTGGCTGAGCTGATGACGATGATCGACACGCTCAAGCAAAATCCCTCGATCAAGCACGGCAATATCGCGATCGCGTTCACGCCGGACGAAGAGGTCGGGGGCGGGATAGATAAATTCGAGATCGAAAAGTGGGGAGCCAAGTACGCGTACACGGTCGACGGCGAGCAGCTCGGCGATATTTCGAACGAGACCTTTTCGGCACGCACGGCGACCGTAACTTTTCACGGAAAATCGACGCACCCCGGAACTGCGAAAGGAATTCTCGTGAACTCGATGTACGCCGCCGGTGATTTTCTTGCGAACTTCCCCGCGGCCGTTCCGAACCGGCCCGAAACGACTGACGGCCGTGAGAATTACATTCATCCGTACGTCGGTACGCTGGATATCGAGACGTCGGTCGTCAAGATCCTGCTTCGCGATTTTGACATCAACGGCTTTGCCGCCCTCGAGCAAAAGATCAAAGACCAGGTTGCCGTCACGCAAAAGAAATACCCAAACGTAACGATCGATTACGCCAGTGTACTCGGGTATCTGAATATGAAGGAAGTGCTGAAAGATTATCCGCAGCTGACCGATTACGCTATCGAAGCAGCGAAACGCGCCGGCGTACCGTCGGAGCTTCGCCCGATACGCGGCGGCACCGACGGCTCGAACCTCACGGCACGCGGCCTGCCTACGCCGAATCTGTTTACCGGCGGACACAATTTCCACGGCAAGCTCGAATTCAACTCGAGAAAAGGCCTCGAAAAATCCACCGAAACGCTGGTGCATCTCGTCCAAATATGGGCCGAGAAATCGAAATAAACGGGAACGCCGGTAGCGACTGGACCGCAAGCATCCTTGCTTGCACGCGTCCGCGGGGACGCGAAATGTGTTTATAAGAAAGGCGCCTGATCATCCAGGCGCCTTTTCGCGTTTCACGCTCATTGCCGGCAGGATGCCGGCGGTCCAGTCTATTCCACGTATAGATCGGGAAACTTTGCTTTTAGAGCTTCCACTTTGGGCTTGTCGTTTATCACGATGTACGGCTCGTCGGGATGGTTCTTGAGGTAGTCCTGGTGGTACGTCTCAGCCGGATAAAACTGATCGAGCGGCGCAACCTGTGTCACGACCGGTGCGGGGAACGCCTTCGATTTACTGATCGCGTCGATGTAGGCCTTTGCAAGATGTTTTTGGCTTTCGTCGACAAAGAATATAACAGAACGATATTGAGTCCCGTGATCCGGCCCTTGCTTGTTCAACTGCGTCGGGTCGTGGGCGACCGAGAAAAAGACGGACAAAAGCTGCGTGTAGGTTACCTTTGACGGGTCAAAAGTGACCAACACGGACTCGGCGTGTCCGGTCGTGCTCGTGCTGACGTCGTCGTAATTGGCCGCTTCCTTTTTCCCGCCGGCGTAACCCGATTTGACGTCCGTCACGCCTTTGACGTGCTCAAAAACCGCCTCGACACCCCAAAAACAACCGCCCGCAAAAACCGCCGTCTGTCGGGTTGCCGTCGACGGCTCAACCGCTACCACTTCCGTCAACTCGCTCGTTTTCGCAGCGCCTAACGCGCATGCGAATGACAATGACGCCACGATAACTATTAAAATGTATTTCATAAAACTTACCACTGTTGTATTCGCCCGAAACGGCAAATTAGATCTCAGTTTATCTATATTCCAGTTTACTGCCGTTTAATTCAATTCTGTCTTATTTTTCGTCCGTCCTGCGCCATCGCTCTTTCAATTCTGATAAAATCTCGTTAAATAAAGCGCATGGCTGAAAACTTGATAAATTCCGCGAAGGCCCCCGAACCTGTTGGATCATACCCGCATGCGCGTCGAGTGGGCGATCTCTTGTTTCTTTCAGGAGTCGGCCCGCGTGAGCGCGGCACAAAAACGATCCCGGGCGTATCGCTCGACGATGCGGGCCGTATCGTTTCCTACGATATAGAAACGCAATGCCGCTCGGTCTTTCAAAACGTGCGTTATATTCTGGAAGACGCCGGTTCGAGTTGGGACAACATTGTCGACGTCACCGTCTTTTTGACAAATATGAAGGACGATTTCGCGATGTATAATCGCGTCTACGCCGAGTATTTTGCGGAAAATCAGCCGTGCCGGACAACCGTCGAGGTAAACAAATTACCTACGCCGATCGCGATCGAGCTTAAGGTGATCGCGACAATTTAGAGATCTTTATAGGAGTAGTAATGACAGCAACAAGAGGTTATGCCGTAAACGGGCCGGAAGCTAAGTTTGAGCCGTTCGATTTCATGCGCCGCGAGCTGCGACCGAAAGATATTTTGATCGAGATACTCTTTTCCGGTATTTGCCATTCCGACATTCACCAGGCGAAAGGCGAGTGGGGCCACTCGACATATCCGATGGTCCCGGGCCACGAGATCGTCGGGCGCGTCGCAAAGGTCGGAATGGAAGTCTCAAAATTCAGCATCGACGACATCGCCGGTGTCGGGTGTTTTGTCGATTCGTGCGGAAAGTGTGAAAACTGCACAGCCGGCTTCGAACAGATGTGCAAGGTCCACTGCGTGATGACCTACAACGGCACCGAAATGGACAAGACCACGCCGACCTACGGCGGCTATTCGAAGCATATCGTCGTCGACCAGGACTACGCGCTAAAGGTCCGCAGCGATCAGAAACTTGCGGGCGTCGCACCGCTGCTCTGTGCCGGCATTACGACGTTTTCGCCGCTGCGCCGGTTCAAGGTCGGATCGGGGCAAAAGGCCGGCATCATCGGCCTCGGCGGGCTCGGACACATGGGCGTTAAACTTGCCGCGTCGATGGGTGCGGACGTCACGGTATTCAGCACGTCGCCCGGCAAAGAGGCCGACGCCCGGAAACTCGGCGCCGACAATTTCGTCGTCACCCGCGATCCGGAAAATCTGAAGCCGATCGCGTCGACGTTCGATTTCATCCTCGACACCGTCTCGGCGCCGCATGACATGAACATGTACCTCAATTTGCTGAAGCGGAACGGCGTAATGGTCATCGTAGGCGTACCGACCGAACCGATGTCCATTCCCGCGTTTTCGCTTATCAGCAACAATCGTTCCCTTGTCGGTTCGAGCATCGGCGGCATTCCCGAAACGCAGGAGATGCTCGACTACTGCGCCGAGCACAATATCACGTCTGACGTCGAGATCATCCCGATACAAAACATCGAGGAAGCATACGACCGCACGCTGAGATCGGATGTTCGCTACCGCTTTGTCATCGACATGCAGTCGCTCGCGTAATGCCTAAATACGTTGCGCTATTGCGCGGGATAAACGTCGGCGGGAACACGATGGTAAAAATGGAAACGCTTCGCGAAGTTTTCAGCTCCATCGGTTTCGAAAATGTCAGGTCGTATATAAACAGCGGCAACGTCGCGTTCGAATCAAAAAAGACCAATGACGAGAAACTGGCGAAACTAATTTCGGACGCGATCGAAACCGGGTTCGGGAAAAAAATCGCCGTGATGGTGCGTTCCGCCGAGGAGATCGACGAAATAATTGCAAACAACCCGTTCGACGGGCAGTTCGAAAACGACAAGGACCTGCACGTTTTCTTTCTCGCGGACGAGTTGACCAAAGAGCAAAAAAATCTGCTCGCGTCCGTCGTCAGCGACAACGAACAGATCGAAGCTCGCGGCCGCACGCTCTATTGCCTATTGAAGATAAGCATCGTCGACAGCTTTGTCGGCAAAGGTTTTATTGACAAAAAGCTGAAAATTCCAGCCACCGCCCGCAATTGGCGGACGGTGAAAAAGCTCGCTGAGATGTGATCGATAGTTCTCAGCTATCAGTTTTCAGTTTTTTCGAAAGGGTTCATATGCCGATTCAAAGACCTTTCAATTTTCAGAAGTGGATCGACGATCACCGGCACTTGCTCAAGCCGCCCGTCGGTAACCAGTGCGTTTACGACGCCGATGATTTTATCGTGATGGTCGTCGGTGGTCCGAACTCGCGAAAGGATTATCACTGGGACGAGGGCGAAGAATTTTTTTACCAGCTCGAGGGCGACATCAAGGTTCAGATACAGGAAGACGGCAACGCGGTCGAGGTGCCGATCCGCGAGGGCGAAATGTTTCTCTTGCCGCCGCGTGCGCCGCACAACCCGATCCGCGGGGCCGATACTATCGGCCTCGTCATCGAACGCAAACGCCGCGACGGCGAAAAGGACGGCCTGCTCTGGTTTTGCGAGAACTGCAACAACAAGCTGTACGAACAGTATTTCGAACTGACCGACATCACGACGCAGTTTCAGGGTGTTTTCGAGACTTTCTACGGTTCGGCGTACTTGAGAACATGCAAACAATGCGGCAGCGTAATGGAGCCGCCGCCAGTGATAAGCTGAGAAAACGGCACCTTCCCCCGACCGATCGATCCGATGCTAAAAATCGACGTTCACACGCACATCCTGCCAAAGGACATTCCAAACTGGAAAGATAAATTCGGTTACGGCGGGTTCATTCATCTCGAACACAATGGGCCGGGCTGTGCGCGGATGATGAAAGACGACGGCCATTTTTTCCGCGAGATCGAAGACAATTGCTGGGACCCGCAAAAACGAATTCTCGAGAGCGACCGGTTCGGCGTAAACGTTCAGGTCCTGTCGACCGTCCCGGTAATGTTCGGCTACTGGACCAAACCGGCCGACGGCGCTGAGATCGCGAAGCATCTCAATCACGACATCGCCGCTGCCGTTAACGAGTTTCCGCTGCGATTTGTCGGCCTCGGAACGGTGCCGATGCAGGACACTTCCCTTGCTATCCACGAGCTTGAAAACTGCAAAGAGATCGGCCTCGCCGGCGTGCAGATCGGCACTAATGTAAATCAGAAAAATCTCGGCGAAGCTCAGTTCCGCGAGTTCTTTGCCGCCTGCGACGAGCTCGAGATGGCCGTATTCGTCCACCCGTGGGACATGATGGGGCAGGCGGACATGCAGGAATACTGGCTGCCGTGGCTGGTCGGAATGCCGGCCGAAGTGTCGCGGGCGATCTGCTCGCTGATCTTTTCAGGCACGCTTGAAAGGCTGCCGGGTCTGCGTATTTGTTTTGCTCACGGCGGCGGAGCTTTTCCCGCGACGATCGGGCGTATCGACCACGGTTTCAACGTCCGGCCGGATTTGTGCGCCGTCGACAACCCGCACAGCCCGCGCAAATATCTCGGCAAAATCTATTTCGACTCGCTCGTTCACGAAGCCGCAAAACTCGACTATTTACTGAAGCTCGTCGGTGCCGACCAGATCGCGATGGGCACAGATTATCCGTTCCCGCTCGGCGAATTGGAGCCGGGCAAACTTATCGAATCGATGCCTTACGACGACACGATAAAATCGATGCTCCTGCACGGCACCGCTCTGAATTGGCTGAATTTGGAAGCATCGCAATTTACATCCGAATAAAAAAAAATCGCAACCGCGAGTCGGCCGAGATCCTATACCTCCGCAGACTGTACGAAATTGCCTTGGAAATTATTACTCCGTTAGTCAACACGTAAAAAATGCCGCAGAATATATCGGATCGTTCCGATCTTTTATTTTCGCCGATATTTTCGTTATAGGTCTTAGCAATGTCGTTACCCAGAACAAGCGATACGACTGCCGCCGCGATGGACGCGGCCGATCCGCTTCGAGCGTTCCGCGGCCGGTTTCATATTCCTCGCGGACCAGACGGCCGTGAAGCTGTTTATTTCACCGGTAACTCGCTCGGGCTGCAGCCGAAAAGCGTTCGCGAATATGTCGAAAAGGAACTTGACGATTGGAAGACGCTCGGCGTCGAGGGCCACCTGCACGCCCGCCATCCGTGGCTGCCGTATCACGAGTTTCTGACGGAACAGATGGCCGCGATCGTCGGTGCACTGCCGATCGAAACCGTCGTGATGAATTCGCTAACGGTCAATCTTCACCTGCTGATGGTGTCGTTTTACCGGCCAACCGCGACGCGCCGAAAGATCGTGATCGAAAAGGGCGCGTTCCCGTCAGACCGTTACGCCGTCTGGTCGCAAATACGCTTTCACGGCTACGACCCGGACGCTGATCTGATCGAGATCGAGCCGCGAGAAGGCGAGACGACGCTTAGGACGGACGATATCGTCTCGACCCTCGAGCGCGAACGCGACGCGATCGCACTCGTCTTACTCGGCGGCGTGAATTACTACACGGGCCAGGCGTTCGACATGAAAGCGATCACCGAGGCGGGACATCGGATCGGCGCCGTTGTCGGGTTCGATCTCGCTCATGCCGCCGGAAATCTCGAATTGCGGCTGCACGACTGGAACGTCGACTTCGCCGCCTGGTGCTCATATAAATATCTGAACGGCGGCCCCGGAGCGGTCGGCGGTGCGTTCATCCACGAACGCCATTCAAACTCGTTCGACCTGCCGCGTTTTGCCGGCTGGTGGGGGCACGATAAGGAATCACGCTTTTTGATGGGGCCGGAATTCAGGCCGATCGCCGGCGCCGAAGGCTGGCAGATCTCAAACCCGCCGATCCTGCAGATGGCCGCGCTGCGTGCGTCACTGGAAATTTTCGCCGAGGCCGGAATGCCCGCTCTCGCCGCAAAGTCGAAGTCGCTCACGGGCTACCTCGAAACTTTGCTCCGTCAGATCGACGACCAACGAATCGAAGTCATCACGCCGTCTGACCCGAACGCTCGCGGTTGCCAGCTTTCGATCCGCGTTAAAGAAGCGGACAAAACTTTGTTCAATGCAATAACCGCCGAGGGCGTGATCGCCGATTGGCGCGAACCGGACGTGATCCGCGTTGCTCCGGTGCCGCTATATAACTCTTTTGCCGACGTGGCTACATTTGTTCAAACCCTGAAAACGTGTCTAAAGTAAGCATTATCGGTGCGGGGCTTGCGGGTTCCCTGCTGGCGATCTATCTCGCGAAGCGCGGTATGACCGTCGACGTGTACGAAGCACGCGGCGACATGCGGCTTGCAGAGGTCGCGGCCGGGCGTTCGATAAATCTCGCGTTGTCCGACCGCGGTATTGCCGCACTTAGAGAGGTCGGTATGGACGAATATATGCTCGCCGAAGCCGTGCCGATGTACGGGCGGATGGTCCATTCGACCGCCGGCGAAACAAGGCTATTGCCGTATTCCGGTCGGCAGGGCGAGTATATAAATTCCGTTTCGCGAGCGGGCCTGAACATCGCTTTGATCAACGAAGCGGCGAAATACGAAAATGTCGCATTTCACTTTAACGAAAGGTGCGTCGATCTCGATCCACAGTCAGGCGAAGCAGTTTTCTCGAGCGGCAAACGCTCGGACGGCGACACCGTCATAGCGACTGACGGCGCCGGGTCGGCCGTCAGGCACGCCATGATGAACGGCGGCGTTGACCGTTTCGACTTCTCGCAGAAATGGCTCGAACACGGCTACAAAGAGCTGCACATCCCCGCGCTCACAGGTCAGAACCGCCTGCGTAAGCGCGTGGATTCCCCGTCCTCCGGTCAGAACCACCTGCGTGAGCGGGTGGATTCCCCGTTCGCCATCGAGAAGAACGCACTGCACATCTGGCCGCGGCACAAGTTCATGATGATCGCCCTGCCCAACTTCGACGGCAGTTTTACGTGCACACTCTTTTTAAGTCATAAAGGTGGAAACTCGGGCGGCGGCGAGGATGTGGGATCCAGATCGGAAGGCACATCCAACACCGGCCGTTCTTCTGAACGCGATCATTCGTTCGATCGATTACTGGACGAAAGCAGTGTGCGTGAGTTTTTCGCGGGTGAGTTTCCGGACGCTGTCGAGTTGATGCCGACACTCGTCGAAGATTTTTTTCATAATCCGACCGGCAACTTGGGCACGGTCAAATGTTTTCCCTGGAACGTCGGCGGTAAAGCCCTATTGCTCGGCGATTCCGCTCACGCCGTCGTTCCGTTTTACGGCCAGGGCATGAACTGCGCTTTCGAGGACGTGCGGGTGCTCGACAAGCTTATCGAAGAACACGGTACCCAATGGGAAACCGTTTACGAGGAATTCGGCCGCCGGCGAAAGGTCAACACCGACGCGATCGCCGACATGGCCGAGGAGAATTTCTACGAGATGCGCGACGCTGTCGCCGACCCCGTTTTTTTGCGTAAGCGCGAGCTCGAGACGAAACTCGAACAAACCTATCCCGATTATTTTTCCAAATATTCGATGGTGACTTTTCGTGACGATTTGCCGTATTCTGTCGCAAAAGCACGCGGCAACGCACAAGACCGTTTTTTGATGGATGTGTGCAAACGCGTCGGCGACGTCAGCGAGGTCGATATCGCGGACGTTCTAGAACGGCTGCGGACTATCACTTGACGATGGTGGCGGCCGGACCAAAAACGCAAAGGAATAAATCAAAATATGCAGGCAATAGAACCTTCAGAACTTTACGGGCTTTTCAGCCGATACTTTTCAGCCGGAGCACTCGATCTTCTGTTAACGCTTTACGAAGACAATGCCGTGATCTTGCCCGCCCCGGGACAAATTGCCGAGGGCAAAGCCGCCATCCGCGAAGTATTGCAGGGCTTTCTCGCATTGAACGGTGGATTTCAGATCGACGAGCCGGTCGTGGCACAGTCGGGCGATGTAGCGTTGATCATGTCAAAGTGGACATTGAAAGGAACGTCCGGCGACGGCGAGGCGGTCCAGATCGAAGGGCAGACGTCCGACGTGGTGCGGCGGCAGGCGGACGGCTCGTGGCTGTTCGTGATCGACAATCCGTTCGGCGCGCAATTCCTCGGATGAACAAGACACTATCGCTCGACGCAGATGGCGGCGTCGATATTTCCATCCCGCTTAATTTCAACGGCATCCAACCGAACGCGTATGGCGTCCTGCCCGCCAGCTCGACCGCCTGCGAATCCGGAACTCTCGTCGGCGATACGCGCCAAGGGGGCAGCTGCAATTTCGAACAATACACGTTCATTCCGCATTGCAGCGGCACACACACCGAATGTGTCGGGCACATAACCCGCGAGCGGATCTCGGTGAGGGATTGTTTGCGGGATATCTTCATTCGGGCGGCTCTTGTATCGGTCACGCCGGAAGAGGCGTTCGAATGCGGCGAAATATACCCAGTCGAGTACTGCCGTTCCGACGTCATCATCACCCGCCGGATACTGGAAACCGCGCTTTCGGCCTTCGACGCGTTAGACGGTCCGGCACCTCGGATGCCTATTCCAGGTTCTTATGTTGGTCCGGCCTCGACCGCTCTTATTATTCGCACTCTCCCGAACGACGAAAGCAAATTGTCACGAAAGTACGACGATCCCGTTCCGCCGTATTTGTCGACCGAGGCGATGCAGTTCATAGTCGACCGCGGATTCCGACATCTGCTCGTCGACCTGCCGTCCGTCGACCGTTTGTACGACGACGGAAAGCTATCAAATCACCGTCTATTCTGGAACGTCGAGCCGGGCGGTTTCGAGTTGAATGCGGAAACGCGGGTCAACAGCACGGTCACCGAGTTGATCTATGTTCCGGAGGACGCCATAGACGGTGAATATCTGCTCAATTTACAGATCGCTCCGTTCGCCGCCGATGCCAGCCCGAGCCGCCCGGTTATTTTTAAGATCGCTTAACGCTTTAACGTACAACTCAACCCGCCGATTTCGCGACAAACCCACGATGAACAGACGAATTCTCAGCATTTCATTTACCGTTTTAATTTTAGCGGCCGCCGCGTTCGGGCAGACCTACATCATCGACATGCAGCGCGAGTCCGCTCGTTCGGATAAGGTCAGCGGCGGCATATCGAAAGCGGCTTTTATTCCCGGCGACGGCAATATAAAGGTCACGATAAACGTGCCTTCGTTTCAGATGACTTTGTGGCAGAACGGCAAGGAAATTAGGACATATCCGGTCGGTGTCGGAATGTTGGAATACCCGCTCGCGATCAGCCTGCGACAGGGAACGTCGATCGAATGGAATCCGGTTTGGATACCGCCGTCGAGCGACTGGATCGACGCGTCGAGTACGGTTAGGCCGGGCGAGATAATCCTGCCGACCGATCCGCGAAACCCTCTCGGCAAAATGAAAATACCGCTCGGCTACGGCTATCTGCTTCATCAGGCAAAAGGACCCGGCGATATGGGCAGCCTCGTTTCGCACGGCTGCGTCCGCGTGATGCAGAGCGACCTCTACGACCTCGCGGACAAGATAGTCGCGGCACGCGGCCTCGATGTTTCGCCGGAGCAAGTCGCCGCCGCAAAACGAACGAAAAAGACGCTTGTCGCCAAGATCGAACCGGGCCTGCCGGTCGAGATCACGTACGACACGATGGTCATTGAGCGCGGAACGCTGCACATCTATCCGGACGTTTACGAGAACAAGAAGAACACCGTCGCGAATCTGCGGGCGGAACTCCGCTCGAGCGGCGTCGACGATTCGCATGTTAAGGATTCGGAATTGATATCGATGATCGCGGCGGCAAAAGGCCGGAATCAGTTTGCGGTAAAAGTGTCCGAGATCGAGGCCGGAAACGCGTTCCGCGGCGGACGAATCGTGCCCGTAATAGGAACGGCGGCAAAGCCTGTAAACAAAGCCGTGCCGCCGAAAATGACCAAAAAAGCTTAACTATCTGTCCGGCACATATTCCCAGTGCCACGGCTCGTAAAAATACGGGTAAAATCCGAACTTCGCGGCGTTCTTGACGAGCCATTTATACGCCGGCGTCTGGACCTGAATGATGCGGTTCGGGTCCTTGGTCGAGACAGGTTCACCGCCGACATAAATATCCATTGCCTGCCCGGTCGAGTGAGCGCTGAATTTGGCGAGTTGTCCGCGGCCGGCGTTCGGTTCTTTTTTGCGAAGTGCCGCCTGATACTCGGGCGAGCGGTAAGCGGAAACGATCCGCAGAAACTTCTCGCCCGATGCTAATTCACCGGAACTCGTAAATTTCACGCTTCCCTTCAGATCTCTCGAAGCGGCGGCCAACATTCGTTTGTATGCGGCGTACGTGTCCTTTTCGAGTTGCAGAAGATTTGCGTCGCGCGTCTGGTCGTAAAAATCTGAGATCGGTGCGGAATACAGCCGATCACCGCCCGGAAAACCGCTCCGGCCCAACCGCTGCGACTGCCAATATTTCACAAACGCATCCATCGTCGACTGATCGAGGACGCCGTTCGGCTCGAGCGAGTGGCCTGCCTGCCATTTTGAAAGATTCAGTGCAAATTCGTTCGAGTCCGACGACGACTGGGTCCCGATCGTGTGACCGATCAGCGGCACATATATATCCCAGCCTGTCTGCGTTTTACCGCTAAACACCCATGAAAGCGAACCGCGCAACTTCGCGTTTTGTGACGCCGCTGCGGCATATCGGGCCGCACTGCCGCTCGAAGCCGCGGACGACGTGCTCGCGGTTTTGGAGACTAGCGTTCGCTCGCCTCGGATCTGAGCGTATGCATTGTCTTTTCCGAAGACGAAGTGAAAAACGAGTGCTGCGAGAAAAACGGCGAAGACGGTCGGGAAGAGTACTATTTTCTTTTTCATAGGCTGATCAAATATGATGAATGCAGATAGCCTCAGGTTCGCCCGAAAACACCTTCATGATTATACGGCTAAATGACAAATTGTGAGGCAAAATCTTTGAATTGCCTCCAGCTTTAGCTGGAGGTAAGGATGGAAGCGGAGGTTGGGCTTCAGCCCAAATTCGGAAAAAGTAATGACTTGCTGCTACAGCCTAGCTGTATTGTGCTAACGCCAAAAGGAAATTTATGGATCAGAAGTTCGGCTGAAGCCGGCTCGGTTTATTGATCTAACCTCCGGCTAAAGCCGGAGGCAATTTATAATCTCCCAGATTCGGTTGCGCGGCAAGTATCACTTCACCGCGTGCTCGATCGCCTTTCGAATATCGGTATATTCGAATTTATAACCCGCGTCTTCGATCCGCTTCGGTATCACGCGTGTGCTCGCGAGCAATAATGCGTCGCCCATTTCGCCGAAAACCATGTTCACCGCGAACGCCGGAAGCGGCAGAAACGTTGGTCGGTAAAGCACATCGCCTAGAGCCTTTGTAAACTCTTCGTTCGTCACCGGATTCGGAGCGACCGCATTGACTGCTCCGCGGATGTTCTCTTGTTCGATTGCAAAATTGATGATCCCGACCATGTCGTCGAGCGAGATCCAGCTCATCCATTGCTTTCCGCTTCCGACCACGCCGCCGACGCCGAACTTGAACGGCGTCAGCATCGCCGCCAGTGCTCCGCCATCTTTCGAAAGTACAATGCCGGTGCGAAGCAGAACGGTGCGTATTCCCGCGTCCTCAGCCCGCCGCGATTCGGCCTCCCATTCGGTGCAGACTTCCGACAAAAACGTCGTGCCCGCGGACGACGATTCCGTCATCACTTCGTCCGCCCGGTCACCGTAAAACCCGATCGCCGATGACGCAATGAACACCTTTGGCTTCACATTCATCGCCGCCATCGCGTCGACGACGCTGCGGGTGCCGATGACGCGGCTGTCGCGGATCGCCTTTTTCTTCTCATCGCTCCAACGCAGCCCGCCGCTCACGTTTTCGCCTGCAAGGTGCACGACGGCCTCGACGCCTTCGAGTTTCGACGCGTCCGCGAAGCCGTTCTCGAGGTCCCATTTGATCTCGTTCGCGTTCTTCGGCTCCTTACGTGACGCAAGCAGCATCTCATAGCCTTTCTGCCTAAACGACGCCTGCAAGGCCTTTCCGATCAAACCGCTGGCACCTGTAATGAGGATCTTCATAATATTCGTTCACTGGCCGCGGAGGTCATGGTAGACAAACGCGGTCATCAAACGTAGTTCACGTTCGGTAAGGATATTGCGGAAAGGTGTCATGCCGTTGCCGCCCTCGGAGATCTGCTTGTAGATCTCGGCTTCCGACTTGAACTTTAGATGTTCGCCCTCGCGCAGGTTGGGGACGATCTTTCCGTCGCTGAGCGTTTTACCTTCCGCTTCGGTCCCGTGACAGATCGAGCACTGCTGGCGAAAGATCGACGCCTCGTACGCTTTGCTGGTCGCAATTACGTACTTCTGCGGTTTTGAGTCGAAACACCCGATCACAAAAACACCTGTAAACATCAACACGATCCAGATCTTAACGCGACGCATTCAGCCATTCACCTCTTCCCGCAAGCCGCGCTTAAAGATCTTGCCTGTGCCGCCGATGGGCAGACTTTCACGAAATTCAATGTGCCGTGGATATTTATTGGCAGCAAACTGCCGTCGGCACCACGTCAGGAAATCGCTCTCCGACAATTCGGCTCCGGGCTTCAGCACAACGAACGCTTTAACCTCTTCTCCCATCCGTTCGTCCGGAACGCCGATCACGGCACACAGCGAAACAGCCGGGTGCGTCATTATCTGCTCTTCGAGTTCACGCGGATAAACGTTGTAGCCGCCCCGAAGTATCATGTCCTTTTTGCGGTCAACGATAGCGAGGTAGCCTTCCTCATCCATAATGCCGATGTCGCCGGTATGAAACCAGCCATTGCGAAATGCTACAGCCGTCGCCTCGGGACGTTTGTAGTAACCCTTCATCACGTTCGCTCCGCGGATCACCACTTCGCCGCGTGTGCCTCGCGGAACTTCGCCGTCGTCCTCGTCGAAACACCTGACATCGACGCCGAATATGGCCTGGCCGACGGTTCCCGGTTTCGAAGGCTTTTCTAAATGATTAAAGCACGCGAGCGGCGATGTTTCCGACAGGCCGTAACCCTCGAGAACGCGGACGCCGAACTTTTCCTCAAATGCTTTCATCACCTCGACCGGCATCGGTGCACCGCCGGATGTGCACACCTTCATCGTTTCCTTTATCCGGCTGACGTCGAAATCCGTTTCATCGACGTATCGGAGCAGTGCCCAGTACATCGTCGGTACTCCGACCCAAAAATTCACCTTTTCCCTCATCATCGTGTCGATGGTCGTATGCGGTTCGAACCTCGGCAGCAGGACGACTCGGTTGCCGCCGTAAAGGTTCGTATTCATCTGCACCGTCTGTCCGGTCGTGTGAAAAAGCGGCAGCGTGATCAGAACCGTCTTTTGCTCGCCGTCGGTAAAATCGAGAACCGGCAGATGTGTGTTCCACGTCGTCGTGACGTTCGACATGATATTCAGGTGCGTAAGCTCGGCTCCCTTGGCCTGGCCGGTCGTCCCCGAGGTGTAAAGGATCGCGCACGTGTCGTCCGGACGCGTCGGAAACATTTCGAACGTGTCCGGCTGTTCACCGATCAATTCATAAATGGTCTTGTGCCCGTCGATCGGACTGTGTTCGCCCGGCGATTTAGTGATCACGACCAGATCGCGGCACGTCTCGGCGGCATCGAACGCCGCTTTTGTTGAGGCGCCCATCGGCAATTCGGGAGTTCCTGCGAAAACGAACACGGCTTTTGCATCGGAATCGCGGAGGTGATATTCGATCTCGCGCGGCGTGAAAAGTACACAGATCGGCACAACCACGGCGCCAGCCTTCATTATTCCGTAATAGATGATCGGGAAAAAAGGCAGGTTCGGGCAGTTAAGTGCAACCTTGTCGCCGTGGCCGATTCCCATTTCGATCAAAGCGTTAGCGACCTTGTTCGAGAGTGCATCGAGCTGGCCGTAGGTGAGCCGCACATCGTTCCACACGATCGCTTCCTTCTGCGGAGCAAGGCGCGCGTGATGCGAGACTATCGAAGCCAAATTTAGAACAGTGGCCGCATTTTCCATAGATGTCGAATGAATATGAATTATAAAGCCGGGACGATCACTTCCGATTATACATTGAAAGGCCGTCGAAATTCATTCGCTCCGCGGTCGCGATCGCGTTGCCGAGACGCTGGATCGAATGTACGCGCCACTCTTCCCTCTGCTCAGGAAAATCGGAACGGAAATGTCCGCCGCGAGACTCTTCGCGCCACAACGCCGCCTCGGTTACGAGCGTAGCGAGCGTAACGAAATTGCGGGAAGAAGTGCTGAGCCGCGACTCGCCGATCTGTCTAAACTCCGCCAGCGCCCGCCGCAGCGACGCCGCATCCCGCAAAATCCCGACGCGTTCCCACATAACCCGCTTGACGCGCTTTTTGACCGCCGTGGATAGAGAGGTGCCAGCTCCCGAGTCCGAAGTCTCGATTCGATCATCGCGTGACTCTGACTTTGGGACTTGGGACTTGGGACCATCGACGAGCGCTGCTTCGCCGGCGCGTGCGCCGAACACGAGGCCTTCGAGCAGTGAGTTCGACGCGAGCCGGTTTGCCCCATGCACTCCGGTGCAGCTCACTTCGCCGGCTGCGTACAGGCCCGGAACGGTGCTGCGGCCGCGGAGATCGGTTCGGATCCCGCCCATGCAGTAGTGCGAAGCGGGCGAAACCGGCAGCTGATCGGTTGCGATATTCAGCCCGAAGATCGCGCAGGTCTCGTAGATCTTTGGAAAGCGGTGTTTGAGGAATTCCTCGTCGAGAGCGGTCATATCGAGGAACACATTTCGCGTTCCGGTCCGGCGCATCTCCGCAACGATCGAACGCGAAACTATGTCGCGCGGTGCGAGTTCCGCACGTTCGTCGTAACCCGGCATAAAGCGTTCGCCCGAATTGTTTCTGAGAATGCCGCCTTCGCCCCGCATCGCTTCGCTGAGTAAAAAGCGTGGAGCCTTTTCCACGCTCAGAGCTGTCGGGTGAAACTGGATAAACTCCATGTCCGCCATTTCGGCCCCGGCGAAATACGCCATCGCCATTCCGTCGCCGGTGGCGACCGGCGGGTTGGTCGTGTGCTGGAAAAGCTGTCCGGCTCCGCCCGTGCACATGATCACAGCCCTCGCCCTTATTTCACGCGTATCGCGAAGCACTGGATCCAGAAACCGCACGCCCGTGCAGCGGCCATCTTCGACGATGAGGCTTTCGGTGTTCGCGAACGGCAGGAGCTCGATCGTCTTCTCCCGCTTTGATCGCTCGATCAGAGCTCGAACGATCTCCTTGCCCGTCGAGTCGCCGTGCGCATGGATGATCCGGCGACGCGAGTGCGCGGCTTCCTGCGTGAATACGAGCTTGCCGCCTTCGCGGTCAAACTCCGTTCCCCAGGCGATCAGCTCCTTGATATATTTCGTGCCTTCGACAACCAGTGTCTCGACGGCCTCTTCGTCGCAAAGCCCGGCACCGGCAACAAGCGTGTCGTCCTCATGAAGCTCGGCTTCGTCGTCCTCGGCAAGCACCACTGCAACGCCGCCCTGCGCGTATTCGGTGTTCGATTCGCTCGCTTTGTCCTTTGTGAGAACCGTGACGTTCGCCCCGCTCGACGCGATCTCGATCGACGCACGCAGGCCCGCGACGCCGCTGCCCACCACGATAAAGTCTGTTTCGTTAAGCACTGATGAAATCTAGCAAACTCCTCCCCGGTGGCGAATAATAAAATCCCGAAATTCAACTGAAACCTGAGAATAAAAGTACTTGTAATCGGTAATTCAATTATTATCCGGTCCGCGTTCTACAAGATATTCCGGTTTGTCGAATGTTTCGAGCCATTTCCAAAAAATGACCAAACTCCCGTCCACGTCTTTCCGAAAAACTTTAAAGACGACAAGCACATCGCTTCTGTCAAAGCTTATGGAACGCAGCGCATAAACATGGTCGATCGCTGCAATTACGCGGCTACTATAAGTCGCTGTGTCCGTCTCATAATTGTCAGATTTCCTTTGTTCGCGTCTGATATCGGCCATAATGTTAGGCGGCCTGTAGTTCATCAAAAAGCTTATTTCTGCTGTTTCCTTCGTCACGTCCGCGAGAGAGCGATTTCCCAGATCCTTCATAAAACCGTAGTCGGCACCGGCAAATCCGACGGATAGGAAATTCTGCTCCAACTTGATTTGGGCGTTCTTTTTGTAATCGTGCGATCCGGTGGTGAACGAAAAGTAAGCTCCGCCGCCTTGGACGGTCAGCTTGTGATCGTATTTCTCCCGAGGCATCAGTCTAAAAATTTCAAAACCCTCTGACTTTGCCTGTCTGGCGTCGGATGTATCGGGCATCAATATATCATTTTCGAGTGCCGCGATTTGAGCATTAAGCGTATCGATCTGTTGGATTTTTTCCTGACGCGAAAGCTGCTGTGCGCTAACGGCCGACGAAAGCAGAAAAACAAGGCCAACGGCCGAAAGATTTAGTCGCATATTGTCACCTCCCAATCAAAAGCACTCTGACATATTTGCCCTTGCAAACATATCAGAGTGCCAAATGAAATCCAATCAGTTTCGTGTTCTAGCCTGGGATTTTCAACTCCTGGCCCGGATGTATCATATCCGGATCTTTTATCGTGTCGCGGTTTGCGTCGTAGATGGCCTTCCACGAAATGCCGTATTTCTGGCCGATCTTGGAGAGGTTATCGCCCGCCTCGACCGTATACGTATTCTCACCACCGCCGGCAGACGCGCCGCCGGCGTTGATGTTAAGGATCAGGTCGCCGGCACGGTAGTCGGGGTCGATACGGTTGTATTCGTCCCACAACTGCTGTTTTGCTTCCGCGCTCGGCGCGGTGCCGTCAACGTGGAGAACTCCGTCAGCTTCGCTCAGGGTATAGCTCGTTCCATTCTGGTTCGCCATCTCGAGGAGCGTTTGATATTTTTCTTGTACAGACATTTTTTCATTTCCTCCTGTAGCTATTTACCCTTTTGAAGTTGATTGTTCAGTTTTCCGGCGCCCGATTCGTTAACAACCTTAATGCACTCGGCAAACTTGGACTCCGGAACGGTTCCGGCAAGCGTGACGGTGCCGTCAGCGATCGTAACGGTCGCCCCGGTACAGCCAGCCTTTTTAAGACTCTCCTCGACCTTGCCTTTCAGCATCGGGTCCGCGGGCGGCGGAACAGGTGTCGGCAGCGGTGCCAGAGTGATCTGATCGTTCACCGACTTTACGCCTTCCACCTTCACAGACGCATTGGCCTTGTTTTTGACAGTTATGTCTTTTACCTGTCCGCTCAAGGTCGCAACGCCGTCTTTGACGACGACGGTCACGCCGGAGACGCCGTCGGCGGTAAGTTTATCTTGTGCTGCCTTTTGCAGGTCCGCGTCTTTTTTTCCGCATGCGCCCAACATAAGGACGATCGCAAGACTAAGAACCGTTAAAAATTTTACTTTCATTCTTCCTCCTGGAATACTATTTTTATTTCGAAATATTCTCCGCCCGGTGCGCAAAAACGCGTCCTGATCGTCGGAGTCGGTTGGAAACAATACCTAAATTAAAGCACCAAAGTTTGCTGTAGATGTATATTGATTCATCGAACGGCATTTTTCAACAGAAATTATTTATCAGCGTTAAATATCTCTTCGTTTATCTGTTTAGCCACGTCGTACGAAGTGGATTCGGGCTTTACGATAAAGTGCCAGTCGGCGAGGCAGTACAGTTCCTGCCGCTCGTTGAAAAGCTTGCTTGCGATCCGTTTATTGCGTGCGAGCGGACGCTCCTTTTTGGAATGCACGATGTTGAACCAGCAGTGGTCGAACGATGTTTCGAGCCACACGGTCACGATCCCGTGCTTTTTGATAAGCTCGCGATTCTCTGGGATCGTCCATGTCCCGCCGCCAAGCGAAAGTATCCGAAAATTCGATTCGGCCAGTGCCTTTTTCAAATTTCTCGTCTCGATCTCGCGAAAGTCCTCGATTGTGCCGCCGTCGATGATCTGGGCGATCTTTTTGCGTTCACCGGCTTCGATAAGCGCGTCCAGATCGAGCCGCTTGCATCCGAGCATCATTGAGAGGTGCCGGGCCACGCTCGATTTACCGACGCCCATAAATCCGGTCAACGCTATTCTGATATCGTTCGTCATTAATTGCCCGTGCTTGGCCGCGAAACGCCGCCGAGAACATCGAAAAATCCCGGGAACGAGACTTCGCAGCACTCGGCTTCTTCGATTTGGGTCGGGCCTTCGGCGAACAGCCCGGCGACGGCGAACGCCATCGCGATCCGGTGATCGCCGGCGGGATAGATCTTTGCGCCCTTAAGCTGCGAGCGGCGGACCGCGAAGCCGTCATCAAATTCTTCCACATCTGCGCCCATCCGCCGCAAATTCTCGACTACTGTCTTGATACGGTCGGATTCCTTTACACGAAGTTCCGCCGCGTCGCGTACCACAAGCCCACTGTCGAGTTGCGTGCCGAAGACAGCGAGTGCCGGGATCTCGTCGATGATGCCAGCGATCAAGTCGCCCTCGACGCGATCGGATGATGCTGTGCCGTGTCGCAGGCCGCCCTTGACGCGAATGTCGGCGACCGGCTCGTTACAAACGTCGCGTTCGTCTGATATCTCAATATCGGCACCAAATCCACGCAAAACCTCGATGATTGCCCGTCTTGAACCGTTCACCCCGACGCCTTTCATCCACACCTCGGAACCAGGCAGGCACGACGCCGCAACCATGAAAAACACTGCTGCAGAAATATCCGACGGCACAACGATATCACGTGCACTTAAATCGGAGTCCCCCGACACACTCACCTTTTTATATGTCTCAAACACCTCTTCACTGACGTCGGTTCCGAGCCACCTTAACATCCGCTCTGTGTGGTCCCGGGTTGGCGTGCTTTCGATGACAGACGTGATGCCGTCGGAATTCAGTCCGGCAAGCAGTATCGCGGACTTTATTTGTGCGGACGCGACCTCGGGCACGATCGTCGCGGATCTCAGCGGATTCCGCCCGCGGATGAACAGCGGGGCCGTTCCGTCAGCGGCGTCGATAACGGCGCCCATCCTAGCCAGCGGCGTTATGACGCGTCGCATCGGCCGATTTCTGAGCGAGTCGTCGCCGGTCAGTATCGAATCGAACTGCTGGCCCGCCAGAACGCCGCTCAAGAGCCGCATCGTCGTTCCGCTGTTGCCGCAGTCGAGCGGCGCGTCGGGACGTACAAAACCCGTCTTCCCGACGCCGTTGACTTTAACGTGCGAGCCGTCCCGTTCGATACTGACGCCAAGGCCGCGCAGGCATTCGAGTGTCGACGCGCAATCGGCGCTCGCCGAGAAATTATCGATCCTCGTAGTACCGTCCGCCATCGAGGCGAGAATTGCGGAGCGATGCGAGACGGATTTATCCCCGGGCAATATGACTTCGCCTTTTAAAAAACTTACCGGCTCGATCTTCATTAGCGATATTTTAGCCTTATTTGCCGGCGGTTGTCTTGACAGCAACTGTATTGAACCTATAACTTACATTCAAACAATCGTGCCTCAGAAACAGGAACTAACACTACCAAGCAAGATCGAGTCGATCGAGGAAGCCGCACAGAAGGCCGAGCAGTTTGCACGCGGCCTCGGTTTCGGCGACGACTTTATATCCGCGATCGATCTCGCCGTTCGCGAATCCGTGACGAACGCGGTCAAGCACGGCAATAAATTCGACACGGCGAAGGCTGTAGAAGTGTCGTTTTCGGGCTCCGGCGACGCGCTAGAGGTAACAGTACGCGACTTCGGCACCGGTTTTACTGTCGCGGATGTGCCGGACCCGACCGACCCCGAAAATCTGCTAAAGGTCTCGGGCCGCGGCATCCTGTTCATGCGTTCTTTTATGGACGAGATCGAGTGGTCGAACCCGGAAGGCGGCGGCTTGCTGGTCAAAATGCTCAAAAAACAATAAATACGTTCTTATTCGTGGACTTTTCGGCGCTTGTTGGTCTAAAATCTGCTATTCAATTATTTAACTAATACTGAGGAGATAAAAATGTCTGATATTACCATCGCGGAACGCCAGGCCGGCGACGTAACAATTCTCGATCTGACCGGTAAAGTTACCATTGGCGAAGGAAGCGTCGCATTGCGCAACACGATCCGCCGCCTTCTCGGCGAAGGCAAGAATAAGATCCTGATGAATCTCGCCGGCGTCGGCTATATCGATTCGAGCGGCATCGGCGAACTCGTTTCGAGCTTTACAGCTGTAAATAAGGAAGGCGGAACGCTTAAGCTTTTGAAATTGACGCAGAAGATCCAGGACCTCTTGGCGATCACCAAACTGCTCACCGTTTTCGACGTGTTCGACGACGAGGCAGAAGCTCTTGCGAGTTTCGAGTAAAGCGTTCAGACACGGATCGGCCCAAAGGATAAAGGATTTTCATGAAATTCCTTTATCCTTTCGTCGTTGTAATATGCATCTTGCCGCGGGATAATTTCATCGTAAAATCCAGGTAAAACGGCAGAAAACGTCAGGAGGTTAAACCCCCTCTGCTTGACCCCCTAATTTCTTGGCTGTTTTCTGCCTTTTTACCTTCAAATTCTTCAGTATTTCGAGTTTCCGAATGAAAAAGCTTTTTTTGTTGAGTCTTCTTCTGGTTCTTTCCGTGGGTGCCTTTGGGCAGACGCCGGCTGGTTTTGATCTTTCGAATTACGGTGTCCGGATCCAACCGGACAAACGCGTCATGGTTGTTTTGGCCACGCTCGAGGCGGCCCGGACGACAAACGAAGCCGGCGAATCGGTGCCGGTACTTAAGACACCTCTGTCCGCCGAGGGCGAAAAGTTCCGCGAATTGCTCAACAGCGACCTCGCCGCGTTGAATGATGACCTGCGGCAGCGCATATCCACGTTCGTTATAAACTATAAGAAGCGGAATTCGGGCAAATCCGACGCCGAGTTGGTGGCACCGTTCATTTCGATGGCTTATGCTCTTACGCCGGCGCCGGAGTTTTCCGATCCGGTCGTGACGTCCGACCTTCCCGGGAGCTTACTCGACGTGCTCGATTTTGCGCCGCTTGTGCGTGATTTTTACAGGCGTTCGAGCTTTGCCGGCAACATGCCGGAATACGTCAAAAATTATCAGCAGGTCGCCGACGCACAGTTGAGATCGTCAGCTCGGGAAATGGTCAACGACCTACTGTCGTACCTCCACACCAAACCGCAGCTCGTCTTTGCCGAACGGGTCAAAACGCAGACGCAGAGAACCAGGAGCAAAAAGGCGGCCATCAGCAACGTCGAGACTCGCGAGCGCGAACGCCGCTTTTTTATCGTTCCCGAAATGCTGGCACCGGCCGGAACCGTCAACTTTCTCAATATCAAGGACGACTATTTCGCCGTACTTCCGCCGGAAACCGATCTCGGCGGCTCGGGTGTGAGGCGTGCGTATCTCCAGTTCGTTATTGACCCGCTCGTGCTCAATAATTCAAAGGAGATCGCGGTCATCCGCGACAGTGTCAAAAAGCTTATCGACGACCGCCGAAAGATCGATCCGACAATTTCGCCTGACATCTATCTGACGATCTCGCGTTCGCTCGTCACCGCTATCGAAGCCAAACAGAACCAAAATACGTTAACGGCGATCGCCACGTCGCAGGCCCGCCAAAAGATCGACAGGGCCAGATCCGTCAACGAGAAAACCGCGATCTCGGGCGAACTCGAAAAATATATCAAGTCGTTGGAAGACGAAACGGCACTTCAGCTTTCGGAAAGCTATGAGAAAGGTTCGGTTCTGTCGTTCTATTTTGCGGAGCAGTTAAAGGGTGTCGAAGATTCGGGTTTTGATATCGCATCCTCTATGCGAGAGATGCTTCTTTCGTTCGATCCTGCCAAGGAAGTAAACCGGCTCGATCAATATGCCGACGCCCGCAAACGGGCCCTGGCCGTTCGTGAAGATCGAAAGAAAAACCCGACGGCCGCGACGATCGCAGAAAATCCTGTAACGGCGACATTGCGCGAGGTTCAGCTGACGATCAATGCGAAAAATTACTCCAAGGCCGACGCTGATCTGAAAACACTGCTGAAAGGTAATCCGGCGGAACCACGTATTTATTACAGCCTCGGCCGCGTCGCCAGCCTTTCGGCCGAGGACATCACGGATTCCGAGCAGCAAGCCGCAAAACTTCGCGAAGCGAAAACAGCCTACGAGAACGTCATACGCATTTCGCAAAGGCAGAAGGTCGACGCCGCGCTCGTGTCGCTTTCTTATGTGGCACTGGCCAAGATCTACGAATTTTTTGACGACAACACTTACGCCATGGGCCTGTACGACAAAGCGATCCAGATCGGCGAGGTCACGGGCGGCGCCCAACGCGAAGCTCTGGCCGCAAAACAACGCCTGCTGAAACCACAATGAGAAAGTAAAGAGTAAAAAGGCGAAAATAAAAAGTGAAGAGATCGGGCGTCAGGTCCATGCTCTTCACTTTTTACTTTCTACCTTTTACTTTTTACTTCGATGTTTTTACCTTTAACCAATGTCTAGAGAAGATTTCAGAAGCGGCTATGTGGCGCTCATCGGCCGGCCGAACGCCGGAAAATCGACGCTGCTCAATCGCCTCGTCGGCGAAAAGATAGCCGCGGTTTCCAACAAGCCGCAAACGACGCGGCACAAGATCCAGGGCGTCGTCACACGCGATGAGGGACAGATCGTGTTCGTCGACACGCCCGGCGTGCATAAGCCCGGCTACCTGCTCAACCGCCGAATGATGGCGGCCGTTCATGACGCGATTCTTTCGGTCGACCTCGTCGTCCTGATGCGGGACGCGAGCGTGTCGACAGGGAACGGAGACCGGTTCGTTTTCGACCTTGTCAAAGACGCCGGCAAACCCGCCGTTCTGGTCCTGAACAAGATCGACAAGGTCCGCGAAAAACATCAGCTCCTGCCGCTCATCGAAAGTTACGCGAATGAATTCGAGTTCGCCGAGATCGTCCCAATTTCCGCGTTAAAAGGAGACGCAATCGATAATCTGCTCTCGCAGATCGTCAAACACCTGCCGGTGGCTGAGGCGATATTCGCCGAGGACGAGCTGACCGACCAGTCAATGCGCACGATCGCCGCCGAAATGGTCAGGGAAAAGATCCTCGCGACGACCGGCGAAGAAATACCTTATGTTACGGCCGTCGTTACCGAAAAATACGACGAAAGCGTGCCCGGCGTCACTCGCATATTTTGCGCTATCTACGTCGAGCGTTCATCGCAAAAAGCGATCGTCATCGGCAAAGGCGCCGCTAAACTCAAAAAGATCGGCACCGAGGCGCGCATCGAGTTGGAGAAACTGCTCGGCACGCGTGTCTATCTTCAGCTCTTCGTCAAAGTGATGGCGGACTGGCGAAATCAGGGCCGCGACCTCGACGAGATGGGAGTCAGAGAATGAGCGAGCCGGAATTAAAACTTAAATGGTTTGCCATTGAGATCACGGTCGAGCCCGAGGCCGCAGAGGCGATCGAGTACGCGTTCAACTCGCTCGAATCGCTCGGCACCGAGATAAATCATCTTCGCAAATCGGATGTCGAAGGTGTTACGGTTATCGGCTATTTTAACGATCTGCCGGACGACGAGATTGTTCAGGACGAGATACATTACGCCCTGCGAATATATGGCCTCGACGAAAATGCGATAGCGTCGGTCGAGCGTCACGAGGTTGTCGATCAGGACTGGCTGGTCGAATGGAAAAAACATTGGAAGCCGTCCGAGGTGGCCGGGTTTATCATTTCGCCGCCATGGGAAACGCCCGATGCCGGTGACAAGATCGTAATTTTCATCGAACCGAATATGGCGTTCGGGACCGGCACGCACGAGACAACGCAGCTCTGCCTGACGGCGATCGACAAAAACTATGTCGCCGGCGAATCCTTCCTCGATATCGGCACGGGAACAGGAATTCTGTCGATCGCGGCGGCTAAACTCAACGCCGCTGAAGGCTATCCGGATGTCGAGATGTACGCCTGCGACACCGATAACGATTCCATACTCATCGCGATCGATAACGCGAAACTCAACGGCGTTGCCGATACTATCGACTTTCACATCGGCCCGATCACCGATGCCACGCCCGAGTTTGATTTTGTCTGTGCGAATCTCACGCTCGATGTGATCTTGCCGAATCTGGAATTGATCCTTTCAAAGTCGAAGCGAATACTGATCTTGTCGGGAATTCTCGTGACACAACAAGCCGAAATCCTCGCCGCGCTAGCGTCGTTCGGGCACGGCAATGCGGAAGTTGCCCGATCCGGCGAGTGGATCTCGGTAACCGTTAAAGCCGGCGACCGCAAGACTTAATAGATTCTTTTTAATGAATTGCCTCCAGCTTTAGCTGGAGGTGTCGATGCAAAAATGATCCGGGCTTTAGCCCAATTCTTTTCGGCTGAAGCCGGAGGCAATTTATTCCGGCCTCGGAGATCATAGCTGCTCAATTATCTTTCTTCGGCGGCGACGCTTTTGGAATATCGCCGTCATCCGTGATCGTGACTAGCGGCGTTCGCGCTCGTATTTTCTTGCTTGATGCGGCAGTCCGCAGCGTCGGTGGCGTTTTCGGGCTTGCCGCCGGGTTCGGCTCGAACGGGAATGTGCGTTTCAAGATAGTGCCGCCGCGGCCCGCCACCCAAACCTCGTTGCCGCCGCGGTCGACGACCGCCTGCAGAACCTTTCCGGTAATATTCGGCTGTAACTCCCAACGCGATCCGCCTCGGCCCGAAACCAGAACAGTTCCCAGCTCGCCCACCGCGACAGCTTCATTTGTCCCGATCGCGGACACCGCAAAGAGGTTCGCCTGCGTCGCGGATTCTTCGTCCTTCCAGCTTAACCCGCCGTCTTCCGTCCGCAGGACGAGGCCGTTTGAACCAACCGCGAAGCCGTTCTTTTCATCGTAAAAACTAACCGCATAAAGATTCTCCTTCGCGTTCGCTTTGATCGGCGACCACGTTACGCCGCCGTCCATTGTGAGAAGGATCGTTCCCTTGTCGCCGACGATGACGCCTTGTTTTGGATTTACGAATTTGATGTCCTCGAGCCAGAACCGCGTTCCGGAATCGAGCGGTTTCCAGTACGCACCGGCGGTCGCAGTCTGAAGGATAGTTCCGTTTGAGCCAACTGCAAAACCGGTTTTCTCCGAGACAAAAAAGACGCCGAGCAGATCTTCGTTCGAGCCGGAAATGCCGTTGCCCCAACTCGCTCCGCCGTTGATCGTTCGCACGACCGAACCGCCGTCGCCCACAGCCCAGCCTTTTTGGCCGTCGACAAAATTCACGGCGTTCAGGTTCTTGTCCGTGTTCGTAAAAACCGGGATCCAAAATCGGCCCGCGTCGTTCGTGATCCAGATTCGGCCAGACGAACCGACCGCGACGCCCAGCTCGTCGTTGAAAAACGCGAGATCGTTGACGTCGTCGCGTGCACCTTCCGAAAGCCGCTGCCAGCTATAGCCGCCGTCGTCCGTTCGGACGATCAAACCGTTCTCACCGACCGCCCAACCTGTATAAGTGTCGGCAAAATAAAGCGATACGAGCTTCGGGTTTGTCCGCAGGTTGAAGGGCAGCCACGTAAACCCGCCGTCCGCCGTCAGCCATACCATCCCGTTCGCGTCGGTCATCGAGCCCGACTTCGCATCGGAAAACGAGACCGAAAGAAAATCCGCCCGCGTGTAGAGGTCGGCTCGGTTCCATGTTTTCCCGGCGTCGTCGGTACGGGCGACACATCCGCCGTAACCCGCGACGATGACGCTCTCCGCGGAAAGAAATGCGGTACCGGACATTTTCGCCGTTCCGCACGGCTCGCCCTTTGTCCACGAAATTCCGCCGTCAACTGTGATCAGTACCGTGCCCTTCAAACCGACCGCCGCTGCGTGTTCGCCGTCAAAGGCCGAAATTTTCAATAGATGGTCGTCGGATCCCGATTCCTGTACCGACCACGAGCGGCCGCCGTCGCCTGTTTTCAAGATCCGTCCGTACGTGCCGGCGGCCCATCCGATGTTTGCGTCTTCGCCGGTGAACGTCACGCCGTAAAGGTGGTCGCGCGACGGCGATACGACCTGTTTCCACTTGTCGCCGGCGTCGTCGGTGACAAAGATCGAACCGCGCGTGCCAACGATCACTGCGTTGCGTTTATCTTTGACGAAAACGGACGACAGCGTGAGATCGATCGGCGACGACTGCTGCTGCCAGGTGAAACCGCCGTCCTGCGTGCGAAGTATCGTATTGTCGGCCCCGACGGCGAAACCGTAGCGTTTGTCCTTTGTAAAATGTATCGATAAAAGCTCGTTCCCCTGCGGCCTCGGATTCTGCCAAACCCAGCCCGGCCCGCGACTCTGTGCGGAAACGGTGTCGCAGTAAATGAAAAAGATCGCAGCCAAAAATAACGCCGACCCGCAGGCGGCGGCGAATATTTTTGGTTGTCGGTTTGTCGTTTTCATGCTTACGCAAATCCTTCCGCGTTTCTATCGATTCCGGCTGCCCCGTATCGCCCTGTGCAATTGGTCGTCCCGCTCCTTATTCGAGCATTTCGTGCCGTTTCGTGTATTTCGTCGTTACGGCTTTAAGACTTTAACCACGAAATACACGAACAAACACGAAGCAGGCACGAAATATAGAAAAATTCGATTTGTGAACTCACTCGAGTTCCGCGATGCCGATCTCGGCGGCCGCGTCTTCGAGCTGACGCAAATCGACGGTGCCGGCTTCGGCGATGGTTCTAGCCATCTTGTCGGCGACTTCCTGCACTTCGTGGCCCGCGTGGCCCTTTATCCACTGCCACTCGATCTGGTGCTTCGCTGCCGCCTTGTCGAGCTTTGCCCACCACTCATGGTTGGTCTTTTTACGAAAATTGCCGGTCATCGTCTCAACTACATAGCGCGAATCGCTGTACACTTTCACACGACACGGCTCTTTCAGATTATTGAGCCCGAGGTAAGCCGCGTGGATCTCGGCCTGCTGGTTCGTCGCATTTCCAATATACTCGCCAACCGCTTTCCAATAACCTTTGAATCCGAGCACCGCGACAGCCGCAGCCCGCGTCACACCGCGACCGTTGCCAAGGCTCGAGCCGTCGCAGACGATAGTCACATCTTTCATTTGGATTCTCCGATATGGATTTCGTGATCGAGATATCCTTCGAAAGTATCGTCGTGCGAAATCACAAAAAGCTGGTCGAAATGTTTTATTTTGCCGATCTCCATCGCGAGGTTTTCGCGGCGTTCGGCGTCCATGTTGGTCGTCGGCTCGTCGAAGAACGCGATGCGAATGTCGGTCAATTGTTTTAATAGTGCAAGTCTAACCGACAACGATGCGGCCATCTGTTCGCCGCCCGACAAATTCAGGAAGGGCCGGTCGTGGCCGTTTTCCTCCAGAAAGATGCCGTAATCGTCCGACCATTTCAGCGTCCGCTCGGCGTTGCCGCTGATTTCGCGAAACATCTGGTTCGCCTCAAGCGAGACGTGGTGCACATAGTTGCGTGCGACCAGCGGAGCGGCGTCCTTGAGCGTGTCGCGGATGAACGTCGTCACCTCGGCGACTTTTTCGAGTCGCTCTTTTTTCTTAAATTCGCCGATCAGCGAATCGCGGATCGCCGCCAGGCGTTTCACCTCGGCGGCAAGCGCTTCGGCCCGCTGTTTGGTCGATTCGTGAATCGCCCGCGTCTCGGCACGCTGAGTCTGCAGATTGAGAAGATGTCCACGTTCCGACGAGTGCCGGTCACGGTCGTAGCCGGCCTCGCCGGCGTCGTGTGACTTCTTCGCGGCTGCGGCCGAATCACTCAGAACCGCCAGGTTCTGCCGTGCCGACTCGAAAGCCGCCGTGCGTTCGTCGAGCGTTTTCGCCGCTGATTCGTTTGCGATGTACTCGCGGTGTGCGGCTGAGGTCGCGTCGCGTAGCTCGTTGGCCTTGGCGAGTTCCCCGTCCAAATCTCTATAGCTTTCGAGCTGCTCGACGATTATCCGCCGATCGCTCTGCAGGCGTTCGATGTTGCTTTCGATATTCGAGATCCTGTCACGCAGATCGCTCTCGTTCGCGGCCTCTTTTTCGAGAAGGGCGACTGTCGCATTCGGGTTCTTCAGCGTCTTCAGCAACGTCTCGGATGTCGCAAGCGTCGCCTCGACGTCGGAGAAATCGGCAAGTGTTACGTTGAGTGCATCTTTTTCATCGCGCAGGCTTTTCCCTTCGGCGGCGATCTCGGTCTCGCGTTGTTTTAACGTGTCGAGTGTCGCGGCCGCCTTTTCCGCTTCGCGAGAGGTTTTCAGTGTCTCGCGCACACTCACGTGCTCGGTTTCAAGCACCGTGATCTGCTGCTTCAGCTCGGTGAACTGGCTGGTGACGAATGTTTCGAGCGTTTCGCCCTCTTTCAGGTTCAAGCACTTTTGCGACAATATCGGACACAGACCGTTATTTATCTCGGCCTGAAACCGCTCATCGCGCTCGAGGCCCGCCTGCAGATGCGCGATCTGACGCACGATCTCGGAGTCACGCTGCTGCAGCGATTCGAGTCCGTTCGCGGCTGCGGAGCGTTCGGCCGCCGCCGTGATCTGCGATTGGTTTACGCGGTAGCTTTCCCGAAGACGTTCGATCTTTACGTCGAGGCTCTTTATCTGCTGTTCGACCGCACGGCCCTTTGCGAGATAATTTTTCAGGCCGTCGATCTCTTTGGCGAGCCGCACTTCTTCCAAACACGCGTCCGCCAGCGAGGCAATGCGGCCGTGGGCCGAGAGCGCCCGTTCCATATCGTCGGATGCGCGTCTTTTGTCGTTGAGAACATTCGCGATCGCGGCGTCGACGTTCGCCGATTGGAGCCCGAGCTTTTCACGCGCTCTGCGCTCGCGTTCGAGTTCCGATAGACGTCCGAGCACGGCAGTGTGTTTATCAAAGTCCGCCTGGACGCGTTCGATCACCTCGGCGGCTTCGCGGGCGAGTTTCAGATTTGTTTCGCTTTGGCTGACGACGAGATCGGCACGCATCAACTCGGATGCAACGCGGTCGAGCTCCGACTTGAGCCGCCGCACTTCCGCCTCGCTCGCCTCAAACTTCGCGACAAGTTCCTGTTTTTCCGCCAAAGCCTTATCGAGGTCCGCGAGTTCCCCGGCGAGTTTCTCCACGTGCTGAGCCGCCGCTTTATGCTCGGTCTCGTACGCATCGATCATGGCGAGTTCGCCTTCCGCACGCGCGATACGTTCGCGAACGGCGGCGACCGTCTGCTCGATATATCGCGACGTTTTCAGCAGCTCGTCCGCACCGCGGCGGTACTCTTCGACTTTGAGAAGTTTGTCGAACGCCTTTTTACGCTCGGCCGCGGTCTCGAGAAAGATCGCGGTGAATGTTCCCTGCGGGACGCCGATCGCTCGGCGGAAAAGCGAATCGAGGTCCGTTCCCGCCTCGACGCCGAGGTGCTGCCAGAGAAACCGGCAGACCTCTTCCTTTTTTTCGGCGATCCGCATTTTTAATCGCGGATCGTAAACGTAATAACCGGTTCCCGTGTCGCGGTAGACAACGTATTCGCGTTCGTCCAGGCCGCTTTCGAACGTCACGCGCGCCGAGCCTTTCTTCGCCCCACGGCGGACAAAGTCGTCCTTTTTATAATCGAGCAGGTCGAACAGCGTCCACGCGACCGCCTCGATCAGCGTGGTCTTGCCCGCACCGTTCTCGCCGGTGATGGCGATCGTGCCGGGCTTAAATTCATATGTCGATTCGGCGTGAGATTTTATATTCTCAAGCTCGATCTTCGTGATGTGCATAAAATGAGAGCTCTGGGATCAACTCTGATTTTAGAATAGTTTCGCCGAAAGCAGAAGTTGACCGCACGCGCGGTTTTGCCGTTTGAAAACCGCTAATTATATGCAAAAATTGGTCGAAACTTTGCTATGAAAATCGAAACAGGCGAAACCGTCATCGTAATTCTGCACACACCTCGCGAAAAGCTGCTCGGCACTCTCGACGAGATAAACGCATCCGGCATCTCTATGCGCGGGATCGACCTCGGTTACTTCGACGACTGGTGCCAGTCGATCGCCGCGGGCGAGCAATATTTGCCGATGAGTGATTATTTTTTGCCGATGTGGCGTGTCGAGCGGATGGTGCGTGACGAGGCCGCCGCCGGTGCGGCGTCAATGGCCGAGCAGTTCGAACAGCGGACCGGTAAAACGCTGGGCGAGTTCTAAATTGAGGCTATTGCTTTCGAACGCCGATGCTGCCGCTGCTGGTCGTGAGAATGATGGTCGCGTCGCCGGAGCCAAGCGTAGCGGCGAGATTTTTCGATTCGGACGTTACGTTCCTGTACAGGAACTTCAGCGGAATTTCCGAATTGAAATTGCCGAAGCCGTACGAAGCCTTGATCGTACACGACGAGTTGTCCGGGATCAGCAGCCGTATCGAACCGTTCGACGTGCGAAAGTTGTAAAGCCCGCCCGGCAAGATCTTGCCGTTGAAAATGACCGAACCCGATATCGAATTCGCTTCGATCTGTCGGTGGTCGACCTTCTGCAAAGAGATCGCACCGCTCGACGTTTTTGCCTTGAACAGATCGCCGATCTGCCCGGGCGTCACCTCGTAAGCAACCAGATTTCCCGTCGAGCTTTCGATCTGGATCGACCCGCCGGAGTTCTCCACCGTAACGTCGCCTTGCAAAGTCGAAGCGGTGATACCGCCCGGAATATTACGCAGCGAAATGTTCCCTTCGGCGTTTTTGACCGAAACCTTTTGGACCGAATCGATCATCGTCTCGGTCGCTCGGCCGGCTACGCTCAACGTAGACTTCATCGGCACGTCGATCTCGATACGCTCGCCGGACAGGCATTCCGACGACTGCGGCGGCCCGGGGCGTTCGCTGGTTGAATTTGAGACCAGAACCCAGACCGGTTTATTCGACGACGGGTCTTTTTCCAAAACGCGAAACGCGACGCGGCTGCCGTTCTTAACGAACACGCGCATCTCCGGGCGTTCCCAACCGTTTATTTTCAGATTTCCTTCGAGAACACAGATCTTGATGTTGGCGTTCGGGTCGACGGCAATTGATTTTTCGGTCGTTGAACCATCATTCAGAACGACGGGCGGCATCTCGCGGGCCTCGGGCGTTCGCGGCACAACCGGCACCGCCGCTTTTTCGGCCTTCGGCGGCTTTGGCTTCACAACGACCTGTGCGGCCGCCGTCGAAGCGAGCGTCGCCGCCGCGAGACACAGCAATAGCGTGAGGTGTACTAATTTTGCGTTCGTACTGTTCATTAACGTTCCAGTTAACGGCTACCTGAGACTCGCCATCAGCTCCTCTCTCTGTGTGACCGAATTCAGCAGATCGATCTTGTCCTGATACGCCGAATAGAGAACCTGTTTTGCAGCCTGATTGCGAGGATTTTTGCGAACCACCACCTGCATTCGTTTGATCGAATCATTGACGACCGCCATATCACGTTCGTACGCGACGCGGCTCGACGGCGTCAGCACGCGGTCCTTTTGCCCGTCGACCGATTGTTTGAGATCGGAGATGGTCTTCATATAACTGACTTCGCCGGGAAGATAAGCGGCCTGCACGGCATTCGATTCGCGAACCGCATCGTGTTTCGGTGCGGCGTAAGTGGCATTCACGACATCGCGGATCTTCTCGGCTGGAATACGCGATTCTTTAACAGAAGCCCGTGTCGCCAAAGGCCGGACGGACGACGGATCAACTGTCGCTGCGGCCGTTTCGGCACCCGAACTCGCCGGCTCCGAAATCGAACCGTTCAATACCGGTGCGGTCTCGACCGACGCCGGCGGTTGAACAACGGCGATCGCGTCATCGCCGGCACGATTTCTAAGACCGTTGAGTACTCCGAACGCCGTCACCAACATCACTACGCCCGCGACCGCAGCAAATGTCGGACTCGAAAGCTGAAGCAGCGGGAACGCCGCCATAAAACGCTGCCACGGCGAAAGGCGGCTCTTTTCTACAGAAATTGTGTCGTTGATGCGGGTCCACAGCCGCTGGGTCGGTACGAGCGAGTTGAATTCACGGTCGAGGGCGGAAAAAACGATGGAATTTTCTTCGTCGGCGTCGGCGAGCTGCACGGCGCACGCATCGCACATCGCGATGTGTTCCGTAATTTTAGCCGTCAGTTCCGGCGCGGTCTCGCCGTCCAGAAAGGCCTGAATCGTTCCAATGTCAAAACATTTCCCGTTCATAAAGTATCTCTCCCCACCTTGCCGTAGAACCGCATAAATTCCGCCCGTGCTCTCGCTACATATGTGCCGATGCTCGTTTCATTGAGCGAAAGGCTCTCCGCGATCTCGCGGTATGATAATCCCTGCTGTTTCAATATCAGGCAGCTTTTGAGCGGTTCCTTGATCTTGCCCAACGCACGATTGATCTCGTTCACCTCGCTCTGCTGCTCAAATTCGGTCTCGACCGAAAAAACGCTGTTCTCAACTGTCTCTTTGACGTAATTATCGTCCCGCGTGTTCGCCCTTATATTTCCCCGAACCGTGTTCTTGGCAAGGTTTAACGCAACCCTTATCAGCCACGGGCGAAGCATCTCGACGTCCGGGATCGTGTCAATATTTTTGTACAGCCTGATGAACGTCTCCTGCGTCACATCTTCGGCCAGGCCGCAATCCTGCACGACTGACCTTGCCGCGCGAAACACGGTCCGATGGTGAAGCGAGAACGCTTCGTCAAACTCGATCGTCTCTTTCACTTTCGCGGCGGCTGTTTGCTCGGACATCGAGTCCATTAATATTTCCGTCAATTCGCTCATTTTCAGCATTCATTAATGCTTTCCAAATAAAATACACCACCGGCGTCGATTTTGTGACAAATGTGGCGGTAAAAATTCGGAGTTCGGTCGATGACGAGGCGTTTGAACGCGGATATGGCGGATAAAGCGGATCTTCGCGGATCTGAATCAGATCTATCCGGTATTTTCCGCCTGATCCGCATGATCCGAGTTCAAAAATTAATGCTATCCAAGCTCAATACCCGACCAAATGGCACTTTTGCACGATCTCCTCGGGAATTCCGCTGAGAGGAGCCGCGCTTATTACAAATCCGTGCGTATTTTCCAGCAATTCGGGCGATTCTAATATTGCATCGAACTCGCCGCCGGAACCCGCAAAGTCGGTGAAAACCGGTTCCGACACCGCGAGGCGCTTGAGCGAGCTGTGCAGATGACGTCGGCCGATGCCGAATTCGCCGATGTCGCCGCCGATCACCAGACAGATCTCGCTCTGCATATCGGAAAAATGTGCGATCAGCGATGCCGCGCGGCGAACTCCCGTTTCGAACCTTTCCGACGCGACGATTCCGCCCGGCTTTTGCTCAGCCTCGATCTGCTCGCGTATCGTCATCTTCGGCCGCTCAGCCGTCGGCACGCGCAGATCAAAAATTATCACGATACGCGTATCGTCCTCGGCGGAAAACTCCTTTACCGTCAGCGTTTGCGTGCGGGCCGTTGCTTTCCAGTCAACGCGGCGGAGATCGTCGTTCGATTGATATTCCCGCAGAGACATCAGGTCCTGGCCCGAACCTCGCCGGTTTGCCTCGAGTTTCCCGACCTCGAGCGGCAGATCGTCGATCGAATGCTCGGTCGCGTCGATCCGCGGAAAGACGATCAGCTCTGTCTCTCGGGCGGGCAAGCGCCGTCGGTGCCGGAAAAAGCCGAACGGGAACCGCGTTGATAACTCGAAATCCTTGATCAGAAACCGCCCGCGGTTGGGGAAAATATGCGTCGCGGTCTTTTCGACGGTGTCGCCGTGCGGGATGTGTGTGAAGTAGTTGAGCGTTCGCCGCACGATCGGCGGCCGGGCAATGCGGTTTGCGATACGCCGCGGCAAAAGCCTTTCGAGATCCCCCGCGGCGATCGATTTTTCGCGCTCGCGTCCGCGAACCTCGGCGACGATCGAATAACTCGACAGGATCCGCTTCCGGTTATGCAAACTGACGAGGATCTTCGTTTCCCCGCCGGCAAAGATCGTCTCGGGAAACCGCATCCGTACATCCAGCTTTTTCAAACTGCTGCCGCCGGCAAAAAAGCCGACGATCAACGCTGAAGTCAAAAACGACAATACGAGGAAAAGCAGGTTGTTGCCGGAGTTCCATGCCGAGAACGCGACGATCGCCATCAGGCCGAGGAAGACCGCGCCGCTGCCGGTAAATTCGAATGGAAGGTTAAGCTGTGACGCTTCCCGGCTCGCGTTGCGTGCCAGCGGCGGGACGACGAAAATCAGCAGCAGCAGAACGAATACCAGCGACGTCCCGGCCGCAATCCCGGCAAGCGTCGGACTCGAAATGTGATGAGCGTAGAGAGTGAGAAGTGCGAGAGCGATGCCGCCGAATACGACGAACAAACCGACGGCGGCGTTTCGGATGTCGCGAAAACTGACTAGCTGACGGACGAGATCGAGATCCATTGTCTAGATCGGAACGGCGAGGCTTTTGAGTATTTCCTGAAGCGCCTGTTCGGCCTCGTGCGTTCGGTTTTTGAGGCCCGCCGAGCGCGAATTGACGATGATCCTGTGCCCGAAACACGGAACGACAAGACGCTTGATATCGTCGGCGATGCAGTAATCGCGGCCCTCGATTAACGCCAGAGCCTGTGCGGAGCGGAACAACGCGAGACTGCCGCGCGGACTGACGCCCAATTCCACCGCGTCCGACCGACGAGTCGCATCGACGATACGCAGCAGGTAATCCAGAAGCGAATCGTCAACCCGCACCCGTGCGACAAGTTCTTGTATCTCGATGATATCGTCACGCGTAAGAACCGGCCGGACTAACTCGAGCGGGTCGACGCCCGCGCGGTCCATCAGTATGCGTTTCTCGTCCTCAAAGCTCGGGTAACCCATGTGCAGCCGCAGCATAAAACGATCAAGCTGTGACTCGGGCAGCGGATAAGTGCCGTGGTGCTCGGACGGATTTTGCGTCGCTATGACGACGAACGGCAGCGGCAGACGCCGTGAAATTCCTTCGACCGTGACCTGCTCCTCGGCCATCGCCTCGAGCAGCGCGGACTGCGTCTTCGGCGTCGTACGGTTTATCTCAT
The DNA here is from genome assembly GCA_040007515.1 of Acidobacteriota bacterium. Lineage (GTDB taxonomy): Bacteria > Acidobacteriota > Blastocatellia > Pyrinomonadales > Pyrinomonadaceae > OLB17. Next base: position 1,248 of record JBDTUT010000015.1, on the reverse strand, counting down.
CGGCCAAAACGACGTTCGAAAATATCGGGCCCGGCTTCCACTCGAAATCGCCGCTTTGCTGGTTGAATATCGACAGGCCGATCACATCGCTCGGCAAAAGGTCGGACGTGAACTGAATACGCTGTATCGAAAGATCGAGCGCCTTGGCGAGCGCATTCGAAAGCGTCGTCTTCCCGATCCCGGGCACGTCCTCGATCAGCAGATGCCCTTTTGCGAAAAGCGCGACGAGCGCGTACTTTACCGTCTCGGATTTGCCGCGAATCACCGTCTCGATCGACGCCTGCAGCTCGCGGATCTTTGCGGCGGTATCGAGTTCGAGCGTCGCCGCTTCGGCGTCCCGCTCGGTGTTATTCACGATCCAGTCTCTCATCATCGATAAAAAGTAGGACAGGCTGTCAGCCTGTCGCCATTCTACAGGATAGTAGATGTATACTCCATCGAAAACTTTGCACACATCCGCGCACACTCCGCCGGTTGAAATTCGCGGCAAAAGACACTAAACTTTTGAAACTAATACACGCCGTTTTCGTGAGTAAACCCGGAGGAATCCACCAGTATATGAAAATCTCAAGAAACCGTCTGCGGGACCAACGCGGCTTTAACCTCATCGAATTGATGATCGTCATCGCGATCATCGGCCTGCTGATCGGCGTCGGCGCCATCGCTTGGGGAGCGATGATTCGTTCGGGAAATGAGAACGCCGCCGCACAGACGCTAGACCGCATCCGCACATACCAGGTTCAGTATGCTGCACGGAACCGGGGCAAATTCGGCAATTTCGACGATCTCATCAAAGCCGCCGGAATCGACGAAAAATTCGCCGGCGAACGGCCTGTGGTCAACGGTTATATCTTCACACTAACGCTCGAAGAACCGTCGAGCGCAAGGCCCGGTTTTTACTCGATCACCGCGGATCCGCAGGTATCTGAGGGGGCAACCGCGACCGGCACGCGGCATTTCTACACCGATTCCGCGATCGGCTCGATAAAAAGCACCGATGAAAACCGCCCAGCCAAAGCCGACGACCCGTCTATCTAAAACTTCTCAGCGGTCTTAGCTCAGTGGTAGACGCTTCACACGCTGGCCAGGCTATTTCTAAATGAATCCGAATTAGTCGATCAACCATTAGATATTACGGCGCAAGAAAATTGCACGGGTCGTGTCGGCCCGTGCAATTTTCGTTTGGTAAGATCGCGGTCTCTAGTGCCGCGGGGTCATAAAGTTCGCGAAGATGTAATTGCCGGTGTT